>JADJQX010000006.1 GCA_016712525.1 Myxococcales bacterium
CATCGACACGGTGTTTTTGCCGACGCGCACCAACTACGGGTTCGTCTCGGCGTCGCTCGTGCGCGAAATCGCGAGCCACAAGGGCGACGTGTCGCGGTACGCGCCGCTCGCCGTGCGTGAGGCCCTCTCCAAGAAGTTCGCGTGAACGCGGGCGAGGGGCGCCGCACCCCGGTCGAAGGTCGACTCTCGCCTCCGTTCCTGTAAAACCGAAGCGTCAACCATGCCGAAGCCCGTGCTCCACGCCGACGCGACACCAAAGGGGCGCTCCTCGTGAGCACGTCGGCCGCCGGATCGAGCCTCGCCGCGAAGCCGGAGCCCGCGCCGCTCACCTGGCGCGAGCCTCGCCGAATTTTCCGCGGAGCGACGACGCTCGCGGGGCGAAAGGCGCTCACGTGGCTCGGCATGGGGACGAGCGCGTCCCTCGCCCTCGCGATGGTCGAGGTCGCGGTCGCGGTGGTGCTCCAGGTCCTCTTGAAGACGCTCGGGCTCATGTCGGTCAACTCCGAGAGCCTGCCCTTCATCCAGAAGCTCGCGCCGACGAACCTCCAGCTCGGCGGGGTCCTGCTCGTCGTGGCGTTCGTGCGGCTCGTCTGCCAGTACACGAGCACCCAGGCGGCCTGCGTGGCGCAAGAGGCGATCGTGGCGCGGCGGCGCAGGTACGCCATCTACGAGATGCTGCTCGCGCCGAAGCGCGGCCCGGTCAACGCGGCCCTCGTGCAGGCGCGCGTCGGCGACACGGCGCTCAAGGCGTCGCACTTCGCCTACTACTTCTCGAACATGCTCGCCGCGGCGGTGCAGGCGGGCGTGCTGCTGCTCATCATGTTCCTCGCCACCCCGCGCGAGGCGCTGATCGCCCTCTTGGGCCTCGGCCTCGTGGGCGTGGTGGTGCTCAAGGCGAGCCGCAAGGCGCAGGCGATCGCCGAGAAGGTCCCGGAAGAGCTCAAGATTTTGACGGAGGGCATCGAGCGCATCGCCCGCAACGCGACGCTCGTCCGCGTGCTCCGCACCGAGCGCCTCGAGCACCACAAGCTCGCCACCTCGATCGACACCTACGAGAAGCACTTCGTCGACGCGGCCGCGCTCGGCTCGGCCTCCATGGCGGCTACGCCGTTCTTCGGCATGGTGCTCATCTTGGTGGTGCTCGGCATGAGCCAGAACGTGCTGCACACGCCGCCCTTGCTGCTCATCTCGTTCCTCTACCTGTTCATGCGGTTCGTGCAGGCGCTCTCGGTCACCGTGTCGATGTTCTCCATGGCGAACCAGGTGACGCCGCAGTTCCGCGAGTCGATCCAGTACGTCTTGACCCTCGAAGAGGGCGAGTCGGCCGTCGCCATGGAGGTGCGCCCGGCCCCCGAGCTCTCGAAGGAGAACCGCTCGCGCGAGGAGGGCTCGGCCCCGAGCATCGTCGTGTCGGGGCTCTCGTTCCGCTACCCCGGCGCCGAGACCGACACCTTGACCCACGTCTCGCTCGACATCGCGAAGGGCTCGCAGCTCGCCATCGTCGGGCCGAGCGGCTGCGGGAAGAGCACGCTGCTCGGGCTGCTGCTCGGGGTGCTCGCGCCCTCGGCCGGCGGGGTCACGGTCGGTGGCCAGAGGCCCGCCGAGTACTTCGCGCGAGAAGACGTGCGCGTCGGCTACGTGGGGGCCGAGTCGTTCTTGGTCGCCGGTACCATCCGCGACAACCTCATGTATGGTGCACGCATTCCCGTCGGGGACGACGACCTCTGGGAGGCGCTCGGGAAGGCGAGCCTCGGCGAGGTCGTGAAGAAGCTCCCGGGCGGGCTCGAGTACCCCATCGGCGAAGACGGCTCGGGGCTCTCGGCCGGGCAAAAACAGCGCCTCTGCCTTGCGCGTGCGCTCCTCACCGACCCTCACGTGCTCGTGCTCGACGAGGCCTCGGCGAACCTCGACGAGGCGACCGAGCTCGAGATCGCGGGCTCGCTCGCGGCGCTCGTCGGCAAGACCACCGTCGTCATCGTCTCGCACAGGCGGGGCATCCTCCAGCACGCGACCCACCACCTCGATCTGTCCGAGGTGAAGGCGCGCAGCGTGGCGTAACGGACCTGATTTCTGCGCCCTCGCGCAAAGGCTGCGTGGCGGATCTCGGCCATGAGCGGCCGTCTGCGTTCCTCCGTTGGCGCCGAAGTTGCTCCTCGGGATCGCCATGCGCGACGCGGCACTCGGCGAGGGCGACACGACCGAATCGATCGAGCCCGGGATGGGCGAGGTGTTCGTGAGGAGCGCCGTGAAGCGGCGCGTGGTGCTGAGCGGCCACGGTGACGCCGCGCGCGCCGAGTACGTGTTCTGCAAGCAGCGCGGGTGCAGCGTCCCCTTCAGCGACTGCCACGCCTGCCGCCACGTGGTGTCGTTCCCCGAGACCGAAGGTGACGCGCGCACGGTCGTCTGTCAGCTCGCGTCCCCGAAGGGCGCCGATCTCGCGGAGCGCACGGTCCTCGCGGAGCGCACGTTCGCGTGCGTCGAGGGCGACACCCCATTCGCGGCCCTTCAATCTCTCTTCGTGGACGAAGCGGTCACGGGGGTGCCGGTCGTCGATGAAGCGGGGCGCCCCGTCGGGATGCTCGAGAGGTCGGATTTCCTACGCGGGTGCGCGAGCGAGCGGCGGCGCGACGGCCGGGCGGAGCTCGTCGCCCGCGACCTCATGCGCCCCGTTCCCTACACCCTGCGCGAGGACGCGCCGCTCGCGACCGTGGTCGGGCTGCTGACGAACCCGGAGATCGAGCACGTGCCGATCGTGTCGAGCAACGGCAAGATCACGGGGCTCTTCTCCGCGTGCGACGCGCTCCGGTGGCTCGCCCAGGAGACCGGGTATCCCGTCGCGCGCTGACCTGCGACCGTCAGCGTTTGCCGGCGACGAACTCTTTGTAGAATGCAACGTCCTCGGTGGATCCGAGCACGAGCGGCGTGCGCTGGTGCACGTCGGTGGGCTGGACGTCGAGGATGCGGTGGGTGCCCGTGGTCGCGGCGCCGCCGGCTTGCTCGAGCAGGTAGGCCATGGGGTTCGCCTCGTAGAGGAGGCGGAGCTTCCCGGAGGCGGCCTTCTCGTCGGCCGGGTAGGCGAAGATGCCTCCCTTCATGAGGGTGCGGTGGGCGTCGGCCACGAGGGAGCCCACGTACCGTTGGCCGTAGGGGGTACCTCGCGCCGGATCCTCGGCCTTCATGGCGTCGGCCCAGCGGCGGATCTCGGGGGCCCATCGGGCGTAGTTGCCCTCGTTCGCCGAGTAGGTGGAGCCCTTCTTGGGGCAGCGGATGTTCGGCATCGACAAGAAGAACTCGCCCACGTTCGGGTCGAGCGTGAAGGCGTGCACGCCGTGGCCCGTGGAGAGGACGAACACGGTGGATGGGCCGTAGAGCGCGTACCCGGCGGCCACGATCTCGCGGCCCGGGCGGAGGGCGTCGTCGACGATGGGGGTGGGCTCGCGCCGCCGAAGCACGGCGAAGATGGTGCCGATCGAGACGTTGGTGTCGATGTTGCTCGAGCCGTCGAGCGGGTCGAACAGCACGACGTACTTGCCGCCGTGGTTCGAGTAGATGGGCTCGTCGTTCTCTTCGCTCGCGATGACGCCGCAGTGGCCGCTCCGCTGGAGCACGCTCAACATCACGTCGTTCGCGTACGTGTCGAGCTTCTGGACGCGCTCGCCCTGAACGTTCGTCTCGCCCGTGTACCCGAGGAGGCCGGCGAGGCCCGCGGAGCGGACGCGCGAGTTGATGATGCGGACCGCGAGCGAGACGTGGTTGAGGAGGGAGGTGAACTCCCCCGTGGCGCCAGGGGCGGCCTGCATGCCGGCGAGCACGTGCTCGCGAAGGGTGGTTCCGATGAGCGAGTTCGGCGGGCTGGCGATGGAATCCATGGGCAGGCCACACACTATTTTTCTTTTCGGAGGGCGCAAGCCCCGTTTTGGCCCCGTAGGGCTGCGTTACGGCCGCGTAGGACGAGGCGATATTCCGCCTATTTCGGGGGGCTTCGCGTACCCTCCCGGCAAGTGTTTTTTCCAGGGGAGAAGTTTCTACGGCGTGCGTAGGACGAACCAGAAGGAGAACAAGGCACCGTGCAATACCTCGGCTTTTTCCTGATTTTCGTGGCCCTGATCGCTGGCGTGGTCGGGCTCATGCAGCACCTGAAGATGAAGAAGATCCTCGCCGCGCCGTTCAAGAAGACGGGCGAGATCGCCTCGAACCCGAGCGTCGCCGACGCCCAGGGCCGGATCAGCACCGAAGGTGCGGTTCAACCTGGCCAGCAGCAGCTCGTGGCGCCCTGCTCGGGCAAACCCTGCCTCTACTACGAGATCGAAGTCATCCAGCACTGGCACCGTTACGTCACCACCGAGAACGGCACCAAGAAGGAGACCGGCAAGAACACGATCACGACCCAGAAGGTCGGCTCGCAGTTCTTCGTCAACGACGGCTCCGGTCCGGTCGCGGTCGACGCGACCAAGGGCATGGACGTCGAGCTCGAGAAGTCGTTCAACCAGAAGCAGGGCGTCTCGTGGGGCGACGTGCAGTTCGGTCAGTTCCGCACCAGCGTGAGCGTCCCCGGTGGCGACAAGACGGGTGACGGCGTCGAGTGCATCGAGAAGCTCGTGGCCCCGACCGGCAACCTCTTCGTCATGGGCAAGCTCGCGGGCGGCACCATCACCAAAGAAGACGGCATGCTCGGCAAGCTCCTCGCGTCCACCAAGGGCCGCGACAAGCTCGTCGGCTCCACGAAGACCAAGGCCATGGCCGGCTTCATCGGCGCGGGCGTCTCGTTCCTCATCGGTCTCCCGGTCTCGATCTTCGCCGACCCGCCGGCCCCCGGCGTGAACTACTGCGACATCACCGACCAGACCGAAGCCGGCCACAAGTGCACCGGCAAGATCTACAACGACTCCGGCGAGAACGTGAAGCTCAAGGTCACGAAGGCCGGCACCTACCACATCCACGCCCAGGCCCCGTCGACGGTGAAAATCCCGCTCCAGCCGGTGCTCAACGTGACCGACTCGACCGGCAAGAGCTTCGTCAAGGACGAGCACGACGACGCCGAGGTCCACCTCGAGCCGGGCGACTACAAGATCAACATCACCGACGCGTACAAGGGTGACCCCTCGCACTTCAAGGGAGGCTTCTCCTTCGAGCTCGAAGTGAAGCAGACCTCGGTCGCCGCGGCCCTCACGAGCGCCGCTCCGGACGACAGCGCGGCCCCCGCGGACAGCGCCTCGGCCAAGCCCGGCACCGCGAAGCCTGCCACCGGCGGCGGCGCGAAGCCCACGACGACCGCGGCTCCCGCGGGCAAGCCCTCCGCGGCTCCCTCGGCCAAGCCGGCCGGCTCGGCCCCCGCGGCCAAACCCTCGGCGGCCCCCGCGAAGCCCGCGGCCTCGGCTCCGAAGAAGTAACGAAAACGGACAGTTGGCGAATCGGGCAGGGAGCTTCGGCTCTCTGCCCGACGCGCTTTTGTGGGAAGCACTTTCGAGCGCAGGCCGCTATGCTCGAGGCGTGAAGGATCAAGGACCCCGGCCTCCGATGCGCTCGACCTCGGGTGAGTCTCCGCTTCCCGGCAAGGTGTCCGCCGGAGCGCAGATGCCGTCGAAGGGGGGCGTTTCGCCGCGCGCGCCCATGAAGTCGAACCCGGAGCACACCGAGCCCGGGGGATACCAGCTCCCACGCGGCGTCGCGCCACGCGCGCCTTCGGCCTCGGTCACCTCGGTCACCGAGCGCCCTGGCGGTCTCTCCGAGGGAGACGTGCGTATGCTCGCGCAGGCGGTCGCCCGCGAGCTCACGAAGCCGCTCGAGGATCACGTGCGCGCGCTCGAGTCTCGCATCGCCTCGCTCGAGGCCAAGCTCGATCGCACCGAGCGCACGCTCGAGTCGACCGATCCGGGTGGTGTGCCCGCCGTGGCCGCGCCTGCGCCGGTCGCTGCCGCCTCTGCGTTCGTTCCTGTTCCTGTACCCGGGCCGCTCCTCGCCGCCACGCCCGCGCCGAGCCCCGTGCTCGCCGCGCCGAGCCCCGCGCCCGCGCCGGTCGCGCCCAAGCCGGCCGCGTTGGCTCCCGCGCCGAAGGTCGATCCGTGGGCCGCCGACGTGCACCTCTCGAGCGACGAGCTCGGCATGTTCGACGCGGGCAAGCGCCGCTCGCGCATCGCGGTGACGCTCGTGCTCGTCGTGCTCGTGATCGGCGGAGCCCTCGTCGCCGCGATGGTGGCGAGCCGTTCTTAGCAGCCCGAGGGCGCGCCTTCGAGTAACTCCTCGGGCAGGTCATGACCCGTTTCTGCCCAAGATGCAGGCACCCGAGCCTCACCTTCGCGCACGAGGACCGTACGCGCGCCGGCCGCGTGGAGGTGTGGCGTTGCCGCGAGTGCGGGGCCGAAGAGAGCCGACCGACGATCGTCACGACGGCCGTGTTGGTCGCCATGGGGAGCGTATTCCTCGCTGCGCCGTTCACCGCCCGTTTGTCGGGAGGCGAGGGGGCACGCGCGCTCATGACCTTGCTTCTCCTTGGCATGGGCTTCGGGTGCGTCGGTTGGCCGCTCGCGCGGCGGCGGGTGTTCGCGACGAAGGCCACCCTCGCCGAGCCCGGCGCGACCGAGCCTTTGCCGCCCTCGGACGAGCCCCGGGGAAGGTCGTCGGTGCGCTCGGTGGTCGGTGCCGTCGCCGCGGCGATCGTGCTCTTCGCGGTGGTCATGTTCGTGCGTGAGCGTCGAGACCAGGCCGCGCTCGACGAGGCCGAGGTCGCGTTCGACGTGGCGCGCTCCGCCGCGACCGACCACTTCGCCCCGCTCGCGACCCTGGTCGGAGCTCGTGCGCCCGCGGCGCCGTGCGTCGGACCGCGTGTGACTTTGGCGCTCGCGAGCGCCGCGCGTGTCCCTCGTGGTTCGAAGGGAGACACGTCGCCGGCCTTCGTGGAGTCGCCCGTGTTTCGTCTGCTCCACCAGACCACGACACCCGGGCGGAGCGTGTCGGCGCTCGCCGCGGCCGAGGCGGAGCTCACCGCGGCGCTCACGGTGACGCACGTCGGTCTCGTGCGCCTCTCCGAGCGCGACGCGACGAAGGCCGGGGCCGTCCTCTCCGGCACGATCGACGTGGTCGACCTCGCGGCCGCGAAGATCGTGTGCGCGGTGCCGTTCGAGAGCGGCGGGCCGGGCGTGGCCGTGTGGGTGAAGAGCGGCGATCGCGTGGGCGACGACGGGGCGCGGCAGCGTGCCCTCGGGGAGGCCTCGGAGCGGGCCTACTTCGACGGGGTCGAGGCCGCGGTGCGTGCGGCGGGCTTCGCCGGTGTCACGAAGGCACGCTGACGCGGGGCCGGTGGTGGGACCGTGAGAGAGGTGCCGTCGACTCCGTCGTGATCGCGATCCGACCGTCTCGAAAGTCGGATCGAGCCTGTCGAAAGCGGGGGAGGCCCCCTCGTGGAGGCGATCGGGGTGCTTGTGGAGGCGATCGGGGTGCTTGTGGAGGCGATCGGGGTGCTTGTGGAGGCGATCGGGGTGCTCGTGGAGGCGATTTCACGAGGCTCGGGTCGTGAAGGTGCCATGGGCGATGCCTTGCAGGGGGTGCACGACGAAGACGGCGCCGAAGTCGAGACCGAGGCCGGCACATGTGCCGGGAGTTGCGCCGCACGGCGTTAGCAGCCTGTTGATTTTTCGGACCGAGGCCGTTCGACGCCCGCGCCCGAACGCCGAGGCGCGATCCGAGGAGCGCGCGGAACCTACTTTTGTAGGTGAGCACGCACCGCAGGATCGCAACGAAGGCGCTCGGGATGCGGCGGCGAGCGGCCGACGGGAGAAAATCAACGGGCTGTTAGGGCGCGCACAGCCCGCGTGCGGGGGGCGATGGAACGCCGTGGAGGAGATGCATGCGCGTCAGAATGGGGAGCGATCGGCCCGCAGACAAAATGTTCGAGCGCGCGACGTAAAGAGTTGACGCCCCGCGGGCCCTCGTGTGGTCTTGAGGAACGGTGGGCGTGGTGTGAGGGTCTCGCGGTTTCTGGGGAGGGTGCGATGGTGGGGGCTTCGGGGGCTGCGGGCAGGCGAGGGAGGGCAGGGGTAGCGTTCCGGCTTCCGGCGCTGGGTCTGCGGTCCTGTGGCCCGTTCGCGGGAATGGGGCGCTTGTCGTCCGCTGAGCCGGGCCGCCGGGCGAGAGCTTTGGCGGGGGCGATCGGGGTGAACGTGAAGGAGCGCGCCGGCACCGACATCCGTGCAGTCCAAGAGCTCCTCGGCCACGCTGACGTCTCGACCACCATGAGCGACACCCACGTGCTCTACCGAGGGCCTCTGGCCGGCCGAAGCCGCTCGATCGCCTTCGGCTCCGCGAGTCCGCTGGACCGGGGTATGCCGGTCTGCCTAACGCGCCATTTGTGCGCTGGGATGTTGGGGATGAAGAGTGGGAAAAGCTTGGGCCAGACCGGCGAGCTGGCGCATGAGGGTGGATGAGATAGGCTGCAGAGGAGGTCTGGATAGGCTGCGGGCGTCGGATAGACGGGGCTGTCGAATTTACGTTCGAGGAATTCAAAATTGTTCGAGAGGTCTCTATTTCGGGGGAGGGGTCGACGACTTGAACTGGCACGGTCATGATGGGTCTCTTGGGCTTGAGGCGCCTCGTCGCCTCCCCTGTCCAAGAATGGCAACCACTGCCGGTTCGCTGGAACGGCAGGGTTCCTTGGCGGGGACGTCCTCGTGCTCCTTGCGGACAAGAAGCCGTCTACCGCCGGGAACGCTCAGAGTCGATGTCTTCGCGTGGCCGCTTTCGGGATTAGACAGGTCTGCTCAATACTGGCGACGTTGAGGGAAAACCGTAGAACAGCATGCCGACACCCCCTTCATTCACTCGAAGCCGCAGCAGAGGCGAGGCTCATGCCTTCGAACAGAGCGTTGCAGCGGACACTGAACGCTAACGTTAGATCCCGAGAGGTCCCTTCTGCATGAACAAGCTAAATCCAAAAGACGTCGCAGACGACTTTGACGCTGAGATTAGGAAGCTGGTGGACTACTACCTGCGGTCCGCCAAAAGTCTGGTCGGTTTACCGACCGAAAAGTCGGACACCTCTCTGCTGGCAGAGCACGTCTTTCTATCAGGCGCCATCTTGTTCGAAGGAGCGCTTTCTGATCTGTACTTCTCGTACATCAACAAGGACTCCAGCGTCTTCATCGCCAAGAAGCAGAGCTTGATTCAAGATCTAGTCAAACGGGAGTTTGGTGTCTGGTACGCGGGTAAGATCGGCCTTGGGTCCATCAAGCACATTAAGGCCGCCGACCTGTATCCGCTCTTGGATCCACGCGGCCACAACATCACCTTTTACGATGCCAAGCAAATGATTGATCGCGCCGGAAAGAACCTGCTCCCTGCGCACGCAGCAAAGTACAAGGCGCTATCGTCCTCCCATCAGAAAGTCATGAACGCAGCGAAGTTCATTCGAAACTGCATAGCGCACAGAAGTACGTCCAGTTACGAAGCAATGATGGACGCTCTCGTTAAATTGCAGAGCACCAACAAGGCGCTCGCACGGACCGCCGACAAGAAGGTAACCAGCATAGGCGCGTATCTCAAGGCCGCCACCGGCGCGTCGAAGACCACGCGTATCGAGGTCTACCTCTCCGAGCTGAAGGCAATCACTGCTGCGCTTGGGGCTTAACATTTGCTGTAGTGAACTGCCTAGACCCGAGCGCGAGCCGAAGGCGCCGCGGAACCCGGCATACCCGTGCACCATGCACGCAATCGAGAGACTCAAATCCGCAGCCGAAGAGGCGGGGCTCTCGTCTTCGAACAGAGCGTTGCAGCGGACAAAGAACCGGCAGTCGCCCCGCTTCGCGGGCTCCTTTGGTTATTGCCGCTGAACGCAAACGTTAGGCCAACATGGAGTGCCGCGCCACAGAGGCCAAATCAACCTGCGGCAATAGGAGAAGCGTATGGCAGATCAAGAACTCAGAGACAGGACGGGTAGGCTGCTCGGCAAGATCAAGACTCTCTCGGACGGTAAGTTGGAGCTTCGAGACCACACAGGTAGCTTGAAGGGAACCTACAACCCGAAGAACAACGAAACACGTGACAGGACGGGTAGTCTCGTTGGCAAGGGAAATCTTCTCACGACCTTACTCTAGCCATCGATGGTTCGGGCTGCGGCTGCTATCTCAGCAACCGCAGTCCGCAGTCCATCACAATTTGGAGAATCACGCTTGGAAAATTCCACCTTTATACATGAAGACAAGACCTTTGAAGTGCGCGTCGCAATTCTCGATGGTCGGTATTGCGTAAAGGTATTTCTTGCTGGAGCGCAGGTCAGTCCAGAGTATTCAGCGACGCTAGAGGTTGGCCAAGACTATTTTTCGCAGCACCAGGAGAGTATCGTCGGCGAATTGACGAACATTGCGGAAGCCGATGTGCGCAGAGGCATATATCTCAAGGCCTAACAACCGGTTGCAGCGGACGGTCCGCTGCGCGGCCCGCCGCTGAACAGGGGCGTTCGCCGCAGAATTCGGATTGCTCGAGAACCAGAATGAGAACGAGGAGCGACGGCGGTGGTCGCTGTTGGCCCAACAGTTGCTTGGAAGGGGCGACCTTCATGAACCCTCGAACACGGCGCTCCCGACGTATTCGCCGAAAGGCGCGCCGCAAGATGTATGCGCTTGATGGGGCCACCTTGCCTTATGCCACTCTCGAGGATGTTGTGGGCGACTGTCGTAAGCTGGTGGCCTTCATCAGCACAGCGTTCAGTATTCACTGCAAGATCGAACGTCCAGAAGAGCTCCTCCGCTTCGAGGTCAGAACCGACGCCTCGTTCAACGCTAGTTGCAGCCTGGAACCTAACGGTCGCACGCTGGTCTCGGTGAACCTCGGTGTGTTTGTTATTAGCCGTGACATATTCTTTCGGCTGCTATCACATCCGCAAGTCTGGCCCGAGATAGGCGACGCGAGCCTTGAAACCGAGGTTCCATCCCTCTTCGACTACTTTACGAACGCAAATGACTTGATCTGGCAGGGGTCGACAACGGACATGCCGCTTTCCCCAGTCTCCCCGAAGTGTCCTGTGCGGGCCGCCTACGCGGATTGGCTCGACTTCATTGCATGTTCGTTTGTCATCCTTCACGAGCTCGGACATGCATTCCACGGACATCTGGCTGTTGTTGGACCCGGGAACGCACTTCTCGAGGTAGACCCGGAAGGGACGGCGACGGCCGATTGTCTCACGAGACAGGCGCTCGAATACGACGCGGACAACTTCGCAACCAACATGATCCTCCGCTTGCCGAATTGCCCGACCGACCTTCTTGGTCGCACGACGACGCAGCAACAGGACCTCGGTACGGCTATTGACGTATTTCGGGCAGTCGGGACCCAGTTTCATCTGTGGTGCGCTGGCGCGAAGGACATCAGTGTACATCGTCTAGACCTGAATCATCCACCGCCTCGCATACGCCAGCAGGCGATATCAATCACCCTGAGCATGTTCCTGCAAGCACGCGGTATTCCTCCGGCCAAGGGAAGTGGCTTCTCCGACGAGTTTGCTTGCATCGAGGGGAACTATGCTCGTCTAACTGGCCGAGAGATCGACGTTGCGCAGGCTGCCACCCGGTTCTTTGACATGTACGGGCCTGGCATCGTCAGAAGATGGGCGGAGATTCATCCTAAGGTCAACGCCGTGGCGTGGATTCCGATTCCGGCGCCGGGCGATGCTTTGCAAACGTTCGGCCTCAAGGAAACAGATGACTGAAGAAGCGAACAGACCGCCGACAATCTTTGAAGCCGACACAGCAGCGTCGGCATCGGAGCCTTCGGGTCAAAGTGCCGAAGGAGTCGAATTCGACGTTGGCACCGATGTCTGGGTGCCAACCCGCTACCTCGATGGCGAGCAGCCCTTCGCTGTGACCTGCCGTAAGATTACCCAAGTTGGTGAAGACACCGTCGATGTAGCGGGGGGTACCTCGCCGATCAAGAAGGCTAGAGTTCGTAAGGTATTTCGAATTGTCGTTCTAACGTGTGGAGACTTCGCCTCTGAATTCGGAACGCTTGATCCATTGTCGAAAAGTGTCGTCCAGTTTCTTCGGCTTATGGTTCCCGATGAGGCTCTTACTTCGTACAAGATTCGCAGCGCGTCCGAACTCGACCCCCTGTGGAAGCGAGAGCGCGAAGCAGCAACAATTTTGGTTCTCGCCGGCCACGCGTCAGCCGACGGCATGGTGCTCGGCGGACAACCGAACGCGCTCTCTGCCGATGCAATTGTCACGTCACTTGAACTCAATAGCCACGCCCTGCCGCGACGAACAATCGTTTGCCTCGCGTGCCAGACTGGCACCGCCCCATTCGCGAGAACGATCTCAGCCGCCAGCGCGGTGGACCACGTAATTGCGCCATTTAAACCTGTCCACGCGGTGGTCGGGAGCCTATTTGCTCAGACCTTCTTTGCCTGCCATCTTCTTCAAGGACTCACGGTACCTGTCGCATTTAATCGCGCACTCTCGGACCGGAACGTGGCTGATGCCCGGTACCGCCTCTGGACTCGAGGTGAGCTGGCGAAAGGCGCAACGGGTGGATAGAAAGCGGACAACCGCCCACAATCACGCCCCTGCGCAGCGCGGTGGCGGTTGCCGCTGAACGCGAGCGTTGGGCAGACGCGGAACCATCACGCATCTTCTCGGAGCTGATTATGGCGTACAAGCTGGGCTTTGGTAAACATGCAGAACGAACCATAGAGTGGCTCTTCTTCAACGACCCTGGCTACGTGTGGTGGATGATCGCAAACAACGCGGACAAGAACCTCCACGGGGCCGCTCGACAACGCTTTGATGACCTCGTTCGACGAGCGCGCCACCTCCGAGTACCCGGGAAGTGCTGGCAGTGTCGAAGCAGACCCATTGCGCGCATGTTTCTTACCAGGCACATCAGCGGCGGGCTCGGCCGGGTGGACTTCTTCTGCGATACTTGCAAGTATGAGGGAGGCTCTCCATCCTACTCCACAACCCCAGCGTTCTACACGCCCGACTTCTTCCGCGACTACGACAAGACCGGCGGTCGCTTCTTGGTTGACGAGATTAAGTGCGCCTACTTTGGCAATTCTAAACATCGGATGACTCAGTCTCGGATGGAGGAATTCTTCGACACGCCGGGCAACTTCATCAACTTCTGAGCCGCGGGCCGAGGTGCTCAAATGCCGAAACGCTCCCTTCCAATTGTGAGAGGAAGTTGAAGGAAACCGCATGGCTTCGACGGCCTTCAGAAACAGAGTGGTGCACGGGTTGCTTTAGCAGATTTGCTATCGGTCTCGCGGTGCCGAACATGAGTTGGGCAGTCATGTCTACCATAAACACCGCTCCAGGCGGAGGGTCGATTTGCACGATGTCCGATGAAAGCACCAAGTCGCCCTCCCAGAGGTCAGATAGGTCCAAGGCCGACGTTCGCCGCGTTCGCCGCAGGATTCGGATTGTTCGAGCACGAGAATGAGAAGTCTCGATCTCGAGCGAGGATGGAACGACTGGACTGATGCTCGGTCCGACTCTGAAAACCAAAACATGACCCAGTCACTCTATCCAGACGTTCTCGACCCTGACCGGGTCGGGCGGTATCCGGCAGCTGCCAACGCAGGCGGCGGATTCGTGTGGGACGCCGTGCTCGAGTATCGCGTCTGGTGCCACCCTGATCGAGGCGCGCCCGATGCTGAGCACGGAGACGACTACTTCCACGCCTTTTGTTCGGCAGAGGATGCGCTTGCCTTCGCCGAGACGGCGCCCGGCGCGGGGGAGCCGCTCGCCCTTGTCCTCCAAGAGGAGTACATCGACGAGCCCGAGCCGGGAAGGTACGTGCACGTGCCGGAGCGCCGCGTCACCGAGTGGCCGCTCGAGCTCCTTCGCAGGCCCCGGAGGAGCCCGCGTACCATCCCCGACTTCCTCGCACCCGATGCTCCGACGAATCGTCTCGACGTCCTGCGGGGCACGGCTCCCAAGTGAAGAAGCGCGTGGCCGTACGCGCACGAGGCAGCCCCCCCGGCTCCCTGCCCTCGGCGCCCCCCCCGCACACCCATCACGTCGTGGGCGCGGCCTCGTCGTCGGCGTCGTCCGCCTCGCCCGACCTCCCGATGCCGAGCCCTCGGAGGATGGCCGGGGAGACCTGGAGCGTCAGCGCGGACTTCCCCTTTCGCCTGGCCGCCTTGAAGTCGTCCCAGAGCCACTTCATCGCGAAGAGGAGGCGACCTTCGGCCTCGTTCTCGGCCGGAGAGTCGCGGTCGATCTGGGTGGCCGCGCGTTTCGTGGCGGCGGCGTCGTCGAGGGCTTTTGCGGCGGCTTCGAGCGCGTTGGTCGTCTCCGGCGTGATGTCCTGGAGGCGGAGGCGCAGGCCGAGGCCCTTCTCCCTGAGCCACCCCTCGAGCAAGCCCTTGGTCGCGCGAAGCGCCTCGGCCTTGGCGTCGCGGGCCTCGGGCTTGAGCGCCTGCATCAGCGCGTCGAGGCGCGCTGCGTCGTCGCCGAGCGCGCGCCTCGCGGCCCGCCTGACGTCGACCGTGAGATCGACGGCGTTCCGGTAGGCCTCGGTGTCGACCGTGGTCACGGAGGGATTCCTGAGAATGGTGTTGCCTGCCACGAGCTCGGCGAGCGCGCTCGTGCAGTCGAGGAACCAGCGAGCCCGCTTCGGGTTTACGGCCGCATCGGCTGGGTTTTCACCGAGGGTGCGCGCCCACGCCACGGCCATCCGGACCACGTCGCGCGCTTTGGTTCCATTGCCCTTCGCGCGGCAGGTCTCCGGGGAGCTCGTCGCGAGAAAGGCGTCGGACTCCTCGAGTGTGAGCGGCGGAAAGGCGTCCCGCAGCGCGGCGAGCTGCTCGCGCTCTCCGCGGAGCCCCCCTTCGTTCAACGGATGGGCGGCAGCGGAAGGTGCGCTCTTCTTCGAGGAGGCACCCTTGCCCGCCGACGTGGCCTTGGTGGTGGCCGTCTTCTTCTTCGTGATGCTTGTGGATTTCTTCGTCCCCATGCCTGAAGACACTATCCGAGGAGCTGGGCGCGCGTCGAGGGCAAGGTGCGGCCGGAGGGGAGGGCGCGGGAGGGCCTCTCACGCGAAGCGATCGCGGCGCCGACGCGGCATCGAGCCCCTCTTGTCGGCTCCTCCGGGAGCCCCTGGCGTCGAGCTGCCTCGCCCGGTCTCCAGGCGAGAAAAAGCGATTTTTGTCTCTACCCGCTTCCGGGACGGAACCCCGTCCCTTGCCGGGACGAGGAACCCCGTTCCACGCAGCTCTTGCCCCTCCCGCGACCGCTCCGGCGCTGCGCCCGCGGCCGCCCCTCGGCCTGCAGCCGAGCGTATCGCACCACAATCGAACCCCGTTCTCCCGGGGTCGAAGGCTTGGTCCATGACCTCGTCGGCTGCGCCGAAGACCGCTCTGTCCCACGCCGACCGGGGGGTAGCCTTCCGCCAGCTCGTCCGCGACGTCGCCTGGCCCGACTTGTTGCTCCCGAAGGCACCGCCTCTACCGACAGCCGCCGCCGCTCCGGCGGCTGCGCCGGCGGCCGCCCCTCGGCCTGCAGCCGATCGTATCGCGGCGCAGTCGAACCCCGTTCTCCCGGGGTCGAAGGCCTGGTCCAAGACCTCGTCGGCCGCTCCGAAGACCGCTCCTTCGGCCCCACCGACCGCCGCCCCCACCACCACCGCCGCGACGAAATTTCCGTCCGGATCCCAGTAGTTGACCGGGTCTCCTCCCGCGTACGCGTACTGGTTCTCGCCTCCCTCGAGGCCGCTCGGGTCGCGCCTCGTGAACGCTCCGGTCTCCGGGTCGGACTCGCGTGCCCCGAGGTGCAGGAGGCCCGTGTCGGGGTCGAGAGCGAGAAGGGGTGCCCCACCCGCGGGTGCGCGGCCTCACGGCCTCCGCCCCCGCGGCCTCCCCCAATGGCCGTTCTCGGCTTCGCTCTCCAGCGTCACCGCATGCTACTCGCGAACGCGAAGCCTCCGAGCGGCCAGGGGGAGGCACATCGGCGCGCGTGGCGACCCACCCCGGAAGTAGTTCCCTCGACTCACAGGCCCTTTCATCACCCAATCTCCTGGGACGGTGGGAACTACACCCATGCGACTGGTCGACGTTTCCAAGCCTTTCCGTGGGCCGGGCGTTCGGCTTCCCAGTCCGTGGGAAGATCCAGAATTTCGCGAAGGCTGGGGTCATCATCCAAGAGGTGGTTGATGCCGACAACGCGCGGGACTTCTCCCTCCTCATGCGCACCTCCACAGATCAGTTGCCAGTCCCCGTCGGCACGAGAAACGAACAGCACAGAACTCCCCTTTTCGAACACGTGCGAGCACACGAACGCCAGAACTTCCCTGCTCATCGGTTCCACTCCTCCGGGGTCTTGGCGCCCTTGGCGCGGTTGCATGTGCGGCAAGACGCGGCGAGGTTATCGGGCGTCGTTGGGCCACCCCTTGAGTAGGGGTCCCGGTGGTCGGCCTCGTAGGAGTTCGGCCTTCCCGCCGTCGGGTCGATTTCCTGCCCACAGTATTCACATCGCGGAGCTCCGTGCGCGTCCTTCGCCTTCTCCAATCCCGCCGCGCGATCAGCCTTCGAGAAGGAGCGCTTGCTCCCCCTTACCGCCGCCCCGATTCCCCCCGCGACCGCGCCCGCCGCGGCTCCGGCTGCGGCGCCGCGTTTCGCCGCAGCGCGTATGGCACCACAATCGAACCCCGTTCTCCCGGGGTCGAAGGCCTGGTCCAGGACCTCGTCGGCTGCGCCGAAGACCGCTCCCTCGGCCCCACCGATCGCGGCCCCCGCCGCCGCTCCCACAACCACCGCCGCGACGAAATTTCCGTCCGGATCCCAGTAGTTGACCGGGTCTCCTCCGGCGTACGCGTACTGGTTCTCGCCTCCCTCGAGGCCGCTCGGGTCGCGCCTCGTGAACGCTCCGGTCTCCGGGTCGTACTCGCGTGCCCCGAGGTGCAGGAGGCCCGTGTCGGGGTCGTGCATGCCGCCCACGAACCCGAACGGCTGGAACCCGGGGCTCGTGTCGCTCGTGACCTTGCCGAACGGGTCGTATTCCAGCGCTTGCGCCACCACGCCGCTGAACACGTCCACGACGAACCGCACGCTCCCGCGCTCGTCCTTCAGGAGCGCGTACGTCGCGCCACCGCGCTCCATCAGGTCCGGCCCGAGCTCCCCGCGCGCGTACACGTACCTCGTGACCACGTTCCCCGAAGCGTCCACCTCCGCCGCGGGCTGCAGCGCGTTTCGGTACAAATAGCGGTTCTCGACCGTCCCGCTCCGACGCTTCGCCACGCGCCGCCCGTACGCGTCCAGCTCGTACTCCACGCGGATCCCGCTCGGCAGCTCCACGCTCGCCAAGTGCCCGCGCCCGTCGTACCCGTACCGCGTCAGGCTCGCGCCCTCCGCCTTCGTCGCTCGCTCCCCCTTGCCCGTGTACGTGTAACTTGCACCCGTCTTCGACACCACGCGGTCACGCCCGTCCGTCGTGACGCCGCTGTCGGTGCGGTTTCCGTTTCCGTCGTACGTGTAGGCATGCGTCGTCGTTCCGTTTCGCGTCACGCGCGAGAGGCGACCGCGGGCGTCGTAGGCGTAGCCGTACGTCACGCCGTTCTCGCGCTTCTCCTCGAGGCGGCCGAGCGCGTCGTACGCGAGCGCCATGTCGAGCAGCACCCCGCTCGCGCTCCGCGCCTGGTAGCTCGCGAGCTCGCCGTACGCCGTGTACCCGAAGGTCTCCCCCGCGAGGCCAACGCTCAGGCTCGCGAGGCGGCCGCTCGCCGGCTCTCGCGTGAGGAACATCGAGCCCGCTCGCACGAGGATCCCGTCCGCGTCGTACCCGAACGACACCACGTTGCCCGATGCGCTCTCCGTCGCCCTTCGCAGCATGGTGTCGTACGTGGACGAAACCACCCCGGGAGCGACGCCGCTCGCCGTCACGTCGCGCAGGAGCGCGCCGTCCCACCCGAACGCGAGCCCCTGCCCACCGCTCGTCGTGAGCGTGCGGAGCTGGCCACTCGCACCGTCGTACGCGAACGACACCTCACCGCCCGCGTAGACGAGCCGCGACGGCCTGCCTGCGCCGTCGCGCACGATGTCCGTCGCCGTGCCGTCCTCGTAGGTGACTTTGGTGAGGTCGCGATCTCCGTCGTACCCCACCGCGATCGGGCTCGCGCCCGGGGCAACGTACGTGGCGAGCTGCCCGTCTTTGCCGTAGGTGAGCGCGTGCGCCCCCTTTCCGGGTGGCGTGACCTGAGTGAGGTCGTCCATCGCGCTCCACGCGTACGCGCTCTTCGCGCCATCGGTGTGCACGAGCCCGATCGCGCGGAGCGCTCCGTCACGCTCGATTCCCACCCGCCGACCGACGGGGTCCTCCACGCTCGCGAGTGCGCCCGCGGGCCCGTACCCCAACGTCGTACGGCGCGCCCCCGTCGTCGCCGAGGCGAGCCTGCTGCGTGCATCGTACACACGATCGGTCGCAGGGAAGCCGGGGAGCTGCGAGCGCACGAGGCGCCCTTCGGTATCGACGATGGCCGTGAACGTGCGGCCCGCAGGCGACGTCGTGGTCCAGGTGCGGCTCGGGCCGTCGTACACCGTGCGCGTGACGCCGTCGGCCGTGCGGCGCTCGCCGGACAGGGTGACGATGGCGCCCGCCGCGTCGACGTTCGCGCTCCATGTGCTCTCCACCGTGCGCGTGAGCCCGCTCGGGAACCTCACCACGTGGCGTGCGGCATAGGGGGCGAGCATGCCGAGGCGCGGGTCGGCCTCCGGCACGACCTCGACCTCGGTGCCATCGGCAAGCTTGGCCCGGGTCTCGCCCGTCTTCTTCGTCGTCCAATCGAACCGCGTGCCATCACGGTCGAAGAGGCTCCGCACCTCGTCGATGCCGGCCCCGGCTCGAAACACGTGCGATTCGCGACGCGATAGGCCCGTGGTCACGTCGACCTTCGTGCCCTCGGGCACGGTGCTTTGGGCGAACGAGAAGCGGCGGCTCTCGGCGTCGGCGTCGGTCACGAGCTTGCCGTCGCCGTCGTACGACATGGTGTGCACGCCGCCCCCCATGTCGACGCGCTTCGTCAGCAAGCCTCCCGGGGCGTACTCGAGCTGCTCTTTGCGACCGAGACCGTCCGTCACCGTGCCGAGGAGCCCCTGGGCGTCGTACCCGAGGGTCGTCACCTGTCCGAACGGGGCGACGATTCGGGTGGCTCGCCCTGCTCCGTCACGGGTGATCGCGAGCACGTTCTGGTGGCGATCCTCGAGCTTCACCAGGCGACCCTCGGCGTCGTAGGAGAACGTCAGGATCGGCGTGGTGGTGAGCGCGTCGAGCGTGCGAAGGTGACGGCCTCGGGCGTCGAAGACGTACACCTGAGAGCCCGACTCGTCCGGAAGGAGCGTCTCCCCCGAGGTCGTGCCTGGAAATGGGGATTTCAGCGTCACGACACGGTTCTGCGACTCTTCGGTGGCCACGAGGGTGCCGTCGCTCGCGAGCGCGAGTGTCCGCGTCGAGAGCGCGAGGAGCCGCCCGCCCGAGCCCTCGAGCGAAGGACGATCACCGCCCCCGGCGTAGGCCTGCACGCGCCCCCGGTCGATCCGCCGAATGCGAAGATTCCCCTGGTCCGATACGTAAACGACTCCATCCGGGTCGACGGCGAGGGCCGTCGGACCTCGGAACGTCGCGCTCGCGGCCGGGCCCCCGTCACCTGCGCTCCCGGCGTCTCCCGATCCGGCGAGCGTGGTCACGAGACCGGACGGATCGACGCGCCGGACCCGATTTCGCCCTTGTTCGGCGATGAAGAGAGCACCGTCGGGCCCGACCGCGAGCCCGCGCGGGACGAGCAGCGACGCGCGACGCGCGGGGACCGACTCCCCGGCCTCGGAGCCGCCGCCGACGGCGAGCTCGATGCGCCCACTCGGGTCGATGCGCGCGACGGAGCTCGTGGCCTCCATCGTGACGTAGAGGCTCCCGTCGGGCCCCTCGGCGAGCGCCGTCGGGCGCGACACCGTCGCCTCGGTCGCTAGGATCGGATCGGCCGTGACGGGCTTTGCTCCCCCGCCAGCGATGGTGCGTACCGTGCCGTCACGTCCGACACAACGGACGGAGTCGGAGTATTGCTCTGCGAAGCACACCCGACCATCACGCAGCACGGTCACCGAGCGAGGGGTGTCGATGTTGGCCTGGGTCGCGGGCCCGCCATCTCCCGTGTGGCCCTGCGTTCCCGTGCCTGCGAACGTGGAAATGACCCCGTTTTCGATCTTTCGAACACGATGTCCGAGGCTCTCCGACACGTAGATCGTGCCTTTGGCGTCGACCGCGACGCCATCCGGTGAGGCAAGATCGGCTTGGGTCGCCTGACCGCCGTCGCCCGCGCCGCCGAAGCGCCCACTCCCCGCCACGATGCGCAACGTGGCGCCCAGCTCGGTGGCATACCGGGTAACACCCTCAACGCGGTAGAGAACTCGGCCCGCCGGGTCGTCCAGGTGATGCTCGGACAGCGACCATCCCCCGAGGCCGAGGGAGGTCTGATCGCGTGCCCCCACGGGCACTTCGTACCCGCGCCGCAGGCCCACCTCTTGTCGCGTCTTGTCGCCTGTCACGGCTTCGCCGTCACCGTAGGCGCCGAACGTGCGAACGTTCTGGTAGACCCCGTCGTAAACGAGGCCCACGCGCACTTCGGCGACGGTCTGGCCAGGCCAATCGCGCCCGTAGGCGTCTTTGCCATTCCACGTGAAGGTGTGCGTGAGATTCGGTGTGAGCGGCGCGTACGTCTTCGTCTCGGTCACGCCGAGCACGGTCACGGTCACCTCCGCGCGCTTTGCCGAAGGCGGAACCACGGCTCCCGTAACGGGCACGGTGACGGTACGAGCGTCCTTCCGCCCGGGCATGCGGTCGGAGTGGTAGTGGAGGTAGACGCCCGTACCGACGAGGGGCAAATCCTCGGCGAGCGTGCGCCTTTCGCACTCGAACCAAGAGCCGCCCGAGCCAAAACAGGGAATGCCCGGGCCGCCCTTGCCGTCGCCGTCGGGCGGGAAAATGGAGTCGAGCGGTGGGCCGAAGGCCCAGTTGAGGTCCCACGCCGAGAAGTGCGCCATCGGCACGCGGAGGTAGCTCTTCCCCGTAGAAATGCCGGCCTTCGCGAGCTCTGCGAGCTCACCCGACGTGATCCCTGCGGCCGCGAGCGCTTCGGCACCGTCGGCCTGGCCATCGCCGTCCGTATCGAGCGCCGGCCCCGGGAGCACCGTCACCACGCGCCCCGAAGCTTCGGCCTTCCAGCCGGCATCGCCGTCTTCGAGCACGCCGGCCGGCACGGGCGCACCGACCTTCATGCGGAGGAAGTTGTCGACGTACGTGATCACGGGTGCACTGAACGTCACCCTCGTATCGAGCCCCGCCTCGTCGAAGGCGAACGCCGACGCGTAGGTGTAGGCGCTCGCCGGGGGCAGCTCCCCGGGCATCGCAGACGGGCCGGAGCGACCGCGTGTGTACTCGGTGATTCGCAGGGTGGCGCGCTCGAGCGGTGCCTTGTCGCCATTCGGTTTCGTGACCTCGGCCCGTGTGCCGGGAGGCACGAGCACGATCGCCGTACGAGGGTCGCTCTCGTCCCGCGACGTCTCCCCGGCGGCTACCTGCCAGGCGCTCGCGCCAAGGGTGAGCGGTGTCGCCTTGGCAGAGGGGGCGACGAGCGTCACGTCGTCGAGGGCCACGAATCGGTTCGCGCGGGGGGAAGCGGACCTGTGGGCGACAAGCTTGCCCTCGGTCTGGAAACGAAGGCGCGTCGTTGCGCCGCCGAGCACGACGAAGTCGAACCGCCCCTCGCCGTCCGTCTTGGTCTCTCCGAGCTTGGGCTCGCCGGGTGCGCGCACCTTCGCCCCGGCGATGGCCTTGCCGGCTTCGTCGAGGACACGCCCGCGCACCACGGAGACACGAGTCGCGTCGAGGTATGCCTTGTCGACACCCGTTTGCCGCGGACAGGCGCCCTCCGTCAGGAACCGCACCGCCTCCGCGAACGCCACGCCCGCCGTACCGTCGATCGGCGGCGCCGCGCAGGGATCGACCCACGGCCCGCCCTCCGACGCCGGCGGCACCCCTTCCCCACCATCCGGCGAGCCCCCGAGCGGAACCGTATCGTCGCTGCACCCACCGCACGCCGAGAGCGCGAGCGCGAGCACGACGAGGAAAACGAAGGGCACGGGCAACGACGGACGCGCGAACCGAGGCATTCGCGAAGAGGATCACGAATTAAGCACTCGGTCAATCTGCGGCGCTCCAGGACGTGCACGTCCGGATCGTCGATTTCTCGCGGGTCTCTCGGCTTGACTCGGTTGGTTGACGCCGCGCGCTTTGGTCCCATTCCCCTCTGCTTGCGCCGCCGTCACGAGGGCACGCTGACGCGCGGCCGATGGGGTTTGCAAATCGGCCCATTTCGTGGAAATCCGGGCCGATGCGCACCCTCGCCGCGGCCCTCTCGGTCTTCGTCCCCGTCGTCCTCGTGGCTCGCCTGGTCGGCGCGTGTGGCGGAGACTCGGGCGCGGTGCCCGACCCCACGGCCGACGGTGGCAATGGCACCTCGCCCTCGGCTGAGGCCGGAGTGGCCCCCGACGGCGCGCCCCTCTCGCCCGACGGTGGCCTCGGGATCGTGACCTGCCACGCGGCCCCGCGCGCCGATGGGCCTCGAAAAATGCTGGTGACGAGGCCACGCTCGAAAGAGGCGAACGGCGCGTACGGCACGCGCGCGAAGACGCTCGAGGTCCTCGACGTGTCGGCCGACGGCGCGCTCTCCCGCCCCGGCAAGGTGCTCGAGATGGCGGGCCCCACGCAGGGCATTCCGTCGTTCACCCCCGACGGCGCCGTGGCCATCGTGCCCATGGGCGAAAAGGCGGGCCTCGCGTCGATCGTGTTCGACGCGCAGGGGAACCCGAGGGTCGTCACGGCGAGCTTCGCGCCCGACGGGAAGCTCTACGCGGATCGTGTGATCATCGACGAGACCGGCTCGCGCGCCTTCGTGCTCGACTCGAACGTCGACAAGAACGGCGGCGGCATCTACGAGGTGCGCATCGCGTGCGACGGCACGCTCTCGCTCGTGGGCAAGGTGCTCGCCTCGGAGAAGGCGTCGCAGGTCGCGCTCCTCTCCGGCACGAAGGGCGTGTACGCCGGCGGAATTCTTGGCAAATCCGAGGACTTGCACGCTTTCGAGCTTCCCGCCGCGCCCGGTGACGCGAAGGCCACGGCGAGCCTGTCCGTCTTCGGCGATGGCAAGAGCGTGGCCTCGAGCCTCGCCGCGACCCCCGACGGCAAGTACGTCGTCGTGACCGACACGGGGTACGAGGTCGGCAATCGCCTGGCCGTGGTCGACGTCGGCACGTTCACGACGAAGCAGCGCCTCACCGTGGACGCGCCCGAGGCGTTCGTGGTCTCGCCGTTCGGCAACGCGATGATGCTCGTGCAGAGCGACACGTTCGACGCGTACGTGCCGGTCACCTACGCCCCGGACGCCCCCGCGCCGCTTACACTCGGCACCAAGATCTCGGCCTCCAAGAAGGTCGAGCTCCCCACGCGTCCCCAGGTCATGAAGAACGGCGCGCTCAAGGGCTTCGTCTACGTGGTCGAGGTGTCGGGGATTCGTACGCTCCGCTTCGACGCCCAGGGCAAGCTCGCGGACGTGGGGCTCTTCTCGATGGACGTCGACAAGGATCTTTTGAACGCGCCGTTCGCGCTCGGTGTCATGCCGTAGACCGGCGTCGTCGTCACTTGCAGGTGTAGATGGCCTGGTTGAAGCGCCGGATGGAGCTCCGCTGCAGCTCCTCCGGGTCTTTCCCGCAGAGGTTCGAGAGGCTCTTCATCTTCGACTTGCACTCGGCGAGTAGGTTGTTGGCGACGCGGATCGGGGGCTCGTGGTTCGTCCCGCTCGGATCCGTGGGATCGGGTTGGCAGATGCCGCGGCGGATGAAGTCCTGCATGATGCGCCGGCCGTGGAGGCACTGCGCGTTGCGTTCGATGCGGGTCTGGAGCGTCGTGCACGTGGACTGGTCGCGTGCCGTGGCGAGGCTCACCGGGGCGCACGAGGTCTCCGACGCGTTCGGGTTCCGGAGGTCGAGCGAGCCGCACGCGTTCTTGTAGCGGCGGTAGAGATTCGAACAGAACCGCGGCGAGGTGGTCGCGCTCACGGTCGAGCACGTCGACGAGCCCGTGGACGCGAGCGGGATGCGCTGCGAGCCGGAGGTGGAGGCGGAGCAAAGCAGGTAGGAAGCCGACCCGGTGAGCACGGCCGCGATCGCGGTGAGGGCCGTCGCTCCGGCGGGGACCACGCATACGAGCTCTCCCGCGCCCGTGACGGCGAGCGCGCCCGCGCAGGTCGTGGTCCCTACGAACGCCTGCGAGGCGACCACCGCGAGCCCTGCCGACGCGCCCGCCACGAGAGAACAAGCCTGCGCGCCAGTGAGGGCCTCGGCCGACTCGCCCGAATCGTCCCCCTCTGCTCCTGGGTCGGCCTCCTCGGGAGGGACCTCGGCCGAGCACGCGAGGGCGACGAAGGGCACGACGAGCAGGGCGGCGAGGGGGCGGAGCGTGCTCATGGCGACACCTCTCGCAACCCTCGTTCCATGCGGTTTCCTCGGGAATTTTCATGGTGAGGCCGATCGGGCCGAAGGAACGTCTCGTACCTCTCCTGGGTTCGGCGGGCACCACCTCGACGCCATCGCCAGATCCGACCCGGGGAAGTGGCCAGATCCATGGCCAGATGGCCAGATCCGACCAGATGGCCAGATCCGACCGACGACCAGATGGCCAGCCAGATCCGACCGACGTTGGCGCTAAGTGGTTGAAATCACATTCACCCCCAGCTCGCGGACAAGTCGCCACGTCCCCGCTGGGAAGAACACATCCCGCACGGCATTCCTCATCGCTCGAAACGCCTCCCGGTACGCCCCCAGAAACGCCGCGCGCTCCTTCAGCGCCCGCGCCGCCATCTCGACGTTCCCACCCGCCGCGAAGCTCGGATTCCGCGCCCCCACCTTCTCGAACGACGACGCGCGCGTCGTGTGGGGCACCGCGAAGATCCACGCGAGCGAGCGAACGAACTTCCCCGCCTTGCGGGCCACGATGCGCGCCTTCTCCACCGCCGCGTTCACCGCGGACACGATGCGCGCCCGCGCCCCCTCGTGGCCCGAGCTCGCCTCGAGCGCAGGGGGAACCGTGATGGAGATCTCGGCCGCTGCAGGCCAGCGCGTGTTCTCCGCGTCGAGGTACAGCTCGGGACGCGCGACACGAATCGTGCGCGTGCCGATGTCCGTCGCCGCAAGCGTGACACCCGGCCAATCCTCGGGGCTCGCGGCGAGCCCCGCCTCGACCACGTTCGCGAGCGTGTACCCAATCTTCTGCAGCACCGCCTCTTCGCCGTAGAGCGCGACGATGCTCGCGCCCTCACGTGAAAAGACCTCCTCGGGCCACCCACGCAGCACCTTGATGGCGTTCGCGAGCAGGCGATTTCGCTGCGAAAGAAAGTCGGGGAGCCGGCCGCGCGTGTCCGTGAGCACCTCGTGAAGGTGGTTCGAGAGCATCTGCACGGCGTGGATTTCGATGCCGAATTCCGCGGCGAGCACGGCCGTCGCGTACCAGTAGAAGGCGAGCAGAATTCGCCGCTTGTCGGGGGTGAGGAGGAAGTAGCGGCGGGTGGTCCTGCGCGTGACGAGGTAGGTAGTGCCCGGGACGATGCGGCGAGGGTTCGACATGCCCCGGCCCATTTCACTTTGTGGGCCAACACGAAGTGGCTGAAATTGCTGGGTTTCGTGCCGCGGAGATGATGGCCAGGCCACATTTCGGGGTGGCCCGGGCCAGGCCTTCGCGTCCTTTCGCGGACTTGGCGCGAACGTCGGTCAGATCTCCCCCCGCGGACTTGGCGCGAACGTCGGTCGGATCTCCCCGCGGACTCCCCCGCCCGATCTCCCCCACCACCGCGGTCGCCGCCGTCCCCGTCCCCGTCCCCGTCCCCGTCCCCGTCCCCGTCGGGTCGGATCTTCCGCCTGGCGCCGGGGAAGGCGCGAGGCGCGTCGGCGTACTTCAAGGCATGTCGCTCCCGACCCTCGCATTCCTCCCCGACCACCGCAACGAGCTCGTCGACGCGCTGCCCGAGGCTTTCGAGTCGATCGGCAAGTACTTCGACCTCCGCGATGCGGAAAACGCGGCGCCCATCGAAAATGCCCGCGCCGTCGCCGCCGCGCTCGAGGGCGTCGTACACTCGAGCGACACCGACTGCGACTACTACCCGTGCGTGCTCTCGGGCGTGGACCCGGACAGCGACGCGTTCTTCGCGGCGCTCGGTGTGACGCGTGACGCGCGCTTCTCCGTCGGTGGCTACGACAACCCCAAGCTCGAGGTGGTCCGCGCAGGCTCGGGCGAAGGGGAGCGGTCGGCCCTCGCCCTCCTTACTCGGCTCGGCGACTACGAGCTCGGTCGCCTTTCGGAGTACATCGAGGAGTCCGACCAGAAGGCGATCGGCACGGCCATCGCCAAGCTCGAGTCGCTCGGCCCCATCGTGGGCGTGCAGCTCTGCGCCGACGACCACGCGACCAAGCTCGTGCTCACGCTGGCCAAGAGCGGCGGCGTGTACGTGGGCGTGGCGGTGGTACGCGTCGAGACCTGACCAGCGCTCGGCAACCGATCTCGGCGCACGAAGGCGCGGCTCGGTTCGTCGCGCATGCTCGTGAGGGCGGGCGCGGTCACCCCGGTCGATATCGTGGCCGATTCGATGGGCCGGCTCGGCGTTGGCGAGGCGAACCGTGCTGGCACGCGAGCCGTCGGTACACGCACGCTCGTGCGTATCCTGCCGTGCCACCCTGCGCCATCCTGAGATCGCGCGGCCACACGGAAGCGCGCCGGGATCGCAAGAAAGTGCCGCGCGGTTACGTCTCGAAAGCGGTGGCGCGGGATATGCTCACGCGGCGCACATGTCGAATCCCCTGCACGCCGCCTCCCTTCGTCGAGTCTTTCGTCGCATCCTCGCGGGGGCTCTCGCCGCGCCGCTCCCGCTCGCGCTCGTGGTCGCGTGCAGCTCCACGGGGACAGCCGAAGGCGACGCGGGAGCCGACGGCTCTTCCTCCGGCCCGTGCCGCGTCGTCGCCCCACCCGATGCCGCACAAGGCGCGTGCCAGGGGGTCCGCCAGCCCCCCCCGTACTTCGTCGCGTTGACGGGAGATCTGACCACCTGCGGCTTCGGCGACGGCGGTGTCGGGAGCTCGGATCTTTGCAGTGATCTCTGCGGCGCGCGTGTGAGCTCGTGCACGAACAACGGGGGATTGGTGAAGTGCGAGCCCTACCCGTGCGCGGTCGACGGGCGCAGGTACCACGAGCTCGCCGATGGCGCGGCCCCCGCCGGCAGAGACGTCGCGAGCTGCCTCGCCCGAATGGCCTTTTTCGAAGCAGCTTCGGTCGATGCGTTCGCCCTGCTCGAGCGCGATCTCGGTCTCTTGAACGCTCCTGAGAGCCTCGTCCGTGGCTGCCGCGAGGCAAAACGTGACGAGGCTCGTCACGCGCAACTGGCCACGAACCTCGCCACGCGGTACGGCGCGCGCGTCGTGGCCCCGGAGCCGCCGAGCGCTCCCCCGCGCTCTCTCGAAGCCCTCGCGACCGAGAACGCCGTCGAGGGGTGCGTGCGTGAGACGTTCGGAGTGCTCATCGGAATGTGGCAGTCGGTCTCCGCGCCCACGGCCGACCTTCGTGCCTTCTTCTCGGCTCTCACGACCGACGAGCTCCGCCACGCGTCGCTCTCGGCACGAATCGACGTGTGGGCGCGAGCCGGCCTCTCCGCCGACGCGCTCCGTCGTGTGGATGCCGCCAAGGACGCGGCGCTCCGCGAGCTCGAAGCCTCTCTCGGCGCTGCCGAGCCCGTCCCGGGAATGGGGCTCCCCTCCGCGGCCCAGTCCCTCGCGCTCTTCCGCGCGTGGCGCCAAGGCGAGACACACGTGCCCAGCGCGCCGCAGCGTGCGCCCGCGGTGCGCGCGCCTGAGGTCCGGGTCGTCTGAAACAGGGACTTCGGGTCCTCTCGAGATTCCCGTGGATCGAGAGCCGTTGGCGCTCGCGACGTGCGCGGGTAGGTTGGGCAGCATCGCATGGCGGAAATCGACACGTGGTTTACGCAGCTCGACGCCGTCGCCGCGGCTCGAGCCGACCAACCCTCGTTCCACGTGTTCGCAGAGGGGATGCACTCGGATCTCCGCGGTCAGGTCCTCAGCCTGGCAGCGGATGAGCGCATACCCGTGTGGACGGCGAAATGGCCGCACCACGTGTTCGTGGTCCTAGCGATCCGCGGGAGCGTTCGTGCTTCGCTCCCTTCCGGGACCTTTCCCATGCGGGAGATGTCGCAGCTCGTCGTCCTGCCAGGCACGCCGTGCGAGCTCCATGCGGTGACCGACGCCTCGATCCAGATCATCAGCTTCCTGTCCATGGCCCCTCCGGCGGGCGTGCCTGGCGTGCCGTAGCGTCGCGCTTCCCGGGGCGTGCTGGCAGCACGCGAGCCCGAGCCGAAAGGGCATCGCGTCATGGGGACGACGAGCGTCACCCCATGGTTGCACCATGGGCGTGTCGATGCTTCATTAAGTCATGGCCGGAAGTCGAGCAGGAGTGGGGCGTATCATGTGGGAAAGCATGAAAACGTTCTGCCGCGGCTCGCGTGACGGTGGTCTTCGCGGCCACGGTGGCTCCACCACGAAGCTCCCCTTGCTCGTGTCGAGCGCCGCCCTAGTGCTCCTCGGCTTCGCGGCATGTTCGAGCTCGCCTCCCGCAGAGGGCGCCACGTGCACGAGCTTGCCGCTCGTCCGGTCCTCCGGGGGTCGGCGCGTCGACGAGCTGCCAAGCGGGGCCTGCTCGGCCAAGGAGTCGTGCTCGGTCGGCGCGCATCGTGTCTGCGCGTGCAGCGAGATCGGCCCGTACGACGACTACGAGTGCCAGTGCGACGGGGCCCGGTGGACCTGCACCGTGACCTCACGCGCTTCGTCGGTCTGCTCCCCATGCCCCGACGGGTCCCCGCCCGACGCGAGCCGTCCCGATTGACCACCTCGCCCAGCGCGCGAGCCCCTCTGTTTGCGCCGAACGAGGTCCTCCGAGCCCTCCGCCCGGTCCTCCGCCCGCCTCCGGCCCGGCCAAATCGCGCGGGGCCCCGTGCGGAGCGCTTCGATCGCTTCCATCGCCTGCGAATTCACGCCATGCTTCGCCCTCATGACCGCTCCCGACAGCATCGAGGCCGAGCTCGCGGCCCTTCCTTCGGCGCTCCGCGCGCGCCTCTCGGCCGCTGGTTTCCGTGACGACCGCCTCGTGGCCCTGTCACACGCGCTCTCCGACAAGGCGGCCCTCTTCGCCAAGAACCGCCTCACCGGCGAAGTGACCCCCCCGAGCGACGGCGAGCTCCTCCCGCTGCCCGAGCCCGGCTCGCCCGAGCACGACCGCCTCCGCGCGCTCGGTCAGGCCGCGATCGACCGCGGCGAGCTCGCGTTCTGCGTGCTCGCGGGCGGCATGGCCACGCGCATGGGCGGCGTCGTGAAGGCGCTCGTCGAGGCCTTCGACGGCAAGACCTTCCTCGACCTCCGCCTCGCCGAGAACGCGAGCGCGGGCAAACGCGCGAAGGCCCCCGTTCCCCTCTGGCTCATGACGAGCGAGGCCACCGACAAGGCCATCCGCGAGGCCCTCGCCGCGCGCGACGCGCCCGACCACGTCGCCGTGTTCATGCAAGATCTCGGGCTCCGCCTCACGCCCGAGGGCCGGCTCTTCCGCGAGGACGACGGCGACGTGAGCGTCTACGCGACCGGCCACGGAGACTTCGTCGACGCCCTCCGCCGCACGCGGCTCCTCGATGATTTCCTCGCGCGCGGCGGAAAAACCGTGTGGATCGCGAACCTCGACAACCTCGGCGCGTCGATCGACCCGGTGGTCCTCGGCCGCTTCCTCGACTCGCAGAAGCGCGTCATGGTCGAGGTCTGCGAGAAGGCCAAGGGCGACCGCGGAGGTATCCCGGTGCACGCCCAGGGCAAGCTCCAAGTCGTCGAAGAGTTCCGCCTCCCCGAGGGATTCTCGGGCGACAGCGTGCGCGTCTTCAACACGAACACGTTCCTCGTCTCGGCCGAGGCCCTCCGCGGCCTCGACATGCCGTCGACGTACTTCGCGGTCGAGAAGAAGGTCGAGGGGCGCGTCGCCATCCAGTTCGAGCGCCTCCTCCAAGAGCTCACGGCGTTCCTCGACGCGGGCTACGTCGTCGTGCCTCGCGAGGGCGCGCGCTCCCGGTTTTTGCCCGTGAAAGACCACGACGAGCTCGCCCGTCGGCGCGCCGAGATCCAGGAAGTCGCACGCGCGCGGGGCATGGTGTAACCTCGCCGGCGAGGAACGTTCGGTGCAATTCGAGATAACCCACGAGCTTGACATCCCCCTCGACGCCGTCGAGCTTGCGTTCCTCTCTCCCGAGCTCGGCCCCGGGATCGCCCAGAAGCTGCCGCACATCGAGTCGCTCGAGCAAAAGTCGCATTTCGTCGACGACTCGCGCCTCGAACGCGTGTGGGCCTTCCGCGCGAACGTGAAGATCCCCGCCTTCGCGCAGAAGTACGTCACGCCCGAGATGTGCGCCTGGGAAGAGACCACCGTGTACGACATTCGCCGCCACGCGGGCTCCTGGCGCGTGCGGGCCTCGGTGAAGCCCGAGTGGCAGAAATTCTTCGCGTCGAGCGGGAGCTACCTGCTCGAGCCGCTCGACGCCGGTCGCACGAAGCGCACCGTGCGAGGCACACTCGAGCTCAACGTGTCGCTCGTCGGATCCATGGCCGAGAAGCTCATCTACTCCGAGCTCGTCAAGAAGACGTTCGACGCCGAGGCCGCGACGCTCCGCGATCTCTCGACGCTCGGCTGAGCGCATGCCCCTCGAGCGCCGGCGCCGCTCCCTCGAACCGCCACGCACGGCCTCGCCCGAGGCCCCTCATCCCTCCACAAGGAGCCCCATCGTGAAGCGTCTCCGCGCGAACGTGTCGTCGTTGCCCGTCCTCGCCGCCCTCGGCGCCATGGCGTCGCTGCTCGTGACGGGCAAGGCCTCGGCCGAGCCGTTCCCCCAGCGCGGCGAGCGCATCTTCTCCCCCGGCCGCAGCGCCGCGAGCGAAGACTCGGGCGAAGCGCTCGTGCTGAACCCGGCGAACCTCGGCCACCTCACGGGCAAAGAGCTCCGGTGGACCGGCGTGCGCTGCACCGACACGCAGAAGGTCGCGTGTGGGCACTCGTTCAACTTGTCGTCACCGCTGGTGTTCGGGCTCGGCGGCGGGTTCCGTGTAGATTACATCTCTCCGCCGAGCACGGTGGGCGCGCCCTACTACGGGCAAGACTACGTGTGGCTCACCTGGGGCCTCGGCTACAACGTGTCGAAGGCGGTCTCGGTCGGCGTGAGCCTCCAGTCGTCGTTCTCGCCGAACCCCAACGTGGGCGGCATGACGGCGCTCTCCGCGGGCATCTCGTACCGCCCGAGCCCGCGCCTCGGCTTCTCGCTCGTCGCCCACGATTTCAACGGCCCCGCGTCGCAGCCGGTCCCCACGGGACCCGAGCGTATCGGGCTCCCGGTGCTCGATCGTCAGTACATGGCCGCGGTGGCCTTCCGGCCCACGGGCACGCGCGCGCTCGAGGTGGGCGCCGAGGTCCGCTACTACGACGGCTCCGATCAGGCCCGCCCGCGCGTGGTCATGGGGGTCGACATCCCGGGGGTCGGCCGCGCCCGAGGCGACGTCGAGGTGGGCAACCTCTCGCAGAGCGATCCGTCGTACCTCGCCACGATCGGCCTCGAGCTCCAGCTCCGTGGCGTGTCGCTCGGCGGCGGCGCCATCGTGGGCAACGCCCTCGGAAAGAGCACCGACGCAGGGCAGTACCTCACCGCCTCGCTGGCCGACTTCGAGAGCCCCGCGGGCATTCCACGAAGCGAGCACGGCGTCTCCATCCGCCTCGAGGCGACGCCGGGCACCCGCAACCACGTGCGGCTCTTGCGCAAGCTCTGGAAGATCTCCGAGCGCTCCGACATCGCCTCGGTCACGCTGCTCGTCCGTGACGAGCCGGCCACGTCGTTCGCGCACGCCGAAGAGCTCGCCGACGCCTTCCGTGTGCTCCGCGCCCGCGGAAAGAAGGTCATCTGCAGCTTCGAGGACGCAGGCCCCAAGGCGCTCTACGCCTGCGCGAGCGCCGATCGCATCGTCTTGAACCCGGCGGGTGGCGTGCGTTACGCGGGCCTCAAGTCGACCCACATCTACCTCGCGGGCCTGCTCGAGAAGATCGGCGTGAAGGCCGAGTTCGTGCGCATCGGCGCGCACAAGTCGGCGCCCGAGCAGTTCATGAACAAGGGCGCGAGCGAGACGGCCCGCGCCGACCAAGAAGACTTGCTCCGCAACACCGAGGCGGTCTTCGTCAAAAACCTGTCTCTTTACCGGAACATACCCGAGGCTAGCGTCCGCGAGAGCACCAAGAAGGGCCCGTTCGTGGCGCTCGAGGCGCGCGACGCGAAGTTCGTCGACACCCTCGCCTTCGACGACGAGCTCGACCGCGTCACGAGCGACGTCGTCGGCCACAAAGTCTCGGTCTCGAAGTACGAGGACGAGGTGGTCGCGCCGATGCGCTTCGGCCAGCGCAGCAAGGTGGGGCTCCTCTACATCGACGGCGACATGGTCGACGGCCGCTCGAGCAAGGTGCCGCTCATCGGCATGAAGCTCTGCGGGAGCTACACGATCGCCGAGTCGGCCAAGAGGCTCCGCGAGGACCCGACGGTGAAGGCGGTGGTCCTGCGCGTCGAGACGCCCGGCGGCTCGTCGCTCGCGGCCGACGTGATGTGGCGCGAGCTGCGCCTCTTGGCGCAGAAAAAGCCCCTCATCGTGTCGATGGGCACGATCGCGGCGAGCGGCGGGTACTACGTGGCCTCGGCCGGGACGAAGATCTACGCGCTCCCGCTCACCCTCACGGGCTCGATCGGCATCTTCTACGGCAAAGCCGACGTGAGCGAGCTCTTGTCGAAGCTCGGGGTGAACGTCGAGGTGCGTAAGGTCACGCCCCGCGCCGACGCCGAGTCGTTCTTCCGCCCCTTCTCGGACGACGAGCGCAAAGAGCTCGATCGCAAGGTGCACCAGTTCTACGACGTGTTCCTCGATCGCGTGTCGCAGGGCCGCAAGATGACCCGCTCGGAGGTCGACGCCGTCGGCCAGGGCCGCGTGTGGGCGGGCCAGCAGGCGCTCGACAAGAAGCTCGTCGACGAGATGGGCGGGCTCCGTCACGCGCTCGAGTACGCGCGCAAGGCGGGCCACTTGCCCGACGATGCTCCCATCCAAGAAGAGCCGCCCATCGAGAAGACCTTCCTCGAGACGGCCCTCGAGATCGTGGGCATTTCGCCCGGCCCCCTCGTGGTGGACGGCCTCCCCCTCCAGATCCGCGACGCCGTGCGCGCCGTGGCCCCGATGGCGATCTACACCGACTCGACGCCCCTCGCGCGCACCGAGTGGGAGCCCATCGGCGAGAGCGGCAAAGACGACGACGACAAGTAGCCCCCCGTCGTCTATGGGAAAAAACCGAGCGCTGCGGCCCCCACCGCGGCGCTTCGTGTTTTCGGGGCTAAGGCCAGTACCGCGCCACGAAGGGACCGGCGTGAGAGCTAATGCCCACCACGATGAGCCGACCATCGGGCAGCGTCGCGAGCGCGCGGATGACCGTAGGGGAGGTCTTGAATGCGGGCGGCGGGTCGAGCCGTAGCGTGCCTCCTTTAGCGAACGAGGTGTCGATCTTCCCGTCGGGTAGGATGCGCTCGATCGTCGAGTAGTACTCGCTCGAAGTGCCGCCTGTCGTCGACACGTACACACGATCACCCGCCACCGCTACCGACGTATCCGAGAAGATTGCCGCCCCCTTGGTGATCGAGTAGCGCACATCGCCTGTCGTCCGCGCTGCGACGCGCCGGATGCAGGTGGCCTGTGGCACGGGCCCGGAGCTTTGCTTCCCCACCATGATGACGTCGCCGTCGCTTGTCAGTGCAGACTCGTCAATCTGGCAATCCGAGCCGTACGACCTCGCACCGCCCGTTCCGAACGTCGGATCGGGCTTTCCGTCGGCCAACAACCGGACCCCAAACCCTCCGGCCACGCCGAATACCCCACCCCCCGGGAGCTCGAAGACGGAGCGCACCGACTCTCCATCGGGCGTCTCGTAAGGCGAGAACCGCAAGTCACGAACGCCGTTTTGGAGAAACTTCTCGATCGAGCCTTTTGGCGTCCCGCGTGTGATTCCACCGACGAGGAAATCACCATTCGAGAGGACCGTGACCGAATGCCCATAGGACGATTCTGGGTCACTGAAGGCATCGGCTCGGTAGACGCCTGCCTTGGCAAAGGACGTATCGGGGGCGCCGCTGGGCAGCAGCCGCAAAATGGTAAGTTTACGCGGGTTTCCGCCCGTCCATCCGACGATGACGATCTTCCCGTTCGTAGGGTCGAGCGCGACCGCTTCCGCCTCGCCCGGCGTTGGAATGAACGGGCGGACGGCAGTCTCGAACGCCGAATCGATGGTTCCGTCCGGGTTTAACCGTCGCACCATCCATGGTGTTTGCGACATGAACACTCCGCCCACGACGACGATCTTTCCGTCGGTTTGAACGACGGCGGCGTACGGCCCTCCTTCCGTCTGGGGCAAGAGCACCTCCCCATCCGTGTCGAAGGTGGTGTCGAGTGTCCCCGAGGCACCCGCCACGAGGAGCGGGAACGTCAGGCCGGGGGCGCCCTTGGCCTCGATCGTGAGCGCCGCGTCGCCGAGCGTGGCGTCCGCGGCGGCCTTCAACACAAGCTTCGCCGCAGTGGAGGTGCCCGCGAACGCCGCCGGTTCGGCCGTCACGCCCTTGGGGAGCCCCGTGACGGACACCGCGACGTCTCCCTCGAGGCCGTCGCGGGTGAGCGTCAGCGCGATCTCGACGGTCCCCCCTTGCCGGAGCATGGCGCGTGGAACGCTCGCTGCGAGCTTGGGCGAGCCCACCCCTCCTTCGCCGGGAGGCGCTGCCTCGGGGAGCGCGCCGTCCTTGGTGCCCGCGTCGAGCACCCCCGCCACGGGCTCGTCCCCCGTGCAGGCGCCGAGCGCGTGCCACCCCGCCGACACCACCAGCAGCGACCCCACGAGACCGAGCTTCCGCATGACTTCCTCCGTGAGCCGCGCGGACACTCGCACGGCCCCCGCACGTGGTCTTAGCACACGTGGAAGCCTCGGGAACGACCCTCGCCGTGCCGCGCGAGCACGACAGAAACACGAGGAGATCCCGCGGCTTACGGCCAGAAGCGCGCGATGAAAGGGCCCCGGTTGCTCGACGCGCGGCTGCCGACGATGAGGACGCGGCCGTCGTCGCCCGTGGTCGCTCCCTGGATCGAGTAGATGTACGTGTCGGGCGTGGCCGGGTCTTCGAGCTCGTAGGTGCCCGCCGAAGCGAACGTGCGATCGAGGTTGCCGTTGGGCTGGCGCCGCTCGAGGATCGCCACCTTGTCTTGGCTCCCGCCGCCGTTGCCCGCGGCGTACGTCGTGTTGCCGGGGCCCGACGCGGCGGCCGTGAACTGCTCGCTGTTCCCGCCCCCGATGCTCTGCGTGTAGACGAGATCGCCGTTGCCCTGCGCGGCCACGCGGGTCACGCAATACGACGGGCCCCGAACGTCTTGGCCGGTGATGACCACGTCGCCGTTCGTGGCGAGGGCCGACGCGGCGCCTCGGCAACCCGACGCGTAGATCCGCTTTCCTTGGTTGCCGAACGTCGCGTCGGGGGTGCCGTTCCCGAGGAGCCGGAGGCCGATCTGCGCCGGAGGCGACACCGAGGCCTCGGTGCCCGTGACGAAGAACGCGCTCCCCGCGAGCGGCAAGAGCCCCGTGAACGCCGAAGCCGTGGGCGAGACGTACGACGCGAACGCCGGATCGCGCGTCCCGTTCGGCAGATACCGATCGACGATGCCCGTGCCGCCGCCGCCGCCCTCGGTTCGTGTCCCCGCGACGAGCACCGTGCCGTTCCCGAACGCCACGACGCCGTTTGCGCGCGAGCCGTTCGGGTGCGTCACAGAGTCGACGATGAGGGTGCCGGCGTTCGCGAAGCCTTGGTCCGCCGCGCCGTTCGGGTTGAGCCGCACGACCGCGAGCCGCTCGGTCGTGCCCGCGCCGCCGGCCACGACGATCTTGCCGCTGCCCGGTTCGAAGGCCACCGCGCGCGCCATGCCTTGCCCCGGCACGGCCGCGGCCGCCGCGGTGTTGAAGGCCGCGTCGGGGGAGCCGTCGGCGTTGTAGCGCTTCACGTACCAACCGCCGCCCGCGGCGCCGCCGTTCTGCGCGCCCACGGCCACGATCTTCCCGTCGTTTTGGACGCGCGCGGCATAGAACACCGCGGTGGGATCCGCCGTGACGAGCACGAGCCCGTCGTTGTCGAAGGTCGTGTCGAGCGTGCCCGACGGCCCCGCGACGAGCAGGTTGAGCGAAGCCGGAGCGGCCCCCGAGACCTCGAGCTTGATGGGCGCCTCGCCGACCGTCGCGTCGTTCGCGGCGACGAGCGTGACCTTGGTCGTCGACGCAGCGGCTGCGAACACGGCGGGTTGGGCCGTGACCCCTTTGGGGAGGCCCGTCACCGTGACGGCGAGCTCACCCGCGAGGCCTTTGCGCTCGATCTTGGCGTCGATCTCGACCATGCCTCCTTGACGGACGAACGCGCGCGCGTCGGCGGTGATCTGCGCCTGGGCCTGCGCGTCGGGGGCGGCCCCGTCGGGAGGGGGCAGCGTGGAGGTGTCGGGGGTCGTCGTGGCGGCGTCCTGCGGGGTCGCGGCGTCTTGGGGGACGGCGACCGGGTCGTCCCCGACACACGCCGTGAACGCCCCCGCGAGCGAAGCCGAGACGACGAGCAGCGACACCGTAAGACCGACCTTGCGCATGACTTCCTCCAAGAAACCTAGATTCTACAAGACCCACGCGCGCGTGGGGAAATGCCCTCACCCGATCACGAGCACGCCGCCGCCCGTGATCTCGCCGTTCCACTTGGCCATCATGGCGGCCTTGAACTCGTCGAAGGGGTAGCTCGCGCTCACGAACGGGCTGATTTTACCGTCTTCGGCCCACTCGAGCACCTTCGCGAGCCGCGGCGCGCGGAGGCTCGGATCTTTGGCCGTGGCGATCGCGGTCGGGCACCCGAGCACGTCGATGCCCTTCATGAGGATAAGGTTCGTCGGCAGCACGTTCGCGTTCGGGGCGCCGCGCCCGCCCTTGCCCTTGGCCACGAACGGGGTCGACGCCCAGCCCACCACGAGGAAGCGCCCGCCGAACGTGAGGCAGCGCAGGCTCTCGACCGAGATGTCTCCTCCGACACCGTCGTACACCACGTCGACGCCGCGCCCCGCGGTGAGCTCCTTCACGCGATCGCGCATCGACGCGACGCCGCCCTCGGCCTCGGAGAGCACCAGCGTGTGATCGGCGCCGCGCTCGCGCACCACGCGGAGCTTCTCGTCGGAGCGGCCGGTGGCGATGACCTTCGCGCCGAGGATCTTCGCGATCTCGACCGCCGCAAGCCCCGTCGCCCCCGAGGCCCCGTGCACGAGCACGGTCTCGCCGGCGAGGACCTTCCCGCGTGCGACGAGCGCGTGGTAGGCCGTCTCGTAGTTGCCCAAAAGGTTGCATGCTGCATCGAGTGAGAGCATGCCCGGGACGCGGATCACGGCCTCGCAGGGCGCGACGGCGTACGACGCGAAGCCGCCCCACTTCTGGTACGCCCCGAGCGAGCGCGGGCCCGCGAGCAAACCGTCGACGAGTACCTCTTCCCCCTCGACGAGGCGCGTCTCTCTCTCCGCCTCCGGCCCGACCCACACGACCACGCCGGCGTACTCGAGCCCTGGCGTGTACGGGGGCTTCGCGAGGTGCTGGTACTGGCCGCTCGTCATCATGAGATCGACCCAGCCGACCTGCGCCCTTCGCACCGCGACGACGACGTCCCTCGGGGAGAGCTCGGCGGGCTTCGGCGGTTCCATCGGCACGATCGCGAGGTGATTTTCGATCGCCTCGGGCGGCGTCTCGCCGAGCTCTTGGACGACGACCTTGCGACCCACGGGGAGATTCTCGAGCGCCATCGCGTACGAAGGTAGCCTGCCCGGCGCCTCGGGGCCTCCAAATCGGCTTGCAAAAGGGGCGTTCTGCGATAAGGCCCGTGTCGGGGCGGCGTCGGTCGACCTCGATGGGGCAGGTGGCCCTCTCTTTGCATCTTACACGTTTCAGGTGCTCGTCGTCGGGCGCCACTCGATCGAGGCTCATCATGCGCACGTCCGTCGGCTCTTCGCTCGTCCTCCTCGCGCTCACCGCGTCGGCCCTCGGCGTCGCCGGGCAGGCTTCGGCCGACCCCGCGCCCCCCGCCGATTTTCGGCTGACGCTCCTCGACGACGGCGAGCGCATCCCGCGCGACGAGACGGCGCCGCTCCCCGAGTCCGTCTACCCCGGTGTCGCCGAGCTCTTCGCGCTGCGCGGTGAGGTGGTGGCGTTCCAGGCGGTGGTCGAGAGCCAGACGCCGAACGTTCGGGACTTCTCCGTGACGCTCGGGCCCTTCGCGAACGGCGACAAGACGGTGAGCCCGCGCGTCGAGACGTTCGCCGAGCAGTTCGTCGAGATCAAGCGGACGACCGGGGGGACCCGTGGCTCGGGCGTCGCGTTCCGTGCGGGCGCCGAGCCCGAGCCGCGCCTCCTCGGATTCTACGCGGACGCTCTCGTCCCCGCCGTGCCCACCAAGGCCAAACAAGGCGAGCGTGGCGCGCTGTGGGTCGACATCGCCGTCCCCGAGGATGCCGCGCCCGGCGTCTACGACGCGAACCTGACGGTGAGCTCCGGTGGCGCCCTCGTGACGCGAAAGGTCCGCCTCCGTGTGCTCGACGGCGCGCCGATCCCGTACGGAAAACACGCTCCGACCGTGTACTACGACCCCTCGAACCTCGAGGCGCGCATGGGCAACCGCAACGCGGAGCTCCAGATGCGAAGGCTCTTCCACGCGCATCACGTCGCGGCCTTTCGAAACACGCTCGTCGCGGCCGACGTCGACGCCGACGCGCCGTACCTCACCGGCGAGGCCTACGATCCGGCGAAGGGGTACGTCGGCCCCGGGGCGGGCAAACCCGAGGGCATCGAGGTCATCGGCGCCTACGGCGAGCTCGAGGACGCCGACCCGCAGAAGCTCGCGGTCGTCACCGAGATGGTGAAGAAGCTCGATGCCCTCAAGGTGCTCGACGACGCCTACCTCGACGGCGGCGAAGAAGACTTCACGTTCCCCCGCACGTGGCGCACCGCGCTCGACGCCGATCCGCTCACGAAGCGCCTGCGCGTGGGCGCGGCCTGCCACAGCGATCCGACCACCCTCCTCCCCGAGGTCATCCTCCTCCAGACGGAGGTCTTCGGGACCGAGACCGCCGCGGCCGCCGTGAAGCTCGGCAAGCGCGTCTGGGCGAACAACGGGAAGCGCCCTCACGGCGGCGCGATGGTGCTCGACACGCCCGCGACCGACCTCCGCGCGAACTCCTGGATATCGGCCCGCTACGACATCTCGCGGTGGGTGTACTGGGAGGCGACGTCGTGGACGCAGCGCGGGGGCGGCAAGCTGCCCGACACGAACACCGACCCGTACACCGTGGCCGAGTCCTTTCGGAACGCCGGCGGCAATTTCTCCAATGGTGACGGTATCTTGGTGTATCCCGGTCGGCAGGTTCCGCCCGGTATGACGACCTTCGACAAGGACGAGGTCTTCCCCTCGGTTCGCCTCAAGAACGTTCGCCGTGGCGCCCAGGACGCCGCCTACGTGGAGCTCGCGCGCGCGAAGGACAAGGCCAAGGCCGACGCGGTCGTCGAGCGGATCGTGCCCGTCGCGATGCGCGCGGCCCGCGGAGCTGCTTCGTGGCCGACCCGCGGGAAGGACTACCTGGACGCGCGTCGAGAGCTCGCGGCATCCTTCGCCGATTTCTCGGCGCCCGCCCCGGTCGAGCCCGCCGCGTCTCCCTCCGCCGAGGAGAGCTCGGGGTGCACGACGTCTCGCGGCGGCGCGGGCCTCCCCTCGTTCGTGGCCGCTGGCGTCGCCGTCGTGGCGGTGGCCGCGCGCAGGCGTCGTTCGCGGTGACCCGAAGGTAAGGGCGCGCTCCGGGCGCGCCCCGCGTGTAGCGCTCGAAAGGTGCCGAGATCGGGCGGATTTCGGCCCTTTTGTGCGCTCGGACGGGTGGCATGTCGATTGCCATAGGGCCGGCGACGACGACGTTCGTCGCCTTACCGAAAGGACCCGACCATGCTCTCCCGTGCTCTCCGCATCGCCACGCTCGCCACGGCTTCTCTCTCTTTCTCTCTCGTCGCGGGCTGCGCGGCCGACGCGACGCTCGAGCCGACCTCGGAGGCCTCCGAGCCGGACGCCCTCGTCGGGAGCACCAGCTCCGCCCTCAGCACCTTCGACTGGAGCCCCTCCGTCAACGTGGGCCCCGACTCGCAGGCCGCGTGGTACGGCGGCGCGATGGCGACCCTGAACGGTGTAACCTACATGGTTCACTCTGGGGACTCGTCTCCGGAGAACCTGTGGTGGACGCGCCTCGACGGCGGGCAGTTCGCGGTCGACGTCCAGATCCCGAACCAGTACGCCTCGCAGAAGGTGAGCCTCGCGGCCTTCAACGGGTATCTCTACCTCTTTCACAATGGCCAGTCCGACACGACGGCCATCTGGGTCTCCCGCTTCGATCCGGCGACCCAGACGTGGACGCAAAACTTCAAGCTCCCGTTCACGAGCAGGTTCACGCCGGCCATCGCGGCCTACGGCGGGCGCCTCCGCATGGTGGGCACGAGCCCCTCGACGAACCAGGTCTGGACGGCCACGCTCGACGCGAGCGAGACGCTCTCGCCGCAGTCCTACGTCCCGAACGTGTATTCGGCGTCGCGCCTCTCGGCTGCGGTATTTGCCAATCAGTTCCATGTCGCCCACAGGAACGGCTCGACCACGAACCTCGCGGTCACCCGGTTCGACGGCACGAGCTGGTCGCTCCCGGGCATCCCCGCCGTGGGTGGTGGGGCCTTCCTCCAGGGCTACGAGGCGCAGATCGCCGCGCACGACGGGTACCTTCACCTCGTCCACACGCGCCCCGGGTCGCTGTCGGTCTACTGGACCTATCTGAATGGCACGTCCTGGGCCCCCGAGGTGACGCTCGGGACGCGCTACTCGACGACGCCGCCGTCGCTCGCGCAAGGTGGGACGGGGCTCGTGCTCTCGACGACGTACAACTACCAACCGAGCGGGCAAGCGCTCTCGCGCCGGCTCCAGTTCTCGCAGTACACGAGCCCGAGGACCTCGGGGCCCATCCTCGTCGATCCTGGGCCCATCCTCGTCAACCCCTGACGTGCGGAGCGTGTGCGGTCGGAGTCCGACGGCGAATCGTCGGACTCTTTTTTACCCAAGGCGCCCCCGGCAGCCGCTCGCGCTCAACGGGCCATCTTTCCCATCTTCACGTGGGGCGGCGGAGGCTTCTTCGGAGGAGCCTCCGGTGTCTCGTGCCCGAGGAGCGCCGCGCCACCCATGATGGGCCTCGCGGTCGGAGGAGGGAGAGGCTCGGGGACGCTCGTGGCCTCGACCGTCGGGATGGCGATCACGGCCGGGGGCGGGGGGACGGGCTCCGGGGCATCGTCGGTCATCACCCACGCGAAGGCCGCCATCGTCGAGGCGACGCCCATGCCGACCAAGATCGCCGCTGCGAGCTTCTGGCGCCTTCGTTTGCGCTCTCCGACGGGGCAGTCGGCGGTGAGCACCGTGCCGTCGGCGCGCTGGTAGAAGCGCACGCACACCTCGCCCTCGCGGTCGTGCACGGTGGCGATGGCCTCGTCGCGGGTCATCGCCGTGAGGTTGTAGACGTTCTTCCGGCACTCGCCGCAGAAGCGCACCTTGTCGTCGCCGACCATGCTCGACCACGAGGCCTCGCACGGGGACGCGACCGCGAGATCGTCGAGGGTCGTGAGCCTACGCTTCGCCTTCGTGCGTGTGGCCTCGAGGGTCGCGAGGACGCGTCGGCTCTCGCGGAGCTCGGTCTCGACCAGCGCGACGTGCGCCGTGAGCTCGTCGGACCTGCGGCGGCGCTCTTCGAGTGTGCCGAGCTCGGCCTCGAGGGCGGCGATTTTGTCGGCCAAACGGGACGCAGGATCGTGGCTCATTTCGGCTCCTTCACGGGCGTGATCGTCTTCTGGGAGCCGCTCGGCGGCGGGGTCGGGGCGGGGGCCGTGACGGTGCCCATCACGTGTGGCGTGGAGGCGTCGTCCGCGGCGGGCACGGGCTCGGCGAAGCCCATCTTCCCTTGCACGAGGGTGTCGTCGTCGTACGTGGAGAGCGGGGTACGCGTCGCGCGGAAGGCCCCGAACCCCGCGAGGGCCGCGCCGACGCCGGCGACCAAGGTGAGCATGCCCGCGACGCGGAGCCGCTTGCGCCGAACGCCGACGGGGCAGTCTTGGGTGAGCACGCGCCCGTCGCGCCTGCGATAGAGCCTCACGCAAAGCTCGCCTTCGCGCTCGAGCACGAGCAGCTCGGCCTCCTCGCGGGTCATCGCCGAGAGATCGTAGACGTGCTTCTCGCACGCGCCGCAGAAGCGGCTCTTCGTGTCACCGACCATCGCGTCCCAGCTCGCCGAGCAGGGCGACGCGATCCGGATCGTGTCGAGCATCGGGAGCGCGCGCTTCTCGGCCGCGCGAGTCCGCAACGTGGTGAGCGCTTCGAGGTGCCTCTTGAGGCGCGCTTCCTCGGCGACGAGGGCCTCGCTCCCTTTTCGTTCGGCTTCGAGGCGGGCTCTCTCTTCCTCGAGGGAGCGGGTCTTTTCGCGGAGGGCGTCTTCGGTGCTTCGGTACGTCACGGTCTCGTGAGAACGCTCGGGATCGGAAAAAGTTGCCGAGAACCTCCGTGCCTCGAAATTGGGTAGGACAGGGTGACCAAGGCTGGATCACCGGCCCATCGGACGCCCGGCGCGAGGGCCGCCCGAGATCGCAAAAATCCCCGAAAAAGCCGGCGCGTGGGGTGTGCTGAAATGTGGGCACGGATCGTGCGAAGCGAGCAGGCATGCCCTCGCGACGCCTGCTCGGGACGGTGACCGTGTTGCTCTTGGCCATGCAGACCGCGTGCTCTGCCGAGGTCGGCGACGAAGGGGCCGCGGAGGAGGTGAGCCAGTCGGAGGACGGTGTCGTCGGTCAGGACGAGCTCGAGCTCGGGGCCGGCCTCCCGCGCGCGGACTTCTCGCGACCGCTCCCCGCTTCGGCGAAGACGACGAGCCTCGTCGCGTGGGATACGCCCGCGAAGGGCCAGGGGAGCCGAGGCTGGTGCACTGCCTTCGCGACGGTGGCGGCGATCGAGAACCTCGTCGGGCGGCACCTCGGGGCGAAGATCGATCTCTCGGAGATCGACCACTACCAGTCGTACCGGCGCTACGAGATGCTCACGTCGGTGAAGACCGCGGCCAAGGTGCCCATCGCGCCCGAGGCGGCGTGGCCGTACGACGGAAACCCGGTCCCCGACTACCGCGCGCGTCGCGTCGCGAAGGTCGCCCAGTACGCTGCTCCCGAGTCCCTCGCCGAGGTGCTGGCCGAGCTCGAGGCAGGTCACCCGCTCGTCCTCGGCATCACGACGTACAGGAACTTCGGGGCCGACGCGAGCGGCCGAGTGCCCATGCCGAGCGGCTGGAAACGCGGAGGGCACGCCGTCGCGGTGACGGGCTTCGTGCGCGACACGAGCTACGCCGGTGGAGGCTATTTCACCTTCAAAAACTCGTGGGGGAGCTCCTTCGGCGCGCGTGGGTATGGCCATTTGCCCGTCGCTTATTGCCAGTCGTCGCCCTGTTACTTCTTGGCGATTCGGAGCGTGACCTACGACGGTCGTACGACGCCCGTGTCCTTTGCGGGTTTGCCTCCTGCTTCGCCTCCGCAGACGCCCTCGCCCGAGCCGGCTCCCCCGCCGCCCACGGGTGGGGCCTCGGTCGACGACACGACGGTGCGCACGGTCGCCATCCACGATCCGCGCGATCCGGCGCGCTTCTGGCTCTCCCTCTCCGCGTCTCCGGCCGTCCTCTCCCAGGTCGTCGAGGCGCGCTACGACGTCGACCCGACCTTCGGCTCGGGCAGGTACGCGACCTCGCGCGACCGTGGCACGTCCTTCAAGACGACGACGGTGTACCGCACCTACGACCGCGACTGGCGCACCACCGGCACCGAGCTCCGGCTCACCGATGGGCGACGTGTCGCCATCGCGGGCGCGGTCGTCCGCTTCTAACGACGCAGGGTGGGCGAATGTAGGTGCCCGAGGGGTGGTTGCCCGAATGAGACGTGCGGGGACGGCCGATCGCGTCCAAACCGCCCGCATGCGCACGCGCCTCTCTCGTCTTCTCCTCGGTCCGAGCCTCGTTGCCTTCGTCGGCCTCGCGGCCGCATGCTCGACGACCACGACGGTCGACCCCGAGACGACCGACGGTGGCGCCGAGCCCCCGGGCACGCCCTGCGAAGCGCGCTCCGCGAAGGCCCCCGAGCGAGACTTCTTCAAGGACATCTCCGAGAAGAGCGGCATCCAGAAGGACAACTTCGTCCCGAGCCCCGCGACCCCGATCCCCATCAACGACCACAGCCGCCTCGCGATGGTCGACGTCGACGGCGACGGCTGGGACGACGCCGTCATGCACTCGCTCTTCCCGAACCCGCAGAAGGGCATCCCGTTCGATCACCTCGTGTTTCGGAACAAACACGACGGCACCTTCGAGGATATCTCCGAGGCCTCGGGGCTGAAGGCGGTGCAGGCAGGGTTCTTCGCCTTCGCCGACGTCGACAACGACGGCGACCAAGACTGCTTCGCGGGGCTCGACATCGAGCTCGCCGGGCAGACGAGCGTGCTCCTCTTGAACGACGGAAAAGGGAAGTTCTCGGTCAAAGAGAAGAGCGGCGTCGAGGGGCTGAAATACGCGTCGAACGCCGTGTTCGCCGACTTCGACAACGACGGCAAGGTCGACCTCTTCGTGGGCAACGGGCAGACGAGCTTCAGCGCGAAGAACGCGCTCCTTCGTGGCAACGGCGACGGGACCTTCACCGACGTCACGGCGGCGAGCCTGCCCGGAGTGCCCGCGCAGCCCTCGAACGGGCTCGTGGCGTGCGACTACGACGACGACGGCGATCTCGACGTGCTCGTGTCGACCTACGGCGTGAGCGTCAAGAACGGCTGGAACCAGCTCTGGGAGAACGACGGCACCGGAGCGTTCTCGAACGTCGCCCAGGAGCGCGGGTTCCACGCGCTCGCCACCGGCACGTACTGGAGCCCTCGCGCGGGCAAGGGGCGCGACGCGCAGCCCGTGTCCGCCGACAAAATCGTCGGCTCGAACGGCTTCGGCATCGACTGCGCCGACGTGACGGGCGACGGCCTGCCCGACGTGTGGCTCGCGACGATCAGCCACGGCGACGGCGCGGACGAGAGCCGCCTCTGGAGCGACCCGACGCAGCTCCTCGTGAACGGCGGCAAGGCCAAGTCGTTCGCGTTCGAGAACCAGTTCCTCGACCGCGGGCTCCCCTACAACGAGGGCGACATCGACGGCGCCACGGTCGACTTCGACAACGACGGCCGCCTCGACCTCGCGCTCACACGCACCGACAAGTACGAGGCGAACTACTCGAACCCCGAACAAAAGGGCTATTTCGGCCTCTTTCGGCAGAACGACGACGGCACCTTCGTGAGCCTCGGGCTCGCCTCCGGCATCAACGACACGGCCGAGGGAGGCAAGCGCGGCAAGGGAGGCCAGAACCTCGCGTTCGCCGACATCGACCACGACGGCGATCCGGATCTGCTCTTCGGCGCGCGCGACATGGGCGGCGGGCGGGCGAACCTGCTCTTCGAGAACACGATCGGGCAAGACGCGCAGTGGCTCGCGATCTCGGTGCGAGGCGACGGCAAGAAGGTGCACACGGACGCGTTCGGCACGAAGGTCACCGTGCGCCTCGGCGACCGCGTGATCGTGCGCGAGAAGAAGTCGAGCCGTGGCACGTACGACAGCATCGACGGCTCGACGCTCCTCTTCGGGCTCGGCGGCGCGAACGCGTGCGTCGAAGGGAAAAACAAGGCCAAAGTCGAGATCCGCTGGCCCGACGGCACGGTCGACACGTTCGGCGCCGACACGTTCGCGCTCCGAAGCTACGTGCGCGCGACGTACGGTGAGAAGAAGCTCGTCGTCACGAAGTGACCCGTCACCGCTCCGCGCGTGGGCGCGTCGGGCGGGCGGGCGCCGTGTCCGGCAGCATGCGCTCGAGCAGCTCGGCCCACGTCGCGGGGCTCGTCGGGGCGCCCCCGTGGGAGACCCGCGCGTACTCCCCGATGAGGGTCAAGTAGAGCGCGCGCGCCCTATGTTTTGCTTTGGCGCGCGTGACCCCCGCCGAGACGAGCAGGTCCTCGACGTAGCGCTCGCGTCGTTCGTCGACCCTCGCGAGGCGCGCGCCCGCGGAGGGATCGTGCGCCCCCCACGCGCGGATCGCGTGCTCGGCGTCGGGGGCCTCGGGGGCGCCTGTCGTCACGCGTAGGAGCTCCGCGAGGCGCGCGCGTGGCGCCTCGGAGGACGCGTCGACCCGAGCGATCACCCCGAGGGTCGCGCGCCGTTCCCAGTCTTCGAGGAGCGCGTCGAGCAGCGCCGCCCGATCGCGGAAATGCCAATAGAAGCTCCCCTTGGTCACGCCGAGGCGCGCCGCCAAGGGCTCGACGCGTACGCCCTCGACGCCGCCCCGCGCGAGCGCCTCCCACGCCGCGGCGAGCCATGCCTCGGGGCCGAGCGCGCGCGCCGAGGCCGTTTTCGTGGGTCGTTCGCGGGGTCGTCGCTTTTCCATACGGTACCGTATTGAAGAGCGACCATGCCTGCCCTATGGGTCCATACGCAAGCGTATGGAGGTCCCATGAGCCACGGAGTCTGCGCCGCTACCCTCGTCGTCCTCGCCCTGCTTCACTCCGCGCTGGGGGAGAAGCTGCTCCTGCGGCCGCTCCTCACGTCGGCCCTCCCGCGCGAAGGGCTCCCGCTCGGGCGCGCGTTCACGGCGCGGACGCTCAGGTTCGCGTGGCACCTGCTCAGCGTGGCGTGGCTCGCGCTGGCGTTCTTGGTCGCGCAGGGGGCGCGTGGGCGCTCACGAGCGTGGGCGTGATGCTGCTCGTCTCCGGGGCGCTCGCGCTCGTGGTCTCGCGTGGGCGGCATTTCGCGTGGGCGCTCTTCTTGCTCGGGGGTCTCGCAGGGGTCGTCGGGCCGCACGTCGGCGCGGTCGCGCCCTACGCGGCGGGGGTAGCGGGCGTGGTGCTCTTGGGGATCTCCGCCGTCCACGTCGCGTGGCTCTTCGGAGCACGCTGGGGGATACGGGCTGCCATCCCGGAGATCGCAGGGAGACCGGCGTTCTCGCCGCCTCGAGCCCTCACGGGGGTGGTCGCCGCCGTGTTCGGTGGGGCGGGGGCGTTCGTGCTCGTCGCCGCGCGTTTCGGCTCGGCCCCTTGGGCATGGGTCACGCTCGCCGGGGCGGCGGTGTTCGGGCTGCGGGCCCTCGGAGATTTTCGCCTCGTCGGGCTCACGAAGCGCGTCCTCGGCACGCCGTTCGCGCGGTGGGACGATGGCCTCTTCACTCCGCTCTCGCTCCTCCTCTCGGTGTGCTTCGCGATCGTGGCTGCGCGGGGGCTCTCGTGAGGCGCTTCGCGGGGCGCTGGCTCCTTGGCGTGTCCGCCGTGCACACGGTGTTCGCGCTCGTCGTCTTTCGGGCCACGCTGGCGAGCATCGTTCACGCGGGCTTCGCCGACGCGATCGGCGACGACCCGATGCGAGGCGCCGTCGCGTGGTTCGTCCTCTTCGGCGGCGTGCTCGCCGTGGCGGGCCTTGCGATCGACGCCCTCGAGGCGCGCGATGCGCCGCTGCGCGCCGTCGGCCTCGCCACGCTCTCGCTCGTCGCGCTCGGCCTAGTGTGGATGCCCGTGTCGGGCTTTTGGCTCGCGCTCCCCGCGGTCGTGCGCATGCTTCGTCGCCGCCCAGTGCCCTCGGTCGGAGCGGGCGCCCCCGTGGAAGGGGGGCGCGACGTGCTCAGCGGTAGGCCGTGAGCTTCTCCAGGCCCTCGCGGGCGCGTGTAGCCCAGGTGCTCTCGGGGGCTTCACGGAGGGCCAGCTCGAAGGCCGCCTTCGCTTCGTCCACGCGCCCCAAGGGACGGAGCGCCTCGCCGAGGTAGTAGGCGCGAATCGCACGAACGCTGGGGGGGCCGCCGAGGTCGAGGGAGCGCTCGAGGTGCACGCGCGCCTCTTCGTGGGCGCCCGTCTTGACGAGGCAGATCCCTAAAGTTCCGAGCTGGCTTGCTTCGAGCGCGTCCTGCCCGACGATCTTCTCCCCGCTGCTCGCGGCGCTCTCGGAGAGCGCGATGGACTCTCGCACGAGCGTGAGCCCGCGCTCGGCATGGCCCTCTTCGGCGAGGCAGTACGCCAGGTTGTTCGCGTGCCATGGTCTCCAAGGCGCGGCGAGCTTCTCGCGGTCGATCGCCTCGAGCACGCGGAGCGCGTCTCCGTTTCGTCCAACGGACGTGAGGAGCGCCGCCTCGTTCACGCCTAGCTGCGTGAGCATGGCGGGGTAGTCGGCGTAGGCTTCTTTGAGGCTCGCGACGTGCTCGAGGGCCTCTCCGGTCCGCTCGGCGGCGATGGCCCGCACGAGGCGCTCGCTCTCCGCCGCGACGGCGCGACGCCCCCACGCGCGCATGCCCCACAAAGCGACGAGCGTGGCAGGCAGGATCGTCACGAGACCGAGGCCCGTCGTTTGCGCCACCGAGAGCCCGGCCACGCCCGCGCCGAAGAGGATCCCGAATTGCCCGAGCCGAAGCCGAAGACGCAGACGCACGACCGCTGCATACCACACGCGCGCGCAGGCTTCGTTGCGGCCGCACGCGCGAATAGTCTCGTGGTTTCGGTGGTTTACGAGGGAAAGGCGAGGCCGCCTAAGGCGTGACCGGGGGCGCGCGCCGTTTGCCGATGTGCCCACCGAGGGCCGAGAAGGGCGCGGAGAGCACGAGCGTGGTGACGAAGCCCATGAGCCCCACGCTGCCGAACGTGAGCCCTCCGACGATGATCGCGAGAGCGACACCCGCGATCGCGGCCTCGCGTGGACCGAGGCCCTTCGAATAGCGACCCACGAGGAAACCGCCCGCGGCCGACGCGAGCGCGAGGGCCAACGCGTGAGGCACGGCGAGCGCGAGGCCGACACGAAGGCGCAGCTCGGGGGCCGCGGCGAGCGCGACACGCATCGCCTCGGGGCTGGCCGTGACACCGAGCGTGGACGCGACGAGCTGGTTCGACACCATCTGCGCGAGGCCCATGAGCGGGAGCCAAGCTCCGAAGGTGCCCACGGTGCCGAACCCGACCCAATGCCAAGGAGGGCGTTCTTCGCCGTCACCCTCGGCGCTGCCGTCGGGCTCGCGTGGCGACGAGGTCGCTTGGATGACGGGGAGCCTGCGTTTTTCGGCCACGAGGAGGCTCTACGGGAGTGGAGCCCTCACGTCAAATCTCGAGGTGTACCTCAGCCGCCGTTGTTCCCGCTCGCGTCCTCGAAGAGCTCGGGTCTGCAGCTTCGCACGGCGCTCGGGTCGAGCCGGGGAATGGGCGCTCCGTCGGGGAGAGCGAGGTACACGCACGCGCCGCGGACCTGCCCGACCTCGGAGGTGGACAGCACTTCGTTCGCGCAGAACCCTGAGCCTTGGAGGCGAAAATCGCTGATCGCGAGGCTCGTCACGCGGACCGCGCGACCCATCGGGAAGGACGGATCGAGCGACTCTGGGGGGAGGTCGAAGGAGGTCGTCGTCTTTCCGGATGCGCGATCTCCGTCGGCGGTGAGCACGAGGGGAGGGAGCGTCGAGAGGGCGCGGGTCTTCTGGTATTGCATCGAAGCGTAGGCCAAGGGGCGGAGCACGAGCGTGCCTCCCTGCCTCGGGGAGAACGAGATCTCGGCGTCGAGCTTCATGAGGCCGCTCGACATGTCGGTGCTGCACAGCGCGAGGAAATGCGCGTTCGTCGTGGTGGACGTGCACTCGGGGCGCTCGGAGAGCGTCTTGGTGCACGCCTTCCCGCACGCCTCGGCTTCGGCCGGGGTGCCCTTCCAGCAGTTGCTCGCTTCGCCGTAGAGGGAGACGAGCCCTCCGACGGCCTCGGGCGCGATGTCGGCCATGCAGTCGATGAGGGCCGCGCAAACGCCCTTTGGCGTCGTCGGGAGCCCGGTCGCGCCGTCGGCCGCGACACCGCCGTCGGACGAGGGGGAGCTCGTGGCGGGCTCGGTGCCGGTCGGTGTCGAAGGCGTGCTGGAGCTGCACGCCGAGAGCGCCAGAGCGACCGTGAGCGTGGGGATGGAGACGAAGGAGAAAGCGAGGGAGCGACCGTTCATGATGATGGGTGGAGCGGCTTCGGTCGGGAGGTCGCGCACATTTTTTGTCGATTCGAGTCGCTCGGACGTGGCAGCCCGTTCAGGCGCTCTTGGGCTTCCGTGTGGTAGAGAGGCCGGCATGGCGCGAATCACCCCGGATCCGGCCGTCGCGACGACGGTCCACACGTTCCGCGTCCGCTTCTGCGAGACCGACTTGATGGGCATCGTGCACCACGCGAACTACCTCCAGTACTTCGAGGCGGGGCGCGTCGAGTGGCTGCGCCGCCGAGGCATTCTCTACTCGGAGTGGGTCGGCGCGGGTGTGCACACGGCGGTCGTCGAGGCGCTCACGAAGTACCACGCACCCGCGAAATTCGACGACGAGCTCTCGTGCGCGACGACGCTCGCGGAGGTCGGTGGGGCCTCGCTCGTGTACGCGTACCGCCTCACGCGCGGGGAGACGCTCATCGCGACGGGCCACACGAAGCTCGCCTGCGTGGACGACGCGCAGAGGCTCGCCAAGATGCCCAAAGACATGCGCGACATCTTGCTTCGTCCCGAGGCCGCGGGGTGAAGGTCGGTGTGCTCGCGGGCGGGGCGTCGAGCCGCATGGGGACCTCGAAGGCCCTCATGCCCGGGCCGACCGGAGAGCCGCTCCTCGTGCGTGCCGTGCGGGTCGGGAGAGAGGCGGGCCTCGACCCGTGTGTCGTGGGCCAGGGCTTGGAGCTCTCGCGCGTGGCCGAAGAGCTCGGGGTGCCGATCGTCGGCGACGCCGTGGCCTCGTCGGGGCCGCTCTCGGGGCTCGTCGGTCTCTTGCGTCACGCTTCTCCGGAGCCCGTGATCGTCGTGGCGTGCGACATGCCGTACGTCGAGGCGGGTGTGCTGCGCGAGCTCGTCGCGTCGCTCGCAGGTCACGCGATCGTCGCGTCGCGCCGCGAGGGCCGATGGGAGCCGCTGCTGTCGGCGCTCGACCCGGCGCGTGTGCTTCCCGTGGCCGAGGCGAGGCTCGGGCGTGGGGCGCTCTCGTTGCAAGGTCTCTTCGACGAGGTCGGGGCCGCCGTGTGCTCGCTCGACCCTGCCGTGCTGCGCGACTGGGACACGCCGGACGACGTGGACGCGGGCCCCCTCGCCAAGCCCCGCGGGTGACCGGGACCGGCCTGGGCGCGGGCCTTTGGGGCGCCGTCGGGGCGACCGACGTTGACGCCAAGTACGCGAAACGTGGGTCGTGGGGCGCCCTTGGGGCGACCGACGTTGACGCCAAGTGCGCGAAAGGTGGTCGCGGGGCGACCGACGTTGACGCCAAATACGCGAAAGGATTGGTTTTCCAAATTCGCGCCCCTCGGCCTTCGAAAAAAGCGTCACGCCCTTCGTAACGTCGCGCCCCTGCCCCCACTCACGGCATGGAGGTCGTGAAGCGCATGAAGAAGGTCGCCTTGGTGGTCGGGCTCGCGTGGCTTGGGGTAGCGTGTGGAGGGTCCGACATCGACCCGATCGCGGCACCCGACGCCGAAGCTCCGGCTCCCGGTCTCGACGGTGGCCCGAAGCCCACCGACCCTCCGCCCCCCGACCCGCGTGACGCCTCCCCCGAGGCCTCGCTCCCCGACGCCGGCCCACGCGACGCGGCCCCCGAGGACAAGCGCATCGACCCGATCGAGGTGGGGCGCACCTGGACGTACGACGTGAAGGTGCTCGGCTTCTACCCGGCGTGCTCCGCGGGGACGCACGTCGCCACCGCCAAGAGCGCCGCGCAGAAGGACGGAAAACGCGCCATCACGGTGTCGTCGCTCTGCAAAAACGCGGGCGACTACGAGTACGCCGTCGAGGGCGATCGTGTGTTCACCTACGTCGCCGGCTGGCGCCTCTCGCTCGACGCGCCCGTCACCGAGGGGCACACCTGGAGCGACGGCGTGAGGAGCTACGTCTGGCGATCGAAGGGCACGCAGACGGTGCCCGCGGGCACGTTCTCCGACTGCTGGTCGGCGACCGTCGTCGCGTCGTACACGTCGTACACCGTGTTTTGCAGGGGAGTGGGCCCCGTCGAGTGGCACTACGAGGACGGCTTCGGCAACGGGTACGAGGCCGTCCTCACGGCGAAGGGTTTCTGACTCGCGGGAGAGACCGACGACGAGTCGTCGTCAGCCTCTTTCCTGGCGCCATGTGCTGGCGAGAGCCTCGCGCGTTTCAGACCGCGGCGACGTGCTGGAAGCCCGCGGGGATCTCCTCGGTGACCGAGTAGTCGACCTTGAAGAACGCATCCATGCGGAGCTCGGCGCGCGAAAGCTCGGTGAGGGCGGCGACGTCGAACGTGCCGAGCGGATCGTCCTCGCCGGTGTCCTCGTCCCAGAGCTCCACGGTGGCGTCGCCCTCGAACGGGAAGCTCACGTGGGCCTCGAGCGACTGCCCGTTGTCGAGCCGCACGAACGAGTCTTTCGCGTTCGGGAAGCGCACCTCGTTCCCTCCCGATTTGACGATCATGTAGACCTCGGTGGCGTCCATCTCTTCGCTCGCCTCGCAGCGGATCGCGTGGATGTTGACGTAACGCTCGTCGAAGCGGGCGGGGCTCTCGGTCACGCTGAAAATAAGCTGAACGGTGGTGCTCCCGAGCGCGACGCCGGCCGACGTGTGGGGGGTCGCGTCCTTCCAGGTGAAGGTGGCCTTGTCGCTGCCGCTCGTGAGGGTGAGGGTGCACTCGTCCTCGAACGCGAAGGCCTTTCGGACCTTCCACGACTCGCCCTTCGCGAGGGTCTGCGGCTGCGTCGTCGTGGCGCCTGCCTCGAGCGTGAGCGTGAGCGGTTCGGTGCCGGCGTGCGAGACGGAGTAGACGTTGAGGTGCTTCACGGTAGGCCTTTCGCTAAGGGGGTTTGGCAGCCGAGGTGCGCGGATGCTGGCACGTTTCGCCCGGGCGCGGCGAACGAGCACTTGCCGGCGCGGCGTGTCGACGCGAGCCCCGGAGCTGCGGTACCCTCCGTCATGGGAGCCGCGTCGTGCGCCCACCCGAGAGAACGCCATGAAGCTCCGCACCCGCGCCAACACCCTTCGTTTGCGGCTCACTCAGACCGAGGTCGCGCGCATCGCCGAAGGCCACAGCGTGGAGGAGCGCCTCTACGTCGGTCCCACCGAGGCCGACGTGCTCGGCACCGAGCTCCGTCCGACCCCGAGCCTCGAGAGCATCGGCGCAAAGTTCGAGGGCCGAACGCTCGTCGTCGAGCTCCCGCGAGGGCTCGCGACGGAGTGGGCGCGAGGGGACGAGGTCGGCCTCCGCGCCGAGGTCCCCGCACCGGGCGGCAGGACACTCGGTATTTTGATCGAGAAAGACTTCGCCTGCCTCACGCGCCGCGCCGCCGAAGAAGACGAAGACGCGTTCCCCAACCCGAATACTTCGTGCTGTTGAGGGGGTAGCCCGAAGGCTCGGCGGAGCCTTCGAGGCCCTGCCTGCGTGACATTTCTTCGGGCTGAATCTCGGGCCGCGCGGCCGTTGCGCACGCGTGCAGGAGCCCGAAGGTGAGGGAGATCGCGGACCCGCGCGGTGCCGGTGTTCGGGTAGAGAATGTTCGATTCGCCTAGGCATCCTCCATCGCACCGATCTAGTGTTGTCGGTTGGAGGACTGCGGAATGTCTGGCGCTATCGTGGTGCGGTTCGGCTTGCTGGCCGCGTTCTTGGGGCTCGGGTGCGGGGGGACGATGCTTCTCAAGAGCCCGGTCGCCGAGCGATGCCGAGACGCGGGGCTTCGTGGGTGCGACGATCTCGTGGATGGTGTGGTCGGCTACGTCGACGGAGCCGACAAGGACGCCGCGAGGCAGAAGCTCCAGAAGGGCGCGGCGCAGAACCAGCCCGAACAGGTCGGTGAGTTCGCCGCGAAGCTCCGCCTCATCACGAAGCTACCGGGCCTCGAGGGCATGTCGGGGCCGCTCGTGGAGGTCGCGGCGATCCTCGATCCGAGCGCGTCCGATGCGCCTCCGGGAGCAAAGCCGGTGGCTTCTGGCGCACGCGCGGCGCTCCCCTCCTCGAGCGGCGCGCCAAGCGGCGGGACCGACGATGCCCGGACCAAGACGACGACGGCCATCGTCCCCGGTCACGCTCGGGCCTACGCGTGTGCTCCGCTCTCCAAGACGAGCCCTGCCTACGCAGGATCGACCTGCGTCCGTATCGGTATTGGCCCCATGGTCGTCACGGACGTGGTCGTCGGTGGTGCGTGCGCGAGCGACGTCGTCGTGCTCGCCGGGAGCACCGACGCGCCTTCGTGGGTCGTGGCCTCGGCGCCGCGTGAGCGCATGGATATGCACGGGGCGCGGCTCGTCGTCGCTCCCGAGGACGAAGTCGTCGTCGCGCTCCACGCCCCGAACGCGACTCTCCCGCGGGACGCCTCGTGTGGAGTCACGTTGTCCACGCGCCGCCCGTGACGAAGTGCGGCGGTTGCGGAGCTATTTTCCTCGCGCGCGACGTCGCGGCGACGGACGTTCGTACGGTACGACCTCCATCACGATGCGCGGCTCGACCCCCGATCGGAGCGGGACCATCTGCGAGTAGAACGTCTCGATTCCCATCGCCTTCCCCGCTGCTACATGCGCCTTGAGGAAAGGCGGCGTAGGGATCGGAACGAAGGCAACCGGTAGCACGCGGCTCACGCGCTGCCATTCAATTTCGGCGAAGCCGACTGACTCTCTGCGCGAATTCATCGATGGTCGCCTTCCCAGGAACGTCATGGCATAGGCGTACAACAGCATGTAATGGCGCAGGACCCTCGGCTCCTCGCTGATCGAGAGCGGCTCAGCGACGATGGCAGCTGGTCGGGACGCGCCCATCATACGATGGAGCGTCCGTACCTGCGCCTCGTCGCCCCCGTAGAACTCATCGCGAGCCTGTCTCGCCAGAGCTTCGTTCAGACTCACCGCGTCCTCCGCCTTGAGGTCGGTGTGGTAGATCTTTCCCATGATCCAACTGTCGCCGACAGTGTCGTTCGCCTCGAATCGTGGCCGACGGTTGGGTGCCTTCGTGAGGACGAGGGCTGCATCCTTTCGAAGCGGAATGACGAAGCCAGCTTCGCCCGACTGCATGTGCAGCATTCCAGCACGCGCCACGTCGTTGCAAATGAAAGGCACGCCCGGCGGCGCGTGCAGGACCGTCCACGACGATCGCATGACGATCGTCAGCATCGTCTGTGCGTCCCTCAGCCGGAAGAACTTGTCGTAGTTGACGTCATTCCGTGCTGCTGCACTCGCGAGTGGCCCGAGCCGATGTGGTAGTCGATCCGCAAAGTCGATTCCGCGTGTGAATACGTGCGCCGCGAACGGGACGAGAACCTCCATCCAGACGTCCGCGGACAATGGCTTGATTGTTGTGTTGATCAATTCGTCTATCGCCGTTGGGACCCGCGGCTCAATCTGTGACCAGTATGTGTCGACAAATAGGGGGTCGGTGACGCCGTCGACCGTGTGTGCGGTATACAGATGCTTTGCCGCAGCGACGCCCTCAGCCTTGCGGGGATAGACATCCTTGATGCCGCGACGACCGACCCAGAGTCGAGACTCGCGAAGCCGCGGCGCAGGCGCTATCGCGAATCCACCAACGTACGCGGCAGGTAGATAGTGTTGCCAAGGGCCGGCAGACATTGCACCTCGTGGTCGACGGGTTCGTCGAAATCAATCCTTGTTTCTCAACCCCGTACCTCAATTGCGTCCGGGCTTGGAGGTTCTGCAGTCTGCAGTAGCAGCAGCCTCAAGAAACTCTGCGTACCGGACTCCGAATATCGCCGCCGCTAGGTATGTCGCTGCCGCGTGCTCGTCCAGCGCGTGCTTCTCTCCGCGAGTCCCGGTGGGCTCGAGGCGGATCGCCCGATGACACTCCCGGCAAGGCAGGTGGGGTGGCAGGTGGACGAGCCGACCGTTGTCCACGGCAGACTCGGGCGCGGCTGAAGGGGCGTGCGGATCGCTCACCTGTGGACAGTGCGCTCCTCGTCCCCCAGGTGCAAGACCGCCCCGTCTTCGTTGCTCCACGGTTGGCATGGTGCAAACATGTCGACCGCCGAGGGCGCGGTGTCCAAACTTACGTAAGGATTGTGGAAATTGGCGATCGCTCGTTCACCTCGGCGCAACGGATGCACAAAACCACGGAGACCTCGGCTTGCGCCGAGGTCTCGTAGTGGAGGCGCCGGGAATCGAACCCGGGTCCGAAAATGCTGCGCTTCTCGCGTCGACGTGCGTGTCTGGTCTTTTGATTTCACCCCGGGGCGCGACGGCCAGCAGCCTTTCCCCGAGGTTATCTACCTGTTTGTCTTCGCCTTCGGCCCCGGTAACCCGGGCTTGGGCTAGTCAGATCGATGACGCCCTAGCCGAAGCTCTGACGGGCTTCGGGTCGGACGGCTCTATCCGTTTTTCAGGCGGCGAGAGCGATTGCGTTGTCGTTCGCAATTAACGTCCCCACGAGGATTTACGTGGTTCGCGAGACCCACGGCACGCAGCAAAGAAGTCACCATCTCCGTCGAAACCGATCGCCCCCGAAGGTGGGGTCGTGGTGGAGAGACCGTACGTCGACGCGAGCCCGGGCGCAAGGGCCCGCAACGCCGCTCGAGCCGGCTACGGGGCGCAGTCCTCCAGGGAGTCGTTCCCGTCCAAGCCGAGCCGGGTGCACGTCCTGCCGCGCGCGGTGTACGTCCGGTAGGAGGACGAGATGCTCCCGTCCGCGTAGGCGACGTCGATCTCCACGTGGTGCTCACCGGGGGCGACGACGAACCCGTGCTCGACCTCCTTCCCGTGCGCGAGCGCGTCGAGCACGCCGGGCTTGGGGTCGACCGCGACGGTCTCGCCGTCCACGCGGATGCAGTAGTCGACCACGCGGTTCGAGGTGTGGATGCGCAGCAGCGATTCCGAGCGCGGGTTCTCGCTGGCCCGCCTCGAGGCGCGGCACAAATGCGTGAAGCTCTGCACCGGGCGCGTGGCCGCGTACGTGGGCACGGAGTAGGTGCCCGAGCCGCAGCCAGCCAGAGAAGCGAGAGACGCGAGGGCAACGAGGAGGACGACGGGGAAGCGCATCGTGGTCCTTCGACGACCCTCCCGCAGGCGAATTCACGGGTCTGCGAAGAAAGGTCATATCTTACGGGTGGGCGTCTTTCGTGGCATCCTCCGGGCATGCCCACGGCCATCGTGCTCCTCCGCGCCGTCAACGTCGGCGGCACCGCGAAGCTCCCCATGGCCACGCTCAAGGCCACGCTCGAGGGGCTCGGATGCACCGACGTTCGCACCCTGCTCGCGAGCGGCAACGCCGTCGTCACCACGAAGAAGAAGGGCCCCGCGCTCGAGAAGGCGCTCGAAGAAGCGCTCGCCACGTCGCACGGCCTCGCGACCGACGTCATGGTCCGGACCCCCGAGGCGTGGGCCGAAGCGCTCGCGAAGAACCCGATGCCCGCCGAGGCCGAGGCCGATCCGTCGCACTTCGTCGTGGTGGCCTTCAAATCCGCGCCGAGCGCGTCCGACGTGGCGGCGTTCGAGGCTGCCAAGGCGAAGGGCGGGTGGGGCGAGCCCGTGCACGTCGTCGGCGCGCAGGCGTACGTGCACTTCCCAAAGGGTCAGGCCCGGACGAAGCTCTCGCTCGCGAAGCTCGGTCTCGGCACCGCGCGCAACTGGAGCACCTGCCAGAAGCTCTTGGCCATGGCCGCGGGGTGAGGGGTGGGGAGGGCGCGGCTCGGTCACGCGCCCGCGCCGGCGGGGTGGATGCGGCGTGTCGGGCCACGTGCGAACGCGACTTTTCGGGTTCCGATCGCGATCACATCGGGTGCAAAGGGGACGCAACGCGGCGACGTCGCGTTTGCATCAGGTGCGGACGCGATTTGCAGCGTTCGGATCGCGAACACATCAGATGAAAACGCGATTTGCAGCGTTCGGATCGCGTTTGCATCCGGTGCGAAGGGGACGAAACCTCGCTCCGTCGCGTTCGCATCCGGTGCGGAGGGGACGAAGCGCCGCGAGGTCGCGATCGCATCGGGTGCGGAGGGGACGAAGCGCCGCGAGGTCGTGGTTGCCTCACGTGCGGGGGCGAGGAGGGGGCTCGAGGCCGCGAACCCGGGAAAGATCCGACCGACGTTGGCGCCAAGTGTCCGAAAAGATTCAAAAGTGACCCTCGGCACACCGCAGGCCAGAGTCACGCCATCCCAGCCACTCCCAACCCCCCTCACCGGCTCCACGCCCACGCCGAGTACCCCTTCAACCAGAACCCCACATGGAGCTGCGTCCCCAGGTCGAGCTCGTGGGTGAACCGCAGGAACATCGGCCCGAGCCCGAACGTGACCTGCGGCCCGTGCGTCTTGTCGAGCGGGTTCCACACCCAGCCCGCGGCGAGCGAGAACAGATCGCGCCGCAGCTCGGCCTCGGCATACAGCGGCCCGATCGTGCGCCCGAGCGGCCTCGCCGCGGTGAACCCGAGGTTCGCGCCGAAGCCCGACTCCATCGTCGGCCAGAAGAATGCGTCGGGGCGCGCGTGCCTCGTCGTCCCCTTGGCGATGCTCACCTCGGCGCCGGCGACGTACGACACCTTCGCCGGATCTCCCGGGCCCCCCGCGCCTCCCACGCCCGCGAACCCTCCGTAGCTCGCGACGATCATGTGGCCTCCCGGATCCTCGGGAGGCTCGGCCGCGTGAGGGGCCGCGCCGGGGTACGAGCGCGTGCCGGGAGGCGGGTCGGCCGGGCGCTCGCGGATGTTCGCGATGCCCGGCGCGTTCGTGTCGAGGTGCGTGATACCACACCCCACGAGCGCCACACTCGCCACGACGAGCGCGCGTCTCATAGGGAAATTCCCGCGTCGTTCTCGTCGCTCGTGCTCTCGGGTGGCACGGCGAGCGGCATCGGCGGGGCCGAAGAGCGCGGCGGCGCCACACCCGGAGGCCCCGAGCGATCGTTCGTCCACACGTGCTCGAGCCGCAGGTGGAGCTCCGAGGGCACGCCTCCCGTGACGAGCGAGAGGCGCAGCGTGCCCTCGCGTTGGTTCTCGTTCCAGAGCTTCTCGTTGTCGAAGAGGAAGGGCAAATAGGCCTTCCCGCCCGGGTGCACGGGCTCACGTGGCAGCTCGGCGGGGGCGTAGGTGCGCCCCGCGATCTCGAGCTCGGCGCGGACGATTTGCACGTCGCACGTCGACTGCGCGTCGGCTCCGACGAAGAACCCCGCGCCCTCTTTGCCCGACTTCGCCACCCACACGTCCACGCGCGCGCACCCGATCGCGCGCCCCTCGCCCTTGCCCTCTTTGACCTGCCACGCCGTGAACGGGCGCGGCGCGGGCGACGTGGCGAGCGAGGCCAACGCCGCAAAAACGAGCCCTATGCGCTCGAACGCCGATGCACGCCCGCGGCTCGTTGCCGCACCCGCGCCGACCTTCGCGACGCGCGTGACATACATCCACGCCGCCACGAGCGCGGGCAACGCGAAGAGATCCGACGGATCGCACACGGTGGGTGTGCCGTGCGCCGTGAGCCACGCGCACGCCGCGGGGCTCGTCTTGATCGCCGCAAACACGAGGCCCACCGCGCACGCCGCGCCCGCCGCGACACGAGACAGCGCGCGTCCCCTCACCCCGAGCTCCGACGCGAGCCCCGCCACGAGCACAGGTACGACGAAGAGCCCCGCGACGTCACTCAGCTTCCCCGTGAGCACGGAGGGCAGCGTCGCGCTCCCTTTGAGCACGTGATCGTTCAGGGCCAGCGTGACCGTGGCGACGAGCGGGAGCGGACGCGAGACGAGGCGCATGCGCTCTCGAGGCTACACGGTGACGGCGCTTTTCAGGGCTTTCCTCGTGCCTTGATTCGCCCGTTGATGGTGCACAAATCGCCGCTCGTCGACGACTGCAGCACGACGTCTTTCAAGACGATGTCGAGCTCGGCCGACGCCGTGTCGTAGCGGTTTACGGTGACGAGACCCCCCACCGGATCGTTCGAGTAGAGCTTGGTCGCCGTCGAGTAGGTGCACGGCCCCGCGGTCACGTTGCAGGTGTTCTGAAAGAGCTGCCCCTTCGCGAAGACCGCGAGCACGTCCCCGTCGGCTTGGCGCTGGTTGGTCGAGAGCGCGATCGTGCCGTTCAGCGTTTTTCGGGCGAGCGAGAGGTACTCGCCGGTGGCCGTCGTGCGCACGCCCATGCTGGTCATGATCTGAGGCGGCCCCTGGAAAATCGCCGTCGTCCAGGTGACGTCGCACACGCCGCTCATGACCACCTCGATCTGAATCGGAGGCCCCGCGTCCTCTTCGGTCGCCGCGTCCTTCGGCGTCGCCGTGTCGGCTCCCGCGTCGACGCCACCCTCGGGCGAAATCGCCGCATCGACCTCCGCGTCAGGCGCGCCCGCGTCGTCGGAGGTGCCCGCGTCCTCCCCCGCTTTCAGCACCGTGCACGCGCCGAGCAGCGCGAGCGCGGCGGCCCCGAAGCCAAAAGAGAGGTGCCTCGTGTGTGAAGAAAAAGCCATGGTTCTCAAGAGGATAGCAGCCCTCGAAGGAACGTTCGGTACCGTCGACAGGGTCGTACGTGGCGGCGCGCCCCGATCTTCCTCGGCGCCTCAGTTCTCGGGCACGGGGAGGTCGACCTCGTTCGGGTCGAGCAGGCTCCCGAGGTTGTTCACGAGGGTGTCGCGTGCCTTGAGCTGCCCTGTCTCTCCGGTGAAATTCCATTCGAGAAACTTCACGATCGACGAGTGCTCCAGCACGACGTGCGACACGTGCCCCTTCTTCGCGAAGCGCCCGATGGCGAAGATCGGCACCCGGGTGCCCAGCTCCTCTCCGTCGATGGGGCTCTTCGCGGGCGGAGGCGCCACGTGATCGAAGTACCCGCCGCCCTCGTCCCACGTGAGCAAGATGAGCGTGCTCTTCGCGAAGGGGGACGCCAAAATCTTCGATGCGGCCGCGTCGATCCACGACACACCGACCGAGATGCTCGTGCCGTAGCCGGGGTGCTCGGTGTGGTAGCCGATGGGTTTGATGTAGCTCACCTCGGCCAAGTCGCCGGCGGCGAGGTCTTGCTCGAACCTCGACCAGTCCATGAGGAACGACGGGTTGTCGGTGAACTGCTGGTAGTAGTTGAAGGGGATGTCCGAAGGGTCGTACGCGCACGGGTAGCTCGCGAAGACCGGGTTCGCCCCGCGGCAATCCGGCGGGTGGGGAGGGCACGTGCTCGCCGCGCGCATCACGTCGTAGCCCTCGGCGTAGTAGCGCACCCGCTCCCCGTGGTTGATGAGCACGTCGGCGACCGTCGACTCGGACACGTTGCGCATCTTCGGCGTGAGCGGGTTCGAGCACCCTTGGCCGATGGCGTTGGGGATGAACTCGTTGTCCGTGAAGACCTTCTTGGCGACGGCGAAGTACATGTCGTTCGCCGAGGTCTGGCCCACGATCGACTGGAAATACCGGTCTCCCACGGCGTACTTCGTGGCGTAGTCATGGTACGGGGCGACGACGGCGCTCGGCGCGATGGCGAAGTTCTTCGCGTTCGAGCACGAAGCCCCGGTGACGAAGCGGTCCATCTTTCCGCCGTTCATCTCGGCGCGCTCGCACGGCTGCGAGTGATCCGGATCGTAGTCGGCGTTCGCTTGGTCGGTGAGCTCGCGCGGGCTCGCACCGGAGGGCTCCGTGGCCGGCGCGGCCTCGCAGCACGCGGGGCCCTTGGTGCAGGTCGGGTTCGAGCCGGGCGCCGCCGTGCACCACCGCCCGAGGTACGTGTCGAACGTGTGGTTCTCCTGCATGAGGATCACGACGTGCTCGATGCGGCCTTTGGGAGCCGGCTTCGCGCCCCCTTCTCCTCCCGGGCCTCCGTCGAGGCCGAGGCGCGTCGGATCGTCGGCGTCTCCGGGCAACCCCGAGGGGTCGTCGGTCGTGCCACCGCCACCGTCCGAGCCGCACCCCGAGAGCGCACACGACGCGAGGACGAGTGCCGTGGCCGAGAGCCGAAGTGCCGAGCGCATCTCCGCAGCGTAGCGAAAGCCGGCGCTCGGGGAAGGGCGCGTCGCCGTCTCTGACGGAACGGAAAGAAGGACGTTCGCCGACATGTGCGCAAAAAAACGACGGGCCGCGAGCGTGCCGAGGCGGAGGACAACGCCGCGCGCGTCCCGTACGTTGGGAGAGATGGCGGTGTGGCGCGACCGAACGATCCTCGCGGCGGCTTCGATCGCGGTGCTCTTGCTCGCGGCGTGTGGCTCGGAGGATCGCTGCGCCAGCGGGGCCTGCGAGGCCGACCTCGACGTGTACGTCGCACCCGACGGAGACGACACGGCGCCCGGCACACGCGAGCGCCCCGTCCGCACCGTGCGCACCGCGCTCCGCCTCGCCGCGCACGCCACGCGCCCCGACGTCCGCCTCGCGCAAGGCGTCTACACCGAGACCGAGCCGCTCGTGCTGCCCGACGGTCTGCGGCTCAGGGGTGGGTATGTGCCCGGAACGTTTGAAGAAAGTGAAGCGCTCTCCGAGCTCCGTGGCGCGTCTCTCGCGGTCGTCGTGCGCGATCCGAAGACCTCGGGCAGCCTGCGCGGTCTGCGCATCGTCGCGGCCGACGCGGCCGTCCCCGGTGAGGCCTCCATCGCGCTCTGGACGCGAGGCGCGCGCGGCTTTCGTCTCGATCACGTCGAGCTCCGCGCGGGTCGTGGGGCCGACGGTGCGGACGCCATCGTGACCGGCAGCGCTCCGTCGCGCGATGGGGCACCCGGCCAAGACGGCCGAGGCGGCGCGATCGACGGCGAAAACGGCGCGGGCCGAGGCGGCGACGGTGGCCAGAACCCGACCTGCCCCGAGGCGCGTGGGGGCGCAGGCGGCAGCGGAGGTCAGCGCTACACGGCGTTCTCGGGTGTCGACGGACGCGCGTCCGCGGCGGGCGCGGCGGGCGGCAAGGGCGCCCCCGAGAGCGGGTGCACGGGGCGCGCGGGGGAGAGCGCCGCCACGGTCCCGAAGCTCGGGGAGGCTGGAAAACAAGGCGCCCAAGGCCTCGAGGTGGGCTCGTGGGACGGCGCGAACGCGCGCTACGTCGCGGCCCGTGGCGGTGACGGAACCGCCGGAACGAGCGGCGCAGGTGGCGGAGGCGGCGGAGGCGGCGCGGGCCAAACAGGTGCACTCTGCACGGACGGCGCGGGCAACGGCGGCGGCGGTGGTGGCGCGGGCGGATGTGGCGGCGCGGGAGGCCTCGGAGGCGGCGGAGGCGGCGCGTCGATCGCGTGGCTCGTCGACGACGGCGCGCCCCTCGCGTTCGACGTGCGCTTCGTCACGGCGGGCGGCGGTCGGGGTGGCGCGGGCACGTCGGGCACCCCGGGTGGCAAGGGCGGCGCGGGCGGAAAAGGCGCGGCCGTCGGGCTCTCCGAGATCGGGCGCGGCGGCGACGGTCACGCGGGCGCCGAGGGCGGAAACGGCGGGAACGGCGCGGGTGGGAGCGGCGGACCGAGCCTCGCTCTATGGGTCCTCGCGGGCAACGCCGAGATCGCGAGCGCCACCTACGAGCTTGGTCCCGGAGGCGCCGCGGGCCAAGGTCCGCTCGCGGGAGCCCCAGGAAAACGAGCCGAGCGCTATCCCTAAATCAGCAGTCATGATCTTCGATCAAGACCGCTGATTTAGGCTGACTTGTCATCGGAGGACGCTGTCCTCCGCCCCACGGGCAAAGCCCGCTGGGGCCCCACCTCCTGGTTTTGGGTCCCGGCCCAAAACGGCCGACGTTCTGCTCTTCTCTCCGCGGTGTCAGGTCGGCGTGCTCACCTCGTCCCACTCGGCCTCCTCGAACCGCGTGAGCCACGAGAGCGCGTAGTGACGCTCGAGCACCACGCCGGGCTCGACCCCCTCGATCTCCATGTCGGGGTGCAAACGCGCCTCGGTCGTGAGCCAGTGCAGACGGTACGCGTGGTCGAGCGCGCCCAAGATCTCGGGGACCGGCCGCAGGCGCGCCTCGGCGAGGAGCCTCTTGGCGTCGAGCTTCAGCATGGTCTCGGCGAGGGCCGACACGTCGACGATGGCCGAGGGGAAGGGGAGCGCGGGTTCGCCGTTCACGCGGAGCGCCCACACGAGCACCGCGAGCGCCTCGTACCGCCACACCTGGTTCGCGATCTCTTGAGGCGAGGGCTCGCCTCCCATGAGCTCGCGCTCCTTCGGCGAGAGCGCCTCGAACGCGAGGGGGAGCCGCTTCTTCAGGTCGGCGACGGACACGGGCTCCTTGGCAGCGAGCGACTCGGCCCGCACCGCGCACGCGAAGAGCGCGAACGCCCTCGCGACGACCTCGGCCGGGTCGCGCAGCGCGACCTCGAGCTCCGAGACCACCGGCGGTAGCACCGCGGGCACGTGAAGCCCACGTTCGGCGAGCTCGGCCTCGGTGATCGCCTTTCTGTGCCGCGCGTCCTCGGGGTGCGGCACGACGGCGCCCGGCTCCGGATCGCCCGTCTCCGGCGACACGAGCACTTTTCCGTCCGGAGCGCGTACGGCGGTGTCGGTCGAGAAGACGAGCCCGTTCACTTCGAGGGCCCAGGCCTCGAAGCCCGGCATGTGCGCCTTCTCGACCTCGATCGCGAACTGGTGGCGCACGCGCTCGAGGTGCCGCAGCACGTGGTACCGCGTCGACGTCATCGGCCGCTCGCCGTTCGCCATCACGAAGCCCATGAAGCCCTGGAGATGGTGAAAGAGCTCCCGGTCGGTGACGTCGCGGTAGCTCCGGAGCACGTGGGGAAAGGCAGGGCGCTTGGGCGTGCGCACGGTCGCGTAGACGTTGAGCAGCATCGTGGGCGAGAGCTTCTCACGCCCCGTCGAGCGCGCCTCGGCCTTTCCGTGCGCACGAATTGCGCTTCGTAACGTTCTGATCTTCATGCGATTTTCGTCGCTCGTGCGAAATCGACCTCGGGGCACGAACCCTCGCGCGGGTAGGGTGGCTCTCTCGGGCATGGATCTCTCGAACGTCGTCACCGTCGTGCTCGTCGCCCTGCTCGTGTGGCAGGTGAGCCGCATGTTCTTGGGCAAGGTCTCGCCGCAGAAGGCGAAGGAGCTCGTGGCGGAGGGCGCGCGGCTCGTCGACGTGCGCACGCCCGGCGAGCACAAGCAGGGGCACATCGAGGGCTCGATCAACATCCCGGTCCAAGACCTGGGCTCGCGCCTCGGCGAGGTCGGTGACAAGGCCAAGCCCGTGGTCGTGTACTGCGCGAGCGGCGCGCGATCGGCTTCGGCGGCAGGGGCGCTCAAACGCGCGGGGTACACCGTGTACGATCTCGGCTCGATCGCACGCTGGCCGGGCTGACGCACTTTCTCCGCAGGGTGCCTTGCGTGGCGACCCGCGAGGCCCGAAGGTTCTGGGCACGAAGGAGCCGCCCCATGCCTCTCGTCTCGCCTCCCGCGCGCCGCCTGCTCTCGCGTGTCCTCGAGGACCCTCGCCTCCCGCAACGTATCGCGAGCCTCCCTGCGCGCGAGCTCGGTCGCCTCGTCGACAAGGTCGGCCTCGAAGATGCCGGCGAGCTGCTCGCCTTCGCCACGGTGGCCCAGCTCCGCGACCTGTTCGACGAGGATCTCTGGGCGCCGTCGGACCCGGGCGACGACGCGACCTTCGACTCCAAGCGCTTCCGCGTGTGGCTCGAGGTCATGCTCGAAGCGGGAGACGCCACGCTCGCCGCGAAGCTCGTCTCCCTCCCCGAAGACCTGGTGACGCTCGCGTTCCATTCGTCGGTGCACGTCGTCCCGCTCGAGGCGCTGCGTGAGGCCGTCGAGGACGACGACGACGATCGCCTGGAAAAAACGCTCGCCAACGCGCTCTCGGAGGAGATCGGCGACTTCGTGATCGTGGCCCGCGACCCCGACGGATGGGACGCCGTGCTCGCGGCGCTGCTCGCGCTCGATCGTGATCACGCGAGCTACCTCGCGGGGCTCCTCGAGCGGTGCGCGGCCGCGACGCTCTCCCTCGCCGAGGACGACGACCTCTCCGAAGTGCTCTCGAGCGCCGAGACGCTCATGGCCGACGCCGCGGCCGATCGGGCCGATCGCCGCGCGAAAAAGGGCCACCTCGCGCCGTCCGACGCCCGCGCGTTCCTCGCGCTCGCCCGCGAAGGGCACGACGTGGGCGCGCGCGACGCCATCACCAAGGCCTATTTCCGAGAGCTCGATCGGGCCGCCCTGTCGACGGCGCACGGCACGTCCTCCGAGCGTGTGGCGCGGGCCCTCCCCGCGAGCCCCGCGCTCGAGGCTCTCCTCGCCGAGCCCCGAGACACGTCCCCTGCCGCGTCGCTCGGTCCCGCTTCGGGGCACACGCGTTCGCTCCTCGAGCGAGCCCTCGCGAAGCTCTCTCCGGAGGTGCTCGAGGCACGCGCCGACGAGCTCGCGTACCTCGCCAACGTCACGGCCGAGGGCGTCGTGGTGCTCGGTCGAAGGCTGAGGCCCGCCGAGGCCGTGCGCGCCGCCATGGCTACGGTGAGCCTCGGTCTCGAGGTGTCGCTGCACGAGCACGGCAAGAAGAGCTCGGACGAGCTCGCCGCCCATCGCCTCGAGACGCACACGGCCGACGCCCTCTTCCGAAAAGGCCTCGCGCACCTCGTCACGGTCGCCCAGCGCGCGGCCGACAAAGCCAAGAACGCCCCCGCGCTCGATCTGCGCGCGGCGACCGCGCCCTTCCCGTACCGCGTCGCGGAGGACGAAGAGACCGTGTCGTTCGTCGATGGGCTCTCGGCGCTCGAGGCCCTCGAGGCGCGCCTCGCCGGAGCCTGACCTCGCGCACCATCAGGCTCGTAGGTGCTCAAATCTCCTACCCTTTCGACGTCCGTGGACCACCCTGCGCGAGACGCGGGCGCGCGCGTGTGCTTCGCTTTCGTCATGCTTGCCACAGTCTTTCGTCGCGCACGTTGGGTCCCCGTGGTGCTCGGTGTCTCGGGCGCGGTGGGGCTCGCGGTCGCGTGCGGCGGTGACGATCCCGCCGTAGGTCCCGACTCCGATGGCGGCCTCGAGGGTGGGCAGATCGTGACGCTCCCGGACGGCGCCGTGGTCGTCGTCCCACCGGGAGGAGACGGGGGCGCCGACTCGGACACGCCCTTCGACCCAGGGCCCGACGCGGGAGGCACGGGCTGCGGAGGCACGGCCGCCGATCCTTCCGGCGCCGCGATGGTCGAAGGCTACATGGACGCCCTCCCGAACCCGCCACCGGCAGGCGCGACGCGCACCGAGGCCGTCGACGCCATCTTGCGCACGTGCGAGGTCTTCGGCCCCGATCCGGCCAAAAACGCGGGGTGGAAGAAGGAGTACTGCTACGCCCACCTCGCGGCCTCGATCTCGAAAGAGTCGGCCTACAACCCCACCGTCAAGGTGAACGACGCCTACGCGACCCGCGCCATCGGCGCCCAGCGCGCCAACGACCCGGTCGTGGGGCTCCTCCAGATTCGTTTTTCGTCGACGGTCCACGAGGTCGTCGCGCTCGGGAACCTCGAGCGCCTCGCGTGCGTCGGCTGCCCCATCCCGGCGAGCGTCTCGTCGCGCGCGTCGGAGCCCGGGAACAGCGCCTTTTGGGCGGTCACGGGCCCCACGCAGAACATGTCCCTCATGACCAACGTGGCCTGCAACGTCGCGATGGGCGCGTGGTTTTACTACGTGGCCTCGATGGGCAACGGCAAGCCGAGCGCGGTCACCTACCCCGACGCCTACTGCGCCGGGAGCGGCACGGGCGGCAACGTCATCACCGGGCTGCTCTCGCACCTCAAGGGCTTCGAAGGGGGTCGCGGCTTCATCGCGAACCAGGCCGGCCTCAACGCGCTCCAGGGCTCCGATCCGGGCGGCTACCAGTACGTGACCCAGATCAAGACCATGTTCGACGGCATGGTCGGCCCCATCGCCGGCGCCCACCCGTTCTTCGCGAGGCTCTCGCCGGACACCGCCGCGCACTGCAAGTAGCCGTTTTCTAAGTGTAAATCGCCGGGGTCCCGATCTCGCCCCGAGGGGCACGCCGCGCCTCCCTTCGTGCGCCGCATGGGCTACCATGGAGCGCGAGGGGTCCGCCGGGCCCCAGGTCCGCCGAATGTCCTCCATGGTCACGCAAGAAGGCGCCACGGTCGCCGGAAAGTACGTCGTCGAGCGGGTGCTCGGCGAGGGAGGCATGGGCGTCGTGGTCAAGGCCACGCAGACCCAGCTCGGGCGCACGGTCGCCATCAAGTTCTTGAAGCCCGAGGCCATCGAGAAGCCCGCGGTCGTCGAGCGCTTCGACCGCGAGGCCCGCGCCCTCGGGCGCCTCGCGAGCGATCACGTCACGCACGTCATCGACGTCGACAAGCTCGACGACGGCTCGCCCTTCATCGTCATGGAATACCTCGACGGGGAGGACCTCGCGACCGTGGTGGAGCGCGAGGGGCCGCTGCCCGTCCCGGTCGCCGTCGGGTACGTGCTCGAGGCGTGCGAGGCCATCGCCGCGGCGCACGCGATGCGCATCGTGCACCGCGATCTCAAGCCGTCGAACCTGTTCCTCGCGCGCCGCCCCGGCCAGAAGCCCATCGTGAAGGTGCTCGACTTCGGCATCTCCAAGGTCATGGACGAGGACGTCTCGCTCACGAAGACGTCCTCGGGGCTCGGCTCGGCGCTCTACATGGCCCCCGAGCAGATGCGCAACGCCAAGGGGTGCGACGAGCGCGCCGATCTCTGGGCGCTCGGCATCATTCTCTACGAGCTCCTCACCGGCGTGCCCCCGTACGACGGCGAGTCGGTGCACGAGGTCGTGGCGAACGTGCTCGAGCAGAACCGGGTGAAGCTCTCCGACCGCCTCCCGTCCGTCCCGCCCGAGCTCGACGCCCTGGTCGAAGAGTGCCTCGTGCTCGACCCGAAGAAGCGCATCGCCTCGGTCGCCCACGTGGCCGAGCGCATCGCGCCGTTCGGTCCGCCCGGGAGCGCCGAGTCGGTGGACCGTGTGCGCGCGCTCCTCGGGGTCCTCCCGTCCGCCCCGCACGTCTCGCCCGGTCCGGCCACGCAGCGCTCGTCGCAGCGGGACGTCGACGCGATCGCCACCGCCAAGACCGAAGAGCACCTCGGTGTGCCCATGTCGGCCGCCCGTCCGCTGTCGGGCAACGGTCGGCTCGCGCTCGCGGGAGCCCTTGTTTTCCTGGGGATCGCGGGTGTCGCGGTCGCCCTCGGGCTGCGCCGCCCCGTGGCGGTCGCGGGTTCTCCCGAGCTCACGTCGGCGACGTCGGTCGTGGCCACCGCTCCCCCGTCCGTCACGAGCGCGCAGGCCTCGGCCGTACCCACGCCCTCTGCCGCCGCGCCCTCCGCGTCGATCGAGAGCCCGCCGGTGGTCGCGAGCGCGCCGCCCAAGAAGATCGACAAACCCGCGCAGGTCGCCGTGGCCGCCTCCACGTCGCCCCAACCCGGCTCGGCGCCCCCGCCCACGTCGCGCCCCACCGCGCCGGCCACGGGTGGGATCGTCCCGATCTCGACCATGGGCATCAAGTAAGCGAGAGACCCCGCGCGCCCGCGCGAAGCATCGCACGAGCATGACCTCGGTCCAGGTCCGTGCCCGCTCTCGCTCGCGCCCTCTTTCTCTCTCGTGCCGGCTCTCGCCCCCGTGCCCGTGCCCGTGCCCGTGCCCGTGCCCGCACCCGTTCTCGTGCCCGCTCTCTCTCGCCCCCGTGCCCGTGCCCGCACCCGTTCTCGTGCCGGCTCTCGCCCCCGTGCCCGTGCCCGTGCCCGTGCCCGTGCCCGCACCCTCTCTCTCGTGCCGTGCCCGTGCCCGTGCCCGTGCCCGTGCCCACTCCCACTCCCACTCCCACTCCCACTCCCACCCTCTGCCTCGTCACGCCTGTCACACGAAGTGACGAGTATGCCTTGCCCCCCGCGATGTCCGTGCCCACCTTGAGGTCCCATGGCTCCCCGTAGGTCGCCGCTCTTGCTCGGTTTTGTCGCTGCTCTCTCCGCCCTCGCCACCGCGTGCGCCGGCGTGACCCGCGTGGCCGAGCCTCCCTACGCCGTCGAGTTTCGCGAGGGCCCCCTCGAGGTGCGCACGTACGGGCCGCGCGTGGTCGCCGAGACCGAGGTCGCCGGATCGTTCGGAGAGGCAGGCAACGAGGGCTTCCGTCGCCTCGCGGGCTACATCTTCGGCAAGAACAAGCGAAAATCCGAGATCGCCATGACGGCGCCGGTCGCGCAGGCCTCCTCGAGCGAGCCGAAGAAGATCGCCATGACGGCGCCGGTCGCGCAGCGAGGGACCCCGGCCGCGTGGACGGTGGCCTTCACCATGCCCGAAGGCGAGACCTTGGCGACGTTGCCCGTGCCCGACGACCCTCGTGTCGTGCTCCGCGAGCTGCCCCCATCCCGTGTCGCCGTGGTGCGTTTCTCGGGCCGCTGGACCGACGAGAACATGGGCTCGCACGAGGAGCTCCTCCGCGGCTGGGTCGAGCGAAACCGCCTCCCGGTCACCGGCAAGGCCGAGGTAAACCGCTACGATCCGCCCTTTTTGCCCTGGTTTGCGCGCCGAAACGAGATCTGGCTCCCGCTCGCCATCGAGCCGCGCGGCTAGCCGCCCGTAGACCCTCGAGAGCGAGGCATGGTCCGTCGCCTCGTGTGCCGTCCGAGCGAAAGGCTCGCGTGATCGCGCGCCGGGCCGACGCGAGGTCTGCGCGGCGATCGGGGCAGGTTGGCGCGTGTCGTCCGATTGGGGACATCGACGGACCCTCCTCGGCCACGTAGCGTGAAAGGTCGGCGAGCTCTTCGCCGGAGAGGAGATCCCCGAACGCGCATGACACGGCCTCGTGCGACCCCCTGCGACGTGGCGGGACCGTCCCGGCAAGGAGCGGCTTGGCATGGCTATCCAGGCCCGCTCGAGGGAACTATGCTCGGCGCGCCATGGCGAGGGGATCGGAGCGAGGTCGAGGCCCAGGGTGGCCGCGTCTCCGGCCCATGCCCCGTCGTCCCGGCTCTTTGCCCTCAGACCTCGGAGCTTCGCATGACCTCGCCGTGCCCCCCGCCGTTCCCCGCCCTCCGCGTGCTCGCTCGAGGTGGCGCGCGATGAGGGCCGCTTCTCCGCGCTTCGTCGCTCTCGTGGGGCTGCTCGTGCTCGGCACGTGGGGCGGTCACGCCGAGGCCCAAGGGCGAAAGGCTCCTCCCACGAAGAAGGGCGCACCTCCCGCCGCGGCCCCAGCCACGCTCCCCGCGCCCCCGGGCCCTCCCGTTTCGGCCATCCCGCCCCTCTCGGAGACCCTCAACGACGGCGCGCGCCGCGAGTACGAGGCCGCGAAGGCCCTCTACGCGATGAACGACTCGAAGGGTGCATTCTACAAGTTCCAAGCCGCCTACGAGCTCTTCGCCGACCCGCGCCTCTTGTGGAACATGGCCACCTGCGCCAAGAACCTCCACCAGTACGCCGACGCCCTCTTGCTCGTGCGCAAGTACCAGAAGCTCGGCGGTGGCCTCTTGACCGACGAGGACCGCGCCGAGGCCGCTGCCGTCGAGCGCGCCCTGTCCGCCCTCACGACGACGTTCGTCTTCCGTGGGCTCGTGCCCGGCGCCGAGGTCTCCCTCGACGACAAGCCCGTCGACCGCCCGCAAGAGCCCGTGGTCGCCGATCTCGGACCGCACCGGATCGCCGTGAAAAAGCCGGGGTTTCATCCCTTTCATGTCACCGTGACCGGGCGCCCCATGGCGGAGATCCCCATCGACGTGCAGCTCGCCCCGGAGCTCCATCAGGGCACCATCGTCGTCAACGCGCGCGCCGGAGACGCCATCTTCGTCGATGGAAAGAGCGTCGGGCTCGGCACCTACCGCGGCACGGTCTCGTCCGGTGGTCACCAGGTGCGTGTCACCGCCAAGGGCATGCAGCCCTTCCAACAAGAGATCATCCTCCGGGACGACGAGACGCGCACCGTCCCCGTCACGCTCGAGGCCGAGAAGTCGGGCGTCCCCGCGTGGATGTGGGTCGCAGGCAGTGTGCTCGTGGCCGCGAGCGCCGCGACGATCACGGCCGTCATCATCGGCGGCAGCGGCGGCACCGAGGTCGTCGACAAGTCGCGCGGGGTTCCCCCGGGGTCGATCCAGCCGGGCGTCGTCGTCACGAGCTTTTAGGAGGTAGTCGATGAAGGCACGTCGCATCGTCTCGTTCGCCGCGCTCGCGATGGCCCTCACGACAGGGGCGCTCGCGGTCTCGCAGGCCGCGTGTCGTACGGCCGCCGTCGAAGAGGCACCCTCCGCCCTCTTCCTCGGAGTCTCGACCGACCTCGTGGTCGACGACGACTTCGACTCCATTGGCCTCTTCGTGTCGGTGCGCGGCGAAGTGAAGCTCGCGCGGGTCGAAGAGGTCCGTCCGAACGGCACCGTGGGGCTCCCGGGCACGCTCTCGATCACGCAGCCGGCCGATCCGTCGACGCCGGTGCACATCCGCGTCGCGGGCTACAAAAAAGGGCAGGTCATCGCGATCCGTGACGCGATCAGCACCGTCCCGACCGGGCGCATCAGCCTGCTCCGGCTGCCGATCCAGTGGCTCTCGTCGGGCGCGCGTGTCTCCGGGACGCAGCGCAGCGACACGGGCGTCACCCCCACGAAAACGGGTGTCGAGCTCAAGGCCGAGCCCCTCGGGGCGGCCGCCAATTTTCCCGAGTTCGCGCGCTACTTCGAGAACCTCGTCGTGCCATGCGCGGCGGGGGAGACGCTGGTGAACGGCGCGTGCGTCTCCGTCGAGGTGCCCCAGGAGCAGCTCGTCGTCTCGACGGGCAACGAGCACGTGGCGCAGATCTTCGGCGGTGCCGTCGGGGTCGACGACAAAGGCCAGCCGCAAGGAGGCGCGTGTTTCCCGGTCGAAGACTGCTTCGGGGGCTCGCAGGAGATCGCCCTCGCCGACCTCGGGCCCGACTGCACCGTGCCCAAGGCCGCGGTCGACGTCGGCCAGGTCAACTTCGGTGTTCGCAGGAAGACCAAGGGCGACACCAAGTTCGTCGTCCCGCTCGATTACGCGGCCGATCCGAGCCGCGCGTCGTCCGTCGGGTGGTACGAGCGTGACGGGCGCTACCATCTGCCCAAGGCCATTTGCAGCGCCGACGCGGGCCGCCGAGGCGACATCGCCGGGGTCGTGGTCACGACGACGTGCAAGGCCAAACACATGGCCGTGCCCACATGTGGGGCGTGGTCGGTGGTCACCGAGAAGCAGCCCATGCCGCCCTCGGTCGGCCCGTACTTCTCGAGCGGCGACGCCGGCACGGACGCCCCTTCGGTCCTCGCCCGGTGGGCCGAGACCAAATTCTCGGCGGTGGCGATCGAGCGCCCGTCGGCCATCGCTGTCGGCTCGAAGCACCTCTGGGTCGTGGGCGACAAGGGAAAGGGTCTCGGTGTGCCCCTCGCGCCGACCGACACCACCGTCGACGTGTCGTATCCCCCCGGAGTGGGCATCGACGCGGGGACATTTCCGACCACGAGTCGGTCGTCGGTCGCGGCGCGAGGCGACACCGTGGTCGTCGCCTATCCCGCAGAAGGCGCGAACGCGTCCGCTCCCATCGTGAGATTCGCCACTTTCACTCTCGGAGACGCGAACCTCAGCTTCTTCGCGAGCGCGCCCACGCCTCGCGCGACGGTCCTCTTCGGGTCGGACGACATACCCTTCATATTCTACTACGACACGAGCTCGGCGACCCTCCAGTACAAACGAATCGTCGGTGCCACCCCCGAGAGCGCCTATCTGAGCTCGATGGGGAGCGGGTCCACGCAGCCCCATTTCGGGGCAGCGCTCGACGCGACTGGCCGAATGTACTTTACGGCGGGGCTCAATCTCTACCGCTCGGTGGCGTTCAGCCCTGGGCAGCTATCCACCGAAGCCACGTTTCTGGCCCCCGCGGGCCACAACCAAGACAACATGGCGCTCCCGCTCGGCGTCCTTCTTCAGGGCACGAACGTGTACTGGGAGAAGGAGGCAGACGATGGGACGTCGTCGATCTTGCGGGCGGACGTGACCCGACCCTCGAGCGTCGAGGTTTGGATCTCGGGCATTCCGCGCGTCTCGCAGCGGATCGACAACGTCGTGCCCGCCCTCGTGACCAACGGCTCCCACCTCATCTTCTCGAGCGGGTCCGTCATCTACGCGAAACGGTTCACGGATGGGCGAGGGGCTCTCGCGTCGGCGACGCCCGTCTCTCGTGGCCTCGAGGGCTCGGGCACGTTCGCCCTCGCCTATGCAGGAAACGAGCTCTTCGCCGCGTCGGCCGACGGCCAACTCTACCGCGGTCCGCTGGTGCTCCCATGATGCCAAAAGGAGGAACGATGTCCCTGTTTCGTACCAAGAAGGCCATCGTCGGCGCCGGTCTCTTCGTCTGCGCGGGGGTCGTCTCGGGCCTCGTCGCGTGCCGTGGCACCACCGCTACCGCCGAGCCGTCGGCGCTCTTTCTGGGTGTATCGTCCGACTTGGTCGTCGACGACGACTTCGACTCGGTGGGCCTGTTCGTCTCGGTGCGCGGCGAGGTGAAGCTCGCGCGGGTCGAAGAGGTGAAGCCCACGGGCTCGGTGGCCCTCCCGGGCACGCTATCGATCACGCAGCCCTCCGACGCGGCGACGCCGGTGCACATCCGCGTCGCGGGCTACAAAAAAGGGCAGGTCATCGCGGTGCGTGACGCCGTCACCACCGTGCCGACGGGGCGCATCAGCCTCTTGAGGTTGCCGGTCCAGTGGCTCTCGTCGGGCTCCAAGATCTCCGGCAAGCAGCGGAGCGACACCGGCGCGACGCCCGCGGGCGCCGGGGTGACCCTCAAGGCCGACCCGATCGGCGCTGCGTCGAACTTCCCTGAATTTGCCCCCTATTTCGAGGGCCTCGTCGTGCCCTGCGCCGCCGGAGAGACCTTGGTCGACGGCACGTGCGCGCCCATCGACGTCTCGGGCCTCCTCATCCCCTCGACGAACAACGAGCACGCCGCGCAGCTCTTCGGCGGCGCGGTCGGGATCGACGACAAGGGCGCGCCCCAAGGCGGCTCGTGTTTCCCCGTCGAGGAGTGTTTCACGGAGTCGGAGGAGGTCTCCCTCGAGAGCCTGGGCGCCGACTGCGCATTGCCCATTTCGTCCGTGCCCACGTCGCAAATCAATTTTGCCATTCAGCGGAAGACGAGGGGGGAGATGAAGTTCGTCGTCCCGCTCGACTACGTCGAGACGCCGGGCAAACACACGAGCGGCGGTTTCTACGAGAAAGAAGGCAAATACCACCTCCCCAAGGCCATCTGCGAACGCGCCCTCGGCCGCCGCGACGACATCGCCGCGCTGCGCGTCTCGACGACGTGCAAATCGAAGACCGCCGCCACGCCCACGTGCGGCCCTTGGTCGGCGGTGAACACGAAACAACAGGCCGCGCCTTCGGCCGGCAAGTACTTCACGGCAGACGCCGGGACGGACGCAGGCGACGCCGGGGACGCGGGACGACCGCTCTGGCGTGCAGACGTATTCACCACGGTTACGGACATTCAGGGCCTCTCGGGCTTGGCCGTCTCCGACTCGCGCGTGTGGGTGGCCGGGGGCCGCAAGTCCATGGGCCTGCGGATCGGTGACCCTGCCGATCGTGTCTTCCTTCCTCAATTGCTCGGAGACGCGGCTGCGATGAGCAATTACCCAACGGGCGTCGTGGCAGGAGGTGATGTAGCGGCCGTCATGTTCCCGTTCGGCTCGGGCAACGTCGAGCTCGTTCGTCAACACGCCGCTCAGGTATGGCGCACCGAGCCCTCGGCCGACAGCGTCGCTGCAGCTGCCACGACGAAAGACGACGTGGTCATCGCGTTCACGTCTGGCACGATGGGAACCTTCATCAAGGTGTACTCTGGTGAACAGCTCGATGGCGATCTACGTGGCTTGAGAGATGGCTCGGACCAAAGCCTCCCGTCGCCACCCGTCGCGCTCTCGTTCCTTCCGGGCGCTCGTGATGGGTACTTGACGGCAGGGGTAGGCATCTATTCGGTGAGCGCCCCCGAGTTCATCGGTGGTGTCACTAGCGGCACGGTCCGGACTGCGCTCTTCGGCGGACTCCCAAGTAGCATCTCGAGTGACGTGACCGGTGCCCTGGGCGTGCTGGCTACGTCGGATACCGTCATCTGGGAGGTGAAGCGGTCCATCGCTGGCGGCGGCGAAGCGTACGCCCTGGTCCGCACGTCTCGTTCCGGATCCCTTCAGTCCACGGTTTGGGTGTCCGGGCTCAAGGCTAACGGGTTCGATGTGCATGATGTACCCCCCATCGTCGGTGACGGTACCTACGTCTTCTTTACCGACGGCAAGGCCATCTACGCACGCAGCACGAGCGATACCTCGAGTGTCGACCTTGGCGCCCTGGCCCCCCTTCATGTGGTGCAAAGTGGCAGCGTTCGCGGGCTCGCGTACCGAGGGGGCCGTCTCTACGCGCTCACGAGTGGAGGACAGATTCTCGCCGGGCCCGTGCAGTAGCTACGACGCGGCCTCTTCGGACGCCGCGTCCTCGCTGCCCGCGTTCGGCCCGTGCGTGGCGAAGTACTCCGTGTATTTTGCATCGGCCTCTTCGCCGAACAAGATGCGACAAGCCTCTTTGAGGCCCTCGGCCGCCAGGAGATCCTCGTGTTTCACGACGAGGGACATCTTGGAGCGGCGGCGCAAGAAGTCCTCGAGCTTGTGGATCATCTCGCGCCGCGCGGCGTGCTCGATCTCGCACCGGAGGTACTCGGAGCTCTCGATGAGCAGCTCGGCCATCTTCGGGTCGCGCCGGATCTCCTCCAGCATGGGGAACGCCGCGGCCGCGTACCTGCGCCAGAGGCGCGACGAGAGCTTCTCGCTCGAGGTCTTGGGCGTGAGGCCGTCGAGGTCCATGAGCTTCGCCTGGTGGAAAAACTCTTCGCGGACCTCTTCGCTCGGCTCGCCGTACCACACGCGATCGGGGTAGGGCACGGGCACCCCGAGGCTCGCGCAGACGTGCGCGATCTCCTCGCCCACGTTGAGGCAATCGGTGAGCTTGCCGCCGTAAATCGAGATGTGCTTCTTCGCCGTGTCCACGTCGATCGCGTGTTTGCGCGAGAGCTGGAGCCAGTCCTTCGTGTCGCCGCCTTTGTTCTCGACCACGAGCGGGCGCACGCCGCAGCGCTCGGCGATCACGTCGGCCTCGGTGAGGGGCTTGTCGAGCACGAGGCGTTTGTTGATGTTCGAGAGCACGAACGCGCGATCTTCGGCCGTCACGTGGCTCTCGGGCGAGGGCATGCGGGTGTCGGTCGTGCCGATGCAGGTGCGCGGCCCCATGGGGATCACGAAGAAGAGGCGCCCGTCGTCCGCGAAGAACGTGAGCACCCGGCGGTGCTTCGTGAGCTTCGGCACGATCAGGTGAATCCCCTTGGAGAACACGTGTTTATGGGCCGTCGTGATGCCGCTCTTTTCGTTCTCGGCGTCGACGAAGGGCCCACACGCGTTCAGCAAGATGCGTGAGCGCACCGTGTGCGTCTCGCCCGTGGCGTGGTCGACGACACGGGTCTCCCAGGTGTCACCCACGCGCGTGGACCCGAGCGACTCGGCGTAGTTCACCGCCGCGCACCCGTGGTCGATCGCGTACCTCACGAAGTTCCACACGAAGCGCGCGTCGTTGTCGTGGAGGTACGCGTCCGAGTACTCGAAGCCGCCGTCGACGCCGTCGAGCCGCACGATGGGCTCCTCGGCCGCCATGTCGCGCGTCGAGAGGAGGCGCGGCGTCTTCGTGAAGAACCGCCCGAGGAGCCAATAGAGCCAGGTGCCGAGCACGAGCTTCCACAGGCCGTGGCGGAACCCCTTCGTGTGGGCCGTGAAGAAGCGGATCTCCTGCACCGTGGACGGGTAGGCGCGGAGGAGCTGGTTGCGCGACCCGCACAGCTTCGTCACGAGACCCATCTCGAAGGTCTCCATGTACTTGATGCCGCCCCACGCCAGGTTCGACGACTGCTGGCTCGTGAAGCCCGCGAAATCGCCCCGATCGACGAGGGCCACCTTGAGCCCTCGCGCGGAGAGGCAGGCCGCCGCTACGGCGCCGTTGATGCCGCCGCCGGTCACGAGCACGTCGAACGTCCCGCGGCCGAGGCGCTCGACGCTGCTCTTTCGTAGGGAAGACATGGACTTTTCGGGGAGATAGCGGCCCACACGCCCGGTGCCAAGGGGCATCGACGTTTCCGCCACTCGGATACACGCTTGCCTTTCCGTCGCGTCGCGGCTTTGGTACCCCTCGGGGGGATTTCATGGGACCTGAAGCAACCAAATCGGCGCTGGCGCCCGCGCAGGTGTGCGTGCTCGTCGTCGACGACAACGAGGCGAACCGCGCGCTCGCCCAGCAAACGCTGGAGGACGAGGGCTACACCGTGCGCCTCGCGAACGACGGCGCCTCGGGCCTCGCCGCGTTCGCCGACGGTCCACCTCCCGATTGTGTGCTGCTCGACGTACGCATGCCCGGCCTCGACGGTTTCACCGTGTGCGAGCGGCTGCGGCGCCTCCCCGAGGGGGCCGAGGTGCCCATCATTTTCCTCACGGCGCTCCGCGACGTCGACACGTTCGACCGCGCGCTCGCCTCCGGCGGGGACGACTTCCTCACGAAGCCCGTGCGCCCGACCGAGCTCGTCGTGCGCGTGCAGACCGCCCTCGAGCTCCGCCGCACGCGGTCCGAGCTCCGCGAGCACTACGAGCTCTTGCGGGGCCAGCGCGATCGCCTCATGCGCGTTCAGCTCATGAAAGAGCGCCTCATGGCGTTCGTCGTGCACGACCTCAAGAACCCGGTCAACGCGATGGACCTCCACGCGCAGCTCGTCTTGCGGGACAAAACGCTCTCCGCCGAGAGCCGCCATTCGGTCTCGCAGATCCGCAGCGAGGCCCGGAACCTGAACCGCCTCATTTTGAACCTGCTCGACATCGCCAAGGCCGACGAGGGCAAGCTCGAGGCGAAGCGCGCCCCGGTCGATCTCGCGGCGCTCGTCACCGACGTGCTGTCCGAGCTCGAGCCCGTGGCCGCCACCAAAGGCGTGTCCCTGGTCTCCGACCTGTCGGTCCGCGCGCTCGAGGGAGACGCGGATCTCTTGCGCCGAACGCTCGCGAACCTCGTCGAGAACGGCGTGCGCCACACCCCCAAGGGCGGCTCCATCACCGTGACCTCGAACGAGGCCGACGGACTCGTGTGTGTGCGTGTGCGCGACACCGGCCCCGGCGTGCCCCAAGCCATGTGGGACAAGGTGTTCGACCCCTTCGTCCAGCTCGAAAACGACCCCCAAACGGGCCGTACTTCGCGTGGGGGCAGGGGGCTCGGGCTCGCGTTCTGCCGGCTCGCGGTCGAGGCGCACGGCGGCACCATCGCCGTCGAAGATGGCGCACCAGGTGCCGTTTTTCGTTTGTGCCTCCCGGCGCATTTGCCAAGGTAAGGGCGCCCGAGCCTCCGCATGTCCACGCACGACCGCACGACCGACGACTTTCGCGGTCCCGTCTCTTCGGCGGGCGATCGCTACCGCCAGATCCTCGACACCGCGCCCGACGCCATGGTGGTCGTCGACCACACCGGTACGATCTCGTTCGCGAACCTGCAGACCGAGACGATCTTCGGGTACCGCCGCGAAGAGCTCGTCGGAAAGCCCCTCGAGGTGCTCATCCCCGAGCGCTTCCGCGCCACGCATGGTGGCCACATGGCGCGGTACTACGCGCAGCCGAGCACGCGCCACATGGGCTCGGGGCTCGCGCTCTTCGGTCGCAGGGCCGACGGCACCGAGATGGACATCGAGGTGTCGCTCGCGCCCGTCCACACCTCGGGAGGCATGCTCGTGTGCGCGGCCATCCGCGACATCTCGGAGCGCAAACGCATCGAGGCGATGGTCAAGCTCGGCGCCGAGCGGCTCGCGAGCGCCGTCGAGAGCATCAAAGATCCGTTCGCCCTCTTCGACGCGGGCGATCACCTCGTGCAGTGCAACAGCGCCTACCGCACGCTCCTCGGCTCGCGCCTCGGCTCGCTCGTGGGGCGGCCCTACCGCGAAATCCTCGACGCCTGGCTCGACGACCTCGCCTTCCCCGACGAAGCCACGCGCGCGGCATTCCACGTCGATCGCCTCGCGCGGCGTTCGGAGCCGACGTCCACGTTCGACGTGCGCACCAAGGACGGCCACGCCTTCCGCGTGAGCGACCGCCGCACCGCGGAGGGCGGTGTGGTCACGACGGTGTGGGACCTCACCGAGGTCGAGCACCGCGCCGAAGAGCTCAAGACCGCGAGGTTGGCGGCCGAGGCGGGGAGCGCTGCAAAATCGGACTTTTTGTCGTCGATGAGCCACGAGCTCCGGACGCCGCTCAACGCCATCTTGGGCTTCGCGCAGCTCCTCCGGAGGGACAAACGCGAGCCGCTCTCTCCCCGTCACCGCGAGCGCGTCGACCACATTTTGAAAGGTGGGGAGCACCTCCTCCGCCTCATCGACGACATCCTCGATCTGTCGCGCATCGAGGCCGGGGGTGTGTCGATCTCACCCGAGCCCGTGGACGTCGCCGACGTGCTCTCCGAGGTCGCCACGACCCTCGAGCCGGCGGCCTCGCGCGCGCAGGTCGCGATCGAGGTCTCCCCGATCGATCCGAGCCTGCCGCACGTGGCGACCGATCGCACCCGCTTCGTGCAGATCCTCATGAATTTCGGCTCGAACGCGGTGAAGTACAACCGCGAGGGCGGCAAGGTCACCTTCTCGGTGCGCGGCGAGGGCACGAAGGTGCGGGTCGTCGTCGCTGACACGGGCATGGGCATCCCGGACGACAAACAGGACAAGCTCTTTCAGCCCTTCCAGCGCGCCGGACAAGAGACGGGGCCGATCGAGGGAACGGGCATCGGGCTCGCGATCACGAAGCGCCTGGCCGAGCTGCTCGAGGGGGCGGTGGGTTTCCGCAGCGTGGCGGGCGAGGGCTCCGAGTTCTGGGTCGAGATGCCCGTCCACGCGAAGAGCGCGGTCCCGTCCTCCGTGCCTCACGCGCTCGACCCCCTTCGCGGCGGCGGCGAGGTGCGCGGCAGCGTGCTCTACGTCGAGGACAACCCGGCGAACGTCGTCTTCATGCAAGACCTGCTCGGCGGCTTCGAGGGCATCGAGCTCATGATCGCGCCCACGGCCGAGATGGGTGTGCAGCTCGCGCGCGCTCGAAGGCCCGACGTCATCTTGATGGACATCAACCTCCCGGGGATGAGCGGCCTCGACGCCCTCAAGATCCTGAAGGAGTGGCCCGAGACGAAGGACATCCCGGTGATCGCGCTCACCGCCGCGGCCTCGGAGCGTGACCGTCAACGCGGCGAGCGTGCCGGCTTCTACCGCTACCTCACGAAGCCCGTGCGCGTCGACGAGCTCGAACGCGCGCTCGAGGCCGTCCTCGTCGACGACCTACCGCGCTCGAGCTGACCCTCCCGGGGTGAGCAGTGCGCAAAAAGCCGATAAGAATCGGCTACTTGGTGTGCTTGTGTGCCTTCCGCCGCTCGAGCCTCTCGCGCACGGCGTGAGCCATCGCCTCGAAGATGCCTTCGTGCTCCTCGTACGGGATGGTGTCCTCGGCGATGCGGTAGAGCATCTCGTCCTCGTGGCTCGCGTGGGCGCGGAGGTCGTCGATGAACGAGCGCGCCGTCTCGGTGCGGATCGTGTGGAGGTCGACCGCAGCGCCGAGCTCGACGAGCCTCGTGCGAATGTGGCGGTGCTCGGACATGATGGCGCGCGCCTCACGCTCGTTCGTGCGCATGAGCGCAGGCACGAGGTACCGGTCTTCGGTCTCGAGGTGGCCCATGACTCGCGCGTCGAGCTCGCCCCAGGCTTCGCTGATGCCCTCGCGGTCGTCGCGCTCGCAGGCCTCGAGGATGCGCGCCATGAGCGCCTCGAGGTCGTGATGGTCGTCGAGGAGGCGGGAGCGGAGAGAGCTTTCGGGCTGCGAGACGGCGTGCATCGGAAAACACCCAGCAACCCGCGTGCCGCAAGGCCGATCGGCACGTTCGCGTGTGTGCGCCGCGCTCCCACGGTCGAAACGGCCCGCGCGAGCCCGCTCGCGGCGCAATCTTTGCACCGAAGCGCCTCGATTGCGCCTCAGGGGCGGGACGGGCGGAGCACGACGACCGAGCGTGTGCAGTGGCGGACGACCTTCTCGGCCGTGGTGCCGAAGAGCTTCTCGAGCCCCACGGTGCCGTGCGAGCCGACGAGCACGAACGACGCGTCGATGTCCTCGGCGGCCTGGCAGATCACGCGCCACGCCTCGCCCACGCCCGCGCGCACCGAGTCGAGGTTCTGCTTGGGAAAGTGGCTCGCGAGCTCGGTGAGGCTCCTCCGCGCCTCTTCGGCGGCCTCGTGCGTCTTCGGGTCGCTCTCCGCGTCGGGGAGGGTGAGGCCGTGGTCGGGCACGATGACCTGCAGGAGCACGGCCTTCGCGTTCATTCGCTCGGCAAAATGGCGGGCTTCGGAGAACACGAACGTCTCTCGCTCGGAGTGGTCGAGGCAGACGAGAATGCGCTTCATGAGCGCCCTTTTACCAAGAGCTGCGCGCGTGTCGTGCAGAGGATCGCCCGCGCCCCGACGAAAGGCCTGCGCCAGGTGGCCCCACTCTTGCTCAGGGCGGGCGCACGGTGCGACCGAAGGTGGGCGTACCTGCCAATCTTTCGTTGCAATGAATGTCCGAGGCGCGGAATCTGCAGATGCCGCGCCGTCACGTGGGGGCGGTGTCGGATGATCCCAGGAGCAAGCCAGATGAGCCGTGCCAAGAAGGAAAAAGCCTACGTCCTCCTCGTCGACGACGACGTGACGGCGCGCGAGGCCCTCGCCAAGTTCCTCGAGCAGAACGGCTATGTCGTCGATCAAGCCGACGATGGCGTCGCGGCGCTGGAGCGCCTCGTCGAGCGACCGGCCGACGTGGTGGTGACCGATCTCATGATGCCGCGCATGGACGGCATGGCCCTGCTCACGTCGATTCGTGAGCAATATCCCCATCTTCCTGTCGTCATGGCGACCTCGTCCGAGGAACTCGGGACGGCCATCACCGCGATGCGAGCCGGCGCCGAGGACTACCTCACGAAACCCGTCGACCTCGACGCCCTCGAGGTCGCCGTGGAGCGCGCGCTCGAGCGCCGCGAGGTCCGCGTCGAGGCCGAGAACCTCCGTCGTCAGATCCGCGAGCGCGACTCGGAGGGGCTCCGTGGCCTCATCGGGACGAGCCCGGCGATGCAGAAGGTCTATCGCGTCGCGCGGCAGGTGGCTCCTTCTCGCGCCACGGTGCTCATCACCGGCGAGAGCGGCACCGGCAAGGGCGAGCTCGCCCGCGCGATCCACGCGCTCTCCCCCCGCGCCGACAAGCCCTTCGTCGCGCTCCACTGCGCCGCGCTCGCCGAGTCGCTCCTCGAGAGCGAGCTCTTCGGTCACGAGAAGGGCGCGTTCACGGGCGCCGAGCGCCGCCGCGCGGGCCGCTTCGAGCAGGCCAACGGGGGCACGCTCTTCCTCGACGAAATCGGGGAAATTTCCCTTCAGACGCAGGTGAAGCTCCTCCGCGTGCTCCAGGAGCGTACGTTCGAGCGCGTCGGCGGAAACGAGCAGGTCACCGTCGACGTGCGCCTCGTCGCGGCCACGAACCGCGACCTCACCGCCGCCGTGCGGGACGGCAAATTCCGGGAGGACCTCTTCTACCGCCTCAACGTCGTGCACGTCGAGATGCCGCCGCTCCGCCTCCGTGGTGGTGACGTGCTCGTGCTCGCCGACCACTTCCTCCGCAAGTACGCGCTCGAGAACCACCGCCGCATCGATGGTCTCTCCGAAGGGGCGCGCGAGAAGCTCCTGCAGTCGCGCTGGCCGGGCAACGTCCGCGCCCTCGAGAACGCGATCGAGCGCGCCGTCGTCTTGGCCGCGGGGCCGATCATCGAGGCCGACGATCTCCCGATCGAGAGCACCCTCGACGGCCTCGGGCCGCTCCGTATCCCCGGCTCCACCATGGCCGAGATCGAGCGCTACGCCATCGTGAAGACGCTCGAGGCCGCCGGGGGCTCCACGTCGAAGGCCGCCGAGCTCCTCGACATCAGCGTGCGCACCATCCAGTACCGGCTCCACGAGTACGGGCTCACCAAACCCAAGTCCTGACGGCGGGCGGCGGCGCGACACGATCGCCGTCGCTCGAGGGGGGCGGCCATCCATCTCAGCGAAAGAAGAAGCGCCCATTCATGGAGATCATCAGCGTCGGTGCGGCCGGTACCGTCACCGGATCGAAGCACCTCGTCCGGACGTCCAGCGGGACGGTGCTCCTCGACTGCGGCCTCTTCCAGGGGAGGCGCCGCGAGTCGATCGAAGAGAACCGAACGTTGGGCTTCTCGGCGCGTGACATCGACGCCGTCGTGCTCTCCCACGCGCACATCGATCACTCGGGGGCGCTTCCGATCCTGGTGAAACAAGGCTTTCGTGGGAGCGTGTATTCTACACCTGCGACCCACGATCTCGCCACGGCCATGCTGAAGGACGCGGCCAACATCCAAGAGCAGGACGCGCGGTACGTGAACAAGGTCATCGACCGCGACGGCATCGACATGCTCCCGGTCGAGCCCCTCTACGACGAGGCCGACGTCGACAGGACGCTCACCCACTTCGTGCCGGTGTCGTACCGTGTGCGAAAGACGATCGCGCCTGGCTTCTCGATCGTCTTCTACGACGCGGGTCACGTGCTCGGGAGCGCGGTCACGTGCCTCGACGTCGACGACGACGGCGAGAAGAAGCGCGTCGTCTTCACGGGCGATCTCGGCCGGCGCGGCACGCCCATCCTGCGCGACCCGGAGGTCGTGTCGGGCGCGAACCTGCTCATCATGGAGAGCACCTACGGCGACAGGGTGCACCCGCCCTACGCCGGCCTCGAGAACGACCTCGCCGATGTGATCACACGGGTCGTGGCTCGCGGCGGCAAGATCGTCATCCCGACGTTCGCGCTCGAGCGCGCCCAGGAGGTCGTGTACGCGCTGAAGCGCCTGCGAAAAGCGAAGCGCGTCCCGCTCGTGCCCGTCTACGTCGACTCGCCCCTCACGGTGAAGGTGACCGAGGTCTTCCAGCGCCACCCCGACTGCTTCGACGAAGAGGCACGCGAGCACCTCACGGGCGACGACTCCCCGTTCGACTTCGACGGCCTCCGCTACGTCTCCGAGAAGGTCGACTCGCAGGCGATCGACGTGGCCGACGGCCCGGCGATCATCCTCTCGGCGAGCGGGATGTGCGAGGCGGGGCGCGTGCTCCACCACCTGCGCGCCACGGTCGAGGACCCGAAGAACGCCGTCATCATCGTCGGCTTCCAGGCGCAACACACGCTCGGGCGTCGCATCGTCGAGCGCCGCCCCCGCATTCGTATCTTCGGGGTCGAGCGGGACCTCCGCGCCGAGGTCGTGGTCTTGAACGGCTTCTCGGCGCACGCCGACCGCGACGACCTGCTCGCCTACGCCGAGGCCACCCGCGAGCGCGGCAAGCTGCGCGAGGTCGTGCTCGTGCACGGCGAGGACAAGTCCCTCGCGGCCCTCCGCGAGTCGCTCCTCGAGCGGAGCTTCCCCACGGTGCACATCGCGCGCCCCCGCGAGACACACCGTTTCTGAGGCGGCGGGGCACGTCGAGCGACGGCCCTCCTCGCGCGTTTCGTGCGCGTCGCGCGAAGCTCGTGCGTGTCACTCGAGGTGAAAATCCGCCTCTTCGTGCTGTCAAGTGGCTTGGCAACGGGGTTGCATCCGTGGCCCGCATGAGCGAGTCCCCGACCAAAGATGCCTCCCAGCGGTCCGTCGCGTTGCCCTCGGCGCGCGCGGTCACAGTTCGTCACTGGATGACCCCCACCCCGCACTCGGTGGGCAAGGACCAGCCGCTCGCCACGGCCCAAAAGCTGATGCACGACAACAAGTGCCGGCACCTCCCGGTGCTCGAGCACGGCAAGCTCGTGGGCATCGTGTCGGAGCGCGACATCCTCTACGTGCAGGCGATCCCGGGCGTCGACATCCACAAGACCACGGTGGAGGACGCGATGACCCAGAGCGTCTACTGCGTGCCGCCGGAGCAGCGTCTCCGCGCCGTGGTGCAGGACATGGCCGAGAACCGCTACGGGTGCGCGGTCATCGTCGAGGGCGCCAAGGTCGTCGGCGTCTTCACCACCACCGACGCGCTCGACGTGCTCGCACAGCACCTCGGCAAAGACTACTGACGCACGGCCTTCGGCGCGACGCACCGATTGCGCTCTCGAGGTCGCGTTCGGGCGGAAATCGCGCCAAAGCCGAGCGGCACGAGGATTGTAAGGCGGTGCGTCATGCAGCTCCGGGCCCCCTTGAACGACGCGGTTTTCTCGGCGAAGTCCGCGGTCGAAACGTTGCCCGCGAAACGTCCTGAAGCGTGCAAGCACTGCGGCACTCCGCTCGACGCAAGCGATGCGGGCCCCTTCTGCTGCACCGGCTGCGAGACGGTCTACGGCATTCTCACCTCGGAGCACCTCGAGGCCTACTACGACCTCCGTGGAGAGCGCGGGCAGCCGGCCCGTGACGCCGGCGCCCAGCGCGGCGCGCCCTTGTGGCTCGAGCCGATCGAGAAGTCCCTCGCCGAGGCGCAAACCGCCCAGCGCATCGAGCTCGATATCCAAGGGCTTCACTGCACGGCCTGCGTGTGGCTCATTCAGAACCTCGCGAAGCGGCACGACGGCGCGATGTCCATGGTGGTCGACCCGTCGGTCGGGAGGCTCCACCTCGTCGCCGAAAAGAAGCTCGATTTGCCCGCCCTCGTGGCCGACGTCGAACGCTTCGGCTACCGCCTCGGCCCTCCTCTGAAGGACACGGAGCGCAAGTCGAACGAGATCGTGTTCCGCATGGGCATCACCATCGCCCTCGCGATGAACGCGATGATCTTCGCGATCGCTTCGTACGCGGGGCTCAGCGAGGGCCCCACGTTCGTGCTCTTCGAGCGCATCACGTTCGGCATCTCCACGCTGAGCGTCATCGTGGGCGGGCCCGTGTTCTTCCGGTCCGCCTTTCGAGCGCTCCGCGCCGGCGTGCTGCACATGGACCTGCCGATCGCGCTCGGCATCGTGCTCGCGTATGGCGGTTCTCTCGTCTCGTTCCTCCGAGGCCACAGCCGTGGCGTCTTCGTCGACACGCTCGACGTCTTCATCGCGCTCATGCTCGTGGGCCGGTTCCTCCAAGAGCGCGCGCTCGAACGAAACCGCCTCGCCCTGCTCGCGAGCGACGGCGTCGAGGGCCTCCGCACCCGCCGCGTCGAAGGCGATAAGGTCACGACCATCCGCGCGACCGAGCTCCGCCGAGGTGACGTCGTGCACGTGGCCCCCGGCGAGGTGCTCCCCGTCGACGCGAAGCTCGAAGGCGAAGGCGAGGCGAGCTTCTCCCTCGACTGGGTGAACGGCGAGAGCGAGCCCCACGCCTACGCGGTCGGCGCCACGATCCCGGCGGGCGCGTTCTCGGCCTCGGACGTGCCGCAAACGCTCGTTTCCATTCAAGATTTCGCCGACTCTCCGCTGGTCGATCTGCTGCGCACCCCGGAGAAGCGCCACGGCGAGGAGGCCCAGAGCCTCCCGTTCTGGGACAAGCTCACGAGGTACTACGTGGCGGCCGTGCTCGTCGCGGCGGCGGTCGGCTTCGTCGGCTGGTACTTCGCCACGCGCGATCTCGCGCGGGCGCTCGAGGTCACCACCGCGGTGCTCATCGTCACGTGCCCCTGCGCGTTCGGGATCGCCACGCCGCTCGCGTACGACCTCGTGCAGAGCGGTCTCCGGCGCGCCGGGCTCTTCGTGCGCTCGGCGGGCTTCCTCGATCGCGCCGCGCTCGTGCGGACCGTCGTCTTCGACAAGACGGGCACGCTCACGACGGGCGCGCTGACCGTGCGCTCGCGCGACCTCGCACCGGGCTGCGACGCGGACAAGTTGGCACTTCTTGCGTCACTCGCCGGCCAGAGCACGCACCCGAAGTCCATGGCCGTGCACGACGCGCTGGTCGCCGAGGGCGTCACGCCGCGGGCGCTCTCGGGTGTCCGTGAAGAGGTCGGGCGGGGCGTGGTGGTCATCGAGGGCGGCGTGGAGTACCGCCTCGGCGCGCCCGCGTGGGCTCTCTCTCTCGGCGATTCTTCGGCTCCCGGCGCGGCCGACGTGGTGTTCGCGGCGAACGGCGAGAGGCTCGCGTCCTTCGTTACCGAAGAGGCCCTGCGCAAAGACGCGAAGGCCGAAGTCGACGCGCTCGGCCGCGACGGCATGTCCGTGTACCTCCTCTCGGGCGACGATCCTGCACGCGTGGCGCAAACCGCGCGTCTCGCGGGAATTCCCGAAGAAAAGGCCGTGGGAGGCCGCACCGCCGAAGGAAAAGCGGAGTGGGTCGACGCACACGACCGCAAAGACCTGCTCATGGTGGGTGACGGCATCAACGACGCGCTCGTCGTAGCGCGCGCTTTTTGCGGCGGCACGCCGGCGGTCGATCGCCCGTTCATGGCCGCCCGCAGCGATTTTTACTTCACCACGCCGGGGCTCGCGCCCATTCGGCTCGCCCTCCGTTCGGCGCGCGAGCTCGATCGGGTTCGGCGCAGAAATCTCGCGATCGCGTTGGCCTACAACCTGCTTTCTGTCTCGCTCGCGTATGCCGGTTTGCTGTCGCCCCTCGCGTGCGCGGTGCTCATGCCCCTGAGCTCCCTCACCGCCATCCTGTCGACCACCCTCTCCCTCTCACCGAAGGCCGCCCTGTGGAAGTCCTAGGTCTCCAAGTCTTCGTGAGCCTCACGCTGGTGCTCGGCTCCCTCATCCTCTTCGCCAAATCGTGGAAGGCGCGTGACTTCGATCACGCCGACCGGCTCGCGCTCTTCCCGCTCGACGACGGCGAACCTCAAGCTCCCGCCCGCAAATCCGCCGAGGTCTCCCCCTCCTCGCACGAAGGAAAGTCATGAACGCCGAAGCCATAACCAACGACGACGCGCCGCCCGACGGCGACGCGTCCGCGCCCAAGAAGGTGCGAATCACCTACAACGACGGGATCACGCGACAGTTCGTGTTCGCGTCCGTCCTGTGGGGCGTGGTCGGAATGCTCGTCGGGGTGCTCGCCGCCCTCCAGATGGCCTTCCGTCCCGCGAACATCGACCCGCACCTCGCGTTCGGTCGAATTCGCCCGCTCCACACGAACGCCGTCATCTTCGCGTTCGTCGGCAACATGGTGTTCGCGGGCGTCTACTACTCGTCGCAGCGCCTCCTCAAGGCGCGCTTGCCGAGCGACCTCCTCGCGAAGGTGCACTTCTGGGGCTGGCAGCTCATCATCGTCGCCGCCGCGATCACGCTGCCTCTCGGCTACACACAAGGCAAAGAGTACGCGGAGCTCGAGTGGCCTATCGACCTCTCGATCGCCGTCATCTGGGTGGTCTTCGCCATCAACTTCTTCTGGTTGCTCGCGAAGCGCACCGAGAAGCACCTCTACGTCGCGATCTGGTTCTACATCGCCACGATCGTCACGGTCGCGGTGCTCCACATCGTGAACTCGCTCTCGATCCCGGTCTTCGGTCTCAAGAGCTACTCGATCTACGGCGGCGCCAAAGACGCCCTCGTGCAGTGGTGGTACGGGCACAACGCGGTCGCCTTCTTCCTGACGACGCCCGTGCTCGGCATCATGTACTACTTCCTGCCGAAAGCGGCGGGGCGGCCGGTCTACTCGTACCGGCTCAGCATCATCCACTTCTGGGCCCTCATCTTCGTCTACATCTGGGCCGGCCCGCACCACCTCCTCAACACCGCGCTCCCCGAGTGGGCGCAGACCCTCGGCATGATCTTTTCGCTCATGCTCTGGGCCCCGAGCTGGGGCGGCATGCTCAACGGCCTCCTCACCCTCCGCGGCGCGTGGAACAAGCTCCGCGAAGATCCGACGCTCAAGTTCCTCGCGGCGGGCGTCACTTTCTACGGTATGGCCACCTTCGAGGGGCCGCTCCTCTCGATCAAGGCCGTCTCGGGCCTCGGCCACTACACCGACTGGATCGTCGGTCACGTGCACGCGGGCGCGCTCGGCTGGAACGGCTTCATGGCCGCCGGCATGTTCTACTTCCTCGTCCCGCGCCTCTTCGGCACCAAGCTCTGGTCGACGCGCGCCGCGAACCTCCACTTCTACATGGGGACGTTCGGCATCCTCCTCTACGTCTTCTCGATGTGGACGAGCGGCATCACGCAGGGCCTCATGTGGCGCGCCACCACCGCGGACGGCGCCCTCAAGTACCCGAACTTCGTCGAGACGCTCGAGGCCATTCGCCTCATGTACTGGATGCGCCTCGCGGGCGGCACTGCCTACTTCGTCGGCATGATCATCATGGGCGTCAACCTCGTGAAGACGGCGCTCTCCGGCAAAGCGGTCGACGGTGAGGCCGACGTGCTCGTCGTGACCGAGACGAAGCCCGAGACGCCCTGGATCAAGATCGTCTTCGGCAAGCCCATCCTCCTCGTCCTCGTGGTCGGCGGCCTCTCGGCCTGGTTCGGCCTCGCGAACGGGTACGCTGGTGTGTTCTTCATCGTCACCGCGCTCGCGGTGGCCATTCTCGGCACCCTCGCGCTCACCTCGTCGAAGGACCACGACTCGGCCTGGCACCGCATCCTCGAAGGCCGCGCGGTCATCTTCACCGTGCTCACCGTCATCGCGGTGCTCGTCGGTGGCATCGCCGAGCTCGTCCCCGCGCTCCTGGCCTCTCCCGACGCGAAGGCGGCCGCGGCCTCGAAGCCGTACCGCGCCCTCGAGCTCGAGGGCCGCGACATCTACCTGAAAGAGGGTTGCTACAACTGCCACTCGCAGATGATTCGCCCCTTCAAGTGGGAAGAGCAGCGCTACGGCCAGCCCTCGACGATGGCCGACTCGCAGTACGACCACCCCTTCCAGTGGGGCTCGAAGCGCACGGGGCCCGACCTCGCCCGTGAAGGCCAGAAGTACCCGAACCTCTGGCACGTCAAGCACCTCATGGACCCGCTCACGGTCTCGCCGGGCTCGAACATGCCGGTGTACGCCCACCTCGCGAACGAGAAGGTCGACTTCGAGAAGACCCAGGCCAAGCTCTCGGCGATGAAGGCGATCGGTGTGCCCTACACCGACAGCCAGCTCGCCCACGCGAGCGACGACGCCAAGGCCCAAGCCGCGCAGATCGCTGCCGATCTCAAGGAGAGCGGTCAAGAGGTGGCGGCCGACTCGGAGATGGTGGCGCTCGTGTCCTACCTCCAACGCCTCGGAAAGCAGCCGGAGCCCGAGAAGCGCGACGGCATCTCGCAGAAGGAGTGAGCCATGCACAAAGAGCTGCTCTCTCAGACCCCCTTGCTCGCGCTGCCCCTCCTCGCGCTGTTCCTCTTCATCTTCGTCTTCGCGGCGGAGACGGTGAGGGCGATGCGAAGGACGACCGCCGAGGTCGATCACGACGCCTCGTTGCCCCTCTTGGAGGACGAATCCCATGACGGCTGACAAACACTCCTCCGATCACGGGGAGAACAAGAACGAACCCCCGGTCCACATCTACGACGACGATCTCGTCGAAGAGGACAACAAGCTCCCCCTTTGGTGGCTCTATACCCTCTACGGCACGGTGGCCTTCGCCATCTTCTATTGGTACGGAGAGCACAAAATCGGGGCTTGGAAATCTCAAGAAGAGTCCCATCAAGAGGAGATGGCGGTCATTCGCCTCGAAGAGGCCAAGAAGGGTAACGTCTCGGCCGACACCATCATCGCCCTCTCGAAGACGCCCTCGTCGATCGAGAAAGGCAAAGAGGTCTTCGTGGCGACGTGCGCTGCCTGCCACCGCGCCGACGGCGGCGGCAACATCGGCCCCAACCTCACCGACGCCTATTGGATCAACGGGGGAACGGGCGACAAAATCTATCAAACGGTCCGCAAGGGCGTGCCCGCCAAGGGGATGCCCGAGTGGGGGCCCCAGCTCGGCGACGAGAAGGTGCTCGCGGTCTCGGCGTACGTACTCACGCTGAAAGACACCAACGTGCCCGGTGGCAAAGCGCCACAAGGTCAGATAACGGCAGGCCCATGAGCAACGCACCCGAGAGTCGCCCCGCCCAGAAGGCAGATCCCGTTCCCGTCGGGGCGGGCGGCTCCGGGGGGGAAGGCCCAGAACGCGGCGCCTCTGCCACCGCCAAAGAGCGTCGTCGTCTCGCCATCGTGCACGACGACGGCCGGGGGCAGGGGGCCGTCCGAACGGACGGCAAGAAGCCGAAGATCATCCCGTCCGACGTCCACGGGCGCTACGACATCGCGCGAAAGCTCGCGTTCGTCGTGCTCGTGGTCCTCTGGGCGGTCCTTCCCTGGGTCAAGATCGGTGGGAACCCGGCCGTCTTCGTCGACGTCGAGACCCGGAGGTTTTTCCTCTTCGGGGCGACGTTCAACGCCCAAGACGGCTGGCTCCTCTTCTTCCCGCTGAGCGGCTTCGGCTTCACGCTCGTCGTGCTCACGGCCGTGCTCGGTCGTGTGTGGTGTGGGTGGGCGTGCCCTCAGACCGTGTTCATCGAGGGGGTTTACCGCCGCATCGAACGCCTTATCGAGGGCTCCGCCGAGGAGCGACGCAAGCGCGACGCGGGGCCGTCCACCTTCGGGCGCTCGGCGCGTCACATCGCGAAACACGCGGCGTTCATTGCCGTGTCGTCTCTCCTCGCGCACGTGGTGCTCGCCTACTTCGTGTCGATCCCCAAGGCCTTCGCCATGGTGCGTGGCGCCCCCTCGGCGCACCCCGAGGCCTTCGCGTGGATCTTCGCCCTGACCGGGATCCTGTATTTCAATTTTGGCTGGTTTCGTGAGCAGTTCTGCGTCGTGATGTGCCCCTACGGGCGCCTTCAGTCGGTGCTCGTCGACGAGGACTCGCTCGTCGTGGGGTACGACGCGAAGCGCGGCGAGCCTCGCGGAAAGAAAGGCAAAGCCGAGGGCGACTGCGTCGACTGCGGTCGGTGCGTGGCCGTGTGCCCGACAGGGATCGACATCCGGGATGGCCTCAAGCTCGACTGCATCGCCTGCACGGCCTGCATCGACGCCTGCGACGACATCATGGACAAGGTGGGCCGCCCCCGCGGGCTCGTCCGCTACGACTCGACGAACGGCCTCGAGGGGAAGAAGCGGCGCTTCTTCCGCCCGCGCCTCGCGCTCTACGGTGTGCTCGGCCTGATCGGCGCCGTCGTCGCGACCTTCGCGTTCCGCTCCCGCACCGACTTCGAGGCCAACGTGCTCCGCCTCCGCGGCGCGCCGTACACCTTCGAGGGCGAGAACGTGCGCAACGCGTTCGACGTGCACCTCGTGAACAAGCGCAGCACGACGACCACGTTCCGGCTCGAGGTCCAGGCCGGTGCGCTCCCCAATGGCAAGGTGCCCGTGATCAAGACCACCGTGTCGACCCCGACGGTCACGCTCGGCTCGCTCGAAGACCGCCACGTGCCCATCTTCGTCGAGCTCCCGCGGGCGGACTACGCGGGAGATTTCCCGGTGATGGTCGTCGTGTCACCCGAAGGTGAAAAAGAGAAGCCCTTCAAGGCCACCTTCCTCGGAGCCAAGAAGTGAACCTCGCGGTCGTAGGGTCGGCGCTCTTGATGGGCCTCCTCGGCAGCACCCACTGCGCCGTCATGTGCGGTGGCGTGGTGTCGGTGCTCTCGGGAGGTCTCGTGCAAATCGGCACGAAGAAGAGCGCGTCGGGCCCTGCGATCCAAGTGGCCATGAGCATCGGCCGCGTCACCATGTATGCGCTGTTCGGCGCCGTGCTCGGCGGCCTTGGCTCGATGCTCGACAGGTTCGAGGCCCTCCGCGCGGCCCAGGTCGCGCTTCGGCTCGGCGCCGGGCTCCTCATGGTGCTCGTCGGGCTCTACATGTCGGGCGCGTTCACGAAGCTCCGCGCCATCGAGAAGGTCGGCCTCCCGGTGTGGCGTCGCGTCGAGCCCCTCGCGAAGCGCCTCCTGCCCGTGCGCACCGTTCCCTCGGCGTTCGCGCTCGGGCTCACGTGGGGCTTCATGCCTTGCGGGCTCGTGTACGGCGCGCTCGGCCTCGCCGTGGCCACGGGCAAGACCTCGGACGGCGCGGCGACGATGCTGGCCTTCGGCTTGGGTACACTGCCGATGATGCTCGCCGTGGGCGCGTTCAGCCGACTCGTCGCCAAGCTCGCGACGGCGCCTTGGGTGCGCCGTGCGGCGGGGCTCGCGATCGTGTTCTTCGGCGCGGTGAACGTGGCGACCGCGACGGCGCAAGCGGGTGTCGCGGACGTGCCAGGCGCGTCGACCTGCTGCGCGACGAAGAACTGACCACGACCCTCCTTGGTCGATGGGGCTTCGCGCTCACCTCCCAGCTGGTGGCGCTGAACCTCGAACGTCGGTCGGCGTCAGCGACCCGCCATCTCCCACACCACCAGCGCGGCGAACGCTGCGACGACGAGGACCACGAGCGCGAGCAGCACGGTGCCGACGGTGAGCGTCTTCCGAGGCTCGCGGACCGGAAGAAACCCCTCGGGCGAAGGTGAGCTCACGAAGATACCGTGCGCCGTCTCGACGACCATGTGGGGAGGCTCGAGGCGCGCGAGCGCGGCGGCGTGGGCGTCGGGCGAGAGGGTAGGGACCATGTCGAACGAGGGAACCGCGGGGAAATCCTCGACCTCGGCCACGGTCGGCGCCGACGGTTCTGGTACGGACGGGGGCCTGCGGCTCGCGGGCGCGACGATCGGCTCGACCTCGGCGATGCGGCGCTCGGAGCGGTCCTCGCGCACGAGCATGGCGGCTGGCGGGGTCGACGGGGTGCGTTGAGCGGGAGGCCGGTCCGAGGCGCGTGCGACCCGCTCGTGCACCCCCGAGATGGGCGGGGGAGGCCACGAGCTCGGACGCGAGGGCTTGTCGTACGGGCTCTCTTCCGTGGGGGCGTCCGTGACCGAGTACCGGCCGAGCGACAGGTTGTGCGCGCGGACGACGGGCTTGCGTTCGGGCTTTTTGTCGGCGGGCGATGACATGGTGCGTTAGTGTAGGTGGGTCTATCACACGGTTGCCGAAACGCACGCCCGAGCGCACAGATTCTTGGGAGATCTTGGGGTTCCTCAGGTGGAAGGGAGGACCACCGAGGTCCTCAGTGCGGTGGATTCGACGCGGTGCGGCTCGGTTACCGGTGAAGGGGCAGGCGGTCCACGAGCTCGGGGCACACGCGCCGGGCGACCTCGGTGAGCTTCTCGTCGAGCGCAGCCTCGGTCGTGGCGCGCACCGTGACGTGGCCCACCTTGCGACCCGGTGAGGCCGACTTGCCGTACGCGTGCACGTGCACGTCGGGCATGGCGAGCAAGGGGCCCATGTCGGGCACGTGGCCGAGCAGGTTCACCATCGCCACAGGCGCGAGCTGCGACGTGTCCCCGAGGGGCAGGCCCAGGATCGCGCGCACCTGGTTCTCGAACTGCGAGGTGCGCGACCCTTCGATCGTGTGGTGCCCGCTGTTGTGCGTGCGCGGGGCCATCTCGTTGGCGACGAGCCGCTCTCCCACCACGAACATCTCGACGGCCAACACCCCGACGTAGTCGAGCCCCTCGAGCACGCGCTTCACGTGCGATTCGGCCAGCTCCTGCAGCTTCGGCGTGACGGGCGCGGCTACCGGCCGCGAGAAGCGCAAGACGCCCTGGTGGTGCACGTTCACGTTGAGCGGGTAGTACCGCACCTCGCCCGTGACGCTGCGCGCGGCCACGAGCGACACCTCGGCGTCGAATGGCACCGCGGCCTCGAGCACGAGCGGCACCTTGCCGAGCGCTTCCCACGCGGGGCGCACGTCGCTCTCGGCGCGGAGCACGCGCTGCCCACGCCCGTCGTACCCGAAGACACGAGTCTTCAAGAAGCACGGAAAACCAAGCTCCCGTGTCGCCCTCTCGAGGTCTTCGTACGAGCCGACCTCGCGAAAATCGGCCACCTCGATGCCGAGGTCGCGGAACGCGCGCTTCTCGTTCAGGCGGTCGCGCGCCGTCGCGAGCGCGTGAGGGCTCGGGTGCACCGGCACGAGCGCGGCGAGGAAGCGTGACGCGTCGGGCGGCACGTTCTCGAACTCGATCGTCACCACGTCCGAGCGCCGGGCGAGCTCGACGAGGCAGGCTTCGTCGTCATACCCGCCCACGATGCGGCTCGCCACGTCGCCCGCGCACGAGGTCGACGACGGATCGAGCACCACGAACCGGCACCCGAGCTTCGCGCCCGCGACCGCGAGCATGCGCCCGAGCTGCCCGCCGCCGATGACCCCCACCGTCGTCACGGCGTGCTCCTCGGATCCGGATCCGACAACACGGCGTCGCGCTGCGCCTCTCGGTAGGCGTCGAGCTTCTTCGCGAGCGCCTCGTCCGTCGTCGCCAAGATCTGCGCGGCCAAGAGCCCCGCGTTCTTCGCGCCGGCGTGGCCGATGGCGAGCGTGCCGACCGGGATTCCGCCGGGCATTTGCACGATCGAGAGCAGCGAGTCGAGGCCCGAGAGCGCCTTCGACTGCACGGGCACGCCGAGCACGGGGAGCGTGGTCTTCGCGGCGATCATCCCGGGGAGATGCGCCGCGCCGCCCGCGCCCGCGACGATCACACGGATGCCCCGCGCCCGCGCCCCCTCGGCGAACGTGAAGAGCAGGTCGGGCGTGCGGTGCGCCGAGACGACCTTCACCTCGTGCGGCACGCCGAGCTCTTCGAGCACCGTGACGGCGTGGGCCATCGTCTCCCAGTCGGACTTGGACCCCATCACGACGGCGACGAGCGGGCTCGACATGGCGCGAGAGGCAATAGCGGGGAAGCTCACCGCGTCATGTGACGATTCGGAAACGGGCGCGAGGCGAAGCGGAGTGCGCGTGCGCAGTGAGCCGCGGAAAGAGCCGCGTTTTTCGTCGTGACGGGGCTCCCTGGAGCCCTCGGGGGCATCGGAAGTACGGAGGGGGGGGAGCGAGGAAGGCTGCCGTGAGCCCTTCGGGCATCGAAAACGGAGCGGGAGGGAGGCTGCCGTGAGCCCCTCGGGCATCGGCATCGAAAACGGAGCGAGGGAGGCTGCCGGGAGCCCCTCGGGCATCGAAAACGGAGCGAGAGAGGCTGCCGGGAGCCCCTTGGGCGTCGAAAACGGAGCGAGAGAGGCTGCCGGGAGCCCCTCGGGCGGGAGCCCCTCGGGCATCGAAAACCGAGCCGACGAATTCGGTGACCATGGTCCGGGACGAGCTTCGCGATCGCGACTAGAACCAAGCCGTGTCGCCTCTCCGTGCGTTCGTCGTGGTCACTTTCGCCAGCGTGCTCTCCGCGGTTTCTCGGCCCGCGCGCGCCGAGGAGCGCACCTTCGGCGTCGCGGTCCACGTGGCCGAGCCCGAGGGAACGCCCGTGCGCGACGACGCGTGGATCGACGCGCAGCTCGCCGAGGCCGAGCGCCTCTTCGGCCCTTTGGGCGTGCACTTTCGGTGGGTCGTGCGGACGATCGGAAAGCCCGGAAAAGGCAGGGTCGACGTCGAGACGCGCGAAGACCGTGACGCCTTCGCCGACGGCATCGAGCCGCGCCTCGTGAACGTGTTCGTCGTGCGCTCGCTCATGGATGTCGACGAGCCAGGGCGTGTGCGTCGAGGCGTCACGTGGACGCAGCGCAAGGACCGCCGGAGGTACATCGTGCTCTCGTCGATCGCGATGCCGTCGGTGCTCGCCCACGAGCTCGGTCACTTCTTCGGCAATGGGCACACCACGGTGGTCGACAACCTCATGAGCTACGAGCGCGGCGGCGGCGTGGTGTTCCTCTCCGCGGAGCAAAAGAGCCGCATCGCCGAGGTCGCCACGCGGTTCGCGACCACGGGGTTCTTGGACGTCCTCGGTCCTCCTCGCGCCTTCCATTGACGCGACGGGCCGGTGCGTCATCGCGCGGCGTGGCCTTCGGCAGGGCTTGAGGCGAAGCGCCGCGGGCGTCTATGGTCCGCGCCATGTTCGACGCCGCGAAGTCCGTCTACGAAAAGACCCTCTCCGAGATCCGCGAGGCGGGCCTCTACAAAAACGAGCGCATCATCACGAGCCCGCAGTCGGCGAGCATTCGCGTCGGCGAAGGCGCGCCGCAGGAGGTGCTGAACTTCTGCGCGAACAACTACCTCGGGCTCTCGTCCCACCCCGAGGTCATCCGCGCGGCGCACGCGGCCATCGACTCGCACGGGTTCGGCATGAGCTCGGTGCGCTTCATCTGCGGCACCCAAGACCTCCACAAGCGCCTCGAAGAGAAGATCTCGGCCTTCTTCGGCACCGAGGACACCATCCTCTACTCGTCGTGCTTCGACGCGAACGGCGGCCTCTTCGAGACCGTGCTCGGCGAGGAGGACGCCATCATCTCCGACGCGCTCAACCACGCCTCCATCATCGACGGCATCCGCCTCTGCAAGGCCGAGCGCCACAGGTACCCGAACGGCGATCTCGCCGCCCTCGAAGAGGCCCTCAAGAAAACCCAGGGCAAGCGCCTCCGCATGATCGCGACCGACGGCGTCTTCTCGATGGACGGCTACCTCGCCCAGCTCGATAAGATCTGCGATTTGGCCGAGAAATACGGCGCCATGGTCATGGTGGACGACTCGCACGCGAGCGGCTTCATCGGCAAGACCGGCCGCGGCACGCCCGAGCACTTCGGCGTCGCGCACCGCATCGACGTGATGACCTCCACGCTCGGCAAGGCCCTCGGCGGCGCGGCCGGCGGCTTCACCACGGGCAAGAAGGAGATCATCGCGATGCTCCGGCAGCGCTCGCGCCCGTACCTCTTCTCGAACTCGATCCCGCCGGCGATCGTGGGCGCGTCCATCGCCGTGCTCGACCTCCTCGGCCGCACGACCGAGCTCCGCGACAAGGTCATGGCGAACGCCCTCCGCTTCCGCGAGGGCATGACGAAGGCCGGCTTCACCATCAAAGAGGGCATCCACCCGATCGTGCCCGTGATGCTCGGCGACGCGCGCCTCTCGCAGGATCTCTCGGCCGCGCTCCTCGAAGAGGGCATCTACGTGATCGGCTTCTACTACCCGGTCGTCCCCAAGGGCGAGGCGCGCATCCGTGTGCAGCTCTCGGCGGACCACTCCTTCGAGCAGGTCGATCGCGCCATCGCCGCGTTCACCAAGGCCGGCAAGAAGCTCGGGATCGTCTCCTGAATTTGTAGTATTTTCAGTGGTTTACGAATGGCGTGCCTTCCTCGGGGGGCGCGCCATTTCCGTCTCCGAGGGCCGATTCGTGCCACGATGCTGGCATGCGACGAAGGCTCCTCCCGCTTGCCGCTCTCGCCTCGCTCGGGCTCGCGTGCTCCTCGGTCGACGATTCCCCAGCGCCTCGTCCCGTCGCGCCCACGTCGCCGAGCGCGGAGCAAGAGGCCTCGGCCGCGAAGCTCCTCGAGGGGCCCGACTGGTACCGCCACGCGGTCTTCTACGAGGTGTACGTGCGCTCGTTCCAAGACTCGAACGGCGACGGCATCGGCGATCTGCCTGGGCTCACGTCGCGGCTCGACGATCTGAAGCGCCTCGGCGTCGACGCTCTATGGCTCATGCCCATCTTCAAGAGCCCCTTCAAGGACTCGGGCTACGACGTCTCCGACTACGACGCCGTGTCGCCCGAGTACGGCACGAACCAAGACCTCGAGAAGCTGCTCTCCGAGGCGCACGCGCGCAAGATGCGCGTCTTCTTGGACCTCGTCTTCAACCACACGTCGTCCGAGCACCCGTGGTTCCAAGAGTCGCGCGCGAGCAAGACGTCGCCCAAGTCCGACTACTACGTGTGGAGCGACACGCCGTCGGCCGAAGGCAACGCGTGTGGCCCGTTCAACTCCACCTTCGGCACCGTTCCGTGGACGCTCGAGCCCCAGCGAAATCAGTACTACTTTCATAGGTTTTACCCCGGTCAGCCCGACCTCAACTTCGATAACCCGAAGGTCGTCGACGAGACCCTGGGCGTCGCGAAGCGCTGGCTCGAGAAGGGCGTCGACGGGTTTCGCTGCGACGTGATCGGCCTCCTCTTCGAGACGCCCGTGCCGAAGGACTGCGGCGCGCTCCAGCCGAAGACGGCCGAGTACGTGAAGAAGCTCCGCGGCGTGCTCGACGGCTTCCCCGAGCGCGCGATGGTCGCCGAGTCGGTGCTCTTCGACACGCCGAAGCCCTACTTCGGGAACGGCAAAGACGCGTTCCAAATGGCCTTCCTCTTCGACTACGGCTACCTCTGGCCGCTCGCCTTCCAGAGCGAGAGCCGCTCGGGCATCGACAAGGCCTTCACCGTCGCCGAGACGTTCCCGGAGGGGGCGCAGAGCGCGCTCGTCATCGGCTCGCACGACGTGGGCCGCGCGTACGCCGTCGCCCAGGGGAAAGAGTGGAAGCAGCGGCGCGCCGCGGAGATCCAGATGTTCGCGCGCGGCACGCCCTACATTTACTACGGCGAGGAGCTCGGCCTCCGTCACGGCACCGAGCGCGTGGTCGACGCGCGCGACGTGGCCCGCACGCCGATGCCCTGGACCCGCGCGCCCGGGCACGGCTTCACGACGGCACAAAAGCCCTGGATCGCGTTCGGTGAGGCCGCGGCCGACACGAGCCTCGAGGCCGAGAAGGACGATCCGGCCTCGATGTTCACGCACTACAAACAGATGCTCGCGCTCCGCCGTGGGCGCGCGGTGTTCGGCACCGGCGCCATGCGCCTCGTCGACGTGGGCAACCCGAGCGTCTTCGCGTTCACCCGCAGCGACGCGAACGAGGCCTACGTCGTGGTCGAGAACCTCACCGAGAGCGAGCAATCTGTTTCGGCCGAGGTCGAGGGCACGGCGTCCGAATGGAAGCTCGGCGAGGGAACGGCGCGGCGCGAGGGCGGAAAGCTCGTCGTCACGCTGCCCCCGACCGCCTCGTACGTCGGCAAGATCCGCTGACGGATCCACCTCGGCCTGCGGTTTGTCGAAACTGGATCTCGACGTCGGGCCGATTTGGTCCGAAATAAGGAACCAGAACCATGCCCACGAACGCCGAGCTCCTCGACCTCGCCAAGACGTATCTCTACGGAAATTACCGCCCCGCGCCCTTCGTGCTCACGCGCGGAAAGGGCTGCGAGGTGTGGGACGTCGAAGGCAAGCGTTACCTCGACATGGCCGCGGGCGTCGCCGTCTGCGCGGTCGGCCACGCGCACCCCAAGTACGTCGCGCGTATCGCGGAGCAGGTCGCGCGCCTCGGGCACGTGTCGAACTGGTTTTACAACGACGAGAACATCTTCCTCGCGAAGGAGCTCGCCGAGAAGTCGGGCCTCGCGCGCTCGCTCTTCTGCAACTCGGGGGCCGAGGCCAACGAGGCGCTCCTCAAGCTCGCGCGCCGGCACGCGTTCAATCGGGGCGACTCGGCCCGCACGAAGCTGCTCGCCTTCGACAACGCGTTCCACGGGCGCACCATGGGCGCGCTGAGCCTCACGGGGACGCCCAAGTACCGAGAAGGATTCGGAGAAGTGCCCGGGATCGTGCACGTCCCGTACGGGGACCTCGACGCGGTGAAGCGTGTGCTCGACGCCTCGTTCGCCGGCGTCGTGGTGGAGCCGGTGCAAGGCGAGGGCGGCGTGCTCCCGGCACCCGCGGCCTTCCTCGAGGGCTTGCGTGAGGCATGCGACGCCGTGGGCGCGCTCCTCCTGGTGGACGAGGTGCAGACCGGCGTCGGTCGTACGGGGACGTGGTTCGGCTTCCAGCAGACGGCCGTGAAGCCCGACGCGATCGCGCTCGCGAAGGGCCTCGGCGGAGGATTCCCCATCGGCGCGATCGTGACGAGCGAGGCCCTCGGCGGAGCGCTCCCTCCGGGCACGCACGGCTCTACGTACGGTGGAAACCCGCTCGCGTGCGCGGCCGCGCGAGCCGTGATCGCCATCCTCGAAGAAGAGAACCTCGTCGAAGGCGCGCGCGAGAAGGGCGACCACCTCGCGGGCGAGCTCCGGGCCCTCGTCGCCGAGCTTCCGAACGTGTGCGAGCTCGAGCGCGGTCAGGGCCTCATTCGCGGGCTCATGCTGCGTCCGGGGTACGTCGCGCGTGACGTGGTGGCCAAAGCCGCGCTCTCGGGGCTCTTGCTCACGGGCGCCGGGGAGCGTGTGCTCCGTTTCGTGCCGCCGCTCGTCGTGACGAAATCGGAGCTCTCGGAGGCCGTGAAGATGCTCCGCGGCGTGCTGACCTCGCTCTGATCCCCGGGGCCCGCGCGCTCGGCGCCGAAGGGTGGGGGCTCGGGCCCGCTTGCGCTTCGCGCCGAGGCGCGGCAAAACGCGCGTCGCTCATGTCGTTCCCCGCGCAGTCTCCCCCGACGGTGGAGTGTCTCGGCTGTGGCAAGCCGACAGACCCGTTGCGCGCGGGGCACGTCGCCATCCTCGACGGGCGATTCCGCTACTTTTGCGGCCTCTCGTGCAAAGCGGCGTATATGTCGACGTCGCCGGAGGGGCAGGGCTCCCTGGATCGTACCGCCGATCCCCCGCGGGTCTCCGGTGTCGAGCGCACGGCGGCTCCGCCTCGTGTCCTTCGCAAGACGGAAGAGCCCCCCGCCGCGCTCGGTGCGCCCTCGACGCTCGAGGCACCGGCCGCGGCTCCCTCGAGCCGCGAGGTCTCGGCCGACTCGGGACCTCGCGCCCGGGTCGCGTCCGAGCCCGACGGGACCGCTGCGCGTGACATCGACGAGCCCGACGAGGACGACTCCCCGGAGACGGGCGCGCGCCCGACGATGCGCAGCTCTCCGGCAGCGGCCGAGGTCGCGCCCGTTCGGGTGTTGCCGGCCGCCGTCCCGAGAGAAGCCGTCGGAGAGGCCGAGCCCGCTTCCATCACCTACATGTCGGAGGGAGACGAGCCTCCGGCGTCGGATCCCGCGATGGTGGAGACCGAGCCCGTCTCGCTACCGGCTCCGCTCACGCTGCGGTCGACCTCGGCGCCCGCGTCGGTGGCTCCCGTCTCTCGCGCGGAGCCTTCTGGTGGTGGGGTTCTCGTTCCGCTGCTCACCATCGCGCTCGGTGTGGCCACGTTCGTCGCGCCGCTCGCCGGGTTTTCGAGCCTCTACCTGCGCCTCGGGCTCTCTTTCCTCGGCGCGCTCGCCTTCGCCGTGTGGGCACGCACCAAGCCGCGCACGTTCGCGGGGGGCGAGAGCCTCGTGTCGGTCGTCGCGCCGCTCGGCCTCGTCGCCGTCGGTGCCTTCGCCGTGATGCGTGGGTCGTCGCAAGCGGGGGTCGTCGTGAGCACGGCCGGTGCGGCGCTCGCCTTCGAGGTGCTCGCCCACTTGCTCGTCGTTCGTGCCGAGTCCGACGTCCGCGCCTTCGCCGACGATCTCGCCGCGCTCCTCGATGGCGACGCTCGTAGGCGAAGCGGAGGCGGAGCCCCGCCCTCGGTGGTCCCTGCGAAACTGCTTCGTTTGGGGGACGTCGTCGTCGTCCGTGAGGGCGAGACGCTCGTCGTCGACGGTGTGGTCGAACGTGGCACGGCCGTGGTGCTGCCCTGGGTGAACGCCACGACGGAGGCTACGCGTCGCGCCGGCGACGCCGTCATCGCGGGGCTCCGCGTCGTATCGGGCGAGCTCGAGGTGTTGGCGACGGCCGTCGGTCGCGAGCGCCTCGCCGCGCGTCCGTTCGTCGGAAAAGAATCGTCGGGGCTCTTCGGTCTCTTGCGCACATGGACCCCTCGCTCCCTCCCGCTCGTGTGTGTCCTCGTCGGCGCAGCCGAGCTCGCGAGCAACGCGTCGTCGATCGTGGTCGTGGCGGCGTCGCTCGCGGCGGGCTCGGCGCTCTCGATCGTCGGCGCGCTCGCGACGCTCTCGCAGTCGATCGCGCGAGCGCATCATGACGCGCTCGCGAGCGGGATCGTCTTTCGCGATCCGCGCGCGCTCGAGGTCGCCGGAATGACCGACGTCGCGGTGCTCTGCTCGCGAGGCACCGTGCTCATGGGGGAACCCGAGGTCATCGCGACTCGTTCGGTCGTGCCGGCGTATCCGCAGGGGCGGATCCTCGCGCTCGCTTCGGCCTCCGAGGCTTCGTTCGGCACCCCTGCGGCCAAGGCGTTGGCCGGCGCCGCGATGGCCGAGGGGGCGCGCCAGGAGCCGCTTCGGAGCGTCCTCCGGCACGAGGGGCTCGGGGTCACGTCGCTCCTCGCGAGCGGGGAGCCGCTGGTCGTCGGCAGCCGCGCCCTCCTGCTCAAAGAACGAATCAGCGTGGCGGCGGCCGAAGATCGCGTGCGCGAGCTCGAGGGGCAGGGGGCGAGCGTGATGCTCGTCGCGGTCGGCGGCAAGCTCGTCGGGTTCGTCGGGCTCCAAGATGCGCTCCGTCCCGGCGCGCGTGCGGCGATTCAGCGGCTCCTCGAGGCTCGTGTGGAGCCGGTGCTCGTGAGCGGTGAGACCCGCGAGACCTGCGAGACGCTCGCGCGCGCGCTCGACATCGAGCACGTGCGCCCCGAGGTGCTCCCGCATGATCGCGCCGACGAAGTGCGCTCCCTCGGGGAAGGCGGGCACGTCGTGGCGGTCCTCGGCCGGGCCACCACCGACGAGGGCGCGCTCGCGGCGGCGGACGTCTCGATCGCGCTCGGCTCTGTTGGCCAAGTAGGCGACTTTTCAGTAGTTTTGGCCTCTGACGACGTCCGCGCGGCCGCGCATAGCTTGGCGTTGGCGAGGGCCCTTCGCGAGCGCGCGCGGCTCGGGGTGGTGGCGGCGTTCGCGCCGACCGTCGTCGCGGTGCTCGGCCTCGGGTTCGGGGTGATGCCCTTCGTGCTCGCGCCGGTGGCGGGGTTCCTCTCGGCGGCGCTCGGGCTCCTCGTGGTTCGCCCGCTCGGCGCTACCGAGGACCCGCGACCGTAGCGGCGAACCCCGCGCGCTCCACCGCCGCGATGGCCGGCTCTACGGCGCCGTCCCAGGCTGAACCGAATCGCAGTACCGCGTGACCGAGGCTCACGTCGAACGACTCGGCGTGGGGCACGCGACCGAGCACGTTCTTCACCGCCTGGACGCATCCGCCGCACGTCATTCCTTGAATATCCAGCTCGACGACCGTCATCACTTGCCTCCGGCTCGACACTAGCGCGGCCTACGTCCGCCGACGAGCCGAACCCGTAGCACCTCATGCCCTGGTGGGGGGGCCTGTGGAAAAGTCGCTCGGAGGGGGCCGGTCCCGCTCGGACCGACCCTCGGGCCCGTTTCCGCTCGAAAGCTAAAAACTTCGCTTGGGTACGGGATGGAAGGGTCGCTATCCTGAGTCCATTCTGGTCCTCCTCGTCGGCGCTCGTGCCGTCCACGGAGGCTTCCTTCATCCGGTGGTGCAGAACGTGGCGGACAAATCCCAGACGGACGCGGCAAACCCGGCAGCCCGGGTCGGCCAAGTCATCAAGGGAAAGTGGACGATCGAGGCCTTGCTGGGCGTCGGTGGTATGGCGGCCGTGTATTCCGCCGTGCACCGCAACAGCACGCGCGCCGCCCTCAAGATCCTCCACGCCGACTTCGCGCGTGAGAAGACCGTCGTCGAGCGCTTCCTCCGCGAGGCCTACGTCTCGAACAAGGTCGGTCACCCGGCCACGGTGCAAGTCCAAGACGACGACGTCACCGAGAACGGCGAGCCGTACCTCGTCATGGAGCTGCTCGAGGGCGAGACCGTCCGCGACGCGTGGAAGAAGTGCGGCCGCACGATGCCCGTGGTCCGCGTCCTCCAGATCGCCGAGCGCGTGCTCGACTGCCTCGTCGCGTGCCACGCGATCAACGTCATCCACCGCGATCTCAAGCCCGCGAACATCTTCATCACCGACATCGGTGACATCAAAGTGCTCGACTTCGGCGTCGCCCAGATGCGCGACGCGACGAGCGAGCGCACCGCGACCGGCACCGCCCTCGGCACGCCCGCGTACATGTCGCCCGAGCAGGCCATGGGCCTCGTCGACCAGCTCGACGGCCGCGCCGACCTCTTCTCCGTCGGCGCGATGATCCACGCGCTCGTCACCGGCCACCGCATCAACAACGGGCGAACCGAGCAAGAAGCGCTCGTCATGGCCGCCACGAAGCCCGTGCCCTCCGTCGCGCGCCTCGCGCCGAACCTCCCCCTCGAGGTCATCGCCCTGACGGACAAGTCGCTCCAGTGGGATCGGCGTAACCGCTTCGCCGACGCCGGCGAGATGCAAGCCGCGGTGCTCGAGGCGCTCGCGAAACAGGGCGGTGAGCCGCTCACGTACGGAGGCGCGGCCGCGCGCCGTGGCAAGGGGCCCGCAGGTCCCGCGCAACCGCAGCCGGTTCCGCAAGCCCCGCAGCCCGTACCGGCGAACGAGCCTTCGCACGGCGGCACGAGTGGATCGTCGCCGCAAGCCAACGCTCCGCTCGCCTCCGGCTCTCACGTCGCCGCCCGAGGCGATGGTAGCGGCGCCAAGCCCGCACCTGCCAAGCCCGCGCCCGCGCCGGCCGTCGCCGCGCCCGAGGTCGCCGAGAACGATCCGCGTGTCCAGGGCGTCAAAGATCTCTTCCGGCACTTCGACCGCGTTCTACCGAGCGTACGTCAGTTCGGATGGCAGCACCCCGCGACCGACCGGGCGCTCCGCACCGCGCACGACGCCTTCCGGGATTCGCTCATGCGCGAGCCCGAGCTCATGAAGTTCACGGTGCGCCCGTACTCGTTCGTCGTGTTCGGGCACAACGTGTGGGAGCCTCAGGCCCCGTACGACTCGATCCCGTACAACCTCTTCGCCTGCGGCATCCGCGAAATGCGCATCGGCGCCACCATCACGCTCGAAGAGCTCCGCGAGTGCCTCACGCTCATGAGCCTCGATCCGGGCCGCGATCTCCCCCCCGAGGACGACATCGCCGCCGCGTTCTGGGAGAAGAACCTTCCGAGCGTGAGCTACGAGTGCGCCGAAGCGTTCGCCGAGGGCGACGCCGGGGAGCGCGAGGCCTTCTTCGAAGAGGCCGATCAGCTCGAGCAGCAAGCCGAGAACGCCACGCGGCAGAACGTCAGCCGCATCGAGACGCGCACCATGGCGATCTCGACCGACAAAAACGCGCTCGTCGCGCCTCGGACCCAGAGCGTGCTCGCGCTCGACGAGGTCGTGAAAGGTGCGATGTTGAGCCAGTTCGAGATGAGCCGCGACCAGTGGGCCGACAGGTTCGTCGACTGCTTGGTCGATGGCTTCCTCGACGCCGCCGCCAACCGCGACGCGCCCCTCGTGCTCGCTTCGCTGCGCAAGTCGGGGCAAGACTTGGTGGTCGCGGGGCGCGTGGACGTGCTCGTGCAGCTCTACAACACGGTGGTCGAGCGGGTGGGGCACCGTGTGTCGAACGCCGAGAACCAGCGCAAGCTCGCGATGGTGCTCACGAGCGCGATGTTCGGAGGCGAGACCTTCGACCTCGTGATCCGGAAGCTGCGCGACGATCCCTCTCGGGTCGACGTGTTCCTCCCCATCATCGCGCTCCTCCCGCCGTCGGAGATCCCGGTCGTGCAGGCGGCGCTGCGCGAGCCCTCCCCTCCGCAGGTGAGGTCGCTCCTCGTGGGGTACCTCGAGCGTCACCTCGCGGGGCGCGAGGGCGAGATCGCTCAAGTGGCCCTCGGCGCCGACTCCGAGGTCGCCGCGGCGATCGTCGGCCTGCTCGGGCGCGCGGGCACCCCGGCCGCTCGCCAGGCGCTCGGGAGCCTCGCCCAGACGGACGACGTGAACGTGCGGGTCGAGGCGCGGATCCTGATGATGGGGTCGCCCGATCAAGCGGTGGGCGAGGTGTCGCGCATGCTGGACAACCCGTCGGCGCTGGTTCGCATGGCGGCGCTCCGAGCGATGATTCGCTACGGCCTCCGCGGCGCGTGGGTGGCCGTGCAGAGGGTCGTCCAGTCGAAGCCCTTCTTCGATCTCGGGAGCGACGAGCGCAAGGAGCTCCTGCGGGCGCTGTTCATCCTCGGCGCCGATCGTGGTGAGCCCATGCTGATCGAGCTCGTCAAGAAGGGTGGAGTGCTCGCGTCCGAGTCGCGTGAGTCGACCCGCGCCATCGCGTGCGAGGTCCTCGGAGACTTCTCGCGCTCGAGGCTCGCGATCGCCGCCCTCAACGAGGTCTTCGCCTCTCGCTGGGGCACGGCCGAAGAGACACGTCAGGCCGCGACCGCCGCGCTCGCCAAGATCGCGGCGCGCGTCGAAGGAGGTTCACCGTCATGACGATGCGGCTCGACATCGTCACGAACGATGCGGGAGAGCTCGTCCGCCGCGAGCACGCACGCGACCAAGGCGCCGCCGCGCTCATGGCCGTGTACAAGCTCGCGAAGCTCGCTCAGGTCCACAACCTGACGAACCAAGCGTTCCTCCAGCAGCTCGATCAGACCGTCGCCATCGTGGCCGACTACTGCATCCGCTCGGGCGCGAACCTCAACATCCTCTTCGCGCACAAGGCCGCGTTCATCACGGGGCAGCTCCTCAAGGGCTCCCGTGGCGTGTACCAGCTCGCCTCCGAGCTCGGCGAGATCTTCGAGTGGCTCGGCGGCTCCGAGCTCATCATGCTGCGCGACATCTCTCGCGAGGAGATGCTCGCCTTCGCCGAAGAGATCTCGCGGTGCATGCGCACCGAGCGCGGCTCGTTCCGGTCTCCGACACCCAAGATTCGCCTCCGTAAGGTCGCCGACGCGGCCCGTCTACGCGGCATCGAGGTCGAGCAGCTCGATCAAGAGCAGCGCATTCGCCGCACGTACGCCTCGGCCGTCGTGGTCATGCGCAGGTTCTACGAGGACCTCCAGGAGAGCCACTACATGCTCCCGCGGCGCATCAAGCGCGTCGCGCAGAGCCTCGTGGACCTCTCCGAAGGCAGCACGGCCGCGTACCTCGGCGTGACCGAGGCGCGCAACGCGAACCACGACGAGGCGGGCCGCGCCGTCAACTCTGCCATCCTCGCCGTCGCCGTCGCCCGCGAGGTCACCCAGGACCGCGTGGTGCTCGCGCAGGTCGCCATGGCGGCCATGATGCACGACGTGGCCCGCCCCAGGGCGTTCGCGCTCGCGAAGTCCTCGGCCGGCGAGTTCGCCCCGATGATGACCACGCTCTCCGAAGACCAAGAGGACCGCCTCGCCGCAGGGACGGCCGCGGTGCTCACGGCGCTCGGGCGCGTGAACGAGCCTTCGATCACGCGCACCGTGGTGGCTTACGAGGCGCAGTGGATGCGGCGCCAGCAGTGGATCGGCGCCGTGTACCGCGGGAAGCGTCCGCCCACGATCCACGCGCGCATCATGCGCATCGCGCGCCGCTACAACGACCTCCTCACGCCCGAGCCAGGTCTACCTCCACCCACCACGGACTACGCTGTCGCCCAGCTCGACGAAGACCTGCCCGATCCGTCCGACAAGACGGTCCTGCGCATGCTCGTCTCGGCGCTCGGTCTCGTGCCCCTCGGTACCGTGGTGCAGCTCTCCACCGGTGAGATCTGCGAGGTCACGCGTGGAGCCACGGGCCCGCTCGACAAGCCCAAGGTGAAGGTCGTCATGGACGCCCGCGGTGGCGTCGTCGCGAACGGCCCCGAGATCGACCTCGGCAAGCCGAACCCCCGCGAGCCGCCCCGGCAGATCAACCGGGTGATGAGCATCGACGGCTGGAAAAAGGGCCTCGAAGGCTTCCGCCGCGAAGATGGCAACGCGGGTGGTGGCTCCGACTACCCCCCCGCCGACTCGGCTCCGCCGCCGCCTGCGCCCGCACCGAAGCCTGCGCCCGCGCCCGCGTGGGTGCCACCCGTGCAGGCCGCGAAGCCTCCGCAAGAGACCTGGGATCCGATCCAAGAGTCTCCGCGGGGCCCGCGCGCGCCCATCGAGCTCGGGCTCGATCCGGCGAGCTCTCCTCCGGCGTCTCAGGCCCAACCCGACTACTCCGCGTGGGGCGACTCTCCGGCCGGTGACCGCAGCAGCTCGAGCGGCGTCAGCACCAGCGGCGTGAGCGCGTCCGGCATTTCGATGGGCACGAGCCCTTCCCGCGTGGGCATGTCGCTCGGCTCTTCGCAGGAAGGTCGTGTCGCGCAGCCCCCCGGCGCGAGCCGGCCTCCGTCCCATCCCGGGCGAAGGTCACCAGCTGCCACGGCCGCACCGATGGGGCGCATTCGTCCTGACGGCGTCGCGCCGACGGCCGAAGGTGTCCTCTCGGCGACGCCGCTCGTGCACGTCCTCGTGTACATGCTCGACCACTCCCTCACGGGGACGGTGATCTTCGCCGAGGGCGAGTTCGAGCACGCCGCCTACTTCATCAGCGGCGTCCCGGCCAAGGTGCGCCTCGCGTACGGCGGCGTGAAGCTCGGTGAGGCTCTGGCCCGTCTCGGTCAGCTCGATCCGAACGAGCTCGATGCGATCTCGGCGGAGGCGAAACAGCAGGGGCTCCTGTTCGGTCAGTACCTGACCGAGCATCGTGGCGTGAGCCAGCAGGTCATCGGGCTCGGGCTCGAGCTCCAACTCCTCGAGAACCTCGCCGCGCTCACGAACCTCCAGCCCGAGACGACGTACTCGTACTTCTACAACGTGAACTCGCTCGAGGGGTGGGGGGCGGGAGACCTGTCTCTCCAGGGCCCGCTCAACTCGATCCTCACGTCGACGCGCCAGTGGCGAGATCGCTCGCGCATTCGCGCCACCCTCACGCGCATCGCGAAGCACCCCCTCGTCTTCTTCGACGAGTGCGATTTCGAGTCGCTCGTGCTCACGCCCGAAGAAGAGGCCGTCATGGCCGTCTTGCGAACCGAGAGCGTCACGTACGGGGATCTCGTCGATCGCGGTGTCGTCGACGAAGAGGTCGTGAACTCGCTCGTGTACACCTTCGCGGTGACACGTCAGTTCGCCTTCAAAGGCCAGAAAAAAGGCCCGATGGCGGCTCGGGGCTCGCGCAAGGAGATGGCGCGGCCTTCCGTGTCTCCGCCCACGCAGATCGTCACCTCGCCTCGCGCGCCTCGTGTCGCGGTGCCGGTCCTCGAACCGCCCCCGGCGTCACAGTCGCGTCCCCAACACTCGGTGCCGCAGCCGTCGGTGCAGCAGCCTCCGGCGAGCCTCGGGAGCACGGGGCAAAACGCGGCGATGAAGCGTCCCGCGATTCGGCCCATCCGGCCCGCGGGTGCCCCGTCGGCCCCGCAGATCCGACCGATCGCACCCGCGGCGCAGACGCCCTCCCGTCAGGCCCCGTCGGCGCGTATGCCGGTGGCCACGGCGCAGCCGAGCCCCAAACCGCCGCCCACGCAGCCGGAGCCGCACCCGACCGAAGACGACGACGAGAAGACGGCGATCGCGACCGCGCGGCCCAACTTCGCGGCCATGCGGCCCAACGTGCCTCGTCCCGCGGCGAAGCCAGTCCAGCAGAGCGCGACGGCTTTCGCTGCCCGGCCGACACAATCCGGCCCGGTGGACCTCGACGAGGTCGAGATCGAAGAGGGAGGCATGGCCGACGCCGAGCGCGCGCTCGAAGCCATGACCGACTTCCGCCTGGCCGATGCGGCGCTTCAGCGCGGCGATCTGCCCACCGCCGAGACGCTCGCCGAGAAGGCCGTCGAGGGGGATCCCTCGCAGGCGGAGTATCGCGCGCTGCTCTTGTGGATTCGATCCCAGGGGCGCCCGAACGAGGTAGCCGACATGCTCGGTGAGCTCGATCTCGTCCTCGCCGACGATCCCGCGTGCGAGCGCGCGCACTTCTACCGAGGCAAGTTGCTGAAGGCGCTCGGCCGGCACGTCGACGCGCTCGCCGCGTTCGAGGACGTGCTCACACTGAACCCCCAGCACCGCGAGGCCTCGACCGAGGTCCGTGTCCTGCGCGCCCGGCGCCCCTGAGCTGTCGTGCGCAAAATCTAGTGTAGTTGCGGGTGTTTAGTGTGCCCCGGGTTGGGGCATACCCATCGTGCGGTACCCTCGAACGAGGGCGTCGCGCGCGGCCTGCATCTTGGCCGTGCCGCTCTTCGATGCGGTCGCCTTCGCGAGGTCGGACAGATCCTTCTGCGCTTGCCAGGTTGGGGAGGGCGCGATGCCGAACGCTGCCCGAAACGCCTCGCCCATCTCGTGTGCGGTCCGAAATCGTGCGTTCGGATCCTTCGCGAGCGCTCGCGCGAAAAGCGCCTCGAGCACGGGGGGCGCTTGCGGCAGATAGCGGCGAACGGGGGGATGCGCGGTCTCGACTTGATCGCGGCGCACCTCGTACTCGCTGCGATCGGCGGTCGGGAAGGGCAGCCTCCCGGTCAGCGTCTCGTAGAGGACGATGCCGGCCGAGTAGAGGTCGCTTCGGCCGTCGAGCGGTTGCCCGAGCACCTGCTCCGGTGACATGTACGCGCCCGTCCCGGGGGCGTTCTTCGCCTCTTCGGCGGTCGGCGGCGCTACGCGCGCGATGCCGTAGTCGGTCAGCTTCACGATGCCGTCGTTCCGGATGAGCACGTTCGAGGGCTTCACGTCGCGGTGCACGATGTCGAGGGCGTGGGTCGCGGAGAGGGCGCCCAAGAGCTGCTCGACGTAGTGCCAGGCGCGACGAAAAGGCACTCCGGGGAGCCCCGCCGGGCCGGCGAGCTTGGCGCGAGCGACGTGGCGGGCGATGACGTCCTCGAGCGTCCCGCCGTCGACGTACTCGAGCGCGAGCGTGAGGGTAGAGCCCACGCTCGACGGCCCCGCGCTCGACTCGGCAGGCACCCACTCGAAGAGCTCGTAGAACCCGACCACGTTCGGGTGGGAGAGGCGCCGGAGGGCGTCGGCCTCGCGCAAGAAGAACGTGGTGAACTGGTTGTGCAGGCTCCCGTGATGCTTGAGCTGCTTCAGCGCGACGAGGTGCGGGGCCTTTCCAGCGTGGGGACCTCCGGGCGCGTAAAAGAGCCATGCCTTCCACACGACGCCCATGGCGCCGGCGCCGAGGCGACTCTCGACGACGTACGTCCCGAAGCCTCTGTCGATGCGCGTGCCCGGGCCTACGAGCGGGGCCTTTCGGCGCGACGGCTGGAGCGACCGGCACGACGGGCACACCACCGTTCCGGGGGCGATCGGGGTTTGGCAGCGCACACAGGGAGTCAAGCTCGTCCGAGTGTATCCGGGCTCTCGGCGTCGCGCGGCATTCTTGGTGCTCGCTCGGAGGTGGCCGAACGGCCTCGGGGCGGTAACGTAGGAGGGATGCGCGGAGCCCCCGAGCCAGGCGACGACCCCTTGCTCGACGACGAGGAGGACGAGGCGACACCGTCCTCGGGCCCGGTCGCGCGCCTGCGAGACGTTGCCTCGCGCGTCTCCGATCCTTCCGGGAAGCCCCCTCCGGACTTTCGCTACGTCGCGCTCGAGCCGGCGAAGGGCGCGCGCCTCTCGCGAGCCCTCGTGCTCGGCGGCGCCGCGGTGGCCGGGCTCGGGCTCGTGGTCGCTCACGGGGGGAGCGGCATGGTGCTGTCGTTCGTGGGCGCGTGCATGTCGTCCATGGGGCTCGTGCTCGGGGCGCGTCGTCGCGACGACGGCCCGGCGCTCGCGCTCGTCCCTTGGGGGCTCATCGTCGAGTCCGAGAGCGAGCCCCGCGCGCTCTTTTGGTCTTCGGTTCGCGCGGTGCGTGTCACGACGGCGCACGGCCGCGACGGGGGGAACACGACCACCGTCGCGACGTACGTCACGGTGGAGACCTCCACCGAGACGTTCTCGGGGCGCACTCCGGGCGAGGCCAACCTGGAGCGCCTCGAGGCTCACCTCGCTTCGTATGCCGAAGAACAAGCCGCCCCGCTCGCGCTCGATCTGGCGGGGACCCGGCCGTGCGAGATCACGGACGCCGACGGCGGGGAGCGCGTGGTCCGGTCGGCGCGCTCGTGGCTGGGGTCGGCCGAAGCGCACGTCGAGCTCGGGCTCGAGTCGGGCACCTACCGCGCCACGAGCGTCCGCGCCGCGAGCCCCCTCGCCGACGCGCGCCTTCGCGCCGTGTTACGCGCTCCCGTCGAGAGTGGGCACGCCGACCCTCGCGCCTTCGCGGCCGTCGTGGCGGCCGAGCTCGGCGCGTTCGACGTCGTCCCCGAGCTGCTCGCCCTCGTCCAGTCACCTCACCCGCTCGTCGCCGCCTTCGCCAAACAAGCGGCCCGGAGGCTCGGCGCGCCCACCTCTCGGGTCGGCTCGCTCGACGAGGTCGCGCCGTTCCTGCGCGCCGACGACCTCCGCGTGCTGCGCGACTGGGGCGGCGACACCGCGCACGAGGCGGCTGCGGGAGATCAGCCCGAAGCGCTCGAAAGAATTGAGCTTTCCCCTGGATGAAGCCCGCTCGGTTCCGCCCGCGGCCCCACCGAACGAGGCACCCGGCCGCCTCGACGTTCGTTGTGCTACACCCACGGCGTGTCCATCCATGAAGTAAAGGTACCTGACGAGCTCGACGGAGCCCGCCTCGACAAGGCCCTCGCCGCGCTCGTTCCCGGTGCTTCGCGCGCCCGCGTGAAGGCGGCCATCGCCGAGGGAGGCGTCCGGGTCAACGGGCGCCGTATGCCCAAGGGTGGGGTCGTCGGCGCCGGCGATACGCTCACCGTCGAGCTCGGCGACTTTTCGGCTCCCGAGTCTCCTCCGGTCCCCGAGGACGCTCCCCTCGACGTGCGCTACGCCTCACCCGCGATGCTCGTGGTCGACAAACCTGCGGGCCAGCCCTCGGCGCCCCTCCGCCACGGCGAGACGGGCACGCTCGTCAACGCGCTCGTCTTCCACTACCCCGAGACGCTCGGCGTCGGTTACGGCGTGCGCGAGCCGGGCCTGCTCCACCGCCTCGACAACGACACGTCGGGGCTCCTGCTCGTCGCGCGCACCGCGGCGGCGTTCGACGAGCTCCGCGACGCGTTGAAAGGCGGCGCGATCGTCAAAGAGTACCTGCTCATCTGCCGTGAAGAGGGCCTCCCCGACGAGGGCACCATCGCGTTCCCGCTCACGAATCACCCCAAAGACCAGCGCCGCGTCTACGCGTGCGTGCACCCACGGGACGTGATCCGTTACACCCCTCGTGAGGCCTCGACCGACTACGTCGTGCTCTCTCGGAAAGACGGGCTCGCTCTCGTGCGCGTCGTCGTGTCCCGCGCGCTGCGGCACCAGATCCGAGCCCACTTCGCCGCCATCGGCCATCCCCTCGTGGGAGATGCTCTCTACGGCGGAGATCCCATCCCCGGGCTCGCGCGGCACGCCCTCCACGCGTCGCGCATCGCCCTCGAGACGGGCACCCCGGGCCTCTCGTTCGACGTGACGAGCGACCTCCCTCCCGAGCTCGCCGCGCTCGTCTGAGCGTGGCGCGCGCCCGTCACTCGGGGAACGCGACCACCACGGCCGACGAGTTGTAGAACCCGTTGGCGTCGCGGTGGCCGAGCGCGATCTCGCCGTTCACCGCGGTCCCTCCGAAGGGGACCCCGAGCGTCTCGGCGAGCCCGCGGGGCTCTTTCGCGTACGACTCACCAAGCACCAACGTACGGCCCGTGCAGACGAGGCCCATGGCCCCCGAGGCGCGCCCATCGACGCCGTGGAGGGCGTTTTTGGCTGCCAGCCTCGAGGCGGCGAGCATGCTCTCTTCGGTCGCCGTGACGAGCTGCACGTCGGCGCCCTCGGGCACGCTCCCGAAGAGATCGACCGAGCCGTCGTCGTGGATGTGCCTCGAACCGCGCACGATAGGCTCGCTCCTGCCGTGCCCCTCGGTGCCCAAGATCGCGAGCTCGTAGCGGGACGCGAGGTAGAGGGCCACGTTCGACTCGGGCAGCTTGGCCCCATGCGCTCGGGCCTCTTCCAGCCACACGTCGATCGCGGGTCGATCGTCGAGGGTGACGAGGCGCGCGCCGTCGGCTCGGGTCACCTTGTGGGGCCGTCCGATCGGGCTCCACCCGTGTCGCGCCGAGATGCCCACGGCGCGCTCGGTGAAGAGCCCCGCGATCACTACCGCGGTCTCGCTCGTGTCGCACCCGTCCGACCACACGAGGCCCCCCGAGGTCTCGTCGTCGTGCGAGAGAAGCCCGCCCGCGAGCTGGGCCCGCGCGGATGCGCCCTTCTTGAGCGCGGCCACGAGGGAGTCTCCGACGATATGCCGGCTCGTGGCGAACGCGAGGCAACAGAGCTCCCCGCGCCCTCTCGGGGTCTCCTGGTCCGAGCGCGCCTGGAGGTCACGAGCCGCGGCGACCACCTCGAGCAGCTCGACGTTCGTGGGGACGACGGCGCGTGTGGTCACCTCGACGTCGTCGCCGCCGAGGAGCGACACGGAGATCCCGACCTTCGCGAAGGCTCCCGGGCCGAAGACGCACGACGCCCCCGTGCCCCCCACGAAGGCCGCCCCGGGGAGGTGGGCGCGGAGGAGGTGGCTCATGCGCGAGAGCCCCTCGTACCGCTGGCTCGCGAAGACGACGGCGAGCTTCGGCGGAACCACGAGCGACGCGCGCGCCTCGTCGAGCGCGCGGCCCAAGGCCGTCTCGAGCGCCGTATCCGTCGCGGTTGCCGTCGCGAATCGAGTCATCCCCCACCTTCAAGAAGACCGCACCCACGGACGCTCCGCAAGAGGTTCCCCTCGCGAACCGCCCTCGGACCCATCTAGGCAGAAATCCTCAATGGTTCAAGGAAGTTCTGCCTGGAGGAGGGGACCCTCGCCGTGGCCGACCGCGTGCGCCCCGTGACCGCGCCCACGCAGAGCTTGACGGAGGCGCACACCGTGCCGCAATAGGGCGACCGGTGACCCTCCCCGAACACGAACCGCCTCCGGGCCTCGCGCGAAAGCGAGCCGCGCTCGCGACCTTCGCCGGGCTCGGCCTGGTCGCGGCGTTCTTTCGGCCCGGCCCTTCGGAGCCCACGTCGGCTGGGGTCGCCGAGATGCTCGGGCGAGCTGCCGGAAAGGTCGTCGATCCGCGCGAGTTCCGCTGGGAGCCCAGCCGTGGAGCGTTGGTCGACGCGTTCTTCGGCCGGCGTGTGCTGTTTCTAGGTGCGTCGGTCGCTGGTGCTCCGCGAGACGTGCTCCGCGCGCGTGTCCGCGTGACCCTGGAGGGCCGCCCGCTCGACGTCCGCGACGTGCGAAACCTCACTTCGACCGACCTCGGCGACGACCACGCGCTCGTCGTGCGTGGGGATCGGGCCGCCTACGCCACGTACGCCTTCGGTCACGAGCAGAGCGTCACGTACCTGGATCTCTCGGGGGAGGGCGCGAAGAACATCACGGTCAAGCTGCACGATCGGGCCATGGCGGCCGTCACGAACGCCCAGCAGACGGGCTCGCTCGAGGGCATCGGCCGGGTCGACGTGACCCTCGAGCAGCCCGCGCGCGCGGTGGGCCTCGCGCTCGACGACACGGGGCTCGCCGTGTCCCTCGCGGACGACGCCGGGACACGCTCGTTCCACGTGCTCGCCGCCACGGGAGAGCTTGATCACGAGGTCGAGGCCGTGCACGCGCAGGCCTCTCAACACCTCCCGAAGCGGCTCGTCTTCTGGGCGGTCGACACGGTGCGCGCCGTGCCCGAGATCGGGCCCGCGCCGATCGCGTGGCTCGAGGAGCGCGCGTTCTTCTTGCGCGATCAGGGACGGAAGCTCTCGTACAAGGTGGGCGGCGAGGGGGGCGAGCTCGCTCAAATCGCTCCCGAGCCTCCGAAGCTCCTCTCGGCCGAGAGCGCGGGCGAAGGCGCCGCCGATTTTCCTCCGCCGAACATCCCGTCCATCTGGAAGAACCCTCAAGAGGGCGAGGGCGTCTGGGTCACGCCGACGCAGCCGTGGCTCAAGCGGTTCCCGTCGTTCGGGCAGGCCGGCGAGCCCGCGCCCACCATGTTCTACCGCACGTTCGTGCGGCCCGACGAAGAGCGCGCGTACGCCAAGGTGCTGCTCGTCGCCATGGACATGCGCCAGCTCGATCTGGGCATGGAGGGCGGCATGGAAGATCCGAAGCCCGCCGTCGGGCCGCCGGGAGCGGGCCGAATCCCACGTGACCCGGAGATCTTCACCAAGGTCGCCGTGTCGTTCAACGGCGGCTTCAAGACCGAGCATGGCAGCTACGGCATGATGGTGAGGAAGCGCGTGCTCCTTCCCCCGCAGCCCGGCGCCGCGTCCGTCGTTCTCCTCAAGGACGGTCGCGTCGGCATGGGCTCGTGGGGCAACACCACCAAAGTCTCGGGCCTCGTCGACATCGCCGACGGCGACATCCTCTCGTTCCGCCAGAACCTCGACCCGCTCCTCGACGGCGACAAGGTGAACCCGAGCGGGCGCTCCCTCTGGGGCTTCACGTTGCCCGGCACGAGCATGCAGACCGAGCGCTCGGGCATCTGCGTCACGCCCGCCGGTCACTTGTATTATGCATGGGGCGATGACGTCTCGGCGACGACGCTCGGGAAGGCCATGAAGATGGCCGGGTGCACGTACGGCATGCACCTCGACATGAACCCGCACCACACGGGGCTCGTGTTCACGAACATCACCGAGATCAAGGGCAAGCAGTACAAGACCGAGCTCCTCTCGAACCAGATGGAGATCTCGCCCGACAGGTTCATCGACTTCTCCCCGAAGGACTTCTTCTACCTGACGGTGCACGACCCGACGCCGCCGAAGCTCGCGGCCGACGTCACGGCCAAGGCTTGGGCCCCCGACCTGGGCGTTCAGCCCGCGCCCGCGTGGTCGCCGGGCCTGTGGTCGACGTCCACGTCGTCGGGCGTCGAGGTGCTCTACGCGTCGTCGGGCCGCGCGCTCTACCACGTGCGCGCCGGCAAGAACGAGGTCGGGGCCGGCGCGACCGAGCTCTCCGAAGACGACAAAAAGCGGGTCGTGTTCGCCCTCACGCTCGGCAACTCGTCCGAGAAGCACCCGCTCGGCCTCGCGACGGACGGCAAGGTCGTGCGCGCCCCGTCCGCGTCGGCCGAGCACGCGGTCGTCGTGATCTCGCCTTCGGGCGGCGTGACCCTCGTTCCCGCGTCCGAGGCCAAACCCGGCGAGAAGGACGACGCCGTGGAGCTCCCGCTGCTCGTCGCGGAGGGCAAGGCGCTCGCGAAGAGCGCACGGGCGGGGCTCGGTGTGGCGCCGGACGGCTCGCTCGTGGTGGCCCGGAGCGCGGCCGCGTCACGTGCCGTCGCGGATGCCCTCGTCGCAGCGGGATGCAAGGTCGCGGTCGCGCTCGATCGAGGCGCGGGTGACCCGGTCTTCCTCCATCGCACGGGTACACCTACACCGCCCCACGTCACGTACGAGGCGACGACGCTCTACGCGATGGCCAAGCCGCTCGTGCCGAAGGGGTTCCGGTTTCAGCCCGTGAGCCCCGTGCCGCCCCCGACGAAGAAGTGACATCGGGCAACGCGCGTCGCGTAACTGCTTGATCCTTGGTCGGGAGATCCGACCGAGGTCGGGAGATCCGACCGACGTTGGCGGCAATGCCATGATATTCCTCACTTGTTGTCCTAAGTGCGCGATATCTCGTAAACGCACCCGGTAGACACTTCGAGCGCCACCTAAAGCCGCCAACATCACGGACACCTTGGCGATGATGTCGGAATGTTGGCCCCTAGGTGAGTTCTAGGTTGACCAGGTGGGATACTAAGCTACATAAGCGGCGCACCCAGGGAGGACTTTCCAAAATGCGTACCTCGATCTTCGCGCTCGCCACCGTTTTCTCCGTCTCGATGCTCGCTGCCTGTGCGGCCGATACCACCGTGTCCGACGATGGCATCGAAGAGGAGGTCACCGGCGAGACCGAGGACGCCCTCTCCGTCAACGGCAACTACGGCTTCTACGTCGTGACCCGTCGCGACTTCCGTCGCTGTGTCTCGCCCCTCTGCGGCGGCGTCTACGTGAAGCGCGCGAACCAAGCCCTCACGACCTGCGCCGACGGCACCCGCCAGGCCGAGTGCTACGTCGGTAGCTACGACTTCCGCGCGACCGGCCTCGACGACAACGAGCAGGCCGACTTCCGCGGTCTCTTCGAGGCGAGCCACGCGGTCGTCCGCGGCACGATGGTGTCGACCCGCTTCAACGGCCAGCGCATCGGCAAGCTCCGCGTCGCGGAGGCCTGGAAGGGCGCGGCCGAGGCCGACGTCACCGGCACGTTCTACCGCGCGGCCGACAACGGCATCCGCTGCATCAAGGCGCCCTGCCCCAGCACCACGGCCTACACGCTCAACTCGCGCGACCAGCAGAACGTCATCCGCGTCGGTATCGACTCGGTCGGCGCATCGCGCGACGAGGTGGCCGCGGCCCGCGCTGCTCTCGCGACCCGCGAAGGCATCCTCGTCGGTGGCGGCGTCGCCATCCCCAAGTGCCTCCCCTCGTCGATCAACTGCGGTCCCTTCCTCACCGCCGAAGACTTCTACCTCCGCGTGAAGCACCAGGCTGGCCCCGCCGCGTGCGGTGGCATCGCGGGCCTCGGCTGCAAGGCCGGCGAGTACTGCTCGTTCGCTCCCGGTGCGATGTGCGGCGCCGCCGACCAGATGGGCACCTGCGCGAAGCGCCCTGACATCTGCACCAAGGAGTACCGCCCGGTCTGTGGCTGCGACGACAAGACCTACGGCAACGCCTGCATGGCCGCGGCCGCTGGCGTCTCGGTCGCGAAGGACGGCGAGTGTGTCACGGGTCCCACGCCCGGCGCGTGCGGCGTTCGTGGCGGCGTCCAGTGCAAGGCCGACGAGTTCTGCTCGTTCCCGGCCGACGCCCAGTGCGGCGCCGCCGATCGCCCCGGCTCCTGCGCGAAGCGCCCCGAGGCGTGCATCCAGGTCTACCAGCCCGTCTGCGGCTGCGACGGCCGCACCTACGGCAACGCGTGCTCGGCCGCGAGCGCGGGCGTCTCGGTCGCCAGCAACGGCGAATGCGCGAAGTGAAGCGAGTCTAGTCGCGCGAGCGACGAACACGAGGCGGGCGTGGTGACCGAGAGGACGCCGCGCCCGTCGCGCATTTGCGTACCTTCCACCTATGCCTTTCGGGGGGGGCGCCTCGCCGTGGGCCGACGTCGAGAGAGTCGAAAGGAGACGATGTGCTACTTGCGAGCGGCGTCTCTGGCAGCGCGTACTTTGCCGAGAAGTTGCACGTATTTCCCCGCATGAACGCTGTCCGGGACGATCGCGAGGCCGTGCTCGAGCTCGGCTACCGCCTCTCCGAGGCGCCCTGCGGCGAAGTGGGCCTCGGCGAGGATGACGTGTCCGCCGAAGTAACCAGGATCGAGCGCTACGGCTCTCTTCGCCGTCGCGAGCGCCGCGTCGAGCGCGTTCCCCTCCGTCTGCGACCTGGCGACGAGGAGGAGCTGATCGGCCGTGCGCGCATGACTCTCGAGCCGCGCGAGCGCGTCGCGCTGTCGGCTCGCCGCGGCCTCCGGCATCGACTTCCCTTGCCACTCCCGCGCGATGGCCAGCACCTCACCGAAGAGGGCCCTGGGATCGTCGGGGGTCCGCACGAGCACGTCGTGGAAGAGGGCGCGCGCCTCCGTAGCGTTGGATCGTAGCGCCATGCACGCAGCGCGGTAGGCGACCTCCGGCGAGTCGAGATCGTGCGAGCGAGCGGCCTCTAGCGCCGCCTTCGCGAGCTCCTTCCCGTCCTTCTCTCCCCACAAGAGGCGCGCCCACATCAGATCGATCTCGTAGTCCGCGAGCGGGCGAGTCTTCTCGATCGGCGCGATCTCGATTTTTGGTGCATCATACACAAATCGATCCCAGCTCCACCCCGAGGTGTAGCGTGCGAACTGGCCCTCGAGACCCTCGAGGGGGATCTCTCCGACGCTCTTCGCCCAGCTCTCCACGAACGACTTGCCGTCGCCGAGCGAGGTCCGGAGGAGGCGGAACCGCGCGCGCAGCGCGTCGTCTCCATTGCTCAGCATGTGAACGAACGCGAAGGCCGCGTGGTAGTAGAGCGCCACGACCTCGTCTCGCCGATAGGGAACGGCGACGTCGTTCGCGTAGAAGGTCGATTGATCCGCGTCGAGCAAAGCGCGCACGTTCGGGGCGACCCCCGGCGGCACGTACGCTCCCGGCACGACCTCGCCGAGGGTCAGCTTGCCGTTCTCGACCTTCAGCGTGGAGTAGTACTGCGCGAGCCCTTCGTTGAGCCACATGGGGACCGCGCCGTACGTGTACGCGACGAAGCGGTGCGTGAGCTCGTGGAGGAACGTCGCCCTCACCGCAGGCGGATAACCCGACCCGGCCAAGACCAGCGTCGGCGTGTGCTCGATGTCTCCCCCGAGCCGCTCCGCGGAGAAGCCCGAGTACTTGGGCCAGTACTCCGACATCTCCCGTTGGTCGTGGAGGAGCACGATCCCTAGCCTCTCGGCGCCGCCCGCACCGCGGGGGAACGCGGCGGCGGTGAGCTCCGAATACCCTCTCTCGAGCTCGGTCACCGCGCTCGCGACCTGCGTGGCCTCGACGTCGGTGCGCACCACGAAGTGCTTGGTCGTCACTTCGTACCAAGGGTGCCCGCCGTGGGCCGGGCAGCCTGGCTGCGCGACGTTCTTCACGCACCCCGTCGCCATGACGAGCGCGACGAGGCTGGCGGTGGAGGTGGAGAGCCTCGAGCGTGGGCCGAGCATTCGTCCCCACTAAGCGCGAAGCGGATTTTTCGCAATATGATGCTTGAAGCCCGGATCGGACGGTGCGCGGATCGTGTCGCCATCCGGGCGCGGCCCGCCTGCACCGCTCCGTGCGTCCGTGTCTCCGTGCGGCCCCCCGGTGCGCTCCGCCGCGCCGAGTCCGGACGGGAGCCCGTCAACGCATCGGGAAGAGGCGCAGTACGAAGGCCCCGATGCGCTCGCTGTCGCCCCCGAGCGCCCGTAGCGTAGCCGCGGCTCGGTCGACGAGCGTGCGCCGCGTGGTGAGCGGCGTGCGCGCGGTGACCTCTCCGGGACGAACCCCGGTGGCCGCGTGGATGCGCTCGTACGCGGCCATCGGGTCGAGGTCGTCGCGGTCGAGCGCGAGCTCCACGAGCTCGGCCAAGAACGCCGAGCGGAGCTCTTGCGCCAAGTCGTGGACGGGCGGGCCGTGCGGCTCCGGGTAACACATGGGGAACCCGGTCGCGCCCCACGCGAGGAGGCCGCCCTCGAGGTGCATCGTGGTGCCGAGGAGCGGCTCGAGGGCCCGAATCGCGTCTCCGCTGCGTCGTCCGCTGACGCACGAGAGCACGACGGGCCCCTCGCTCGAGAGGAGGGACAGCTTGCCGGCGAACGCGCGGAGGTCGTCGCCGAGGTAGAGCGAGATGGAGCCGGGGATGAACCCGAGCTCCGAGACACGCTCGTCGAGGGGGCGAATATCGACGAGCACGAGCGATCGATCGCGCTCGAGGTCGATCGGAGAGAGCCCGACCAGCATCAGAACACGAGGCTCATCTTGCTCGTCTTCGCGGCGTCGACGAACGTGGCGACGCCCGCGAACTCGAGGTTCTTGTACGGGTGGAGATCGCGCTTGGTGATGCCCATGACGCCCATACTCATCGTGCACGCCACGAAGCGCACCCCGAGGTCCTCGGCCGACGCGAGCAGCGAGGGGAGCTCGGAGACGTTCTGCTTTCGCATGATCCCTCCCAGGATCGCGGAGCCCATGCCGCCGAAGTTGAGCTGGCCGAGCGCCATCTTGCGCGGCCCACGCGGCATGAGCTTCTTGAAGACCCACTGGAAGAACGAGACCTTGCCGTGCTCGGCGTCGCGGTTCGGGCGATCCCCTCGGAGGGTGTTGAGCCCCCAAAAGGTGAAGAAAATCATGACCTTCATGCCGGCGGCCGCGGCCCCGTTCGCGACGATCAGCGCCGCGAGCAAGACCTCGAGATCGTTGTGGAGCACGAGGAGCGTGCACTCGGGCCCGTCGGTGCGTACGGCGAGGCCAGTGCTCGTGCCCGTGAGCCGAGCGACGAGCCGCGAGGGCGCGCCGACCGTGAGCTCGACGATCTCGTGCCCGCGCGCCGAGAAGGTCTTCAGCACGGCTTGAGCCGTCGGTCCGTCGGGCAAGACGAGCTCGGCGAGTAGGCCGGACCCGAGGGTGGCGACGCGCTCGGCCTCGGCGAGCGCCATGGCACCGCTCATCGCGGTGAAGTCGAAGCGCGCCGAAGGGCCCTCGGTCGAACGTGGGGCGGCCACCGGCACCATGGCGACTTGTGCGGGAGGGGGCGTCGGCGTGAGCGCTGCGGCCCCGATGCGCTTCGCCGTGCGCAGACGTACGCGCAGGACCGGCCCCTCTTGCGAGCGCAGGAGCTCCGTCGCGCCCGACGACCGGCAGTACGACTCGACGTCGGCCGGGAAGGCGGGATCGTCGGCCATGATCTCGACCTCGGCGCCGGGGTTCCCGCGGGCGAACCGCGCGAGGGCGAGCACGGGCTCGGGGCACTGTTTTCCGCGGCAATCGAGGGTCGTGATGGCCCCCGGGGGCGCGCTCGGCACCTTCCCGACGGTCGACGCCGGCGCCCTCGACGAGCCCGCGGGGATCTCGAGCCTGGCGCGAAACGTCGCCCCTTCGCGGACGAGCGAGACGAGGCTCGCGCCTGCGCTCCTGCACCACGCCTCCACGTCGGCGCCGAACGCCTCGTCGTCGGCGAGCACCTCGACGGGGCCGGGGGTGGTGCGGGCGTGCCGCGCGATGGTCAGCACCGGTTCGGGGCATTGTTTGCCGCGGCAGTCGAGCACGGTGGACTGCGCGATGGCCCCGGGCGTCGCAGGAGACGTGGGCGTCGCGTCGTGCTTCTTGAGAACCTGGATCACGGCGCGATGCGCGCCCGAGACGTCGTCGAGCGCGACGAGCGTCGCCCCGGAGCTTCGGCACCACGAGCGCACGTCGGCGGGGAAGGCGTCGTCGTCGGCGAGCACCTCGAACGTCCCCCCGACGTTCGAGAGCTGGCGGGCGGCGCGGGCAGTACGGAGCACGGGCTCGGGGCACTTTTGGCCCCGGCAGTCGATGGTCTGGGTCATGATGTCTCTCAGGGGGAGAAGGGGGTTCGAGGGGTCCTCACGCCGCTGCCGGACGAAGGCGCCCGGTCGCGCGTCGCGCGCACGAAGGCAGCCTCGATGTCGGTGACGAACGTGAGGGGCGAGGCGAGATCGCCCGAGCCGTGAAGCACGCGGAGGGTGTGGCAGAGCGTCTCGACCTCGCGTACGCCGACGTCGCGCGCGAGCGACTCGATGGCGTGGCACGGCGTCGTGATGTCGCTCCCGTCGGAGAGGGCGCCCTCGAGCTCGAGGAGCAAGTTGGGCATCGCGCCGACCCAGCGGTTCCACTCTTCGGAGCGCCGTGGCGGCGCGCTCCTCGGGACCGACGTCGGCGCGTCCATCGTCGCGCGTGTCTCGAGGTGGCTCGCGAACGCGGGCGGCGCCATCGTGCGGCGATCCCGGAGTTGCTCCCCGAGGTCGTTCAGGCGGTACGCGCCCCCAGGCAAACGGATGCGCGCCTCGAAGGGAATGTCGTCCCAAGCGACGACGCCCGTGCCCGTGGCGACCACGAACGCCGGCGTGTCGGGGCACACCTGCGCGAGGTGATGAAAGGTGGTCGCGGCGCTCGGGGTCTTGATGTGCGCGCCGATCAAGAACGCTCCGAACGAGCCGTCCTGGCGCGAGGCGAGGCGAGGATCCGCCGTCGAGAGGACGCGCACGCCGAAGGGCGAAAACGCTGATTTCAGCGGCCCCACGAGAGAGCCGTCGTCGTCGATGACGAGCACGCGCCGCTTCACCGACTGCGCCCCCGGGACGAGCAGGAGCTCGAGCTCTTCCCGCACCTCCTCGAGCGTCGGCCGGAACGATGGCACCGGATCGAGCAGGTTTCGGAGCAGCCTGTCGAGCGCGGGCGAGATGTCCGGGCAGACGTCCTTCGGGTCGGGCGCTTGCTCGAGGTTCTGCACCGCATGAAAGAGGCGCTCGGGCTCCCGGATCTCCTCGAGCAGCTCGCGCCCCGTCGCCGCCCACCAGAGGAGCGCCCCGAAGCTGAAGACGTCCGAAGCCGACGTCGCGTTGCCCGAGAACTGCTCGGGCGCGGCGTACCCTGGTGTGCCGGCCACGAACTCGCCGGAGGCCCGCTCGGTGAGGCGCGCGATGCCGAAGTCGACGAGCTTCACGACGAGCTTCCCGTCGTGGTCCATCGTGAGCATCACGTTGTTCGGCGTGACGTCCCGGTGGACGATCTTGTGCCCGTGTACGAGCTCGAGCACCGTCGCGAGCTGGACGAAGGCATCGACGAGCTCTCGTGTCGGCATCGGCCGGCCCTGGAGGCGCACGAGGCGGCTCCGGAGCGTCTCCCCGTCGATGTATTCCATCGCGATGGCGGGGAGGTGGTCGCTCGTCTCGCCGAACGTGTACACGGTGCACAGCCCGGGGTGACGGATGCGTGTGGCGGCGCGGACCTCGGCCGCGAACCGCTGCTTCAAGTAGGGCCCCGCGGTGCCGCTCTCGGCATGGGCGATTTTCACCACGGCGAGGCGCTCGGTGCCGAGCTGCTCGGCGAGGTAGGCCGCCCCGAACGCACCCTCACCGAGGACGCGGACCAGGCGAAAGCTCTCGAGCTCGATGTTTCCGATGCGGGACGATGCGTTCTTCTTTCGTGGCTCCGGGTTCGGTGTTGACGGTTGCGCTCGAGGTCCCCCAGACCCTCGACTTCGGAGGTGGGTTCGGCGCGGCTGTCTCTCACGCCTCTATCAAGGGGTCGGGGCCGATGTAGGCACAAGAGCAAAAAAGCTTGAATTCTTGAGCGTTTAAGTTACCCCCTCGAAACAATTTTGAAACCTGCCAAGGCGGCAACGAAACGGGTTGAAACGGTCGGTCGGGTTACCAGTTTGGGGGCCCGCGCACGGTGCTCGACCCACCCTCGCGCACATCCCTCGGGCGACGAAATGGCCGGCCCGTCACCGCTCGGCGCCCGACGTGAAGTGGCAACGTTGCACACGATGCACGCGTGTCCCGCCTCGCGCTCGCTCTTGCTCGCATCCGTGTCCGGAGGACGTGCGCGACCGGATCGGCGTCACACTTCGAGGCGCGAGGGACGAAGCCGAAGTCACGGGCTGCCACGAGGCACGTGAGCCCGCTCACGGCCCCGAATCCGAGTCGCGCGCCGGGGGCCTCAGGGCTTCGTCGCGGGGGCGCCGGGCGAGGGCTGAGGCATCTCGACCTTGGGGGCGTCGGTCTTGGGAGCGTCGGCCTTCGGAGCATCGGCGCCGGGGGCTGCGGGCGCTTCGGTCGGGGCCGCCGGCGCAGGGCCGTTCAGCGTGGGGTGCTCGGCGTGCACGTCGCTCGTGCCTTCGTCGGCGTCGACGTTGGGCGCGTGGTAGCGCGGGGGCTCGCCGGGCTTCGAGTAGTCGATCCAGAAGGCCGACTGTGGGCGCACGTCGAGGTGCACGAAGACGCTGTTCGGGTAGTAGCCCACGCCCACGTCGTGGAGCGTTCGGCAGAAATCACGCAGCACGGTGTTCGGCACACCCTGCACGCGGAAGTCCATCGCGCGGCCGTGGTTGTGGTTCGAGTGCGGCGTGTACTGCTTCGGGCTGAAGGGGCGGAAGCCGCTGATGATCTCGATCTTTCGGCCGCCGAAGTGGTTCGACACGATGCCGAGCAGCGCGACGAGGCGTGCGTCGGGAGAGAGCGTCGCCCCCGAGGTCGAGTGCATGATCTTCTTGAACTGCTCGAGCGCGGCGCCCGGGACCTTGCCGCGCGCGCTCACGTTGACCGTGGCCTCCTCGCCCGTGCCGAACCGAACGAGGTGGACCACGTTCGGGTGCTTGGGCTTCGCGGCGTAGCCGTCTTTTCCTTTGCCGACGGGGGGCGGGGGAGGCGCGCTCGTGGTGGCGGGGCCGTGCACCGAGCCGGCGGGCGCCGTCGTCTTTCCTTGGGGGGCGGCCTTCGCTTGGCCCTCGCTCTTCGGAGGCGCGGCCTTGTCTCCGGCCTTGGGGGCGACGCCGGGGATGGTGAGCGTCTCGCCGATGCGGAGGCGCTTGGGGTTCGCCTTGGGGTTCGCGTCGGTAATCGACTTCGCGCTCACGTGGTAGCGGGCGGCGATGGTCGCGATGGTGTGACCCTTTCCGACCACGTGGGACACGTCGGCCTGGGCGACGCTCGGGCCAGCGAAGCCCGCGAGGAACGCGAGGACGCCCGCGAAGGCGATGGGCGCGGAGGACGAGAGGCTGTCGCGAACGGACCTTGGAGACCCCATGGGCCGCCTCTTAGCGCATCCGCCAGCGAAGGCTACCCCGGACGACGGCATGACGGTCCCGAAAGGTCGTCGCGAAGGAGCGTGCAGATTTCGCGTTTCTCTCGGACGAAAACGGCCGTGGGCCGCGCGGGTCGGGCTGAAGGGCCGTTCAGCGGTCGCCATCGGGTGCGACCAAGCACCCCGCTTTTTTGACGCCCTTCGCCGCGGATGAAACAATTCGTAGGTCCGCTGGGCCCTTGGCCTCTTGGCGGGCGACAGGCCCCGGTTCGAGGGCCGCCATCCGGGATCGAAGAAGGAATCGAGAACATGGGCGAGGGCAAGAACCTGGTCGGCGTCGACATCGGGGCAAGCTCCATCAAGGTCGTCCAGCTCAAGGAGTCCCGGAAGAAGTTCCAGGTCGTCCGGTACGGGTACGCGCCGCTCCCTCCGCAGACCATCGTCGATGGCCACGTGATGAGCGCCGGCGTGGTCGTCGACGCGCTGCTCAAGATCTTCCAAGAGCAGAAGATCACTCAGAAAGACGTCGCCATCGGCGTGTACGGTCAGTCCGTCATCGTGCGAAAGATCACCGTGCCGATGATGACCCCGGCCGAGCTCGAGGAGCAGATCGGGTGGGAGGCCGAGCAGCACATCCCGTTCGACATCAAGGTCATGTCGATCGACTACGAGGTGCTGCGAAAGCGACCCGAAGCGGGGCAGATGGACCTCCTCCTCGTGGCCGCCAAGAAGGACGAGATCAACGACTACGCCGGCATTTTGCGCGAGGCGAACCTCAAGCCCATCGTGGTGGACATCAACGCCTTCACCATCCAGAACATCTTCGAGGCGCAGTACGGCCTGCCCGAGACGGGCACCATCGCGCTCCTCAACGTGGGCGCGGCGGTGTCGTCGCTGAACATCATCTCCGGCGGGGTGTCTGCGTTCACACGAGAAATTGCGAACGCGGGCAACTCGATCACCGAAGAGATCCAGAAGCAGTGCAACGTACCCTTCGAGCAGGCCGAGGCGTACAAGTGCGGCGGCGGGCCGGGGCAGATCGTGCCGCAAGAGGTGCACGAGGTGATTCAATCGGCGTGCGACGGGCTCGCGGGCGAGATCCAGCGGTCGCTCGACTTCTACCTGGCGACGAGCGGCGAGTCGGAGATCTCGCAGATCCACGTATCGGGGGGCACGGCGTACCTCGCCCCTCTCTGCAAGGCGATCGAGAAACGCGCCCGCGTTCCGGTCACAGTGTTCGACCCGATGAGCCAGCTCACGGTCGACCCCAAGTTCGTGAACGAAGCGGAGATGCGCCATCGCTCGGCCCAAATGGTCGTCGCGCTCGGCCTCGCCCTTCGCTGCGACAAGGAGCGTAGGGCATGATTCGCATCAACCTCCTGCCCAACAAAAAGCAGGCTCGAAAGAACGACTTTTTCAGCTTCTCCTTCGGCGGGGGAGGCACGAGCTCGGCCTCGTCCTCCGAGGGCGGCAGCCAGGCCTGGCTCGGCGTGGTGCTCGGTGTGGTGCTCGTCGAGGTGCTGATTCTCCTCTTCGTCTACAAGACCAAGAGCGATCAGCTCACCAAGGCGAAGAACAAGAACCTCGAGCACACGACCACGATCAGCACGATCCAGGGGAACATCTCGCAGCACGAGAAGATCAAGGCCGAGCTCAAAGAGCTCCGCGAGCGCGAGGAGGCGATCCAGAAGCTCCAAGCGGCGCGCACGGGCCCGACGGCGACCATGCTGGAGCTGTCGAAGATCCTGAGCTCCGGGCGCGGCCCCACCGTCGACCGCGACAAGCTCGAGCAGCTCCGCCGCGACAACCCCACGGCCGTGCCGAACCCGAACTGGGACACGCGCCGCCTCTGGCTCACCACCTACGCCGAGAAGGACCGCGTGGTGAAGGTCGGCGGGCTCGCGCGGGACGGAGAGGACGTGTCCGAGTTTTTGCGTCGGCTCTCGCTGTCCGACTACTTCTACGAGGTGCGGCTCTTGCCCGCCCAAAAAGACATCGACGCTACGACGAAGCTCGAGCTCGTGAAGTTCGAGTTCAGCGCGAAGGTGAGGTACTGACATGGCCACGCTCCCAGGCACCACTCCCGGCGCAGCGGGCGGGCTCTCGAAGCTCTCTCTCCCCGTCAAAATCGCGGTCGGATTCCTGCTCGTCGTGCTGGTCGGCGCGGGGTACTACCTCGTGCTCCACACCGACGTGACGGCCAAGATCGAACAAGAGGTCCGCCGCACGAAAGATCTGGAGACCCAGATCGCCACCTTGCGGCAGGCCGAGGCGAGCTACATCCAGGACCGCGAGGAGCTCGCCATGCGCCAGCAGAAGCAGCGCGAGCTCAACAAAATCCTCCCCGCCGACACCGAGGCCGCGGCGTTCCTCTCGGCGATCCAGCAGGTCTCCAACATCAGCGGCATCAACCTCAAGGCGTGGCAGCCTCGCGAAGAGGTCCCCTCGACGTTCTACGCGAAGGTGCCGATGCAGCTCGAGCTGACGGGCAAGTTCCATCAGATCGGCAAGTTCATGTTCGAGATCGGCAAGCAGGACCGCATCATCAACCTGGAGAACGTCGAGCTCTCGGACCCGAAGGTCGAGGGCGAGGATGTGGTGCTCAAGGCGCGGTGCCTCGCGACCACCTTCCACCTGCTGAAGAACAAGCCCGTCCAGCCGGGCCAGCCCGGTCAACCGGCTCAGCCCGGACAAGCGCCGGCGCCTCCTGGCCAGCCCTTCAACCCGAACGTATCCGGGGCGCCCAAATGAGCTCAAACGCAAAACTCACCGTCGCCCTGGCGGCGCTCCTCGCGGGGCTGTCGCTCGTGGCCTGCTCCGACAACAAACCCGCTCCGCAGCAACAATTCTTCGGCGGTTCGCAGGCCGCCGCAGGCGACGGTGGCGTCGGCGCGGGCGACGGAGGGCTCCCTCCGAGCGAGGTCGTCAAGGTGCAGTACACCGAGAGCGACTTCGTCGAGTCCGAGGGGAACCGCGATCCGTTCCGGTCCTACGCGAGCCTGTTCGACGAGTCGAAGCAGCAGAAGAGGGCCACGAACCAGCGCGCCGTGCTGCTCTCGCAGTACGGGATCGACGAGCTCAAGCTCGCCGCGATCGTGATGGCCGGAGACTATCCGCGCGCCATGGTCATCGACCCGGCGGGCAAGGGCTGGGTCCTGAAGCGAGGAGACTTCCTCGGCCGCTCGGAGACCGTGCACGTGGGCGGCGCGACCGGCACCGACTACCAGCTCAATTGGCGAGTCGATCGCGTGCGCGACGGGGACGTCGTGCTCGTCCGCGAGGACCCGGCGCAGCCGAACGTGCCGCCGTCGACGCGCGTGCTCGCGATGCGGCCCGAGGGCGAGTCCAAGAACCCGCTCGACTGAACACTTGTAACTATCCGTAAGGATTGGATGAATCGCCTCGGGTACGCCACCCGGGGCGGTTTCGTTTTTGGTCGTCTTCGGGGGGGGCACCACGCCGAGCTCGGGGAGCGCGGCTTGGGCAAGAAGGCGGGGCCGGGGCCTGTTCGTGCACACGAAAGCCTTGGCCGAGCGCGGGTTCGCGAAAAATCGTCCGCCACAAATTGGTCCCTCGACGATGGCTCGTTTTACCGTCCTCCCTGCGTAGCCTCACTCGGAGGCTTCGATGCGGGTCGCACGGGTCGTGCGTGCCTCGCGAGTCTGCGCGGAGCTATTCCGCGTCGAGGGAGTCCCTGATGCATCGGTGGAAAATGCGAACGTCCCGAGCCTTCGGCGCCGGGGTCCTTGGAGCCGTCGTCGCGGCCACGCTGCTCTCGCACGGAACGGCCTATGCCGCCGGCTCGGAGGCACCGAACCACGTACGCGAGGTCGCGCTCTCGGGCATCACGTCGACGTCCGGAGCCGGCACCGAGATCGTCGTGCACGGCACCGAGGCGCCCGTCTTCGCGGTGCGCGTCGAGGGTGGCGGCAAGAAGCTCGTCGTCGATCTCTCGAACGCCGACGTCGCCGGTGCCAAGCCCGCGATGACCGACTCGGTCGGCGTCGTGGGCGGCGTGCTCACCCAGGCGTTCCGCACGGAGGCCGGGCAGCTCACGCGCGTTACGGTGAACCTCGTGAAGACCGCGGCCTACCGCGTCTACGCCGACGGCAACGACCTGAAGATCCAGCTCGCGCCCGCGTCGGCCACGGCCCCGGCGGCCCCGTCGCTCTTCGGTGGCCGCGCCGAGGTCGAGGCCGCCCGCGGTCCCGAGCTCTCGGACGTGCGCTTCGAGCGCAAACGAGCCGGAAAGAGCCTCGCCGATCGCATCGTCATTCAGGCGAGCGAGCTGCCCGCGTACCAGCTCTCCATGGGCGACGCCGGAAAGCTCCGGCTCACGATGAAGAACGTCCGGGTTCCCGAGAAGCTCGCGCGCGCGCTCGACGTGGCAGGCTACGGCGGCCACGTGCGAAAGGTCGCCACGTCGTTCGACGCGCGCACCGGCACTGCCGTGATCGAGATCGAGCGCACGGGCGACGACCAGGGCGTGCTCTCCGTCGAGGGCAAGCAGATCGTCTGGTCGTTCGACGCAGGCGAGGCCACGCCCGAGAAGGCCGTGCAGGCCAAGAAGCCGGGGCCCCGCGACACCTCGAAGACGGTGGTCGTGGCGCGCGAGAAGGACCTCGCGGGCGACAGCCCCAAGGTCGAGACGAGCATCCGCGGCGGGCAGGACGGCCTCGACGTCGAGGTGTCGGGCGGCGGAGAGGCCGGCTTCACGTCGACCATGAACGCGCAGGTCGGGAGGTACTCCGGGCGCCGCATCGACCTCGACCTCAAGGACGCCGACATCCACAACATCTTGCGTCTGCTCGCGGACGTAGGCCGCGTGAACATCGTCACGGCCGACGACGTGCAAGGCAACGTCACGATCCGTATGCGCAACGTCCCGTGGGACCAGGCGCTCGACGTGGTGCTCCAGGCCAAGGGCCTCGGCATGGTCCGCTCGGGAAATCTGATCCGCGTCGCGCCGCTCGCCACGCTGCAGAAAGAGCGCGAGCTCCGCCTCGCCGCCGCGCGCCAGGAGTACGAGCTTACGCCGCTCGAAACGCGATTGATTCCGGTGAGTTACGCTCGTGCGGACGAGCTCCAGGCTCGCGCCCGCGATCTCCTCTCGCCGCGCGGCACCATCGCCGTCGACGAGCGCACGAACGTGCTCATCGCGCGAGACATCTCGGGCAGCCTCGACAACATCGAGCAGCTCGTCCGGGCCCTCGACACGCAGACCCCGCAGGTCCTCATCGAGGCGCGCATCGTCGAGGCCACGAGCCGCTACCAGCGCGACATCGGTATCCAGTGGGGCGGCGACGCGACCTTCTCGGAGGCCACCGGCAACCCGACGGGCATCGCGTTCCCGTCGAACGTCGGCCTCGCCGGCGGTAACTACGACGGTCAGAGCCCGACCCAAGGTCTGTCTCCCACGACGGCCCAGGTCGCGAACCCGAACTACGTCGTGAACCTCCCGGCGGCGGTCGGTACCGGGTCCGGTGGTGCGCTCGGCCTCTCGCTCGGCTCGATCAACAACAACTTCAACCTCGGTGTCCGCCTCTCGGCGGCCGAGGCGAGCGGTCTCCTCCGCATCGTGTCGAGCCCGCGCATCCTGACGCTCGACAACCGCGAGGCCCGCATCAGCCAGGGCACGCTCATCCCGTTCTCGCAGCTCTCGGCCCAGGGCGTCCAGACCACGTTCCAAGAGGCGAAGCTCCAGCTCCTCGTGCGCCCGCACGTGACCGCCGACGGGAGCGTCTCGATGCACGTCAAGATCAACCGAGACGAGCCCGACTTCAACCAGACCTCGGCGCGTGGCGATCCGACGATCCTGAAGCGCGAAGCCGAGACGGATCTCCTCGTCATGGACGGTCACACCGCGGTTATCGGTGGAATCTTCACGAGGAACACGGGACGAAACCTCGACCAGGTGCCGTTCTTCGGGGACATTCCCATCCTGGGCGTCCTCTTCCAGCGCCGTCGCGCGAGCGACACGCGCAACGAGCTCGTGATCTTCCTCACGCCGCGCATCGTGAACCGAGCCGAGGCGCTCGGTCGCTGAGCCTGCCCCGGGGCTTGGCCCCGCTCCCCGTAACCCGCGTCCCCGCGCTCGCCTTCTCGGTGGGGCGGGGACGTTTCGCATCCGAGCCCACATCATGCCGAGGAACCCGTGACGGTCGAGCACCGCCTTCACGCACGCTGCCGCTGCCACTCTTCGCGCGAGGCCCACGAGGCCCACGCGGTCGGGGCGGCGGGGCGACCGTTCGCCTTCGCGTCGAGCCCGCGAAACTTCGAGCGCGACAGGCCTTTCCTTGTCGAGCACCTCGCCCTCGACGTCGCCCTCGATCTCGAGAAGAAGCGGGTCTCGGCGACGGCTACGCTCAAGGTGCGCCGCGTGAGCCCCACGGCCACGGCGATCGTGCTCGACGCGGTCGGGTTCACGATCGAGCGGGTCGAGGTGTCGGGAAAGTTTGCAGATTACACGTACGACGACCGTGAGCTGCGGGTCGAGCTTGGCGCCGTCGAGGACGCCTCGGTGCGGGTCGTGTACACCTGCGCTCCGCGCCGCGGCCTCTACTTCATCGAGCCCGACGAGCACCGACCGCACCTGCCTCGCCAGGTGTGGACCCAGTGCCAAGAGGAGGATGCTCGCCATTTCGTCCCCTGCCACGACAAGCCTCACGTGAAAATGACCACGGAGCTCTCGGTGGTGGTGCCGAACGGGTGGGAGGTGCTCTCGAACGGCCGCCTCGTCTCGCGCGAGCCGCACAAAGGCGGGACCCGCTTCCATTGGAAGATGGACGAGCCGCACCCGAGCTACTTGCTCACCCTCGTGGCCGGTGAGCTCGCGGTGCTCGAGGCCGACGTCGACGGCGTCCCGCTCACGTACTACGTGCCACGCGGGCGGGAGGCCGACGCGCTGCGAACGTTCGCCAATACGCCCGAAATGATTCGATTTTTCGGGAAGCGTTTCGGCGTCACGTACCCGTGGAACAAGTACGCCCAGGTGGTCGTCTCGGACTTCTTCTTCGGGGGCATGGAGAACACCACGGCGACCACGCTCTACGAGCACGTGCTCCTCGACGAGCGGGCGGCGATCGACGTCACGAGCGACGACCTCGTCGCGCACGAGCTCGCCCATCAGTGGTTCGGCGACTACGTGACGTGCCGGGACTGGTCGGAGGCGTGGCTCAACGAGGGGTTCGCCACGTTCTGCGAGCACCTCTTCCGTGAGCACCTCGAGGGCCGCGACGCCTACGAGTACGGCCTCCGCACCGACCTCCAGAGCTACCTCGCCGAGTCTCGCGGTCGGTACAGGCGCCCGGTCGTCTGTCAAGACTACGACGCGCCCCTCGACCTCTTCGATCGTCACCTCTACGAGAAGGGTGGCCTCTGCCTGCACGCCCTCCGTCGCACCCTCGGGGACGACGCGTTCTTCGCGGGCGTGTCGCACTACCTGAGGTCCCACGCGAAGGGGCTCGTCGAGACGCGCGACCTCCAGCGCGCGCTCGAGCGTGTCTCCGGCAAGAGCCTCGGCCGCACGTTCGAGGAGCTCGTGCACCGCGCAGGGCACCCCGAGGTCGAGGTCTCGATCGCCTGGGACGACGGGGTGCTCACGCTCGTCACGCGACAGACCCAGAGCCACGCCGACGGCGTACCTCAGGTGTTCCACGTGCCCCTCGTGATCGACGTCGGCCACGGCGACTGGACCGAGCGCTTCGAGCTCGCCATCGACCAAAAAAACCAAACGTTTTCGGTGCCTTGCGCGAAGCGGCCTCGGTTCGTCGTGGTCGACCCCGACATGCGGGTCGTGGGCGACGTGGTCGCGCGGGCGCCGAACGATCTCTTGCGGAACCAGCTCGCCGAGGCCCCGACCGCGCGTGGCCGGTGGCTCGCCGCGGTGGCGCTCGGGAGGTCGTCGGACGTGCCCGCCATCGAGGCGCTCGCGTCGCGCCTCGCGGACGACGCCGAGTTCTGGGGCGTTCGCGCCGAGTGCGCGTCGGCGCTGGGGCACATTCGTCGCGACGCGGCCTTCGAGGCGCTCTCGGCGAACGTGGCGACGGCCCACGCCAAGGTGCGCCGGGCCGTGGTCGACGCGCTCGGTGCTTTCCGTACCGCGCGCTCGGCCGAGCTGCTCGCCTCGTGTGCTCGGAGGGACGCAAGCTACTTGGTGGAGGCGGAGGCGGCCCGCGCGCTCGGCCGCACGAGGCAACCGTCGGCGCTCGACGATCTCGTCGAGCTGCTCGATCGACCGTCATGGGCCGAGGTCGTCCGCGCGGGGGCGATCGATGGGCTCGCCGCCCTCCGCGACGCGCGAGCCGTGCCCCATCTTCGCGCGAAGACGCGGTACGGGCAGCCCCCACGGGCACGCCGAGCCGCCGCGCTCGCGTTGCCGAAGCTCACCGAGGCGCGTGACGACCGCGAGCTGCTGGAGGAGCTCCTCGACGATCGGGACCCGATGCTGCGGCTCGACGTCGCCCGCGCGCTCCTCGACCTCGGAGACACACGTGCGCGCGGAGCCCTCCGCGCCCGTGAGTCCATCGAGGACGACGTGCGCGTGAGGCGCCGCATCCGCGAGGTGCTCCGCGATCTCGGGGCCGACAAGAAGGCCTCCCACGCCGAGATCGACGGCGAGCTCGAGAAGCTCCAGAAGCTCACGGCCGACCTCGAGGCGAGGCTTCAACGTCTCGAAGCGAAGGCCCACCCTTCCCGCGGCGTCGCCGTCGAGCCCAAGCCCAAGCCCAACAAGCCCGCTCGGGCCGCCGCGGCACGCGGTCGTGGCAAGAAGGCCTGAGCCGTCCTTGACGCGCGTGGCTCGGGCAGGGAAGGTGGTCTCGGGCGAATGACGGCTCCGCCGAAGACCACGAAATCCACCGTGCCCGAGGCGCGTTCGGGGCGCGAGGCACGTCGCGAGGAGAGGGTCCGCGCGATGCTCGATCGCGCCATGACCCTCACGCGCGAGGGGGGCATCGAGGGCCTCACGCTCCAGAAGCTCTCGGCCTCTCTCGGGTTCGTGACCACCTCGGTCTACCGGTATTTTCCCTCGAAAGACGCCCTCGTCGCGGCCCTCCAACGCGAAGCGATCGCCCGTATCGGGGTGCGCATGGCCGGAGCCCTCCCCCCGATCGCCGCGCGGTTCGCCCGGGGGGGCGTCGCGCCTCCGCTCGCGGCGCTGCTCGCCGCCGCCGAGGTCTACCTCGAGCTCCCCCAGACGGAACCGGACGCGTTCGCGCTCGTCGCGACCCTGCTCGGAGATCCGCGGGAGCACCTCTCGGACGACGAGGCCGCGAAGACCGCCCCGGTGCTCGCGAGCCTGCTCTCGTCGATCGCCACCGGGTTCGACGAGGCCGCCGCGGCGAAGCTGCTCGAACCGGGCTCGTCGGTCGAGCGAACGCTCGCGTATTGGGGCGCCATCCACGGCGCGCTCTGCCTCGAGAAGGTCCGGCGCGGATCTCCGCTCGTGCCGCCGGCCCGTGTCGTCGGGATGACGTCGGCGCGCGCGCTCCTCCGCGGGTTCGGCGCGACCTCGCTCGGGTGAGCTCGCGTGAGGCGCGGCGCTTCCGTACTTCCCAAGGCCCCGAGGGCGCGCTACGTCTTGCCCGGGGAGCCTCGGAACACATGAAACGCTTGGTTTTGCTCACGATCCTCGCGCTCTCGGCGTGCGACAAAAAGGCCCCCGAGCCCCCGCACGAGGTGCCCATGCCGACGACCAACGTCGCGCCGAAGGCGGCACCGAAGCTCACGGTCCACCCTGCGGTCGACAGGCTCGTCGCCATCGGCGACCTCCACGGCGACCTCGCGGCCACCCGCCGCGCGCTCAAGCTCGCCGGCGCGATCGACGACAAAGACGAATGGAAGGGCGGCTCGCTCGTGGTCGTCCAGACCGGCGACCAGATCGACCGCGGGGACGACGACCGCGCCATCCTCGACCTCTTCGACGCCCTCGCCGAGAAGGCCAAGAAAGCCGGAGGAGAGGTCCTCGCGCTCTCGGGCAATCACGAAATTATGAACAGTATGGCGGACTTCCGCTACGTGACGCCCGGCGGTTTCCAGGCCTTCCACGACTCCGACGCGACCCCACCCTCCGAGAAGGGGCGCACCACCGCGTTCGCCCCCGGTGGCCCCTACGCGAAGAAGCTCGCCACGCGACCGGTGGTCGCGGCGGTCGGAGACACCGTGTTCGTGCACGGCGGGGTGCTGCCGAAGCACGTCGCCTACGGCCTCGACCGCATGAACACCGAGATCGGCGAGTTTTTCTTGGGCAAGATCAGCGCTCCGCCCAAGGTCGTGGTCTCCGAGGATGGCCCGGTGTGGACGCGCATGTACTCGGCCGCGGCCGGTCACGAAGAATGCGAGGTGCTCGCGGCCACGCTGAAGTCCCTCGGTGCTGCGCGCATGGTCGTCGGCCACACGGTGCAGCGAGGGGGCATTTCGCCCGCGTGCGACGACAAGGTCTACCGAATCGACACGGGCATGTCGCGGTTCTACCAGGGGCCGGTCGAGGTCCTCGCTATCGAGAAGGGCGTCCCGCGGATCTTGAAAGAGTCGAAGTAGTCCTCGCGCGGGCGCTTCGGGTATACCGTCGGCCCCATGGCAGACGAGGCATTCCCGGTCGAGGTCGAGCAACGCGGCACGGTGTCGGTCTTCACGATCGCGCGGCCAGAGCGCATGAACAGCCTGTCACGCGCCACGTTGCGCGCGCTCGGAAAGCTGACGCGCGAGGCGATCGCGAACCCTTCGGTGCGCGCGATCGTGGTCACCGGCTCGGGCGACAAGGCCTTCTGCGCGGGAGCGGATCTCAAAGAGCGTCAGGGTATGTCCGAGAACGACGTGCGCGCGCAGGTCGAGCTTTACCGCAGCGAGCTCGGCGTGCTCGATACGTCGCCGAAGCCCGTCGTCGCGGCGATCAACGGCGTCGCGTTCGGAGGTGGGCTCGAGCTCGCGCTCATGTGCGATCTGCGGGTGTGTGCGTCGCACGCCCAGCTCGCCCTGCCGGAGACCACCCTCGGCATCATCCCTGGAGCGGGTGGTACGCAGCGTCTCCCCCGCGTGGTCGGCGAGGCGCGCGCCAAAGAGATGATCCTCCTCGGGCGGCGCCTCGGTCCGGCCGAGGCCCTCGCGTGGGGCCTCGTCAACCGCATCACCCCCGAAGGTGTCTCCGTGGTCGACGACGCCATCGCCTTCATCCACCCCGTGGCCGAAGGGGCGCCCGTGGCCCAGGCGGCGGCCCTCGAGGCCATCGACCGCTCCTTCGACGTGAGCCTCGCCCTCGGCCTCGAGCTCGAGAAGGTGAGCTACGACAAGGTGCTCGTGAGCGAAGATCGCCGCGAGGCGCTGGCCGCGTTCGCCGAGAAACGGAAGCCGCGGTTCAGCGGTCGCTGAGCCGACCACCCCGCGTTCGGTGTGCTTCGCGGCGCGGTGGATCCTCATGGACCTGAGCCAGTTCTTGTCCATGCGCCCCGGCTTGACGGACCTCGCAGGACCAGCAACCCTTAGCTCTATGAAGGCGAGATCCGTCCGCGCTGTCTCCTCCCACGTCGCGCTCGTCGGCGCGGTGTCGCTCGTCGGCTTGCTCGGCGCGGGCTGCGGAAAACAGCTCGACGCGCCGCCGCCGCCGCCCTTCAAGCTCTCCATCAAGGTCGACTCCGACCCGAACCACCCCCTCGCGGGCGCGAAGGTCCTCCACCAGGATCACGAGGTCGGCGTCACCCAAGCGGACGGCCGTGCCCTCGTCACCCTGAAGGGAAACGAAGGCGATACGGCGCAAATCACCGTGCGTTGCCCCGAGACGAACCAGCAGCCCCCGCCGTTCACGGTGGCCCTTCGGCGCCTCGCCGACAACAAGGTCCCCGAGTACGCGATCCAGTGCGCGCCGCTGCTTCGGCGGGTGGTCGTGGGCGTCCGAGCCGACAACGGCGCGAACCTCCCCGTCATGTTCCTCGGCAGCGTGGTCGCCCGCACCGACGCCTCCGGCGCGGCCCATTTTGCGCTCGACGTGAAGCCCGGCGAGCAGTTCGAGGTCTCCCTCAAGACCGACGATCAGCCGAAGCTCCTGCCGAAAAACCCCATCCGCACGTTCGTCATGCCCCCGAGGGACGAGGTCGTGGTCTTCAACCAAGCCTTCGCGTTCGAGAAGAAGAAGGCCGTCTACCACGGCCCCGCGAAGCCCACCGGGCCGCGCCCCGTCGTCGGGCTGAACAAGCTCTAAACCGCCGAAAAAACCTGCGATTCGCGAGAGATGGCCGCCCCCAGGGGTGGCCATCGTCGTTTCCACCGACCACGGATCCGTTCCAGCCTCACCGGATTGTTCCATTCCCACCGGATCAACAAAAGACCATGGGTGAATCCATTCGGATCCTGCGTGAGTGTCGTACACAGGGTTACAAAGGTGCTGCGGACGGCGAAAATCATCAATGATTTCGTGTGGAAGCCGCTGCTCGCGCTCGCCGAGCCTCGCGAATGGGCTTGGCACGAGTGTTGGATATAGAGAATTCGTGCGGGCGACGCCGCCCCGCTCCTCAAGCTGATACGCTCCTCCGAGGAGACCCCCACCATGAAGAGCCCCCGCCGAACGACCCGAAGCCGAGCTGCCGTACTCGTCGAGTACGCCCTCCTCCTCACGTTCGTCGTGGTGCCGACCATGGCAGGGGTAGCCCTCGGCGGTCAGCGGATGCTCACCAGCTACCAGCGTTCTCGCGCACTGATTCTGTCTCCGATGCCGTAGCATCGGAGGCGAAACGAACGAAACCCAAACCCAACCGCTCGGAGTTCACCATGAAAAAGACCACCCTTCGTTCCAAGTCCCGCGGCGCTTCGCTCGTCGAGTATGCTCTCCTCCTCGTCGGCATCCTCCTCCTCGCGGCCGCCGCGGTGAAGGCGCTCGGTCCCAAGGTCTCGACGGCCGCGTCGAACGCCGGCGGCCAGCTCTGATAGGAACGTGCCCGCCTCGTACGAACGAGGCGGGCGTTTTCGCCCCCTGTCGACGTGATGGAGAGTGCACGATGAAGAAGGCAAACATGAGCCGTGGCAAGCGCGGCGCCTCGTTGGTCGAATATGCCCTCCTCCTGGTCGGCATTCTCCTGCTCGCGGCCGCGGCCGTGAAGGCGCTCGGCCCGAAGGTGGGCCAGGCCGCCACGAACGCCGGCGGACAGCTCTGAGCCTGGCTCGCACGCCGGCTCCGTCACTCCTCGAAACTACCGCTCACGAATGTTCCCCTTTCTCGTCGCTGCCGTCGTCCTCACCGGAGTTGCTGCGGCGTTCGATCTCAAGAAAGGGGAAATCCCGAACTGGCTGACCCTTCCGGTGCTCCTCCTCTCGCCGATCGCCCACGCGGCGACCACCTCGGTGAAAGGGCTCGGAGCCGAAGAGGCAGGCTGGGAGGTCGGGTTCTCGATCGCGGGTGCGGTCATTACGGCGTCCGTACCCCTGTTCCTTTATCGGCAGAACGCCATTGGCGGCGGCGACGTGAAGTTGCTCGCCGCCCTCGGTGCTCTATGCCAGCCGTCTCTCGGCCTCGAGGTCGAGCTCTACGGCTTCTTGAGCGCGGTCATCGTGGCTCCGGCCATACTCGCCTACGAGGGGAAGCTCCTCCGGACGCTCAAGAACACGGGGACCTTGGCGCTCAACGCCATCATGCCGAAGGCCAAGCGGAAAGAGGTCGAATCCGAGGCCATGTCCTGGTTCCGCCTCGGCCCCTGCATCTTCCTAGGGGCCCTCGTCACCATCGCATTCCACTGGGGAAGCAAGCCATGAAGACGAACGACATCCGAGATTCACACCGCACCTTGGTCCGAGACCAACGTGGAGCGGTGCTGGCCGAGTTCGTCATCGCGGTGGTCCCACTCATGATGACGTTCTTCGGCTTTTTGCAGGTCACGAAGCTCTTCACGGCCGGCCTCGGTGTTCGCCACGCCGCCGTCATCGCCGTGCGCGCCGCGTCCGTGTACGCCGCCGGGAAGGACAACAACCCCGGAGAGAGCGGGGACGGGAAGAGCCAGGCGGAGCAAGCCGCGCGAGGTGCGCTCGCCGTGTGGCTCTCGGACGGTTCGATCTCGAACGTCAACGTCACGCTCGACGACCGGTCGAGCCGCTCCGACCCCTACGGTCCGGTGCAGGTCCAGGTGACCGCGACGTACAACTGCCGCGTCCCCATGATGGGGCGTGTCATCTGCAGCGGTGGTCGAAAGACGATTTCGACCCAAACCATGGTCGGGTTTTCGGCGCAGATGCCTCACCAGGGCGCCAAATACGAGGTGGAGTGATGTCGCACGCTGCCACGGCCGAACGGCCCCAGAACCTGCTCGACGATCAGCGCGGCGCAATCATGATCATGGGCCTCTTCATGGCCACGATGATCATCGGCGCCATGTGGTACATGAAGGGTATCGGCGACGCGATCGTGTTCCGCGACCGCATGCAGGAGAGCGCCGACCACGTCGTGTTCAGCGCTGCCGCGGTCCACGCGCGCGGGATGAACCTCATCTCGATCATCAACATCGTCATGTACGTGTTGACGATCATCCACGTGGTCCTCGCCGTCCTGAAGTACGCGGCGTACGTGTGCGCCGCGCTCATCGTCACCGCAGAGGTCTGCCTACCGATCGCTCAAGGCCTGGAGAAGGCCGAGAAGATCTACGACAACACGGTCATCAAGGTCGGCCTCCCTGCCCTGAGCGGCGTTGGCACGGTCGTCGCGGTCGGCTATCCCTGGTACGGGTCGTACGCGGGCTACAACGTCGGCTCGACCTACAAGACCATGGGAGTCGCGGTCGGGGCATCGAATATTCCGGGCCTATCGTTCTCCCTGCCTCTTGGTCAATCGCTCTTCCCCGGAAAGAAGTCTCCTGTCGGAGGCAATACCAACCAAGCCGGGAACATCTTCTCGAAGAGCGGCTCGGGCGCGACGAAGGGTAACGGGGCAGAGTTCTCCGTCGACATGAAGCTCGGCCTCCCTGTGACGCTGGCCGAGAACAGCGAGCTCTGCGACCGCGCCATCGGTGTCGTCGCCGACTTCGCCGGCCCGCTGTCGTTCCTCATCGAGTGGATCGGCGGCGCCGCCGACGACTGCGACGGCTTCCCCTGGGAGACGAAGGCCGTCGGCTGGAAGAAGATGTACGGGCAAGCGAAGAACGGCAATATGTGGCTCCAGGTGTGGAGCTTCGCCTTCCCCGAGCAGTACGACGAGAACTTCGCGGAGAGTAAGGTCGCCTTGGCGATTGGCGGCACCAAAGGCCCCGTCCGAGCGGCAGCCCTCAAGGGCAGCCAAGTCTCGCCCCCCACGTACTTCGCCCAGTCCGAGTTCTACTACGATTGTGAGAAGAAGTGGGACGACGACTCCTGCAACGGCGAGGAGACCGAGGCCACGTTCGGGATGCGATGGCGCGCCCGCCTGCGGCCGGTCACCACCCCGGACATCATGGGGGCGCTCCTTGGTGCCCTTGGGGATGGGTTGCTCGGCGGTCTCATCGACTTCGCGGGTGACGCCGCGGCCGAGCGTATCAAGCAGTCGAAGGTGTTCCGCGACGCGACGGCGTCTCTGACGAGAGCCGCGAGGGGGCTGGGATCGTCCCTTGGTGGCCCAGCGAACGGTGCTCTCGGTGATGCTCTCGACACGGGCGTTGGCGCCATCGGAGACCTCCTGAAAGACGCGATCGGTGGCGGAGCAGGAGCTGGAACGGCCATCCCAAGTGTGTTGCACTGAAGGAGCGGACCATGAAGATTCTACGCAACCGAACGCGCGCCGCGGCGATGGTCGAAGCCGCGGTGGTCATCCCGGTGATGGTCTCGTTCCTCGCGGTCATCGGCCTGATGAAGAACGGCTACGACCGCAAGATCACGCAGAACCAGCAGACTCGCTCGCAGGTGCTCGACTACGCTTCGCACAACTGCAAAAGCCAGACGATCCAGTACTCGGGTACGTCGTCCTCGAGCGGCGCGGGGCTCAACACCGGAGCGACCTCGGCGGGCGAGTCGACGGCGGATGGCGCGCAGGGCTCGGTCGGTAGCCCGAAGTCGTCGGGCATCATGGCCAAGGCCGAGGTGAAGTCGCAGGATGGCTCCGTCGGCAGCACTCGGGCCGGCATCAAGGGCCGCGGCCTCTCGCTGCGCGTACGCGGCGAAACCTCGGCCGCGCTCTGCAACGAGGAGCCGGAGGATGGCTCCCTCTCGGGGGCGTTCAGCTACGCCAAGAACAAGCTTGGTTCCCTCTTCCCCTGAGAGTTAGCTCGGTACTCGGAGAATCGCCATCATGATGATCCATCTCCTCCTGGCCCAAGCGTGGCGCACCACTCTCGCGAAGGATCCTCTTCGGTCGAAGAAGTTCCTCGGTCCGGTGCGCGTGGCTGGCTGGCTCGCGGTCGTCGGCGGCATCGTGGGCCTCGGCATCGCGCGCTCCGCCCACGCGGACATGCAGTCGAGCAGCCTCGCGTTCGGCAAGGAGATCGGCTCCCTCGTCGACCAGAGCGGCTCCGAGAAAGAGAACCTCGAGCTCAAACTGAACGGTCAGTCGGTCTTCGTGCACCAAGGCTACGAAGCGCGAACCGTGCACGAGGTCGTCGCCGAGTACGACAAGTTCTGCCACGAAAACCCCTCCTCCCTCGGCGAGATGTGGGGCAAAGGTCCGTACGTCCACGCGAAGACGGGCAGGGAGGCCCATCTCCCGGCGGGCCTCGAGGCCGGCGTCATCAAGGAAGAGGGGGCCAAAGAGGGCATGATCATTTGCCTCGCGAAGGGCGCCAACAGCGCACCGACCCTCGCGGAGGCCGTCAAGCGCTTCGACAAGTCCCAAGATCTCGGCGACTTCGGCAAGCTCCGCTACATGTACGTGAAGGCCAGCGGGAAGACCGATTCGCGCGTGAAGGTCCTCACGGTGTGGACGGAGGACAGCTTCAAGATCAAGGACCTCGCCCTCGAGGGAGACGCGGAAGCGATCGGCTCCGAGGGGCAGGTCCCGCGTCCGCCTGACGCGCGCCGCGTCCTCAACGTCGAGGTCGTGGGCACGCCCTATCAGGTGCGTGTCTACGAGGTGAAGCAGGACAAGGCCAAGGTCGCTGGCTACTACGACGACTGGGCCAAGAAGAACAGCTTCCGCGCCCTCGCTCCGGAGGGCGACTCGTCGCAGCAGCTCCGCGGCTACTTCCGCGATGCCTCGCAGGTCATGCTGGGGGTCTTCACGAACCCCGACGGGAAGACGTACGCCTCGGTGGCCGAGGTCTACCCCGAGCGCCACGGAGTGGAGACGAAGCCGTGACCTTGAAGCGCCTCGTCGTATCGCTCGCGGCCCTCGGCGCGATCGTCGTTGCGGCCGCGCCCGACGTCATCGAGAGCAACGCGGAGGCTCAGGTCTACGGTCAGGACGAGGCCTGCGCCGAGCGCTGTCGCTACGGCATGAAGTACTGCTTCACGGAGTGCCAAAAGCCCCTGAAGGAGTGTGTGGCGAAGTGCGACATCGATCCGAAGCACAAGTCGCCCAAGCAGTTCACTCGTAAGGAGCGGGAGTGCGTGAAGGGTTGCACGACGAAGACGGTCCCGTGCTCGAAGGGGTGCGACGTCCAGCAGCACGCCTGCTTCAAGAAGTGCCAGCCGCACTGACCTCGCGGCCGAACGTTGATGATCGTCGGCGCGCGGCCTAGTATCGTGAAGAGATGACCGCCTCCGCGGGCAAATACCGCCTCTTGGGCGAGCTCGGACGTGGTGGCATGGCCACCGTGTACCTCGCTGCGGTCGACGGACCCAGCCGGTTCACGAAGCTCGTCGTGGTGAAGCAGCTCCACACGGAGCTCGCCGCCGAGCTCGAGTTCCGCGAGATGTTCCTCGACGAAGCGCGCCTCGCCGCGCGCCTCTCGCACCCGAACATCGTGCAGACCTACGAGGTCATCGAGGGCGCCGGTAAGTTCCTCCTGGTGATGGAGTACCTCGAGGGCCAGCCGCTCTCGAACGTGCGCTCCCGCCTCGCGCGTCGTCGGCTGCTCACCATCCCCGACCAGGTCCGCATCATGTGCGACGTGCTCGAGGGCCTGCACGCGGCCCACGAGGCGACCGACTGGGACGGCACGCCGCTCGCGGTCGTGCACCGCGACGTGAGCCCGCACAACGTGTTCGTCACCTACGACGGGCTCGTGAAGGTCGTCGACTTCGGCGTGGCCAAGGCGAGTACCTCCTCCCAGCGCACGCAAACAGGCGTCATCAAAGGGAAAATCTCCTACATGGCGCCCGAGCAGGCCTTCGGCAAGAAGGTCGATCGCCGGGCCGACGTGTTCGCCGTCGGCATCATGCTGTGGGAGGCGATCGCCGAGCGGCGCATGTGGAAGGACGTCCCCGATCCGGGGATCATGCACTACCTCGCGAGCGACCAAGTCCCGAAGCTCTCGGAGCACGCCAAAGACGTGCACCCGCTGCTCCTCGCCGCGTGCGACAAGGCGCTCGCCACCGATCCCGAGCAGCGCTTCGCGTCGGCCGCCGAGTTTCGTGCGGCGCTCGATGGGTATTTGGCCACCTTGCCCCAGAAGCCCGACGCGAGGGCGTTCGGCGCTACGGTGGCCGAGGCCTTCGCGGAAGAGCGCGCGAAGATCCGAGGCGTCATCGAGCGTCAGCTCACGCAGGGGCCCATGCTCGCGACGGGAGAGATCTCGTCGATGGGCCTGCCGCAGCTCCCGACTCCAGAGCTGTCGGGCGCGAGCGGCGTGACGGCGGCGGCGTCTCCGCAGGCCCTCACCCCGGTCCCGATGAACACGGGCACCGGGCTGTCGATGAGCTCCGCCGTGGCCCCGGCGCCCGAGGCGGCGCGCTCGCGCAACTGGCCGCTCGTGCTCGCGATCGTCGCGCTCGCCGCGGGAGTGGTCACGCTCGCCGTGGTGATCTTGACGCGTCTTCCTGCGCCGAAAGAGGGCACGAGCGCCGGTGGCGGGCCGACCGCCGCGCCGCTCCCGAGCGTCCCGGTCGTCCCGTCGAGCTCGGCCGAGGGGCCCAAACAAGAGCCGGCCGGGTCGGCCTCGGTCGCGCCGAGCGCGCACGCGAGCACCAAGGGGCCGAAGTGGGCGCCTCCTCCGAAGCCCTCGGCGACGGCCACGGCCGTGCCCACCCCGAAGCCGCCCGACATCCACCTGAACCGCTGACAGCGCGGCTTTTTTCCGCGAAAAGTCGCGCTTTTGCGTAAGGTAGGGGCGATGCGATCCGCCCCCCGAAAGCTCGGCCTCGCGCTCGTCGCTCTCGCGCTCGTGTCGTCCCTCGCGCGCCCCTCCGCCGCCGACGACGTCGCCGACGAGGCCGACCTCCAGTTTCGCCTCGCCGCGCGCAAGTACGAGACCGCCGACTACCAGGGAGCGCTCGAGCACTTCCTCGCGTCGAACCGGCTCGTCCCCAACAAGAACGTCGTCTTCAACATCGCGCGCACGTACGAGCAGCTGAAGCAGCCCGCCGACGCGTACCGCTACTACCAACGCGCGCTCGAGGGCGAGACCGACGCGGGCGCTCAGAAGCGCATCCAAGAGGCGCTCGCGCGCATTCGCCCGCTCGTGTCGGTGGTGCGCGTCGTGTCGAGCCCGCCGGGCGCCACCGTGTACCTCGATCGGAAAGACCTCGGCGCGCGCGGCCAGACGCCGCTCGTCTTGGCCGTCCCTGCGGGAAAATACACGTTCCTCGGCGAGCTCGCGGGGCACGAGTCGGGCAAGGCCGAGGCCGTCGAGCTGCGCCAAGGGAGCGAGACCGAGGTGCGCATCCCGCTCGTCCCGATCTACGGGACGCTCGTGCTCGGCGGCGAGGCGGGCGCCGAGGTACGCGACGGCGTCGACGCGACGAGTGTACTCTGCACTATTCCGTGCAGCGTGAAGGTGCCGGTCGGAAAGCACGTGCTCCGGATCACGAAGGCCGGGTTCGAGCCGTCCGACACCGTGGTCGACGTGGCCGCCAACAGCACGGTGCAGGTGCGCCCTCGGCTCGACGCCGTCTACGGCACGCTGCTCGTCGCGTCCGACGTGCGCGACGCCCTCGTCACGGTCGACGGGAAGGCAGAAGGTTACACGCCCGCCGTGCTCACGCTCCCCGTGGGCGAGCACGAGGTGAAGGTCACCAAGTTCGGATACGAGCCTCATAACCGTAAGGTTTTGCTCAAGAAAGGCGCGCAGACCCAGGTCGAGGCCGAGCTCGTCCAGGCCAACGAGGTCGCCGCGGCGTCACGCTCGCTCGAGTCGGCCGAGAGCGCGCCCGCGTCGGTCACCATCATCAGCGGCGCCGAGCTCCGCGCCATGGGGTACCCCACCATCGCCGAGGCGGTCCGCGGCATCCGCGGTATGTACGTGTCCGACGACGGCTCCTACGAGACGGTCGGTGTGCGCGGGTTCTCGCGCCCGGGCGACTACGGGAACCGCGTGCTCGTCACGATCGATGGGCAGCCCACGAACGACAACTACGCCGGGAGCTCGCTCGTCGGCTTCGACGGCCGCGTCGACTTGGACGACGTGGAGCGCATCGAGATCGTGCGAGGCCCGGGCTCGGTCGTGTACGGCACGGGTGCGTTCTTCGGCGTCATCAACTTGGTCACGCGGAGCCGCCAAGTCCGCACCCACGCGGAGCTCGCGGGGGGCACGGCGCTGAACGGTGCCGGACGCGCGCGCGCTACGGCGGTGCTCCGGCTCGCGGAGGACGCGGGCGTCTGGACGAGCGTGGCGCTCGCTCGCGGGGCCGGTAGAGACTACTTTTTCCCCGAGTACCGGGCCGACGCGACCTCGCCCAACCCCCAGCTCGACGCGTCCGGGCAGCCTTCGACGGGCGTCGTGCGCGACTCGGACGGCTTCAGCGCGGGCACGTTGAGCGGTCGCGCGTGGTGGCGCTCTCTCACGGTGCAGACGTTCTACACCACGCGCGCGAAGGCGTTCCCGACGGGCGGCTTCGAGTCGACGCCGGGAGATCCGCGCAGCAAGCTCCGCGATACTCGCGGGTTCGTCGAGCTCCGGTTCGAGCCCAAGCTCGGGCAGTCCGTCGAGAGCCTCACGCGCGTGCACGGCAACGTCTACCGCTTCTACGGCACCTACGGCGCCGAGCCCCCCTCGGGCCTGTCCACCGAGTACTTCATCGGGCGGTGGCTCGGCGGCGAGCAGCGTTTCGTCATCAAGCCCACCGACTCGCTCAAGCTCACGGTGGGTGCCGAGGTCATCGGTCACCTCCACGCCCGCCAGACGTCGGCCGACGAAACGGCGGTGTACACGGATCGCAACGACCCCTTCGCCAACGTTGCCGGCTACCTCGTGGGCGACGTGCTCCCCGCGAAGGGCGTGAAGATCTCGGCCGGAGCGCGCTTCGACTACTACTCGAACGTGAAGCTCGACGCCGTCGGCGCCACGAACCCGCGCCTCGCGCTCCTCTTCGACACCTGGAAGGGCGGGAAAATCAAGGTCCTCGGCGGCAAGGCGTTTCGATCGCCGAGCATCTACGAGCTGCACTCTTCCGGCAACGACAGGCTCCCGGCCGCCGAGCTCAAGCCGGAGCAGGTCGTGTCGGGCGAGCTCGAGGTGTCCCACAGGTTCACGCCGACCGTGGTCGGTATCGTTGCAGGATACACGAACTACGTCTCGAACCTCATCGAGCTCAAGTCGGTGGGCGTCGATCAGATCCGCTACGAGAACAGCTCCGCGCCGGTGCTCGTCGTCGGCGGCGAGGCCGAGGTCCGGCGTGACTTTTTGCAGGGGTTCATGGCCGGCGCCACCGTCTCCGTGCAGAAGGCCCAGTACCTCGACGCGCCCGAGCTCCGGAAGGTGCCGAACTCTCCCTACGTGCTCGGCTCGCTGAAGGGTGCGGCTCCCATCGTCGGAAAGTCCCTCATGGCGATGGCCCGTGTCTCGGTCGAGGGGCCACGCTTCGACACGTTCACGGGCACGACCGACGTCGAGCCCCAGCTCCAGTCGCGCTTCGGCGTGGTGGGCGATCTCGTGTTCTCGGGCGAGATCGACAAGCTCTCCGCGCGCTACACCGTCGGCGTCTACAACGTGGCCGACTCGCGCTACGAGGCCGCGCCGAGCCGAGAGTACCGCCAGCGCTTCTTCCTCATGAACGGGCGTACCTTCTTGGCGAACGTGGCCGTGAGCTTCTGAGCGCGCCCGCCTTTTCGGCACGGGTTCCAAGCGCGCTGGAAAGATCGCTCCTCACGGTAATCATGGGGCGCTGAACCGGCGTACATCGCCGCGAGGGGACGTGCACACGGCGAGGACGTGACCGTTCCTTCGTCCTTCCTGGGCCGCGCGATTCTCGCTACCTTAGCGAGACCCCCATGAATCGCCGCGCCTTCGCCATCGCTCTCGTCGTCGGCATCCTTGGCATCTTCTTGCTGTTCCTCTACCAGCGGCGCTTCGAGGTCGAGGCCTCGGGTGGTGAGCGCATCCGTGTGCTCACGGTCATCAAGCAGGTCGATCGAGGCAAGCCGCTCACCGACGACAACATCGCCACACGCGAGATCCCGATCGCGTACATCGAAGAGCGCTCGGTCAAAGAGGCCGAAAAGTCGAAGATCCTGAACCTGCGCGTCGGCACCACGGTGAAGGCCGGGCAGACGCTCATGTGGACCGACCTCGCCAGCGCGAACGAAGATCGCAAAGAGCTGAGCGTGCTCGTGCAGCCTGGCTACCGTGCGGTCAGCATCCGCACCGCCAAGGAAGACTCGAGCATCGCGCTCATCCGCCCGGGCGACTACGTCGACGTCATCGGCGTCCTCGGGGCCGGCAGCAGCATGTCCGAGGCGAAGGCGTCGGTCGTGCTCCTCCAGCGCATCCTCGTGCTCGCGACCGGGCTCGATACCTCGGTCGAGGCGAGCGAAGGGCGCGACAAGACCGCCGACCGCGAGAACCTCCTCACGCTGTCGCTCACGCTCCCCGAGGCGCAGATCCTCGCGCTCGCGGCCGAGCGTGGGCGCCTCGCGGTGGCCGTGCGTAACCCCGAGGACAACAAGACCACGGCGGGCCTCGTCGACATCAACATGGATGCCATCCTGAAGCCCGAGCAGCGGGCGACCATTCCCGGAGTGCGCACGCCGAAGGGCCCGACGGTCATCGGTGGTGGCGGAGGACAAAACCAGTGAAGCTTCTCTCGAAGCGCGGGCTCTCTCGCGCACAAGGTATCCTCGCTCTCGTGCTCGCGGCCTCCGCCGCGGCGGGCGTCGTCGTCGTCCCCAGGTCCTCGTACGCGCAGAGTGTGAAGCGCGAGGACATCGCCCTCGCGATCGGCGAGACCAAGACCATCTCCGCGGTCGGCATCGACCAGTACACCGAGGGCCAGTCGGGCATCGTGAGCACCCAGCTCACCGACGACAAAACCCAGTTCGTCATCCGCGCGGTCAAGCCCGGCAACACGACGCTGCTCCTCATCCGAAAGGACAAGTCGCAGGTCACCTACGACATCTCCGTCGCTCAGCGCCCGCCTGCGGTCGTCGAGAAGGAGCTCCAGCAGCTCCTCGAGGGCATCCCCGGCATTCGTGTCCGCCGCGTCGGTGGCCGCGTCTTCATCGAGGGTGGCGTCACGAGCGAAGCCGACGCGAAGCGCATCACCCAGATCGCCTCGCTCTACCAGGGCCAGGTCGAGTCGGTCGTGACGGTGGGGCAGGGCGCCGCCGACCGTAAGCTCTTGATGCGACTCGACTTTTACTTCGTCCAGTACGAGAAGACCTGGAACTACACGGTCGGCATCGGGTGGCCCGCGTCGATCGGTGGGCAGAGCGGGCAGGGTGGCGAGATCATCCAAAGCCGCATCGACTTCGACTTCATCTCGAAGACCGCGACGCGCGCCGAGGCGAGCATCGTGAACCAGCCCATGCCGAGGCTCGACATCGGGTCGCGCTACGGCTGGCTCCGCGTGCTCAAGCAGTCCACGGTCATCACGTCGAACGGCTCCGAGGCCACGTTCCAGAGCGGCGGCGAGCAGAACTTCCAGCAGGTCACGGCCAACGCCATCGGCCTCGTGAAGGTGCAGTTCGGCACGAACGTCACCGTGCTCCCGCGCTACGACGTGAACAGCAAGGACGTCGAAATCAAGCTCAACGCCGACGTGGCCGACCTCACACCCGCCGCGTCGGGCACGGTGCCGGGTCGCGCCACCACGAAGCTCGAGACGCTCGTCACCCTCAAGCTCGGTCAGGCGCTGGTGCTCTCCGGCATCAAGACCCAGACGCGCCGCCGCGACAGCGTGGGCCTCCCCGGGCTCGCGCAAATCCCCATCGTCGGAGCCCTCTTCGGCAGCCAACGCTGGGACAACTCCGAGACCGAAGGCGCCGTCTTCATCATCCCGAGCGTCGTCGACTCGGTGCCCAAGAGCTCGCTCGAGATCATCAACAACGCCCTCAACAGCTTCAAGGACTACGCAGGCGACATCGACAACGTCGAGGCATTCCCGAAGGTGCCGCCCTCGGCCAAGTAGGCCGGTGCAAGGAGCTCATGACCGCGGTACGGGTGCTCATTCAGTCCGAGTCCCAGGGGCAGCGCCAAGAGACGATGCCCGTGAATGGGCCGATCTCCATCGGGCGACACGCACAATGTGTGCTTCGTCTCGATAGCGATCTCGTCTCGCGCCAGCACGCGGTCGTGCAAATCGGTCCTCAGTCGATCCTCGTCGAGGACGTGTCGACGAACGGCACCCTCGCGGGGGGCGTGCTCTTGCGGCGCGAGGCGATCGAGGTGCCGTTCGGTACACCGGTCGTCCTCGGGGACTTCACCGTCGCGTTCTTCCCGCTCGAGGCCGCGCCCCCTCCGCCCCCTCCGCTCCCGAGCGGGAGCCGCAGCCGCGCTCCGGGTCCGCCCGGTCCTCCCGGTCCGCCGCCTCCTCCCATGGCGCCCCCGATGCGCGCCGGAGGTGGGCTCGCGCCGCCCATCCCGCCGCCGATGCCTCCGGGGGCACACGGTGGTCAGCCCGCGAACCCCGCGCTCCAAGCGCAGCTCATGCCCTCGCGCCCGAAGGACGAGGCGCGTAAAAAAGAGGTCGAGCTCCGCCGCGACATCCACAAGGCGCTGCTCGAGCACCTCGACCTCGCGACGATCGACGCGAAGAAGCTCGACGATCCGTCGATGCGCCCGAAGGTCCTCTCGGCGCTCCGCACCATCGTCGGCAACATGGCGATGCGCATCCCCCCCGAGGTCGATCGGGACGCGCTCATCGGCGAGCTCTCGGACGAGGCGCTCGGTCTCGGCCCGCTCGAGCGGTTCTTATCCGACCCGAAGGTCAGCGAGATCATGGTCGTCGATCCGAACACCATCTACATCGAAGATGGCGGAAAGCTCCGGCTCTCCGAGGCTCGGTTCACGGACGACGAGCGTGTGCGCGCGGTCATCGAGCGCATCGTCACGCCCCTCGGCCGCCGCATCGACGAGTCTTCTCCGCTCGTCGACGCGCGCCTCAAGGACGGCTCCCGCGTGAACGCGGTCATCAAGCCGATCGCGCTCCGTGGCGCGTGCATCACGATCCGAAAATTCTCGAAGGTGCCGCTCACCCTCGAGAAGCTCACGGGCTACGGCTCGATCACCCAGCAGATGGGGCGCTTCCTGACCCGCTGCGTGGTCGCCAAAAAGAACATCGTCATCTCTGGCGGTACGGGCTCCGGAAAGACGACCCTGCTCAACGTGCTCTCGGCCTCGATTCCCGAGGAAGATCGCATCGTTACCATCGAAGACGCCGCCGAGCTCCAGCTCCAGCAGCCGCACGTCGTGTCGCTCGAGACGCGCCCCCCGAACCTCGAGGGCCGAGGCGAGTACACGATCCGCGACCTCGTGAAGAACGCGCTCCGTATGCGCCCCGACCGCATCGTCGTCGGCGAGTGCCGTGGCGGCGAGGCGCTCGACATGCTCCAGGCCATGAACACCGGCCACGACGGCTCGATGACCACGACGCACGCGAACTCACCGCGCGAGGCCATCGCGCGCCTCGAGACGCTGGTGCTCATGTCGGGCCTCGATCTCCCGGTGCGCGCCATCCGCGAGCAGATCGCGGGCAGCGTGAACATCATCGTCCAGCAGAGCCGCCTCTCGGACGGCTCGCGTAAGGTCACGGCGATCTCGGAGGTCGTGGGCATCGAACGGGACACGTCCGAAATCGAGCTCCGGCCCATCTTCCAGTTCGTGCGCACGGGCACGGGCCCCGGTGGCAAGGTCATCGGCGAGTTCCGCGCCACCGGCTATTTGCCTTCGTTCCTCGATGTTTTCATCGTCATGGGGCTCGTGAAGCCTGGGGAGCCATTCGTATGATGAGCGGAAAATTGGGCGTGGCTCCGATGACGGAGATGCTCAAGTGGGCGAGCGCCGGGGTGACCGGTCTCGGTCTGTTCGTCGCCACGTGGGCCGCGGCGGCCGACCAATCGGGGCCCGCGTACCGCTACTGGGCGCGGTACAACTCGCTCCTCGAGCAGAAGCTCCGGCCGATGTTCATCTTCATCCCGGGGCAGAACATCACCCTGGGGCAGCTCGCGGCCGCGTTCTTCTTGGTCACGGCCAACGTGCTCTTCTCGATCCCCATGTGGTACGCGGGGCTCGTCCTCATCGCCGTCGTGCCGCTCGTGTACATCGAGAATTTGAGGCGCAAACGCGTCGAGGCGATCGAGGAGCAGCTCGACAACTTCATGCTCGCGCTCGCGAACGCGCTGAAGACCACGCCCAGCATCGGCGCGGCGCTCAACAACGTCGCCTCGGTCATCACCGATCCGATGCGCCAAGAGCTCGACCTCGCCCTCAAAGAAATGAAGGTCGGCTCCACGCTCGATCAGGCGCTCTTGCACATGGCGTCGCGCGTCGGTAGCCGGCAGCTCGACTCGGCGCTGTCGTCGGTGCTCATCGGTCGTCAGGTCGGCGGCAACTTGCCGCGCGTGCTCGAGTCGACGGCGAACACCCTGCGCGAGATGCGGCGCCTCGAGGGCGTGGTCCGCACGAAGACGGCCGAGGGCAAGATGCAGCTCTGGGTCATCGCGCTCATGCCCTTCGGTCTGCTCGTGGGCTTGAACCAGCTCTGGCCGGGCTACTTCGATCCGCTCACGAAGACCCTCATCGGGTACATCATCAGCACTCTGTGCGTCATCGCCTGGGCGGCCGCCATCGTGCTCGCTCGCAAGGTTCTCGCGGTGGACATCTAAGCCATGCAGCCCACGACCCAAGCCGCCCTCAGCACTCAGCTCCTCGTGCTCCGCTACACGTGGATCGTCGCGCTCGCCGGCGCGATCGTCACGCTCGTGTACACGCTCCTCAGCGCGCCGACGCGCCAGGTGAGCCGGTACGGTCTCCGAGGCTTGAAGCGCCAGCGCGCCCTCGCCAACAACGACCTGTGGGCCACCGTCGAGCCGCTCGTCCGCTGGCTCGGCGTGCGTGTCTCGGGTATCCCGACCGAAGAGCAGCGCGCCGAGCTCGACAAGCAGATCGGCCTCGCCGGCGACTTCATGGGCATCACCGCGGACGAGTACATCGCGCTGTCCATTCTCTCCGCGGTCGGGGGGGGCATCGTCGGGCTCTTCGGCGGGTTCGTGCTCGACCTCGGAAACATTGCTGTTATCGCGGGGTTGGTCCTCGGTGGGTCACTTCCCTACATGCAGATCAGCGGTGAGGCGCAGGAGCGGCTCAAGTCCGTGAGCCGCGGTCTCCCGTACGTCATCGACCTCATGGCGCTCTCGATGGGCGCTGGCCTCGACTTCCCTGGCGCGGTTCGTCAGGTCGTCGAGAAGTCGAGCAACCCGAACGATCCCATCGTCGAAGAGTTCACCCTGGTTCTGCAGACGCTCAGCCTCGGTCGAACCCGCAAAGACTGCCTCCTCGAGTTCGCCACGCGTTGCCCGTGCGAGGCCGTCATCGAGTTCGTCAACTCGCTCGTCCAGGCCGAAGAGCGCGGCAACCCGGTCGCGGAGGTGCTCACCATCCAGGCCGGCGTGTCGCGCCAGCGCCGCAGCGTGCGCGCCGAAGAGTCGGCCGCGAAGGCAGGCGTGGCCATGGTCGGCCCCCTCATGTTGGTGTTCTTCTGCGTGATGGGCCTTATCATGGGGCCGGCGATGATGAACCTCCAGAACGGTCTCTGATGCCGCCCGAGAGAGAGACCGACGTGCGCTACGCCAAGCGATCCCGGAGCAACCGATGCGCGTCCTAAGGTTCCAGATCCGCCTGCCCCACGGGGCCATCGAGCAGGTGAACATCGAGTCGGAGCGCGTGCTCATCGGCAGCGGCGGCCACTGCGAAATCCGCCTCCCGCTCGATCAAGCTGCCGTCGAGCACGTGCTCATCGAGCTCGGCCCCGCGGGCGTGTTCGCGCGCGCGCTGAACTTCCAGCCGTCGCCCACGATCAACAACGTCCCGTTCATGCAGGCGCCTCTCCCCCAAGAGGCGATCCTCGGCGTCAACCAGACGCAAATCGCCGTCGCGGTGGCCGACTCGGCCGGCCTGGGTGGGCAGGCGCAGCAGAAGAAGAAGGGGAGCAACCCGCTCGCGCTCATCGGGCTCGCCCTCATTCTCCCGGCGGCCGGCTATCTCTTCCTGATGCCCGACGAGGGCGGCGGTCCGAACCTCGGCAAAAAAGAGGCTCCGCCGCTGTGGGCGGGGCCCGTCACCACGTGCCCCGTCGGTGGGCCCCAGGCCCTCGCCCGCGCGCGCGAGCGCATGGGGATCGCCGACGCCAAACGCGAGCGCCGCCCCTTCCATGTGGTCGATGGTGTGCAGGCCGTGCCGCTCTTCGAGGAGGCGGCCGCGTGCTACCGTGCCGGGGCCGATGGTGCTTCGGCTGCCGTCGCCGACGAAGCCGCGCGTCTCATGCGCATCGACTTGAACGAAGACTACCGCACGCAGCAGGTCCGTCTCGAGCACGCGCTCGGTGTCGAAGACTGGACCCTCGCGCAGCGCCAGGTCAGGATCCTCCAGCAATTCACCCTCGGAAAGACCGGCGACTACGTGACATGGCTCTCGAACCTCGACAGGAAGATCAAGCTCAAGATCGGCGAGACGAAGAAGCCCTGAGCGCCGCTCGAGCCGTCGCCGCGCCGTCGCGTCGCGAAGAGCTCGGGCTCGCGCCGTCTCGGTTCTCGTCGAGCGTCGCTTCGCTCGTGTGCTCGCTCGTGCTCGTCGCGTGCGGCGGTGGATCCCAGCAAATTCGGCCCGAGACCATCCAGTCCGACGTGGCCACGTACAACCGCGAGCACACCGCCGACAAGCTCGTCTCGCGCGGTAAAGGCTTCGCCGCCGTGGGCGACTACCTTCGCGCCGAAGAGTACCTCGCCGACGCGATGGCCCAAGGGGCCGACCCGAAGAAGGTCATGCCGCTCTTGCTCGAGGTCTGCATCAAAGAGGGGCGCTACCGCCTCGCCGCGCAATACGCGAAAGACTACCTCGTCTCTCATCCGAACGACGTCCCCGTGCGGCTCGTGCTCGCGTCGCTCTATTCGGCCACGGGCGACACCAAGCTCGCGAGGAACGAGTTCGAGAGGGTGCTCGAGGCCCGCCCGAGCGACGCGCAGGCGCACTACGCGTTCGCGGTGCTCCTCCGCGACGCCGAACAAGATCCCGTCGCCGCGGACTTTCACTTCCGCGAGTACCTGAGGCTCGCTCCCCAAGGGCTCGCACGCCGAAGAAGCGCGCTCGTCCATGCTGCACCGAGTGAGCGAGGCCCCATGATCCCGAAGGAAATTTTCGAAGAGTCGCTGCTCCAGTTCTTCGCGCCCATTCGCCCTCTGCTCGACGATCCGGGCGTGAGCGACATCATGATCAACGGGCCGAACCAGGTCTATTACGAGAAGAAGGGCACGCTCCACCTCGCGGACTCCAAGTTCGAGAGCGTCGAGCACCTCACCGCCGCGCTCCGAAACGCGGCGCAGTACGTCGGCAAGCACATCGACGAAGAGCGCCCGATCCTCGAGGGCCGCCTGCCCGACGGCTCACGCATCGAGGCGGTCCTGCCGCCCGCCGCCCCCGACGGCCCGTGTGTCTCGATCCGCCGGTTTTTCAAGGAAACGCTCACGGTTCAGAAGCTCATCGGCTTCGGCGCCATGACGGAAGAAGTGGCGCAGTCGCTCTCGGCCTTCGTCGCCTCGAAGCTCAACATCCTCATCGCCGGAGGTACGGGCTCGGGCAAGACGTCGATGTTGAACGCGCTCTCCTCGTTCATCCCCGACGGCGAGCGCGTCGTCATCATCGAAGACTCGCGCGAGCTCCAGCTCCAACGCGAGCACGTCTGCCAGCTCGAGGCGCGCCCACCGGACCCGAAGGGCCGCGGCGAGGTCAAGATCCGCGACCTCTTCAAGGCCACGCTGCGCCTCCGCCCCGACCGCATCGTCGTCGGCGAGATCCGCGGTGGCGAAGCGCTCGATCTCATCCAAGCGATGACCTCGGGTCACGGCGGTTGTCTCTCGACGCTCCACGCCACCTACCCGCGCGACACGATCTCGCGCCTCGAGACGATGGCCATGATGAGCGACCTCGGAATGCCCCTCCAGGCCCTCCGCATCCAGCTCGCGTCCGCCGTGAACATGATCTGCCAGGTGTCACGCCTGCAGGACGGGAGCCGCAAGATCACGCACATCAGCGAGGTCTTGGGGTATGATATCAATACGAACAGCTATCAAATGCAGGACATTTTCGTGAGGGAGTACACGGGGTTCGATCCGTCCGGTAAGATCGAGAGTCACATCGGTCCGACCGGCATCATGCCCCGCTGCATCGAGCAGCTCCACGAGCACGGCATGGACCTGCCTGCCTCCGTCTACGAAGCGGCCCAGCGCCGGCGCTGACCTTTCATGGGTACCCACGTCATCGAGATCATCGGCGGGATCGGGGAGCCGGCGTTCGTGCCGCTCACCCTGGGGAAGGAGTCCCCGACGCTGAGCATCGGCCGCCGTGGGCAGTGGAAGGTCGAGGGCGCGGGCATCTTGGACGTGCACGCGTACGCCTACTTCGACGGGCAGAGCCTCTTTCTCCAGAGCGCCGACGGCAACAACGCCGCGTGCGTCGATGGCTTCCCCGTCGGCACCTCGTGGACCGAGGTTCGGCCCCCGTGCATGATCGAGCTCGGCGGCGCGCGCCTCGAGTACCGCGAGGAAGACTCGGCGGACGACGCCACCCAGGCCATCGCCAACCCCGCGCAGATGGCGCCCCGTCCCCCAGCTCCGCTCCCCGCGGCCGGTCGCGCCCCGGACCGCCCAGGGCCCTCCGGCGCTCCCCCACCTCCACCTACACCGACGAAACCGCCGCCCGCCCCGGTCGGGAGCGCTCCGGGGGCCGTGTCCATGTCGACGTCGCGCCCGTTTCAGCCAGGGGCGTTCTCGAACCGCCCGGCCGAAGAGGACGCGGGCGAGTCGACCCGCGTCGCCCCGCTCGACGTCTCCACGTCTCGAGCGGGTCCGCGGCCGGCCGCGGGGTTTGCGGGCATTCAGCAGCCGATGGCCCCGGCGTTCCCTCAAGGCCCGATGATGGCTCCCCAGCCACCCGGGATGCAGCCCGGGATGGGCATGCAGCCCGGGATGATGCCACCGGGGATGCAGCCCGGGATGGGCATGCAGCCCGGGATGCAGCCTGGGATGGGCATGCAACCCGGGATGGGCATGCAGCCTGGAATGCAGCAGCCCGGCATGCAGCCGGGAATGGGCAGCGGGCCGTATCCGATGCAGCCCGGGTTCGGGTCGCAGGCGGGCAACCCGTTCGGCGATCCGTCGTTCGGGGGGCAGCCGCAGCCCATGGGGCCAGGGGGGCAACCGCCCGGTCAGCCCGGGGCTCCCCAGCAAGAAGACGCCCTCAAGAAGCTCGCGGCAGACTTCCAAGCCGCCCCGCCGCTCCGCAAGGCGATCTACGTCATCTTCCCGCTCGCCATGATCGCGGCAGCCGTGATGCTCCTCAGCGACGACCCTCCCGCGCCGCAGCCGGCCAAGAAGCCCGACGCAGGGGTCGAGGCCGGGGTCCAGGCGCTCCCGGAAGCCGGGGTCGACCCGATGCTCGGCCAGACGCAGATCCCCATCCCGGCGACGGTGCCCACGCCGGTGCCGACTCCCGTTCCTACGCCTGCAGCTCCAAGCGGAAGCACACCGACCCCGACACCTGCCCCTTCCGCGGCGGACGCGGGCGCAAAAGGGGCTCACGTCGCCACCCTCGAGCGCAGGGCCATCGACGAGGTGTTCCGAGGCGACATCGCGAAGGCCGCCGAGACCTACGAGCAGCTCGCGCGAGAGCAACCGCAGAACCCCTCCTATGCCTACGCGGCCAAGATCCTCCGGGAGCGCTTGGCCGCGGCGGGAGGGGCGCCTCCGCCTCCAACGGCCCCGGCGCCCACCGCTCCAGCTCCAACGGCTCCCCCGGGGGCGCCCCGGTGAGCTCTGTCCGGCCCTCCTCGAGCCAGCCTCGATGGGCCGGTGCTAGGCCGTGGCTCGCTCGTGGGGCATGCCCCCGCACCGTCGGGGGCCACGGTCCCTCGTGGCGATCGGGGCGTCCATGGACAACCCAAGGCGACCAAGGGGGTGAGGGCCTCTCCCCCGCACGAACGAGGGCCACCTCCCCCGTGGGGCAGGGGCTCCCCAGCCCGATTTGGTCTGTCCTACACCGTCGGCATATGTCGCACTTCGTGGGGCAAGCTGCGGGGATCACGGCTCTTTTCGATGATCGGGTGGCTTGCCGCTCCCCTAGGGGATGCGCCCCTCCCCATGGAGGGGGCGGCCCCTCGTGGGTTTCGAGAGATCCACGTTCGGTGGGGGCTCCGAGGCGCGCGGGTTGCGCGTCCGTGCGGTCGGCCGTGCGCCAAGTTCGCGAACCCAGGCGAAATTTGGTCCCCTACATGTCGCATATGTCGCAATAACGTTCGTCTTTTCGTGGCGTTACGGCTTGGCCTTTGGCGTGCATCCCACCCCCCGACGAGGTCCCTCATGAAGCGGTTTTCTTCGCGCTTGGCGTTTGCGGTGACGGCTCTTTTCGTGGCGGCGGGCGTCGGGGCCTGCGATGACTCCGACCCGACCCTGCAGAAAGCTCCCACGGGCGGTGGTGGCCCTGGTGGCGGCGCCGCAGACGCGGGCCCGGGCGGCACGCTCGAGCAAAAACAGGCCTACGCGGAGAAGCTTTACCGGGAAATCGAGCCCCAGCTCAAAGAGGCCTGCGGCAAGCAGTGCCACGAGCTCGGCGTGTTCGTGCCCGAGCCGCCCAAGTTCCTCGCGGGCCCCGACTCGTACGTATCTATCCGAAAACACCCGGGAATCGTCGTAAAGGACGCCTTCCAGAGCGGCCTCGTCACGAAGGGCGCGCACGCCGGCCCGGCCATCGGATACACGGCGGGGCTCGAGCAAAAGGCCATGACGTGGCTCGAGGCCGAGGCGCTCGCCCTTTCGGCCGCGAAGCTCCCGGGGACCGACCCTTTCACCGTGAAGGCAGGCCCGAACGAGGTCGACATTTCGAAGGCCTCGCAGGGCCTCACCGGCGTGAAGCTCAAGTTCGACGCGAGCGTGATCGGCGGGGTTTTGTCCCTGAAAAACCTGAAGCTCGTGGCCCCCGCGGGCACCGACGTGCACGTGAGCGCCCCGCGTTTCGTGCGCATCAAGCCCGTCGTCGACCCGAAGGCCCCGAGATCGCGGACGCGAGCTTCTCGAACGTCGATCAGACCCTCCAGGGCGGCACCGAGGCCGATCTCGGACCGGGCTCCGTGTTCCTCTCGGGTGAGGGCTGGACCCCGTTCGACATCAACGCCGACAAGCTCCGCTTCGACGCGAACAAGCTCGAGAAGGGCACCTATCAGCCCCCTCCGGCTATCAAGAAGTGTAAAGATATCAACGCGTTCGCGACGACCATCCTGCCCGCGTTGCGCGGCCAGGGCGTCGGCGCGGGCTCGACCTGCAACAACTGCCACGGCGCTGGGCTCGCCGGGCTCTCGCTCAACGGCAACGACAACCAGGCGATTTGCGACTCGGTGCTGTCGAAGCTGAACGAGGCCAACATCCCCCAGAGCATCCTCGTCTTGAAGGCGGCCGCTCAGGGAACGCAGCACAACGGCGGCAAGGTCACGAACGGCCAGGGGTTCACCGACCTCTTCAATAACAACAAGGCCATCTTCTTCTGAGCGACCGTCGAGAGGCCCGGAGGTTGGCCCGGCGATTGCTTAAGGAAAGTCACAGGGATTCGCAGGAGAAAGGGAGACACATGCGCACGCTCCGAAACACAGCCTGGTCGCTCGCCGCAATGGGGCTCGTCGCTGGGCTCGCGGCCTGCTCGAGTGAGGGAGATCCGAACTCGCTCGGCAACCCGCAGAACGTTCTGAACCCTGGGGACCCGTTCGTCCCCGGCCCCGGAGGAGTGCCTGGTGGCGGCTCCGGTGGCGGAGAGGAAGGTCCTCCCGTTCAGCTCGAGCAGCGCAAACGTGACTACGGTGAGTCTCTCCGTGCCGCGTCCCTCAAGCTCGTGGGCGAGCTCCCGACCCTCGCCGAGATCAACTCGATCGCGAACGCCCCCAACGAGGCCGAGCAGAAGAAGGTCTACGAAGCGCACGTCGACCGTCTCGTCGCCGACCCGCGTTTCGCCGCCAAGATGGTCGACTTCTGGCGCGACACCCTCCGCACCGCTCAGGTCGGTCAGGTGCAGCAGAACCAGCCGAACCGTGACTTCGCGGCGAACTTCGCGGCGCTCGTGACGGTGCAGGGTCGCCCCTACACCGACCTCTTCACGGCGACGACGGGCACGTGTCCTACCTTCGACCCTGCGACCAACGCCCTCACGGCGGCCGACTGTGCGGCGAACAACGGCGCGCCCAACGTCGGTATCCTCACCGACCGCGGCATCCAGGCGCAGTACTTCTCGCCGATGGCCTTCCGCCGCACCCGCTTCGTCCAAGAGACGTTCGTCTGTGCGAAGTACCCGACCGAGTTCACCGACAAGCCCACCTCGATGGGCCTCACGGTGTACACGAGCCCCTGGCCCTTCGACAGCATCACCGGCGGCACGGGCGCGAACATCCGCGTGAACTTCAAGGACACGTCGGCGGTCAACTGCGCGAACTGCCACACGACGATGAACCACATCGCCCCGCTCTTCGCGAACTTCGACGCGAACGGCGCGTACAACGCCACGCAGATTCAGGTGCAGGTGCCGATCGCCGGCAACCCGCGCGCGAACCTCGTCGACTGGCTCCCCGACGGGCAGCAGCAGCTCGGCTGGCGCTTCGGCCAGAACGTGACCGACATCGCCGGCCTCGGCCAGGCGATGGCCAAGGACCAGGACGTCGCGGCCTGCGCCGTGACCCGCGCCTGGAACTACGCCTTCTCTCGCGGCGACGTCGTCGGTGACCTTGCCACGGTGCCCGCTCAGGTCACCAAGGCCGAGGTCGACGCCTTCAAGGCCGGCAACATGAACTTCAAAACGACGCTCGCTCGCATCTTCAAGAGCGACGACTACACGATGTGGTGAAGGAAGGAGTGAAGACCATGAAACACGTTTTGCTCACCTTCGCCGCCGTGTCGGCCATGGGGCTCCTGGCCTGCGGTCAGGGAACCTCCGACGAGCTCCTCCCCGGGGGCGGCACCTACTCGAACAACCCCAACTACACCGCGGGTGGCTCCGAAGAGAGCACCTTCAACCACACGAACGACCCGGGCGGCGTGGCCGATGGTCCGCTCCCGGATCCGGGCCAGCGCGCCCTCGAGACGGCAGCGGCGGGCGGTGCGGTGGCCTCGGCCCGTATGCACTCGTGCGGCAAGCTCTCGCTCCGCGGCATGCGCAGCCTCATGGCGACGCGCGGCACGTCGACGCAGACCCAAGGCCTCGTGACCAACGCTGCGAACGCGGCGGCGCTCGGCGGCCCGAACTACACCGGTCGTATCCCGGAGGCGCCCTTCGCGTCGACGTCGGCCCTCTCGAAGGCCTTCGACATCTACGTCTCGGCGTCGACCGACATCACGAACGCCAACTGGAACCCGACCGCCTGCCCGGGCGTGAAGCTCGTCGACGGTGGCAAGTTCACCAAAGACGGTGTCTCGTGCCTGATCGGAAAACCGGCCCGTCCCGAGCACATGGCGCTCGCCGACGACCTCGTGGCGCAAGCCGCGACTCCCGCCGAAGGTCAACGAATTGCCGTGTCGGCGCTGCTTGCGGCGGCCCACACCTGCGAGTGAAGGAGAAATCGTCATGATCGATGAGCGTCTCAAGAATCTCCGCGGTGCGAGCCGGCGTGACTTCATCAAGTGGTCGACGGTCATGGCCGCCGCCCTTGGCCTCGAGCGGTCGAAGATGTTCGACGTGTTGAACGACACCGCGGGCTCGGCGATGGCCGACTCGGCGGCGATTCGTCCCACCGCGTTCACCATCTTCCAGCACGAAGGAAACGGCGGTCTCGCCAACTTCCAGCTGCTCTTCCCCCAGACGCGTGTCGCGACGGGCAACAACCCCGCGTACCCGTTCCACGCGATGGGCAAGGCCATCAAGGTCGAGGGCACGAACAAGGACATGTACGTCGCGCCCGAGATGGCGAACGCCATCAAGTCCGCGAAGTACCCGTTCACCGCCTTCATGTGCGGCCGAAACGAGACCCACACGGGCAACCCGACCTCGACGAACAACCTCGGTGGCGCAGGCAGCTTGCTCGCGAACACCGCGGCCATTCAGCAGAAGGTCCCCACGCTGCTCCCGTTCATCGCGGTCGGCAACATCACCTTCGGCACGGCCGATGGCGCGCCCGCCCCGGCCCTCGTCGCCAACGCCGGCGGCATGGTCGATCTCTTCAACAGCAACGCCTCCAAGACGCTGCTCAACACCCCCAAGAACGCCGGCCTCGCCGAGGCCTACTACAAGGCCTTCTTGAACCTGAACGCGGCCTCGAACCGCGCGACCATGGTCCGCGGGAACGAAATCGGCCGCGTGTCGATGAACCTCCTCGGCAAGAACCTCGCGGCGCAGCTCCAGCCGACCACGGCCGACCGCGCCCTCTTCGGTCTCAACAACGCCGGTGTGCCCGCCGCGGCGATGAACGTCGGCAACGCCATCATCACGGCGATCAAGGCGTTCGGTCTCGGCCTCAGCGCCGGCGTGGCCATCTCGGGCTTCCGCAACGACCCGCACGGCATGTTCGCCAACGGCGACGCGCAGGCGCAGGGCGTGGCGAAGGCGATGGGCGACGTGCTCGACGGCATGTTCAAGATGGCGAAGGCCACTCCGGACCCGGCGTCGACCACGAAGACCATCCTCGACAGCCTCGTGTGGGCCGTCTTCGGTGACACGCCGAAGTCGTACACCGCGCGCGGCGGTTGGCCCGACGGCTCGGCGATGGGCTCCAACATGCTGATCGCCTACGGCGCTGGCTTCTTGAAGACCGGCTGGTTCGGCGGCCTCGGCGCTCAGGACAACCAGGTCGACGGCTTCGACCCGGCTACCGGAAACGCGGCCCCGTACGACCAGAACGCCACGGGCCTCGCGGCTTCGGCCGCCGTGGCCTACGCGGTCGCGAAGGGCGACGCGCGCGCGGTGAACGCTCGTGTCGACATGGCGGGCCTCACGAACCTCGTCGTCATCTGACGTAAGAGGTAAGTCGAGCGACGGGCGGTCCCTGAAGAGGCCGCCCGTCTGCTTTTTGTGCGCTCGCGCTCCGAGGCCGAATCGTCGTCCTCGTACCGACCCAGGGCGCTCTCGGCCGCCGCTCGCGGTCAGCGCAGCGGCACGTCGAGCGTGGTTTGCGGGAGGTAGGAGCCCTGGCCCGCGCCACACCCCGAGCCGAAGATCCGCGCCGAGACCTGGAGCGTCACCGTCGCTCGATCGCGGGAGGGCGCGAGCTGGAAGGTCAAGGAGGTCGACGAGAAGTCCACGCGGTAGTTGAGCCCCCACCGGTTGTAGAGAGCTTCGAGCTCGCGGCTCTCGGCGAAGGTCGCGAGGCCCGAGGGGGCGACCAGGGCGCAGGCCGACGTGCTCGCCCCCACGAGGCAAACGCGCTCCGAACCGGCGGCGGTTGCGAGCGTCACCGTGACGGGCGCGCTCGCCGACGCGGCTGTCTCGGCGAAGCAGCAGCTGCCACCTGCGTTGAAGCCGAGCGGGGTGGACGTGCTCGAACCTGCGGGGCACGTCTTCGCGGGGGAGTTGGGGGGGCTCGCTTGCCCCACGTAGGCGAACCGCCGAAAGGCGATGGGGACCGGGAGCTCCCCCATGGCGATGATGGTCCCCGCGTCTGCCCAGGCGTCGGGGGAGGCGTCGAGGGCGCCATCGAGACCGGCGTCACCTCCGCCCGTCGAAGAGTCTACGCCGGCGTCCTGGCGCGGGTCGGGCGCCGATCCGTCGGGGGGTGGGGCCGTCGGGCTCGCCGCGTCGGTCGAGGGGGAAGGGTAGGCGGCGTCGATCCGAGCGAGCGGCTCGAACGGTTCGTCGACGGTCGGGTCCGGCGCCGCAGGGGCGCAGGCGGTGGGCATGGCGAGGAGCGTGAGCTGGAGGGCGAGACCGCCGAGGGCGGCGCCGCGCAGGGAGAGGTTATTCACACGCTTGTTACGCAAACGCCCGGGCGGGGTCGCGCCGTCTCTACGAAAATTCCATGCGCGTCCGTAGCCGCGATGGCTCCTGGGACGGCTCTCCACGTGACGCGAACGCCGATCCGGCGTTCAGGGGCGAGCTTCGCCGACGGCCTCGTCGTGGGCTTCGGGCGCGGGTGGTTCGTGTTTGTCCGTCTCGGCTTCGGGGGGCGCGTCGTGCGCACGGCCCTCGGCGACCCAGTGCCCTCGCAGGTACACGGCGCCGTACGCCAGCGCGCCCGCGAACGCGGTGGCCGCGACACACTGGAAGAGGCCGAGCAGGCTCACCTTCAGGACGAGCACCGCGACGAGGCACACGGGGAACTGGAACGCGAGCAGCACGCCCACGTCGACGCGGAAGGCCGTTTTTGCGGCCTTCGCGGCGGTGATCGCGTTGCCCAGCACGACGCCGATGCCGAGGCCGACGTAGCTCTTTCCGACGATGCGGAGGTAGTCGAGGCCGATCGCGACGGGCGCGTCTTCTTTGCCGAAGAAGCGCAGCACGTGCTCGCCGTAGTACCCGAGCAGCACGAAGAACGCGACGTTCATGAGGGCGTCGTACGCGGCCGCCACGAGGCCCGCGCGTTTGGCCCGCGCGTCTTGGTGCGCGCCGAGGTTCTGCCCGACGAACGTCTGCGCGGCGCCGCCCCAGCCCATCGCCACGAAGAGCGCCACCGAGTCGACCCGGAAGACGAGCCCCATCGCGGTGGTCGCCGTCTGATCGGCCTCGGTCGAGTAGAACCGGGCGACGAGCGAATTGACGAGCAACATCGCGGTGATGCGCAGGACGAACTGCGCGCTCGTCGGCCACGCGAGGCGCATGAGCTCGCGGATCTCTTTGCGGTCGGGCCTTCGCGCCTCGGGCTTGGGGACGACGTCGAACCTTCGCGTGAGCACGAAGAAGCTCGGCACGAGGACGAGCGCCCGCGCGATGACCGTGGCCCACGCCGCGCCCGGCATCCCCATGGCCGGCACGCCGAACGTGCGCGCGATGCCCCCCGCGAAGCCGAGCGCGCCCTCGGGGGGCGTCGGGCCGAAGAGGCACAGCACGGCGAACACGACGTTCAGCACATTTCCGAGGACGAGCAGCGCGACGGGCGTCTTCGAGGATCCGAGCGCCCGTTGGATGCTCGTGACCTGGAGCAGCATGAACATGGTGCCGCTGCCCGCGAGGATGACCCGCAGGTACTTGGTGGCCACGTCCGCGGCGGCGCCCTTCAGGCCGATGACACCCGACACGATGGGGCCCGCGAAGAGGCCGAGCACGCCGAAGAGCGCCGACAAAAAGCCCACGACGATGAAGGACTGCCAGGCGGTGCGTTTGACGGCCTCGACGTCCCCTTTGCCGCGGTGGTTCGCGACGATCGTGGCGGCGGCCGTGGACACTCCGTAGCTGAAGATGGTGCCGACGGCCGCGAGCTGGTCGCACACACCGAGCGCGCCGATCGCCGGGCCGACCTCGGCCTTCGGGAGCTGCGCGATGAGGTACGCGTCGACCAGGTTGAAGGTGGTCTGGAGGATCGCGCCGATCGCGAGCGGGATCCCGAAACGGAACACCTCCCACGCCAGCGGCCCCTCGAGGATGCGCTTCTGCGCGCGGTCGACCATCGTCTCGCCACGTAGCACTTTCCTGGCCCGCGCGCGCCCTCGGAGTGGGGACCTCCGTTCGACACCCCCTGCGAACGTGGGTTGACGGTTTAGTGGTTGAACCAGTACACAGGTTGGGTGACATTCGGACCCTCGGCCGACCCGCAACCCCAAGAAACCCGCGATTCTGCGGGGGTACCGGGTGTGGAGCGCCCGGGGCATAGCCGCTGCAAAGGCAGGAATCGTGAGCCCCGAGCCCCACTCCTCCACGTTCCCGGCCCCCTCCACCGTCGTGCTCGCGGGTGCGCGCTCTGCGTCGTCCCCCGAGCTCCCGGGCGCCCCGCCGAAGCTCCGGGAGTCGCTCTTGGTGACCGTGATCTCGGTGGCCGCGATGGTGGGCCTCTACTCGGGCCTCGACGCGCGCAACACGCGCCTGCTCGCGGCGGGGGAGACGCTCTTCACGCCGCTCACCCCGCTCGACGCGGCCATCCCGCTCTTCGTGCCGTTCGTGTGGATCTACTACACGTATTTCCCCCTCACGCTGTCGCTCCACGTGGTGACGCACACGCGGCGCGAGTGGCTCTACGAGGCGCTCTCGGGCTACCTGTTGCTGGCGGTCACGGGCTTCTGCTTCTTCGCGCTCGTGCCCTCGCAGATGCCTCAGCCGAGCCTCGCCGCGTGCGCCTCGGCCGACTGCCGCGCGCTCGATCTCATGTACCGCTCGGACGACGGCTTCCACGCGTTCCCGAGCATGCACGTGGCCTACAGCGTGTATGTTGCACTGTTTTTCCGCGATCATGCGCCGAAGAAGGCGTGGCTCCCCACCCTGCTCGCGCTCGCGATCGCCGCGTCGACGCTGCTCTGCAAGCGGCACTTCGTGGTCGACGTGCCGGTGGGCGCGCTGCTCGCGTTCGCGGCGCGGCCGATCGCTCGGCGCGTGCGAGGGGCGACGGCGCGCGTCTTCCGGTTCGCGGCCTGAGGTCTCCGGCACACGCGCCCGGGCAGACTAGCAGCCCGTTGATTTTCTCCCGTCGGCCGCTCCCCCGTCGGGGACTTCCAAGGGTCGTCGCCGCCGCATCCCGACCGCCTTCGTTGCGATCCTCCGGTGCGTCCCCCGTCGGGGACTTCCAAGGGTCGTGCTCACCTACAAAAGTAGGTTCCGCGCGCTCCTCGGATCGCGCCTCGGCGGGTCGGGCGCGGACGTCGAACGGCCTCGGTCCGAAAGATCAACAGGCCGCTAGGCGCACCGAATACCGACGGATCTCGGGGCCTTGGGCCGGCGCGAACGTTCACGTCGTGTGCCGCGAAGGCGGTTGCGCGCCAAAACCCCTGAAATTCCGCGGAATATCGCCCCGGGGCCGCCGTTCTTTTGGCCGGGAGCGGGCACGTCGCTCGCGCGTGTTCCCCCGATGAATTGGTGCTATTCCGCTGCCCGGGTCCCGCCCGAAGCGCGCTCGAAAGGCGCGCGCGTCGAGCGCTCCCGGGTTCTATGCCGCGAAGCCATCGTCTGCGCGGCGATCGTTCCCCTCCCGTCCCGAGAGACCCTCTGCCACGAGGCCATCATGTCGCAGCCGAAGCCCAAGAAGACCACGCAACTCAAGCACCTCGTCACGAGGCCCGAGCTCTCGTTCCTCATGGAGGCGCACAACGGCCTCTCGGCGAAGATCGCCGAAGAGGCGGGCTTCGAGGGCATCTGGGGTAGCGGCCTCTCGATCTCGGCGGCGCTCGGCTGCCGTGACAACAACGAGGCGAGCTGGACGCAGGTGCTCGAGGTCGTCGAGTTCATGGCCGACGCCACGACGATCCCGATCTTGCTCGACGGCGACACCGGCTACGGCAACTTCAACTCGATGCGCAGGCTCGTGAAGAAGCTCGAGCAGCGCGGCGTCGCGGGCGTCTGTATCGAGGACAAAATCTTCCCGAAGACGAACAGCTTCATCCGCGGGAGCGCGCAGCCCCTCGCCGAGATCGACGAGTTCGCCGGCAAGATCAAGGCGGGCAAAGAGGCCCAGACCGACTCTGACTTCGTCATCGTCGCGCGCGTCGAGGCGTTCATCGCGGGCTGGGGCCTCGAAGAGGCGCTGAAGCGCGGCGAGGCGTACCGCAAGGCCGGCGCCGACGCGATCCTCATCCACTCGGCGCTCCGCTCCCCCGAGGAGATCCTCGCCTTCAAGAAGGAGTGGGGCGACAGGCTCCCCGTCGTGATCGTGCCGACGAAGTACTACTCGACGCCGACCGACGTGTTCCGCGACGCGGGCTTCTCCACGGTGATCTGGGCGAACCACGCGATGCGCTCGGCCATCACGGCCATGCAGAAGACCGTCAAGCAGATTTACCAAGACCAGAGCCTCCTCAACGTGGAGAGCGAGGTCGTCACGGTGGCCGAGGTCTTCCGCCTCCAGGGCGAGGCCGAGCTCGAGCAGGCCGAGAAGCTCTACCTGCCGAAGCACGGCAAATCGACGCGCGCGATCGTGCTCGCGGCGTCGCGCGGGCAGGAGCTCGGCGACCTCACGAAGGACAAGCCCAAGGCCATGCTCGACGTGAAGGGCCAGCCCATCCTCTCGCACATCGCGGCGACGTACCGCGAGGTGGGCGTGAAGGACATCACCGTCGTCCGCGGCTACAAAAAAGAGGCGTTCAACGTCACGAGCCTCTCGTACGTCGACAACGACGCCTACGAGTCGACGCAAGAGGTCGTGTCGCTCGCGCGCGCGAAGGACGCGCTCTCGGGGCAGACCGTGATCTCCTACGGGGACGTGCTCTTCAAGAAGTACATCGTCCAGGAGCTCACCGAGACGACCGACGACTTCGTCATCTGCGTCGACGCGGCCTGGCAGACGAGCCGCAACAAGGGCCGCTCGGCGGACTTCGTCACCTGCTCGCAGCCGAGCTCGAAGCGCGCCTTCTACGAGAAGGTCACCCTCAAGGACTTCGTCACCGACGGCGAACGCGCCGACGTGACCGGCGAGTGGATGGGCTTCCTCAAGGTGAGCGACGCGGGCGCCAAGGTGCTCAAGGCGACCCTCGAGAAGCTCGAGAAGGACGACAAGGCCCGCTTCGACACGATGAAGATCCCCGATCTCCTCCGCCAGCTCACGAAGGATGGCCACGAGGTGCGTGTACTCTACACGACCGGCCACTGGCTCGACGTGGACGCCGTCGAGGACGTGGTGCTCGGCGCGAGCTTCTGAGGCTCTCCACGGGGCGCGGTGTGGCATGGCCCCCGCGCCCCGGCTCGATTTTTGGCGTCGCGCGACGCCGTTACTCTCACGACGAGGACGCATGATCACTGCCGAGAGCTTCATTCAGGCCGCGAAGGGCCACGGGTTTTCCCTCTATACGGGCGTGCCTTGCTCGTACCTGAAGCCGTTCATCAACTACGTGATCGACGCCGAGGACCTCGAGTACGTCGGCGCGACGAACGAGGGCGACGCGGTGGCGATCGCCTCGGGGGCGGAGCTCGGCGGCAAGCGCGCCGTGGTCATGTTCCAGAACTCGGGCTTCGGCAACACGGTGAACCCGCTCACCTCGCTGAACATGATCTTCGACATCCCGTGCCTCGTGATCACCACGCTGCGCGGCGAGCCCGGCGGCCCGAAGGACGAGCCGCAGCACGCGCTCATGGGCCAAATCACGACGGGGCTCTTCGACCTGATGCGCATCCCGTGGGAGTACTTCCCCACCGAGGAGAGCGAGGTCGCCCCGGTGCTCGAGCGCGCGACGAAGCACATGAACGAGAAGAAGCAGCCGTACGGCCTCGTCATGAAGAAAGACAGCGTCGCGCCGCACAAGCTCAAGACGAAGGCCGAGCCTCGTGACGTGCACGCGGCGCAGCTCGCGGCGTCGTTCACGTGGCCCAAGGAGCGCCCCTCGCGCACCGAGGTGCTCACGGCCGTGCAGAAGTCGCTCCGCCCCGGGGACGTGGTCGTCGCGACGACGGGCCACACGGGCCGCGAGCTCTACGCCCTCGAGGACAAACCGAACCAGCTCTACATGGTGGGCAGCATGGGCTGCGCCGGCAGCTTCGGGCTCGGCCTCGCGCTCGCGCAGCCGAACCGACGCGTGATCGTGCTCGACGGCGACGGGGCCGCGCTCATGCGCCTCGGCGCGCTCGCGACGATCGGCTTCGAGCGCCCGAAGAACCTGCTCCACATCCTGCTCGACAACGAGCTCCACGAGTCGACGGGTGGGCAGTCCACGGTGTCGCACTCGGTCGACTCGGCGCTCGTCGCGGCTGCCTCGGGCTACCCGAAGGTGCTGCGCGTCCCCACGACGGACGGCGTCGCTTCGCTCGTCGCCGGCGAGACCAGCGAGCTTACGTTCGCGCACGTGAAGACGCGGCCCGGCTCGCCCGAGGACCTCCCTCGCCCCACCGTCACGCCGGTGCAGGTGAAGGATCGCATGATCGCGTGGATGAAGGAGAACCCGTGATGAGCGGCGAGGCCCCGATGAAGCTCCTGAACCCCGGGCCGGTGACGCTCACGGCCCGCGTGAGGGCCGCGCTCGCGCGCCCCGACATGTGCCACCGCGAAGGAGAGTTCGCGGATATGTGCTCGAAAATACTGAGCAAAATTGGCTCGGTGTACCCTGCATCCAAAGCCGGGTACACGCCGGTGCTGCTCACGTCGTCGGGTACGGGGGCGGTCGAGGCGATGCTCTCGGTCGTACCGCGCAAAGAGCACGCGAAGGGCATGCGAACCCTCGTCGTCGCGAACGGCGTGTACGGCGAGCGCGCGGCGGCCATGCTCGCGGCGCAGGGCAAGGAGCACGACGTCGTCTCGTCGCCGTGGACGCGCCCGATGGACGTCACCAAGGTCGACGAGCTGCTCTCGAAGGGCGAGTACGCTCACGTCTTCGCCGTGCACCACGAGACCACGACGGGGCGCCTCAACGACCTGCCGGCGCTCGGCGCGATCTGCAAGAAACACGGCGTGAAGCTCCTGCTCGACGCGGTGTCGAGCTTCGCCGGAGAGGACATCCGCTTCGATGAATGGAACCTCGAGGCGTGCGCGGGCACGGCCAACAAGTGCATCCACGGCGTGCCCGGGATCGCGTTCGTGCTCGTGGCCAACGAGGTCTTCACGTCCCGCGAGACGGGCGCGACGAGCGTCTACCTCGACCTCTTCCGGTACCGCAAAGAGCAGGCGAAGGGCTTCTCTCCCTTCACCCAGTCGGTGCACGTGCTCTTCGCCCTCGACGAGGCCCTCGACGAGCTCGCCGAGCAAGGCGGCTGGGAGAAGCGCCACCAGAAGTACGCAGCGCTGACGAAGCAGGTGCGCGAAGGCCTCTTCGCACTTGGCATCCAGCCCTTCCTCGAGGACGCCGACTCGACCGGGGCGACGCTCTCGAGCTACCGACTGCCGAAGGGGCTCACCTACGAGAAGCTCCACGATCACCTGAAAAACAAGGGGTTCGTGATCTACGCGGGCCAAGGGCCGTTCTCGGGCGAGATGTTCCGCATCGCCGTCATGGGCGACGTGGACGCGGGCGACATGACGCGCTTGCTCGGGGAGATCCGCGCGACCCTGGCGTGAGCTTTGCTGGTGTGAGGGGGGCACGCCGGCGCGGCACGTCGCGGAGCTGGTCGCGCCCGGGGGGCGTGCTAATCCGTGCGCTCTTGACGGTCAGGTCGCCGATGTCCCTCGAAACGCTCGACACGCATTCCCCCTCGAAACCGGTCGTCGCCGTCGCTCAGGTGGCCACGCCGGGCGACGTCGTCGAGCCTCGTTCGCTCTCGGCCGTCGAAGAGCACGGCCCGCTCCCCGCCGAGGACGTCGACACGATCCTCTACGAGATGACGGACCCGCTGAACCGATACTACCGGTACCCGGTGGCCAAGGGGATGTTGCCGCTCTTCATGCGGCTCCCGTTCACGCCGAACCAGATCACGGCGTTCCACGCCTGCCTCGGGCTCACCGCGGGCGTTCTGATCGCGCGGGGCACGCCGAGGGATCTCGTCGTGGCGTTCTTCCTCGCCGAGGCCCGCATGATCTTCGACTGCCTCGACGGCGTCGTCGCGCGCGCGAAGAAGCTCGGCTCGCCCATGGGCCGCACGATCGACGAGATGGGCGACATGGTCGGCTACGTGGGCATGCAGATCGGCACGCTCGTGCACATCCACCGCCACTACCCCGACGAGAGCCTCGTCTTCATGCTCGCCGCCGGCATGCTCGTGCCGGGCTGGATGGCGATGACGTACGACTACTACAAGCGCACCTTCACGAGCTTCCTCAAGGGCACGAACGACGGCCCCGCGGAGGAGCTCGTGCGGCGGAGCGCCAAGCGCGCGCGAGAGGGCGGGGGAGGGATCGTCGTCCGCTTCGCGCTCATGTTCGAGTGGCTCCAGGCCACGCTGCTCACGCCGTTCGCGCTGCCCCAGCTCGTCGAGCGCATCCGCAAAGAGACGGCCGTGCCTGGCGCAGGGGTGACCGATCCCGAGCTCGAGGCCGCCGCGCGCGGGGTGCGTAGGCGCGCGAAATCGCCCGGGTTCCGCAGGCTCTTGCGCTTCACCTCGATCGTCACGGGCGACAACGCCATCACCTTCTTCAATTTCGGCCTGCTCACGTTCTCTCTCGCCAAGGTCGAGAAGACGATGATCGTGGCCGGCTTCGTGACCTTCGTCGTGGTCGCGCTCACGTGCGCGGCCTGGGTGAAGAAGGGCACGAGCGACGACGCGGCGTGAGCCGCACGGAGCCTCGCATGATCGACAAAGCCGTCATTTTGGCCGCAGGTCTCGGCAACCGCATCTCGGCCGTCGCGAAGGACGTACCGAAGCCCCTCCTGCCGCTCTCGGGCGAGCCCGGCTCGCACCCCACCTTCCTCGACTGGCACTTCCGCGCCCTCGAGCGCGCGGGCTGCAAAGAGGCCTACTTCGTGGGCAACGCGAAGACGTACGGCACGAAGCTGCCCGAGTCGAAGACCATGAAGAGCGCGTGGATCCTGAACCCGACCGAGGACGTGTCCACGTCGGGCTCGGGCCACTCGGCGTGGTTCGCGTGGAAGAGCGAGCACGGCATCCTCGACGGAAAATCGCGCGTCGTGCTCATGGACGCCGACATCCTCTACGACCCCTCGATCTACGAGGCGCTCGCGGCAGGACCGAGCACGGGGCCGTCGAAGACGCTCGTGTGCACCGAGTTCCGCGACACGCAGGAAGAGGTGCTCGTGTTCGCCGATCCGAAGGCCCCGAGCGTGCCCGTGATGCACGGCAAGGGCCTCTTGCGCACGCCCATGACCGAGAAGCTCCAGTGCGTCGGCGAGGCGACGGGCATCTTGCTGTGGGAGCCCGGCGATCACGAGGCGCTCGCCCAGGTGACCGACTGGGTCGTCCGCTACTCGACCGCGAAGGCGCGGAGCGAGCACGAGGACATCACGCAGCGCATGATGATGGCCGGACGCATGCAGATCGCAGGTTTCGCCCGGCACGTGCCCTTCATGGAGTGCGACACGCCGGACGAGTACCACGTGCTCACGACCGAGATGTTCCCGCGGCTGCGGGGCACGCTCGGCTTCTGACCGCGCGCGTAGGAGCTCAGGTCCCCTTCGGTCCTCGGCCCGCGAGACCTCGCTTCTTTCCGCGTCCGCGTGTGCCCTGCACGATGAGCGTGGGATCGCGGGGCACGGGCTTCGTGCGGTCGAGCGACGCCTTGATGCGCTCGGCCTCTTCGCCGTGGCGCTCCTTGAGCTTCTTGGCGATCCCGAGGGCGATCTGTCGAAGCGCAGGATCGCGCACACTTCCCCACGCCTCGATCTCGGCCGTCACGAGGGCGGGGTAGCGGCGGGCCACGCGGGGCGGCGAGAGGAGCAGGGCGTCCATGAGGGCCTTGTGGCCTGGATACCTGGACGCCGAACGCGGCGCATCTTTGACGAGCTGGAACGCCTGACGGAGCCGCTCGACGACGAGCTCTCCGTCCGTGGTGGCGTCGAGGAGCTCGGGGCGCCCGAGCGCGAGGGTGGCGGCCGCGGCGTGGAAGTAGCCGTCCATGAAGGGAAAAATGTCGGTCACCAGGGCGTCGCCGGCGACCTCGCCGATCTTCGCGAGGGCGACGGGGACGGCGTCCCGCACCCGGAAGCGGAGGTCGTCGCACGCGGCATGGAGGAGGTTCAGGCAGAACGCTCGGCTCGCCGCGTCACGCCCACGCAGGCCGAGCACGTGCACGGCGCACACGGGCACGGCCTCGAAGGCCGACCCGCCCGGGGCGAAATCCGCGTCGAGCACGATCATCGCGTGGAGCAGTTTGTCGGCCTTTTTGCCGAGCGGCGTGACCTCCACGGCGAAGGCGTCGAGCATGCCTTGGTTGACGCGTTGCCCCGGGAGGCCCGAGAGGCGGGCGAGAAGCTTGTAGAGTGCATCGGTGTTCCCCGAGAGCGCGGCCTCGAGGGCCTCGGGGAACGTACGTTCACGGAATCCTTCGCGAGTTTTCATGCGAGGACCTTCCTGTACCTCAGGGGACCCTGAGATGCCTGACGAAACTGGACGTTGCGGGTTGGCGGCACGCCATCCACACGGTTATGCTTGATAAGCACCTGTGGGGGACACGGCGCAGTTCCGTCGACCACCCCTTCATGCGGAAGACAGAACATGGTTCGACCTCGTACGACGAGCATCGCCTTTCTCGCAACCGGACTCATCGCGCTCACGAGCGCGGCGTGCTCCGTCCTCTTTTCGACGAGCAAGGAGCAGTGCGCGACCGACGACGACTGCAAGAACCGGGGGGCCGGCTTCGAGGGATCGAAGTGCTCCCTCGATAACGTGTGCGTGGGAGGCTCGGTGGTCGTCCCCGGGGAAGACGCCTCGAAACCCGACGCCCCGGCCGGTGACGGCGCGGTCGACCCGTTCGCGTGCGCGAGCGAGCCCCTCGCGAGCCCCGATCCCAGCCGCAAGATCGACGTGGGGATCAAGTACACGGACTTCACCAACGGGCAGCCGGCCGTCGGGCTCGCGGTCCGCTTGTGCGCCCAGACCGATCCTCTCTGCGCGAGCCCTCGCACCACGCTCGAGGGGGCCGGCCCCGCCGACGCCGGGGTCGCCGACGCAGGCGCGGGGCTCGTCGCCACGCGGGCCGACGGCACGGTGACCTCCAAGGTGGAGTACGGCTTCGAGGGCTTCTTCGAGGTGAAATCGCCCATTTTCGCGCCGACGTACCGCTACACGTCGCCGCCCCTCAAGGGCAGCTTCGTGTTCGAGCAGATCTTGCTCCGCCCGGCCGAGATCAACTTCCTCGCCGACCAGGCCCTCGGCAAGACGAACGCCTACGAGTCGGTCGGTCACGGCCTCGTGTTCCTCTTCGCGCGCGATTGCGAACAAAAGCCGCTCGCGGGCGTATCGTTCACGACGAGCGCCCAAGACCCCATCATGGAGCGGTTCTTCATCATCAATACTTCGCCCTCCAAGACCGACACCCAAACCGACGGGCTCGGGCGCGGAGGTTTCGTGAACGTGCCCCCGGGGCTCCACACCTTCACGATGGAGCAGGTCGCCACCAAACGTCGGCTCGGCGCCGTACGAATTCTCGTCCGCGCCGGAGCCGCCACCACCGTCGCCATCCTACCGAGCCCATGAGCCGCCCCAACCGCACAGCCACGGCCGACGAGCTCGTCGTCGTTCAAGCCCTCGAAGCCGGCGACCTCCATTTCGAGGCTGCGCTCGGCAAATACCGCCTGCTCGGCACGCTCGGGCACGGAGGCATGGCCGACGTCTACCTCGCCGTCGCCGACGGACCCGAGGGGTTCCGCAAGCTGTGCGTGCTGAAGACTCTCCGCGACTCGATGGCGCAGGACGAGGACTTTCGCGCCATGTTCCTCGACGAGGCGCGGCTCGCGGCGCGCCTCAACCACCCCAACGTGGTGCAGACGTTCGAGGTGGACGACAGCGAAGGTCGCCTCTTGCTCGCCATGGAGTACGTCGAGGGGCAGCCCGTCACGCGCGTTCGGAGGCGCCTCTCGCCCGAGGATTTCCCGCTCACGGCCCATATTCGTGTTTTGTGCGACGTGCTCGACGCGCTCGACTACGCCCACCACCTGACCGACTTCGACGGCTCGGTGCTCGGCATCGTCCACCGCGACGTGACCCCGCACAACATCCTCGTCGGCTACGACGGGCGCGTGAAGCTCGTCGACTTCGGCATCGCCAAGAGCTCGGCGGCCGTGCAGATGACACAAGCCGGGGTCCTCAAGGGCAAGGTCGGTTACATGGCGCCGGAGCAGGCGAGCCTCCAAGAGATCGACGGGCGCGCCGACGTGTTCTCGGTCGGGGTCATCTTGTGGGAGGCGATCGCGGGAAAACGCCTCGCCGAGGGGCTCTCCGCGCGCGATGCGCTCCTCCGTCGCGTCGAAGGGAAGGACCCGAAGATCGCCGAGGTCGTGCCCGAGGTGGATCCGGAGCTCGCCGCGATCTGCGATCGCGCGATGGCCCACAAGCCGGCGGCGCGGTACGCGGGCGCCTCCGAGCTCCAAGCCGATCTCGAGCAGTGGCTGCGCAAGCACGGTGAGCTCCCGCGAAAAAAGTGGGCAAAATCCCTCAAAGATGCGTTCGCGCCGGAGCGCCAACAGCTCCGATCGGTCGTCGAGCAGCGCCTCACCGATCCGCGCTTCAGCGGCATTCGGAACGCGCTGCTCGCGTCGACGGGGGCGGGGCGTGCGGCCGACTCGGGAGGGACCCCGGCGCTCACGTCGTCGGGGGACGGACCGACCGTCGCCGCGCTGCGTTCGTCAGGGTCGATCTCGGGCGTTCATCCTTCGTTGGTCGGCGCTGGGGCGCCGGCGGTGCCCGAGGCGTCACGCTCGTACCCTGTCGCTGAAGGTGCGCAGAAGCCAAAACCTCCCTACCTCGGTTTTGCCCTGGGGGGGCTCGCCGTCGTGTCGGTGATCGCGGGCGTCGCGTTCTTCGCGATGAGCTCGCGCGCCCAGAAGCCCGATGTCCCGCCGCCGGTGCCGTCGTCGACCGTGGTCGCTTCGCCGAGCACACCCGCGAGCGCCTCGGCGGCGCCCACCGAGCCGACGCAGGTCGCGGCCCCCACGAGCGCGAGCCCTTCGGCCACCCACGCGCCGGGCAAGCCAGGGTTCCACTATCCCATCCCCAACGTGAAGCCCGTGGTGGGCGCGGCGACCGGCGCGACGCCACCGACCACTCCCGCCACCACCACGCCGACGGCCACCCCACCGAAGCCGACGGCCCGCCCGCTCGACGACAAGGACCCCTACGCCCCATGAGACCTTCGATCGCACGTGTGGCCCTCGTTTCGCTCGTCGCCGTCACCGCGGCGACCACGCTCGTCGCGAGCACCGAGCGCGTCGCGAGCGCGCAGGGCGTCGACGAGGGGCGCCAGCGTTTCACGCGCGGCATGGAGCTCTACAAGGAGGGCAACTTCCACGCGGCGCTCGCCGAGTTCCGCGCGGCGTACGCGGCCGCTCCGTCGTACCGCCTCCTCTACAACCTCGGTCAGACGCTCTACCAACTGCAAGACTACGCGGGCGCCGTGCGCGCCTTCGAGCAGTACCTCTCGGAGGGCGGCGATCGCGTCGAGGCCGAGCGCAAAAAAGAGGTCGATGGCGAGCTCGTGAAGCTTCGTCAGCGGGTGGCGACGCTCAACTTCGTCGTCAACGTGCCCGAGGCCGAGGTCACCGTCGACGACGAGCCCCGCGGCGCCTCGTCGAAGCCGGTCCTCGTGAGCGCGGGTCGGCGCAAGCTCTCCGTCACGGCCTCGGGCTACCAGACCGAGACGCGCGTCATCGACGTGGCCGGCTCGCAGAAGGTCGAGGTCAAAATCGAGCTGAAGCCCATCGGAGGCGTCTCGCGGGATCCGGGCTCGGGTCAGCCCGTGAAGCCCGAGAGCCACCCGAAGAGCCGCACGCCGTTCTACATCGGCTTGGGCATCACGGGCGCGCTCGCTGGCGGCACGGCCGTGTTCGCGATCGTCGCCTCGGGGAAACACTCCGACTTCGAGAAGGCCATCGAGACTCCAGGCAGCACCAAGACCGTCATCGACGACGCGCGCAGCTCGACGCGCACCATGTCGCTCGTGGCCGACATCTTCGCCGGCGCCACGCTCTTGTCGGCGGGCCTCACCGTCATGGCGTTCGTGCTCACCTCGGGCGAAGAGGCGCCGACCACCGGCAAGCTCGTGCTCCCGAAGGTCACCGCCAAGCCGGTCTTCGGCCCGGGCTCGCTCGGGGTCGTCGGCACGTTCTGAAGGTAAAACGAGTCGTGGCGTAAGTCTTCGCCACGACTCGCTTTTTTGTGTGCCCGTGCCGACGGCCGTCAGAGTCGCTGCGTGCGCGGGCCGCCCGCGGGCGTGCTGGCCGCGAGCTGGAGCGCGCTCATCTGCTGCATCGTGCGCTCCATGCCCTGGGGCGAGCCGTCGAGGAAGATCACGTTGCCGCGACCGTTCTCGGCCACGTGCTTGAGCGACTCGGTCCACATCTGGAAGAGGATGAGCGACGGGTCCATGCCCGCGGCTTCCATCTCCTTCACGGCGACGCTCATGCCCCGGCCGGCCTCTTCGCGGAAGAGCGCGATGCCCTCGCCGCGGAGCTTCTGCGCGACGCGGTCGGCCTCGGCCGAGATGCGGATCGCGTTGCCCTCGGCCTCGGCCTGGCGCGTCTTCGTGACGAGCAGGGCGCGGCCCTCGTTCTCGGCGGCCGAGAGCAGGTTCTGCGAAGCGACGACGCGCGCCATCGACTCCATGACGGGGCCGTCGAACACGATGTCGTTCATCTGAAGATCGGCGAGGTGGTAGCCCCACGACTCGAGGCTCGTGTCGAGGTGCTCCTTCACCGAGCTCACGATCTCGCCGCGCAGCGCGAGGATCTCGGTCTGGCGCTTGGTGGCCACGAAGCTGCGCACCGCGCCCTCGACGGTGCGCACCATGGTCTGGTGGAACGCGCTCTCGTCGATGAACTTGAAGGCGACGTTGACGATGGTGCTCTCGCGCTGGTCGAGCACCGAGTAGAGCAGCATCGCCTTGAAGTAGACGTTGGCCTGGTCCTGGGTGATGGCCTGGAACGTGAGCTCCATGGAGCGGTTCTGCACCGAGATGGTGGTCTTCACCTTCTCGACGAACGGCACGACGAAGTTGAGGCCCGGGTAGAGGAGCCTTCGGTACTTGCCGAACATGGTGACCACGCAGATGGTGCCCTGCTCGACCGAGCGGAGGCTCTTGATGAAGAGCCCCAGCGTGAGCACGAACGACGCGACGAGGAGCGGGACGACGACTTCCATGCGCCTGACCGTAGGCACGCGAAAATCGCCGCGCCACGAAACCGGACGTGCCGATTGTCCGATTTCGCGGCCGATTTCGTCGAATATTCCCGGCGAACGTGCGTCCCCGGGCGCTCGGTCAGGGCGCTTCGGGGCGGAGGCGCACGGTGGCGAACGGGGTGTAGCTCGAGCTCGAGTTGCTCCAGGGCTGGGCCTGCACCACGATGCGCTCGCAGACGCCGAGCGTGATGCCGGCGCCGTTCGCTTTGGTGAGCCCAGGGCACCAGTTCGAGCCGCCGGCCTCGGGGCTCTCGTAGCCGTTCATGCCGCTCGCGCCTTCGCTCACGAAGCCCGTGCAGGCGCGGCGGTCGGCGTCGGCCGTCGGCACCGTGGTGCGGCGGTAGAACGCGAGGTAGCCGTCGTCTTGGCGGCCCGCGGCGGCGTCGCTCGTGCAGACGGCCCACGCCGAGAGCACCACGGGCACGCCCGCGGTGTTCTGGACGACCCACGAGCGCACCGGTTGGGTGGTGGTGGTGAGCGTCGTGGGGCAGGTGCCGGCCGACGAGTAGCGGTTGTACGCTGGCGCGGCGCCGAAGGTCGTCGAGAGGGTGGTCGTGTTGTTGATCGCGCCGAGGGTCACGTCGACGCCGGTGCTGTTGCAGCCGACGGCGAGGTTGAACGCGCCGCTCGTGCCGCCGCCCGGGTTCGGGTTCGCGACCGTGATCGAGACGTTGCCGGGGTTCACGAAGTACGTCGACGGGACGATGGCGGTGAGCGTGGTGCCGGAGACGAAGGTGGTCGTGATGGGAGTGGCGTTCGCGCGCACCGAAGAGAGCGGCACGAAGCCCGAGCCGGTGACCGTGATCGTCGTGTTGCCGGCGCCCGCGACCACGCTCGTCGGGTTGATGCCCGTGACGCTCGGGGCCGGGTTCTGCACGGTGAACGACTGCGTTCCGGTGAGGCCTCCGCCGGGCGCCGGCGTGCTCACACGGACGGCGATGACCCCGCCGTTCGCGAGCTGGGCGGCCGTGAGGGTCGCGCGGACCTCGGTCGGGCTGACGTAGGTGGTGGTGGCCGCGACCCCGTCGAACGTGACCTGCGAGGCGGGGTAGAAGCCGGTGCCGGTGAGCACGACCTGGGTGGGGCCCGAGCCCGCGTTCGCGGCCGACGGCGCGATAGAGGCGAGCGTCGGCGCGGCATATTGCACGCGGAACGACACGGGGTTGCTCGTGCCGCCGCCGGGGGGCGGGTTGCGCGCCGTGATGGGAAGATCGCCCACGGTCGTGAGCGAGGCCGCGGGGATCGTGGCGTTCATGCGCGTCGAGTCGACGTACGACGCCGTGATGGCGACGCCGTTGAAGAGCACCTGCGTCGTGGGCAAGAAGCCCGTGCCGACGAGCTGCACGGAGGTGGCCCCCGAGCCCACGATCGCGCTCGCCGGCGTGACCGTGGAGAGCTGGACGGCGGGCGTCGAGACCGTGAACGAGAGGGCCGTCGTGGTGCCGCCGCCCGGGGTGGGGTTCACGACGAACACGTTGAACGTGCCTGCGGTCGCGAGCTGCGCCGCCGGAATGGTGGCCTCGACCGACGTCGGGCTCTTCACGGTGGTGACGAGGTCGGTGCCCGCGAAGACGATCTTGGTGCCCGTGACGAAGCCCGTGCCCGTGACGGTGAGCAACGTGGCGGGCGCGCCGACGACCGCACCGAGCGGCGAGAGGCTCGTGGCCGTGGGAGCGGGGTTCTCGACCGCGAACGTGAGCGGCGCCGAGCTTCCTCCGCCGGGGGCCGGTGTGTTGACGACGACGGCGAGGTTCTTGACGGCCGAGAGCATGGCCGCGGGGATGGTCGCCTGGAGCTGCGTCGCGCTCGCGTACGTGGTGGCAATGGCGGTGCCGTCGACCTCGACCACCGAGGTCGTCTCGAAGTCCGCGCCGGTGATCGTGACCGTGACGGGTGCGGTCGAGATGGGCGATTTCGCCGGGGCGAGCGCGGTGAGCTTTGGCGCGGGCGCGCCGGTCGCGGAGTCTCCGGCTTGGCCGTCTTTCTTGGACGCGTCGGTCTTGGTGCCGCCGTCTTCTTCGGGGAGGACCGGAGTCGCTCCGTCGATCTCGGGCTCGGGGAGGGTGCCGCCGTCGTCGTCGACCGCGACGTTGCCCGTGGCGCAGGCCGCGCCCACGATGGGGAGGCCCATGCAGAAGAGAAGGATCGCCGAGACGCTACGAACGTGAGAGCTCATCACCGCACCTACTATTTCCAGTCGAATTCGAGCGCACCATGGCATGAGTCGCGGGGCGAGGCCAGCGCGTGGGGTACGAATTGGGCCCTGGAAAACGCCGATCCTGAACGGGTGCGCGTCCTCTCCGCTCGTGCGACTTTCGCGGCCGCGATCGCAGGATCATGCCTGTGAGCATGGACGATCCGACCCGAGACGCCGACCCGCCTCCCGACCCGACCTCGTCGCGCCTCGCCGAGCTCGCCGACACGCTCGTGCTCGGCGCGCTCCTCGCGAGGGTCGGGCCCTACGAGCTCCTCTTTCACCACGCGCAGGGCGAGTTCCACCACGACGTCGCCGTGCGCTGCCACGGTCGGGCGCTCGGCCTTCCGGGGGACGTGCTGGTCGTCGCGACCAACTGCAACGGCGGCGTGAAGGAGGTGCTCTCCTTCGACGAGCCCCCGACCCCTTCTGCCCTGTGGCGCTGGCGGTGCCCGGAAGTGGTTGAATTCAAAGGCAAAATGCCCCGTCTGCTCGGGCGGGCCACGACCACCCACTGGTTCCCGCCGTGCGAGCTCTTGCGCCCCGACGCGCGCAGCGAGCTCCGGGAAGAGGCACGCGAGCGGCAGCCCGGCGGAGGGTTCCGCTTGAAGGGTGGGTGCTGACCCTCGCGACGTGGGCACGCCCGGCAGGAATCGAACCTGCGACCAACGGCTTAGAAGGCCGTCGCTCTATCCAACTGAGCTACGGGCGCAATTCGCCCATGGCATACCAGAACCTCGCCGGCCGTGCACTCCCCTCAGACGTCGGTCCGGCCTCGCCCTCTAAGCCAATCGCGTACGGCGTGTCCGGTTCCGAACGGCCAGGGACGGAGCTTCGCCTCCGAGACGAGCTTCACCCCCTCGAGCTCGTCGGCCACCGTGATCTCTCCGGCGGCGCGCACGTGGTAGGTGACGAGCAGCTCGTTCTTCATCTCGAAGGTGTGCACGCCCACGAGCCCGACGACCTCTCCCACGAGGCCGAGCTCTTCTTTCACCTCACGCAGCACGCCGACCTCGGGGGCCTCTTGGGCCTCGAGGTAGCCCGTGACGAGGCCGAACATGCCCTCGGGCCAACCTTTTCCACGCGCGAGCACGATGCCGTCGGGGTGCTCGACGATCGCGGCCACGACCGGCACGGGGTTGCCGTAGTGGACGTAGCCGCAGGTCGACGCGGTGCATGTGAGGCGCTCGCGCCCTTCGGCGTCCGTCTTGGTCGTGAGGGGGGCGCCGCAGCGCAGGCAAAATGAGGCTTTCAAGGGGCTCCGTCAGAGGCGGGTCACGTCGATGTGGCCCACGTAGTGGTAGGTTCCGTACTGCACTTTCGAGGCGAAGAGCTCGACGCGATGTGCTCCCTTCGCCTCGACGGGACACGTGCCCGTGACGCGCGTGCCGTTCCTCGTGACGGCGCAGTGCACCTTCGCGTCGGAGACGATCATGTAGAGCCCGCGCGGGTTCTCGAGCTCCACGGTGAACGGGCCCGTCGTGCTCACCTGCGAGCGGTCGGGCTCCCGGAGCTCGAGGCCGTCCGCGTAGAGCTCGGCCGACGTCATGGGCCTCCGGAAGAACTCGCCGCGGTCGATGGGTTTGTCGGCGAGCTGCCAGGCGGTCTCGTCGGGGAAGTGGTCCACGCGAAAGACCTCGGGAGGCGTCGCGAAGTAGACCACCTTGGTGCGCTTCACGAACGTCGCGCCCTCGAGGTAACCGGCGTCCCACGTGGTGTCGACGAGGTACCACGCGCCCTCGATCTTGACGGCGTTCCACGCGTGCGACTCGCCGTCGGGGCGCATGTCGGCGCCGCGCACCGTGCCCACGACGTACTTGGCCTCGAGGCCCGACGCCTTGGCGATGGCCGCGAAGAGCTTCGCGTAGCCTGCGCACACACCGACGCGTCTCTTGAGCACGCTCACGGCGTCTTGAGGCGGGTAGAGGCCCGCGCGGTACGAGGGCCCGTCGTAGGCGATGCGATCGGCGACGTAGTCGTGTACGGCGCGGGCGCGACCGAGCTGCGTGGGCGCGTGCGCGGCGATGTAGGCGCCGATCGTCTCGGGGCTCGCTTCGGCCTCTTGGGGCATCGTCGTGACCACGGGAGAGAGCTTGTCGTCCGAGTCCGGCCAGGTGGGCTTGGGTCGCGCGACGGGCTCGGGCGGCGTGGCGCTCGTCGACGGGAGCGGCGTGGCAGACGGAGCGGCTGAGGGGGTGGGCGTCGGGGTCGGCGCGGCCGAGGGCGCCACGGTGGGCACGGGCTCGGGGGCCTCGTCGCTCGTGTCGAACGGGCGGTCGCGTGTGAGCAGGTAGAGCCACTCGAGGCCTCGCGCGGCGCCATGCGCGACGCTCCGCCCTCGGTCCGCGAACGCGCCGCTGCGTCCGTCGAAGAGGAAATCTCCGCGTGTGGAGAGCGCGGTGAACGCCGTCTTCGGGAAGGCGACGAGCAGGACCGCGAGGAAGGCGAGGCTCACGGCGAGCGTGCGCAGCACCAGGCGATCACGCGTCTCGAGCCAGCGCTTCTTGTCGCCATGCAACGTCGACGCGACTTCCCAGACCACCGGCACGACCGGGAACACGACGAAGCCCGCGAGGAGCGACGGCCACACCCCGCGGTGACCGTACGCCGCGAGCGACGCTGCGAGCCACGTGCCGAGCAGCGGAACGGTGAGGACGACGAGCCACGCGAGGGTCGATGCCACGACGGCCGCCGCCGAGGTGCGCTTCGGAGCCGCTCGGGGCGCCTGAGATGCGGCCATTGGCCTTCACCTTAGCAAGACGCGGGGTGGAAGCCGAAAGGTGCGAAAAGTGTAGAAGCTGCGATGGCTTACGGCCGACCGACGAAGCTGAAATCGTCGAGCTCGACGTGGAAACCGCTCCCGCCTTGGGTGCCGCCCGGGAAGAAGATGCGCCCGACGGGGAGGTGGTCGTAGACGCGCTCTCCCGCACCGTCGAGTGTCACGGCCTCGACGCCGTCGACCAGCGCGCGCGCGACGGGGACACCGGGCCGAGGGGTCGAGGCGTCGCTCATGAATCGGATCTCGTAGTCTCGCCCCAGCTCGAGCGAGACCGTCGAGTCGTTCGAGCGCGTCTGCGTGCCTTCGAACTGGGACATGACGAAGAGGGCGAAGCGGGTCGCCGAGCGCTTCTTGAGGCCCACGCGGATCGTGTGGGCGGGCCCGGTGCCGCCGTCGGGGCCGCCCGTGTCGAGCCGGAAGCTGAGGAGGTTCAAGGTCTCGTTGGTCCCGCCGTCGCTCTGGTCGAAGCCTGCGATTCGCAGCTTGAAGGTCGACTCGGAGCGCAGCACGTTCGCTCGGAACCCGCGCACGCAGGAGGCTTGCGAGCCCGTGCCGATCTCGGTGTCGGACGAGAGGAAGCGCGAGCGACCCCCGTCCGGACCCTGGATGGAGAGGGCTCCGCGCGTGACGTTGGTCTCTTCCCACGGAGGAACGAGCGCGCCGTCGGGTCGCTCGAAATCGTCCGAGAACGTGTAGGTCGGCGCGCCGTCCGTGCCCGAGTCGCCCTCGGGGGTGGTTCCGGAGTCTTCGGGGCTCGCCTCGGGGACGATCGTCGTGGGGAGGCTCGTCGGGACCGCGGCGTCTTCGCCCGAGGGGGCGCTGCCCGAGAACGCGCTCGCGCACGCTACCGCCGAGGCGGAGCCCAGTGCCGAGAGGAGCCACACGCGCGCGCGCCGCATTGCCGTTCGAGCATACCCGAACGAAGCTCTACTGCACGCGCTCCCGTTCGCCGCGGCGTGAAATTCGCGGAACGACTAAGTCTTTTGCCTAGCAGCCTACGGCGTGAGCGCGCACGTCGTGGCGTCACCGGCGGCGTAGAAGGGCTCGCTCTCGACGGGCTTGAAGCCGAAGAGGGGCTTCGTGAGGACGGGCGTACCGAGGCCGGGGATCTGGATGCGACCTTGCGCTTCGGCGCGGAGCCCGTGCTTCTCGTAGAGGACGAAGCCGCCGCTCGGGTTGCTCGTCACGCACGCCTCGGCGGTGACGCCCGAGAACGGGCCGAGCTTCGCCTCGATGCCGATCGAGTCGAACGCGAGCAGGCTCACCACGCCTTGTATCGCGCACTCTCCCGAGAGCCCGGCCTTGCCCCGCACGCCCACGAAGCGCTGCGAGGCCTCGAGCGTGGGCGTCTTCGAGGTGGAGCGGAGGTCGAGCCCACCTCGGTAATCGAAGGCCGCGGCGGCGTGCCCTCGGAGCTCGACGTGCGTGGTGACCGTGACCTCCCCCTTGAGGGTCACGCGGCAGCCGATCTCCGGGCGGAGGCGCACCGTGAGGGGAATGGGTCCGCCCACGGGGATAGGCACGCTCGGGCCCTGCCAGGTCGTGTCGAGCGAGCCGCCCGCCTGCGACTGCGCGGACGTGGCGCGCACGCCGTACTCGACGTCGGCGGCGAAGCTCGGATCGAGGTCGAGCGAGAGGTTCGCGCGCTGCACGCCGAGCGGTACGCCGAACGCACGGCGGAGCTGGATCTTGCCGTCGACCTTGGCGCCGAGGGCCATCTTCGTGTTGGAGAAGGTCACGACGGGCGCGAAGGCGACGTCTTTCGCGAGGCTCTCGAGCTTGGTGTCGGCTTTGGTCTCGCCGCTCCCGACCGACGCGCCGGTCGGCCCCTTGGTCGTGACGCCGGCGGTGTTCTCCGGCGCATCGTCGAAGATCGAGCGCACGGGCGACGCCGACGAGAACACGAGATCGCCCTGGTCGATGAGCTCGTTCAACGTGGCGCGCTTCGTTCGGATCTCGACCTTGTCGCCCGCGGGCGTGATCGACACGATCTTTCGCAAGTAGCCCGACGGGTTCTTCGAGAGGCGGAGATCGGCCGTTCGCGCGTCGCGGTTGCCGGCGATCACCATGCCCACGGAGAGCCCATCGAGCACCGCGCGCGTGGCCCCGTTCGACGGGACCACGAGCGACTCGTCGAGCACCTCGACCTCGTCCGAGAAGACCTGGGGCATCTTCTTGGCGCTCCCGCCCGATCGCAGCGCGACCGGCTTTTCGGCGGCGAAGTCCTCGTCGGTGCCCTCTTCGGGCTCCGCTTCAGCCGAGCACGCAGCGACGGCCGAGACGGTGGCGACGAGGGCTAGGGCGATCGACAGTGAACGACGGTTCATTCGGCTCTTTTCAGTCGGGGATGCGGGGGCTCTGCTTCGGGTCCTTCGCGACGTCCGGGCCGACCGACTCGAGCAGGCACTCGGTCGGGTCGGGCGTGACGAGCGAGTACACGAAGCCCTTCGGCACGAACTTCGCGGGGAGCGCGGCGCCGTTCAGGTTGAGATCGAAGCTCTCCGCGTCCCACGCTTGGTAGACGGCGTCGTTCGCCTTGGCCGAGGCGGCGAGCTTGTCGAAGAACGCGCCCGAGGCGTCGGGGGCGGTCTCGCCGAGCATGTTGGTGAGGATGCGCTTGCGGGCGGCCGAGACGACGGCCTTGTCGAGCACGGCGACGTTGAGCTCGCCCTCGTAAAGGACGCCGCGGTTGTTCTTGTTGGCCGAGCCCACGCTCATGAAGCGGTCGTCGACGATGAGCATCTTCGAGTGCACGTCCATCGCGGCGAACTCGCCCTTGGTCTCGTCGATGCCGAAGCTCGGGCCGGTGTCGAACGCGCGGAGCTGGAGCAGCAGGAAGCGGTTCGGGAAGCCTTTGCGGAACTGGTCGGCGCTCTTGTACGTCCAGAAGCAGCCCGGGTCGGTGTACTCGTTGATGGGCTTCGTCACGACGATGAGCTTGAGCGAGGGGATCTCGTTCATCCGCGCCGCGATCGCGTCGTTGAGGATCGGCATGCGGAAGTACTGGTCTTCGATGAAGATGTAGTCCTTCGCTTGGCGGATGGCGTTGTGCCACGACTCGAGGATGCCGTGCTCGGCGAGGGGCTCGGGCATGGTCGCCGTGATCTGCGCCATGACGCCGTTCGGGTCGGCCACCTGCGTGCGCTCGACGACGAAGTCGCTCGCGTTCTGCGAGTACTCGACGCGATCCTTGAGGGCGCGCTCCCAGCGCTTGTGGAAGAGATCGGTCACGTCGGCCGCGGCGGGGCCGTCGACGCGCATGATGTAGTCCTTGCGGGGGCCGGTGTCGGGCTTCTTGTTCTTGGCGGCGACCGCGTTGCGATCGGCCTCGGTGGCGTCGAAGAGCATACGGCGCGAGTCGAACACCTTGTGCTCGTTCGTGTCCCAGTCGACGCGGCGGAGGTTCATGCCGCCGACGAAGGCCGTCTGATCGACGACCATGAACTTCTGGTGCCACGAGGCGTGGGGGAGATCGACCTTCACGGGCCACTGGGTGAGGTCGACGTCGGTCTTGGGGGCGTCGGACGCGACCTTGGCCTCGAAGGAGAACTGCGCGTCTTTTTGCGTGGGATCCTGGGCCTTCACGCGGTCGACGAACGACACGGGACCGACCGCGAAGGCGAACTTGCCGCTCGTGGCGTTGGCTTGGCCGAGGTACTCGAAGTTGTCGCCGCCCTTCTCGCCGTGCACCTTGAGCTCCGAGTCGACGTTGAGGCCGGCGACGAAGCTGTCTTGAGCGAGGAACTGGTTCACGAGCACGCGCTTCGTGGCGGGGCTCGCCTCGAAGAGGCCGATGACGGTGTTGGCGCGGCGCTGCTCGGGGGTGAGCTTGGCGTGGGTCGCGGCGGGGCGAACGAGCTCGAAGCGGCTCTCCCACCACCACGTCGAGGCGAGGATCTGCTTCTTCGCCTTGACGATCTCGGAGTGCACGTTGGCCCACGCCTCTTCGCCGTCCATGAGCATCGTCACGCGGTTGCCACGGCGTGCGGGGCGCGCCTCGGAGGAGAACCAGAGGTGACGGATGCCGATCCACACTTCGTGGTCGGTCTTGCCGGCGACCTTCTTGATCGCGACGCCCGCGCGACCCTCTTTGGGGCTCGTCGCGGTGAGCGCGCCGTTCGGGGCGAGCACGAGGTCGATCTGGGCCTCTTCGAAGTCTTCGGCGGAGGCCGTGATGCGCACCGGCGCCGTCGACGTGACCGAGAGCTTGATCTTGTCGCCGTCGGTCGTGATCGCGATGGGACGGCCGGCCTGCGACGCTTGGACCTTGAGCTCGCGCTCGGGGATGGGCTGGGCCCACACGTCCCGCACGCGGAGGATGACGGCGGACGTGGCCGTCTGCGCCTGCTCGGACGGGTCGTCGGACCCATCGCCTTCTGCGGAGCACGCGGCCAAGAGCGAGATCCCGACGAAACCGAGGGCGAGAGCGAAGCGACGGTGGGGCATGGTTTGGTCCTCAAGCATACGGGGTGCCATGTTCGATCCTCCAGGAAACCTCGAGGAACTTGCCGGATCGGAGGCCACCACGACACCTACATGGTCCCACAGCGGGGGTAGGGTGATCCACGGCCCCGGGGCGCGGGTGTCCGAAATGGTTCGAGGCCCGCACGAACGAACGCGCGAGCCTCGAGAGGGGACCCTTCGGTCCGGGTCAGGTCAGTTGCACTGGTTGGCCTTGGCGGACTCGGTCAGCGCGTCCTCGGTGACGGCGCGCTGCTCGCAGCGCTCGTCCTCGGTCCACTCCTTCCAGTCGGCCGCCTTGCCGATCGACGCGGCGTGCTGCTTCCAGAGGTCGTAGCCGGCCTTGCCACCGGCGCCGTTCTTGAAGACCGTGAGCTTGCAGATGCGCTGCACGTCCGCACGCGCCTGCTCTTTCTGGGCGTAGTCGAGCACGATGCTCGCCATGGCGGCGTTCGTCGAGTTCCAGCAGCAGGTCTTCGACTTGGGGTAGTCGAGCTCGGCGAACACGTAGTCTTCGAGCTTGCGGAACTCGCTGTCGACCGCCGCCTTGTTCTTGCCGAAGTTCTCCTGCATCACGCGGTAGAGGCTCTTGAAGGCCTCTTCGCGGGCCGTACGGCCGGAGCAGGTGGCGGGCGTCGCGCGGAGACGCGAGCGCGAGTTCTCGATGAGGCGGAGGGCGCCGTCACGCTGCTCCTCGGGGGAGCCGGGCGAGAGCAGGCGGTCGAACTCGGCCGGGCGCGCCGCGATCGCGGCGATGTCGTCGTCGTTGATCCAGTCGCCGCGCGAGGCCACCGGGACGATGTTCTGCCAGCGGCCGTTCTGGACGACCGGGGTGCGGAAGCGGCGGAGGCCACCACCGAGCTTCGCGTAGGGGGTGCCGTCCGAGCCGTTGCCCGGGCCGCCGAACGCGGGGTTCGTGAACCAGTGGATCGAGTCCTCCGGCATGTCGACGATGGCCTGGCGGCGGGGCATGCTGCCCGAGGCCGTCGTGATGCGCATCTTGTCGGGGCCCGAGTTCTCGACCGCGACCACGGGGACGGTGTGGCCGATGCCCTGGCGCTGGAAGCGCTCGATCATCGCGTCGCCCGACTTCGCGGCCTTGGGCTTCACGTGGAACATGTTCTGGCCGTCGGCGAGGTTCACGCTGCCGAAGTAGCCGTCGAGGATTCGGAGGAAGTAGCCGACGCGCTTGTTGAGGAGCACGTCGTCGTACCAGGCGCCGGCGCCGGCGTCGGCCGGGTCGTTGATCCACGGCACGCGGTCGTCGGTGCCGATGTGGCGGCCGCGGAGGTTCGCGTCCTTGGGCCACGAGCTCTGGAAGCTCGCGAGGGGCGCGTCGCCCGCCTTCCAGCCCGAGGGGGTCATGTCCTTGTAGAGGGTGCGGAACGTCGGGAAGCCGCCGACCGGGGTGCCCTCTTTGGTGACGAAGCCGAAGTGACCGGCGTACATCGAGCGGTTCCCGCGCGAGTCCCAGCCCGTCATGTAGAAGGGCAGGCCGTACCACGACGAGAAGAGGACGCGCATGACCATGGCCGTGTCGGCGCACTCGAACACGCCGGCCTTGGTCACCTTGCCGAAGGGCGTCGGGAACTCCCACGTCTTGGAGTTGCCGCCCCATCCGCCGACCTCGGCGGGGATGATTTTGAAGCTCTTGTACCAGGCCTGGTACTTCTCTTCCCAGGTGAGGCCCGAGTTCGCCGGCCACGAGATGCCCGCGCGCTTCGCGTCGGCCGTGTCCTTGTCGGCCCACTGGTTGCGGATGTCCCACACGGCGGCCGAGTTGCTCGCGAAGGCGACGTTCGTCGGTCCGCCGGCGGCCTCGCTGACGGCCTCGAGGCTCTCACCGAGCTCTTGGTCCGCGAGCTTGTGATCGTCGCCCGAGCCGGCCTCTTCGCCTTCGCCGTCGCCGACCTCGGCGCTACACCCGGGGAGCGCGGCGAGCGTGAACGGAGCGCAGAGGAGAAGAATGGGCAAGAGACGCTTGAGCGACATGAGGGCCTCGTAGGGTGAAGGGACGACCGTGGGTCGGCCTGGCAAGCAAAAAACGGCCAGACGCCCGACTTCTTAGCATCGCTCCATTCGGGGGCGATGGGGAACACTTCGATCGCACCGGAGGATCGATTCGATCCGGGTTCCGGAGCTTCTGTCCCCCTTCAGCAAGCCTCAGGCCAAAGGTGTGCGCTTGTCTTACACGGTGGTTTTCGTGGGCCACCTGGGGCGCCTGGATCGGCGAGGCTGGAGCAGCGCTTGTCCATGCGAGCGCTCGTGCGTGCCCGCGCCCTCACGGTGGCCGAGGAAATACGGCGCGCGACGTGCCAGGGCGACGTGCCTTGGAGGCATGCTTTTTCGCGGGGGCGAGGATACGTCCGTTCCTTGACCGCGGGCGTGTTTCGGGTCAGGTAGGCGGCGCTCGGCGAAGGTCCCCATGGGGTGGGCTCATCGGTCGGCCTCTTCGGCGGGCACGTGGGTCGAGCCCGGCCATTTCCCCCGGGCGAACGAGGCGTTTTTCGGATGAAAGCCCTGACGAGTTTGGTCTTGGTTGCGACGTGCGCCCTCGCAGGCTGCGCGACGGAGCCCTCGAAGAGCGACCTGGGTCGCGCCCGCGCCGCGTTGTCCGAGTCGGGCGCGCGGGTCGTCCCGTTCGGCGAGAGCGGCATGTCCCTCGGGTACATGCCGGCGGTGCCCGAGCGTGCGGCGCTCGGCGCTCCGTCGTTCGCGCGCACGGCCTCGGGCGAGACCCTCGTGCTCGACGCGCTGAAGTCGCGCGTCGTGAAGGTCGCGGCCGACGGCACGCTCTCCGAGGTCGCCAAGGTCGATCGTGACGCGGTCGATCTCGCGGTGGCCGACGACGGCGCGTTCGCCGTGAAGCGGGGCGGGGCCCCCAAGGTCGTGGTGTACGGCCCCGATGGGGCGCGCCAGGGCGAGCTGTCGTTCGCGATCCTGCAAGACGTCGAGCGCATCGCGCTGCTCCCGTCGCGCCGCGTGGTCGCCATCTCCGCGCACCAGGAGCGCTACGTGCTCGGGAGCCCCACGTTCCCCTCGCGTGACGCCGAGGTGCTCCACTCGAAGGAGGAGGGCGTCGTGTCCCGGAAGGACGGCGCGGGCGTGTCGCTCGTGCGTGAGGCCGACGGGTCGCTCGTGCTCGTGTCGACCGCGAAGGGCGCGGGCGACGAGCGCGCGCACGAGGTGTCTCGCGTGACGTTCGGCAAGGGCGACGCGGCCCGCATCGTGGGCGGCGCGGGCGACGTCGTGTGCATGCGTGTCGAGCACGCCGGTGCGGCTCGCACTGGGGAAATCACGGTCGATCGTGAGGCCGTGTGCGCCGACGCGACGACCGGCGCCGTGACCTTCCGCGCGCCCCTCGGGGAGCCGGGCCTCTACGTGCCGCGGCGCGAGCTCTCGTTCGAGCGCGGCGCGCTCACGTTCGTCCGCCCCGAGACCACCAAGTCCGGCGCGGGCCTCTCGATCACGACGTTCGCCGTCACGGAGAAGAAATGAAGCGCGCCATAGGAGCCCTCGCGGCCGCCCTCGTTTTCGCGAACGCCGCCTCGGCGAGCGCCCTCACGCGCGACGAGATCATGTCCCGCGCGAAGGGGTTCACCTACCACCCGTGGCGGAGCGCCGCCGCGAACCAGCGTGGCACGTGCGCCTCGGAGAACGCGAGCTACGCGTCGCTCTCGAAGCCCGGCGACTACGTCGGCCTCCCCTACGACTGGGGTGGGTACATGTCGCTCTTCACGTTCGACCAGGGCATCGCGCGCGGCCTCGGCGCGGGCTCGCAGTCGACCGACGGCATCCTCCAGTGCACCGTCGGCCTCGACTGCTCCGGCTTCGTGAGCCAAGCGTGGGGCGTGGGCCACTTCACCACGTCGAGCCTCGATCAGACGTCGGGCGCGATCGCGGCCTCGGCCCTCCTCCCCGGCGACGTCTACAACAAGGCCGGCTACCACGTGGCGATGTACAGCCACAAGCTCGCGAACGGCGAGCCCGTGCTCTACGAGGCGCTCGGCAACAACGTGCACATCAACCAGTACGGCGGCCTGTCGCACGTGGCCGGGTACACGCCGCGCCGCGCGAACAACGTCACCGGCACGACCGCGACCGAGCCCGTCGGCACGGTGAACAACCCCATCGCGATCACGAGCTTCCCCTTCACGGACTCGCGTGACACGCGCCAGTCGATGAGCGACATGCTCGACGGCTGCTCCCTCGACGCGACCAAGCAGCAGCGTGGCCCCGAGTACATCTACAAGGTCACCTTCACGCAGCCCGGCACGCTCACCGTGTCGGTCTCGGACGACGCCGCGAGCGACATCGACGTGCAGCTCCTCGGCGCCCTCGACACCAACGCGTGCCTCGCGCGGAACGACTCGACCTTCACGCAGCAGGTCGGCTGCGGCACGTACTACGTCGTCGCCGACACGTTCGGCGCGGACGCGACCAAGGCCGGGCCGTACACGCTGTCGGTGAGCTTCACCCCGAGCGGCCAGGCGTGCTCGGCCGTCCCCGGGCCCGCGCCGTACGCGCCCAAGGGCAAGCTGGGCGACGCGTGCCGCTTCCCCGGGAACGCGAACCTGCCGTACTGCAACCCGAATTTGGGTGGAGATACGTGCATTTACACCCAGACTGACTCGTTCTGCTCGAAGCCCTGCGCCGTGGCGAACGACTGCGCCGACCTCCCCGGTGGCGCGGGCTGCTGCGAGGACCTCGGCCAAGGCGAGAAGTACTGCCTCAAGGCCTCGCTCTGCGGGAGCGGCGCCCCGAAGCCCGGCAAGGACGACGCGGGCCCGGTCGGTGACGCTCCTCCGCAAGGCGAGCCTGGCACCCCCGAGCCCGGCACGCCCGGCGCTCCCGGCACGCCCGGGGCTCCTGGCGACGGCACGACGCCGCCGGCCGCCAACGGCGAGACCGTGACGACCACGACGTCGGGCTGCCAAGCGATGCCCGGGGCGGTCTCCTCGTCGGACGCCGCGCTCGCCCTCGGCCTGCTCGGCCCGGTGGTGATCCTCGTGCGTCGTCGCCGCCGCGCGCAGCGCTCGCTCCCCCCGCTCGCGCTGGGCTGATCCCGCCGGCCGAAGCGCCCGCGCCGAAAACTACAGCAAATTCAGGCTCGAACGGCCCTCTTCCCACGCCGGGAAGGGGGCCGTATCGTTCTCGGCATCATGTTGAAATTCAGTGACGATCCCGACATCGCCGAACAAGAGATGAACGCGATCATCTTCTACCTGGTCACGTTCGGGTACATCGACGGGGACTTCGACGCGAAAGAGAAGACGTTCGTTCGGCAGTACATCGAGCGCCTCATCGACGGCCGCGCGCAGCACGCCATGCCCGACGCGCCCGCCGAGGTCCGCAAAGAGATCGTCACGAAGTACACGCGCCACTTCCACGAGGTGTTCGAGGGCATCGACGCCAACGTGAAGGAGCTCTTCACCGAGTCGGTCTCGACGGACGAGGACCCGACGGCCTTCGTGCACGGGCGCCTCAAGTCGAAGTGCTTCGAGATCTTCAAGTCGTTCGATCGCGGGAGCCAAGATCAGCTCATGGCGTCGATCGACGAGCTCCTCATGGCCGACGGTGAGGCCCACCCGGCCGAGGTCGCGTTCCGCGCCGAGCTCGCGCAGCTCCTCGAGGCCGATCTGGACATCGAGCTCGTCCACGAAGACGAGCCCGTGCCGAGCCACAGGACGAGCGTCACGCCCGTCGTCGACATCCCGCGCTCCGAGGCGAACCACGTGTTCTTCGAGCCGATGGAGCAGCACTTCTCGAAGGATCGGGAGCGCATCCTCTCGCAGGTCGAGAAGGACCGGAGCCTCATCGACCGCGCGCTCGACGTGCTCGCGCGGCAGCGCAAAGAGGGCGCGGGCAAGCTCGCTGGCAAACAGCGGGTCGACGAGCTCGAGGGCGCCTTCACGGACGGCCACGTGGTGGTGCGGAGGCCGCGCAAAGACCAAAAACACGAGCTCATCGTGCTCGGCGATCTGCACGGTTGTTACAGCGTACTCAAGGCCGCGCTCATGCAGTCGCGCTTCTTCGAGAAGGTCGACGCGTACCGCTCCAACCCGAAGGAGAACCCGTACCCGATCTTGGTGCTCCTCGGCGACTACATCGATCGCGGGCTCTTCAGCCTGAACGGCGTCTTGCGCCTCGTGCTGCAGCTCTTCGTGACCGCGCCCGACCACGTGGTGGTGCTGCGCGGAAACCATGAGTATTACATCGAGCACAAGGGCAACATGTACGGCGGGGTGAAGCCGGCGGAGGCGATCAACTCGCTGAAGCCCCACCTCGACATCGACGTGTTCCGCCACTACCGCACGCTCTTCGAGGCGCTGCCGAACGTGTTTTTGTTCGACCGCATCTTCTTCGTGCACGGCGGCATCGCCAAAGATCGCCTGCTCAAGGAGCGCTACAAAGACCTCTCCAGCTTGAACGACGAGGACATCCGCTTCCAGATGATGTGGAGCGACCCTTCGGCGGCCGACGTCATCCCCGCCGACCTCCAAGACAAGGCCTCGCGGTTCATGTTCGGGCGCATGCAGTTCAAGGCGTTCATGCAGAAGGTGGGCACGACCACCATGATCCGCGGCCACGAGAAGGTGAACGCGGGCTACCACGTCCAATACGACGACGACCGCGCGCGCCTCGTGACGCTCTTCTCGTCCGGTGGCATCGACAACGCCGATCTGCCCGCCGAGAGCACGTACCGCTCGGTCACGCCGATGGCGCTCACGATCACGCACGACGGCTCCGAGTCGCGGATTACGCCCTGGGCGCCGCACTACGGCTCGTACAACGACCCCGAGCGCAACGCGTTCTTCAAGATGCCGCCCGAGATCGAGCACCGCGCGTAGAAGAAGAGAGAAGAGAGAAGTGGTGCCCCCACCCGCGGGTGCTCGGCCTAACGGCCTGCGCGCCCGCGACCTCCCCCAAACCGCGAGCTCCGCTCGCGGAGGGGGAGGCAGAGAAGGCTGAAACACGAAAGCCCCGCGGGCTGGGCTCGCGGGGCTCGTGGCATGTGGGTCACAGTCAGTCACTCGTCGTCGTCGACGAGGTCGTCCGGGATGCGGTCGTCGTCGTCGGTCGGGCCTTCCAGCGGAGCGGGCTTGGCGGGTGACGGGAGGGCGTCCGGCTTGGGGCCTCTCTCCTTCGCGGCGCGGCGCCGCTCGCGGTGGTGGGCGCTCGCCGCGGACTTCAGGATGCTCGGGTGGTCGGCGAACGTGTAGCGCAGGACGAGCCGGAGCTTCTTCGCGCGAGCGCGCACGAGGGCGACGATCGCGTTTCGGCGCGCACCGATCGTGCTGGTCGCGGTGCGAGGGGCGGCGCTGCGGCTCACGAGGAGCCCCGCGATGGAGGACGCCTCGTCGATGAGGGCCATGTCGAACCCCGGAAGCGCCCGAAGCTCCGTCGCGAGGGTGCGGCACATGCCGGCGTACGCGGCGAGCCCGCTCGCGAGCTTGGCGATCGTCTTCGGCGTGCCCTGGTGTTGGCGCCGGAGAGCCGCGACGGCCACGTCTTTCTGGTCTTCGATCCCGTCCTCGACGACGACCTCGAGCGCCATACGGAGCCGACGAAACACCACGACGCCGCGCTGGACGGTGCCATCTTGCGTGGGGACGCGCCCTTGGCTCGCGAGGATCTCGGCCTCCGCGCCGAGCTTGCAGAGCAGGAGGATCTGGGCCGCGATGTCGCCCCCGAGGCGCGCCGCGTGTGGAGCGAGGCTCTCTTTGACGATGCCCCGCGGCACCGCGTGCCACTCGGCCAAACACGCGAGCGCGCTCGCTTCGTGGAGGAAGCTGTCGAGCGGCATGCTGAGCTCGATCTCCGGCCCGGAGTAGCCCGCGATCTCCTCCTCGAGGGCGTCGCTCATGCGGGCGTCGAAGCGCGCCGAGATGCGCGCCACGAGGTCGACCTGACGGCGGTCCTCGCCGGCGGGCGCGACGAGGACGGTGGCAGGCAGCTTGGCCCCCACGATCGCCTCCGACGCCGCGGGCGCGTTCTTGGCGGAGGCGAGCCGCGACGCGGACGAGGGCGCCTTGGGTTTCTTGGATGGAGAGGAAGGAGACGAAGGGGACGACGAAGCCGAAACCGAACGACGAGCCATGATTCACCTGCTGTTCGTCGAAGCGCGACATGCGCCCGACACCACGACGTCGGCAGGCCCCCCTCGGCCGTTGCGCGGATTCTTGCGGGCTGGGTCGATTGTTGAAATGTCTCGTGATTTCGGCCGGTTATATCGCGTCCAGAAGGGCCCGACGGCGTCAGGTGAGCTCCCGACAGCGTCAGGTGGGCTCCCGACAGCGTCAGGTGAGGTCCTGACAGCGTCAGGTGAGGTCCTGACAGCGTCAGGTGAGCTCCCGACGTCGTCAGGTGAGCTCCCGACGTCGTCAGGTGAGCTCCCGACGTCGTCAGGTGAGCTCCCGACGTCGTCAGGTGAGCTCCCGACGTCGTCAGGTGGGGCCTGCTGGGCGTCCGGCCGGCGTTCCGACGTGCTCACCCCTCTTCGCGGCGGTGCTCGGCCTCGTGCGCGCGGAACACCGCGAAGAGCCCGAGGTCGTAGGCGATCTTCACGGTCGCGGCGAGCACCACGGGGACGGCGAAGCTCTGGGCGGCGAGGAGCGCGCCGGTCATCACCGGGCCGAGCGCGTTGCCTGCGCTCTTCGCGAGGGACGTGACGACCGAGGCTTGCGTGCGCTCTTCTTCGGGCACGGCGCGCATGACGAAGGCCATGCGGGCGGGCACGTCCATCTGGGCGAGGCAGTAGCGCAGGCACACGAGCGCGAGGGCCACGGTGCCCGTGGGCGCGAAGGCGAGCGCGAGCAAGAAGAGGTTCGCCGGGATGTGCGTCGCGACCATGGTCGCGAGGAGCCCGATGCGCTTCGCGAGCCGCGCGGCGACGAGGGCCGAGGCCGCCGACAGCAGGTTCACGACGAAGAACAGCGTGCCGAGCGTGGACGTGCCGAACCCGAAGCGGAGGTGGAGCCAGAGGGCGAGCGCGCTCTGGAGCACGAGCCCGCTGCCGAACGAGTCGAGCGCGAAGAGCACCGACAGGACGCCCACGATCTTGCGCGATTTCTCGAGCGGACGGCGAGGGGGCGGGGACTTCGCCTCGATGCCGCGCGAGAGGCCGAGGAGCGGCAGCGAGCCCACGAGCACGAGCGCCGACGCGCCGACGAACACGGCGCTCGGGCCGAAACGGGCGGCGAGGGTGCCTCCGAGCTTGGAGCCGAGCGCCACGGACGCCGAGCCCATGAAGCTGTACCATGCATACAAACGTGGGCGTTCGCTCGCGGCCCGCGCGCTCGCGAGCGCGGCCTGTTCGACGGCCGTCGCGGGCCCCGCCTCTCCGCCCGAGGGGCTCAAGATGCCGACGGTGGCCGTCACGAAGAGGACCCAAGGGGCGCGCGCGAGGCCGAACACCACGAGGCCCGCGGCCATGAACAGGGCGCTCGCGACGAGCAGGCGCTTTCTCCCGAGGCGCTCGCCGAAGAGGCCCACGAGGAGCGTGAGCGCGGCGTCTCCCACGAGGGTGAGCGACACGAGCAGGCCTATTTTAGCCTCGCCGAAGCCGCGCGCGGCCAAGTGGAACGCGAGCGCGACGGACGTGGCCCCGAACGCGACGAGGCGCGCCGCACGGGAGACGAAGAGCGCGGTTACGTCGTCGTGCGATGTGCCCGAGGGGCTCGCGTCGGTCGTGTCGCCCTCGCTCACGGCTTCGGAGCCACGCGGACGACGGGGCCTTCGACGCGGCCGCCCTTGAGCACGGCGACCTCGAGCTCGCCCTCGAGCTTCGGGAGCGGCGCGAGGAACGCCTTTTTGCCGCTCGGCGCGGGGAGGAGCAGGTTCGCGCGGTTGTAGGTGCGCCCGACCTGCGGCTCGCCGAGGCCGAACGTGTACGGGAACGCGGGGCCCGAGCCCACGACACGAACGCCCACACGCACGGCGCCTGCGAGGGCCGGGTACGCGCGGGGCTTCGTCTGCGGGAGCGGGACGAACGCGCTCGTCGTGATCGACGTGTCGGCGAAGCCAGGGCCGGGGAGGCCCACGAGGGGAGGCTGCGTGAGCGTGTGCTCGGGCACGTCGAGCTCGACGGAGAGCACGGCGCCGGACCAGCCCTTCGCCTCGGGGGGCGCGACGAGCTTCGCCGCGGTGATCGTGGGCGCGCTCGCGCTCGTCTTCGGGAGGCCCGAGGTGTCGAGGGCGATGGCGCGTGTTCCGCACGCGTTGGCCTCGTCGAGGCTCGCGCACGCGCCGCAGTTGCAGCCGTCGCACACGGAGACGTCGGTGTCGCCGCGGAGGCCGCGCTTTTGGCGGATCCACTGCTCGAGGGAGATGGCGTCGGGGTCGTGCGGGTCCTTCGCGGACTCGGCGGCGTGGAGCTCGCGCGCGGCGTCTTTTCCGATGTAGCGCACGTGCCAGTGCTCGTAGCGGTAGCCGGTCTTCGGGTTGATGGGCACCTCATGATCGCCCCGGGGGATGCAGGTCTCCTTCTCGTGGAGGTCGTCGGGGTGGATGGGATAGGGGAAGACGAAGCCGTGCTCCCAGGCGTGCTCGACGAGCCACTTTCCGCCCTTGGTGCAGCCGAAGCCCTGGCGGAAGACGGTCTCGCCCGAGGCCTTCCACTCGGCGGTGAAGAGGTCGATGGTGGTGCCGAGCTGGTGTTGGCTATGGCCCGGGAGGGCGGACTGCTCTGCGGCGGAGCAGAAGTCGCTGCGCTTCACCCAACCTTGGAAGGTGACACACTGGGCGAGGTAGCTGCGGTAGACGGACTCGATGTGGCCGGGGACGCCGGCGCGCGCCATGGCGGCGAGGAGCTCCTTCATGGCGCTCGCCGCATCTTTGCGGAGGCACTGGTACTTTTCGCAGTCGGCGGGGGAGCGGGGCTGGAACTTGACGATGTCGACCATGTCGGTCGGTGCGTAGTCGGGTGCGAGTGCGCCTTGGGGGGAGCGGTTGACGAGTGCGAGGAGATCGTCGCCGTCGACGAAGGAGGCCTTGAGGTCGCGCGGGGCGAGGAAGTTCTTCTGGGCGCCCTTGGCGAGGACGGCGCAGGCGATGCGGGCGCTCTCTTTCATGGCGCCGTAGGGGTCCTTCGGGAGGGCGGTCTGGGGCTCGCCGCTGGCGTCGTCCGGGGTCGTCGCGTCGGCCGAGGCGCTCGCGTCCATGGCGAGGGCGGCGTCGCGGGGAGAGGCGTCGACGGCGGCGTCGGCCGCGGGCTCTTGAGGGGCCTGGGGTGTGCTCTTGGCGCACGCGCCGAGCGCGACGAGCGCGGTCGTCAGGGCGAAGGGCAGGGCGCGCAGCGAGGACCTCATGGGGCCTCTCTCATAGGCGAAACGGCGGGAGATGAGAGGGGGTTCGTGGGGGCGCGGCCGAAGCGCGTGCCGAAAAGGGGGAGAGCAAGGTGCCGCCAACGCGCGGGTGCTCGGGCTTGCCGATGGTCGCGAGGGAGAGAAGGTGCCGCCAACGCGCCGGTGCTCGAGCTTGGCGGTGGTCGCGAGGGAGAGAAGGTGCCCCCCCTCGCAGGTGCTCGGCCTACGGCCTGCGCGCCTGCGGTCCCCCCCAAATCGCGAGCTCCGCTCGCTCAGGGGGACGCAGAGAGACGCGCGAAGGAGCGCTACATGACGCGGACGCAGGCGGCACCGTCACTGAGGAGGTGGTAGGCGCTGCCGGCGGGGACGACGATTCCGGGATCTCCCGCGCTGGCCTTGATGGTGGCGTCGTCGGCGGTGGCGTTCCAGACGACGCGAAGCCAGCCTTCGGCAGGACCGGGGGGGTAGGGTGAGGTCGAAAGCGGCGCCGGGGGGCGCCGTCGAGCTTGAGCCGCTCGAACTGAGCCTCGTTCTCGGTGAGGGTGGCAGACCCCGCGACGGTGTAGACGCCCAGGAGCTCGGACTGGGAGAGAATGGGCTCGATGACGGAGGGGCCTTGGGGGCCGACGCACTCCCAGGTGACGTCGTTGTCGACGATGGTTCCGCCACGAGTGGTCGGCCAAGGAGTAGGCTCGGCAGCGCCGGCGGTTCCGCGAGAGAGGGCGCGGTAAACGTACCCGTTCGGGACGGTAGGCTCGACGGACTCGCCCGGAGAATACTGCCTGCCGGTGACCCACGGCGTGTTGGGCCCAAAGAGGCCCATGGACCAACCGCCGGACTCGACGGCGCGCCAGGCGGCCGGGAAACGCGTCGTGTTGGAGCGATTGACAATGAGGTCTCCGGCGCTGAACCAGCCGACGAAGCCCGTATCCGTGCCCGTGCCCCCGAGCCAGTCCGTGCTGCCGACAGCGTGATCGGCAGATGCACCGGTGAGCCGGTTCCACCCTTGTGTTTGCGTGCCGAACCAGACGCCGTCGTCGAAGGTGACATGCCCCGGCCGCGGCAGGCTGTAGCGGCTCGCGAAGTGCATGCCGATAAAGTAGCCACTTCCGCCCCAGCGAAGATCCCACTGGCCGGTCTCCGGGTTCCAGACGCACTGATAGCCTGCGTCGGTACCCTCAACCAACGGGAACTGCTGGTGTGACCAGGCGAATGCGGCTTTGGCGTCGACCTTGGACCCGGCCTGGAACGAGGTGATCCGACCACCTTCGGAGGAGCCGAACCACACGTTGTCGGCGGAGTAGTATCCCGGGGTGAAGACGGCAGCGAGACCGGTGGTGCCGAGGTTGACGAAGCCGGGACCGAGGTTGTACGCGTCGTGCGTCGGCGGGATGGGAAACGGCCCGTTCCAGGTGGTGCCGTCGTCGATGGACCATCGGTATTCGGCGGAGGCGCCAGCGGCTTCGCCCCAGGCGTTCTTGCCATCGGGGTAGCCGGCCGTGGTGACCTCGATGCGAACGGCGGCGTAGGGCTCGATGAGGTACCCGCGAAGGCGCAGGGTGGGCGGGTTCGTCCCTTGGGCGGTCAGTGCTGGGCCGGTCGTCGATACGAAGGTGACGGGCTGGGCCTGATGGGCGTAGCCTCCGTAGTAGGAGGACCGCGGGGTCTCGCCAGCCTCACCGAACCCACCGAGTACCGTGAGATTGTTGGCCTCGAAGGCATTCGGAGGTTGATCGCCTTCGTGGTAGCAGCCGACGAAAGTCGAGGCCCCGGGCAGACCCGGGGCCACGCAAAAACCACCTTTGAGGTTTTCGGCGGTGTGGCAAGAGATGTAGGTACAGCCGAGAGCTGAGGCCTCGTAGATCCCGTAGCCCTTGTTGCCCTGGGCGTCAAAGCCGATGGCCAGGCCGACGTTCGAATTGAAACCGACGGTGTGGAGCCCGTCGCCGCCGTTCTCGGTCGCCCGCGACCACTGGATCTGCCAGTTCGAAGCGGATCCGCCGGCGGTCGTGTCGATGCGAATTCCGTGGGAAGAAAAGCCAGCGAACGTGCACCTGTTGATGAAGGTGGCCGTAAACATCTCGAGGCCGCACGCCCCGGGGACGGAATGGCCGACGGCCTGGCACATCAAGTCCTCGATGGCGCAGCCGTCGGCGATAAAGTCGTCCGGTAGGCCCATGCTCCCATGCCAGGTCCGAATGGCCGTGACCCCTTCGTCCGCGAGGAGCACGCTTCGGGGAGCGTAATCACCGTAGCGATGCGAGCCAGCGCCGCGGAGGAGCACCCCACGCCCGATCTCGAGGGTGGAGCCGATGCGGTAGTACCCCGGGGGGACGTGGACCACCGCGCCGAGCGCATACCCCGGAAGGTTGGGGACGGCGTCGATGCAGGCTTGGATAGCCGGCGCGGAGTCTGTCATTCCGCCGACGATCGCGTCGTACGGGACGGCGCCGAAATTGACGACGTTGAAGCTCGGGAACGAGGCGGGGCCGACCGATACGGCACGCCGCGTGGACCAGGTGTAGCTCGAGCCGGCCACGTAGACGCCCGCTGGAAACGCGGCAGTGATGCCGGTGGCGGGAAAGGTGAAGATGCTGCCGACGGGGAGGGTGAGGGGAGCCGCCGGAGGAGCGGGAAAGTACGAAGTGCCGCCATCGAGTGAATAGCGAAACAGGGAGCTATTGCCTGCGTCGATGGCGACGACGAAGTCGTAGTCGCGAGCGGGCTCGCCGGAGATCGTGACGACGGGGAGCATCGCACCGCTCGGAGTGACCGCAGAACGAAAACCGGTTCCGCCGAAGAGCGTCTGGTTGGGGTGCGCGAGGATGCGACCCTCGATGGTGACGGAGGCGCCGTTCGGCTCGAGCGTAGCGCCTTCGTCGAAGAAGACCTGTACGTTGGCCGGGATCGTGAGCGTCGAGGCCGGAGAGGTGACGTAGGTGCCAGGTGGAAAGTGGAGAATGCCGCCGGACGATGCAGCCGCAGCGGTAGCGGCAGCCGAAATCGCTGTTTCGTCGGAGCCAGCGCCGGTGACGCCGTAGCTCCTGACGTTGAACATGAGGCGCGCCGAGGTGTCGCGGGAGGCGCGCGGCTGGATCGCGAGGTTCCCGCCCTCGTCGCAGGTGCCGACGACGTATTCGCTGCCGTCGGGGCGCTCGACGCGGATGAGGCGACATTGGTCGGCCGCCGTTCCGGCGTTCACGTCGGTCGCGACGACGTAAGAGGTGCCGGCACCGCCTGCGCCGAGACTCGTGACCGCCTGTTTCGCAACCTCTCCGGCCACGAGAACACTTGCGGTGCCCGCCCCGCCATTCACGGCCTCAGTCACGCCGAACACGGTTTTCGAGGTCGCTAGGTTCAGCCTGGTAGCCCGTGCAACCTCGGCCCGATTCGCCCCAGTGTCCCAGCCAACCACGCACACCGCATCACCCGCGACGATCACGCCGACCATCGTACAAGTCGTTGCCATAGAGTCGTCCCCCTCTTCCTGTAAGCATCCTGTGTGGACTAGAGCCGCAGTCGAACCACTCCGATGGCGGTGTCGGAAACGGCATTCAAGTCGTAGATCCAAGTCCCTGTAGCCAAAATCGAGCAGCCCACAATGGCTCCGGCGCTAACCCCGGTTTGTGCATTTGCAGGAGGCGGAAGGAATGTGGTGCCCGCCGAGCCGAACGTCGGATCTCCGATTCCGTTCGGTAGGTAGCGCGCGAAGCTGGCGCCGTACGTGTCGCTTTGACCGCCCACGCCGCTCAATCCGAGCGCCAGGATTCGCCCGTCGTCTTGGCCAAGAATCTGTACGCTGCGATCCACGCGACCTGAGAAGTCCGTCCTGACTACACCGCCATCGCCAAAGCCAAGGTCCAATGCTCCCGAAGGGCCGAGTCGCAGTACTGCAAAGTCGTCAGGTTCGGGTCCGCCGGACCAGCCTCCAACGAGAACGTGCCCGGTTGCGTCGCGGGCCACGCTGTTTGCTCGCTGCGTGCCGCTTCCGAACGCGGAAATGTACTTCCCGGCCACACCAAATGACGGATCTGCCGTGCCGTCGTCCTTTAGGCGGGTCGCAAACATGTCGTACCGCCCGGTGAGTGCCGCGGTCTCCTTCGTGCTGCCAGCGAGGACGATGGTTCCACCCGGCCCTAACGCTAGCGCTCCCGTGCGGTCGTCGGTTCCACGAACATCTACCGTTACGCGGCCCGAGCTTCCGAACGTGGGGTCTGGGGTGCCGTCGCTTGCGTAGCGGACTAGCTCGAAGTTGGCGCTCCCCACCGTGTCGTCCTCGCTGTGGCCGGCGACAATGATCTTCCCGCCGGGCATGACTGTGAGCGAGTTGGCGTATGCCTGGCGACCCGGGTAGGTTGTTGTGACGATGCCGTCAGTGCCGAATGTCGTGTCTAGTGCCCCGTTTGGCATGTACCGCAGCACGACGAACCGAAACGAACCACCAGTCGGCCGCGAGAACCCCGCGGCGACAATCCGGCCGTCCGGTTGCAGTGCTACCGCATGTAACTCCAGGTTAACGTCGCCGACTTTCGTCTCGACGAGACCGCTCGTTCCGAAGCCTGGATCAGGAGCTCCGCTCGTTAGCAGGCGCACGAGCGCAAACGTGCCGCCTGAGCCTCCGGTGTAACCTGCGACGATGATCCTGCCATCAGGTTGCGCTGCAATGGCGTGAGCGCCGGATGTTGGGTACTTCAACCACACGACTCCGCCGTCCCCGAACGTCGGATCGAGCGTACCGGCCGGTCCGGTGCAGTTGGTGCTCGTGTCGGAGGCATCGTTCGCGTCGAGTCCACCATCGCCGGGGGCGTCCGGTGTCGTCATGCTATCTGTTGCCGCGTCGGAAGGGACGGACGCCTCAGCGTTGGGCGGTACGCACCCCGGGCCCTCGCACGCCGGTGGCTCGTCACTGCCGCAAGCGAAGACGACGGCTGCGCACAGCGCCGCGGCACCGACCGCGCACAAAGCGCCCCGCCCGACCCTTCTCTCGTTCCACATCCTCATCGACGCACCCTTCTTTCGTGGACGGCACGCCCACGTCTCTTGGGGTACGTCAGGACGGCGACGTTGTCGCGCGCCGGACGAGAATAAGTCGTTCGTACCCCCCCCCGAGTCATCGTGGACTAGGTTTAGCTTCGAATGGCGTAGCGTCAAGCCGTCAACGGGGCAGCTCGACGAATCGGGCGGACGCTCAGGCAGCGGTCCCTTCGTGGACCCTGGGCCCGGCCTTTCCGTGGGGCGCGCGAAGCGCGCCCCCTTCTGCTCTCACCGGAGCGCCGTGCGAATGCGCACGAGAACCGCGTGGAGCTCGCGCTCCACGTGCCACGCCTTCACCCGAACGACGCGCACGCCGTAGCTCGCGAGGTATGCGTCCCGCTGGCGGTCCTGCCGCTCGCGGCCGATGTGCGCGGAGCCGTCGACCTCGACCGCGAGCCTCGGCTCCGGCGCAAAGAAGTCGACGATGACAGTGCCGAGGACGACCTGGCGCCGGAACTTGACGCCGAGCCGGCGCCCGCGCAGTGCCTCCCAAAGGATGCGCTCCGACGGCGTGGGGTTGCGCCCGGAGTACTGGGCGCACGGGGTGAGAAAGGTGCGATCGTGGTGCAGGGACGGAAAGAGAAAACGCATAGGGCCTCCGTGCCGGCGAGGGCGCCGGCTTCGTGCCCCACCGGCGCAGACGCCGTGACAGCGGCAATTTCGTCTCGCACCTGACCCCGATGCCGCTGGCGCGGCGTGTGCGCCACGGCACGACGCCGGCGCCCTCGTCGGCACGGAGGGAGTGAGTCTCGAGCCTGTCGATCGCGCAGCTCGCGGCGATCGCAAGGGTACCTTGACTCGTGGGAGATCGAGGGGTCCGAGCCGCGCCGCGTTTCTGCGCCTCCCCCTCCTCGCTCGCAGGCTTCGCGCGAGCGAGTGTCGCGAGGAGCCGTGGGAAAGCGAAGCCGAGAACGAGGTTTGGGGGAGGCCGACCGGCGAGGAAAAGCTCACACCGAGAAACGCGCCGAACGAGAGAACCCGCGAAGACCTCGAATCGCAATTGGGCTTTTGCTCGTCGGGCGGGTGGGGGCAACGCTGCTAACGCTGCTCTCTCCCTCATGATCGCCCCGCGGGATGCACGTCTCCTTCTCGTGGAGGTCGTCGGGGTGGATGGGATAGGGGAAGACGAAGCCGTGCTCCCAGGCGTGCTCGACGAGCCACTTTCCGCCTTTGGTGCAGCCGAAGCCCTGACGGAAGACGGTCTCTCCGGAGGCCTTCCACTCGGCGGTGAAGAGGTCGATGGTGGTGCCGAGCTGGTGTTGGCTATGGCCCGGGAGGGCGGACTGCTCGGCGGCAGAGCAGAAGTCGCTGCGCTTCACCCACCCTTGGAAGGTGACACACTGGGCGAGATAACTCCGATAGACGGACTCGATGTGTCCGGGGACGCCCGCGCGCGCCATGGCGGCGAGGAGGTCCTTCATGGCCATGGCGGCCTCTTTGCGGAGGCACTGGTACTTCTCGCAGTCGGCGGGGGAGCGGGGCTGGAACTTGACGACGTCGACCATGTCGGTCGGGGCGTAGTCGGGAGCGAGGGCGCCTTGGGGGGAGCGGTTGACGAGGGCGAGGAGGTCGTCGCCGTCGACGAAGGAGGCCTTGAGGTCGCGCGGTGCGAGGAAGTTCTTCTGGGCGCCCTTGGCGAGGACGGCGCACGCGATGCGGGCGCTCTCTTTCATGGCGCCGTACGGGTCCTTCGGGGGCGCGTCCGTGGCCTCGGCGCTCGCGTCGGCCGAGGCGTCGCCCGTGGGGAGGGCCGCGTCGTTGGCAGAGAGCGCGGAGAGTGCGGCGTCGCGGGGAGGGGCGTCGAGGGCGGCGTCGGCGGGGGGCTCTTGAGGGGCCTGCGGCGCGCTCTTTCCGCACGCGGCGAGCGCGACGAGCGCGGTCGTCAGGGCGAAGGGCAGGGCGCGCAAAGAGGGCCTCATGGGGCTCTCTCATAGGCGAAACGGGGGGAAATGAGAGGGGGTTCGTGGGGGCCGGGCAGGAGCGCGTGCAGAAAAGGGGGGAGAGCGCGCGAGGTGCCCCCCTCGCAGGTGCTCGGCGATGACGTGCACGCGAGAGGGAGAGAAGGTGCCCCCCCTCGCAGGTGCTCGGCCTTCGCCGGCGTGCGCGAAGAGAGAGAAGGTGCCCCCCCTCGCAGGTGCTCGGCGATGACGAGAGAGAGAGGGAGAGAAGGTGCCCCCCCTCGCAGGTGCTCGGCCTACGGCCTGCGCGCCTGCGGTCCCCCCCAAATCGCGAGCTTCGCTCGCTCAGGGGGGGACGCAGAGAGCGCGGCGCGAAGGAGCGCTACATGACGCGGACGCAGGCGGCTCCGTCGCTGAGGAGGTGGTAGGCGCTTCCGGCGGGGACGACGATTCCCGGATCTCCAGCGCTGGCCTTGATGGTGGCGTCGTCGGCCGTGGCGTTCCAGACGACGCGAAGCCAGCCATCGGCGGGGCCCGGGGGTAGGGTGAGGTCGAAAGCGGCGCCCGGGGCGCCGTCGAGCTTGAGGCGTTCGAACTGGGCTTCGTTCTCGGTGAGGGTGGCCGATCCCGCGACGGTGTAGACGCCCAGGAGCTCGGACTGGGTGAGAATGGGCTCGATGACGGAGGGGCCTTGAGGGCCGACGCACTCCCAGGTGACGTCGTTGTCGACGATGGTTCCGCCACGGGTGGTCGGCCAGGGAGTAGGCTCGGCACCGCCGGCGGTTCCGCGAGAGAGGGCGCGGTAAACGTACCCGTTCGGGACGGTAGGCTCGACGGACTCACCCGGAGAATACTGCCTGCCGGTGACCCATGGGGTGTTGGGGCCGAAGAGGCCCATGGACCAACCGCCCGACTCGACGGCGCGCCACGCGGCAGGGAAACGCGTCGTGTTGGAGCGGTTGACGATGAGGTCGCCGGCGCTGAACCAGCCGACGAAGCCGGTGTCGGAGCCGGTGCCGCCGAGCCAGTCGGTCGTGCCGACGTCGTGATCGGCCGAGGCGCCGGTGAGCCGGTTCCAGCCCTGAGCTTGGGTCCCGAACCAAACTCCGTCGTCGAAGGTGACGTGGCCGGGCCGCGGGAGGCTGTAACGACTGGCGAAGTGCATGCCAATGAAGTAGCCGCTCCCGCCCCAACGAAAGTCCCACTGTCCGGTCTCTGGGTTCCAGACGCATTGATAGCCTGCATCGGTACCTTCGACGAGAGGGAACTGCTGATGCGACCAGGCGAATGCGGCTTTGGCGTCGACCTTGGAGCCGGCCTGGAACGAGGTGATTTGACCACCGTCGGAGGAGCCGAACCACACGTTGTCGGCGGAGTAGTACCCCGGGGTAAAAACGGCAGCGAGACCGGTGGTGCCGAGGGTAACGATGGCGGGACCGGCGCCGTACGGATCATGGGTGGGCGGGATGGGAAAGGGCCCGTTCCAGGTGGTGCCGTCATCGATGGACCATCGGTACTCGGCGGAGGCGCCAGCGGCTTCGCCCCAGGCGTTCTTGCCGTCCGGGTAGCCGGCCGTGGTGACCTCGATGCGAACGGCGGCGTAGGGCTCGATGAGGTACCCGCGAAGGCGTAGCGTAGGTGGGTTCGTCCCTTGGGCTGTCAGTGCGGGCCCGGTCGTCGAGACGAAGGTGACGGGCTGTGCCTGGTGAGCGTAACCTCCGTAGTAGGAAGACCGCGGGGTCTCGCCAGCCTCACCGAATCCTCCGAGCACCGTGAGGTTGTTGGCCTCGAAGGCATTCGGAGGCTGATTGCCTTCGTGGTAGCACCCGAGGAAGCTCGATGCTCCGGGGGAGCCTGGAGCCACGCAATAGCCACCTTTGAGGTTCTCGGCGGTGTGGCAGGAGATGTAGGTGCAGCCGAGAAACGAGGCCTCATAGACCCCGTAACCCTTATTGCTCTGGGCGTCAAAGCCGATGGCCAAGCCGTTGTTCGAATCGTTGCCGACGGTATGGAGTCCGTCGCCGCCGTTCTCGGTCGCTCGCGACCACTGGACCTGCCAGTTCGAAGCGGATCCGCCGACGATCGTGTCGATGTAGATTCCGTGGGAAGAAAAACCAGCGAAGGTGCACCTGCTGACGAAGGTGGTCGTGTGCATCTGAAGGCCGTAGGCGCCCGCCACGGAGTGGCCGACGGCCTGGCACATGATATCCTCGATGGCGCAGCCGTCGGCGCGAAAGTCGTCCGGTAGACCCATGCCGCCATGCCAGGTCCGAATGGCCGTGACACCTTCGTCCGCCAGCAGCACGGTACGGGGAGCGTAGTCGCCGTACCGATGCGACCCAGCGCCGCGGAGGAGCACCCCGCGCCCGATCTCGATCGTGGACCCGATACGGTAGTAGCCCGGAGGGATGTGGACCACTGCGCCGAGGCCATATCCAGGGAGGTTCGGGACGGCGTCGATGCAGGCTTGAATAGCCGGCGCCGAGTCCGTCATTCCGCCGACGATCGCGTCGTAGGGCACGGCGCCGAAATTGATGACGTTGAAGCTCGGGAATGAGGCAGGGCCAACCGACACGGCGCGCCGAGTGGACCAGGTGTAGCTCGAGCCGGCGACGTAGATACCCGCTGGGAACGCGGCCGTGATACCGGTGGCGGGAAAGGCGAAGATGCTGCCGACCGGGAGCGTGAGCGCAGCCGCGGGTGGAGCGGGGAAGTACGATGTGCCGCCGTCGAGCGAATAGCGAAACAGGGAGCTATTGACTGCGTCGATGGCGACGACGAAATCGTAGTCGCGCGCGGGCTCGCCGGAAATCGTCACGACGGGTAGTCCGGCACCGCTCGGCGTGACCGCGGAACGAAAACCGGTTCCGCCGAAGAGCGTCTGGTTGGGATGCGCGAGGATGCGACCCTCGAGGGTGACGGAGGCTCCGTTCGGCTCCAGCGTGGCGCCCTCGTCGAAGAAGACCTGCACGTTCGCTGGGACGGTGAGGGTGGAACCGGGCGAGGTGACGTAGGTGCCGGAGGGGAAGTGGAGAATACCTCCGGTGGACGCGGCGGCGGCCGATGCCGCAGCCGAAATGGCCGTTTCGTCGGAGCCGGCGCCGGTGACACCATAGCTCCTCACATTGAACATGAGCCGCGCCGAGGTGTCGCGGGAGGCGCGGGGCTGGATCGCGAGGTTCCCGCCCTCGTCGCAGGTGCCCACGACGTACTCGCTGCCGTCCGGACGCTCGACGCGAATGAGCCGGCATTGGTCGGCAGCCGTTCCGGCGTTTACGTCGGTCGCGACGACGTAGGAGGTGCCCGCGCCGAGAGAGGTGATTGCATTCCTTGCTGCGTCGCCTGCCACGAGAACCTGGATCGGATCGTTGTTCGCGGCGTCGTCCTCCGCGACGCCGTAGACCGTCTTCGAGGTGAGCAGTACCGCACGCGTGGCCCGCGCCACTTTCGGCTTGTCGGTGCCGCCATCCCAGCCGACGACGCACAAGGCGTCTCCCTTCAGTACCCCCGTTGCGTCGTTCACAATGCAGCCGACCGCCATGCTCCACCTCTTTCGCTACTCTTCACCGCCGAAAGCGTGCAATCCCAATTGTTGAAAGCCCAAGAGCGTCGGAGCTCCAGCCCCCTACGACGACGACCCCGCACGGAGCGAGCGCCGCACCGGCAATCGCAGTCCCGCTGAACCCGGCGGGAAGCGAAGTCAACGTACGTCCCATCGTTCCGAATGTCGGATCAAGGCCACCACCAGAGAGATGGCGTGAGAGCGCCATGCGTGGCTCAAGGGTCGGAGAGGCCGGGAGGCTGCTACCCGCAAGGAGATATCTGTCCCCCGGTTCGATCAGGAGCGCATTTCCGAAGTCGTCCCGGCCTTGGAAGTCGGACGTGGCGACACCGCCGTCTCCAAACGTCGGGTCGAACGCGCCGGCCTCCGTGAGGCGAATCGCGATGAAATCGCGGGGGGCCGTTGTGCCGTAGAACCCACCGAGCAACGGGCGTCCAGCGGTGTCGACCACGACCGTCTGCGCGGTCTGCGAACCGGGGCCTCCGAAATTGGTCAGAAAGAAGCCCGCGTTGCCGAAGGTTGCGTCCAGCGCGCCGTCGGCGCTGAGACGCACGGCCACCATGTCTGTGCGACTCGCTGCGGGATCCCGGCTGATTCCGGCGGCGAGGATCTTCCCTCCCGGCACTAGTGCCACACTTCTCGCCTCGTCGGGCGTGCCCCGCACATCGACCATGGCGCGCCCGCCGCTTCCGAACGTCGTGTCCAGTGAGCCATCGGCGTTGTATCGAGCGAACGCCATGTCAGCGACGGTGAGGTCATCGGTGAGCGTCTGGCCGGCGACCAGAATGCGCCCATCGGCCATGAGCGCCATCGCCATCGCCTGGTCGGTCCGCGTTGCAAAGTCGGTCAACACGACGCCCCCGTTGCCGAATGTCGAGTCGAGCACCCCATCGGACGAATAGCGGAGGACCGCGAAGTCGAAGTTCTGCCCGACGAAGCGGGTGTAGCCCGCGATGAGGATCTTCCCATCCGGCTGCAACGCGATGGCTCTCAGAACATGGCTCGTATTTCCCACCTTCGTCTCGACGAGGCCCGCGGTTCCGAACGCGGGATCGAGACTGCCGTTCGACAACAGGCGAACAACCGCGAAGCCATCCCCGTTGTTCGTCTTCGTTCCGCCCACTACGATCTTGCCGTCACCTTGGATAGCTACCGCGCGCGCACTTGCGGTTTCGTTCCCGTAGGAGAGCACGACCATCCCCCCGTCCCCGAAGGTAGGGTCGAGGGTCCCGGCGGGCCCGGTGCAGGCGGAGCCGGTGTCGGACGCGTCTCCCGCGTCGGGGGCGGCGTCGGCGTCGGGGGTGTTGGTGTCGGGGCCGTCGGGGCCGGCTTCTGTAGGCGAGCTCGCGTCCGGGGTAGCGACGTCGGCGCAGGCCGCGCCGTCGCAGGCGGGCGGGGGTTCGGTGTTGCTGCCGCAGGCGAAAGCCGCGAGCGTGAGGGCGAGCGAGGCCCCGGCGCCGTACAGGGCCGCTCTTCGTTTCGGCAGCATCATCGCCCCACCCTTCCTTCCACGCTTCTCTCGTTCCACATCCTCATCGACGCACCCTTCCTTGATGGGCGCATCGCCCACTCCTCATGGGGTACGTCAGGACGGCGACGTTGTCGCGCGGCGGACGAGAATAAGTCGTGTGGACCCCCCCCGAGTCATCGTCGGCTAGGTTTAGCTTCGAATGGCGTGGCGTCAAGCCGCGGGCGGTGCAGCTCGACGAATCGGGCGGCGACTCAGGCAGCGGTCTCGGCGGAGGCCGTGGGGCCAGGGCGCGCGAAGCGCGCCCCTCTCGTGCTCACCCGAGCGCCGCGCGGATGCGCACGAGCACCGCGGGGAGCTCCCGCTCCACGTGCCACGCCTTCACGCGAAGGACGCGCACGCCGTAGCTCTCGAGGTACCCATCCCGCTCGCGGTCGCGCCGCTCGCGGCCGACGTGGGAGGCCCCGTCGACCTCGACCGCGAGCCGCGGTTCCGGCGCAAAGAAGTCGACGATGACCGTGCCGAGGACGACCTGGCGCCGGAATTTGACGCCGAGCCGGCGCCCGCGCAGTGCCTCCCAGAGGATGCGCTCCGACGCCGTGGGGTTGCGCCTGGAGTACTGGGCGCAGGGGGCGAGAAACGTGCGTTCGTGACGGAAAGACGGAAAGAGAAAACGCATAGGGCCTCCGTGCCGGCGAGGGCGCCGGCTTCGTGCCCCACCGGCGCAGACGCCGTGACAGCGGCAAACTTCGCCCCGCGCCTGACTCCGATGCCGCTGGCGCGGCGTGTGCGCCACGGCACGACGCCGGCGCCCTCGCTGGCACGGAGGAAGTGAGTCGCGAGCCTCTCGATCACGCGGCTCGCGACGATCGCAAGGGTGCCTTCACTCGTTGGAGATCGAGGGGCCCGAGCCGTGCCGCGGTTCTGCGCCTCCCCCTCCTCGCTCGCAGGCTTCGCGCAAGCGGGTGTCGCGACGAGCCGTGGGAAAGCGAAGCCGAGAACGAGGTTTGGGGGAGGCCGACCGGCGAGGAAAAGCTCACACCGAGAAACGCGACGAACGAGAGAACCCGCGAAGACCTCGAATCGCCATGGGGCTTTTGCTCGCCGGGCGGGTGGGGGCAACGCTGCTCTCTCCCTCGTGATCGCCCCGCGGGATGCACGTCTCCTTCTCGTGGAGGTCGTCGGGGTGGATGGGATAGGGGAAGACGAAGCCGTGCTCCCAGGCGTGCTCGACGAGCCACTTTCCGCCCTTGGTGCAGCCGAAGCCCTGACGGAAGACGGTCTCTCCGGAGGCCTTCCACTCGGCGGTGAAGAGGTCGATGGTGGTGCCGAGCTGGTGTTGGCTATGGCCCGGGAGGGCGGACTGCTCGGCGGCGGAGCAGAAGTCGCTGCGCTTCACCCACCCTTGGAAGGTGACACACTGGGCGAGATAACTCCGATAGACGGACTCGATGTGGCCTGGGACGCCCGCGCGCGCCATGGCGGCGAGGAGCTCCTTCATGGCCATGGCCGCCTCTTTGCGGAGGCACTGGTACTTTTCGCAGTCGGCGGGGGAGCGGGGCTGGAACTTGACGACGTCGACCATGTCGGTCGGGGCGTAGTCGGGAGCGAGTGCGCCTTGGGGGGAGCGGTTGACGAGGGCGAGGAGGTCGTCGCCGTCGACGAAGGAGGCCTTGAGGTCGCGCGGGGCGAGGAAGTTCTTCTGTGCGCCCTTGGCGAGGACGGCGCAGGCGATGCGTGCGCTCTCTTTCATGGCGCCGTAGGGGTCCTTCGGGGGCGCGTCCGTGGCCTCGGCGCTCGCGTCGGCCGAGGCGTCGCCCGTGGGGAGGGCCGCGTCGTTGGCGGAGAGCGCGGAGAGCGCGGCGTCGCGGGGAGGGGCGTCGAGGGCGGCGTCGGCGGGGGGCTCTTGAGGGGCCTGCGGCGCGCTCTTTCCGCACGCGGCGAGCGCGACGAGCGCGGTCGTCAGGGCGAAGGGCAGGGCGCGCAAAGAGGGCCTCGCGAGGGCCTCTCATAGGCGAAACGGGGGAGATGAGAGGGGTTCGTGGGGCGGGGCCGAAGCGCGTGCGGAAAAGGGGGAGAGCAAGGTGCCGCCAACGCGCGGGTGCTCGGGCTTGCCGATGGTCGCGAGGAGAGAAGGTGCCGCCAACGCGCCGGTGCTCGAGCTTGGCGGTGGTCGCGAGGGAGAGAAGGTGCCCCCCCTCGCAGGTGCTCGGCCTACGGCCTGCGCGCCTGCGGTCCCCCCCAAATCGCGAGCTCCGCTCGCTCAGGGGGGGACGCAGAGAGAGACGCGCGAAGGAGCGCTACATGACGCGGACGCAGGCGGCACCGTCACTGAGGAGGTGGTAGGCGCTGCCGGCGGGGACGACGATTCCGGGATCTCCCGCGCTGGCCTTGATGGTGGCGTCGTCGGCGGTGGCGTTCCAGACGACGCGAAGCCAGCCTTCGGCAGGACCGGGGGGTAGGGTGAGGTCGAAAGCGGCGCCGGGGGCGCCGTCGAGCTTGAGCCGCTCGAACTGAGCCTCGTTCTCGGTGAGGGTGGCAGACCCCGCGACGGTGTAGACGCCCAGGAGCTCGGACTGGGAGAGAATGGGCTCGATGACGGAGGGGCCTTGGGGGCCGACGCACTCCCAGGTGACGTCGTTGTCGACGATGGTTCCGCCACGAGTGGTCGGCCAAGGAGTAGGCTCGGCAGCGCCGGCGGTTCCGCGAGAGAGGGCGCGGTAAACGTACCCGTTCGGGACGGTAGGCTCGACGGACTCACCCGGAGAATACTGCCTGCCGGTGACCCATGGGGTGTTGGGGCCGAAGAGGCCCATGGACCAACCGCCCGACTCGACGGCGCGCCACGCGGCAGGGAAACGCGTCGTGTTGGAGCGGTTGACAATGAGGTCTCCGGCGCTGAACCAGCCGACGAAGCCGGTGTCGGAGCCGGTGCCGCCGAGCCAGTCCGTCGTGCCGACGTCGTGATCGGCCGAGGCGCCGGTGAGCCGGTTCCAGCCCTGAGCTTGGGTCCCGAACCAAACTCCGTCGTCGAAGGTGACGTGGCCGGGCCGCGGGAGGCTGTAACGACTGGCGAAGTGCATGCCAATGAAGTAGCCGCTCCCGCCCCAACGAAAGTCCCACTGTCCGGTCTCCGGGTTCCAGACGCATTGATAGCCTGCATCGGTACCTTCGACGAGAGGGAACTGCTGATGCGACCAGGCGAATGCGGCTTTGGCGTCGACCTTGGAGCCGGCCTGGAACGAGGTGATTTGGCCGCCATCGGAGGAGCCGAACCAGACGTTGTCGGCGGAATAGTACCCCGGGGTGAAGACGGCAGCGAGGCCGGTCGTGCCAAGGGTGACGATGGCGGGGCCAGCGCCGTACGGATCATGGGTGGGCGGGATGAGAAAGGGCCCGTTCCACGTCGTGCCGTCGTCGATGGACCACCGGTATTCTGCGGAGGCGCCAGCGGCTTCGCCCCAGGCGTTCTTGCCATCCGGGTAGCCGGCTGTGGTGATCTCGATGCGAACGGCGGCGTAGGGCTCGATGAGGTACCCGCGAAGGCGTAGCGTAGGTGGGTTCGTCCCTTGGGCTGTCAGTGCGGGCCCGGTCGTCGAGACGAAGGTGACGGGCTGTGCCTGGTGAGCGTAACCTCCGTAGTAGGAAGACCGCGGGGTCTCGCCAGCCTCACCGAATCCTCCGAGCACCGTGAGGTTGTTGGCCTCGAAGGCATTCGGAGGCTGATTGCCTTCGTGGTAGCACCCGAGGAAGCTCGATGCTCCGGGGGAGCCTGGAGCCACGCAATAGCCACCTTTGAGGTTCTCGGCGGTGTGGCAGGAGATGTAGGTGCAGCCGAGAAACGAGGCCTCATAGACCCCGTAACCCTTATTGCTCTGGGCGTCAAAGCCGATGGCCAAGCCGTTATTCGAATCGTTGCCGACGGTATGGAGTCCGTCGCCGCCGTTCTCGGTCGCTCGCGACCACTGGACCTGCCAGTTCGAAGCGGATCCGCCGACGATCGTGTCGATGTAGATTCCGTGGGAAGAAAAACCAGCGAAGGTGCACCTGCTGACGAAGGTGGTCGTGTGCATCTGAAGGCCGTAGGCGCCCGCCACGGAGTGGCCGACGGCCTGGCACATGATATCCTCGATGGCGCAGCCGTCGGCGCGAAAGTCGTCCGGTAGACCCATGCCGCCATGCCAGGTCCGAATGGCCGTGACACCTTCGTCCGCCAGCAGCACGGTACGGGAGCGTAGTCGCCGTACCGATGCGACCCAGCGCCGCGGAGGAGCACCCCGCGCCCGATCTCGATCGTGGACCCGATACGGTAGTAGCCCGGAGGGATGTGGACCACTGCGCCGAGGCCATATCCAGGGAGGTTCGGGACGGCGTCGATGCAGGCTTGAATAGCCGGCGCCGAGTCCGTCATTCCGCCGACGATCGCGTCGTAGTGCGTATTTCGGACCATCGCGATCGGACAAAACGGCGCATCGCGATCACCCAAAACGGGGGATGCCGATCACCCAAAACGGGCATCGCGATCGCGGCATGAGGTGACGGTCTCCTGGGGGCTCCAGCCCATGGCGTCTACGACGGCGGCATGGCGACCGAGAGACTTCCGATGCACCGTCTACGAGAGATTTTAAGGCAAAGCTGGCCCTCGGCCTCAGCCACCGGGAGGTCGCGCGCTCGGTCGGCGTGAGCCCGAGCACCGTGGCGGCGGTCTTCGCCGACGCGAGGTCGCACGGGCTGACGGCGGCGAGCGTGGAAGCGCTCTCCGACGCGGAGCTCGAGACGTACCTCTATCCCCCAGCTCCACCGTCGTGCATGCGTCCTGAGCCCGACTGCGCGGCGTTGCACGTCGAGCTGCGGCGACCGGGGGTGACGCTCGCGCTCCTGCACATGGAGTACCTGGCGGCCCAGCCGGACGGGCTACGGTACACCGCGTTCTGCGATCGCTACCGGGCGTGGCAGAAGCGACGCTCACCCGTGATGCGGCAGACGCACGTCGCGGGCGACAAGATGTTCGTCGACTACGCCGGGATGCGTCCGCGATTCGTGGAGCCCGAGACGGGAGAGGTCGTCGAGGTCGAGCTGTTCGTCGCCGTTCTCGGGGCGAGCAACTACACGTACGCCGAGGCGACGCGGACGCAGCAGGTGCCCGACTTCGTCGCGAGCGTTGCGCGGGCGCTCACGTTCTTCGGCGGTGTGCCGCGCGCGATCGTGCCCGATCAACTCAAGAGCGCCGTGGTGAAGGCGTGCCGCTACGACCCTGGCGTGCAACGCACCACCGCCGAGCTCGCGCGCCACTACGGCACCACGATTTGCCGGCGCGGCCGAAGTCGCCGCGCGACAAGGCGAAGGTGGAGGTCGGCGTCCAGGTTGCCGAGCGGTGGTTGCTCGCGCGCATCCGGGACGAGGTTCTCGAGCCTTGGCGAGCTCAACGCGCGCCTGCGTGAGCTCGTTTCGGACCTCAACACGCGGACGATGAAGACGTACAAGGCGAGCCGCCGCGAGCTCTTCGAGCGCCTCGACAAGCCTGCCCTCGGGCCGCTCCCCAGCAGGGAGTTCGAGACGCAGACGTGGAAGAAGGTTGGCCTCAACGTCGACTACCACGTCGCGTTCGACGGCCACTTTTACTCGGTCCCGCACGGCCTGCGTCATGACGACGTCGAGCTCTGGCTTCGGGCGACGCCAAGCGCGATCGAAGTCTTCCACGGGCGCGAGCGCGTTGCCGCGCACGTGCGGAGCTACAGCCGCGGAGGCTTCACGACCACGACCGAGCACATGCCGAGCAGCCACCGTGCTCAGGCCGAGTGGACCCCCTCGCGCATCCTCGACTGGGCCGAGCAGATCGGCCCCTCACACACGCAGCCTCTGCGAAGCCATCCTCGGAGGGCGTCATCACCCGGAGCTGGGCTACCGCTCGTGCCTCGGACTGTTTCGGCTCGCGAAAAAGTGCGGGAACGAGCGACTCGACGCGGCCTGCCGTCGAGCGCTCTACGTGGGCGCGCGCAGCTACCGCTCCGTGCTGACGATCCTGAAACACAACCTCGACACGCAGCCGCTGCCCCAGCCCGAAGCCCCCGCCGCGACCGGTCCAGTCCACGAAAACGTCCGCGGCGCCGACTACTACCACTGAGAGAAACAAGGAGAAGACATGCTGAGAGAACCGACTCTAGAGAAACTTCACGCCATGCGGTTGGGCGTGCTCGCCTCCGCCTGGCTCGAGCAGGACAAGTCTCCCGACACCCTCGCGATGGCCTTCGACGATCGCTTCGCACTCCTCGTCGAAGCCGAGATGCTCGCTCGCGAAAATGCTCGGCTCGCGAAAAATCTCCGCGACGCGAAGCTCCGGATCACCGACGCGTGCATCGAGGGAATCTCCTTCGCCCGTGAGCGTCAGCTCGACAAGCCCATGGTGCGCCGGCTCGCGACATGTCGTTGGGTCACCGAGCACCAGACGGTGATCGTCACGGGAGCCACCGGGACGGGCAAGAGCTACCTCGCATGCGCCCTCGCCCATGAAGCGTGCCGCAAAGGCTTCCGCGTCGTCTATCGACGCGTGGCGCGGCTCTTCGACGAGCTCCGCATCGCGCGCGCGGACGGCAGCTACCACCGCGTCCTGTCTCGGATCGCGAAGGCGGACGTCCTCGTGCTCGACGACTTCGCGCTCGCTCCCCTTACCGAGGAGGCGCGCCGAGATCTGCTCGAGATCCTCGAAGACCGCTACGGCCTTCGCGCGACCGTCTTCACGAGCCAGATCGGACCCGACCGATGGCACGCGTACCTGGCCGACCCCACCGTCGCGGACGCCATCTGCGATCGTGTGCTCCACGGCGCTCACAAGATCGCGCTCACCGGGCCCTCGCGGCGCAAGACGCAGGAAGAATCGAAGTCAGAAACTTGAGCTCAGCAAGGCGGGCCGCTTACCCTGCTCGCGAGCCTGGAACCGATCATCCAGAGCCTCAGGGAGACGTCGCTTCGCTCCGATCGCGATGACCCGATTTCCGTGATCGCGATGCGCCGAAACGGCCGATCGCGATGGGCGAAATGCGCATCGTAGGGCACGGCGCCGAAATTGATGACGTTGAAGCTCGGGAATGAGGCAGGGCCAACCGACACGGCGCGCCGAGTGGACCAGGTGTAGCTCGAGCCGGCGACGTAGATACCCGCTGGGAACGCGGCCGTGATACCGGTGGCGGGAAAGGCGAAGATGCTGCCGACCGGGAGCGTGAGCGCAGCCGCGGGTGGAGCGGGGAAGTACGATGTGCCGCCGTCGAGCGAATAGCGAAACAGGGAGCTATTGCCTGCGTCGATGGCGACGACGAAATCGTAGTCGCGCGCGGGCTCGCCGGAAATCGTCACGACGGGTAGTCCGGCACCGCTCGGCGTGACCGCGGAACGAAAACCGGTTCCGCCGAAGAGCGTCTGGTTGGGGTGCGCGAGGATGCGACCCTCGAGGGTGACGGAGGCCCCGTTCGGCTCCAGCGTGGCGCCCTCGTCGAAGAAGACCTGCACGTTCGCTGGGACGGTGAGGGTGGAACCGGGCGAGGTGACGTAGGTGCCGGAGGGGAAGTGGAGAATAGCTCCGGTGGACGCGGCGGCGGCCGATGCCGCAGCCGAAATGGCCGTTTCGTCGGAGCCGGCGCCGGTGACACCGTAGCTCCTCACATTGAACATGAGCCGCGCCGAGGTGTCGCGGGAGGCGCGGGGCTGGATCGCGAGGTTCCCGCCCTCGTCGCATGTGCCCACGACGTACTCGCTGCCGTCCGGACGCTCGACGCGAATGAGCCGGCATTGGTCCGCTGCTGTCGCGGCGTTCACGTCGGTCGCGACGACGAAAGATGTGCCCGCGCCAGCCCCGACGTCGAGGCCGGTGAGTGGGCCATCCGCGACTTCGCCTGCGACGAGGACGGAAACGTCAGTGCCAGTAACCGTCTTGGCGACTCCAAAGACCGTTTTTGATGTCGCGAGATTGGATCGCGATGCGCGCGCCACTTCGGGTCGGCCGAGTAGTCCGTCCCATCCCGTAACGCATACAGCATCGCCCGTGGCGATTGAGCCCACGACGGAGCATAGTGTTGCCATTCGCCTTTCCTCCCCGACTTGTTGTCTGAATGTTCGTCGTGGCGACCTATCGCCACATGCGAAGTACTCCAATGGCACTTTTTGACAGTGGAGAGCCTAGGTCGTACTCCCAGGTGCCAGCCACGAGCGTGGTGCATCGCGTTAGGGATACGGCCGTCGCGGACAGCCTGGAGTTCGCAGGGGGGGGCACGAAAGTGCGGCCTGCGCTGCCGAACGTAGGGTCCAGAGCGCCGTTGGGAAGCAACCGAGCGACGCTGGCCCCGTAGGTGTCGGGTTGACTGCCGTTTCCGCTGTTTCCAACGGCGAGGATTCTGCCGTCTGCCTGAAGCACTAGCTTGAGGCTCGCGTCGCCACGGCCCCCGAAGTCGACCGTCGCGAGGCCGGACGTGCCGAAGGATGGGTCAAGTGTACCTGCGGCGCTGAGGCGAATGAGCGCAAAGTCCGCGTTCGTCCACCCGGTCAAGATCGCAGCTCCAGATGGCGTGAGGACTACGTCGTTGGCAAGTTGGCTTCCAGCTCCGAACGCAGATATGAACTTCCCTGCGTTGCCGAAGCTCGTGTCGAGTGAGCCGTCGTCCTTCAGGCGGGCCGCAGCGAAGTCGAAGCGGCCTGAGAGCGCGGAGGTCTCTTTCGAGCGGCCAGCGATGGTGATTGCGCCCGCCGGCCCGAGGGCGATGGCGCCGCCCTCGTCACTGGTCCCACGCATATCGAGGGTGACACGACCGGAGACGCCGAACGTTGCGTCGGCCGTGCCGTCGCTGTTGAGTCTTAGTACTTCGAAGTCCGATGTTCCGGCGGGAGTCTGGGCGTCTTCGCTAGTGCCCCCAACGATGATCCTCCCGTCAGTCCGGACCGTTAGCGCGTTTGCGAAGGCTTCACGCCCGGGGTACTCGGCGATCACAACCCCTGCGACGCCGAACGAGGGGTCGAGCTCGCCTCCCGCCAGATGGCGAGCGACCGTGATTCGACCAGCGGTGCCGGTGGTTCGGGAGCTTCCTGCAACGAGAACCTTCCCGTCCGGCTGCAGTGCGATGGCCTTCGTTGCCGTACCGAATCTCCCGGTAAAGCTCTCGACGACTCCGGATGCGCCGAACGCTGCATCGGGAGTGCCGTCTGGGAGTAACCGGACGAGGATCGCGCTCCGTCCTCCGTTCTCGGCGCCGGCTACGAGTACCTTCCCATCGTCGAGCGCCAAGACGGCGTCAGCACTGGGCGCAGGGAGCTTGAGCCATATCATACCCGCGTCGCCGAAGCTTGTGTCTAGCGTGCCCGCTTGCGCTACGCATGGCGAGCTACCGTCGTCGGCGTCCGGGCTTCGCGCGTCGAATGCGTCGCTGAGCCCGCCATCGGGGGGCTGGGAGCTCCCGTCTGGTGCATCAGGGGGCGTGGCCGTGTCGACGCTGACGTCGAGGCACCCCGGGCCCTCGCACGCCGGTGGCTCGTCACTGCCGCAAGCGAAGACGACGGCTCCGCACAGCGCTGCGGCACCGACCGCACACAAAGCGCGCCGCCCGACCCTTCTCTCGTTCCACATCCTCATCGACGCACCCTTCCTTGATGGGCGCATCGCCCACTCCTCATGGGGTACGTCAGGACGGCGACGTTGTCGCGCGGCGGACGAGAATAAGTCGTGTGGACCCCCCGAGTCATCGTCGGCTAGGGTTTAGCTTCGAATGGCGTGGCGTCAAGCCGCGGGCGGTGCAGCTCGACGAATCGGGCGGCGACTCAGGCAGCGGTCTCGGCGGAGGCCGTGGGGCCAGGGCGCGCGAAGCGCGCCCCTCTCGTGCTCACCCGAGCGCCGCGCGGATGCGCACGAGCACCGCGGGGAGCTCCCGCTCCACGTGCCACGCCTTCACGCGAAGGACGCGCACGCCGTAGCTCTCGAGGTACCCATCCCGCTCGCGGTCGCGCCGCTCGCGGCCGACGTGGAGGCCCCGTCGACCTCGACCGCGAGCCGCGGTTCCGGCGCAAAGAAGTCGACGATGACCGTGCCGAGGACGACCTGGCGCCGGAATTTGACGCCGAGCCGGCGCCCGCGCAGTGCCTCCCCAGAGGATGCGCTCCGACGCCGTGGGGTTGCGCCTGGAGTACTGGGCGCAGGGGCGAGAAACGTGCGTTCGTGACGGAAAGACGGAAAGAGAAAACGCATAGGGCCTCCGTGCCGGCGAGGGCGCCGGCTTCGTGCCCCACCGGCGCAGACGCCGTGACAGCGGCAAACTTCGCCCCGCGCCTGACTCCGATGCCGCTGGCGCGGCGTGTGCGCCACGGCACGACGCCGGCGCCCTCGCTGGCACGGAGGAAGTGAGTCGCGAGCCTCTCGATCACGCGGCTCGCGACGATCGCAAGGGTGCCTTCACTCGTTGGAGATCGAGGGGCCCGAGCCGTGCCGCGGTTCTGCGCCTCCCCCTCCTCGCTCGCAGGCTTCGCGCAAGCGAGTGTCGCGACGAGCCGTGGGAAAGCGAAGCCGAGAACGAGGTTTGGGGGAGGCCGACCGGCGAGGAAAAGCTCACACCGAGAAACGCGCCGAACGAGAGAACCCGCGAAGACCTCGAATCGCAATTGGGCTTTTGCTCGTCGGGCGGGTGGGGGCAACGCTGCTAACGCTGCTCTCTCCTCATGATCGCCCCGCGGGATGCACGTCTCCTTCTCGTGGAGGTCGTCGGGGTGGATGGGATAGGGGAAGACGAAGCCGTGCTCCCAGGCGTGCTCGACGAGCCACTTTCCGCCCTTGGTGCAGCCGAAGCCCTGGCGGAACACGGTCTCACCCGAGGCCTTCCACTCGGCGGTGAAGAGGTCGATGGTGGTGCCGAGCTGGTGTTGGCTATGCCCCGGGAGGGCGGACTGCTCGGCGGCGGAGCAGAAGTCGCTGCGCTTCACCCACCCTTGGAAGGTGACACACTGGGCGAGGTAGCTGCGGTAGACGGATTCGATGTGGCCGGGGACGCCGGCGCGCGCCATGGCGGCGAGGAGCTCCTTCATGGCGCTCGCCGCATCTTTGCGGAGGCACTGGTACTTTTCGCAGTCGGCGGGGGAGCGGGGCTGGAACTTGACGACGTCGACCATGTCGGTCGGGGCGTAGTCGGGAGCGAGGGCGCCTTGGGGGGAGCGGTTGACGAGGGCGAGGAGGTCGTCGCCGTCGACGAAGGAGGCCTTGAGGTCGCGCGGGGCGAGGAAGTTCTTCTGGGCGCCCTTGGCGAGGACGGCGCACGCGATGCGGGCGCTCTCTTTCATGGCGCCGTACGGATCCTTCGGGAGGGCGGTCTGAGGCTCGACGCTGGCGTCGTCCGGGGTCGTCGCGTCGGCCGAGGCGCTCGCGTCCACGGCGAGGGCGGCGTCGCGGGGCGAGGCGTCGAGGGCGGCGTCGGCCGCGGGCTCTTGAGGGGCCTGGGGTGTGCTCTTGGCGCACGCGCCGAGCGCGACGAGCGCGGTCGTCAGGGCGAAGGGCAGGGCGCGCAGCGAGGGCCTCATGGGGCCTCTCTCATAGGCGAAACGGCGGGAGATGAGAGGGGGTTCGTGGGGGCGGGGCCGAAGCGCGTGCCGAAAAGGGGGAGAGCGCGAAGCGGGCCTCCGCGCGCGGGTGCTCGGGCTTGCACGGTGCCCCACGGCTCGAAGGTCCGCGCGCGAGCTGGTTTTGCGCTCCTCGACGATTCTTCGCAACGGATCTCCGTGGGCGGCCGACGTACCCGGCGAAAGGCAGGCCCCATGAAGACGAAGCTCTCCCCCATCGTAGGACTCGCAGGTCTCGTTCTCCTCTCAGCCGCGTGCGGCGGCGAGGGGGATCCCGCCCCCCTCCCGCTCGGGAAGGGCGACCTCTCGCAGTCCCTTGCCGCCAAGACCGGCGCGACCATCCTGACCCTCCGTGACGAGAAGGGAAACGCTTATGGGTACGTCGCGACCGACGGCGGGCATCCGGTCGCCCCCTCGCACGCCGCGGAGTCCGACATGCGCGCCTTCCTCGCAACGTTCGGCGACGAGCTACCGCTTGGAGCTGCCGCTCGCACCGCTCCCGGCCTCGGTGACATGGGCGGGGCCGGAGGCGCGGCGATCCGTCTGCGCAAGGTGGTGCCCGGCACGGAGGTCCCCCTCCTCGACGAGAGCCTGTCCCTCGGCCTCCGCGAAGATGGCAGCTTTGCCTTCCTCGCCACCGGCACGTCCGAGCTCGGCGCCCTCGACCTGACCGCGACGATCGACGAGAAGGCGGCTATGCAGGCAGCCCTTGCCCGTGCCGGGCAGAACGCGATCGTCCCTGGCGCGCCCGAGCTCGGGGTCACCACGCGCGCCGCCCCCGCGAGGCTCGTCTACCGCCTCGACGTCGCCGACGACGAAGGCTCGCTGCGCGTCGACGTCGATGCCAAGTCGGGGACCATCGTCGCCGAAGGCCGCACCGACGTGCACGCCCTCGCTTACGCGGCCGAGAGCTACCTCAGCGGAATCAACGACCGCTCCGTCCCTCGGAAGACCCTGGACTGCTCCGTGAAGAACGGGAAGCTCGTGCGCGACACACGGGGCGGGCGGGTCGAGGTATTCGACGAGCGCTCTCGCGCCGCCATCACGGCCACGAGCTTCCCGGGCGATACGTGGGTGGCCGACACGAACATTCCGAGCGACGCACTCCCGAATTTTGCACCGGGCATCGCGATCAATGCTCAGTACCATGTAGGGAACGCGGCCACCTTCTTCGCCAACTCGCTCGTAGGGACGTTCGGGGGCCGGGACGGCCGCATCCCCGTCTACGTGCACAACCGCCTGGACTCGGCCTTCGGCGAGTACGTTCCAGCGCTGAACGCCATCGCCGTGACCGACGGCATCGTCGAGGGCGACGGTCGCGAGAAGCGCGAGGCCAAGTACCTGCGCTACCCTGCGGCCATGGCGTACGACATGATGGCCCACGAGTACGCACATGGCCTTCTCCACAACCGCGGTTTGTCCGCCCCGAGCACGGCGACGGCGTTTCGCAGCGAAGCCGCCTACGTCGAAGCGAAGGCCATCCACGAGGGATTGGCCGACGTCTTCGCCATGGCGGCCGAGGGCGCGGGCGGCCAGATATCTTGGAACGCCGCCGTACTGTCCTTCGGCGAAGGAGCGCTCCCACGGTCGTCGGCTCCCTATCGGAATCACCTTCACCCGAAAGCGGCTTTGGCCGACCAGATGACGACGGGCCACGCCACGGAACCCTTTCCTCCCCCCCCTGCCACCTTGGTGCGTCCCGATCAGATCCTCAATCGCCGTGGATACTTCCGGTCCGGGCTCGTCTCGCACGCGTTCGCGCTCATGGCCTATGGAGGAGCCAACGAGACATCCTTCGTCGGCGTCGAGGCGCCACTCGGCATGAGCCCCGCATTCTATGCCTTTGCGCTCGGTTCGATGTTCCTCGGCAAGGACGCCACTATCCTCGATCTCGCGCACGCGACGGTCGGTGCGCTTGCCGTCCCCTCGCATCGCACGAACGCGGCGTGCGCCTGGGTCGCCGTGGGCGTGCTCTCGCCTGGCGACGCCATGTCGCGGTATGGGGCGACGTGCCGAAACTTCAGCGGAAGCACCTGCGCCGGAATGGCGGACGGGACCTACTGCAACGCCAAGACCACCACGGCGTCCTATGTTTGCAGGAATGGGCAGGTCGCGGGTGGCAACACCTGCAGGACGGGCCTCCACTGCCAGCGGAGGGGCGGCTCGTTCGCGTCACCTGCGCTACTCGACGTCTCCGGAAATGCTCGATGCGGCGCCGAAACGGACCCGTTCGGCCCGTGAATCGCTCGGGCCCGGAAACCAGCCGGGCCCCGAGCTGTCCTCCTGTGACCTCCTCCGCCCTCCGCCCTCCGCCCTCCGCCCTCCGCCCCCGAGAGCCCCATGCCCCGCCTCCTCCCTTCGTGTTTTGCCCTGGCCGCGGCGCTCCTTCTCCTCGCCCTACCGAGCGTGGCGTGGGCCGCGGGGCTCTCCGCCGACCCGAGCCTGCCGACGTCGGCCATCGAGCAGGTCGTCGTGCACACCCAGGGGGACGAGGCCATCGTCATCGTGTGGCCCAAACGCGCCGGGAAGGTCTACGTGCTCCCGAAGCCCGAAGGCACCACCCCCTGCGGGGTCTCGGTCGTCCCGAGCGCGGGGATGACACGGCTCGATCGCGAGACGGCGCCCGCCCTCGTCACGGCGCGTGTCGCGAGCTCGAAGCCACGCTGCACGACGTTCCTCGACCCTGAGCTCATGGCGGCGCCGCCCCTCCCGATCGAGCGCCCGCTCACCTCGAGCCAAGAGGAGCTGCTTCGCTCCATGACACACTGGCCCGAGGGCATCGAGGGCGGGAGCTCTCCCCGGGTGCCGTGCGCGGAGCCCGAACCCTCGTCGATCCGCGTCGTCGGCGCCACGGACGCGACCCTCGCCGACACGGTGAAGGCCCTCGGGGGAACGCTCCCCGCCGCGTTCTCCGCGAAAAAGGGAAGCTCCTATTGGGTCTTTCCGAACCTCGGCAACGCGCTCCTTCGTTATCGCACCGTCGGCGCGTTCACGATGCCCCTCGTCCCCGAGAGCCGCGGGGGCTCGCACGAGACCTTGGTCATCACCCTCATGGGACCGACGGGAATGCTCCCGAAAGAGGTCGCGCAGCTCCCCATGGGGGGAATCTTCGCTCCCCCGCCCAGGCTCTCGTCCGCCGAGGCCGAGGCCACGTTTGCCGAAGCTCGGTATGCGGCGGGGGCGAACGCGGTCGTCACGAACGTCGTCGGAATGAATGGCGAGCACCTGTCGTTCGACGTGTGTGGTGTCATCGGGCACCCGGGTGGCAGCTCCGCCGACGCCCGCACCGCCGTTCGCGCGCGGGTTCGTTCCCTCGACGCGCTCACCTTCGCGGAGCGTGTGGCCGTGCCCCTCTCGCCCGGCGGGATGCTCACGGCGACAGGGGCCGACGGACGCCTCGTCCCACCGAGCCCCTCGACGTGCCTTCTCCGCACGCGCGCCACGCCTCCGGGCGCGGCCGTCGTGCTCGGCACGGGGGCGGTCCGGGCCAAGCTCGACCCCGTGTGGCTCCCTGTGGCGCCGCCTCCCGCCGCGCCCCCTGCCGCCCCCCGTGTCGGGGCAGAAGGTCGACGTCGGGCTGTCGCGCGCGAGCCTCGCCAAGATCACCATGGTCACCGCCGGCGACGACACGTGGGTCGGCTCCGAGGCGCCGGGCGCGCCCTTCGGCCCGACCACGGTGCGCGTCGTGGCGTTGCCCGACGGGGCGACGGATATCCACCTCGGGGCCTCGGCCGAAGTGGCTTATCGGGGCACCGCTCCCCGCGGGTTCCGAGTCGAGCAACCTCCGCTCTGCGACACGACGTGGTCGTGCGACACCCCGCGTGGTCCGAGCGAAGCCCCGGACCCTTATTCCCGGCCGCCACTGACCGCGGCGCCCTTGCCGAGCCGTAGCCCGACCTGGGTCGGGACGCTGCGCCGCGAAGCGCCGTCGCGCTGCGAGCAGCCTTGGCTCAGGGCGCCAACGTCGGAGCTTCGCGTCGTTGGGCGTGACGCCGTGGTCGCGACCGTGCGCGAGCTCGCCCAGCCGCGCGCCACCGAGGACGTGCCGGGCCTCGCCCCGCCCAAGACCTCCGCCTCGCGGTATGCCGTGGTGCGAGGTCCCGAGGCGCTCGTCTTTCGTGTACGCGGGCCCTTCACGTGGCCCGGCGCTCCCCACGCCGAGGAGGGCGCCCAAGAGACCGTGATGATCGTGGCGACGCCCTCGCTCGCGCCCCAAACCACCACGCTTTTTCCCCGTGGGCTCCTCCGCGCGGAGCCGCCGAGGCTCTATTTGGCAATCACCAAGGACGCCACACACATGGCGGGCCTGCTCGCCGACCAGCTCGCCGCCGAAGGCAAACCGGTGCACCTCGAGCGCGCGGCCACGCTCGACACGAAGGACCGCACCGAGCCGAACGCCTCGGTCGTCGAGGGGCTCGGGCTCCTATCGTTGCCTATCCCGAATAGGCCATCGAGCTTCCGTATCCATCGATACCGCTTCCGGGGAGTGCCCGATATCGGGCTCTCCCGCACCCGCGCCGAGGAGCTCCCGCGCCCGCGCGAAATCGCGACGGCCTTCGTGTCGGTCGAGCCCCATGAAGGCGAGCCCGGCGATCCCAGATGCCCAGGGAAGTACGGCGCATGTTACCGGCCCGCCCGCTCCGAAGGAGAATGGCGCGTCGCGTTCGACGAATCGCGCCCGAGCCCTGGCGCTTCGGGCGTGCGGCTCGTCGAGGCGCCCTTCGGCCTCGTGACGGGGGTGGCACGCGACCCCTCGCCGCTCGGCGGCACGGCAGCCTCGCCCTCTGCGGACACCCCCTCCTCGACACGACCGCCCGCGCTCTCCGCCCCCACTCCAACGCCGCCCGGTCCGCGCGGCTGCGGATGCGACACGTCCCAGGCGACGCGCTCGCACACCGAATGGCTCACGGGTGCCGTCGTCGTCACGGTGCTCCTCGCGCGGCGCCGCGGGAAGCGACGCCCTTCGCCCTGACCGGCTTCGCGAGGTTCTCGTGGTGAGCCGGGGAGGTGCGGCCGCCCCACGGTCTCTCGACCTCCCCCTCCTCGCTCGCAGGCTTCGCGCAAGCGAGTGTGCGTGACGGCGCGGGGGAGAGCGAAGCCGAGAACGAGGTTTGGGGGAGGTCGACCGGCGAGGAAAAGCTCACATCGAGAAACGCGACGACCGAGGGAACCCGCGAAGAACACGAAGCGCAACGAGGCTTTTGCTCGTCGGGCGGGTGGGGGCACCCCTGTCTCGTTCTCGTTCTTCTCTCGCTCAGTCGCTGCCCGCGGGCGCCTTCGGGGCGACGCGGAGGGACTTCCACGAGGTGAGCTCGACGAGGCCTGCGGGGGCGCCGCGAGGCTTCTTCACGTGGGAGGCGAGGCAATAGTCGACCTCGACCTTCGCGGCGCCGCGGGCCTTGGAGTAGTGGGCCGTATAGGCGGCGACGGTCTCGAGCACGTCGCGCGGGATGGGCTTTTTGTCGGGGTTGCGGATGACGACGTGGCTGCCGGGGGTGCCGCCGCCGACGTGGAGCCAGGTGTCGTGGGGCTCGGCGACGTGGAAGGTGAGCGCGTCGTTCTCGTCGCTGCCGCGCCCGATGAAGACCTCGAACTCGCCCACGACGACCGTGCGGTAGGGTTTCCCTTTGCTCGCCATGGCGGCACCGTCTACCACCTTTGCGCCCCGAACGAGCCTCTCGATGGGGCTCCTCCGGACCAGCGCGCCATGATGGCGAAACCGTCCCCGTGTGCCGTTGCGGCAGGGTGGGGAAGGTCTTCACGACACGTGCCGTACGCGTCGGCCATGAAGACGTTCTCGGTGCTCCACGGGCTCTCGCTCACCGCCATGGCGATGCTGCTCGCCGCATGCGGGTCGCCGAGCTCGCGCGTAGTCCCGGAGGAGGGGCCGGCCACCTCACCGCCAGAGAGCGCAGACGCGACGCCGGGGGCGCCGGTCGACGGGGGCCCGGATCGGCCTCCCTCGGACGGGGGAGTCGGGAGCGCCGGAGGGGGAACGGCGGACTCCGGCCCGACTGCACCACCCTCGTCGAACGCGGTCGTCGATATCGCGATCGGCCCCTCGCACGGCTGCGCCCTCTACCGGAACGGGGACGTTGCCTGTTGGGGCGACAACACGATGATAGGCTCTTCGGCCTCTGGACAGACGCCCACTCCCGTTCGCGTGAGCACGATTCCACCCGGGTTTCTGGCAAGTGCCCTGCGGGCAGGGGCGACGGGGACGTGTGCGCTCGGGGCGACGGGCGCCGTTTGCTGGGGGCCCCTCCCTTCGCCGGAGCTGGCCTCCCTCGCGGCGAAGGACGTTTCGTTCTCCTTCGGTCATGCGTGCGCCGTCATGTCGACGAACACCGTTCGGTGTTGGGGGATCAACTCGTTCGGGCAGCTCGGCGACGGAACTACCGAGCCTCGGCCCGCCGTCGACGTGCCGGGAATCGCACCAGGCGCAGACTCCGTCTCCGTTGCCCAATCGGCGAGCTGTGCGGCCGCGATCGACGGCCGTGTGCTGTGCTGGGGCCAAGGGTACGGACCGACGCCGAGAGACGAGGGAATTCGTGGCGCGATACGGGTGGCGCGTGGGCGTGGCCACGTCTGTGCGCTCACCGGGGCGGGGGCCGTCGCGTGTGCGGGGGCGAATGCGTTCGGGCAGTCGGGAAGCCTCGATTCGCCTCCGAACCCGACGCGAACGGTGCTGACCGGAGTCGCGCAGATCGTGGCGGGCCTCGATCATACCTGTGCGCTGATGGCCGCGGGCGACGTGAAGTGTTGGGGTGACAATTCGTATGGCCAGGTTTCGACCAACGTCACCAAGACGTCGACTCCGACGGACGTCACGGGGTTGTCGGGAGTGACGCGGCTCTCCGCGACGTATTCCCGGACGTGCGCCCTCTCGGGATCGAACCGTGTGACCTGCTGGGGAGACTCGAGCCCCGCCGGTCGCCCCTGGGAGATCGTCGGTCTCTGATCTGACGTCGGCCGCGGTGATGCATGGTGATCGCTACGGTCTTCCCCATGAGGCCGCGAGGGTGCACCATCGTGCCATGGCCGACTCGCCTCCGCTCTCGCCCATCGCGGGCTTCCACACCGACTCGGAAGGCTATTTCGTGGCCGATTTGGCCTGCGGGCACACGCACCACGTGAGGCACAGGCCGCCGCTCGAGAGCCGCCCGTGGGTGCTCACGGAGGAGGGGCGCGCGTCCAAGATCGGGGCCGAGCTGCCGTGCCCGCCGTGCCTCATGCCGAAGCTGCCCGCGGGGCTCGAGGAGTACAAACGCACCTCCGAGTTTACGGACACGACGGTGCCGGAGGGCCTCACGAAGACGCACACGCTCAAGGAGGGCACGTGGGGCGAGCTCGTGGTGCTCGAGGGGCACGTGCGTTACGTGCTCGAGGATCGTGGTGGGGCCGTGGTGGTCCTGCGGCCCGAGCTGTGGGGCGTCATCGCGCCGACGGCGCCGCACCACGTGGAGCCTGCGCCGGGAGCGCGCTTCTTCGTGCGCTTCTTGCGGCAAAAGGGCGTGTAGCGCGCGGTTCGGGTGCGCTACCGTGGCGTGCATGAAGCTCCACGGATTCGCCATGTCTCCCAACACGAAGCGCGCGATGCTCGGCCTCGAAGAGGCGGGGCTCGTCTACGAGCACGTGCCCGTCGACCTCATGAGCGGCGAGCACAAGGGCGAGGCCTACCGCGGCCTGAACCCGACGGCCCGCGTGCCGACCCTGGTCGATGGCGACTTCCACCTGTGGGAGTCGAACGCCATCTTGGAGTACGCGGCGGCGCTCGCGCCCGGCAAGCGGCTCGGCGGGGAGAATCCGCGCGAGAAGGCCGAGATCGCGCGTTGGATGTTCATGGGGGCGGCGCACCTCTCGCCCAATGTGGCGCGCATCTTCGCGCACACGATCCGGCTGCCCGAGGACCAGCGGAACCCGAAGATCGTGGAAGATGCACGCACCGAGGTGGACCGCTGCCTCGTCGCGCTCGACATGCGCCTGCAGAAGCACGAGTGCCTCGTGGGGGATCGCGTGACGATCGCCGACCTCTCGATCCTGCCTGCGCTCGCGAACGCGGGATGCTGCGCATCGACCTCACGGGGTTCTCGGGCGTGGTCGCGTGGATGGAGCGGCTCATGGCGCGCCCCTCGTGGAAGAAGGCGAACGGGTAGTCACTCCTCCGCGGGGGGCTCCTCGGGGGCGCTCGCGTCGAAGGTGCGTGGGCTCTCGCCCGTGAGCTCCTCCCACGTGAGGGGCTCGTCGGGGGAGGCGAGTGCGCCGCGTTTTTGCCGGACCGGGTTCGAGGTGTCGGGCTGACGCTCTCCGGACGCGCCGCACCCTCGGGTGATGCGCGGCGTGCTCGACGAGGTGCAGGCGCACAGGCCGAGCCACACGAGGAGCGTGAGCGTGCGGCCTGCCGTGTGTGTGAACCTCCGTCCGCGTGCGGGGCCGAGCGCTCGTGGAAGATGAAACGAGATCATGGGGTTACGCGCTCCTCCGCGGGCCGCCGCGTGCGGCCTCGACGTCTCGAAGAGCGACACGAGTGCCAAAGCGGGCGCCCGCGCAGATTCGAGCGAGCGCCATGCCTCACGGTCTGCGCGTTTGCGCAGTGCCGACCCCCACCAATTCGGCCCTTTGCGCGGCGCGTAGTAAGACCGGGAGGGCCCATGGGATCCTCGTTTCCGCCGCCGAAATCGAACCGTCCCCCGCCGAATACGCGGAGCGGGACGCGGTCGCGTGGCTCGGGCGTTCCAGACGACGTGAACGAGGCACGGGCAGAGGGGCTCGCCGAGCGTGGGGCTCCGAAGGGTGAGAAGGCGAAGGCCGACAAGGCGCCGAAGAAGCGCACGTTCGGGCAGGTCGTCTGGCGTGTCACGAAGGCCGTGGCGCTCGCTGCCGTGCTGCTCGCCGTCGCGGGGGTCGTCGCGATCGTGCTCGTCATCCAGCACTACGAGAAGGACCTGCCGAGCGTCATCGACGTGAAGTCGAACTACCGGCCCCCGCAGACGACGCGCGTGCTCGCGAAAGATGGCACCCTGCTCGCCGAGCTCTTCACCGAGCGGCGCACGGTCATCCCCTTCAAAGACGTGCCCGTGCACACGCGCCTCGCGGTGCTCGCCGCCGAGGACGCCGGGTTTTACCAACACAAGGGCGTCAACTGGTTCGGCATCGCGCGCGCCGTCGTCGTCAACTTGCGCTCGGGGCGTGTGCGGCAGGGCGGCTCGACGATCACGCAGCAGGTCTGCAAGAACGTGCTGCTCGACGCGGAGCACTCGTACCGCCGCAAGGTGCGCGAGGCCATCTTGGCCGGTCGGCTCGAGGAGCAGCTCACGAAGGACGAGATCTTCGAGATCTACCTGAACCACATCTACTTCGGGCACGGCCGCTTCGGCATCGAGGAGGCCGCGCGCGGCGCGTTCGGCAAGGCGGCGCGTGAGCTCACCATCGGCGAGAGCGCGCTCCTCGCGGGCACGATCGCCGGGCCCGAGTCGTTCTCTCCGAGGCGCGATCTGAAGCGCGCGCTCCAGCGGAAGAAGTTCGTGCTCGACCAGATGCGCGAGAAACACTTCTTGGACGACGCGCAGTACGAAGCGGCCCTCGCCGAGCCGGTGCGCCTCGTGCCCCTCGTGGAGCCGCAGAGCGAGCTCGCCCCCGAGGCCGTCGCCATCGCGCGCCGCATGCTCCTCGAGCTCGAGCCCGATCGCGCCGGGCGCGGCGGGTTCACCATCACGACCACGATCGACCCGAAAATGCAGGCCGCGGCGCGCAAGGCCGTGCGCGAGAACCTGCTCGCGTACGACAAACGCCACGGGCTCACCGGGGGCCTGCGCGCCCCCAAGGCCGAGGAGCCGCCGAAGAAGGGCAAGAAGCCCGCGCCCAAGGGCAAAGAGCCGCAGGCCTTCGAGGGCACGCCGAGCTTCGAGTCGCACAAGGTGTACGTCGGCGTCGTCACGGGGGCCGACGACACGGCCGGCACGGTCGACGTGCGCGTGGGCACGGCCTCGGGCTATTTCAAGATCGCGGAGCTCGAGCGCTACAACCCCGAGCGAAAGCCCGCGAGCGACTTCGCCCCGGTCGGCGCGAGGGTGCGCGTGAGCCTGCTCGCGCCCGTGCCCTCTCCCGAGGACGAGAAGGTGCACAAGGGCAAGGTGCCGCTCCGCGTGGAGCTCGGGCCCGAGTCGGCGTTCGTCGCCGTGGACGTGCGCACCCGCGACGTGCTCGCGCTCGTCGGGAGCTACGAAGGCCAGGCAGGGACGCTCGATCGTGCGACGCAGGCCCGCAGGCAGCCAGGCTCCACCTTCAAGCCCATCGTGTACTCGTACGCGCTCTCGTCGCGCAGGTTTACTCCGGCCACGCTCGTCGACGTGAACCCGGCGCCTTTCGGACCGTACAAGCCCACGAACTACGAGGGCTACACCGGCAAAGACCCGCTCCGCCTGCGCGAGGCGCTCGCCAACTCGGTGAACGTGGTCGCCGTGCGAGTGCTCGAGGACGTGGGCCCCGCGAACGTGGTCGATTGGGCGCGCGCGATGGGCATAAGGTCCACGTTGAAGCCCGATCTGTCGCTCGCGCTCGGCAGCTACGAGGTGGAGCCGATGGAGCTCGTCGGGGCGTACGCCACGTTCGCCGCGGGCGGCGTGTACGACGAGCCGCGCGTGGTGACCAAGATCGTGGGGCCCGACGGCAAAGAGATCGATCTCAAGCCCCCTCCGCCCTCGCGGCGCGTGCTCGACGCGGAGGTCGCGTACCTCACGACGAGCCTCATGACGAGCGTCGTCGATCACGGCACGGCGCAGCGCGCGAAGGTGCTCGGGCGCCCGGTGGCCGGCAAGACGGGCACCAGCAACGACGCCAAAGACACGTGGTTCGCCGGGTTCTCGACGGACGTCGCGGCGGTCGTGTGGGTCGGCTTCGACGACTCCAAGTCGCTCGGGCCGCAAGAGGCCGGCGGCGTCACGGCGCTCCCCGCGTGGATCTCCTTCATGAAGGCCGCGCACGAGGGCAAGGCGAAGAGCGATTTTCCGCGGCCCGCGGGCATCGTCGAGGCCAAGATCGACACGCACTCGGGCAAGCTCGCCTACCCGGGCGACGAGGACGTGATGACCGAGGTGTTCCTCCAGGGCACCGAGCCCACCGAGGTCTCCGAGCCCTACGCGGGCGACGGCGGCGCCGAAGGTGGGAGGCCGCTCGAGGCCGACGCCGGTGCGCCTACGCCCACGTCCGAGCCCGACGCGGCCCTCCCCGCGCTCCCGAAGCCGGAGTGACCCTCGGGCGCGGTCTACGCGCGTCAGCACATCTGTGACGGCAAACGCACGTGGATCGAGCGCTTCGACGCGAACGGGAACTGTGAGCGCGAGGGGAAGGGCCTCCCCTCGGACGACCCGCTGGCCGCCACGAAGTAGCGGTACGTCGGGACGAAGTCGCTCCTCGTCGTCGGCCTTGCGCTATGGTGCGTAGCGTCATGTCCTCGGCCCGACGCGCTCTCTTCTCCGTGTGGTTCGGGCTCGCGGCCGTGTCGCCCCTGGGAACGGCGCGCGCCGACGAGCCGCCTGCGCGCGCGCAGCTCTCGGCGCTCTCGCTGCTCGCCGAAGGGGCAGCTCAAGGGCTCCCGTCGGTGCCTCGTGGTGCGCTCGTCGTCGCGGCGCCCATGAAGAGCGGCGAGCCGCTCTCCCGGGGGGACGAGCTCGCGGCGCGCGTGGCGCAGGTGCTCGCAGGTCGGCTCGGTGTTCGTGCGCACGACAAACCCGCGGCGCTCGGCGTGGCGCGTGGCCTCGCGGGGCGCGCGGCGTCGCTCGTGTTCGTGCAGCCCGAGCTCGAACGCGGCGAGGTGCGCGTCGTCGTCGACGTGTATCCGGTGGTCGACAACAGCTGGGAACGATTGAAAAATCCGGCGCCGGCGCCCAAGGCCCACGCCTTCGCCAAGGCCCCGGTCGACGCCGAGGTGCGCGCGTTCCTTCCGACCGTCCCGCTCGAACAAGCGAAGGTCACCAAGGCGAAACACGCCGAGGGCGAGGTGCTCGCGGTCGCGTGCGGCGACGTGGACGGCGATGGGTCGCTCGAGGTCGCGCTCGTCTCGAGCGCGCGTGTCGCGGTGGGCAGGCTCGCGCCGCCGGACGCGAAGGGGCTCGTCTCGTTTCGTGTCGAGCGAAGCGTCGCGCTCCGGGAGCTCTTGCCGCGCGTGGCCGTCCCGTTGCGCGAGCCGCTCGCGGGCGCGTGGGTCTCGGGTGGGCTCTCGCACGGCGGGCTCCTCGTGGGAACGTCCGATCGCGGCGGCGCCTCGCTCGGCCCCGATCTGACCGTGCGCCACGTGCTCGCCGGGCTGCCCGTGCCGGGTGGGCTCTCGTGCGCGACCGTGTCGGCAGAGGCCGGCGCCTTCGATGGGCTACGGCCGTGCAGCGCGGCCCATGGGCCCAAAGAGCCCTTGGCCACGCCGCTCCCCAAGGTGTTCGACGCGATCTCGGAGCTCGCGTACGTGGACGCGACCGGTCGTGGTCACGCCGCCCGCGCCGTGCGTGAGCCCTCGGCGAAGCTCCGTGTCACGGTGGACGGCGCCGAGGCGCTCGTGACGGAAGGTGCAGGCGCGCAGGTGTTGCTCGCGGATCTCGATCTCGACGGCACCCCCGAGCTCGTCACCACGGCGAACGAGGGAGACGATCGCCTCGTCGTGACGAGCCTCGGCGCGAAGCCCACGCCGCGCCTCCGTCTCGACGCCAAAGAGGGCGTGCGCGCGCTCGGCACGTGCCCCCCCGAAGCCCAAGGCCGCCCCGTGCTCGTCGCCGCCGTGGGCCAAGAGGTGTGGCTCGTGCGGTGAGGGCTCGCGGGGCCCGCTAGGCGCGAGGACGTCTTGCGCCGACCCCGCACATCCGCGTCGACGAGATCCCGCGGTCGGAAAGCCACCGCGTATCCATCGACGACGAGGAGCTCAACCCCGGCGAGGGCGAGCTCCTCCAACAGATCTTTGAAGTCGGGGGGCAGGTCCGTCGTCGCCCATCATCGCACGCATCTCGTCGACGAGCTCCGTGACCGCCCGGAGGCGCTCGGCCGGAGTGGCCGCAAGCCAGAAGGGCGCGGAGGTCCCGGTGCGCTGCGCGGACATCCAGAAGGCCCCAGCCAGGAGCTCGGAGCTCGCGCGCGCGGCCACCGGGATCCGGCCGGTCGGGCCCCGTTTGGATTCTTTTTTCGTCAGGAGGTTCACACCGGCGTCGTCGCGCGCCTCTCTCCGTGCGAGCCCGCGTCGTGGCGGAGCCACCTTCCAAGGAGAGCGTACATGCGTCAGGTCATGAAGAGGATGATGGGGCTCGGTGCCGTGGCGGTCGTCGCGATGCTGGCCGACGGCGGAGTAGCCTCCGCGCAGAGCGCCATCTCCGAGCACGGCTATGCATGGTTCGACGGCACCGGGGCCTCCCCGCTCTACCAGTTCAGCTCACGGCAGCCGACCTCGACCACGTCCATCCGCGCGGCACGTACGGCTGTCGGTCGATACGACGTCTTCTTCTCCGGGATGACCCTCTCCGGTGGAAATATCCAGGTGACGCCCTACGGCGCGAACAACCAGAGCTGCAATGTCGTGAGCTGGGCCAAGGAACCATCCGGCGTTCGCGCGTACGTCGCCTGTTTCGCGGCCGCCGGTGCACCGGCCGACTCGCCGTTCGCCATCCAGTACGTCAACATCGGTGAGCCGGATCGAACCGGGCAGGTGGCCTACGCGTGGTCGTCGAACGTGGTCTCGGGCGACAGGACCCCTTTCAACGGGACGTACCTCCGGGCGGGCGCGGGGGCTTGGGTTCAGCGCCTCGACCGTGGGTACTACCTCGCGAATCTCCCTTTCCGGAGCAGCACGATGGGGACGGGGTTCGGGCACATCGCCATCACGACGTACGGCGCGTCCCCCGTGCGCTGTGCCGCTGCACCGCCGCCTTCCATCGCGACCGATGTCGTCTACGTGAAGTGTGTCAACGCCTCGGGCGCGCCGACGGATGGGATGTTCAGCCTCGCACGCTCGCGCAACACGACCACCTTCCCGACTGCGGTGGGTGGCTACGCGAGCTTCGAGGGAGGGCGCTTGACCGAGTCGTGGAGCTCGTCGAACCGCGGCGTGACGTACGCCAACGTGAACGGACAACATCGGCTGACGTTCGCCGGCCTCGGCGGCCCGGGAGGCACGGCGGAGGTCAGCGCGATGCAGGCGGGGCCGAACTGCCAAGTCGTGAGCTGGACCCAGTCCGGGGCCGACGCGGTGGTGAACGTCGCGTGCGCCGGCCCGTTCAAGGTCGAATTCGGGCGCATGGATCCGCTCGGGCGCTGAAGCGCGAGCGGCCCGACGGGCTGCTACCCCCCGAAGCGCACCAGGGCGAGCAGCTCTTCGGGCTCGAGGACGCGCGGGGACGATTTGCCCTCGAGCACTGCGGCGGCCAAATCGCGTTTCTTTCCGTGGAGATCCAAGATGGCCTCCTCGAGCGTGCCGCGGCTGACGAGGCGCACCACGGTGACGGGCAACGTCTGCCCCATGCGGTGCGCGCGGGAGGTCGCTTGCTCCTCGGCGGCGGGGTTCCACCACGGATCGAGGTGGATGACGTAGCTCGCGGCCGTGAGGTTCAAGCCCGTGCCGCCCGCCATGAGCGAAACGCACAGCACGTCGAGCTCGCCTCGTTGGAACGACGCGACGAGCTCGGCGCGGCGGAGGGTGGGCGTCTCGCCCGAGAGCAGATCGACGCGGAGGCCGGCTTTGGCGAGCAGCTCGCACGCGTGCTCGAGGAGCGTACGAAACTGGCTGAACACGAGCGTCTTGTGGCCACCCTCGGCGATGGCCGACGCGAGCGACACGAGCTCACGGAGCTTGGTCGACGGGCCGGCGAACGAGGGGTCCACGAGGGACGCGTCGCACGCGATCTGACGGAGGCGCGTGAGGGCCGCGAGCATGGCGACGCGGGTCTGCGCGGCGGTCTCGTCCTTCGAGCGGTTCCCGAGGGAGAGCTCCGTGGCGCGGCGTAGTGCGGCGTACCTCTTGGCTTCGTCGTCGGACAGCTCGACGAAGCGCGTGGTCTCGGAGCGCTCGGGGAGCTCCTCGAGCACGGCTTTGCGCGTGCGCCGCAGGAGAAACGGCGCGAGCAGCGCGGAGAGCACGGTGAGGCGCTCTTCGCCCACTCCTGCCTCGATGGGCCTGCGGAAGCGCTCGCGGAACGACGCCTCGGGGCCCAAGAGGCCAGGGAACACTTGGTCGACGAGGGCGTGGAGCTCGCCCAAGTGGTTCTCGAGCGGAGTGCCCGTGAGCGCGATGGTGAACCTGCGCTTCGTGCCGCGCGCGGCGAACGAGCGCTGCGCGAGGGCGTTCTTCAGGAACTGCGCCTCGTCGAGCACCACCGTGGCGAAGTCGATGGGCTCGAGGTCCTTGGCGACGCGCGCCAGGAGCCCGTACGACACGACGAGCACGTCTCCCTCTCCGAGACGCGAGAGATCGGCCTCGCGATCGGCGGCGAGGAACACGACACGCAGGCTCGGCACGAAGCGTCCGAGCTCGGCGACCCAGTTCGACGTGACCGACGCGGGGGCGACCACGAGCTGCGGTCCGAGCTTCTTCCGCGCGAGCATCACGGCGGCCGTCTGCACGGTCTTCCCGAGGCCCATGTCGTCGGCCAGGATGCAGCCCGGGGCCCACTCGGCGAGGTCGAGCATCCAGCGCGCGCCGTCGATTTGATACGGGCGGAGCTCTCCGGACTCGATCTTGGGGCGCACCTTGCGCTTCTTTTTTCGGGCCTCCGCGAGGGCGCGCGCGTGCGCGACGACGTCGAACCCGAGCGATCGCGTGAAGAGATCTTCGGCGTCGGCGAGGGTCGTCGAGAAGGCCTCGTGCACCTGGCTCGTGTCGCCCGGGGCCTCTTGGGCGAGCTCGGTCGCGGTGGCCACGGCGAGCAGCTTGTCGCGGATGGCGCGCGGGATCTCGAGGTAGCTGCCGTCTCCCATGGGGACGTACTGCTTCGCGAGGCGCACGGCCTCGAGCACCTCGCCGAGCGAGAGACGTTTGTCGCCGAGGCGCACGTCTCCCGAGACGGCGAGCCACTTGCCCGCGCGCTCGACGCGGAGCGTTCGATCGGTCTCGACGAAGGGCACCGACGACGGCCGCGTGCCGACGCGTGTCTCGATGCGCAGCGCGGGCCCTTGGGCCTCGAGGAAGGTGCAGAGCGCAAACGTGCCCTCGAGATCCTCGGTGCGGCCGCGTGTGCCGGCCGTGAGGTCCCACTCGACCACCTCGGGGAAGGTGTCGCGGGCAGCCTCCAACATCGCGATCTCTTTGTCGAATTCGCGCTCGGTGAAGACCCTGCGCCCCTCGTGCGAGAAGGTGAAGAGCTCGGGGCCACGCGCCGGCGCGACGAGCGGAGCCGAGGGGTGCACGCTCACGCAGAGCTCGAGGGCTGCCGTGCCCTCGGGGCGCCACTCGACGCGGAGGCCGGGGATCATCGCGGCCTCGAGCTCGACGCCGAGGGCCTCCCGGGGGACGGCGAACGAGCCCTTCGCGAGGTGCGGGGCGATCTTGGCGGTGACCTTGGGGAGCGCCTCGGCGGGGAACGCGAGGGCGTCACCGAGCTCGACGGCCGCGCGCACCCACGGCCGCGCCTCGGGGGCCACCGCGCCCGACACGACGAGGCCCGGCTCGAGCTTGGCCACGAACGGCGCGGTCTGCGGATCCCGCGAGGCCAGATCGTCCCGCTCGAGGGTCACGTCGCCGACGCGGAACACGGGGCGGATTTCGCCGTTTTCGTCGGGCGCGAGCACGACGACCAGATCGTCGGCCACGATGGTCATGGGCGCGAGCGTCTCTTGGCCTTTGGGCTCTCCGTCGACGAGGCGCGGGAAGATGGAGAGCGCACGGAGCACCTCGTGACCGGCCGGGGTGCGCGCGTCGACGACCGCGTGTTTTCCGTCGACCGCGAGGCCCGCGAGGAGGCGCGCGAGCCTTCGCGTCGTCTCGTCCGCAGTAGGGACGACGTGGGGGAGCTCGTCGAGCGCAACTCTGCGCCACGTGAGCTTCTTCGTCTTCGTGGTGAGCGTCCTCAGGTACGGCCGCACGGAGAGGTGCGCAGGGCCGACCTGCGACATCGCGAGGTGGAGCGCGCCTTCGCCGGTGTCCTCGGGGGCGACGCCCGGATCGATGTTCTCGAGGATGCGCTCCCACGCGGGGCGCGCAAGATCCCTCGCGAGGGGAAGGAGCGCGCCATCGCCCGCGAGCATCGCGAGGAGGAGCGCGCGCAGGGCGAACACCTCCCACAAATCGGCGTCCCCGTGGAACGTGGAGCGGGTCCCGACCTCGGGCGGTGTCGCGTCGTCGAGCGGGATCTGGAACGCGAGCCTGCGCGGCGAGAGAATGTACGGGCTCGCCTTCTCGCGGATCGAGAGCGTGCGCGTCGGGACCTCGAACTGGACGATGAACCCGGGGTGGCGCGCGTCGAGCGGGCCCGGCAAGGACTCGAGCAACGTGGCGCGCCGCGCGAGGCCTACGTACGACCGCGCGAGGTGATCGTAGAGCGGGAAGAGCGGGTCTTCGCGGCTCGGGAAGGCTGGGGGCTCCCACGCACGGAGCGCGTCGATGTCGCCGAGGATGTCGTCGTCGAACGCGAGCATCGCCGCGTCGAGCACGATCGCGATGCTGCGCGCGCCACCCTCGGCGAAGTGATCGCGAAGGAAGCGCCACGCGTCGCGCGGCTGGGGGACTGGCTTTCGTACGTAGAGCGAGATGCGCGTCGCGACGGCGCGGAGCGGCGCCACGGGGAAACGCTCGGCGAGCTTCGGGGTCTTGCTCGCCGGCCGTTTTCCGGCCGTGGGCTCGGTGCCCGCGCCGAGCGCGAAGAGGACCGCCGCGACGTGTTTGCACGGGCCCTGATCGTGCGCGGGGCACGTGCACGACGAGAGCAGCGCCCCGCGAGAGCGCATGAGCACGACGTCGTACGTGCTGCTCCCACGAACCTCGGCGCGAATGGACTCCGAGCTCACGGTGCACCGCGAGACCCGCCCGCCCCGGGCATAGTCGAGCCCCCGCGTGCGTACGAGCCCCGGAATACGCGCGAGGAGACCCTGCATGGGGGCGGCCAGCGCGGCGCGATGCTCCGGGGGTACGGCGTAGGTTGCCACGGTCTTCGGCCCTTAGCACGCCGGCGCCCCGCGCGGTGCGGAGCGCTCGTGAAAGTCTGCTAGCGTCGTCGAGTGATGGTCGAAAAGCGCCCTTCGCGTCGCGCGCTGCTCGCGGGTCTCGGTGCCGTCCTCGCCGCCTCTGCGCTTCCGGGGGCCGTGGAGGCGCGTGGCCGTGGGGTGTACGGCGGGCGGCTCGCCTTCCGTGTGCCTTGGTCGCTCACGCGGCTCGACCCTCACGACGTGACGAGCTTTACCGCGGCGCTCTTCGCCCCCGCGTGCTTCGATACGCTCTTCGCGAGGGACGAGGCCGGCGCCATCGTCCCGAGCCTCGCCGAGCACGAGCCCGAGGTCTCCGGAGCCGACGTCGTGGTCACGCTCCGCGAGGGGCTCAAGTCTGCGCGGTCTCGTCCCGTCGGTGCGAAAGAGGCGGCAGCGTCCCTCTCTCGTGCACGAGCCGCGGGCCTCGGAGGGTTTTGGGCCGACGTGGCCCCGCCGCGCGTCGAGGGAAATCGGCTCCGCTTTTCTTCCAAAGATCCCGCGAAGATAGCCAAGGCCCTCGCGTCTCCGCTCGCCGCCATCGTGCCGTTCGGTTTCAGTGCCGACGCCCCCGACGGCACGGGCCCTTTCCGTGCGACGTTCCGCGGAGGGCAGCTCGTGCTCGCGCGGAACCCACTCGCGGCGCGTGGCCCGGCGTACCTCGACGAGATCGTCGTGTCGCGCGCGGACGACCTCAAGGCCTCGCTGCGCGCCTTCGAGACGGCCGCCGACGATCTCGGGTGGCTCGGGATGGGTCTCTACGAGCCGCGCCCGGGCGCCAAGCCGTTCGATGCGGGGGCGCTCGGCTACGTGGGCTTCTTCGTGGGGAGAGACGCGGGGAGCTGGGACGCCCCGGGCATCGCGCAGCGGGTCTGTGACTCGATCCCGCCCGCGCGGCTCGCGGGGTTCTCGCTCGGCGCGCCGTGGACCGTCGATTCGAGCGACGGCTGGGGTGGTCCGAGCGGGCCCCTCCTCGTCCGCGACGACTCTCCGTACCTCGTCGAGCTCGCGCGCGCCGTGGCCGGCGTCCTCTCGCGGCCGGATCACGAGCTCACGGTGAAGCCCGTCCCCGCCGAGGAGCTCGCGCAGAAACGTGCATCTCGCATGTTCTGCGTCGCGCTCGACGTGGTCCGGCCCGTCGCGGCAGGGGCCCTCGGCGCCATGCTCGGCCTCGTCCAGGCCGCCGACGCGGGGCGCGCGCGTGAGCTCGGGCTCCACCCTCCGAAGCTCGGCGAGGTGCCCGTGCGCTCCCTCACGCGTACGCTTCGTGTCGGTGTCCTCGGGGAGCTGCGCGCCCAAGGTGGCCGCGTGCCCGACGTTATCCTGCCGAACGGCGCGCTCGAGTGGGGCGCGGTTCGGCGCGCGAAGCGGCCATGACGAGCGTGGTCGACGCTGCCCGCGCGGTGCGTGTGGCCACGGTCGTTCGTCTCGCCTTTGTCGCTCTGGTCGTCGCGTCGCTCGTCGGCTGCGCACCGAGGGCACCCGCGTCGGTAGGCCCGTCCCGCACGAACGAGGGCGGCGCGACCCCACGCAAGCACGGACGGATCGAGCCTGTCGTGATCCAGCGCGTCGCGCGCGCTTCCTTCGGGAGCTTCACCCGCTGCTACGAGGCGGGCCTCGCTCGGGACCCCAAGCTCCAGGGGCGCGTCTCCACCAAGTTCGTCATCGAGCTCGACGGCTCCGTGAGCCAAGCGGCGGTCGGGGCCGCCACGACGTTGCCCGACAAGGCCGTCGTGTCCTGCGTGGTCGAGGTGTTCGGCAGGTTGCGATTTCCACGGCCCGAAGGCGGCATCGTCGATGTCGTCTATCCCTTGTCGTTCTCTCCCGAGGTGGACGAAGGCGAGCCCATGTTCCCCTGAGGTGGCGCGCCCCTCCGCGCTCACTCGACGAGCTCGAGTCCCGTGAGGAAGTAGCGCCCCGTCTTCGTTCCCTTGATGTCCGACAGCAAGACTCCCGTCCTCACCCGGCCGTTCGCGGGGAGCTGCGTCCCGCTGATCCGCGCGTGAGGCGCGTCGGCCGAGCCCGGGTCGAGCACGAGGGGCTCGCCGTCCTGGAAACCCACGATGGTGACCCAGTGATCGCCGCGCTGATCGTCGTCGTTCTCGTAGTCGACGGAGCCCAGCATGGGCTCTCCGCGCTGGTCGTCGCAGAAGTGCTTGCGCACGAAGGCGACCATCTCCGGGTTGTGCTTGTTCCCCGCGGCCGTCCCGCTCTTGCGGACGTATTTGCCGCCGCCCGTGAGCGTCTCGAGCGCGCGCGCGGAGGGGTGGGTCTTGACGTCACGCCAGCCGTTCATGGCGTCGAGCTTGTCGCGGAGGGTCGGGGGCGTGAAGCCTTGCCCGTAGTAGCCGAGCGCCGTGGTCCACGCCGTGAGGTGGCAGGCCGTCCGGCCGAACGTCATGTACCCGGGGTGAACGCGGTCGTCGGCCCAGCTCCCCGTGTACTGCTTGTAGTTCGTGTACTCGACGTCCGGCGCGCACCGCATCCCCGTCGCGGTGCGGGTGACGACGGCGGGCTTGCCCTTCGCGCCACCGGAGGCCGCGGGCGAGGCGGGCGCCGTGGAGGTCGTTGTGCGGAACGCGTTCGCGTCGTCGCACCGGACGAAGCCGCGCTTGCCGCGATACTCCACCTGACAGAAGGTGCCAGTCGCGCCGAACGTCCCCTGGACGGCGACCACGGTGACGCGCGTGGGTGGCTGGAGGTAGTTTAGGTTCGCGAGGACCGGCGTCGCGCTCAGGGACGGTCCGGTCCGGAAGCCGAGGGGCTTCACGAGCTCGAGCTCGGCGGGGAGCTTCGTCGGGGCGGCGACCTGGGCGGTCGCGCTCGTCGAGGCGGCGAGGGCGGTGAGCGTTGCGGCGGCGAGGGTGAGGGCGAAGAGGCGGCGGTGCGGCATGCCCACCCCCGAGCAACCGGAGTGCCACCCTGGTTGCTCAGAAACCTCGAGAAATCACGGACTAAGGCGCGGGCGCGCCCGGGGCGCGGGCGGGCGAGGCGCGCGGCTCCGCCGATTGGCCGATGGTCCGTCCCGTCGCGACGAACCAGAACCAGGGAGCGCACGCCGCGCCCCTTCGAGGAGCCCTTCATGACCCGTCGCACAGTCGCCGCCCTCGTCCTCCCGTTCCTCGTCTTGCTCGGTGCGTGCAGCGCCGCCGTCGAGGAGGAGCCCACCACTTCGGGGAGCAGCGAGGACGATCTCACGAAGGAGCCGTCCCTCACGTTTGGCACGTGGAAGAGCGTCACTTGCGAGCCCGTCGACGCCGACACCTTCCAACTTCGCACCTACCGGATCGCCGCGAACGGCGTCTTCGCCGATTGGAAGCGCTACGCGTCGCCCACGTGCGCGGCCGGCACGGAGCTCATGACCGTTCGGATGGGAGGGAGCTCCACCGTGGACCGCCTGTCGCGGGTGGTCGAGCACGCGGCCGAGATCCGGGTATTCATCGACGAGAAGGCCATCGTCCCGCTCTCGTCGGCCGGCCTCGAGCGGCTCGCCAAGGCGTGCCCGTCGGCGGAATGGACCCTCGGAGAGGAGCGCGACGTCACGACCGCGGGCTGCGGTGCGATCGTCCCTGCGCGGGCCGCGTGCCCCGTCGAATACGACCTCATGCGCCTCCGCGGCGGGCGGCTCTACTTCGGGGATCGCTCCGCGCCGCTCTGCACCGAGGCGACTCGCCCGAAGAAGCTAAGCGTGTGGGGGATCGGCTTCGCGCACCCGCTCTGACGCCTCGTGCCCGTGCACGTACGAATTCGCGGTCGTAGCCCCGCCTGCGCCTTCACACCTCGTTCGGCACGTCGCCGCCCTTCGTGAAGCTCGCGACGAACGCGACGAGGGGCCAGAAGGGGAAAAATAGGGGGATCGTCCGCGTGAGCATGGCGGCCGCGGCGAGGCCCGTGGCGCGCGAGCCGTCGCGGCGGACGATGACGAGCGTGTGCCGGCTCGCGAGCCCGTCGACAGCCCACGGGCTCACCGCGTAGCGCCCGAGCCAGTCGGTCGCGCGGACGAGCGTGGCCACCGCGCGGCCGAGGCCGCTCGCAGGATCGAACCGCACGGATCGCGCTTGGGTGTCGCCTTTCGCGAACGCGACGAGCAGCGCCGCGGCCAGCACCGAGAAGGCCGGAGCGTGCCCGATCGCGAGCAGGCACAGCCGCAGCACGACCGCTGCCGAGAGGGCCGGGATGCGCGTCCGCCCTCCCAGCGCGAGCCCTGCGACCGCGAGGGCCGCCACGATCATCCCCTTGGCCACGAAGCCCACGACGGGTCGCTCCGCGAGGGACGTGAGCGCGCCCGGGGACAGAACGAACGTGCCCCCCGCCGCGGCTGCTCGGAGGAGATGCTCGCGCAGCACGGCTCCGGCGCGTGCGTCGGAGTCACGGAGCCACGCGAGCGCAAACGCCGCGTGGAGAGTCACGGAGAGGACCCGCAGCAAGAAGACGCCGTACGCGAAGCCGACCGCGGGTGGGGGAGGGGGCGCGTCGTCCGCGGCCACGAGCGACGTGCGCGGCTCGCACGGCGTGAGAGCGAGGAGCCCCGCCGTCACGGCCAAGAGGTACCGCGCGTCGTCGAGGCCTACGGCGTCGGCGAGCAAGACGTGGATCGCGAGGGCGCTCGAGAGGGCGAGGGCGATGCGTGCGCGTGCCCCCACCACGACGAGCAGCGCGAGCACGAGCCGCGCCGCCACGAGCGCCGTGTAGACCGCCTTCGACGGCACGAGGCGGTCCGAGAGGAGCGGGAGGTGGAACGCGTCTCCGAAGTAGCCCACCGTGGCGAGCTCGCGCGCACGCACCGCAGCGTCCAGGGCGAGGCCGAGCCCCACGACGACGCGGAGCGGAGCGAGGAACGTGCCGTCCACCGTGGCGTCGAGCGCGCCCCGGAGGCGTGAGAGCCAGCGCGGCGTCATCGCGGACCTCGCACGGCGCGGGTCGTCGTGCGGATGCGCACGGCGTCCTCGAGCTTGCCGTTCTTGCGCAGGGTGAGCACCAGCATGAGCTGCGACGTCTCGTCGTCGGCTTGGGCGTGCTCCCACACGTCGTCGAGGGCGGCGCGGAGCTCGGCCTCGTGGCGCGCAGAGCCGTGAGGCAGCTCGACGAACCGGCCGCTCGGGGCGAGGCGAGGCTCGAGGACGCGCTCGCGCCAAGAGAAGTGCCTCAGCGTGCCCAGGGGATCGAGCGCGTTCCACTCGCCCGCGGGCACGAGGACGAGGTCGGGCCCGACCTGCCTGTAGAGCTCCGCCCGCGCGACGCTGGTCTCTCGAAATGGCGCAAGATCTCCGATCCCTTTGGACCACCTCCCCGGCGCGACGGCGAGCGCGCCTTGCCCCGCGACCACGAGGGCCACGAACGCGAAACGCGCTTTTCGCGAGCCGTCCAGCACGAGGCGACGCTACCAAACCGGCGCCACGCGGGCGGCGCCTTTCTCACGTCGAGGCGATCGCGCGCCGCCGGGCCATCTCGATGACCGGGTATTTTCGGAGCGGGGCCTCGCGCACGTCCGCGAAGCCGAGCTTCGCGTAGAGACCTGCGGCGTCCCGTGTGCCTAGGCGCACGACCTGCGCGTCGCGCACGGCGGGGTGCCCGAGCAGGAGCTTCACCAGGGCCATCGCGAGCCCGCGGCCCCGCGCCTCGGGCGCGACGATCACGTCGAAGATCCACGCGACACGCCCATCGCTCGTGGCCCGCGCGGCGGCGACGAGGCGCCCATCGCTCCCCGCGTCGCCGACCCTGACGCGGGAGCTCCGGAAGGCGCCGAGCACCGTCTCGCGCGCCACCCCTTCGAGCCAGTACGCCCCCTCGAGGAGCACTGCGGCCTCCTCGATGCGCGCCTCGTCGAGGTCGGCGAAGAGCGGCGTGCCGTCCTCGGCGAGGAGCGCTGGGGGCCGTGTGTCGTCGGGGCTCGCGCCGAGGATGGCCTCGATCGCGGCGTAGTCTCCCGGCTCTCCGCGGCCGAGGAGCCCCGCGTAGAGCCGCGCGCGCTCTGCCGGCGTGCGGTTCTGACCGAGCTTCTTCTTCCCCTGGATCACGTCGGGCACGAGGCGCACCACGTCGATGCCGGCGAGGGCCTTCGTGTAGAGCGGCGACTCGGCCGTGATCGGCACGTAGCCCCCCTCGGGCTGGAGCTTCTTCATGAGCGCAAGGAGCGCGCGAGCCTTCTCGTCGGGCTCGACGACCCGGTCGAGTCGTCCGTGGAGCTGCACGGAGCGGTAGAGCGTGGTGGCCGGGCATGCCCGCTCGGGGTCGAGGAAATGGCTCGGGATCCGGGCCACGTCCTCCACGGCCGAGAGCACGGCGAGCGCCCCGTAGGCCTCGGTCTTCTCCCCGACGGGTGCGCCATGGAAGTAGAAGGCCCGCCCCACCCGCACCACGTGGAGCGCGCGGAGCACGGGCTGTCCACCCTCCCCGAGCGAGGCGAGGTGCATGGTCTCCGCGCGGTCGGTGAGGGCGAGGGCCTCGTCCTCGGGCATGTCGAAGAAGGTGGCTTTGCGCATGGCTTCACCATGGCGCGGCGATGGTCTACGAATAAGGTCCAATCTGGAGAAAACCAATGGACCAGTCCAGGCGCCGCCCCGGAACCCCGACGCTCTCCCTCGTCCCCGCCGAGTCCCCCCGCGAGACGCTCGTCGCGCGCGTGCGCCGCAGCATCGTCTCGGAGGTGCGTCGCGGTCGTCTCCGGCCCGGCCAGGCGCTCCCCGGCAGTCGCCCGCTCGCAGCCGCCCTCGGTGTGCACAGGAACACGGTGCTCGCAGCGCTCCGGGAGCTCGAGAGCGAGGGCTGGGTCTCGGCGTCGCCGGCCAAGGGCACGTTCGTGTCCGAGGCGCTCCCGGAGCGGAGGCCGCGCGCCGAGGTGCCCGACGCAGCGCCGGATCGCCCGGGGTTCGACGTGCCCGAGGATTCCTGGGTCCCCTCGAGGCCGGCGCGCGCCCTCTCGTTCTACGGCGGCATCCCCGACGTGCGCCTCGTCGATACGGCCCTGCTCGCGCGTGCGCTGCGGCGCGCCCTCCGTGATCCGTCGACGCTCCGATACGGCTCGCCGCTCGGCGATCTCCGGCTTCGCCGCGCGCTCTCTCGGCTCCTCTCCGACACACGTGGTGTCCCTCGCGCGGAGGACGAGATCCTCGTCACGTCCGGAAGTCAGATGGCCATCGATCTCGTGGGGCGCGCGCTCGTCCCGCGTGGGGCGGTCGTGGCGGTCGAGGCCCTCGGGTACCGGCCGGCCTGGGACGCGCTGCGCCGCGCGGGTGTCGAGCTCGTTCCGGTGCCCGTCGATGGGGAGGGCCTCGACGTCTCCGCGCTCGAGCGGATCGCGAGGAAGAAGACCCTCGCCGGGGTGCTCCTCACGCCGCACCACCAGTGCCCGACGACGGTCACCCTCTCGGCGCCGCGGAGGGTCGCGTTGCTCGAGCTCGCGAGGCGCTCACGCTGGATCGTCCTCGAGGACGACTACGACCACGAGTTCCACTACGAAGGGAGGCCCATCTTGCCCCTGGCGAGCGCCGATCCGGGCGGCAACGTGGTGTACGTCGGCACCCTCTCGAAGGTGCTCTCCCCTGGTCTTCGCGTGGGCTACGTGGCCGCCCCGCGCTCGGTGGTGGCCAGGCTCGCGGCGCTCCGGGCGTCGACGGATCGCGAGGGCAACCACGTCGTCGAGCGCGCCGTGGCGGAGCTCCTCGAGGACGGCGAGGCCGAGCGCCACGTGCGCCGCGCACGAAAGGTGTATCATGCACGACGTGACGCGCTCGTCGGTCTCTTGGCGACCACGTTCGGGGAGTCTCTCTCGTTCCGCGTGCCGGGTGGGGGCACGAGCATCCACGCCACCGTCGGAGGAGACGTGGACGTCGAGGCCGTGGTCGACCGCGCCTACGAGCTCGGGCTCTCGCTCCAGTCGCCGCGCACCTTCGCGTTCGACGGTCGAACCAAGCCATTTCTGAGGCTCGGGTTCGCCCAACACGACGAGGCCGAGCTCGCGAAGGCGGTCGCGATCCTGGCTCGCGTGCTGCCCCGCGCGAAGCCGAGACGCCCTCGTGCTGGTCCATCCCCCGACCGCGCTGCGGCACCCTGAGCGACCGCCCTCACTCCCCGAACGGGTCGCCCTCGAGGTAGGGATCGGTGTAGGTCGAGGTCGTCTCGCCGAAGCGCGGGAGCCGCGGAGGCTTCGGAAATACGAACGAAGGGCTCACGAGCCAGCTCGTCTCGGGGCCGGGCCGCCCGGTCTCGCCGTCGACCTCGGGGCCGAAGGAGTCCGCGTACGTAGGCTCGTCGTAGGTGCGCTCGGCCATGAGGTCCCTAAGGTGCAGCTTTCGTTCCATGCCCCGGCACGGCAGGAAGAAAACTTGGGCGCGGTCGGTTGGCGTGACAGGATGAACCCGTCGTGAGGTCGCTCGTCTCAGGTCTCGTCTCGGTGGTCGCGCTCTCCTCCCTGCTCGGCGGGGCGGGGTGCAACGACGCCGTGGCGAAGGCCAAAGAGCCCAGCGCCAAGGCCCCGGGCGACGAAGGCATCGCCTTCTCGAGCGCCACGCGCCCCAAGCCTCCGCCGGTCGACATCGTCACCAAGGCGCCGACGCCCAAGGTCGAGAACGTGGGCGCGCTCGACGGCGCCGACGCCCTCCGCCCCTTCTACGAGGCGCTCGCCAAGCTCGAAGAGGGCCGAGCCCAAGACGACGTGCGCATCGTCCAATTCGGCGACTCGCACACCGCCGCCGACCTCGAGACCGCGGCCATTCGCCACGGGCTCGTCGCGCGCTTCGGCGACGGCGGCCGCGGCTTCGTCCAGCTCGGAAAACCCTGGAAATCCTACGTCCAAGAGGGCGTGCGCACCGGGATGGTCGATTTTTCGGCCGCGCGCACCACCAAAAAAGAGCGCCTCTACCCCGGCAGCGAAGGCCACCTCGGCCTCGGCGGAGGCGCCGTCGCGAGCAGCAAACGCGGGGCGCGGGCGTGGGCCGATCTGTCGGGCCGCGCGTCGGCGTTCGAGCTCTCCTATCTCCAGCAGCCCGTGGGTGGCTCGTTCGAGCTCTTCGTCGATGGCACCCGCGTCGCGCGTGTGTCTACGAAAGGGCCCACGTTCGAGTCGGCCTTCCGCGCGTTCGAGGCCCCCGAGGGGCCGCATCACGTCGAGGTGCGCGCCGTCGGAGACGGAGACGTCCGCATCTTCGGCGTCACGGCCGACGCGAAGCCCTTCGGTGTCACCCTCGACGCGCTCGGCATCAACGGGGCGCGCGCGACTACGCTGCTCTCGTGGAACGAGGGCCACGCGGCCGAGCAGCTCCGGCACCGTGCGCCCACGCTCGTGGTGCTCGCGTACGGCACGAACGAGTCCGGCGACGACGCCACCCGCGAGGCCTACGAGCGCCACGTGGTCGACGCCCTGGGCCGCGTGATGCGCGCCGCGCCCACGGCTGCGTGCCTGCTCATGGGCCCCCCCGATCGCGCCACGTCGGACGGGAACAAAGAGGTCTGGTCGACCCTCCCGAAGATCGTCGAGATCGTCGAGTCGCAGCGGCGCATCGCGAAGGCCGCGCGCTGCGCGTTCTACGATCAGCTCGCGGCGATGGGCGGAGAGGGAAGCATCGCCAACTGGGCCCTCGAAGAGCCCCCGCGCGCCCAGAAGGACCGCGTGCACCTCTCGAAGGACGGGTACGCCCAGCTCGGCGCCACGTTCGTCGCCGATTTGCTCCGTGGTTACGCGAACTTCCGAGCTTCGAAGGGCCTCACCGCGTCGCCCGCGATGACGAAGCCCGTGCCCGCCGTCGTGCCCACGCACGAGCCCGAGGGCGACCCTCACGCGCCCGACCCGCACTGACCTCGATCACGGCGCGCGCGAGACGTACGCCTCGAAGCCCGTGACGAGCGCCTTCTCGAAGAGCTCGCCTATCACCTCGGCGCCCGCGGGCGTCGGGTGGGTGAGGTCCCACGAGGCGAGCTGCGGCTTCGCCTTCACCCATTTGGCCATCGAGCCCTCGCCGCCCATGGCCTCGTACGTGTTCCAGAAGGCGCACCCGTTCGCGAGCGCGACCTTCTTCTGCGACGCGACGATCTTCGGGATGATCTTCTTCGTGCGGAGCTCGCCGGCCTCGCGCTCGGCGCGATCGAGCGGCGCGACGAGCATGACCGACGCGCCCTCGGCCGCGGCCTTGACCTTCTCGAGCACGTGCGTGAGCGTCTTCTCGTAGGATTTCTCGCCGAAGACGGGGGCCTCGCTCTCGTTCGTGCCGAACTGGAGGATGACGAGCGCGGGCTTGCGCAGGGCCATTTGGTCCTTCCAGTGGGTGTCGTCGACCGGCTCCCACAAGAGCGACTGCGCGCCGTTCGCGCCGAGCGCGTCGTACACCACGCCGGGCACGTCCCGCTCGAGCGCCACGCCGAAGAGCCTCACGTCCCCTCCGCCCGCCGACCGGAGCTGCATCTTGCGCGCGCCGTCCTCGACCGAGAACGAGAACACCTTCGAGGCCTTCTGCTCGGCCTTCGTCGACACGCGCTCGACCTTGTCGCCGCTCTTCACCTCGAAGTCGCCGCCCTGCGGTTGCGCGAGGTAGTACACGTCGAAGCGCGACACCTTGGTGCCATAGTCGCCCTTCTCCATCGCGCCGAAGGTGGCCGTGGCGCCGGGCGCGCCGTGGAACGTGACGCCGCCGAGGCCGTACATCTTGTCGTTCGTGAAGGGCCCGGTGATGCGGTTCGCGTTCCAGCCCTCGCCGGCGTAGTGCACGACGTCGTTGTGGAAGTACCACTCCCACGGGTTCGCCACGAGGATGAACCCGTGCCCCGCGTCCCCGTAGCGGCCCTGGAGCTTTCGCCGCAGGGTTCCCGAGATGTAGTCGCTCGTGATGACCGAGTCGCCGTAGTGGAGGATGCGCGTGACCGCGCCGGGCTCCTTCTTTTGGGTCGCGGCGAGGTGCTTGTAAAATGCATCGAGCGCGTGGCCCGTCGGATCCTCGATGGCCTTGGAGCCCGCGGTCTTCGCGAGGACCTCCGGGTCGAGCGCCACCTTGTCCCCCTTCGACTGGGGGAGCGCGTTCGTCACGGAGCCCTGGTTTCCGGCGGCCTTCAGGGCCGTCTCTCCCGATTCGCCCGAAGGCGCGGGCCGCTCGGTTTTGTCGCCGTCGCCGCTCGCGAGCACCACTTCGGTCTCGTGTTTGGCTTCCCAAGGGAGGCGCCCGATGCGCGCCTTCTCGAGGCCGGGCACGAGGTGCGGCACCGCGAGCAGCGCGAGCATGGTCGCGATCGCGACGTGGGTCTTCTGCTTGAAAAAGGGGGCCTCCGGGGCCGCGGTCGTCGAGGCGGTCGTGGCCGTGGGCTCGGCCTCCGGCGCGCTCGTGGGCACCTCCGAGGGCACAGGCTCGTCCACGCCGCCCCCGTCCGCAGGGCGGGCCTCGGGAGCGTTCGTGGTGGGTTCGTCCGCCATGGCCCTCTCCTTATCGCCTGTGGGTGGGCCCCGTCCACGACGCGCGCGTTCCGCTGCGCACTTGTCCATGCCTCTCGCACGGGGTTGCAAGCCTTCCCCGCCTCGGGATAGTCGTCGGCGCTCGGTCTTCCGCGATGCTCTTCAACAGCGCCCTCTACGGAGTCTTCCTCCTCGCGACCTACGCGGTCTTCTGGGCGCTCACGCCTGCTCGTGGGGGCGAGCCCGTCTCCCCGCAGAAGATCGCGCAGCGGAGGCTCCTGCGGGCGCTCTTCCTCGTCGGCGCGAGCTACGTCTTCTATTTTTACGGCACGTACGACGCGGCCCTCGAGCAGAACGTCCCGCTCGGCCCGCTTGGCTGGAGCGTGCTCTGCCTCGGCATCATCTTCGTCGGCAGCACGCTCGACTTCGTCATCGGAAAGAAGCTCGGCGAGACGGAGGACCCGAAGAAGCGGAAGGCCCTCTTGCTCGCGTCGGTCACGTACTACCTCGGCGTGCTCGCGCTCTTCAAATACTGGAATTTCGGCGCCGACACGCTCGTCGACCTCGCGAAGCTCGCGGGCGTCACGATCTCTCCCGTGCACCTCCGGCTCGCCCTGCCGTTCGGCATCTCGTTCTTCACGTTCGAGACGATGAGCTACACCATCGACGTCTACCGGAAGGAGATCCCGCCGGCGAAGCGGTACCTCGACTACCTCCTCTTCGTCGCGTTCTTCCCGCACCTCGTCGCAGGCCCCATCGTGCGCCCGCACACGATGCTCCCCCAGTTCGAGCGGGAGCCCGTCGCGAGCGACGACACGAAATCCCGCGGCATGTTCCTCATCGCCACGGGCCTCGCGAAGAAGATCGTCATCGGAGACACGCTCGCCGTGAACCTCGTGGGCCGCGTGTTCGACAACCCCGAGCGCTACTCGTCGCTCGAGGGCCTCGTGGCCGTGTACGCGTACGCCATCCAGATCTACTGCGATTTCTCGGGCTACACGGACGTCGCCATCGGCAGCGCGCTCCTCTTCGGGTACGAGCTGCCGAAGAATTTCGATGCACCCTACACGTCCCAGGATCTCCAGGAGTTCTGGCGGCGCTGGCACATCTCGCTCTCCACGTGGCTCCGTGACTACCTTTACGTACCCCTCGGCGGAAACCGCCAGAGCACCTGGAAGACGTACCGGAACCTCATGCTGACCATGCTGCTCGGCGGCCTCTGGCACGGCGCGAGCTGGAACTTCGTCATCTGGGGCGCGCTCCACGGCGGTGCCCTCGCGGTGAACCGCGCGTGGCAGAGGGCGCGCGAGGCGTCGCAGAAAAAGGCCGAGAAGGCCACCGCGTACCGCACGGCCGCCGAGCCTGATGCCCGCCACGAGAAGGTCCTCCGCGCGAAGGAGAAGGCCCCGTCGAAGGACGAGCCCATCACGCTCCGCACGGTGCTCTCGGTCCTCGCGACGTTCCACTTCGTGTGTGTCGCGTGGATCTTCTTCCGCGCGCAGACGTTCGCGCAGGCGAAGCTGCTCCTCCTCCGCACCATCGGCGTGCGCGAGGTCATGGACCCCGTGACCGCCGAGCTCAAGACGGTCCTCTCGTTCACGGTCACCTCGCCGAACCTGTCGGCCAAGGTGCTCTTCGTGCTCGCACTCGGGTTCGTCACGCACTTCGTGCCGAAGAGGGTCTTCGAGGGCGCGTACGACGTGTTTCGTAGGCTCCCGGCCGTGGCGCAGGGCGTCGTGCTCGCGCTCGTGGCCTACGGTCTCCACATGGCCTCGGGCGCCAAGAGCGAGCCCTTCGTCTACGGGCAGTTCTGACGCGGTTCGTGTACCATGCACTCCACGGGAGCGCTCGTGCGCCCGTCTTCGCCTCGCCGGTACCGTCTCGCAGGAGATCTTATGAACACAAGGCTCGTTCTGGGTGCGTCTCTCTCGTTTTCGCTCGTGGGCGCGGTCCTCGTCGCGTGCTCGTCGATGCCCACGCTCGAAGACTACTGCGGCAAGCTGAAGGCCCGCTACGACGCGTGCCCGAACACCGGCACCACCAACGCGGATCCGGCGCCGCTCCCCGACGGAGGCGTGGCCCCGAGGCCCGCGCGGCCCGCGTTCAACGACGCCGCGTGCACGAAGAGCCACTCGTGCCTCACGGCGCTCTTCGACACGGCGATGGTCAACAAATTCCTCGACTGCGCCTCGAACACCGACTGCTCGGTGAACGTCTCGCGGTGCGACGACGACGCGATCGCCGCGGGACCGAACGCGACCGACGCCGACACCTGCGCCAAGAAGTATGCAGAATGCAAGGCGGGCCCCAAGGGCTTCGACGACGACATCTGCGTGAGCATCCGCGGGCTCAACTCGGACGCGCTGTCGAAGGTCATGCCCTGCCTCGACAAGCCGTGTGACCAGATCGACGACTGCGTCGAGGCCACCGTGAACACCATCGCGCCCGGCTGCGACATCGACTGATCGCCTTCGAAGGAGCCCGAGAGGCGTGTGCCTCTCGGATTCGTCATCGCCTCTTCCCTCGCCGTTCGGCGTCGCGCGCTCGATCGCGGTCTTTTTTCGTCTTCTCGTGGGTGCGGTAGGCCTCTTTCTTTCGAGCCTCTTCGTTGCCCTTGAGCGACGCGAGCGGGTAGAGCGTCTCTTCGATGCGCGCGAGCCCCGCGCCCACGACGGCCGCCACCACGTCGGCGCTCGGCTTGTAACAAGCCGCGGACTCGTCGAGCGGCACCTCGAGGTCCGTGTTCACCACGATGCCCTCGCGCGCGTACTGCTCGTTCACCTTTTCTTGGGAAAGTACACGCTTCGCCTCACCGCGCGAGAGCCTGCGACCTGCCCCGTGGTTCACCGAGTAGCCGCTCTTCACGGCGCCGGCTTCGGGCCGAAGGATGTAGCTCGTGTCGCGGTTCGAGCCCGGGATGAGCACGGGGTGCCCCTCGTGCTCCCACGGCGTGCCCACGAGCGCCGGGTGCCCGGCCGGAAACGCGCGCGTCGCCCCTTTGCGGTGCGTCCACACGGGGCCCACCTCGGGGTGGTCCTCCGCTTGCACCAAGTTGTGGCTGATCTCGTAGACCAGCTCGAGGTCCTCCTTGAAGACCTTCCGGAAGGCCTCGGCCACGAGCGAGAAGATGGCGAGGCGGTTCACGATGGCGAAGTTCGCGCCCGCGGCCACGGCGTCGAGGTACTCCTCGAAGTGGCGCGAGTCGGGCCGGAAGTAGCCGAGATCGATGTCCCGCACCTCGGGGTTCTCCTCGCGCGCGAGCTCGAAATAGTTCGTCGCGAGGCCGTGCCCGAAGCCTCGGCTCCCGGTGTGCACCTGCACGAAGAGGTGCCCCGAGGGCTCTCCGCGTTGGAGCTCGATGAAGTGGTTCCCTCCGCCCAAGGTCCCGAGCTGATCGAGGCCGCGCTCCGGCGAGCCCTTGCCTCCCCAAGGCACGTCCCACGTGTCGCGCACGGGCACGCGCTGCCGCTCGGCGCGCGTATGGGAGACGTCGGGCCGGTGTTTGTCGACGTAGTGCTCGGCGCCTCCGCGCACGATCTCTTGGAGCTCGCGCTTCGAGAGGCGCCCTCCCACGCTCGCGCCCCCGGCGCCGAGCGCGACGCGTTTCTCCACCTCGCGGTTGAAGGCGAGCCTTTTGTCCCACGTGGCGGCCTCGGCGGGCACGCGGCTCTTCGCGCTCATCATGCCGCAGCCGATGTCGAAGCCTACCGGTCCCATGGCGACCGAGCCCTCGTCGCGCGAGGTCAAGATCACCGAGCCCACCGGCACGCCGTAGCCGTAGTGCACGTCGGGGGTGATGCACACGAGCTTCGTGCCCGGGAAGCGCGTCGCGTTCACGATCTGGCGGTAGAGCGTGGGCTCCGCCTCGGTCAGGAGGCCCTGGGTGAGGAAGAGGCGCACCGGCACGTCGCCCGTGTCGCGTGTGGCGAGCTCGAAGTAGCCGCCGGTCTCGCGCGCGAGCCTCTTCCAGTCGTCTTGGTCGAGCAGATCGGTCACGCGCGTGCGCTCACTTTCCGGCGTCTGCGCCCTTCGGGGGGGCCTTGGCCTGCGGGTCGACGAGGGTCGACAGCACCTTGTCGGCGAGGCCGAGCTGCCAGCTCTCGGGGTGCCAGTTCGAGGGAGAGATCCTCGACTTGAGCTCCTCGCCCGCGGTCTCGATGCGGGCCACGAGCGAGCGCTTCGGCCCGAGGTCGACGACCACGACGCTCGCGTTGAAGCCGTGCACGATCGCGCGTTGCATGTACGCTGCATGGTTCGCGACCACGAGCTTCTTCGCGAGCCCGGTCGCCTCCACGAAGCTCTCGACCTTCCCGTCGGGGAACATCGTCGGCATCTTCTCGGCCTTCGCGGCGTCGACCGCGCCGAGCGGCTTCACCGAGATGCGAATACGGAACTGGTAGGGCGGCGGCGCGTTGCCGGCGTCGTCGGGGATCGACTCGACCGAGATCGGAGACGTGAGCAGCGTCGACGTCTTGTCCTCGTCCATGAGGAACACGTCGCTCGGGTATTTGTAGGTGATCTTGGTCCCGGGGAGCGTGCCCGTCGACCACTCGGCGACCTTGCCGTAGGGCTCTCCGGCGTCGGGGGTGTCGTCGGGCACGAAGCCCTTCGGCGGCATCACGAAGCCTTGAGGTCCCTGCGAGCCGAGCGCGGGCGGCTCGATCGACGCGTCGGTCTTCGGCGTACCTTGAGCGGGCGGAGGGTCTTTCTTGCCGCAGCCTGCGCCGAGGGCGAGGGCCGCGGTGACGAGGGCATACGGGAGGAGGCGTCGCATGGCCGGCCTAGCGTAGCGCGACTACGCGGTCCCCGTACCGGTAGGTATGGAGGTGTAGGGAGAGGGCGCCCGAAAGGGAAATGGCGGGTCGGCGCGTGTTGACGCGCTGCACCCTATCTTCTAGGAAGGCGCTCCTCGTGGCCCTCATCGTCCAGAAATTCGGCGGAACGTCGGTCGGCTCGATCGACCGCATCAAGAACGTCGCTCGGCGCTGCCTCAAGGCGCAGGCCGATGGCAACCAGGTCGTCGTCATCGTGTCCGCCATGAGCGGCGAGACGAATCGGCTCCTCGGCCTCGCGCACGAGGTCACCAAGGTGCCGAGCGCCCGCGAGATGGACGCGATCGCCGCCACGGGCGAGCAGGTCGCGGCCGGTCTCACGGCGCTCGCGATCGAGGCCGAAGGTGGCAAGGCGCGCTCGCTCCTCGGGCACCAGGTCCGCGTCCTCACGGACGGCGCCTTCACGAAGGCCCGCATCCGCGCGATCGATCACTCCAAGATCCAGTCGACCCTCGAAGCCGGCGAGATCGCCGTGGTCGCCGGGTTCCAGGGCGTCGACGAGGACGGCAACATCACGACGCTCGGCCGCGGGGGCTCCGACACGTCCGCCGTGGCCATCGCCGCGGCCATCCAGGCCGACGCGTGCGAGATCTTCACCGACGTCGACGGGGTCTACACGACCGACCCGAACGTGTGCCCCTCGGCCCGCAAGATCGAGCGCATCTCGTACGAAGAGATGTTGGAGCTCGCGTCGCTCGGGGCCAAAGTCCTCCAGATTCGCAGCGTGGAGATCGCCATGAAGTACCAGGTTCCCGTTCACGTGAGGTCCTCCTTCAGCGACGTGCCCGGCACGTGGGTCACCGGCGAGGACAAGTCCCTCGAAGAGGTGGTGGTCGCCGGCGTCGCCTACGACAAGAACGACGCTCGCGTGCACCTCGTCGGCGTGCTCGACAAACCCGGCGTCGTCGCCGAGGTGTTCTCCGCGATCGCCGAGAAGAACATCTCGGTCGACATGATCATCCAGAACGCCACGAGCAACACCGAGGGCCGCGCCGACGTGACCTTCACCGTGTCGAAGACCGACCTCGTGCGCGCGAAGCCCTTCATCGAAGAGGTCGCCGCCAAGGTGGGCGCGAGCGCCGTGAAGTACGACGACGACATCGTGAAGGTGAGCATCGTCGGCCTCGGCATGCGCTCGCACGCCGGCGTCGCCGCCAAGATGTTCAAGCTCCTCGCGAACGAGGGCATCAACATCCAGGCCATCTCGACGAGCGAGATCAAGGTCTCGTGCATCGTGCACCAAAAGTACACCGAGCTCGCGGTGCGCACCCTCCACGACGGCTTCGGCCTCGCGCAGCCCGCCGCCGCGCCCTGACACGCCAAAACCTGTAGCGTTTTCAAGTGCTTGTGCGAGCCATGAGGGCTCGTTCGTGGGCGCGGCTATCCTTCTCGGGATGCGGCGCCTCCTCGTGCTCGGTCTCGTCGTCGCGTGCGGTCCTTCCGGGCGGCTCGATGTGCCCGTGCTCACGATCCCACCACCGTCGAGCGCTGCGACCGTCGTCTCCGTGACGACGCCCGAGGCGCCGAGCGCCGAGCCGGTACCTCGTTCGCCCGCGCTCCCGACGTGCGCGTCTCATCCGCGTGATCCAAGGGTGCAGCCCGTCCCCCGGGCGACGGCGCTCGTGGCCGCCGAGCACGCCGCGCTCACGCGCCTCTACGACGCCACCCGAGACGGCTCGCCCGACAAAGCCCTCGTCGCGCTTCGTCTCGCGGACGTGGAGATCGAGCTCTCGCGCGCCGAGCCGTCGCGGGAGTCTCTCGCGGGGGACGCGGCGGTCCACTACGAGGTCGCGCGTCGCGAAGGCAAAGGTGCCCCGTACGAAGCCTCGACGTACAGGCTCGCCCTCGACGCCGAGTGCCGCGGCGACACGGCGACCGCCCGGAAGCTCGCCTTCGAGATCGTGTCGCGCGCGCCGAGCTCCGTGTGGGTGCCGCACGCATACCTGCTCTTCGGGGAGCTCTTTTTCGCGGAGGGCGCGAAGGATCCGACGAAGCTCGAGCTCGCTCGGATGGCCTACCTCGAGGCCGCGAAGCGTCGAGGTGACGCGGGCATCACGGCCCTCGTGACCGAGCGGCTGCGCGCGCTCCCCACGAAGCCCGAGCCCGAGCCCGACGACCCTTGATGGCCGAGGGCCCCGTCAGTAGCCCCAGACGTACTCGGCGCGAATCTGAGCGAGCGTGTACGACGGGTACGTCGAGAGCTCGGTCGCCAAGAACCCCTGGCGCACCGCGAGGCCTACGGCGAAGTGGCGCCCGATTTGGTAGTCGAGCCCGGCCGCGAGCGCGACGCCCACGGCGACCTTGCTCGACTCGAGCGTGCCGCCCGAGAGCACGAACGTCTGCCCGAGCACGCCGAAGTACGGCACCCAACGGAGCACGTCGAGCACGTAGCCCACGCCGACGCCCACGTGATCGACGCGCGCCGGGTAGGTGCGTGGCGTCTCGGGCGTGTCGAGCTGCTGATCCGCCGCGACCACGTGCGAGCCACCCTCGACCATGAAGTTGAACTGATCGGTGAGGCCGTACGCGTAGTGCAGCGAGAGGCCCGCGCCCACGCTCGCGGTCGACTTGTCGGCGACGTTGAGCACCGCGAGCGCCGGAGAGAGCCCGAGGTGGTGCTGCTTCTCGAACGCGTGGGCCGTGCTCGGCGCGAGCGCACCCACGGCGAGCGCCGCGAGCACGAGGACTTTGGAGGCGAACCCTCGAGACATCACGCTCCCTCGCTTAGCACGACGCCCGCGCTCCGCTCACGGAACCCGAAGGCCCGGCCGGCGTCGCGACGGGTCGCCGTGTGTAAGTGTTCGAATTTAATGGCGTTTACTTCTTCGCGAGCTCGGCGTCGATCACGCGCCGGAACTTGCGGAAGGCCTGGGCGCCCGAGATGAACGTGCCGTTCACGACGAAGCCCGGGGTGCCCGAGATGCCGGCCGCCTGCGCCGTGGCCTGGTCGGCCTTGATGCTCGCGAGGTGCACGTGGCCGTCGAGCGCGCGCCCGAACTTGCCCATGTCGAGGCCCATGCTCTTCGCGTACCCCTCGAGCGCGGGGCGCTTCAGGCCATCGGGGCGCCCGTGCCCGTCGAAGATGAGCCCGTGCATCTTGAAGAACCCGGCCGAGCCCTTCTGCGCGCCGGCCTCGAGGGCGGCCTCGGCGGCGAGCTCCGCGTCTTGGTGGAACGAGAGCGGGAGGTTCCGCCACTCGATGCGCACGTCCTTGGGGTACGCCTTGAGGAGCTCGTCCATCGTGGGCTCGGCGCGCTTGCAGAACGGGCACTGGAAGTCCGAAAACTGCACGATGGTGACCTTGGCGGTCTTCGGGCCGCGCGAGTAGGCCTTCGGATCGAGCGCCACGGCCTTGTGCTCGACGGGCTTCGTCTTCAGCACCGCGGTCTTCTGGAGCTCCGTGTACACGGCCTCGGGGGAGATGCCGGTGGCCACGAGGGCCTCGGCCTTCTTGAGCTCGACGTCGATGAGCTCCCGGAATTTGTCGAGCGGTTGCGCGCCCATGAGCCTCCGGCCGTTCACGAAGAAGTGCGGCGTCCCCGCGGCGTCGACGTCGTCACCGGCGTCCTCGTCGGCGAACACGGCCTTCTTGTGCGTGCCCTGCGCGAGCGCGCGCTTCATCTTCGCTTCGTCGAGGCCCGCGGCCTTGGCCGCCGCGAGGAGGTCCGGGTCCTCGAGCTTGGGCTGGGCGTCGAAGAGCCGGTCGTGCATGTCCCAGAAGCCCGCGTCGCCCTTCTGCGCGCGAGCCTCACGCGCGGCGAGGGCCGCGGGGAGCGCGCGCTTGTGGAACGGCAGGGGCATGTCCTTCCACACGATGCGGAGCTTGTCGCCGTAGATCGTGCGGAGCTGCTGGAGCGTGCCCTCGATGCGCTTGCAGAACGGGCACTCGAAGTCCGAAAACTCCACGAGCGTGACGAGGGCCGTCTTGGGCCCGCGCGCCGGCGAGCCGTCCACGGGGACTTTGTAGGTCGCCGTGTCCACGGGCTCGTCGTCGTCGTCGTCGCGCGGGGCCTTGAAGGAGGCCTTGGAGGCCGCGACGTACACGCGGTCACGCGCGGTCCCTGCCGCGACGAGCGCCTTGGCCTTCGCGAGCTCCTCGGTCACGACGGCCTTGAACTTCTCGAGCGGCTGCGCGCCTCCGAGCGAGACGCCGTTGATGTAGAAGGCGGGCGTCCCGCTCACGCCGATCTTGCGACCGAGCTCGATGTCGCGCTCGACGCGAGGCGCCCAGCGCCGGTCGCGGAGCCCGTCTTCGATCACGCGGCCGTCGGCGCCCACGGCCTCGGCGAGCCTGCGCGGCGAGTCGTCGTTGAAGCCGCCTTGGGCCTGCATGCGGGACTGGGCCTCGAACACGGCGCGCTGGTACCGGAAGAACGCCTGCGGGCCCATGAGCTCGTTCACGCCGGCCCCGGCCTCGGCGAGCGCGCGCGCGTGCGCGTGGAAATCGAGCGGGTAGTTTTTCCAGACGATGCGCACCTCGTCGTGCCCGAACGACTCACGCAGCGCCTCGAGCGTGTTCGCCGCGCGTGAGCAGAAGGGGCACTCGAGGTCCGAGAACTCGACGATCGTCACGAGGGCCGTACGCTCGCCCTCTTGGGCGTCGTTCGCGAAGACGGGCACGGGCGAGTCGGCGTCGTCGGTCATCGCGACGCGCGGCGGCTCTCCCCGCGACGGATCCACGGCGAGCCCCGGGCCCTCTTTTTTGGGCTCGAGCGTGACCGCGGTGTTCCCCTTGGGGCCGCCGAAGCAGGCCGTGAGGAGCATCAAGAGGAAGACCAGGAGGCGGCGTTTCGCGATCGGCATGCTTCTACAAAAAGGCGAACGCCCTCGCGGGGTTACCGGAGGGCGTCCTGGGGTCGCGGCGCGGCTATCCGCCCCGCGTGTCGCTCACGTCACTTGGCCTCGGCGAGGGCGCGATCGATGAGCTTCTTGAACTTCGGGTACGGCTGCGCGCCGCTCACGAAGTACCCGTTGATCACGAACGCGGGGGTGCCGTTGATGCCGGCCTCGGTGCCGGCCTTGTCGTCGGCGTCGACCTTGGCTTTGTGCGTGCGGTTGTCGAGGGCGGCCTTGAACTTGGCCATGTCGAGCCCGAGCTCTTCGGCGTACTTCTCGAGCGCCTCGCGCTTCAGGCCGTCCTTCTCGCCTTGGTTCTTGAAGAGCTTGTCGTGCATCTTCCAGAAGGCGTCGTTGCCCTTCTGCTTGAGCGCCTCTTCGGCCGCCTCGCTGGCGAGCGGCGCGTCGGGAGTGCATCGGGAGGGGCTTGTGGCGCCAGACGAACTTCACCTTGTCGCCGTAGTTCTTCATGATCTCCGCGACCTGCGGCTCGACGCGCGAGCAGAAGGGGCACTGGAAGTCCGAGAACTCCTGGATGACGACCTTCGCGTCGGCCTTGCCCTTGAAGGCGGTGCCGGCGGGAGGAGCCGCGACGTTCTTCTTCTCCGGCTCGGGCGCGCCCTTACCGTCCTTGATGAGCGTGTCGTAGAGATCCTTGGCCGCGACGCCCTTCTTGAGCATGTCGTCGGTCTTCTTGATCTCCTCGTCGATGATCTTCTCGAACTTGTCCGCCGGCTGCGCGCCCACGAGGCGGCGGCCGTTGATGAACATGTGCGGGGTGCCGCTCGCCTGGACGTCGTCGGCGAGCTCGGTGTCGGCGTCGATCTCTTTCTTGTACTTGTGGGTCTTGATCGCGTCCTTCACCTTGTCGACGTTGAGCTTCAGGTCGGCGGCGACCTTCTCGAGGTCGGCGTCCTCGAGCTTGGGCTGCGACTCGAAGAGCTTGCCGTGCGCCTCCCAGAAGCCGGCGTCACCCTTTTGGGCGCGGGCCTCGAGCGAGAGCTGCGCGGCGGGCTCGGCGCGCGGGTGGAACGGGAGCGGCTCGTGCTTCCACACGACGCGGACCTTGTCGCCGTACTTCTCGCGGACCTGCTTGATGGTCGGCTCGACGCGCTTGCAGTAGGGGCACTGGAAGTCCGAGAAGATCGCGATGGTGACCTGCGCGTCCTTCTTGCCGAGGATGGGCGAGGTGCCGACGGGGACCTTGAAGACCGTCGTCGTGTCCTCTTTCTCTTCCTCTTCCTCCTTCGGGGGAGGCGCGTTCTTCTTGTTCTCCTTCGACATCTCGACGTAGACGCGGTCCTTGGCCGTGCCCGCGGCGATCTTCGCCTGGGCCTTGCCGAGCTCCTTGTCGATCGTCTCCTTGAACTTGTCGAACGGCTGCGCGCCCGAGAGGAGCACGCCGTTGATGAAGAACGCCGGGGTGCCGTTCACGCCGGCCTTCTTGGCGACCTCGTGATCCTCGTCGACCTTCTTCGCCCACTTGTGCGAAGCGATGCCCGCCTTGAACTGCGCCACGTCGACGCCCGCGTCCTTGGCCCACTTCTCGTAGCTGTCGGGCGAGAGCGACTGCTGGTTCTTGAACGCCGTGTCGTGGAACTTCCAGAACGCGTCGTTGCCCTTCAGCGCGAACACGCCCATGGCCGCCTCGGCCGCGGGCTTCGCCTTCTCGTGGAACGAGAGGGGCTCGTTCTTCCAGATGAGGCGCACCTTGTCGGGGCCGTAGGTGGTCTTCACCTGGTCGAGCGTGGGCTCCACGCGCGAGCAGAAGGGGCACTGGAAGTCCGAGAAGATGACGACCGTGACGGGAGCCTCGCGCTTGCCCCACATGGGGTCCTTGCTCGAGACCGGCACGGGCGACTCTTCGTCGCTCCAGGTGGCGCCACCTTGGGCGTTGTCCGCCGTGATCGCGCCGCCCTGCTTGAGGCGGTAGTTGTCGTATCCCCACATCACGCCGGCGCCGGCCATGAAGCAGAGGATGAAGCCGATGATGGCCGCGCCGGTGTTCATACCGCCGCCGCCGGACTCGAACGGGTGCGCTTGCGGCGCAGCCTTCGCGTCCTTCTTTTCTTCCTTAGCCATATTCTTGATTTCCTTTGGATAATTGACGAGAGACGGGGCGCCCTCGGGGGCCGCGTGGTGCGCGGATCTCGAGGTGCGCCGAAGTGGGAGAGCGCGCTCGGCGCTCCTGTGCGCGGGGACCGAGCCGTGTCGGTCGCGGGCCGCGTGAGCGAGGTTCGATGCCCATCGGCGAAGGCCACGACGTCACGCGAGGGCGTGGCAGTGGACTTCGGGCTTAGGCGCGAGCTCGGCTCAGGCCGCGCGAGGGGGGCGCTCGACGGACGTGTGCACGCCCGCGCTGCCCGAGCGGACCTCGGCAGCGATGGGGACGAACAACGCCGAGGGCGGCGCGGGCGCGACTCGCGGAGGTGCCGGCATGCACGCCTCGGTGACCGAAGCCACGGACTCGATCGCGCCGCGTGGGACGAGCTTCGCGATGTCGAGCGCGGGGCCGTCGTCGTCTTCACCCGCGGCGAGCGCGAGCTCTTCGTCGTGGAGCGCGGGGGCGTTGGCGAACGTGGTCGCGCAGCGCATGTCGCAGAGGGGGGCTCGCGTCTCGGCGGCCACGTGGGTGGGCTCTTCGCCGCGTGGGCTCATGGGCGCCACGGCTGCGCTCGACACGAGCCGCACCACCGAAGCCTCGGCAGCGAACGCCGGCGCCGCGACGAGCCACGACGCGAGGGCGGCACACACGCCGAGCACGCGCATCAGCGCGAGGCGGAGCGCGCGGTGCCGCGCGATGCCCGTGCCCAGGCCGATGTCGAGGCGAGCCCTCACGCCGCACACTGTGCATCTCGGAGCCGGTCTCTGGCAAGCCGGGCGGCGACGAAACCTCGGGAGCGGGCCCGGAACATGCCGGCGCGGAAGGAGAAATCAGCTTACGTATCGGGCCCTTACGGGTCCACGGGCCCGTACTGACAGGTCTCGAACGGGGGTCGGCAGAGGCGGAGATCGGGGAGGGCGAGGCCCGAGCCTTCGGGGGCGTCGGGGCTGGGCTCACCGCAATAGGCGACCGTGTCGACCACGGAGTAGCGGCCCTCGGCGAAGCGAAGCGTGAGGATCTGCGCACCGACGTACTCGCCCGCGCCGGCGATGGCGTGCAGCAAGGGGAAGCCTTCGGTCGGGTAGCCGGGCACCTCGGTGACGTCGGCCTGGAGCTCGAAGGCCCCGAGCTCGCGGGTGCATCCCTTGTAGGTGGCGACGAGTCGGCGGCGGCACGCGTCGTTCGCGCTCGGCACGTTGACGAGCTGCTTCGTGGCGTCGAGCACCTCGATGCCGGGGTTGCATCCGCCCGTGGTCGGCGGAGGGCTCGTGATCGGGGTGATGCACGGAGGCGGCGGCACCTGGGTGCGCTTCGGGGCATCCTTCGGGGTGGTGACGACCACGGTCTCGGAGGGGCTCCCCCCGCCGCGGGTGTCGAAGGCGCGGACGCGGAGCTCGAGCCTGTCGTCGGGGCGCAGCCCGTGGATGGCGAACGTTCGATCGCCGGGGTTCGCGAGCCCGGCCCGAACGCCGCGGTCGCCGTGGACGGTGAGCACCTCGAAGCCGTTCACGGGCGCGCTCCCCGGAGGCCAGGCCCACGTGATCGCCACCGCGTACGGGCTCACGGCGCGGGCCACGACCCCGCTCGGCGCAGGAAGCGGTGGGCCGCTCGCGGCCGCCTCCGCGTCGGCGTCGGACGGGCCGGCATCCTGCACGACGAGGCTCGCGTCCGTCTTCGGCGGCTCGACGACGACGCTGGTCGTCTTGGCCTCCGGCCCGCGGCAAGCCACCCAGAGCCCGAGCCCGATCACGGCGACCCCGGCGGTCTTATGTGTAGAATGCATGCGTGCGCCTCGGCGAGGGCGTCGCGTCAGCCGCCCGTGGTCGCGTCGCGAGCGTCGGCGCCGGCGTCTTGGGGAGGCGCGACGGTGGCGTCGCGTCGAGGGGGCTCACCGCCGGCCTCGGGGGTGGGGAGGGGAGGGCTCGAGGCGTCCTCGAGCACCTCGATGACGTCGCCGGCGGCGTCGCTGGGGCTCCCCGGATCGATGTAGTCGTGGCACGCGGAGAGCGCGTTCGACGCCGCCATGGAAAGAGCCGCGACGGCTGCGAGCACGGCCCAGATACGGCCCCTCCATGCGCGTTTCATGGGCTCACCGTATCAGAGGTCTTGTCCGGGTGGGGCGCTTCGCGTGACCTCTTTCGTGCCGACACCTTCGCGGCCACGAGACCTACGGTCGCGCCCAGGAGCGCGCCTGCGGTGACGTCGAGCGGAAAATGCACACCGAGAACGACACGGGACAACGCGACGAGCGCCGCGGCCGTCGCCAAGAGCGCCGTGCGGAAGGGTCGCCTTCGGTCGGCGAAAAACGCCGCGAAACAGGCGCTCCCCGCGGCGTGACCGCTCGGGCACGACGGATCGTGGGGCGGCGGTAGGCCGAGCGCGCGGACGCCCTCGACGGCGAGGTAGGGGCGCGATCGACCGAGCCCGTGTTTGGCCGCGAAGACGAGCAGGGCGGTCAACGCGATCGCGGCGAGCAGGTGGAGCACGGTCTCGCGCGAGCGCCGCGAGAGCGCGAACGGCACGATGCCGACGAGGCCGTACCCTCCGCCGACGATCGACATGCCCACCATGAGGTAGAGCCAAGGAGGCGTCGGATCCGCACGATAGACGAGAAAAAGCAGGCTTTCGTCGATGTCGTGCATGCGCGTGTCCGCCTTCGGCTAAGGGATTCTGCCCCGAGGCGGTCCCCTTCGCCCGAGAAAACGCACCCATGCCGAACGCTGCACCCGCCCCGCCCTCGCTCGCCCCGCTCCGCGCCGAGCTCGACGCCGCCGACGACGAGCTGCTCCGCGTGCTCGCGCGCCGCGCCGAGGTCGTCTCTCGCATCGCGGAGGCGAAGGCCCTCGCCGGGCTGCCCGTGCTCGACCGCGCTCGTGAAGAGGCTCACCTCGCCGCACGATGCGCGCGTGGAGCCGAGCTCGGGCTCGACGCGGGGCTCGTGCGCGACGTGGTCTCGCGGGTGGTGCGTGCGTCGCGAGAGGCGCAGCGCGAGTCACGGGCCGAGGTACCGAACGGCTTCTCGGTGGGCATCGTCGGTGGCACGTCGGGCATGGGCGCCTTCCTCGCTCGCGAGCTCCGTGCCGCGGGGCTCGAGGTCGAGGTGACCGGCCTCGACGCGGGGGCGCCCTCGGCCGACGTGGCGTCGCGTCACGATCTCGTAGTGCTGGCGGTGCCCATCGAGGTCACCGCCGACGTGGCCCGGCGTGTGGGCCCGCACGTGCGCGCCGGGGGCTGCCTCGCGGACGTCACGTCGGTGAAGCGCGCGCCGCTCGACGCCATGCTCGCGGCCACGCCCGCGTCGGTCGAGGTGGTGGGCACGCACCCGCTCTTCGGACCAAGTGTATCTTGCATGGATCGGCTGACGGTGGCGGTCTGCGAGGGGCGTGGGTCGGTTTGGATGCGGCGCCTCACGTCCCTCTTCGAAAGCCTCGGCGCCGAGGTCGTGCAGGTCGACGCCGAAGACCACGACGCGCGCATGGCCCTCTCGCAGGCCGCGATCCACGCGAAATCGCTCGCGCTCGGGCACGTGCTCGCGGCGTATCCCGGCGGAGCTCCGGCGCTCTGCACCACGGCTACACCCCAGCTCCGCGCGGAGGTGGCGCTCGTGGCTCGCTTGGCCGCCGCGCCCCCCGCGTTGCTCGTGGGCCTGCTCTTCGAGAACCCGCATGCGCGCTCCGCCGTCGCCCGCCTCGTCGAAGAGCTCGCCCGGCTCTCGGACGCCCTCGCCTCCGGAGATCGGGCGTTCGTTGCGAGCCGGGTCGAGGCGCTCGCGGTGGCGCTCGGCCCGACCCTCGAAGGCGCTCGGGCGAGCTCCGAGGTGCTCCTCGAGGCCGCCGCCCGGAGCTGACGTCGGGAGGCGCGCTCCCCGGCGTGGAGTTCGCGCTTGCCCGCACCCGAGGGCTCTGTTAGCCGCTCCGTCGGGAGGAGCTTCCGGGCCGCCGCTTCGGGAAATCACATGGGAACGTACGGCTCGTACCTCGTGGAAACGGTGGCCATGCTTGGCGTCGTCACGGCGATCGCGTTCGCCACGATGCTCCTCGCGAAGCGCCTCGGCGTAGGCCGCGCCCACGGCCCCATCGAGCTCGTCGGCCAGCTCCCGGTCGACGCACGCCGCGCGTTTTACCTGGTGAAGGTCGGCTCGAAGGTGTTCTTCGTCGGTGTGGGTGAAGGTGCGTTCTCGAAGCTCGGGGAGCTCACGGCGGACGAGCTCCCGGCCACGCCCCCGAAGGGCCCCGCCTTCGCCGAGCTCTTCTCGAAGGCCCTGTCCCGGCGCGCAGGCGCATCGGAGCCCGCGTCCTCGCCCGCGTCCGAGCCGCCGCGCGAGGAGCCCTCGTGACCTCGCGCGTTGCGCGCTTCGGGGCCGCCACCGCCATCGCGGCCGGGCTCATGTCCTTCGCCGCCCTGGCCTCGGCTGCGCCCGTCGCTCACGCCGCGCCGGCCGAGTCGGGCCGAGGGCTCTCGCTGGTCCTGTCGCTCGCGGTGGTGTCGCTCGTTCCGTTCTTGTTCCTGAGCCTCACCGCGTTCGTCAAAATCTCCACGGTGCTCCAAATCACGAAGAGCGCCATCGGCTCGCAGTCGGTCCCGTCGAGCACCGTGGTCCTCGCGCTCTCGGGGGCCCTCACCCTGCTCGCCATGGGCCCCACCGCCGAGACGATCCTCGCCCGCGCGGCCCCCGTGCTCGCCGAGAAGGGCGACAGCCCCGACGTCGTGGTGAAGGTCGTCGAGGCCTCCAAAGAGCCCCTCCGCGCGTTCTTGAAGGCCAACACGAGCGACAAAGAGCTCGCTCGCTTCGTCGAGGTCGCGCGCGCGTCGAGGCCCGAGGCGACCCGCGCCGAGGTCAAGCCCGACGACTTCCCCGTGCTCGCGCCCGCCTTCGTGGTCACCGAGCTTACCGAGGCCTTCGCCATCGGCTTCCTCATCTTCCTCCCGTTCCTGGTGATCGATTTGGTGGTCGCGAACGTGCTCGCCTCACTAAGCCTCCAGACAATGAGCGTTTCTCAAGTTAGCCTGCCCTTGAAGCTGCTCCTCTTCGTCAGCGTCGACGGGTGGGGCCTCTTGGCTCAGGCACTCGTCCTCGGTTACCGCCACTGACGCTCGCGCCCGCCCCTCGCCACTCGTGTCGCCCCGGAGAGTACTCATCGTGGATTCCTTCGATCACGTGGCATCCCTCGGCAAGCTCTCGCTCGACGACGCGTCGTCGGCCCTCGCGAGCCGCGCGTCGTTCATCGCCCTATTTTCTCGCCTCTCCGAGGTGGTGAACGAGAAGGACCGCGTCGATCGCATCTTGCTCATCCTGTCGCTCCTCGCCGAAGAAGACGCGACCTGGCTCGCCCGCGGCCTCACGATCTCGTTCCAAGAGGCGGGCGACGGGGTCACGCTCATGAGCGTCGTCACTCCCAACGCCCCCGATGGCGAGGGCGCTCCCACGTTCTTCCTCTCGCTCCCGGTCGAAGAGTTCGGCAGCACCATCATGAAGAACCCCGACGCGATCGGCGGCCTCAAGGCGCGCTTCGACGCGGGCGACGTGTTCCTCGACCTCCCGCCCCGCCCCGAGAAAGACGGAGGCCCGCCTCCTCCCCACACCACGCGCCGCATGACGTCGGTCGTCGTCCCCCCGATGGCCCGCCCCACCCCTGTCCCCCCGCGTGGCAACGGCGGCAAAGGTGGGGCCTCGTGATTTTCGTTGACATGGTGCGCCCGCTGCGTAGAGTGCGCGCCCACACCACGTCGGGGCAGTAGCTCAGCTGGGAGAGCGCCGCGTTCGCAATGCGGAGGTCAGGGGTTCGATCCCCCTCTGCTCCACTCCGACGAAACCCTCGAGCCGAAAGGCCCGGGGGTTTTCTTTTTCCATCGCGCGCCGCGGGGCTTCTCGTCGGCGCGCATCGGGGCCACCATCGCCCAGGTGAACGTCCCGCTCGCCTGCCTCCCCATCGCGTTCGTGCTGGTCTACCTGCCGAAGCTGCCGCTCTCGGCGGCCATGGCCAAGCAGCCCGAGGGCTACGACAACAAATCCCCACGCGACCAGCAGGCCAAGCTCACGGGCCCGGGGAGGCGCGCGCACGCCGCGCATCTCAACGGCTTCGAGTCGTTCGCGCCGTTCGCCGTGGGGGTGCTCGCCGCCGAGATCACCCACGCGCGCCCCCAGGTCGCGGCGACACTCGCCGTCGCTCACGTGGTGGCGAGGGCGCTCTATCCGCTCCTCTACATCGCCGACAAGGACAAGCTCCGGTCCCTCGTGTGGTTCGTGGGCTTCTTGGCCACGCTCGGCCTCCTGGCCTTGCCGCTCGCGCCGTAGAGTCGGCGCTCGCGATCTCCCGAGCAAGATCACGGACATGTACCCTGTGTAAGGTCGTGTGTGTCCCCGGGCGGGCCCCCTTTTTTTCGTGGCTCGTGTGCGCTCCCTTCTCGGCCGCCCGCACGTCGACTACCGTCTCGTCCATGGACGCGAAGCTCGCGACGTGCCTGCTCTACACCAAGGTCCTCACGGCCGACGGCATGATGACCGAGAACGAGCGCGCGTTCCTCGAGCAAGCCATGAAGCACCACGGCCTCACCGCCGAGGACCGTCAAAAGGTGCTCGACCTCGAAGGCTGGGATCGCGCCGAGAGCGCGCTCAAGTCGCTCGATCGCGAGTCGAAGGAGCGCATCGTGGCCGACCTCCTCGACGCCGCGTCCGCCGACGGGCGCCTCTCTCCGCTCGAGGTGGCCACGGTCAAGGCGATCGCGCGCGATCTCGGCGTAGAGACCTGACCGGCTCGTTCGAGGCGAGTCGTCACGGACAGAGGCCCGAAGCCTTGGTATGTCCGGCGTGTGAGCTCTCCTCGCCGCCTCGCCCTGCCCACGCTGGCCACCCTCCTCGGCCTCGCCGGCCTCGTCGCGCTCGCCGCTTCGTGCGAGCCCAAGGGGCCCGAGCCGGTGGCCCCGGGAAAACGCGTCCCGCCGCTTCGGGCCATCGGCGCCGAGGTCGGGCGCGCGTCACCTCCGGCCGACGCAGGGAGCGACGCCGCGCCTCTGCCGAAGGGCAAGGTCACGGTCGGCATCGTGGTCGATCAGCTCGCCGCGTGGGTGGCCGAAGAGCGGCTGCCAAAGCTCCCCAAGACGGGCGGCTTCGCGAGGCTCGCGCGCGAGGGAATGTATGTAGAGCGCATGGAATACGCGCACGCGGTGACCGACACGGCGCCCGGGCACGCCGCGCTCTACACGGGCCGCCCGCCGCGCGAGACGGGCATCTTCGGGAACGAGGTCTTCGAGGGCGACAAACGCGTCTCGATCCTGCGTGACACGGCCTCGCGTGTCGTCTCCTCGAAGGGGCCGCTCGAGCGCCCGGGCTCGTCCCCGAAAGCGCTCACGAGCCCGACATTGAGCGAGGCATGGCTCGCCGCGAACCCCACGGGGAAGCTCCTCTCCGTGTCGTGGAAGGATCGCGGCGCCATCTTGCCCGCGGGCCACGTCCGCGAGCGCGCCACGGTCGTATGGTTCGACATGGCCGAGGACGCGTGGGTCACGTCGACGGCGTTCGCCGACGTGCTGCCCTCGTTCGTCACCGCCGAGACCGAGGCCCATCCCGCGTCGTCGTTCCGCGCGAAACCCTGGCTCCCGCTCGATGCGACATGGGTCGCGGCGCACGCCAGGGTCGCCGACGACGGCCCCGGCGAAGGAGACCTCGAGGGCCTCGGCAAGGTCTTCCCGCACACGGCGACCTCGGCGAAGGCCATGCGGGCCACCCCGTTCGCCGACGAGCTCGTCGTGTCCCTCGCGAACGCCGGAATCGCAGCTCTCACGGCCGACGGATCGCCCCTTTTCCTCGAGCTCTCGCTCTCCGGCAACGACTACGTCGGGCACGTGTTCGGGCCCGATTCGCACGAAGCCTGGGACGAGCTCCTTCGCCTCGACGGGCTGCTCGCCGCGTTCTTCCGTGGCCTCGACGCGCGGTTCGGTGAAGCCGGTTGGTCGGCGGTGCTCTCGGCCGATCACGGCACCATGCACACCCCCGAGGTGCTCGCCTCCCGGGCGAAAACATGCAAAATGCAAGGATGGGACGAGCGCCCCTGCACGGGCACGCGAATCCTCCCCGACGACCTCGGGAAGAAGCTCGCCAAGGTCGAGCCTTCGGTCGTAGGGATCTGCGATCCGTGGGTCTTCTTTCGGCCCGAGGTCCGCGCGGACGCCACGAAGCGCAAAGCGGCCGAGAAGAAGGTGATCGAGGCGCTGAAGAAGGAGCCCGGCGTCCTCGCGGCGTACGGAGCGACCGCGCTCGCCGAACGCTGCGCCGAGGCCCGACCCTCGGACCTTCTCGGGCGGGTGTGCGCGTCGTACGTCCCTGCGGGGGGCGACGTGTACGTCGTGACGAAGCCCGGAGGGTTCTTCGATCCGCTCGTGGTCGTCGGCGCGGGGGTGAGCCACGGGAGCCCGTACGCCTACGATCGCACCGTGCCGCTCTTCGTGCGCGCGCCGGCCCTCGTGAAGGGGGGGCGCACGTCGTCATCGCCGCTGCCGTTCACCGCGTTCCGGGAGGCCCTCGAGATGGCGAGCGGCCTCGGTGGGGCGCCTCCCTGGTCGGCGTCGGCGTCAGCGTCGGGGTCGGCGTCGGTGCGCTGATCGCCTTTGGTGCGTGGTTAAGTGTATGAAACTAAAATAGAATTCGTGGCCCTCGGCGACCGCGCCGCGCCGCTCGTCGCGACGGAATCCTCGCCAAACGTCGCGCTGCGTCGCTATGATCCCGGACCGCATGAGCCTGTCGAAGCCCCCGCCCCCCGAAGAGTCGTTCGAGGGCCAGGTCGTCGGGGGAAAGTACCTCGTCGGGAACCTCGTCGGCTGCGGTGGCATGGGCACGGTGTGGTCCGGCCGTCACATGACGCTCGGCACCCTCGTCGCCATCAAGTTCATTCGGCCCCAGTTCGCCGAGCGGTTCGACGCGCGCCGGAGGTTCGAGATCGAGGCGCGTGCCGCCGCGAGCGTGAAGAGCGTGCACGCGGTGCAGGTCTACGACTTCGGCACGACCGAGCGCGGTCTCCCGTACATCGTCATGGAGTTCCTCGAGGGCGAGTCCCTCGCCGAGACGGTGCAGCGAGTCGGTCCCATCGCCGCGCACGAGGTCGCGAAGATCATCGCGCAGGCCTCGAAGGCCCTGTCGAAGGCCCACAAGGCCGGGATCGTTCACCGCGATCTCAAGCCCGACAACGTCTTCTTGGCCACCAACGTCGAGAACTCGGAGAGCGATCTTCCCTACACCGTGAAGCTCGTCGACTTCGGCATCGCCAAGATCGTCGACGCGCCCGAGGGGCAGTCGGGGCTCTCCGGACCGACGCAGGCCGGCTCGGTCATCGGCACGCCGAACTTCATGAGCCCCGAGCAGCTCACGGTGGGTGGCGCGCCCGACCCGCTGACCGACATCTGGTCCCTCGGCGCGACGGTGTTCTCGGCGATGATCGGCCGCATCCCCTTCGAGGGAGAGGTCCTCGGCGACATCGTCCTCAAGGTGTGCACGGCGCCCATGCCGGTGCCTTCCTCGCTGCGCGCGGGCTTGCCTCCCGGGTTCGACGCATGGTTCGCGCGCGCCTGCAACCGCGACCGCACCGGCCGATTCCAGACGGTCGAAGAGCTCGCGGAGAGCCTGCTCCGGGTGTGCGGGGCCGACCCGTCGGGCGTCGAGACCGCGACGATGTCCGAGGACAGGGTGCAGTACCAGCTCAAGGCAAAACACACGGCCGAGGAGCTCGAGGCCCTCGCCCGGCAGCCTCACGACGGCATGTCGGCGAAGAGCGCGCTCCTCGCCGGCATCATCGTGGGCGTCGCGCTCATGGTGGGTGTGCTCGGCTTCCTCGCGTGGAAGACCTCCGACGGTCCGCCCGCACCCGCGCCGGCCCTGGCCCCGAGCAAATAGTCGGGGCTCGAGCCTTGGTCGCCGTTAGGCGGCTTTGCGTAGGAGCTGGCTGCGGGTCTGGTCGAAGCTCGGCGGGGCGAGGCCTCTCGCCTTGCGCAGCATGAACAGCGCGTGATGCACGTCGGCGTGGTCGGGGTATTGATCGCAACCGTCGAGGAGATTTCTGTCCTGAGCGAGCTCGAGGGCGGCTCGGAGCTCGTCGCCTTCGGCGTAGTCGAGGTACGCGAGGGCCTCTTCGAGGGTGACGGTGGAAAGTGTACCGACGCGGCGTTCGTGCATTACCCCTCCGTGGGCCCTCGCCCTCCCGGCGAACGAGCCATCTACCTCACAAGTAACCGAGTTTTGCGCCGTGGCCAGCTCACGACCTCAATTGAGTGCGTGTGTGTAGGATGCAAGTCCGCCTTGGACGTGCCTCGGAGAACGTCGCCGGCGCGTCGGGCTAAGCGATTTGCCGTGTCACGGTCGTGTGCCCTCACGAAGGGCGATCCAGCGGACGAGCGCGCTCCCGGCGTGTTGCTCGTAGTCGATGCGGAGGTGGTGGTCGGTCGAGCTGCCGGGGAGGCGCCCGACCGCGGAGCTCGGCGCCGCGAAGAGGTGCTCCATGTCACGCCCGAGGCGGTTTCGGAGCACGTGCTCGAGCGCGCGACGGAGCTCGTCCTCGAGCAGCGGCACGTCGGGGTGGGAGGGGGTCGTGCGGGCGAAGGCGTCGAGGAGCGCCCCTGCGGCCTCGGCGCGGCTCGAAGCGGCCGTGAACCGAGGAGGGACGAGGGGCCCGACGCCGAAGCCTCCTGCGGCGTCGAAGGGGGTCTCGCCTTCGCCGTATTGGATGGCGCGCGTGTACACGTGCCACTCCCGGCAAAACGCGAGGGCCGACCGGTCGCTCGTGAGATCGACGAGCTCGGCCGCGGCTTGGCACGTCCAGTGTTCTTCGCCGTAGAAATACCGGCTCCCGAAGAAGCGCCAGCTCTCGCCGAGGTGCGCGGCGCCTCGTTTGGCGGCGTCGAGCGCCGAAGGATCCCCGGTCACGCGGAACGCACGCGCGAGCGCGAACGACGCCTCTCCCGAGTAGTAGAGCACCTGACGATCGATCGGCGTCCGCGCGACCCGGTCGTAGTAGTGCATGAACTCGCCGTCGGGCCGCTGCTGCGAGCGAAGGAACCGCACGAGCGAGGCGATCGCGGGGCGGTATCCCGTGTCGAGGCCCGCGCGATCGACCTCCGTGAACGCGAGCAGCGCGAGGGCCGAGGAGCCGAGGTCGGCCAGGTCGGCCTCGGCGATGCATCGCTCGTCGCCGCACGGCACGAGCAGCGCGTCACGGAGGAGGCCCGCCGCGCGACGGCACGCGGCCGCCAGGGTCCCGTCGTTCGTGAGCCTCGCGGCTTGGGCGAGGAAGAACGTGGCCCCCGAGTGGCGCGGCCAGTTGTACGAGCCGTCCGCGCGCCCGGTGGTCGCGTCGACCTGGTAGGCATAATACCCGTTCGCGTCGACCCCACGGGCGAGGTGCAGCGCGAGCTCGTGCACGGCCTCCTTGGCCGCCGCGACCGTCAGCGGAGCGGGCGCCGGTCTCGCGCGGGTGGGCGCTACGACCCTACGAAACCCGACCCGTCGGAGCTCGGCGCGCCGCGCCACCGTGCCCGCGTCGACCCCGAGCCGTTCGGCGAGGAGTGTGTAAACTGCATTGAAGTCGGTCCCGAAGCCGAGGCCGGTCCCGGGATCGGCGAACGCGCGCTCGTACGCTTGTTTCGCGAGGAGATCGTCGACGGTCACGAGGGCGGTGTGCCCGTCGACGCGCCCGAGGACGCCGTCGAGCCCTGGCCTCACCGAGAACGCGATGACGCGGGGATCGTTCACGAGCGGGGAGAGCCCGACGACCTCTTCGTGCACGACCTCCGTGTCGGTCGGAGGTGGGAGCGGGACGTCGTGGACCTCGCGCGCGAGGAGCTTTCCGCCTCGCCACGTGCTCACGGCGACGTGGGGATCTCCGCTCGCGGGTGGGTGCAGCCTCGCTCGGTCGTACACCAGCGCACACAGGGCGGCGAGCAGGACGACATAGATGCAGAGTACACGCGCTACCATGCGCGCCGTCGCGCGAGGGCCCTCACGCACAGCGCCGGCGCGACGACGAGGTACGGCACGGCGAGGGCGGCCACCAGGGCGAGGATCGCGGCTCCGCCTCTACCGATAGGCCCGTAGAGGCCTGCCACGTGGCTCGCCGTGAGCGCGAGCACGGCCGTGAGCGCGAGGCCCACCGCGAGGGTCACCCACGAGACGGCCTTGGCCACGCGGACCGCCCAACGAGCCCCGAACAAGAGCCCCGCCCCCGACACACCGAGGCCGAGCACGAGCACCACCGCGGCCCCGTCGATGCTCGCGACGCGCGCCGGCAGCTGCGAGACGCCGAACGCCACCACCGCCGCCGTGACGAGGTGGGCCAGGGCCACCCCGCGAAGGCACGCGCGATCCGGCTCATTTCGCGCTGAAAAACCACATGGCGCCGAGCGCGATGAGCACGCCGACGACGAGGAACGTGGCCGCGACACCGACGAGCATGCCGACCGGGAGCGCGGCCTTCGGCGCGGGTGCGGCGTCGCGCGGCATGGCGGACGACGGGCCGCCGCTCGACATCGCGGCCGACGCCGGTCCACCGAGCGAGTCCGGCGTGGCCTGTCCTGCGCTGTTCGGCTCGGCGGACGGCGTGGAGACCGGCAGCGGCATCGACGGCGCGACCGGGGCCGGGAGCTCGGTCTTTCCGGCGAGCACCGCCTCGAGGGCGTTCGCGAAATCGAGGGCCGACTGGAACCGCTCTCCCGGGTCCTTGGCGAGCGCCTTGTCGAAGACCTTCTGGAGCAGCGGGGGAAAGTGCTTCTCCGGGGTGCGCTCGGCCAACGTGAGCGGCTTCTGCATCACCTGGGCCTGGATGAAATCCATGTTGGTCTTGCCGTCGAACGGGAGCTTCCCGGTGAGCGCCTCGTAGAGGATCACGGCGAGCGAGTAGATGTCGCTCGCGGGCGTGAGCTTCTTGCCCTGCGCTTGCTCGGGGCTCATGAACTCCGGCGTGCCGAAGACCATGCCCTCCTGCGTGAGGGCGATCGAGCCCGGGCGCATCTCGCGCTCGGTGACCTTGGCGAGGCCGTAGTCGAGCACCTTCGCGAAGTCGCGCATGCCGGCGGCCTGGCACAGGAAGATGTTCTCGGGCTTCAGATCACGGTGCAAAATGCCGGCTCGGTGGGCCTCTTCGAGCGCGGGGCACACCTGCGAGAAGATCGCCACGGCGCGCTCGAGCGGCATGGGCCCCTCGGTGCGCACCGTCTGGTTCATGTTCTTCCCCTCGAGCAGCTCCATCACGATGTAGAGCGAGCCGTCGTCGAGCTCGCCGTACAGGAACACCTTCGCCGTGTTGGGGTGCGCGAGGTGGCTCATGGCCCTCGCCTCGCGGCGAAAACGCGACGCCAAGTCTTTGCGCGACGTGAGCTTCGGGTGAAGGATCTTTACGGCGACCATGCGGTTCATGGCCGGCTGAAGCGCCTTGTAGACGGACCCCATCCCGCCCTTCCCGATCCGCTGGAGGATCTGGAACTGGCCGTCGAGGATGTCCCTCCCGATGAAAGGGTCCTGGGAAGACATGATGCCGTGATACCACGACGGCATGCCGGCTACACCAGCGACTTCGGGTCTGGCCTTTCGGTCGGAAATCCTCACGAATGCCGGGTATTTGCACGGTTTTTCGTCGGCCCTGGGCGGCGCGGACTACGCCCTCGGGCTGCCTGAGACCGACCTTCGCCTGGCGCTCGAAGCGCTCGGCCGTGAGGTGGGGTTCGACCCGTCGAAGCTCTACCAAGTCAAACAGGTGCATGGCGTCGAGGTGCACCTCGCCGAGGGGGACCCTCGCGAGCTCGTGGGCCTGCCCGGGGACGCCGTCGTGGCGCGCACGCCGGGGCACGTCGCGGGGGTGCGCGTGGCCGACTGCGTCCCCGTGCTCGTCGGCTCCGGCCGGAACGTCGCCGCGATTCACGCCGGATGGCGCGGGGTCGACGCGGGCATCGTCGGCGTCGCGCTCGCGGAGCTCTCGGGGGCCGACCGGGTCGCCGCGATCGGGCCTTGCATCGGCGCGTGCTGTTTCGAGGTGTCGGTGGAGGTGGCCGAGCGGCTCGTCGCGTCGGTGGGCCACTCCGACGTCGTCGTGTCGCGGTACGGCGAAGGCAAAGCCAAGGTCGACCTTCGCAGGGCCGTCCGGCACCAACTCCGCGCGGCGGGCGTCCAAGACTCGCGCATCGACGACGTCGGCGGTTGCACGCGTTGTGGAGGCGCCGCGTACCACTCGTACCGGCGCGACGGCGATCGCAGCGGTCGCATGCTCGCCGTGATCGTCGCGATCTGACGGGCCTTCAGGGGAGCGCGGCGGGATCGACGAGGAGCGCTTCGACGAAGCGCGCGCGAAGGTAAAATCCCTTCTTTACCGTGCGGATCTCGTCCCCGTCGGGGGTGGTCGCGCGGACGGTCTTCTCGCCGTTCCGCGCCTTCGGGCGCACCTGGAGGTACCTGCCCCAGTGCGCCGTGACCTCTTCGATGCGGCCCGCGCCGAACGCCCCCATGATCTCGTCGAAGTCGGCCCCGAGCGCGGCGTCCTGCGCCGGCGTGGGCGAGAAGAGCACGGGGAGCCCGACCCGCCGCTTCGTCCAGTCCGGGGCCTCGGCCAAGATCGGGACGAAGAGCACACGCGCGAGCTTCCTTCGTGCCCACGAGGTCTCCCAGCGGGCGTTCTCCGCGTCGAGCAGGTCGAGGACACACACGTAGGTCGACTCGATCGCGCGCCCGCTCGCGCGCATCGGCACGGTCTTCAGCTCGACGCCGAGGTGGGCGAAGTCGGGCTCGCTCCGAGATCCGGCCGTCGCGCCGAGCGCTCGCTCGAGCAGCGCGCCCCACGAGCCCTTGGTGCGCACGGGCGACGCGTCGATGCGGGTGCCTACGGCACGGGCGATCGCTCCGAGGTCGTGGCCCGCGAGGGCACGTGCGCGCCGGAGGAGCTCGGGCTCGGTGCGCGGAGGGGCCGGGATCAGGGTGGACATGCTGCGTCGAAATCGTGAATAAATCCCTGTGTTTCCAGTTCGCTCCAGCGCCGCGCGAGCAGCGCCTCGGCCTCCGGCGCGCGCGCGAGCAGGGCCCGCGTGAAGGGCTCGTCGCCCGGGAGCGCCCGCCCGACGAGAGCCCGGGTCGCGTGGGCGGCGGCGAGGGCGTAGAGCGTCGACGCACGCCTCCTGCCGCGCGCGTCGGCCGTGAGGGCTCGCTCGAACGCCGCGTGCACCTCGCTCTGGTCGCGCAGATCGGTGGCGACCTGAAACAGAGCGGCCGCGACGGTCGCGCGCCCTCCGTCGTTCGCCGAGAGCGTGCCCGTGCGCGTATCCTCGAGGGCCAGGGGCAAGAGGGGATCTCCCTCGTAGCGCGGATCCTCGTGCACGACCTCGAGGCGAATCGCCCGGGGCGGTGGCGCACGGAGGGCCCGCGCGAGCGCCGCCGAGAGCTCGGGGAACGACTCGGGCAAAAAGGCGCGCAACCTGCGCGCCGCGAGGTCGACGTGGCCGGTCGCGAGCGGCCAGATCTGCGAGAAAAACCAGGGAAAGACGCCCGCGAAGGCGCCATCCAGGCCCGACGGCGCGAGCGCCCGCTTCGCGCAATCGAGGTCGCCGCACTCACCGAGCGCGCGTGTCGTGCGGCGCGCGAGGTCGTCCGTGCCCGTCGTCTCGAGCACGGTGGCATAGGTCCGTCTCGCCTCGCGAGCGGCCTCGGGCGCGCGAAGCTCGGGGGTGGTCCCGAGCCGGACGAGCCACACGTGCGCTTCCACGAAGGCGCTCGTCTGCACGGTCGTGGGGCCGTCGGTCGTGCGCGTGACCGCAGGCGCTATGCGGGGCGGGAGGCGTACGGGCTCGTCGCGTGCGCATCCGAGCGCGAGGCCACACAGGAGCGAAGCCAAGGCCCCTTGGCCTCTCACGGCGTCTTCGGCTCGTCGCGCTTCAGGACGACGTTGTAGACCCCTTTGCCCGTCGCCACGGCGGTCGCGGGCTCGTCGGGGTGGAAGACGCGCATGTCGCTCACGCCCACGCGATTTCCCTGGCGCACGACGGTGGCCTCGCACGCGAGCGTCGTGAGGCGTGCAGGGCGCAGGTAGTCGACCCGAAGATCGATCGTCGAGACGCGACCTCGTGTGTCGCCGATGCCCGTCCACACGGCCATTCCCCCGGCGGTATCGGCGAGCGTCGACAGCACTCCCCCGTGGAGGGCGGGGCGCATCGGATCCCCGACGAGCTCCTCTCGAAACGGGATGACGATGCGAACGAACCCCTCCCGCACCTCTTCGCACTTCATCCCGAGAAAGCGGTTGAACGGGATGAGCTGCTCCATGACGTGGATCAGCGCATCGAAGGCAGGTTTATGCATTTTGCACGTACTGCGACTCGATCCAGCGGGATTGCCCGTCTTGGAAGACCACGAGCACGTGCTGCCCTTGCACTTGTTGCACCTGGCCGGGGTAGCGCGACCCGTTTCCCCACATCACGGACACGTTCATTCCGGCGACGAACGCGCCGAACGCGGCCGCCGCGGGCCCGGGTGCGGCCTGGACGGGCTGGGCGTACGGGTTCGCGTAAGGAGCGTGGAGGCCCGCGAGCGGGTCGTAGGGGCTCGCGGCTTGTCCGTATGCCGGGGCCGCCTGCTGGCCATACGCCTGAGCGGGCTGAGCGTACGGATTGGCGGTTTGGGCCTGAGCAGGCTGAGCGTAGGGGTTCGCTTGGGCGGGCTGAGCGTAGGGGTTCTCGGCCGCGGGCTGAGCGTAGGGATTGGCGGTTTGGGCCTGGGCGGGCTGAGCGTAGGGGTTGGCGGTTTGGGCCTGGGCGGGCTGAGCGTAGGGATTGGCGGTTTGGGCCTGGGCGGGCTGAGCGTAGGGATTGGCGGCTTGGGCCTGGGGGCGAGCGAGGGATTGGCGGCTTGGGCCGGGCGGGCACAGTGGCAGCTTGGCCCTGAGGGGGCTGGCCGTAGGGATTGGCAGTTTGAGCCTGAGGGGGCTGGCCGTAGGGATTGGCGGCTTGAGCCTGAGGGGGCTGGCCGTAGGGATTGGCGGCTTGAGCCTGAGGGGGCTGACCGTAGGGATTGGCGGTTTGAGCCTGAGGGGGCTCCGCGTAAGGGCTCGCCTGAGCGGGGGTCGCCTGAGCGGGCTGGGAGTAGGGATTGGCGGTCTGGGCTTGAGCGGGCTGTGCGTAAGGCATGCCGGGGGTCGCTGGCTGCGGGGGCTGACCGTAGGGGCTCGCCGGTTGCGCCGCGGCGGGCGGAATCGGTGCGGATCCAGCCTGGGGGCCCGCGGGCTGGCCCTGACTTGGCGCGGGCAGTCCCGCGCTCGCCGAGGCCGGGCGGGCCGAGAAGGCCGCGGCCTGTTCCGCGCTGGCCGGGCCGCCCGTGAGCGGAGGGGAGGGGCCGTCCCCAGGGCCCGCGCTCGCCGGCGTCGCGCTGGCGGCCGCCGCGCCCGGAGCTTCCCCGCGGAAGCTCGGCGGTGGAGGTACGGGGATGTAGGGATCGGGTGTGGTGCCGGTCATGGCGAAGCCCGCCGACGCGGGCTCGGGCGATGGCGCCGCCCCGAGGCCGGGCGACGTGACGGCGGGCGCCTGCGGGGCGAGCTCCTTCGGATCGGTCGTCGTCGCGAGCGGAGATGCGGCCGGAGAGGCCCCCGGCTTCGGGGGAGGCGCCCCGAACTGCGCGAGCAAGTTGGGCATGGCCGAGAGAGGCACCGTCGCGTTGATGGGCTTCTTCGGGGCGGGCTTCGCTTCGGCGGGGGCCGACGGCTCGGACGGCGGGCTCACGAGCGGCAACGAGGTGTTGTCGGGCATCGCGGTGCGCGCGAGGGGATCGACGTCACCGCCGGGCCGGCTCGGAGCTTCGGGGGCATCGCCCACGGGAGAGCCACACGCGGAACAGAACTTCTTCGAGCCGATGAGCTCGGCGTTGCACTTCGGGCACGTCGTCATGGGATGTCGAATGCTCGCACGCGCGCCGCGCGGTGCCAACGCCGGAGCCGCGGGGCGCCGGGGGGGCCCGCCGCCGGGGGGGGGGGCCCCGCCACACTCACCCCCAAAGCGCTCGAGGCAGCCGCTCGCGCTCAGCGCGCCCTGTCGGAGCTCCTTCGGACCTCGATTCTCCCTGTAAATCCGCCGAGATCCACGTCGAGCGAGCGCTCGAGGGCGAGCCCCGCTGCCTCGGCGACCTCGTCGAGCGCCCGGCTCGGAGAGACCCAGACGAGGCGCCCCCCGGGGGCGAGCGCGCGTCCGATCTTCTCAATCACCTGGCTCAAGAGAGGGGCATGCTCGCCGCGGATGCGCCGACCGAGCGGCGGGTTCGTGAGCACGGTCGTGAGACCCGGAGGCACTGGCGCCTCGAGGGCATCGGCGCAGACGAGTGAGATCGCGCGATCGACCTGTGCATGATGCATGTTGGTGCGCGCGGCCTCGAGGGCGCGCGGGTCGAGGTCGGTACCGAGCATCGACGCGTACGGCCCGAGGAGCGCGCGCTCGACGAGCTCGGTGCCCGACCCGCAGAACGGGTCCCACACGACGTCCCCCGGGGCGGGACACGACAGCCTGGCGAGCGCCGCCGCGATGGTCGGGTGGGACGCGGCGGGGACGTCGGCCTCTCGGTAGGCGAAGCGGTGCGCGAGCACGTCGCGAGGCTCGATGGCGAGCTCGATGCGCTCTCCGCGCTCGGCGACCCGCACCGTGAACGCGCTCGCGCGAGGGTCGTTGAGCCACGGCCCCGGGTTTTCGGCGACGGCCCGCGCGACGTCGAAGATGGCCGCTCTCCCGTAGCCTCGAGGGAGCTCGAGTCGAAACCTCGCGCGGTCTGCGCCCTGGGAGAAGGCGCTGGCGACGGCGCGGCTCTCCGGGGCGTCGAGCAGCTCCGCCACGCGTGCGGGCAGGGGGACGCCCGCGCGCCTCGGGGCGTCGACGACGAACGCGAGCGCCGTCGTGACGCGGGCCGCCGCGAGCTCCGTGAGGTCCCCCGAGGCGACCACCGTGACGTGTCCCTTCGCGGTCGCCACGACCGACGCGCCGCGGGCCGCGAGCTCCTCGGCGAGCACGCTCTCGAGGCCGTCGCGGCAGGTGCACCGGACCGTCGCGCGGTCGAAGCGTGCCGTACCGGCCGACGTGGTCTCGCGCGCCGTGGGGCGGCTCACCGTTCGCTCGAGCACGAGGCGGGCCTTGTCGAGGACGCGCTTCGTCTCGGCGTCGGTCGTGCGCAGCGCAGCGAGAGCCTCGAGTGTCCGCCCTGTGCCCACCTTGGCCGCGGCCTGCGCGAAGGCGCGAACGTCCTCCTCGCGGGTGGCCGACGCCAGGGCCTCGAGCAGCGGCCCTTCGCTCCCCTCGGGCCACACCTTCGCGAGCGAGGTCGCGGCCCACCGTCGCTCTTTGCCGGTGGCGTTCGTCAGGCGAAGGAGGAGGTAGGCGCGGGCCTCTTCGCTGCGCGACGCGCCCAACGTGCGGGCGACACGAAAGGCCTCACGCTCCCCCGGGGGAGCTCGCCTCGCGGCTTCCACGAGCGCGCGTGCGCCTGCCTCACCCGCCCGGACGAACGCGCCCTCGGCTCGATCGGCGAGGGCCTCGTCGGGCCCGGCCAACAACTCGTAAAGTCCCGAAAAGTCACGCTTTCCTGGCGTGAAGCCCGGGTCGTCGATGCGCTCCGCGAGGGGCCTGTCCAGCATGGGCGCCGTTCTCTATCACTCCTCCCGTAACCTACGAGGGTGTTCGCACGTAGTGTGTCCGGAGGAAGGCGCATCCGGTCACGGAGCGCGACATCGAACCCACCATGAACGAGCTCAAACCAAGCATGGGGCGCCGCGTCTTCTTGGGGGCGCTCACGGCCGGCACCGTCGTCTCGGTGCTCGGCGGCGCCCACTACGTGCTCGCGAGCGAGGAGGACGAGCGGCGCGCCCGAGAGACACGCCGCCCCGACGGGCGCCCGAGGTTGCCCCCGGGGCAGTATCTCCTTCGTCAGCTCAAGCCGATGGGAGGCACCGAGGGGGATCCGAGCCCCGGCGCGTTCCGCCTCCGGGTCCACGGTGACGTCGAAGCGCCGTTCACGATCGATTTCGCCGAGCTCCTCCGGATGCCTCAGATCGATCAGACGTGCGACGTGCACTGCGTGACCAAGTGGTCGGCCCTCGACGTGCGCTGGACGGGCGTGCGTGTCGCCGATCTCGTCGCTCGCGCGAAGCCCAAGGCCACGGCGCGCTATCTCGTGTTCGAGGCGGCCGCGGGCTACACCGCGAACCTCCCGCTCCGCGACGCGCTCCAGCCCAACGTGCTCGTGGCCCACAAGCTCCACGGCGCGAGCATCCCGCGGCCGCACGGCCCCCCGGTGCGCGCGCTCGTCCCCGACCTCTACTTTTGGAAGAGCGCGAAGTGGCTCCAGGGCATCAAGATCGTCTCACGGGACGAGCCCGGCTACTGGGAGACGCGCGGGTACCACAACCACGCCGACCCCTGGAAAGAAGAGCGGTATGGCTGACGCCCCGACCGAGGCTCCGGCAGCCCCCGAAGCCGACGCGCGCCCCGACACGCTCGCGAAGAAGCGCCCCGGCACCCGCTCTTCGTTCGCCTTGAGGCCCTGGGTTCGGGCAGCGCACCGCGATCTCGGCTACCTCGCCGTCGGGCTCACCCTCGTCTACGCGACGAGCGGCCTCGCGGTGAACCACCTCACCGACTGGAAGGACGGAGACGCAAACTTCTCGAGCTACTCGGTCGACGTCGACACGGGCCCGCTTCCTGCGAAGACGGGCGACGCCACCAAAGACGACGAGGCCCTCGCGGCCGCCGTCGCGAAGCGCCTCGGCATCACCGTCGCGCCTCGGGAGGTCTATCGGGTCGACCCGACCAAGGTCGACGTCACCTTCGAGCGGCGCACGCTCCACATCGACGAGGCTCGCCAAGTCGTCACCGACGAAGGCCAAAAACCTAGGTTTTTCCTGCGGATAGCCAACTGGCTCCACCTGAACCGCGGCAAAAAGCAGTGGACCTACTTCGCGGACGCGTACGCCGCGGGGCTGCTCGTGCTCGCGATTTCGGGCCTCTTCATGATCCCGGGCAAGAAGGGGCTCCTCGGGCGCGGCGCGGTGCTCGTGGCCGTCGGGATCGCCGTCCCCGTGCTCTACGTCGTGCTCTCGGGCGGCCCCTGACACGATCACGAAAGGGCCAGCCCCTGGTGGAGCCGGCCCTCGCGCGGAGCCCCTCGATGGTTGCAGAGTACAGCCAGCGTTCAGGCTGCTAGCTCACCACGGGAACCACTCGCGGGGGATCTTCTGCCAGGCGGTGGGGCGGCGCGGATCGCCCTCGGGGAGCACGAGCGAGCCGACGAACTCGGCGTGCTCGTAGACGCTGCCGATCGAGCGCGAGATGCTGTCGAGGTCCGTGTCGCTCACGACGCCGTTGCTCGTGGCCTTGTAGAACTGCACCGTGACGCGCACCGGGAACCGCGTGTCGCGTTCGAGCTTGAGGCCGCGCGCTTCGTCGAATTTCCCGAGGTTCGGGCCATGTCCGAGCACAGCCTGCTCGACGTCGCTCCTCCTCCGCCCGGCGCCCTCGTCCTCTTGCATGGGGGCGGCCGCGGCGGGTGCGCCCTTCGCCGCCCCACCGAGTTGCCCGAACCCACCGCCTCCCGGGCCCCAGCCCCCGCGGTTGGGCCGCGGAGCCTGAACGAGCGGCACCTGAACGAGGAAGAGCACGTCGGCGCCCTTCGCGAGGGCCGATTTGTCGTCTTCGGTCTTCGGGCCACCTTGGGCGGCGATGCGGCCTTCGACGTCTGATTTTCGCTCGCCGGTGAACGCGGCGCGCTGCCCGCCGTTGTTGAAGTAGAGCTCCTGGCCCCAGCCGACCGCCGTGGCCTCTTCGCCCCGGTTCTCGACGACCTGGATGCTCGTCCCCTGGCGCGTCACCAAGATCGAGAGCACCGCGGGCGAGCCCGGGAACGACTGGTAGTTGAAGAGCACCGGGTTGAACTCCACCTTGCCGGTCTTCGGGATGGGGAGGAACACGGCCTGCGCGCTCACGAGGAAGTGCGAGTCGCGCGCGGCGAGCAGGTTGCCCGAGCCGAGCAGGTTCGAAGGCGCGGTCATGAACTTGCGAACGTCGCGGAGCACGTCCGAGAGCGGCACCGACGAGAGCGCGCTCCCCTCACGCTGGTTGCCCACGCGAACGAAGAACTTGTCGGCGGGGACGTCTCCCGTGCGGTCGGAGAAGTTCGGGAAGCGCATCACCGGCATGACCGCCCCGGTGAAGCCGCGCTCGTCGCGCATGCGCACCTGGAGCGAGAGATCGGAGATGTTCGGGCCGACCGAGGAGCCCACCGAGCGCCCCGTGTCCTCCCACGCGACGTTCACGACCGAGAGCCCGCGCCGCGAGACCCGCTGCGTGAGCTCGGAGTCGTTCGGCATGCCGACGACCTTGTTCACCGTGGCGCGGAGCTCTTCTTGGGCCGTGCGGTCGCGGATGCCCCACTCGCCCGGCTCGGGCTTCGGTCCGTCGTTCGTGGCGAGCGGCATCGCGCTGCCAGGTGCTCCCGTGGTGGGCGGCGCCTGGACCACGATGATTTTCTCGCGGGTGCACGCGGCGAAGAGGGTGACCGAGAGCAGAGCCGCGAGGCCAAGTGTCCTGAACATTTGAGAAATCCTAGGGTTGGGCGCCCTCCGCCGTGCGTAGCCGGGGGAGCGGGAGTGTGCAGGATACGACGCACGACGATCGCGTTGGATCTCCCGTTGACCGCGCGAAACGCAGGGTGTCTCTTTCTAGCCCATGTCCACGACCCTCCAAGGCAAGACCCTCTTCATCACCGGCGCGAGCCGTGGCATCGGCAAAGCCATCGGCCTCCGCGCGGCGCGCGACGGCGCCAACGTCGTCATCGCGGCCAAGACGGCCGAGCCCCACCCGAAGCTCCCCGGCACGATCTACACGGCCGCCGAAGAGATCGAGAAGGCGGGCGGGAAAGCGCTCCCGTGCCTCGTCGACGTGCGAGACGAGGACCAGGTGAAGGCCGCCGTGAAGAAGGCGGTCGACACGTTCGGTGGCATCGACGTCCTCGTGAACAACGCGAGCGCCATCAGCCTCACGGGCACGCTCGAGACGCCCATGAAGCGCTTCGATCTCATGCACCAGATCAACACGCGCGGCACGTTCCTCTGCTCGCAGGCGTGCATCCCGTACCTCGAGAAGGCCGAGAACCCGCACATCTTGAACCTCGCGCCGCCGCTGAAGAGCATCACCGAGGCCAAGTGGTTCGGGCCTCACGTGGCCTACACCATGGCGAAGTTCGGCATGACCTTGTGCGTGCTCGGCATGGCCGAGGAGCTTCGCTCCAAGAAGATCGCGGTGAACGCCCTCTGGCCGCGCACCGTGATCGCCACGGCCGCCGTGCAGAACCTGGTCGGCGGCGACGACGTCATGAAGGGGAGCCGGGCGCCCGAGATCATGGCCGACGCGGCGTACGTGGTGCTCACCCGCAAGAGCACGGACGCGGGCAACACCGGTCAGTACTTCATCGACGACGAGGTGCTCGCCTCGGCCGGCGTGACGAACCTCGACGGGTACCAGAGCGTGCCCGGGACGGACCTCATCCCCGACTTCTTCGTCTGACGGCAAGGAGCCGCCCTTCTTAGGAGCGCGAGCCGTGCCTTCGAGGCAAGGTGAGCCGCGGTACGGCCCCACCCCTCGAGCCGACCGTGACACGGGTGCGACATGCGCGCATCAAAAAAAAGCCTTGACGGAAATACACCTTGAAGGTGCCCGGTTCTGCGCCAAGACTCCGGGCGAAACTCGTCAGGATTTTGCCGAAGAACGCTCCGATTGGAGACATTGTCGACCATGCACACCGACCAAGAGCCCACCACAAGCTTCGATACGCGCGATCGCCGCATCGCCCAAGACTCGCGCTCGGGCGAAGTCGACCGTCGAGGCCTCGAGCTCGCTCTCGTCGACGCCCTGTCCGACATCCTCCGCGACGAGGCCGCTCGCGCGAACCAAGCCTCGCGGCACTGATCGGTCGAAGGGATCCGTGATGCGTCGCTTCGGTACGGTGGGGGCTTTCGTGGTCGGCGGCCTCGTGGCGGCCGGCTGTGCCGTGGGCGTCATCGGAGATCCAGGGAGCGAGAGCGACGGAAGCGTGACCGAGGCCGACGGTGGCCCGGCCGACGCCCCCACGACGACGCGGCCCGACTCCGGTGGCCCGAAAGACGCCATCGCCGACAGCCCGAGCCCGGCCGACGTGGTCGTGCCGCCGGTCGACTCGGGCGGAGACGCAGGCGGATGCACCGGGGCGCTCGTCATCAACGAGGTCCAGACCGAAGGCACGGACGCGAACCACGAGTTCGTCGAGATCTACAACCCGACGCCGTGCGACGTGTCCCTCGAGGGGTATGCCCTCAAGTACAGCTCGGGCGGCAGCTCCACGCCGAGCACGTTTTTTACGGGCCTCGTGAGCCACAAGGTGCTCGCTCGCGGGTATTTCGTCGTGGCCTCGTCGACGTTTCCGGGCCCCAAGACCGCGACCTACACGGGCGGCACGATGGCGGCCGACAACGGTCAGGTCGGGCTGTTCGACAAGCTCGGCGCGCGGGTCGACGCGGTCGGCTACGGGACGCTCACGGGCGCGAAGCCTCTGACCGAGGGGAACGCGGCTCCGACGCCGGGCGCCGTGGGCAAGTCGATCCAGCGCATCCCGAACGGGAGCGACACGAACAACAATCAGGTCGACTTCCGGTCGGCCAACGCGACGCCGAACGCCTCGAACTGAGCCGGGCGCCCTGAGCCGAAGGGGCGGTGGGTGGGCGTGGGGTGGTGGGCGTGGGGTGGTGGGCGTGGGGGTAGTGGCCGCGGGGCGACCATGCTCTTTCGGCATGCCGTTGCGCGTTATGTGAGTCTTCTCATAGAGATGGCGCGAACGTCGGTCGTTCTTTTTGACCGCTCGACGGGCCATGCATGACTCTATGCGCTGTTTCGTGTCTTTTCGGCATGCCGTGTTGCATCAAGTGATTGATCTCATAGAGATAGCGCGAACGTCGGTCGGTTCTTTCGGGCCGTCTGTCGGATCGGCCGGTCGCCCCTCCCGACCTCAGCCCTGGCCCTTGTTGGCACCGGCGCACGGGGGCGACACGAGCGCCTCGGGCAGCGCCGCCCACTCCGCCGGCGTGCGCGACGTGATGGCCACCGCGTGGAGCCCCTTCGCAAGCTCAGCCTTGAGCGCCCCGTAGACGGCCTGGTGCCGTGCGATGGCGTTCTTGCCGGCGAAGGCCTCGGACACGATCACCACCTTGAAGTGCGACTCGGCGCCCGGCTTCACGGCGTGCGCGTGGCTCTCGTCGATCACCTCGAGGTGCGTGGGCGCGAGCGCCCCTTCGAGCGCGGAGGCGATGCGTTCTTTGCGGCTCATGAAGCCTCCATAGCGTGAAACCCGACAAAAACAGAACGGGCCGCCAACCTCGCGAGGTCGACGGCCCTTCCGTTGCGTCCCAGCCGTCAGCCCTCGAGGTAGGTGCGCAGGCGGCGGTGCTCCGAGGGGAGGCGCAGCTTGCGGAGGGCCTTGGTCTCGATCTGGCGGATGCGCTCGCGGGTGAGCGCGAAGCTCTCGCCCACCTCTTCGAGGGTGTGATCACGCGGCTCGTCGATGCCGAACCGGAGCCGCAGGATCTTCTCCTCGCGGGGGGTGAGCGTCTTCAGAAGCTGGCGAGTTTGCTCGTGAAAACGCATCTTGGCGTAGGCATCGTCGGGGGAGTGCGAGCCGTCGTCGGGGATGAACTCTCCGACGCTCGCCTCGCCCTCGGCGCCGACCGGCGTCTCGAGGCTGATGGGCTCACGCGCGATGCGCAGCACGGCGCGGACCTTGTCGACCGGGAGGCCCGTGCTCTCGGAGAGCTCCTCGGGCGTGGCCTCGCGGCCGTATTCCTGGAGCAACGAGCGGCTCGTCCGCGTGAGCTTCTGCAGGTTCTCGAACATGTGGACCGGCACGCGAATCGTGCGGCCCTGGTCGGCGATGGCCCGCGAGATCGACTGGCGCACCCACCAGGTGGCGTACGTCGAGAACTTGTAGCCGCGCTTGTACTCGAACTTGTCGACGGCGCGCATGAGGCCAATGTTGCCCTCCTGCACGAGGTCGAGGAGCTGGAGCCCACGGCTCGTGTGCTTCTTGGCGAGCGACACGACGAGGCGAAGGTTCGCCTCGACGAGCTGCGCCTTGGCGTTCTCTGCCTTGCGCCGACCGGCCTCGATGTCCGAGAGGGTGCGCTTCAGGCGCTTTTTGGCCGTAGCGGCGCCCGTGGCCTGCACCTGCTGGCGCAGCTTGCGGGCGATGCGAGAGACGACGGTCTGGTCGAGGCGAATGCCCTCGAGAGCCCCGACGACCTTCGCGCGCACTTTTTGCGTGTCGGTCACGCGCTCGCCGCGGACGTAGAGCTCGAGGAACGCCTTCTCGAGGAGACGCGCGGTGCGTTTGACGGCCGCGTCGTCGAAGGCCTCCTCTTCCTCGACGTTTCGGAGCACGTCGCGGAGCTTGAGCTTGCCCTTCTCGAGAGATTGGCCCACCTGCGCGAGCTCACGGGCGGCCGCTTCGGAGTCGACGATGGCCTCGACGATGGAGCGCTCGCCCTCTTCGATTTGCATGGCGAGCTCGACCTCGCCCTCGCGGGTGAGGAGCGGGACCTTGGCCATGCGACGGAAATAGAGATCGACCGCCTCTGCGCCTTCGGCCGGGGAGGGCGGGGCGGAGATGGTGGCGACGGCCAGGGGAGATTTCGTTTGCTTTTTCAAGGCGTTACTCCACGCACGGCGGGCGGGGGCACGATCCGAGCCCGATTGGAACGGAGGGACAAGGGAGACCCGATGTCGTGCGCTTCTCTTGGGGCAATTCGTCGAAGTGGCCAGTGGTCGTGCTGGCTCGAGGACCATAACCACGTTTCGGAAACGCGCTCGATCTGCCAATCCTTCCCGAAAAGTGCGCGACGAGCGGGTTCGTGGGTGGTTTTCCTGGAAACGATCACCCTGGGTCGTCGCTCGTGGCGGGCCGAGTGTGACGCTCGGGGTACGCACGACCGACACGGGAGGTTTCGTCAGGTTCCCGTCAGGGGAGGCGCGCTTCGACCCGGAGGGCCGCGTCGAGCCGGTCTAAATACGTAGGTCGAGGCACTTCGATGCACCCGAGCGACGCGAGGTGGCGATTTTGCACCTGCACGTCGAAGAGCACGAACCCCCCGGCCCGGAGCCGCTCGACCAGGCTCGCGAAGGCGATCTTGGAGCAGTCGGTCTCTTTGTGGAACATCGACTCGCCCGCGAACGCCCCGCCGATCGCGATGCCGTAGATGCCGCCGACCTGCCGCCGCGGGGTCGTGCTCGTGTCCCACACCTCGACGCTGTGGGCCCAGCCGAGGGCGTGGAGCTCGAGGTAGCCGGCGAGCAGGGCCGGGGTGATCCAGGTCCCCGTCTCGGCGCGGGTCTCTCCGCACGCGCGAATGGTGCCCTCGAAGTCCTCGTCGACCGTGACGGTGTAGGGGTGGTGCCGCAGCGTGCGGCGAAGGCTGCGCGACCAGTGGGGCTCGGCCTCGATCGGGAAGATGGCCCGCGGGTTCGGCGAGAACCACAGCACCATCGGGTCGCCCGTGGGCGAGGTGTGCGGCCAGGGAAACACCCCCCGCCGGTAGGCCTCGAGCACCGTGTAAGGCCGAAAATCCTCGCCGATCGCGACGACCTCACGGCGGCCGAGGCGCCTCGGATCGGGGAACGCGATGGCCGTCTTGGGCGGCTCGATGGGCGGGAACGGGACGGGCACGAGCCCCCGGAGGGTACCTTCTGGGCGCGCGCATGGCGAGCCGAGAGGGGACCGGGTCGTCACCCGCGCATCGCCCCATCCGCCGGCTCCTCGGCTATTGGCCGACGAACGAAGCGAGGCACGCGGACCGACGGTCCGACCCCCACTCGGCCCCCGGAGCCGAAGCTCCGGTGGTCCGTAAGGAAGCACCCCGGCTCTCTTCGGGGCACCTCGTCGTACGGCGGTCGCGGGCGCTTCTTCCTCCCCCGGAGAAAAAAAACGGGCCCCTCGGAAGAGGGACCCGCCTTCGTCGCACAAGTGCTCGATTCGTATGTGGTTATCGCCGAATCCCGTACACGAAGCTCGGTTTCGGCTCGCGGAGGACACGCTCGGCGATCGTGGTGTGGAGCGGGCTCTTCGGGGCCTTGGGGGCGCCCGCGTGGGTGAGGACGAGCTTCTCGCCGCGGGCCTTGTCGCCGCGGCCCTTGATGCCCGCCACGTCCTTCATGAGCTCCTCGATGGCCTTGGGCATCTTGCCGAGGTCGATCGAGAAGCAGCCCATGTCCTTGCCGTTGGCGGCCTTCTTCTGCGGGTCGAACGAGATGGCCTTCTTGGCCATGAGCTCGCCGAGCTGGATCGCCGCGAGCTGGCTGTAGTTCTTCGGGTGGCCGTCGTCCGAGTACATGCCGCGCGAGATGTGGCCGAAGGCCCAGAAGACGTCGCGGATGTGGGCGCGATCGGCCTCGGCGCGGGTGATTTTGCCCTTCGTCACGAGCCAATCGGTGAAGTAGAGGGCCGCGGTCTGGGCCTTGAGCTCCTCGAGCGTGGACGCGAGCGGGCCGCCGAACTGGTCGCGGTCGATCTTGCCTCCGACCTTGTACTGGTGCGCCGGGCCGAGGTTGTGCGCCGCCTCGTGGAGCACGGTGCTCATGAGCTGCGGCTCGGGATCGGTCGTGTAGAGGTTCATCACGTCCGGGCAGAAGAGAGACTCGGCCGTGGAGCGCTGCGCGGCGAGGCTGTCCGGGTCGGTGTAGAAGTTCGTCATCGCGACGGTGCGGCCTCGGCCCTCGTTGGCGACCGGGCCGAAGTTCGGGAGCGACTGGCCGATCGTGGCGCCGAAGGGGTTTCGCGCGTCGCCCGCGTTGAGGACGATGTCGACGAAGTCCGGGAGCTTGAACGAGACCTCGCGCGCCTTGTACGGCTTGCCGGCGAGGGCGGCGAGGGCGCGCTCCATGTCGCCCTTCATCGGATCGAGCTTGTCCTGCCAGGCGATCGACTTCGTGTTGATGAAGCCGAAGCTCGTGTGGAAGAGCGCCTTCGTGCTGCACGGCTCGGCGTAGACCTCGTCGGCCGAGATGCGGAGGTAGTACTTCGAGTTCTTCACGCCCATCTTGGCCCAGGCCTCGTCGGCCGAGAACCACGAGCCGTCGTCGAAGGCCTTGGCCTGCGCCTCGAGGTAGGTGCGGAGGCTCTCTTCGCCGTCTCCGAGGGCCTTCGCGGCGGCGCGGAGCTCGCGCGCGGCGATCGCGAGGTCGGCCTTGTAGTGCACGTGGTACGGCTCGGCGCGGAGCTTGTCGCCGTCCTTCACGACGACGGTGTACGGGTCGACGAGGGCCTTGTCCTTCTTGGCGAGCTCCTCGCAGAACTTGGGCTTCGACAGCTCGCTCTCCGGGTAGAGGCCGGAGACCTTCGTGGGGGCGCCTGCGACGATCGGGATGGCCGAGCAGGCCGGATCGTTCTGCGTCGCCGGGGCCTCGCACTTCGGGCCTTGGTTGCGGAAGAAGAGCGCGGCGCTCGCGGTGTCGCCCTGCGGGACCTTCGCGCGGAGCCCGTACGTGCCCATCTGCGTCTGGTAGAGGCGCTCCATGACCTCCACCGCGGCGAGCAGGTGATCCAAAAACTCGAGCTCTCCCGCGGGTTTACCGCGAAAGTCGGAGAGCACGAGCGTGGCGCGGCCTTGCGCGAGCTCCTTCACGACCGAGGCACGTCGCGCGGCCTCCGTCGGGTCCTTGGGGGCGGGGCCGAGGTCGCCGCCGTGGCGCGCCACGATCTTCGTCTGCGCGTCGTAGAAGGCCTGGGTGAACGACGTCGGGTTCGTGGGGCCGTTCGACTGCCCCTCGACGACGTACGTGTCGCGGGAGACGCCCTTCGGCGCGTTCCAGGTCACCGCGAGCTCCGCCGGGTCGATCGCGCCGTTCCCGTCCGTGTCGGCGATCCAATAGAGGGGGAGATCGAGCTCCACGGCGAGGCGGTTCCAGTCCTTTCGCGGGACCGCGCTCGTGCTCGGGCGCGGGGGAGGCGGGGGCGTGGAGGCGCTCGGCGTCGGCGCGGCGCTCGGCGTGGGCGGAGGTAGCGTGGGCGGGGCCTTGGGCGGATCTTCGCAGGCGGTCGTTGCGGCGGAGAGGGCGAGAACGAACGAAAGGCCGAGACCCGTGCGTCGGAGGAGCGTCATGCGCGGACTCTCGCGGGCCTTTTCCCCGAGGTCAATCGTCTCAGGACATTTTCGGGAGACGGTGGGCGGCCGATTCCGTAACCTCGGAGGCTCGGGCCCGGTTGGAGGTGCCCCCCGCATGTTCGACGGTGAAATTCGCGATCGCGTGGATCGACTCGAGCTGCCCTGGAATGAGTTCGGGGTCGACCCGTACGGCATCTCGAAGGACCACCTCGCCGTGTTCTTCGGTCTGCTCGAGCCGCTCTACCGGCACTATTTCTCGGTCGAGGCGCGGGGGCTCGCGAACGTGCCGAAGCGGGGGCGTTGCATGCTGATCGGGAACCACTCGGGTGGCATCGCGATCGACGGCGCGATGGTCATCGCCTCGATGTTCCTCGAGATGAACCCGCCGCGCCTCGCGCAGGGCATGGTCGAGAAGTTCTTGAACACGCTGCCGCTCGCCTCGCAGTGGTCGAACCGCACGGGACAATTTACCGGGCTCCCCGAGCACGCCGTGCGCCTGCTCGAGGACGAGCGCCTGCTCATGGTGTTCCCCGAGGGCGCGCGTGGCACGGCGAAGCTCTACAAAGAGCGCTACAGCCTCGTCGCGTTCGGCACGGGGTTCATGCGGCTCGCGCTGCGCACGAAGACCCCGATCGTGCCGCTCGCGTTCCTCGGAGGTGGAGACGCCGTGCCGACGATCGCGAACTCCGAGTGGCTCGGGAAGCTCGTGGGCGCGCCGTACGTGCCCATCACGCCGTACGGCGTGGCGCTTCCGCTCCCGGTGAAGCTCGAGGTGGTGTACGGCGAGCCCATGTTCTTCGAGGGCACGGGCTCCGAGGACGACGTCGTCATCGCCGGATACGTGGAGCGGGTGAAGGCCGAGATCGCGCGCATGCTCGAAGAGGGCCGCGTCCGTCGGCGCGCAGGAGGTGGGGCATGAAGGTCCTCGTTCCAGGCGTCACGAGCGCCGTAGGTCGCCGCCTCGCGCGCGAGCTGCTCATGCGCGGGCATGACGTCATCGGCATCGATCGAAGGCCCTTCGGAGCGGCCATGGACGGCCTCGAGGTCCACCAGGTCGACATCCGCAAGCGCGGCGCCGAGGACGTGTTCCGCCGCGTGCGCCCCGACGTGGTCGTCCACATGGCGACGGTCACGCACCTGCTTCGCCAGAGCGAGGATCGCTACCGCATCAACTTGCAGGGTACACGCGCCGTGTTCGAGCACACGCGCGCGTACGGCAACGGGCACGTCATCTTCGTGGGGCGCCACACGTTCTACGGCGCCGCGCCCGACTCGCCGCTCTACCACGGCGAGGACGAGCCCCCGATGGCGCTCGCGTACTTCCCCGAGCTCGCCGACCTCGTGGCCGCGGATCTCTACGCGGGCACCATGCTCTGGCGCCACCCTGAGCTCACCACCACCGTGCTGCGCTTCTGTTACACGCTGGGCGAGTCGGGGCACGGCACGCTCGCGACGTTCCTCCGCGGAGGCGGCGACCGTGTGCCCATGGTGCTCGGGTACGATCCGCTCTTTCAGTTCATGCACGAGGACGACGTCGTGAAGTCGCTCCTCGCGACGATCGAGAAGAAGCCTCGCGGGGTGTTCAACGTCGCCGGACCGCAGCCCGTGCCGCTCTCGGTCGTCGTCCGCGAGACGGGCCGCAAGCCGACCCCGATCCCCGAGGTGCTCTTCGCGGGTGTGCTCGGCCGCTTCGGGTTGCCCCGCCTCCCGCGTGGCGCGCTCGGCCACATCAAGTACCCCGTGGTCATCGACGACAAAGCCTTCCGCCTCGCCACGGGCTACTCCCACGACGTGACCGAGGGCGACGCCATGCGCGAGTTCCGTAGGGCGTTCCCGCCCATGACGCGCGGCTAAACGAACACGAAAAGTCCAAAAGATTCAGGGCCTTGGCGAACAGCTGGGGCCTTCGAAACGACGACGCCACCCGTCGGGTGGCGCCATGGGCTCGTGCCCGTGCTGCCGCTCAGAGGCTCGGCTGGAGCTGAGCTTCGCGGAGGGTCTTCTCGGCCGCGATCTCCTCGGCCGTCTTGCCTTTGCCCGGCTTGGCGGCGGGCGCGGGCTTCGGAGGGGCGGGCTTGGCGACGGGCGCGGGTTTCGGCGCGGGCATGGCCACGGCGACCTGGCCCGAGTGCGCGTGCGACGCGCCGGCCTTCGGCGTGTGGGGCTTGCCGCCCTTCGTCGACGCGACCGGAGGCTCCGGGGCGTGCGTGGGGACCACGACGGGGCTCGCAGGGCCGACGACACCGACGAGCGACGGAGCGGGGCCGACGACGGCCGCGGGGGTGGTCGTCGCGACGACGGGAGCCTGAGCGATGGCGGCCGGCGTGACCGGAGCCTGGACCTGGGGCGCCGGCGCGTGGGGCTGCGCGGCGGCCGCGGCCACCTGGGGCTCGGCCGCGGGGGCTTGGGCCTGCGGAGCCTGGCCTCGGGTGGACATGCCGTACATGCCGCCGAGGAAGGCACCCATGACGACGAGCGTCGCGGCCCAGACCAGCCCGGACGGGCCGCGGCGCGCGTTCGTGACGCTGACCGACGCGATGGCGGCGTGCTGCGAGGTCGGATCGGCGATCGCCGCGAGGCTGCTCGGCGGCGGAGGCACGCTGCCCGGGTACTGAGCGGGATATTGCGAAGACGCCTGCGCGTTGCCCCACGGGACCGGCGGGGGCGGAGCGTGCGCCGCCATGTGCATCGGGACGTACGAGCTCGCCGCAACGGGGACGAATCCACTGTGCGGAGCCGCGTAGGCCTGCGGGGGTTGCGCGTACGCCTGCGGCTGCGCGTAGGCCTGGGGGGACTGCGCATACGCCTGCGGAGGCTGCGAGTAGGGGCGAGCCTGCGGGGGCACCGACGCCGGCGCCGGCGGCGGCGACGAGCGGAATGGCGCGGCTTGAGGGCGGTCGCTGCGGCGCGCGCGCGGTCGCGAGAGAGCTCCACGATCGACCGCGGCGTACCGGCCCGGGCCGGACACCACTTCGATCTCGTTGGTGCCGAGATCGATTTCGCCTTCGGGGTGTCGTGGGAGCTTCAGCAAGGGGTCACCTCGTGCAGGCTCCGGGGCAAGACGCCACGGGCCTCCCAGGATGGACGCAAAGGACGGGCCACCCCATGGGCCCCTGGGCGGGCTCGAATTTACCTGATTTCTTAGGTTCGAAACCCGGGTCGCCGGAGGGATCCCCCGGTGGTGGGGGTCGAACGATCCAGGTCGTCTGCCGCACCGCGCCAGGCGCTGCGCGAGCAGGGAGAGTCGGTGCGCAGGTCTTGCGTGGGGTCTCCGTCAGCGGCCCGCGGTCTCGATGGCGTAGGTCACGCGCGACGGGGTCTCCCCGAGCCCGACCCCGAGCCCGCCGAGGAAGGTCGCCTGGGGGTTCTCGAGCACGAGGAAGAACTGGCCCGGTCGTGAGGGCAACGGGACCTGGGTGTCGCCGCGGAGCTCGCCTTGCGCGTACGGGGTCACGAAGCCTGGCGCGAGCGGCTGAGCGGCCTCGTACGCGCGGCGCCATGCGTCTCCCGAGGGGCGATCGACGAGCGTGTACGTGACGGGGGCGCCCTCGACGCGGGCCCTTAGGAACACGGGATTTCCCGAGCCATCGAGCTCGAACGGGCCGACGTACTCGCGCGCTCGTGGTTGGATCTCCGTGACGTCGGCGACGACGGAGCTGCGCCCGGGGGTCGTCGCCACGAGCCGACGAGGTCGCTCGGGCGGTTCCATGTGGCCGATGGTGAAGTCGTCGCCCGTCTCGGTGTGGACCACGGTGAAACCCTTGCCGAGCTCGCCCGACACGAGCCCTTGCGCGAGGCCGACGGCGACCGTGCCCACGGGTGTTTGCGAGGCGAGGCTCACGACCGGGTTCTCGACCCCGAGGATCCGCAGCTCGGGCGGAGCGACCAGGCGTGAGAAGGTTCCCCACACGTAGGTCGCGTCCTCTTCCATGCGAAAATCGGGGCGGTACTCGACCGTCACGGAGCACGAAAACCCGACGCGTCGCGCGACGGGCAGCGTCGCGTATCCCGTGCCCGACACACGCACCATGAGCGTCTGACGACCCTCGTCGACTTGGGCGTCGCACTGCTCGGGGAAGAACCGGCCGACCGACGCGGGGCCGAACGACGGCAGCTTGAGCGGCACGCCGCGCTTCGTGAGCTCGGGGCACACCTTCGGCGCTCCGAAGCTCGAAAAGAGCCAAAATCGCAGCTCTGGGCTCGCGTTGACCGCGCCTCGTACACAAGGGCATCCCGCCGCCGAGAACGACAGCGCGAGGCCGAGGACGACCACGAGCGGACCGCGCCCGTGTGGCGCACGCGTCATCGTGGCGGTGCCGTGGGCGCGCACGTGGAGACGCCGGCGCCCACGATGCGGAAGCCGCCGACCTTGGGGACCACCACCTGGATGTTTCCGTCGGAGCTTCGGAGCCTCGTGACCTTGGATTCTTGGAGAGACTCGGCCGTGTAGAACCAGAAGTCGCCGCCCCAGAACGAGAAGGCCCACGCGTCGCCCGTGCGTACGCCCGTGAGGGACTTGGCCTCGCTCGTGGCGCCGCTCGCGACGTCGACGCGCGCGAGGGTGGCCGGGTCGGTCGTGTAGAAGCCGTAGAGCTTCGCGTCTCCCGTGCCGGTGAGCTCGGCGCCGCGGCCGCGCAGATCTCCCGAGTAATCGCCCACGAACGTGAGCTTCATCGACGTGAGATCGATCTTGCCGAGGCCGGCGCGACCCCCCGAGAGGATGTCCTGCAGGCCCGCGACGTAGAGCGTCTCGGCCGTGGAGCCCGGCGTGTTCGCGGCGAAGGCCATGCCGAACTTCGTGAAGCCGTCTTGCCCCGCGGCGAAGGGCGTCGACGCGCACGTGGCGTCTCTCGTCGAGACCTTGAAGAGCGTGCCGTCGGAGTAGTTGACCCACGCGTTCCCGGACCTGTCGACGGCCATCGAGTTGGGCGAGGCGAGGGCCGCGGCGCGGCAGTCGAGGCGGCCTATCTTGGTGAAGGTGAGCGTGTCGGGCTTGAAGGAGTAGAGGTCGTTCTCGGCCGAGACGACGTAGACGAGCTTGGCGGCTTCGGAGCAGCCATCGGGCGAGGTCGTGGGGCCCGAGTCGCCCGAGGGGAAGAGCGGCCCGCCGTCTTGGGTGGAGTTGTCGCCCGGGCCTGCCTCGGGCACCGTGGGGAACGGAGACGTGTCGCGCGGCGTGCTCCCGCACGCGAGGCCCATCGCGGCGCCGGTGAAGAGCGCGAGCGGCATCAGGTATTTCGAGCGCGAAGGCGAGGGGGAGGTGCGTCGCATGGGTCCGTGGAGTATTCACGGAAGGAGGGCGGTCGTCACGGGTTCGTGCCTCGAAACTCGCGTGCCCGAGGGGGCTTCGTCACGCGATGGTTGCCGGCGCGCCAAGATTCGCGCACGATCGAACGCGTAGCGTGTGGCGCCCGGCGCAGAGCCGGCACGAGGTAACTTCCCATGATCTCTCGCGTTTCGAGACCTTTTCGGGCGATGCTCGCGGCCACGACGATCTCCGCGGCCATCGTGGCGATCGTGCACTGCGGGAGCTCCGAGCCCGACTCCGAGTTCCCCGACGGCGGCGGCGACCCGTGCGAGTCGGACCTCAAGGGGCAGTGTGGCGCGGCGTGCGTGAACGACGAGGCGTGCGCCCCCGGGCTCCACTGCGCCGCCGGCGCGTGCACCGCGGCGTGCACCCGCACGAACCGCGGGAAGTGCCCCGAGGGGATCGCGTGCAGTCCGCGCGGGCGCTGCGGGACCGACCCGTTCGACCCGGGCCTCATCGACGGCGGCGTGGACGCGCAGCCCGACGCCGTATGCGCCTCGGTCGACGTCGAGGTCACCAAGGTCGTCCCCACGGTAGTTTTGCTCATCGACCAGTCGAGCAGCATGGAGTTCGATTTCAACGGGGGAAATCGCATGCCTCCGGCCTTCCCGAACTCGCGCTGGGTCAAGCTCCGCGAGGCCCTCATGGATCCCGACGGGGGCGTCGTGAAGAAGTACGAGGGCGACATCGAGCTCGGGCTCGCGCTCTACTCGGCGAACAACGGCAACGAGAAGCCTCCTGCCGTGCCGACGTGCCCCATCATGAAGACGGTGCCCTTCGCGAAGTCGAACTACGCCGCGATCGACGCGGTGTACGGCGCCGAGCTCCCCATCGACGACACCCCCACGGGAGACGCCGTGCGCGCGGCCGCGGGCATCGACGACGCCGGCGTGCCGCTCGAGGGCGGGCTCGCCGCGCTCCAGACGGGGCGCCCGAAGGTGCTCGTGCTCGCGACCGACGGAGAGCCGGGGCGGTGTGGCACGTTCCAATCGCTCGAGGACGTGGGCTCCCCCGAGTCACGCAAGGCCGTGGTCGACGCGGTGAAGGCGGCGTACCGCGCCGGCATCAAGACGTTCGTGATCACGGTGGGCTCGGCCGTGGCGGAGGCCCATCAGCAAGAGGTCGCGAACGCCGGCTTCGGTTACTTCGACGGTGGCGCCGACGCGGCTCCGGGCACCAACGCGCCGCTCGTTCGTACGACGAGCCAAGCGCAGCTCGCGGCCGCGTTCGACTCGATCATCTTCGGTGTGCGCTCGTGCACCTTTGCGCTCGCGGGCTCCGTCAGGGGCGGTACGGAGAGGCTCGGCGACGTGAAGCTCAATGGAAACCCGCTCGGTCTGAACGACCCGAACGGCTGGAAGCTGAACAGCCCCACCGAGATCGAGATCGTCGGCAGCGCGTGCGACACCATCAAGTCGAGCGAGGCGAAGCTCACGGTACGCTTCCCGTGCGACGCCATCATCCCGCGGTGATCGTGGTCGAGAGAAAAACGAGCTGTGCCGCGGGTCATGTGCCCGTATGCTCGGCTCACGGAGGAGGAACTCGATGAAACGAGCGTGGATTCCCGTCTTGGCGGCGCTTTCCCTTTTTGCTTCGGGCTGCAAGAAGCAGGTCCCGAACGACATCATTCAGAAATCGATCACCCACGTGCTCCGTCAGGACGCGAACATCGCGACGGCGATGTGCGGCGTTCAGGCGAAGGGCATCACGGGGCCGTCCGTCACGGTGAAGACGCGCGGGAACAACAGCACGGGCGTCGCCCACGTGAAGGGCTCGTCGCTCTTCGCCCAGGGAGGCATCAAGACCTGCGAGGGCGATCTCGAGTTCGCGTACTCGTACACGGCGCGCACGACCGGCCCGAGCCGCAACCGTCGCACCGTGACCACGTGGTACTTGAACCACCTCAAGCTGGTGGCGGTGCAGACCCCGGGCGTCACCCTCAAGGGGCCGGTCGACGAGGACGTGAACGACGACGATGACGACGACGGCAAGTAGTCGTAACTGTTGAAAAAAAGCGCGCCGCCTCGCCGAGACGAGGGGCGCGCTTTTTCATGCCCTCACTTGCACTGGATCGTCGTGCCGGGGCCGTTCGGGCCGATGCACTTCTGAGGCGAGGGGCACTGCTGGCCCGAGACGAGCGAGCCGCCCTTGCAGACGATGGCGCTGAAGTCGCGGAGCTGGCTGCAGTACACACCGTCGGCGCGCCCCACGCACGAGTCTCGGAAGTCGGCGTCGGGGGACGCGTCGCCCGCGCCCGCGTCGCACGTGCCGGCCTCGCAGCCGACCTCGCACGTGACGTTGTAGTTGCGCTTGACGTAGTCGGCCTTGATGACGCCCACGGCGACCCAGGCGCACGCCGCCGGTTCGACCATGACGCCGACCTTCTTGGCCGCGGCGATCTGCCAGCGCGCGTGGGCATAAAACTGCGTGTTGGAGCGGTCGTTGTAGCGCTGCGCGAACCACGCCAAGCGCTTGCCGAGGTCCCAGCCGCCGATGTTGACCTTCACGCGCGACGTGTCGTGCTGGCCGCCCTCGACCATGAGCGCGAACGCGTTGTTGGGGATGCCGGAGTTGATGTGGACGCCACCCTGGTCGTTGTCGTTGTTCCAGCCCGTCGAGCCGACGCCTTTCATGAACTGAGCGTCGACGTGGTCGGGCTGGTCGTGTTTCTGCGGGTGGGCCATGTCACGGAGCGGCTCGCCATCGATCGACGACTCTTCGCCGAGGAGGAGGTTCCGCTGCGCGTTCGCGTGGAGCTCGTGCTCGACGATGCAGGCGAACACGTCCGAGGCCGACTCGTTCAGCGCCCCCGACTCGCCGCCGTAGACGAGCTTCGACGTGTAATCGGTGACGCCGTGGGTGAGCTCGTGCGCGACGACGTCGAGGTTGGTGAGCGGGACGTATTTGCCGCCCGACTGGAGGTTGCCGTCGCCGAAGCGGAGCTCGGAGCCGTTCCAGAACGCGTTGACGGCGCCCGCGCTGTTGTCGTGGACGAAGATGCGGAGGTTCGAGCCCTTGTTGTCGTACGAGCGCCAGCGGAACGACCTTCGGTAGAAGAGGTCGACCTGGTTCATGTGCACGTACGCGTCGACCGCGGCGCCGTTCCCGTCTTGGTTCGTGGGGAGCACGTCCCACGCGTCGGGGTTCGACGTGGTGATGATCGAGCCGGTGAGCTGGGAAGAGACCTCGACGACCGACGCCTGGTTCGTGCGCGGGAGCTTCATCATGTAGCCGCCGCCTGCCCCCGCGTCGCCCACGCCCGCGTCGCCGCCCACGCCCGCGTCGCCCACGCCCGCGTCGCCGCCCACGCCCGCGTCGCCGCCTACGCCCGCGTCGCCCGCGACGGAGCCCGTAGCACGTTCGACCTCGAACGATTTGGTGTCACCCTCGTTGAACGGCGCGTACCCGCGCACGCCACGGCCCGACGCGCGCTCGGTGTGGATGCGGCTGTCTTGGAGCACGATCGCGCCGGTCTGCGCGTCGACGAGCACGTCGGCGACGACGGGCTTCTTTCCGGTCGAGCCCTCGACGCGGACCCGGTACACGAGGCGAGGCGCCTTCCCGAAGGCCGCGTCGATGCCGAGGATCACGTCTTTGGTGGAGCCGCCCGGGAGGTTCGCGAGGGCATCCTTTCGCGCCACGTCGGCGGTGCGCGCCGGCACCTTGGAGAGCTGCGCGAGGTTCGGGGCGAAGCGCCCGTTCACGAACGCGATGGCGCCCGACTTCGTGAAGTGCACGGTGAGCCCTTCGCCGAAAACGGGAAGGCTCCCGGACACTTGCTCGAAGCGGACGTGCGTGAGGCCGTCCTCGTCGACGTCGGTCTCGACGGCGTGGAGCTCGGCGCGGATCTGCGACGTGCCGAACGAGGCCTGGTAGCGCTCGAGGAACGCGAGCGCGGCGGCCTCGGGGGTCGTGCCGGGAGTGAGGACCGGCGCGGGATCGTCCTTCGGCTCGAGCATGTCGGGCGTGCCGAGCTGCGGGTCGACGTCCACGATCCACGGCTTGCCCGTGTCGGCCTCGAGCTTGGCGGCGAGCGCCGCACCCGGATCGCCACCCGTGCCGCCGAGCGGAGCGGGCGTGGGATCGTCGGAGCAGCCTGCGACCACGAGGCCCGCGAACGCGAGCCCGGACACGAACGCGAGGAGCCACTGCCGTTTGCCGATGCGAAGCACACTTGCCATGTCGGTACCCTCGAAGGAGCCCACGGGAGAGCGCGGGGCTCGTGGCGAGAGACGGGCAGCGAGAGCGGAAGATTCAACAAAATCACATGGATACGCGATGCATCGGTGGTGGGAGGGTGATCCACCAGATCGCCTGGGGACGCATGCCGATTCGTCAGGTTCGGGGGTGCCGTATCACGCGACCTTCACGACGGCTTTGCCGAAGTTCTCCCCTCGCAGCACGCCGACGAGACCGGCCGGCGCGTTCTCGAGGCCCAGGATCACGTGCTCGCGCGTCTTCAGTTTTCCCTCGCGCACCAGCGGGGCTACGTGCGCCAGGAACTCGGGCATGCGGCCGGCGTAGTCCTGCGAGATGATGAAGCCCCGGACCGTGAGGCGCTTCCTCAAGATGTGGCCCATGAGGAGCGGGGTGCGATCGGGGCCGTCGGGGAGGCGCTCGGCGTTGTAGGCCGAGACGAGCCCGCACACGGGCACACGCGCCGCCGGGTTCAAGAGGGGCAGCACGGCCTCGAAGAGGGCGCCGCCGACGTTCTCGAAGTACACGTCGACTCCGCGGGGGCATGCGGCGCCGAGGTGCTCGGCGAGACCGGGCGCCCTGTGATCGAGGCAGGCGTCGAAGCCGAGCTCGTCGCGCGCGTAGGCGCATTTTTCGGGGCCCCCGGCGACGCCCACGACGCGGCAGCCGTGGACCTTCGCGAGCTGACCCACGACCGAGCCCACCGCGCCCGTGGCCGCGCCCACGACCACCGTCTCGCCCTCGCGCGGGCGGCCGATGTCGAAGAGGCCCATGTACGCCGTGAAGCCGGGCATGCCCAGGGCTCCCAAGGCGAGCGAGGGGCGCTCGAGGCCGGGATCGACGAGCGCGGCGGCCGGGCCGGGGACGACCGCGAAGTCTTGCCATCCCGACGCGGACACGACGCGCGCACCCACGGGCAGCCCCGCGTAACGCGAGATCTCGACGACGCCGACGGTGCCGCCCACCATGACCTCTCCGAGGCCGACGGGCGGAGCGTAGGACGGGGCGTCGCTCATGCGGCCGCGCATGTACGGGTCGAGCGAGAGCCACTCCGTGCGGACGAGCACGTGGCCCTCGGGGACCTCGGGGATCGGGGCCTCCTCGAGGCGAAACGCGCTCGTGTCAGGCTCGCCCTTGGGGCGCGCGGCGAGGACGATTCGGCGGTTTTTGTCGTGGGATTGAGCCATCGCGCGCACGATACTTCGCGCGGGACGCGGCGCGCACCCACGAACGTCGCGCCGTCGGACGGTCAGACCATCTCGAAGTAGCGCGAGTGGATGGCCACGGTGACGAGCACGGCGACCTCGGGCGGCACGTCGTCGGCCGACTCGACCGAGAACCGGTCGCGCACCTTGGTGAGGCCCTCCCGCTTCTTCACCTCGACGGCCACGGCGCCCTTTTCGTCTTGGCATTTGAAGTCGTACTCGAGGGCGAGCACGCCGGCGTCGGCCGTGTAGGTGCGCCCGTCGACCGTGAGCGCGAGCGTCTTCTTCAGGGCGATCGACGGGAAGGTGATCGACGCGAGCTCTTTTTTCTCGGGGTCGAGCACGTGGAACGCCGTTTTGTTGAGGTTGCCTTCCAGCGTGGCGAGCACCTTGTCGGACGCGTCGGCCAAGACGAACTTCGGGGTGAGGCTCGTGGCCTCGCCGCGCGCGATCATGGTGATCTCGTCCTTCCCGCCGGCGCGGACGTCGTAGGTGGTGGCGAACGCCGCGAGCCGCTGAACGACCTCGAATTGGGCCATGACGCTGTTCCTTTCGGCAGGGAAGCCCCCGCGCTTTCGGCGAGCGTACGCGAAGGCTCGGCGCGATTCGCGCGGAAAAAGGGGGCCTCTCCGGGCGACGTACAAAAAGCCGAGGGCCGCGGCGCTCGCGTGCGTCGGGCGAATCTGCGCGACGAATCGCGCTCGTGACCCCAAGGTAGCGCCATGAGCCCCGGAGCGCTCGCCATCGTCCCCCTCGGCGTCGCCGCCGGCGTGCTCACCACGCTCGCCGGGCAAGGTGGAGGGCTCGTGCTCTTGCTCGCGCTCGCCCCGATCGTCGGCCCGCACGCGGCCCTCGGTCTCACCACACCGGCGCTCTTCCTCGGGAACGCCCACCGCGCGTACCTTTGCCGCGCCGCCGTCGATCGAAGGCTCGCGGGGCTCGTGGTGCTCGGCGCGCTGCCCGGCGCGTACCTCGGCGGCAGGTTGGCCTCGTCGGCGTCGCCGCTCTTTTTGCGGCTCGCGCTCGTCGCGGTGACGTCGCTCGCGCTCGCGAAGGCCGTGGGCTGGCTCAGGTTCTCGGTCCCTAGGGTCGCGTACGCCCCGGCGGGCGCGGTCATCGGCGCGCTCGCGGGCACCTCGGGTGGGGCGGGGCTCTTGCTCGGGCCGCTCGTGTACGCCTCGGGGCTCCGCGGTCAGGCGTTCGTCGGCACGGTCGCCGTCACGGCCGTGGCGCTCCACGCGGGGAGGCTCGTTGCCTATGGTGCGCACGGGTTGCTTACCGTTTCGTCGCTCCCTCTCGCGGCGCTCCTCGCGCTCGGAATTTTCGTGGGGAACGCCCTGGCCGATCGGCTCCGCCCGCGGCTCGGCGCACATCTCACCACCCGCATCGAGCTCTGGACCCTGATCGTGTGCGCGGTGCTCTCGGTGGTAGGCCTCGTGTGAGGGGCGCTCGGACGCGACAAGTGCCTCGAATGCTTGACCGTTTCGCGCGAAGGGCGTCATGCTACGGAGAGCGTCTTCTCGGGCGCGTGCTCCCCCACCCATGAACGTACCCGGAGACCTTCGTAGCCTCGCCGAAGCGAGGATCGGCCGCACGTTCGCCGGCAAGTGGACGGTCGATCGGCTCGTCGACATGGGCGGGATGGCGGCCGTGTACGCGGCCACGCACAGGAACGGGAAGCGCGTGGCGCTGAAGGTGCTGCACGCCCACCTCGCGGCCGACGAGGACCTCCGGAACCGCTTCCTCCGCGAGGGCTACGTCGCGAACCAGGTCGAGCACCCCGGCGCCGTCCAGATCCTCGACGACCACGCCGAGCCGTCGACGAACGAAGTGCTGCTGGTGATGGAGCTGCTCGAAGGGCAGTCGGTCGAGGCGTGGCTCCAGCGCGCGGGCGGTCGCCTCCCCATGACCGACGCGCTCGCGGTCGCCTACCAAGTGCTCGACGTACTCGACGCGTTCCACAAGCGTGGCGTCGTGCACCGCGACATCAAGCCGGGGAACCTCTTCGTCACGCCTCAAGGCGTCGTGAAGGTCCTCGATTTTGGCCTCGCGCGGCTCAAGGACGGGAGCGGCACGGGGAAGGCCACGGGGGCCGGGACCGTGCTCGGCACCGCGTCCTACATTCCGCCCGAGCAAGCCCAGGGCAAGCCCGATCAGATCGACGCTCGCAGCGACGTGTTCGCGGTGGGCGCGGTGCTCTACCAGCTCCTCTCGGGGCAGGTCGTGCACGAGGGGCGGAGCTCGCTCGACCGGCTCTTTTCGGCCATGCGCACGCCGCCGCGCCCCATCATGCACGTGTCGTCCCGGGTGCCTCGGCCGGTGGCCGTGGTGGTCGACAAGGCGCTCGCGTTCGACTGGAACGCCCGCTACGCCACCGCGAAGGACATGCGCGACGCCCTGAAGGCGGCGTACATCGAGGTGTTCCGCATGAACGTGGCGCGTCCCGTCCCGTTCGACGCCGTGGTCGACACGGGCGACGAGCTCAACGAGTCGTTCGCGGAGCCGAGCGCGGTGGTCGAGGTGAGCTTCGGCCCGCCCACGACGCAGCCCGCGCCTCGGAGCGGCGAGGGCTGACGCTCGGGCCTACTCGGCTGCGGCGGCGAGGACCTCGTCGGCGTGGATCGCCGGGTCGACGTCCGGGAAGACCTTCTTGATTTTGTTGTCGCGGCCGACGACGAACGTCACGCGAGATGGCATGCCGAGGGTCGAGCCGACGCCGTACGCTTTGACGACGGTGCCGGCCTCGTCGGCCGTGAGGTAGAAGGGCAAATCGTGCTTGGCGAGGAAGGCGTCGTGGCTCTCTTGCGAGTCCCTCGAGACGCCGAACACGACCACGTTGGCCTTCTCGAAGCGGGCGTAGGCGTCGCGGAAGGCGCAGGCCTCTTTGGTGCAGCCCGGGGTGCCGTCCTTCGGGTAAAAGTAAACCACCTTGACCTTGTCGTCCGCGGCCGAGAGGCGAAGGGTTTTTCCGCCCCGCGCGCGCCCTTCGAGGTCGGGGGCCTTCGCGCCGACAGGGAGCAGGCCTTCGCCGCCGTCCGGGCGCTTCACCTCGCCACAGGCGAACGTGGAGAGGGTGAGGGCCGTCGCGAGCGCGATGCCGAGGGGAGAGGGGGAGGTCGTTCTCATGGCACGCGTACGTTCGGCCTCGCCGCGTGGATCGTCAAGCGGGCGAGCGCGCCCATGTCACGGCCGAGCTCGGGTCGTGGTCGAGCTCGTCAGAAACGAACGACGAGGCCGTGGGGCGCGGGGGTGAGCCAGGTCGCGCGCGGGCTCGTGCGAGGCTCGGGGAGGCCGAGGGCCGGGTGCTCCGGAGAGACGCCGCGCACGAGGAGGTCGATGCCGTACGCGAGCCCGAGGCCCGTGACGGTGCCAATGACGTCCCAGGCGAAGTCCTTCCACGACGGGGTGCCCATGCCCGCGAGATCGGCGAGCTCTTTGGCCGTGCCGAGCCCGAGCGAGACGCCTGCGCCGAGGAGGAGCGGCGGGTAGCGGGCGTCGAAGAACGAGGCGGAGACGGCGTACGTGCCCGAGGCGATCACGGCGGAGAAGCCGAAATGAAGCGCCTTGTCGCGGCCCCAGAAGTCGTCCGTGTCGGCGCGCGCTCCGGTCGGCGCGAGGAGCACCGTCGCGAGGCACGCCGAGGCTGCGAGGTGGCGGAGACGGCTCACGGGCCCCAATTTAGGCCACCAGGAGCGCGGAGCGCGCGGGATCTGCCGGAACCGGGGCGATTTCCCGGGAGGCTGCGCGCGTGTAGCGTGCGCCGGTGACGACCCGGTGGACGACGTCGAAGGTGAGCTTGGCGCTCGAGCCCGTGCGGACGGCGCTCGCGTGGATCTCGGGCGCCGTGTTCGTCCTCGGGTTTGCGGTGCTCGACGTGCTGCTTCGAAGCGACGCGTACCGAGCCCATCCCGCGCTCGCCCTCGACGCGCTCTCGAGCGTGGTCGTGTGGGGGCTCTTGCTCGCCCTCGTGCGCGGTCGCGCGGCGCGCGCCGGGCTCTTCGTGGTGCACGCGTTCGGGTTCGTGCTCGTGCTCGCGTGCGCGCGTTACTACCGGGTGCCGCTCGACGCGCAGATGGCCGAGACCGCGCGCCATGCGTGGGGGGACGTGCGGACGATCGTGGTGCGCACCCTGCCGACGTTCTCGGTGACGGTGCTCGCCCTCGCGGGCCTCACGACTTGGGCGCTCGGCGATCGTGGGAGGCGCACGCCGACGCACTTGCCGCTCGCGGCGATTTGGCTCGGCCTCGTGGGAAGCCCCCCGGGCGCCGCGAGCCCCGACGCGCGCCTCCTCGCGGCGACCCGGGTGCTCGTGAGGCCGAAGGCCGAAGCCACGAAGCGCGTGGGCGGGGCGAGCCTCGTGTCGCTCCCGAGCCGGCGCCCGCGCGTGCCCAACGTGCTCGTGGTGCTCGGCGAGAGCTTGCGCGCCGACGACGCGTGCGGGGCCGAGGTGGGGGGAGGTGCGTGTCGGGCCTATCGAGAGACGAACGCCGTGCTGCCCGGGCGGATCTCGTTCACGCGCGCGCGGGCCGTGTCGAGCTACACGGCCGTGTCGCTCTCGGCCTTGCTCACCGGCCGCACGCAGGACGGGCCGCGGGACGCGCTCCTCGCCGCGCCGAACCTCTTCGACGTGGCGCGCGCGGTTCGTCACGGCGACGAGCGCCCCACGGTGGTGTACGCGTCGTCGCAGCTCGAGAGCGTCTTCGAGCAGAAGGATCCTCGCGGCCAGGTCGACGTGTTCGTCACGGCCGAGACGCTGCTCGGCCGCACCCTCGACGACATCGACGAGGTGCTCTCGGAGGACCTCGACGGCAAGCTCGCCGCGCACCTCGATCGGCTCGTGCCCACGCTGCCCGAGCCGTTCTTCTTGTTCGTTCATCTCGTCGGCACCCACGCGCCCTACTTCGAGGATCCGGGGGTGCGCCCGTTCGCTCCTTCGTCGCACGTGGTCTCGTTCGGGAACCTGCCCGAGCTCCGGAACGCCTACAAAAATGCGATCGCCGCGCAAGACACGAGGCTCGCGCGCGTGCTCCGCTCGTTCGTCGCGAGGTCGAAGGGCTCGCCCTACGTGGTGCTCTTCACGTCCGACCACGCCGAGGCGTTCGGGGAGCGAGGCGCCATCCACCACGGGCAGAACCTCCACGACGAGCAGATCCACGTGCCCTTCTTCGTGGCCGCGGAGAACGGCGCGCTCACGGACGACGAGCGGGCGAGGCTCGTCGCGCGGGTCGAGCGGAGCGTCACGCACCTCGACGTCCTCCCGACGATCGTCGACGTGTACGGAGTGGATGGCGCGCTCGGCTTCGCCGAGCACGGCGCGCGGCTCTCGGGACGGAGCCTCGTCCGCCCCGAGCTCCCCGAGCTCGCGCCGACCGCGATCACGAACTGCACCGGCATGTTCCCGTGCCCGGTGAACACCTGGGGCATGCTCGGCGAGCGCCACAAGGTCGTGATGCAGGCATGGGACGGCGAGTGGCGGTGCGAGTCTCTCGTGCCCCAGGAGCACGAGGAGATCCCCTGGGGCGAGGGCTGCACGCGCCTCCTCGAGGCCTCGCGAAGGGTCTTCCCCAAGAAGCCGAACGGCGCCGAAAATCGCTGAAGATACGAGCTTTTACAAATGAGAAACGGCCCAAGCGAGGTGCGCCTGGGCCGTCTTGCGTGTGGGCGCCGCAGCGCTCACTTCGGGAGCGGCGGGATGTTCTTGCAGGCGACGGTGAAGGTGTCGAGGGCGTCCTTCACGGCGGTGTCGAAGCTCTCCTGGCAGATGGTGCGCCAGATGACGTTGTTCTTGCCGGTGGCCGGGTCGGCCGCGCCGTCGACGAGCTGGTGGAGCTTGGGAGCTTCGTAGCCCGTGTGGGACGTGCTGCCCGAGCCGGTCGTGCAGGAGCCGCTCTTCTGCCCCGAGATCACGGCGCCGGCCCAGCGGCCACGCACCTTCTTGATCTGGTCGAGCTTCTGGATGGCCTGTTGGGGCGTGTTGGAGCTCGAGTCCTCTTCGTCGGTCAGGACGAAGAACGCGAGGAGGGCGTCGTCGCGGAGGAAGGTCTTGTTCTGGTCGGCGGCGCGGTCGGTGAGGGACATGACGAGGCCGTCGATGGGCTTCTCGGTGGCGCTGCCTGCGGTGCCGAGGCCGGCGCGGCAGCCGAACGCATTGGCCACGTTCGCGTCGGAGCGCTCGAGCCACGCGCGTGTGCCGCCCGGATCGCACGAGGTCGCAGGGACGGTGACGAAGCCGCCACGGCCGCCGCGTGTGAAGTCGCTGCGGGAGGTGTCGGTGCTGGTGACGGCGAGGCGGTAGTCGAGGTTGTCCCCGCCCTTGGTTTTGTAGGCGTTCAGCGTGTCGACCATGCGGGGGAAGTTCGCCTTGAGCTTGGCCTGCGCGCCCGCCATGGAGCCCGAGTCGTCGACGACGAACACGACGTCCATCTTGCGGCACTCGTCTTCTTCTTTGGCCGCGTCGGGGAGGTTCGCGTCGAACTGGAAGCCGCCGCCGCCGCCGTCTTGGTTGCCGCCACCACCACCACCACCGCCACCGTCGGCGGAGTCATCGGTGAAGACCGTGCGGTCGGTCGTGGAGGAGCAGGCGGCGGCGATGGCCGCGACGCCGAGGACCAAAGGAAGGAGGGCGAGGCGCTTCATGGGGGAATGGCGTAGCCTGCCATAGGCCACGCGGCAACCTTTCTTCGTCGCATTTTTCCGCGAGAATCGGCGATTTTTGGGGACGTCGGCGCCGAGGGAAGGATCGGCTCGATCCTCCGTAGAACCTCGCCCCGTTCGCGGGCCCTGGATTCCATGGGTGGCTTCCGGATACCCTCGCCGCGATGGTCCCTCTCACGAAGCCGCGCCTCCTGCGGTCGCTCCTCGCCTCTGCCGGGCTCTTCGTCGTCCTCGCGGGGTCGAGCTTGGCTCACGCCGCCGACGCGATCAGCGACGAGGCCCGCACCCACTTCAAGGCGGGCGTCTCGCTGCTCCAAGACCCGGAGGGCGAGCGCGTCGAAGAAGCCTACCGCGAGTTCAAGGCTGCGTACGCGATCAGTAAATCTCCGAAAATACTCGGAAACATGGGCTTCTGCGCCATGCGCCTCGAGCGCGACGGCGAGGCGATCGAGGCGTACTCGCAGTACCTCCGCGAGGTCCCCGACATCGACGCCGACGAGCGCGCACAGATCACACGTGACGTCTCCACGCTGTCGGTCGGCGTGGTGCGTGTGACGATCAAGGTGACCGCACCGGCGGGCTCGAAGGTCATCGTGAGCGACGTGCGCACGCCGGTGAAGGGCGAGAAGATCACGAACGCGTACCCGTTCGAGATCGCGCCGGGGCAGACGAGCGTGAGCGTGTCGCTCGGGGTGCGCTCCGGCCATCACGTCATGACCGTGCGCTCCCCGGGCTTCGTCGACGAGACGTGGGAGCTCGACGCCCTCGCCGGCTCGAAGGAGTCGCGCGAGGTCACGCTCAAAGCCCCGCCGAAGGACGCGCCACCCCCCCCGGTCGTCACTCGCCCCGAGGCGCCTCCTGCCGAGCCCTCTCGCTCGATCGCACCCTGGGTCGTGGCCGGCGTCGGCGGCGCCATGATGGCCGTGGGCGCGGTGACCGGCGTCGTCGCCCTCGGCAAAGAGAGCGACATCGCGAACGCCTGCCCGAACGACGTTTGCCCCGCCGCGTTCGACCTCGCCGGCGCGCGCTCGAGCGCCAAGACCTTCATCGGCGTGACCGACGTGCTCCTCATCGGCGGGGGCGTGGTCCTCGCCGGCGGCATCACGTGGGCGCTCCTCTCGTCTCCTAGCAGCGCGCCCAAGGCGGGAGCGCTCCCTCGCAAACGTACGCCCGAGCTCGCCGGAGCTTGTGGCCCGACCGGGTGCTCGGGCACCCTCAAGGTGACCTTCTGATGCGCCCCACAGGCTCGCTCGCGCGGCTCGCGACTCTCGCCCTCGGCCTCTCGCTCTCGGGGTGTTTCCTCGCGACCGACGTCGACCGGTTCACCGAGGCGAAGCCCAACACGTCGCGCTTCTACGACCTCGATTTCACGATCCGTGGCGCCGACTCGCACGTGAACGAGATGTTCGAGCTCCGCGTGCTCGACGAGCGAAAGTCGATCCTCACCGTGATGCGCGCAGCTCCGCTCGGGGGCGCCCAAGCGAGCTTCAAGCTGCCGTCGTCGCTCCCGAAGGACCAGAAGCTCCGGCTCATTTTCTGGGCCGATCACAACGCCTCGGGCAAATTCGATCTGACCCCCGAGCCCTTCGACCATAGCTGGTTCGTGGACGTCGACCCGTTCAGGCCGCAGGACCCGTCCGACAACGTGGTCAAGATCGTTTACGACCACAACTCGCAGTTCACCCCGGTCGAGGGGAACGAGGTCGGCAACCCCGTCGAGATGTCGTTCACCGGGCTCGGCGGGCTCACCGGCAAGCGTGTCCAGGCGCGCGTGTCGGACGCGAACTCGAAGCAGCTCGTCGCGCAGTACCGCATCACGCGTGTCGACAAACCCGAGCTCAAGGTCACGATGCCCAAGGTGATCGATCCGGGCGCCGGGACGCGCTACCTCGTCGACGTGGTGCTGGACGACGGCCAGGGCGGCGGGCTCGAGGGCTACCGGTTCGAGCGCACGAGCGACGCGACCGGGCTCAAAGTCGCGTTCGACCCTGCCCGCGACGCGCCCTCGAAGACCACGGAGAACCTGCTCCCGCTCTGAACGGCGGTGCAGCGGTGCGGCGCGAGCGGGATTTTGCCGCCGGGCCTTGCGTCGGCCCCAAAAAAGCGAAAAGCTTAAGGTTCGCCTTCGTGGCGGTCGGCTAGAGTATTTGCCCTGGAGGCAACGGCCCCGTGAGCTTCGAACCCGGACAGGTCATCGACGGCAAATACCGCATCACCCGCGTGCTCGGCGCGGGGGGAATGGGCGCGGTGTACGAGGGTGAGAACGTGCGCATCGGGCGCAAGGTCGCCATCAAGGTGCTGCACGCCGAGGCGGCTCACGCCCCCGACCTGCGCCGGAGGTTCGAGCGCGAGGCCCGCGTCGCGGCCAAGATTGGCTCGCACAACATCTGCGACGTGATCGACCTCGGCGATCTGCCCGACGGCCACGCCTACCTCGTCATGGAGTACCTCGAAGGCGAGACCCTCGAGGACATCTTGAACCGCGAGGTCCGGGTGCGCGCGCACTTCATCGCGCCCCTCGCGATGCAGCTCCTCGACGGCCTCTCGGCCATGCACGGCGCGAACATCATCCACCGCGACATGAAGCCCGCGAACGTGTTCGTGACGACGAACGGCGTCGTGAAAATCTTGGATTTTGGCATCTCCAAGTTCCAGGTGCAGGCCGACGCGATGACCCAGAACACGCAGACCGGCGCGCTCATGGGCACGCCGCTCTACATGTCGCCCGAGCAGTCGCGCGGCGCGCGTGACGTCGACGGTCGCTCGGACATTTACTGCGTCGGCGTGATCCTCTACCGCGCGCTCTCGGGAGGCCACTGCTTCGAGGCCGACAACCTCCCGCAGCTCCTCTTCAAGACGGCCCTCGAGGAGCCGATCCCGCTGCGCCCGCACCTGCTCGATCAGGCCGACGAGCCCTTCGTCGCGATCGTCGAGCGGGCCATGGCCAAGCAGCCGGCCGACAGGTACGCGACCGCGCGCGAGATGCGCGACGCCATCGAGACCTGGGTGCGCGAGTGCCACCCCGAGGTGCCGCTCCCCGTGGCGCCTGCGCGTGTCGAAGACCTGCTCGAGGTGTCCGGGGCGCGCCCCAAGGCGAGCTTGCGTACGGGCTCGAGCCCCTCGCTGTCGGGCTCGGGCTCGGTGCCCGCGGTCTCCGGCGCGGTGCCTTCCGTCTCCGGTGCGGTGCCTGCCGTCTCCGGCGCGGTGTCGGCGGCGTCGGCCTCGGTGAAGGACCTCGCGGCGAAGACCGAGGTCTCCGGCCCGTCTCCCGCGCTCTCTCCGGCTGCGGCGTCGCTCGCCCTCGCTCCCGGCGCCGTGCCCGAGGGGCCCGTGCAAGATACAGCCAACGGGTGGGAGTCCACGCCCCTCGGCGGCGCGGGGGATCCGGCGCTCGCCCGCACCTCGGCGGCACCTCCGGCGATGGGCGGAAAGAGCAGCTCGAAGGGGCTCTACATCGGGCTCGCCGCGGCGGCGCTCGTCGCCATCGGGGCAGGCTTTGCCCTCAAAGGGCCACCGGCGGCCAGCGCGAACAACGCCCCGCCGCCTCCTCCCTCGGCGGTCGTCCCGGCCCCGTCCGCGCCCACGCCGAGCGCCACGGTGGCCGAAGCCCCGAAGCCCGCGCCCGAACCGTCGGCCACGGTCGCGGCTCCGGCCGAGGTGGCTCCCTCCCCCTCGGCGACCGCGAAGGTCGCGGTGACCACGAAGGGCGGGCCGTCCAAAGCGGCCGCGAGCGCGACCGCCACGCCTGCCACTCCGCCACCCGCCGAGGCGGCGACGGGTCAGAAGCCCGGCCGAAAGATCCGAACCGAGCTCTGAGCCCCGGCTCGGTCGGGTCGAAACGAAGAGGGCGCCCCATCGACCGTGGGAGCGCCCTCATCTGTTCGAATTTACGAGGTTTTTTTACGCCTGAGCGACGACGCCGTTGGTACCGTGCGGGTGGGCCGCGCTCGGGGAGGCCTCGGCCTTCTTGGGTTTGCCGAACACCTGCTGGAGGTCCCACACCGGGCCGGCGATGAACGAGAGAGGGTCGTCCTTGAAGGCGGGGGCGTTCTTCTCGAAGACGCTGTGGCCGACGATGTTGAGCGTCCACCCGAAGGCGAAGCTGCCCGCGCTCACCATCCACACGGGGCGGAGGGGCTTCGCGGCGAGGAGGCCCACGGCGCCGCCCACGATGAGCGGGATGCCCGCCATGTGCAGCCAACGGTTCACCTTGTGGCGGTGCGTGGCCTCGTAGAACTCGGTCGCCTCTTGCCAGCGCTCGGCGAGGCCGCCGTTGAAATCGGGGTGCTTCTGGCGCCAGCCCTCTTCGAGCGCGAAGAGGCCCTTGGCGAACATGCCGAGGCCCGCGACCTTGCGGCCCGAGAGCAGCGCCACCATCCCCGAAACGGCCCACGCGTAGCCCGACTTCTCTTCTTTGGCCATGGTCTTCTCCCTGGGTTCGCACTCGCGCCCGCACGCGCGATGGCCTCCCTTTTAGCTCATCTCGAACGGTGTGCACGTCCCATCGGCGCCCCGGAGGCGAGCGATCGGCGGGCCGTGTGGTAACGTCTCCGTATGCCGAGCTTCGCTGCGCGCCGCGCCATCGCCGCCGTCGCACTCTCCGCCCTCGTCGCTCTCTCGTCGGCCTGCCGCTCCGAGCCCCCGGCCGAGCCCGTCCACGCCGATCCGGCACCCCCGGTCGCGGTCGCGTCGGCCGCCCCGAAGGCCCCCGCCGAGCCCACCTCGCAGAAGCTCTCGCTCGGCGCGCCGATCGCTCCGGGTCTCGGAAAAAACGCGTCGCTCACCGACGTGGCCAAGGCGCCCGAGTCGTTCGCGGGCACCAAGATCGTGACCGAGGGCAAGGTCACCGCCGTGTGCCAGCACAAAGGGTGCTGGATGGAGCTCAAGGACGACAAGGGCGAAGCCCACGTGAAGATGGCGGGGCACGCGTTCTTCGTGCCTCGCACGGCGTCGGGCAAACGCGCGCGTGTGCTCGGTCGCCTCGCCGGTGTGCCCGAAGGGGCGTCGTGCGGAGAGGGCCACGAGGGCCACGGCGGCGGCGGGGGCTGCAAGGCCGAGGCCGAGAAGCAGCTCGGGCGCCCCCTCGCGAAGCTCGAGCTCGTCGCCGACGGCGTCGAGATCCTCGATTGATGCAGTTTGCACCTTCTTCCTTCCAAGCGAGCCCCTCGATGACCCTCTCTCGTCCCGTTCGATTCGGCCTCCTCGTCCTCGTGTGCTCGGCGTTGGCCATTCCGGCTTGCAGCTCGAGCGAGACCGCTCCGCCCGAGGGCGACGCGGGCACCTCCACGCCGACCGACGCGCGCGCCGCGACCGACACCGGCACGGCTCCCCCCGCTTCGTCCGAGCCGCCGAAGGACGCGGCGGTCCCGCCCCCGGGGCCGACCGAGTTTCCCGCGTTCGAGGGCGCGTTCGTGTTCTTCGCGAACGGCGGCCCGTTCTTCGGCGTCAAAGAGGTCGCCAAGGACGTGGACACCGACTCGTCGAAGGTCGCCGGGAACGTGTACTCCGGCTTCTTCAACGACAGCGGCGCCCGTTTCGTGATCACGCTCCCCGCCCGGACGCCGGGCACGCTCGACCTCTCGGCGACGGCCAAGGTCGAGGTGTCGCTCGCGCGCGGCGCGGATCGCACGACGGGTGAGCTCGCGAACGGCAAGGTCGAGGTCGTCGAAGCGACCGACAAGAAGCTCAAGGTGCGTTTCTATGGCGATACCTCCGGCGTGAAGGTGCACGGTGCCGTGGACGCGATGCTCGTCCCGTAGCGGCGATCCGCGGCCTCGGCTCGCGCGTTCCTCGGCGATGGGGCGCGTTGCGAGCGTGGTCGTGGGTGCCTTCGGGCTCGCGAGCCTGCTCGCGGGCTCGGCGTCGGGGTGCGCCGTGAGCGAGGTCCGGCCCGAGGAGCGCTCGTGCGCGGTCACGGTGTGGCACAAGCCCGCGAGCCGCGCGGCGCGTGTCGAAATCATCGGTGATTTCAACGGCTTCCAACGTCCCGGGGTCGAGCTCGATCGTGCGTCGGACGAGTGGCGCGCGCTCACGTTGGAGCTGCCTCCGGGCGAGCAGCGGTACCTCATCGTCGAAGATGGTGTGGCCCTCACGGACCGCAACGTGGCGACCACCGCGTTCGAGGGGGGCCGCGAGGTCACGCTCGTCGAGGTGCCGAGCTGCGGTGTGCCTGCGTTCCGCGTCGACGGAGTGAAGGTCGACAGCCGAGGCTCGGGGGCCATCGAGGCGACGTTCCTCGCGGCGAAGGGCGGCGCCGAGCTCGACCCGGCGACGGCCGAGGCGGTGACCCGGGACGGGCGCGTCGTGCGCGGTGAAGTGGCGAACGCGACGTCCGGGCGCATCCGGTTTCCACTCGAAGGGCTTCCTCGTGGCAAGACGGTGCTCACGCTGCGCGCGCGGTCCCGCGACGGCGCCGAGGCCGAGCCCGCGCTCGCCACGGCGTGGGTCGAGGGGCGCCCGTTCGACGCACGCGACACGGTGCTCTACCAGGTGGTGGTCGACAGGTTCCGGGGGGACGCGGGCCCGCTCGCACCCCCGGCGACGCCCTCGGATCGCGCCGGGGGCACCCTCCGTGGCGTGACGCGCGCGATCGAGGACGGGACCATCGCCGGGCTCGGCGCGAACGCGATCTGGATATCTCCCGTCTACACGAACCCCGAGGGGAAATTCTCGGGCAACGATGGCCGCTCGTACTCGAGCTACCATCAGTATTGGCCCACCGATCCCCGGGGCGTCGACGCGCGCATCGGGGGCGAAGCGGCCCTCGACGAGCTCGTGCGTACGGCCCACGCGCGCGGCATACGCGTCTTGTTCGACGTCGTGCCGAACCACGTGCACGAGACGCACCCGTACGCGAAGGTGCCCGGCTTCACGCAAGGGTCGGCCTCGTGTGTGTGCGGCCAGCGTGACTGCGACTGGGCCACCAAGATCGACACGTGCTGGTTCGCGCCCTACCTGCCCGACCTCGACTGGGCGAACCCCGAGCTCGCGCGCACGGCCACACGCGACACCGTGTACTGGCTCGACAGGTTCGACGCGGACGGCTTCCGCATCGACGCCGTGCCCATGACCCCGCGCGCGGCTACACGAAGGATCGCCGCGGCTACACGTCGCAAGTACGCCCACCCCGGGAACCCGATGCTCGTCATCGGCGAGAACTTCACGGGGCCAGGGGCCTACAACTTGCTGCGGCGCGACCTCGGCCCCTTCGGGCTCGACGGCACGTTCCACTTTCCGCTCATGTGGACGCTCCGCGAGAGCATCGCCGAAGAGCGCACGGGGCTCTCGGCCATCGACGCCTCGATGATCGAGAGCGAGAAGGCGTGGGGAGGCTCGGGCGCCGTCATGGGGGTCATGATCGGGAACCACGACGTCTCGCGGTTCTCTTCGGTGTCGGCGGGCACGGCGGGTGGCGACACGTGGGAGCCTGCGAAGGATGCCTATACGAAGCCCGTCTTCGACAAACAGCGGCTCGGTCTCGCGGCGGTGATGACGCTCCCGGGGATGCCGGTCGTCTACTACGGCGACGAGGTCGCGCTGCCGGGGAAGAGCGATCCGGACTGCCGGCGCGTGATGCCGCGAGAGGAGACGCTCTCGGCCGAACAGCGGGAGCTGCGCTCGTTCGTCGCGAAGCTCGGAAAGGTCCGCGGGTGCTCGCGCGCCCTGCGCCGCGGGACGTACACGTCGAAGTACGCCGACGCCGAGCGCCTCGTCTTCACGCGGGAGCTCGAGGGCGGAAAGCGCGCCGTCGTGATCCTCGCGCGCAAGCCCTTGGGTCCCCTCGATCTCACGCTCGTGAACGTGCCCGCGGGGACCTACCGCGACCTCGTCGACGCCGGCAGCGTGACCTTCGGGCCCGAGGTGAAGACGATGGACCTCGCGCCGTACTCGGTGCGCATCCTCACGAACGACGACGACGACTGCCCACCCCCGTGAGCCCGCGCATCCCAGTCGAGATGCTTCTGTAACCTATCGATACTTATCGAGAATTTTGGCGAACGAGTCTTTGTCGTTCGCCTTCTCGAGGGCGACCTCGGGGGTGATGATCTTCTTCGCGAGCAGGCGCTCGAGGCACATCTCGATGGTCTGCATGCCTTGCGATTGGCCCGACTGCATGACGCTCGGGAGCTGCGTGGTCTTGGCCTCGCGGATCATGGAGGCGACGGCCGGCGAGCCTACGAGGATCTCGTGCGCGGCGACGCGGCCCTTTCCGTCGGCCGTGCGGAGGAGCTGCTGGCCCACGATGCCGGCCATGCTCTCGGCGAGCATGCCACGGATCTGAGGCTGCTCTTCGGACGGGAACGCGTTGACGATGCGCTCGATCGTGGCGGGCGCGCTGTTCGTGTGCACCGTCGCGAAGATGAGGATGCCGAAGCTCGCGAGCTGGAGGGCGAGCTTCATCGTCTCGTTCGTGCGGAGCTCGCCCACGAGCACCACGTCGGGGTTCTCTCGGCCTGCGCTGCGCATGGCGGCCGTGAAGCTCGACGCGTGGATGCCGACCTCGCGGTGCGTGACGTGCGCCTTCTGAGGATCGTGCACGAACTCGACCGGGTCCTCGATGGTGAGGATGTGGCAGGCCCGCGTGCGGTTGATGTGGTCGATCATCGCGGCGAGCGTGGTCGACTTGCCCGAGCCCGTGGGGCCGGTGACGAGCACGAGGCCGCTCTGGCGCTCGGCGAGCTTGCGGAGCACCTCGGGCGCGCCGAGGTCGTCGAGCGTCTGGATGCGCTGCGGGATGATGCGGAAGACGGCCGCGAGGCCCGAGCGCTTCGTGAAGTAGTTGGCGCGAAATCGAGCCTTTTTCTCGTACTGGTAGGCGAAGTCGAGGTCGAGCTCCTCGCGGATGCGCTTCTCCTGCATGGGCGTCGTGATGCCGAAGAGGAGCGCCTCCATCTCGGCGCGGGTCACCTCGTCGGAGCGGGCGGGCACGAGCTCGCCTCGCACCCGGAGCATGGGCGGGTACCCGATGCCGAGGTGGAGATCGCTCGCGCCCTTGGCGAGCAGCTCGTCGAAGAGCAAATCGATCGACGGCATGGCCTTACCCCTTTCTCCCGAAGAGGCTCTCGAGCAGGCCCTCGGGCTTCTTCTCGGCGGGTTTGTCGCCGCGGTTCGCGACGAGCGCCTCGAGCTCGCCGGGCGCCTCGGCCACGGCCTTCGCGTCGTCCATGGTGACCTTCTTCTCGCGGACGAGCGCCGCGAGAGATTCGTCGAGCCGCACGATGCCGAGGCCCTTGCCACGCTGTTGGAGGCTCGGGATCTGGAACGTGCGGTTGTCCCGGATGAGGGCCGAGAGCGAGGTCGACCCGGGCAAGAGCTCGATGGCCGCGTGGAGCCTCTTTTTGTCGGGCGAGGGCACGAGCCTCTGGCCGACCACGAGGCGCAGCGCTCCTGCGAGGGTCATGCGGATCTGCGCTTGATCGCCCGGCGGGAACAGATCGATGAGGCGCTCGATGGCCTTGGCGGCGTTGGGCGTGTTCATGGTGCCGAGCACGAGGTGGCCGGTCTCGCCGGCCGAGACCGCCATGCGCACCGTCTCGACGTCGCGGAGCTCGCCCACGACGATGACGTCGGGATCTTCGCGGAGCGAGCCCTTGAGTGCCGTGAGGAACGACTTGGTGGTCACCCCGACCTCGCGCTGGCTCATCATGGCCTTCTTGCGCGGGTGCACGTGCTCGACCGGATCTTCGACCGTGATGATGTGGTGCGAGCGCTCGCTGTTCAGCCGGTCGACGATCGCGGCGAGCGTCGTCGTCTTGCCGTGGCCGGTGGGCCCGGTCACCACGATGAGCCCTTGGTGGTGGTGCGTGGCTTGGGCGACGCCCTCGGGGAGGCCGAGCGCGGCGAGGGTCGGCACCTCGCGCGGGATCACGCGGAGGGCTATTTTGAAGCCTGTTCGTTGGCTCGCGACGTTGACCCGGAAGCGCGCGCCTTCGGGGCCTTCGAGCGCGAAGTCGGCGGAGCCGTCGGTCTCGAGGGTGCCGCGGAGCCGCGCGGGCACGATGGAGATCATCATCTTCTCCACGAGGGTCTCGGGGAGCGCCTCGCCACGTGGGCAAAGCTCGAAGGCCACGCGGAAGAGCGGCGGTCGCCCGGCGACGAGGTGCAGGTCGGACGCGTTGGCCTCGACCGCGGCGCGGAGGAGCGTGTCGAGCTCGGGCGGGCGAGGGATGCCCGACATGCTCGTGAGGGTGGCCTCGCCGGGAACCGACGTGTAGGGCCTCGTCGGCGCCTCTTTGGCCGCCTCGCGGAGGAACGAAGGCTCCTTGGTCGGCTCTTTGCCGATGAAGGAGGGCTCCTTGGTCGGCTCCTTGCCGATGAAGGAGGGTTCCTTGGTCGGCTCTTTGCCGATGAAGGAGGGTTCCTTGGTCGGCTCTTTGCCGATGAAGGAGGGTTCCTTGGTCGGCTCTTTGCCGATGAAGGAGGGTTCCTTGGTCGGCTCTTTGCCGATGAAGGAGGGCTCTTTCCGAGGCTCTTCGCGTGAGCTCGGTGTGGCGGCCGAGCGGGGCATGGCCGGCTCGTGCGTCGCGCCGACCTTGGGGGCCGCCGGCGGAGGCAGGCGCACGTCGATGTTCGAGGCGTCGACCTTGGGCGGAGGAGGCCCGTCGGACTCGAAGCGAGGGTCGCGTCGGGCGGGGCGAGCCTCTTCGCGGTGCTCGATCTTCGCTCCCGCGACGACCTTCCCGAACATGCGTGGCTCGGAGCCCGGCTCTTTCGGGACGGTCTTCGGCGGGGCCGCTTGAGGCGCGCGCTCGCGTGGCGGGCTCTCGGGCGGGCGTGCGTCACGGACGCTCGAGGTCGGGGTGGCCTCGGGTTTCTTGTCCTTTCGCAGGAGCGAGAGGCGCACCTCGAGCTTTCCGGCCGACTTTTTGGCCGAGATCGAGAGCGTCCCTACGGGCTCGGCGCGCGCCGTCCACGACGCGGCGCGCGCGTCGAGGTCGCTCGTGTACTTCCCACCCCCGAGCGCGAACAACGCCGAGACGAGCCCATCCTCGGTGAGGCTCTCGTGCCCGAACGGTATCGCGTCGTCGCCCACCACCGCCATCGGACGCTCTCCGCTCGTCAGCACGAGCTCGGTCACGTTCGGTTGCGACAGATGGGCGAGGTACGCCGAGATCTTCATCGCGTCCCTCTCCTCCAACGATGAAGCGTACGAGGCTTTCCTCCGAATGGGGGAACGAACGTGCTTCCGAATTCGAGCGAATGCCCGAACTGTTCTAGTTCATGACTTAGGGAGCTCGCCCGGCGCCGGTGGGGGCGCGGGGGCATTGCGCCGCGTATCCGCGCAGAAACTGGCCGAGGAACGCGAGCATCGAGGCGGCCTCGGGCGGAGGTCGGGTGAGGTCGTCTCGTGTGCGCAAGGTGTCGAACGTCGTCGCGGAGGCGCGGACCTCACCCGAGGGGGAGACGTCGAAGACGTGGGCGTGGGCGTCGACACCGAACGCGCGGCCGTCGGAAGACAAGGGAGAGGCGAAGTCGGGGCTCGTGGCCTGACCACCGAGCGTGTGGAAGCGCGCCTTCTGGGGGAGCTCGCGGAGACCCCGAGCCTCGGAGAGCAGCGCGAGCACGAGCGTCGGGAGATCGGTGTTCGAGATCGGCGTCGTTCGGGCGAGCTCTCCGAGCCTACGGAGGGCCTCGTCGACCGCGCCGGGGTCGTGGGCACGGGCTCGCAGGGCCTTCGGGACCCAGAAGACGATCGGGATCCGGGTGATCCCGTACGCGGTCTCGCTCCCCGTCCACGGCACCCATTGGTGCGTCGTGTGATCGGCCGCGAACACGACGATCGTGCGGGACGCGTCGCTCGAGCGCTCGAGCGTGTCGACGAAGCGCGCGAGGGCGCCATCGGCGTAGCGGAGGGTGCGGAGGCGCGCGCAGTTCTCGCCGTGGAGACCGAGCCGCGCGCACACCTCGTCGACGGCGCGGCGATCGGCCTCGCCGAGATCGGCCGGCTCCGTGTACGGCGTGTGATGCGAGAGGGTGAGCGTGAACGTGTAGTGTGCACGTGTGTCCCCGCGCGCGGCGGCGTACGCGGCCTCGTAGACGGGCGTGTCGCTCACACCTCCCCAGACGCCGCGCGGCGCGGTCTTGGGGAAATCGTCGCGCTCGTGGGCCTTCATGCCGTGGAAGGCGAGGAAGGTCCCCATGTCGTCGAACGCGAGCTCGTGGCCGTAGACGATGCGGGTGTCGAAGCCCGCGTCGTGGAGCACGTCGGGGAGGCAACGAAAAGGCACGTTCCCGAGGTCGCGTCCGAAGGCGAGGTTGTAGGGGAGGGCGCCGACACCGCACGTGGCCGCCGCGAGGGCGTGGGCCGTACGCATGCCGCTCTGGTGCGCGAGGCGGAACGCGACGGCTTCCGGGGCGCCGCCGTACGCTCGGTTCATGAACGGCGCGATCTCGGGGGGCGCCATGGGCTCCAGGGCGGTGATGTCGTCTCCCCGGAAGCTCTCGAGCGAGACCTGGTGCACGATCGGGAGCTCGTCGCGCCCGGCGAAGAGCGCGCGTGAGAGGGCGCGAGCTTCGCGTACGAGGGGCACGGTGTCGTCGTCGAGCGAGCGGGCGAGCGGGTGGTGCTCGCAGTCGGCGTGGGCCTCGGCGGCGAGCAAGGCCTCGGGCGCCGTGCGTGGGAAGCCGAAGTGCGCCGCGCCCTTCGCGACGTCGCCTCCGGGGGGGCTCGCGGCGGCGACGAGCCTGCGAATGTCTCCCGGGGCGGGCGAGACCCGTGACGCCACCGAGAGCCCACCGAAGAAGGCCGCGGCAGGCGAGGTGAGCGCACCTCCGTTGTGGAGCGACACGCAGAACGCGGTGGCCTCGTGCGAGACGAAGCCGAGCGCTCCCGTGGTGAGGCCGAGCGCTCCGAGCGCGCCCGCCATGAAGCGACCTCGTCCCCGCGCCAGGACCGCTGTCGCGGGGGTGCGCGCCTGATGCAGCACGAGGGCGGCGAGCGCGAGCGCGGCGAGGTTCGGCACGAAGAAGCGGCCGAGCACGATCTCGGGCAGCTCGGCGAAGAAGAGCTCCGGCGCCGCGAGGCCGTCGCGTACGTCGAGCGGGCCCGGGAAGACCCCGCGTTGGGTGCGAAAGAGGGCGGCCGAGTCGTGCGCGAGCGAGAGCGTGACGAGCCCCGCGCCGAGGAGCGCCGCCGCGGCTCGCGAGCGCCACGTGGGCCCCAAAGGCCTCGATGCGGGGCCCGCGAACGCGAAGAAGAGGAGCCCGACCGCGACGATCGGCCCCACCACCGCCAGGTCCGAGACGAGGCCTCCTGCGAAGAAGAGCGCGAAGGTGCGTGGGGACCTCCCTTGGGTCGAGGCGATCACCCAGCGCGCAGGCATGACCGCGATCGCCGCGAGCAGAAACCCCCGCGCGACGAGGCCCATCGTGGGCGCGCGAGGACGGGCCACCGCAGAGGAGGGCGGCTCGCTCGTCGTGGGGTGCGGTCGAGGTGTCACGCGGCGTGGGTGAATACGCGCGACCGCGGGGCCTCCGCAAGCCACGCTTCCTGCGCGTTTTCGCGCTCGAGCTCGGCAACGTAACGCGACGCGTTGTGGAGCCGCGCCCGATTTCGGTCCAAAGGTTCCTCGTGGATCGCTTCGACCTGGGCTAGAACCTGCTGCGTCACTCTATCCTGAGTTGACAAGCTCGCGCCCGCGTTCATGCTCAAGCCCGCCCCGAACCCCACGAGCCCTCTCATGCTGCACGCCTCTCTTCGTCGCGCCATCGCCCTCTCGCTCACCCTCGGTGCCGGCTACGTGGCCTCCACGGGGCTCGCCGGTTGCGGTGACGAGGTCGCCAACAACAAAGACTTCGGGTCGCCCCCCGACGCGGCGATCTTCAACCCGAACCCGAACACCGGCGGCGACGGGTACGGCTCGGGCGGCAACAACGGCGGGCCGCCCGTGTGCCCCGACGATTTCAAGGCGTGCCCCCACACGTTCACGTACCCGGCCGGCAACGAGACGTCCGTCGAGGTGCGTGGCGACTTCGGCGGCCCCGACACGTGGCAGGCCGGCGTGCCGATGGTCAAGAACGGCGCCAAGTGGGAGGCGAACGTCAAGGTCCCGTTCGGCAAGCCCGTCCAGTTCAAGTTCTTCGTCAACGGCGCCGAGTGGAAACACGACCCCGCGCAGCCGTTCGTCACCGACGCGAACCAGAACACGAACAACACGTTCGCCGGAAAGACGTGCGAGCCCTTCTCGTGCGAAGAGCCCGGCGCCGTGGCCCCTGGTGTGTTCGACTGGCGCGACTCGGTCATTTACTTCACGTTCGTCGACCGCTTCTTCGACGGCAACGCGGCGAACAACTGCAACGTCGCGGGCGTGAGCGGGCCTATCGCCAACTACCAAGGCGGCGACTGGGCCGGCATCAAGCAGAAGATCGAAGCGGGCTACTTCACCGACCTCGGCGTGAACACGCTCTGGCTCACGGTGCCGCTCAACAACACGAACAAATTCGGCCGCGGCGTGGGCGGTGATACGCGCAACTACTCGGGGTTCCACGGGTACTGGCCCCAGATCGACGACCCGACGAACCCGGGTAACCTCTCGCCCGAGACGTGTTTCGGCACGATGCAGGAGCTCAAGGATCTCGTCGCCGCGGCGCACGCCAAGGGCATCAAGATCCTCTACGACTACGCGATGGTGCACGTGCACTCGGACAGCGGCATCTTCCAGCAGCGTCCGCAGTGGTTCTGGCCGAACGACAACGGGCGCGGCGGCAACTGCCTCTGCGGGCAGGGCTGCTCGTGGGACACGCTCCCCGATCGCGAGCGCTGCTGGTTCACCGACTACCTCCCGCACTGGAACTACACGAACGCCGAGGCGCGAAACTACTCGGTCACGAACGCCGTGGAGTGGGCGAAACAGACGGGGATCGACGGCTTCCGCGCCGACGCCATCAAACACGTCGACATCTCGTGGCTCACGCAGCTGAGGGCCCAGATAAAGACCGAGATCACCTCGAAGCAGACGCCGCCCCAGCGCTTCTACATGGTGGGGGAGACGTACGACTTCGGCAATCGCGACGTGCTGAAGCAGTACATCGACCCGAACACCAAGCTCGATGGGCAGTTCGACTTCCCGCTCCGAAAGAACATCCTCGAGGCGGTGGTCATGCGCCGTTACCAGGGCATGAGCGACCTCGCTGCGTTCATGAACGGGAACGACTACTACTACGGCGGAAACGCCATCATGAGCACCTTCATCGGCAACCATGACTTGCCGCGCATCATCCACCTCGCGGCCAATAACCGCCTCTGGGGGGACGATCAGGGCGCCGACGGCAAGGACCGCGCGTGGCAGAACCAGCCCACGATCCCGCAGGAGCGCGAGGCGTTCGAGCGCATCGCGAACGCGTTCGCCGTGATCTTCACGAACCGCGGCGCGCCGCTCCTCTACTACGGAGACGAGATCGGCCTCCCCGGCGCGGGTGACCCCGACAACCGCCGCTTCATGCAGTGGACGGGCCTCGACGCGAACCAGACGTGGCTCCGGGATCGCACGAAGAAGCTGCTCGACATCCGCGCGAAGCACCCGGCCACGCGCCGCGGCGTGCGCTCGACGATCTCGGCCGACGCCGACACGTGGGTCTACTCGCGTACGACGGCGGGCGACACGGTCTACGTCGCCATCAACCGCTCCGACGCGGACAAGACCGTGAGCGGCCTCCCGGGCGGTGCGCTCGACGAGCTCGTCACGGGCACTACGGCGAACGGGCCGACGGTCACGATTCCCGCCGCGCCAGACGCGCATCTTCTTCAAGAAGTAACACGCCCCCACCCGAACGGGCCGGCCCGCCTCGTCACGAGGGCGCGCCGGCCCTTCGTGTTTCGTGGGGAGTGCGTGGCCGAATCGGATCGATCCATGGCACGTCAGGGCCTTTTCGGTCACGTCGCGGCGGGCCATGGTGAGGGTATGCCTTCACGCCGCGCTCTCGTGCTCCTCGTGCTCCTCGTCTCGCTCGTGTTCGTCGGGTGCTCGCCGCGGCCGTCGTCGCCGACCCGGGCGCGCGCGGCGGTTACGGAGATCACCTCGATCCCCTGGGGCTTCTCGACCCAGAGCTACTTCCTCGAGGGCCCGACGGGGCTCGTCGCCATCGACACCCAGTTCTTGCCGAGCGAGGCCGAGCGCATGATCGCGATCGCCGAGGCACGCACCCACAAGAAGGTCGAGCTCGCGATCGTGCTCCACGCGAACCCCGACAAATTCAACGGGACGGCCACGTTCCAACGGCACGGCGCGCGGGTCGTCACGTCGGCGGCGGTCGCGCGGCTCATCCCCGAGGTGCACGAGAAGCGGCTCCGTGCCTTCTACGACAGGTACGCCCCGGACTACCCGAAGGAGGCGCCGAGGCCCGAGATCTTGCCCGAGGGCACGAAGGAGCTTCGGGCCGCGGGGCTCACGTTGAAGCTCCACGAGATGGGTGCAGGATGCAGCGAAGCGCACCTTGTCGTGGAGTGGGAGGGGCACGCCTTCGTCGGGGATCTCGTGGCGAACCGCGCGCACGCGTGGCTCGAGATCGGCGAGACGCCGGAGTGGCACGCGCGCCTCGACGAGATCGCGTCCCTGCGGCCGCGGTACGTGCACCCGGGCCGCGGCACGACGGGCGGCCCCGAGCTCCTCGCGAAGCAGCACGACTACCTGCGCGCCGTCGAGCGAGCCGTCGCCTCGGAAGGGCCGAAGCTCCCCCGCGACGACGCTGCCGTGGACCGGGCCAAGGCCACGATCGTGGCGGCGTATCCCGATTATGCGTATCCCGTATTCTTGGATATCGGGCTCCCCGCCGAGTGGGAGCGAATGGCAAGGACGAGGTGAGCGTCAGAAGACGCCGACGAGCTGGAGCCTCGGGCCGTGGAAGAGATCGAACGCGCCGAAGTCGACCTTTTTGCCCACTTGGTAGGTGGTGCCGTCGACGGTCTCGGTGGCGCGGATCTCGCTGAGCACGGTCTGGTAGATGCCTTCGCCGTGGTACTGCGCCTCCACGAGCACGCGGAACCGAGAGCGCGGCGTGGTGAGCCTGATGCGCGCGCCGAGGCCGAGCGAGCCGTTCAGCACGAGGGCCGTAGGCTTCTCGACGTTCCCGTTGGCGAAGGTGTACGCGAGGGGGCCGGCGCCGCCGTAGATGCCCACGTCGCCGAAGAGGGAGACGCGCCGCGCCTCGCCCTGGCCGAAGCGGAACGTGCCGCCGCCCATGTAGCTCTCGGTGGTGATCTTCTGCGCGAGGCTCTCGCGATCGAAGCGGAAGTTTTGGCCCTCGGAGCCCGGGGGGTTCACGTCGCGGAGCTCGTAGACGATGCGCGGCATTCGGTAATTCATGTACCGAAAGCCCACGATCACCTCCTCGATCCAATAACGGCCGATGGTCTCGGGGGGGAGGAGGAACGCGACGTCGTAGGCGATGTCGAGCTGGGTGTACGCGAGCTGGAGCCGTGCCTTGCCCACTTGGCCGCGGTCGGCGCCCGTGACCGGGTCGACGGCGACCTCGGTGACCTCGCCGCTCGTGAACGTCGCGTTCTTGTAGCGTGTTCGCACGCCCAAGAGGCCCGCGCCGATGTCGACCACTTCGCTCGCGAAGCCCGAGAGGCCGAGGCGCTCGCCCAAAGAGCCGGAGGTCTGGATGTCGCCGCCGGCGCCGAAGAGGCGGTCCGTGGTGAAGGCGCCGCCGAGGGTCGCCGCGTTCTTCACGTGGATCCAGTCGTAGGCGAGCTGGACGCGCCCGCCCACCATGGCGACGGGGCTCACGTCGTAGGCGAGCCTGCGGGTGCGACCCGTGTAATCTCCACTGATTCCGCCGGCGCCGAGCTGGTTGTAGAAGACGATCTCGCCGTCGAGCTTGGCGTGGCCGCGGAACGAGTCCCACTTGATGCTGGCGACCTGATCGACGAGGCTCTCGCGGTAGAGAAAGCCCGGTGTTTTGCCTTGGGAGACGCGCAGAGAGGCGCCGAGGGCCTCGTTCGCGCGCTCGAGCCAGGCCTCGTCGCCCGTGCCGCGGAGCTCGACGAACGCCATGCGCGCCGGGATCTCCTCGAGCCCGAGCTCACGCGCCTCGCCGCCGCGGTTCGTCGAGAAGAGGTCGCGCTGGGCGCTCTCGACGGCCTGGGCCGACTGCTTGACCACGACCGACACGATGGCGAGCGACTCGAGCGTCGAACGCAGAGCGACCGAGAGCACGGCGAGGCCGTCGCGGGCGATGCGGTCGCGAACGGGGTCCGAGAGGTCGGCGCGGGCGAGCCCCTCGAACACGGCCCCGAGCGCTCCCGCGGCGGTGGCGCGTGCGGCCTCGGCGCGGGCGAGCTCGGCGCGCGCGGAGACGAGCTCCGGGGGCTCGGCCGGCACCTCGGGCGGCATGCGCACCTTGCGCGCACGAAGATCGGCGAGGGTGCGTGCGAGGTTCGTGCGGCGCTCGGCCACCGCCGCGAGAGAAGCCTCGTACGCCACGAACGCTGCGGAGATGTCCGCCTTCTCGGGCAAGAGGGAGGCGAGCGCGTCGAGCACGGAGGGGTGCGTCGGCTCGAATTTGCGCGGGTTTTTCGCGCCGACACGGACCTTGTCGAGGTGGAGGCGGTAGAGCGTAGCGACCGGGATCTCGTGCTCGCCGTCGACGTAGGTGGGGCTCGCCTGCGCTTCACGGCGCGCGCGCTCGGCGACCTCTCCCGCCATGCCGATCGACTCGATCCATGCGTCGCCCGGGGCGTAGGGCGTCTTCGTGAGGAGCTCGACCCACGAGGCGCGGAGCTTCTCGATGTCGGCCGCGCGGTCGCGCACCACGTCCGCGACGGGCGGCTCGTTGGCGAACGCCTTGTCCGCGCGCACGTTGAACGTGCTCGGAAAACAGCCCACCGAGAGGCTCGCGGCGGCGACCGCCAGCGCGGCGAGGGCGCGTGCTCTCACGGGGGGCGCGCTCTTTTCGTGCACGGGGGGCGTCACACCGACTCTTTTGAGGGAACGGAGCGTCGGCGTCAAACGCGGAGGCCTCGAACGGGGCCCGGTATGCCTCGGCGGCAAACCTCGGAGGGGCGAGGCGTGCTACCCCACGCGGCGTGCGAGGCGTGCGATGGCCTCGGGCCTCGCGGCGTCCTCGAAGAGCTGCGGGAGGAACGAGGGGCTCACAGGGAGCTCGGCCGAGAGCCGCGCGAGGCACTCGGCCTGGACACGCTCACGCGCCGACCGCATGGCGCCGATCTGGATGGCGGCCTCGTCCGGCGTGGTGGGGGTGGCGCCGGGGCCCATGCCGGTGCCCTCGAGCGCGGCGCGCTCTTCGCGGGAGAAGAGGGGAGGCAGCACGCAGTTGACGACCACCTTGCCGATGGGGAGCTTGAGCTCGCTCTGGATGGCCGCCGCGAGCTCGATCGTCTCTTGGGTGGGCATGGCCTCGGGGAGCGTCACGAGCACGACGGCGCAGGTCTTTGCGTCTTGGAAGAGCACCCAGGCCTTCTCGGCGTCGCGGCGGAGGATGCCGGGCGGCGCGACGTCGAGGATGACCTTGGGCACGCGGAGCATGTCGAGGCCGTGGCCGGTGGCCGGCGCGTCGAGGATGACGACGTCGTATTTGGGGCTCCCGTCGTCGCGCTTCTCGGTGGTGTGCCACCAGGCTTTGCCGAGCATGGCCCACTCGTGCATGCCGGGCACGGCGGCGAAGAACGAACGAACGTATTTGTTGTCGAAGAGGAGCGCGTAGAGCGCCTTGGAGTTCAGGGTCATCATCCCGTACTCCTCCATGGCGGTCTCGGGCGTCATGTTGACGGCCCACACGTTGGGCGCCACGTTCATGGGCTCGGACCCGATGAGGTCGGATCCGAACATGGCGGATAGGCGCTCCTTGGCGTTGCACATGGCCACGAGCACGCGCTTGCCCTTGTGGGCGATCGCGAGGGCCTCGGCCGCGCACACGGTCGTCTTCCCGACGCCGCCTTTTCCGGTCACGATGAGAAATCGCCGTGTTTCGAGGCCCGACATGCGCTAGGTCCTTCGTACCAACTTCTTCGCGCGAAAAACAGGCATTTTCCGCGCACTTTTCCCGAAGGTAGCCCTTTTGAGCCCATCGTCCGACGTTCGCATCGTGCCCTTGGGGGGGCTCGGCGAGGTGGGCATGAACTGTCTCGCGTTCGTTCACGCGGGGCGCGCCATCGTGGTCGACTGCGGCGTGACGTTCGACGAGGCCGAGCTCGGCGTCGACGTGGTGCATGCCGACTTCGCCTTCTTGGACGAGATGCCTTTGGCCGGCGTCGTCGTCACGCATGGGCACGAGGACCACATCGGGGCCATCCCGTACCTCTTGAAGCGCTTCGACGTGCCCGTGTACGGGCCGCCGTACGCGCTCGCGCTCGTTCGCGAGAAGCTCAAGGAGCACGAGGTGCTCGGCCACGCGCGCCTCGTCGAGGTGGGGACACGCGAGCCCTACCGCGTGGGTCCGTTCGAGATCGAGCACTTCCGGGTCACGCACTCGATCGCCGACGCGACGGCCATCGCCATTCGTACGGCGCGCGGCACCATCGTCCACACGGGGGATTTCAAGTTCGACGACGACCCGCCGGACGGCGAGCACTTCGACGAAGAGGGGCTCCGCGCGGTGGGCGACGCGGGCGTCGAGCTCCTCCTGAGCGACTCGACCAACGCCGAGACGGAGGGCTCGTCGGGGAGCGAGAGCATCGTCGGTGCCGCGCTCGAGAGGCTCGTCGCCGAGACGGAGGGGGCCGTGGTCGTGGGGCTCTTCGCCTCGAACGCGCACAGGCTCCGGCTCCTCGGAGAGATCGCGCGGCGCACCCACCGGCGCATCGTGCTGCTCGGTCGCAGCATGCGCACGCACACACGCGTCGCGCGCGACGCCGGGTACCTCGACTGGGGCCCCGAGGCGACGTTCCCCGTGGAGCGCCTGCGGGAGCTTCCGCGCCGCTCGGTGCTCGCGCTCGCGACCGGCACGCAGGGCGAGGAGATGGCCGCGCTCGGGAAGCTCTCACGCGACGAAGTGCCCGGATTCGCTCTGGAATCGGGGGATGCCGTCGTGTTCTCGAGCCGCGTCATCCCGGGCCACGAGCCCGAGGTGTACGCCTTGAAGAGCGCGCTGCTCCGTCGGGGCATCACGCTGCACACGCACAGGACCGCGCGTGATCTCCACGTGAGCGGGCACGCCTACCGCGACGAGCAGCGCCGCATGATCGAGCTCGTCCGGCCGCGCGCGTTCATTCCCTTGCATGGTACACGCGTCCAGCTCGACCGGCACCGCGCGCTCGCGGTCGCGGCCGGGGTCGGTCACACGGAGCTGCTCGAGAACGGCGAGACGGCGTGGCTCGGCGAGGGCGGGCTCCGGCGCGGCGAGAGCGTGCGCGCGGGGCGGGTGCGGGTCTATGCGCACGCCGAGGTGACCTCGGCCACGGTGGCGGATCGCAAGGCGCTCGCGTCGTCGGGCGTCGTCGCGGTCACGGTGCTGGTCGACGAGCGCGGGGCCCTCGCGCGGCCTCCCGCGGTCGTGGCGCGTGGGGTCGTCGATCCGGGCCACCCGGGTTTCCTGCGGGACGTGGGGCGCGAGATCGAGGTGGCGCTCGCGGCGCTCGGCCCTCCGCACACGGACGAGCGCATCGCGGAGACGGTCCGCCTCGCTGCCCGCCGCGTCGCCGCCAAGGTCATGGGGCGAAGGCCCGTGGTGCTCGCGACCGTCCTGCGGGTGTGAGGGGAAGGGGAGAGGGCCAGAATCCTTCACCCCACCCGATGCCCGTCCCCTCCCGAGAGCAAGAAGGCCGCGACGATCGCGAGCACCAAGAGCCCGACCGCGACGACGACCGCGATGCGCGCGCCCCCGCCGGTCTTGGGCGCGGCGCCGACGTGGCTCGCGAGGGCGGCGATGGGCGGGGGGGCCTCGTCTCCCTTGTCGGCCAGGAAGACGCTGGCGGCGCGCGTGAGGCACGCGTCGAGTGACGCGTCGGGGGACTCGTCCATGCGAATGCGCATCGACGACTCACCCTCGACACGCCACTCGGCCATGATGACCCGGAGGGGCTCTCCCGGCTCGGAGATGCCCTTCTCGAAGACGTAGGAGCGGAGGCGCGTCGTGCCCTGTTTGCGCGCGAGCACGGCGAAATACGGCTCTCCGGGGCCCGCGGGCTCGGGGAAGTAGACCGCGAGCATCTCGACCCCGTCGCGCACGTGCACGGCCTTGCCCTGGACCACGCCCTCGACCCCGACGCCGCGCACCGGCACGCCGAGCACACTGCCGATCATCGCGAAGAAGGTGGACCAGTCGGGCCCGGAGAGCATGCGGAAGAGCGTCTCGGGCTCTTTTGCGGCCTTCGAGGGGAGGAGCTTGTGGGCGATGAGGTAGTAGGGCGTCGACACCCGCGTGAGCGTACGAGCGCGCGCCTCGTGACGGAAGCCCTCGCACGAAAAGGAACGAGCGCCGAGCCCCCGGAGGAGCGCGGCGCTCGCCTTCACGCGCGGATCGAGTCAGGCCGTGGGGACGGTCTCGCTGCGGAAGATCTCGACCTTCTGGAGGACGACGTCTTTCATGGGGCGGTCGCGGGGGCCCGTCGGCGTGTTGGTGATCTTGGGGATGATGTCGTTGCCGAGGAACACCTGGCCGAACACCGAGTGCCGATTGTCGAGGTGCGGAGTGGCCACTTCGCAGATGAAGAACTGCGAGCCGTTCGTGTTGGGGCCCGAGTTCGCCATCGAGAGGATGCCGGAGCCCGTGTGGCGGAGCTCGGGGTGGAACTCGTCCGCGAAGCGGTAGCCGGGGTTGCCGGTGCCTTGGCCGATGGGGCAGCCGCCCTGGATCATGAACTTGGGGATCACGCGGTGGAAGATGAGACCGTCGTAGTAGGGGCGCTTCGTGGGCTTGCCGGTCTTCGGGTCTTGGAACTCTTGCGTGCCCATGGCGAGGCCGACGAAGTTCTTCACCGTGTTGGGCGCGCGGTGCTCCTCGAGGCGCGCGACCATGGTGCCCATCGACGTGACGAAGCGGGCGTAGAGCTGGCCTTGGCCGGGGACTTCGATGGGCGGAAACGCTGCAGCTACCATGGGTCTCTCCTCTGTCTTTCGCGGGCCTCTCGGGACCCGCGCCGGGGAGGCTACACGATGCTCCCGCCGCCGCGGCGCCTTTTGCGTACGCCTGCGCTACGCTCGGAGGATGGTCACCCGAGGCGACGACCCGACGCACCCCGTGGGCCCGTACCGAGGCTCGACGCTCGACGTCACGATCGCTCCCGATCGCCGCGCCCACGTCGCCGCGGTGCTCTTGGGCGTGGGCTTCGGGATGGGGGTGCTCTTTCACGTCGGGCTCGTCGCGCGGCGTGAGGCCAAGGCGCTCGAGGCCGCGGCGCTCGTGAGCTCGGCGGCGCCCTCGGGCGTGGTCTCGGCGACGCTCTCGGGCCCCGGGGGCACCGTGGCGATCCCTGGGAAAACAGGCATGGTCGTGCACGTCTGGCTCCAGGGGTGTGCAGACTGCATGCCCGCCTTCGAGGCCCACAAGAGGCTCGCGGACGCCGGTGAGCTCGCCTTCGCGCTGCCGGTGGTGAACGTGTCGTACGGCGAGGCATCTCCGGCGTGGGCCAAGGGCTACCACCTCGACACGTCCCTCGTGAGCGACCGAGGGCCCGCGCTCGTGCAGCCGCTCGGCATCTCGTCGTTCACGACGCTCGTCGTGAACCGGCGAGGCAAGGTCGTGCTGCGCGATCGCGCCGACAGCCCGGGCTACGCCGAGCGCGTCCGCACTGCCGCCCGCGTCGTGGCGCTCGAAGAGTAACGGTCGCCCGAACGACCACCCGCGAACCGACCGACGCGGCGGAACGTTGGCGCTCCGAAGGATCTGTTCGCGCCGGAGAATTCTTGTGCTGCGTTGCCGTGGGGACAAGCGCTAGGGTGGAGCGAATCGGCCTATGCGTACGCGTTTCGTCCTCGGCACACTCCTCTCTCTGGTGCTCACCCAGGCCGCTCCTCGGGCCGCGTTCGCCGCCGATGCTCCGGCGGAGGATCCTCGCCGCGCCGAGGCGAGGGCGCACTTCGAGCGCGGGGTGGATCACGTCGACAGGTCCGAGTGGGACGCGGCGCTCGTCGAGTTCCTCGCGTCGCGCGCGGCGCTCTCCACGTCGAAGAACACGTACAACGCGGCCGTGTGCCTGCGGAAGACGGGGCGCTTCGACGAGGCCCTCGAGATGTACGAGGCCTTGCTCCGCGATTTTCCCGACCTCGAGACCAAAGAGCGGCAGGTCGCCGAGCGTGAGCTCTCGCAGCTCAAGGCCTCGGTCGCGACGATCTCGATCGAAGGGGGAGTTGCGCGAGCGAAGGTCGTGGTCGACGGGCGCGAGCGTGGCACGCTACCCCTCGCGGCGCCGCTGCGCGTCGGCGCGGGCACACACACGATCCGCGTGTCGGCCGACGGGTACATGCCGTTCGAGGCCCGCGTGGACGTGGCCGGCATGCAGGCCGTCACGGTCAAACCCCAGATGTCGGCCCTCACCGCGGGCGGTCGCCTCAACGTGGCCGAGCAGACCGGCAAGGCCCTCGACGTCGTGGTCGACGGGGCGACCGTGGGGAAGACCCCGTGGGACGGCGTGCTCGCGCCCGGGGAGCACACGGTGTACCTGCGCGGCGAGGGGAATGTCGGCACCGTGCCCGTGCGCCCGAACGTGGAGCTCGGGCAGGTGGCGTCGCTCAACCTGCTCGCCGAGGAGCTGCCGGCGCAGATCCGCATCGTGCCCACGCCGGCCTCGGCGGCCGTGTTCCTCGACGGCGTCGAGCTCGGTCGCGGCGGATGGGAGGGGCGCATTCGGCCCGGAAAACATAGGGTCCGGGCCTCGGCCGAGGGGTTCTTGCCGAACGAGATCGCGATCTCGGTGGAGCGCGGAAAACCGGCCGTGGCGGCCGTGAAGCTCTCTCCCGATCCGAAGGCCTTGGGGCTCCCGAACGCAGGCGTCGCGCTCGAGCTCGACGCGGCGCTCCCCATCGGCCTCGTCGCGGGCGGTGGCGCGGACCTCTCCGACGCGTGCACCGGAGCGTGCTCGCAGGGCGTGCCCTTCGGCTTTCATGGCGTGCTCCACGGCGCATACCAGACGTCGAGCGGGTTCGGCGCGGGCATCGACGCGGGGTACCTCTTCGCCGTCTCGTCCATCTCGGACCGCGAGGCCGTGCTCACGCCGCGAGGCCGTGCCGGAAACCGCGGCACCGTCGACGACACGCTGCGCCTCTCGGGCATCACCCTCGGCGGCTCGGCGCAGTACCACGGGCGCGGTGGGTGGCCTCTGCTCCTCCGCGTGGGCGCGGGCATCTGGCTCGGCCAAGTGACCGACGCGCGCTCGGGCTCCTTCACGAACCTCGCGGGCGAGCCCTACACGGTCGACGCGAAGACGAGCTCGTCGGCCACGTACTTCTACGTGGCCCCGGAGGCGCGCATCGCCAAGTCGATCGCGAAGAACCTCGAGGTGACGTTCGGCATGGAGGTGCTGGTGATGGCGGCGCTGAAGAAGGCCACGTGGAGCGACGGCACGACGATCTCGACCTCGAACGTGGGGCGAGGCGACGGGCTCGCGACGTTCGGTGAGCAGCAGACCTTGGGCTCGTTCCTCCTCTTCCTCGCGCCGAGCGTCGGCGTGCGGTACGACTTCTGATGCGCCCCGCGATGCTCCTCCCTCGGTGTTTGCCGGTCGTGGCCCTCGTCGGCCTCGTGGGGTGCGCGTCCCCGAAGGACGGCGCTCCTCCGCCCCCCGAGGCCCGGAGGGCCGCCCTCACGGCGCTCGGAGTGGGCGGGCAAGTGTCCGAATCCAATGCGGTCTTGCCCGCCCTCGCCTCGGGGGCGGTCGCCATCGGAGACGCGGCGAGCGGCGTCGCCGTGCGTGTCACGCTGCGCGGCGCGAGCGACACGCGCGGCTCCGACGTAGGCGGTGTGCGTCTTCACCGGGCCGCGTACCGTGGCGCTGACCTCGCGCGCGTGACGACGACCGACGGCATGGAAGACTTCGTCTTCTTCGACGCCCGGCCGGCCGACGAGGTGCTCGTGTACGACGTCGACGTCTCGAAGGCCGCAGGGCTCCGGCTCGTCGGGGATGTGCTCGAGGTGCTCGACACGAAGGGCGCTCCTCGGCTTCGGGTCGTGCCGCCGTACGTCGTCGACGCGAAGGGGGCGCACCACGCGGCGGCGCTCTCCGTCGAGGGCTGCAAGGTCGACACCCACGCCTCGGATCCTCGCGATCGCGCCGTGCTTGCGCCCGGGGCATCCACGTGCGGGTTGCGTGTCACCTGGAAGCTCGACGACGCGGGGTACCCTGCCGTCGTCGATCCGAGCTGGCAAGGCACGGGCTCTCCGATCGTGGGGCGCTACGATCACGCGTCGATCGCGCTCACCGGGGGGCGTGTGCTCATCGTCGGCGGGACACGTCGCGACAGCGCCGGAATGGGGAACGGACCGCTCCCGCAGTGCGAGATCTACGATCCCGCGACCCGCACGTGGGCGGCGAGCAACGATCTCGGAAACGCGCGCCAGAACCCCGCCCTCGCGCAGTACCCGAGCGGAAAGGTGCTCGCCGTCGGCGGCGGGTGGAGCCGCGTGCAGGTCTTCGTTCCGGGCCAGATGCCGGACACGCCGATGGACGGCGTGACGTCGGCGGACTTCCTCACGGCGACCATCTTGGGGAACGGCAAGGCGCTCGTGCTCGGCGGGTTCGTCTTCGGGACGCCCTCCGCGTCGGCGCTGCTCGTGGACGAGGCGAACCCCGGCTCGCCCACGAACGCCGGGCCCACGGGCGTGATGGGCGCGGCGCGCGGCAAACACACGGCGACTTTGCTCGTGTCGGGCAAGGTGCTCGTCGCGGGAGGGGAAGGCCCTGGCGGAAAGCTCGCGTCGGCGGAGATCTACGATCCCGCGACGAACACGTTCGCGCCGACCGCGGGGCCGATGATGGCGGCGCGCTCGGCCCACGCGGCCGTGCGCCTCACGGACGGGCGCGTGCTGCTCGCCGGTGGTGGCACCACGGTGGCGGAGCTCTACGATCCCGCGACGAACCAGTTCTCTGTCGCCGGGAGCCTCGCCCAGCCGCGCGAACGTGTGCGCGCCGTGAGGCTCGCGTCGGGGCGTGTGATGGTCGCGGGTGGTGAGGTGGCCGGGGTCCCCGTGGGGGACGTCGAGATCTTCGATCCGGACACGCGCACCTTCGCCCAAGACACGCCGCTCACCTTCATTCGAACCTGGTTCGGCCTCTCGCCCCTCCCGAACGGCGACGTGCTCGCCGACGGCGGGAGAGACAAACGCAGCTTCGGCATCCGCAACTCCGAGATCTGGTCGCCCACCGAGAAGGGCATCGAGTGCCGCGCGGGGAACGACTGCCGCTCGGGTTACTGCCAACAGGGCACCTGCTGCGCCGCCGAGTGCAAGGGCCCGTGCAAGACGTGCTCTCCGGGGACGGGCGCGTGTGTCCCCGTGATCTCTGCCGACGATCCGGACGACTGCACCGGCGCCCTCACGTGCGACGCGGCCGGCGCATGCAAGAAGAAGAACGGCAACGCGTGCACGTCCGCTGGAGACTGCGCGAGCGGCTTCTGCATCGACGGGTTCTGCTGCGAGCGCGCGTGCGGTGGGCAGTGCGAGGCGTGCGACGTGGGTGGGCGCGAGGGCCGATGTGTCCCCGTCGCGGGTGAGCCACACGCCCAGAGACCGCGCTGCGCCAAGGGGGACACGACGTGTGGGGGGACGTGCGACGGCATCACCACGGTGTGCTCGTACCCGAGCGCCGTCACCGTGTGCGGTCGCTCGTGCGGCGAGAAGCTCGAGACCGTCTCGACGTGCGACGGCAAGGGCGCGTGTCTGCGCGGCTCGCCCCAGAGCTGCGCGGGCAACTTCGTGTGCGCGAGCGCGACGGCGTGCAAGACCGAGTGCGCCTCGGACGCGGACTGCCTCGACGGGTACCGCTGCGAGGGCAAGGTGTGCAACCCCGTCGCGCTCTGCAAGGGCACCCTCGTAACGAAGGGGCGCGAGGTCGTGGACTGCGCGCCGTACACCTGCGAACAAGGTGGCCTCTGCCGCACGTCGTGCGCTTCGGTGGCCGATTGTGCAGAGCCCAACGTGTGCTCGGCCGACGGACGCTGCGTGCTCCCTCCGCAGGCGCCCTTGGAGGGTTGCGCGACGGGGGCGGGCTCGGGTGGTGGTGAAGGTGGGCTCGTGGCGCTCGCCGCGGCCTTGGGGATGACGCTCGTGAGGAGGCGCAAGCGATGAGGGCTCCCAAGCTCGCAGGTCTCGTGGGGGCGTTCGCGGCGGCGCTCTCCTTCGTCGGAGGGTGCGCGACCGAGCACGACGAGGCGCCTCCGCCTGGCGCGGCCGAGGGCGCGCGGGCCGAGACATGGCTCAGCACGACGAGGGCGCGGTTCCCGGGCGTCGTCGGTGGAGGAAGCTCCGCGGCCACGTCCCTGCGTGTCGCGCTCCCCCGGGTCGCGTCCGGGGTGATGGAGCTCGAGGACACACGCTCGGGGGTCGCCGTGGGGGTGGCGATGCCGGGGCTCGCTGCGTCGTCTCGGTCGGACGTCGACGGTGTCGCCGTCTATGCAGGCGCGGGCTACGCGGTGCGGCCCCTCTCGCACGGGGTGGAGGACTTCCTTGCGCTCCCCTCGCCGCCGCGCGGCGAAGAGGTCGTGTACTCGCTCGACGTGCGTCGCGCTGCGGGGCTCCGCGCGGTAGGCGGTGGGCTCGAGGTCCTCGACGCGGGTGGTGCGCCTCGCCTCCGCATGGATCCGCCGTACGTCGTAGGGGCGCGGGGCGAGCGTGTCGCGGCGAGGTTCGAGGTCCGCGGGTGCGCGGTGGACACGAGCCCAACGCCGCCCTGGGGGAGGCCCGTCGTTCGGCCCGGAGCCGACGTGTGTACGATGCACGTGCACTGGGAGGGCGTGTCGTACCCGGCCCTGCTCGATCCGAGGTGGTTGGGATCGGCTTCGCAGGTCTCCCGCATCGGGCACGTCGCCTTGAGGCTCGCCTCCGGCCGCGTGGTCTTTGGCTACGGGGAGTCCTGCGACTCGCAGGCCTGCCGCTCGGTGCCCGGCGTCCACCTGTACGATCCCGTGACCGACTCCATCGCGAACATGGGCGGTGCCGACGAGCGCGGCGCGGGGCGCTCGGGGGTCGAGCTCCCGAACGGCAAGGTGCTCACGGTGGGGGGCACCCCCGAGCTCTTCGATCCGTCGAACGGCCAGTACACGACGACCGGGCCCATGGGTACGCCCCACAGTGGCGCCCAGCTGATCCGGCTCGCGAGCGGCAAGATCCTCGTCGTGGGCGGTGGAGTCGCGGCGTCCTCGCTGTACGACGCGGCGACGAACACGTTCGCCCCGGGGCCGGCCATGACGACCGCGCGCACCGGGCACACCGCGACGCCCCTCGGGAACGGCAAGGTGCTGGTCACGGGCGGCAACACGGCGAGCGCGGAGCTCTACGACCCCGCGACGGGCGCCACCGGGGCGTTCACCGCGACCGGGAGCATGACGACCGCGCGCACGGGGCACGTGGCCGTTCTCCTGCCGAACGGGAAGGTGCTCGTCGTCGGAGGAGCCACCGCGAGCGCGGAGCTCTACGACCCGGCCACGGGGCAGTTCTCGGCGACGGGATCCATGATCGAGCCGCGACCGGGCCTCGACGCGACTCTCATGCCGTCGGGGTACGTGTATGTTACAGGCGGGTTCGCGGCCGGAATCGGCACGGCGCTCGTCGAGAAGTACGACATCGCGACGGGGCGCTTCGCTACGGCGCCGGCGCTCGACTTCGGCCGCGCGAACCACAAGGCCGTGCTCGTGAACGGCGGTGTGCTCGTCGTGAGCGGCGGGCACGGACGCGAGGACCGCCGAGGCAACGGGGTCGACGCGATCGAGCGGCTCGGCGTGAACGCGCCCGGCGCCGCGTGCGTGGGCAACGACGACTGCAGCTCCGGTCTGTGCGACCTCGGGATTTGCTGCCAGGGGCCGTGCACCGGTGCGTGCCGCGCGTGCGTCGCGGGGACGGGCGCGTGCGAGCCCGTGCGCTCGGCGGACGACGCGGACACGTGTGCGCGCGCGTCGACGTGCGACGCCTCGGGCGCCTGCAAGAAGAAGGACGGCCAAACGTGCGGCGCCGGCGGGGAGTGCGCGAGCGGTCACTGCGTCGACGGCGTGTGCTGCAACTCGGCGTGCTCGGGGGCGTGCGAGGCCTGCGACGGCGCGGTGAAGGGGCGTTGCGACGTGGTCGCCGGGAGACCGCGCGGGAATCGACCCTGCGCGAGCGACGGCTCGTCGTGCGGTGGTGCGTGCGACGGCGTTCGCCGCGACGTGTGCCGGTTCCCGTCGCCCCAGGTCGGCTGCGGGACGGCGTGCAAAGACGGAGTACGCACTCCCTCGGCGTGTGACGGGGCCGGGGCGTGCAAGGTGCTCGCTGCCGAGGCGTGCCCCGGCAACTACGCGTGCGCCGACGCGGCCACGTGCAAGACGACGTGCGCCGTCGACGGGGACTGCCGGTCGCTCTTCGCCTGCAAGGCTGGAAAATGCGAGCCTTCGGCCAAATGCGACGGCGCGCACGCGATCGTCGCGCCCGACGGGAAGACCGCGACCGAGTGCCTCCCGTACCGCTGCGAGGAGGGCACGAACCAGTGCCGCACGGCCTGCCGTGACGTGGCCGACTGCGCCGCGCCGTTCGTGTGCAGCGGGGACGGCCAGTGCATCGCGCCGCCCGCGCCCCCGGGCGGCTGCACGACCTCGCCCGGCGGCCCGGAAGGCGCTACCTTGGTCTTTGCCACCGCGGTGGTGGCATCGTCCATTCGGAGGCGACGTCGCGTCGCGCACAAGGCATGACACGGCCCGGTTTTGCGGTCTCGAGCGACGGGGGGGCCTCGCCGAACGCCCAAATCATCGACGACAAGTACCGTATCGTCCGCGTGCTCGGCGAAGGCGGCATGGGCGCCGTGTACGAGGCCGTGCACCTCGTCACGGGCCGTCGTGTCGCGCTCAAGGTGATCGTGTCGGAGCTCCTCGCCCGCGAGGAGGGCATCGTCACGCGCTTCCAGCGTGAGGCCCGCGCGAGCGGCGCCATCGACTCGCAGTACGTGGTGCAGGTGCTCGACAGCGGCATCGACGCGGCCACGAAGAACCCGTACCTCGTGATGGAGTACCTCTCCGGGGAGGACCTCGGGCAGCTCATTCACAGGCTCGGCGTGCTCCCTCCGGACTTGGCCCTCCGAATCACGGCGCAGGCCTGCCTCGGCCTCCAGCGCGCCCACGACGCGGGCATCATCCACCGCGACATCAAGTCGGCGAACACGTACCTCGCGCGGCGCGACAACGGCGAAATCATCGTAAAGCTTCTGGATTTCGGCATCGCCAAGGTGCGCGCGGACCCGTTCGCCGAAGGCGGGGACCACAAGCTCACGCGGACGGGCTCGATGATCGGCTCGCCGCTCTACATGTCGCCCGAGCAGGCGCGGGGCTCGAAGGCGCTCGACGCGCGCGCCGACATCTGGTCGCTCGGGGTGGCGCTCTACGAGGCGCTCGCGGGGACGACGCCGAACCATCACTGCGACACCATCGGCAACCTCATCGTCTCTCTCTGCTCGGACGACGCCGAGCCTTTGCAGAACCGCGCGCCTTGGGTCTCGTCCGAGATCGCCGCGGTGGTGCACAAGGCGCTCGCTCGCGCGCCCGATCACCGCTTCACGACGGCCACCGAGATGTACGACGCGATCGTCGCGCTCACGGGCCGGGACATCACCATCCGCGAGGACATGCTCGTGGCCTTGTCGGACGCGGAGAAGGCGAGCGTCGCGCCGCGTGCGGGCACCTCGACCGACTCGCAGGGGCCCCGTATCGTGCTGAAGTCGGGGGCGCCCGTGTCCGACATGGCGCAGACGGCGCTGGCCGTGGCGGCGACCACGGGGCCCGGCCTCGGGGACTCCAGCGTCACGCCGCCGCCGAAGAAGAAGGCCGCGTTCGTGCTCCCGGCGATCGCGGCGGTCGCCGTCGTGGGCATCGTGGCGGGAGGCATGGCCCTCAAGGGAAAGGCCGACGCGAAGGTCACCGCGGCTCCCGAGGCCCCGAAGGCGGCGCCGTCCGAGGTCGCTCCGGCGCCGCCGCCGTCGGTCGTCGAGAAGGTGACCGAGAAGGTCGTGGTGCTCGTGAAGAGCACGCTCACGGTGACACCTCCGGGAGCCGAGGTGCTCGTCGACGGGGAGCTCGTGGCCTCGAAGGGCGGGGTCGTCGAGCTCAAAGGGCCCGTCGGGAGCCATCGCAAGGTCGACGTGAAGGCCGAGGGCAAGACGGTGAGCGCCGACGTGGTCCTCTCCGAAGCGGGCGCGGTGCCGTCGAAGGTCGACGTGCCCGTGGCGGCTCCGGTGCGTGCCGCCGCCGGCAAGCCGAGCACCCCCGCCGCGGGCAACGTGGCCAACGCCCCCGCCGCCCCGAAGCCAGCCGCTCCCGCCCCGGCCCCCGGGGGAGGCGAGCCCACGATCAACCGCAATTTCTGACCGGGAGAGCCGCTGTTCCGGCGCCGGAACGAGGCCGTGACCCGAACGATTTCATGAGGTTGAACGACGGTGGCTCCGTGAGCCGTGCCCGTCCGCGGGGCTTCGCCGCTGGAGGGTCGGCCCCCTCGGTCCCTCTCGGAAAATCGTCTGGAGAGGTCGACGGATTCGATCGCGAGCCGACAACCCCGCCGGTATGAACCGATTCCTTCGCGCCTCTCTGGCGCTCGCTTCCTCGTTCCCACCGCCGTCGTAGACGACCCTCACCGTGTAGTCGCCGGGGGGGAGCGTGAGCTCGAAGGGCTGTCCCGGCTCGGCGCGCCCGGCGTCGGCGCGATCGACGAGGACGCGGGCCCCCTCGACCACGTGCACCGTGATGCCGGCGGAGCGCTTGGGCTCGGCCTTGGCGGGCGCTTCGGTCTTCGCGGGAGGGGCCGGCTCGTCGGCGTGGGCCGTCCCCGCCGAGGTGGCCAAGGCCGCGAAAGTAAGAAGGAATGCGGCGGTTCGGGGGGGCCGCGGGAGGATAGAGGAGAGGCTCATCGAGACTCCCATTGTCTCGATCGGCTCGTGTCCGTCGACCCCGATGTCGTTTTTCTTCGGGGAGCCTCGGGGAGCTCCGACAGGCTTGCCGTCTTGTCACCGGCGACGGGGCGGAGCGGGCGTGTCGAGGGGCTCGGCCGCCCGGTCGCACCGACGCCGCGACCGTACACGGGGCCTGCGCGAACGGTCCCCGCCGCGTGAGGTGGGCCGCTCCAAGGGAGACTCCCTCGCCGCGCCCCCTTTGGTCACCCGGTCCACCCGCGCGGCGACGAGGCTATCCGCCGATGCTCCGGATCGACACATCCCGCGCCGAGGGCTCCGTGCACCCGCGGAACGTCACCCCGTCGGGCTTGGCGGTCCAAGCTTCGGCGAGGCGTGCGCGTACCCCGGCGAGGTCGCCTCGTGCTGCCTCGGCGCCTGCCGCGACTCCGTCGTTCGTCGCGAGGCACGGGCGGAGGGTGCCGTCGGCTGCGACGCGCAGACGGTCGCACCCGTCGCAGTAGGTGTCCGTCGTACCCGTGATGAAACCGATGCGGCGCGGGCCATGCTCGGGGCGCGCGCGCACGTACCTCGCGGGCCCGCGGTCGACGTCCTTCGCTCCGTGGTCGGCCTCGAGCAGGCCCGAGAGCCTCGCGCGTTGCTCCGCATAGGGAACGAGCTTGTGGGGTATCCGCGCTCCCTCTCCGACTCCCATGATCTCGAGGAACCTCGGCGTCATTCCCCGGTCCCACGCGAAGCGCGCGAGCGCCTCGAGCTCGTCCTCGTTCTCTCCGCGCACCACGACGACGTTGAGCTTCGTCTCGGCGAACGGGAGCGCGGCCATGGCCTCGATGCCGGCGAGGACCGTCGAGAGGCGCCCTCCGCGCGTGAGGCGGGCGAACCGCTCGGGATCGAGCGTGTCGAGCGAGACGTTGACGCGCATGAGCCCCGCCGCGTGGAGGGGCGCGGCGAGCTTGGCGAGGCGTGTGCCGTTCGTGGTGAGGGCGACGTCGTCGAACCCGACCTCGTGGAGTGCCCGCACCGCGTCGACGACGATGGGGGAGAGCAGCGGTTCACCGCCCGTGAGGCGGACGCGCCGAACACCACCCGCGTAGAGCCCCTGGAGGAGCGCGGTGAACGCGGCGAGGTCAAGCGTCTCTTCGGAGTAGCCATCGCGCTTGTTCGGGCGGCAGTAAACGCACGCGAGATCGCAGCGGTCGGTGAGCGAGAGCCGGACGGAGCGAGGCTCGGCGCGCCGGTTCGGGGGCGCGTCGAAGACAGGAAGCGCGCGCACCTCAGCCACCCGAGACCGGCGGGACGAGCGCGATCACGTCGCCCTCGTGGAGGCGCTCGTCGAGCCTCGCGAATCGTTCGTTCTTCGCGATGCGAACCGCCGACATCCGCCCGCGCAGCTCGGCGTAGGTGCGCTCGAGCACGTCGACGAGATCCGCGACCGTAGGCGCCTCACCCGAGAGGTCGAGCGTCGCCTCGGGCGCCCCGGCGAGGTCTCTCGTGACCGCGAAGAACAGGACGGACACCTTCACGGGCGCCTCCGAGAGCTCACGTTCTCGCGTGCGCGTGCGCCGTCGGTCGTCTCGGATCTCAGCACGATGCGCTCGGGTTGGGGAAGGTGTCGACGTCCTCTTCGCCCGGGCGGGACGTGAGGCAGTTCCAGTCTTTCTCGACGAGGATGGTCAGGAAGGTGCCGTCTCCGAGGTCCTTCCTGCCGTCGAAGCCGACCGCGTCCGAGCTCGCCCACGTGGAGATCACGTCGAGAGGCGCCACCACGCGCACGTGGGCCCCGTCGAGGTGAGCCTCCACCGTGGGGACCTCTCCCGGTCCGATGCCGTAGACGAGCGCCGTGCCGGGGCCGAAAGGCACGCGCTCCTCGACGCGCTCGCCGGCGGCGAGCCGCGCCACCTCGGTTCGGGTGAGACGCAGGCGGATCGAGCGCCCTCGTGTACGGAGCTTCATGGAGAGTCCTTTCCCATCGCGGTGGTGACGTCCGTTCGTACGAGCCGGAACCCGTGCGGCATGGCGAGGAGGGTGTCCCAATAGAGGCGCCCGTCGAAGCGGTAGCGAAGCTGCACGGCCATCGCGCCTCCGGACAAGAGCTCCGCGACGGCGTCGTCGAGCCCGCGCCGCGCTTCGGGGTCGACGTAGCCCTCGCGCCGCTTCACCCGGACCTCGAGCTCTTCGCCGAGGGCCGCCACGTCGGTCGCGAGGTCTCGAAGTCGCGCGGGATCGAGGTCGGCGATCTGGAGGGGCGCCAGCTCGACATCGGAGGTCGTCATCACGCTCTCCTCGGTTCTTCCGGCGGAACGGGATCCGCGAACGGCGGCACGGTGGCGACCTCGGGGAGGCCCGGGCGTAGCGCGAACGTGGGGATGTCGCGGGTGACTTCGCCCCGAGGCACGCGCGCCGCGTAGAAATCGACGAGGGAGAATGTCCGAGGGGGACGGAGCGGCTCGTCCGCCTCACGATTTTTCGAACGAAAGACGTCGAAGAGAGCGCTGCGGCCTAGGCGTCGATCACGGCTCATGGGTGGGATTCTCCGGGGGGCGCGTGGACGTGGGAGCGAGCCGTGGGGCCCGCTGATCGAGGGTCGCGGAGGGGACGTGGCACTGCTGGCAGCTCTCTCGGTAGGGGTGGGTCGAGCGCATGCCGAGCGCACCGGCGACGCCGTGGCAGCTCGTGCAGCGCGAGCGCATCCACGTCGTGTGAGGAATGACGGGGGGGGCGCCGGGCCAAGCGCGAGAGCCACCGGGGGCGGGCGCCGCCCCAGTGAACGTGCTCGATGTGAGCGGAGGTGGGGGTTCGTGCGGCGGACCTCCCGCGGCGACGTGGCATTGCGTGCAGGAGTCGTGGCGCTCGTGGCTCATCGCCGGCGCGCGCTTACCGGCCACGACGGCTCCCTTCTCGTGGCAGACGAGGCACTCGTAGGTCGAGCGCCCCTCGATGGCGTGCGGGATCGTCGGCGGCGCGCCGTCGTAGGCGCGAATCGCGGACCGATTGGCGAGAACGCGCGCGCGGTCCTCTTCGGACTGCGGAGGAACTTCGTCGCGCGGAGTGGGGAGTGCGACTCCCAGGCGTTCGAAAGCGCCCTCGTAGAGCTTGGCGTTGGGACCTCGCCGCTCGGCGCGAAGTTGCTTGTACCCGGGCGCCGGCGCCGTGGCGACCGTCTCGGGCGGCTCGTAGCGCTTGGTCTCGTCTCGCTCTTGAGCGATACCCGTGAAGAACCCGACGAAGGCGACGGCGACGCCCATGACCCCGAGGACGTGGACCGACCTCCGGGAGGCGAGCAGCGGCGCGCTGGGCGGCGGGAGCGTCGAACGCGACGGAGGAGGCCGCGCCGGATCGCCGTCGTCGCCCTGGAGGAGGCTCGGACGCGACGCGGGGCGCGGCTCCTTCGGGGGTGGCGGCGTCAACGGTCTGAGTAGCGGCCTCGGGGAGAGGTCGTCCTCGTCGTCCGGGCTCATGGCGTGGGCCTCGCGACGCGCTTGCGCACGCGGGCCGCACACTTCTTGTAGTCCGGCTGCTTCGAGAACGGATCGTGCGCCTCGAGCGTGAGCTCGTTGACGAGGAGGCGCTCGTCGAAGAAGGGGACGAAGAGCGAACCCTCGGGCGGTGAGCCACGGCCGTCGATCCAGGCCGGGAGGTCGAGTCGGCCCCGTCGTGTCTCGAGGGTGACGACCTCGCCGTCATGGATCCCGAGGCGCTGGGCGTCGGCGCGATGGAGCTCGACGTAGGCCTCGGGCATCGCGCGCTGGAGCTGCGGAATTCGCATGGTGAGAGTGCCCGTGTGCCAGTGCTCGATGACCCGGCCCGTGCACAGCCAAAACGGGTAGTCGCCGTCGGGACCCTCGGGTGGCGGCTCGTACGCGTGGAACCAGATCTGCGCGCGATCGTCCTTGGTGAACGATTGATAGAATTGAACGCCTTTGCCCTTCTGGACGTACGGATCCTCCCCCTCGGAGAATCGGAATTTCGTCTCTTGCCACGTCCCGTCGGGCTGCTTCACGACGGGCCACCGGAGCCCGCGCGCCTTGACGTACTCGGAGTAAGGCGCGAGATCCTTGCGGTGGTGCGTCGAGAAGTGGCGGTACTCGTCGAAGAGCGCCTCGTCCACGTTGGTCTCGAAGAAGCGCCGGTGGTCCCACACCGGGACCTCCTTGCCGTCCTTGGTGAAGCGAAAGAGGAACTGACCGTCCTTGTCCTTCATGCCGGCGAAACCGAGCTCGAAGAGCCTCCTCGCTACGGCGATGATCTGCCAGACGTCGGCGCGGGCCTCTCCCGGCGGGTCGACCATCTTGAACCATTGCTGGGTACGGCGCTCGGAGTTGCCGAACATGCCGTTCTTCTCGACCCAGAGCGCCGAGGGAAGCACGAGGTCGGCGGCGCGCGTGGTCGCCGTCGGGTACACGTCGGACGCGATGAGGAACTTACCCTCGATCTTGCGGCTCGGCTCGAAGAGGGCGTGGACGTTCGGGAGCGACTGCCCCGGGTTCGTGGTCTGCACCCACACGGTGTCGATGTCGCCGCCCTTGTCCTTCGGGGTCGAGAAGCGTCGGAACATCTCGACCGTGTGGTACCCGATCTTGTCGGAGACCCTCCCGGGGGGCACGTTCCAGACGTGCTCGGCTTCCTTGCGGTCGTCGGCGTTCGCGACGGCGAGGCCGCCCGGCAGGAGGTGACACAGCGTGCCGACCTCGCGCACAGTTCCGCAGGCCGAGGGCTGCCCCGTGAGGCTCGTGGGGGCATCTCCCGGTTTCCCGAAGTGCCCGCTCAAGAGGTGGATGCCGTGGACGAGCGCGTTGATGGCCGTCCCTTTGGTGTGTTGGTTGAAGCCCATGCACCACAGGCTCGTGATGCGAATGTCACGGCGCCCGAAGAGATCGGCGAGCGCGCGGATCTCCTTCGCGGGGACCCCCGAGATCTGCTCGACCTTCTCGGGGGTATACTCCGCCATACGCGCCTTGTACTCCTCGAACGTAATGGCCTTTCCGTAGAGGGTCTTCTTCTCGTCCTCCCCGCGGAAGCCGCAGTGCTTCTCGACGAAGTCCTTGTCGAACGTTCCGTTCGTCAGGAGGAGGTGGGCGATTCCGTTGGCGATCGCGAGATCCGTGTGCGGCTTGAAGGTGAGCGACTTATCGGCGAACTGGCTGGTCCTCGTTCGGCGCGTGCCCATCTCGATCAGGGTGACCTTTTCGCCTCGTGTTCGCCGGTCGATGAACCGCGAGAAGAGGACCGGGTGCATCTCGGCGGGGTTGTTTCCCCACGTGATGAGCACGTCGCAGCGATCGAGGTCGTCGTAGCAGCCGGCGGGCTCGTCGACCCCGTACGTCGCCATGAACCCGGTGACGGCGGACGACATGCAGAGCCGCGCGTTGGCCTCGATCTGATTCGTGCCGAGGCCGCCCTTGACGAGCTTCAGGGCCGCGTATCCCTCGGGGATGGTCCACTGGCCACTGCCGTAGAAGGCGAAGCCCGCGGGGTTCTGCGCGATGCGCTTCGCCACGATGTCGAGCGCCTGCTCCCAGGAGATCGGCTCGAGCTTCCCGTTCTTCCGTAGGAGCGGCTTCGTCAGTCGGTCACTCCCGTAGAGCGCGAGGCCGACGTGATAGCCCTTGACACACAGGAGACCTTTGTTGACCTCGGCCTTGCGGTCGCCCGCGATGGCGACGACGCGGCCGTTCCTCGTGCCGACCTGGACATGGCACCCTGTACCGCAGAAGCGACACGGTGCCTTGTCCCAGCGGACCCCGTCCGGGGTGGGCGCCTTCTCTTCGGCGGCGACGGCGAGGCGCCGTTTGGCGGGGCGAGCCAGCTCGTCGGCGGCTGCGATCGCTGCGACCATCGCGGCGCTGCGTAGGAACTCTCGGCGATTCATGCGTTCTCCTCGTCTTCGGCGAAGTCGATGCGCACCACGTCCACGCCGAGCACGCCCGGCGTCGCGAGCAGCGCTTCGACGGCGTGCACGCCCTCCTCGGTGGTCTGCGTGTCGAGCACGACGGGCAGGTGCGAACCACGTGCTTCCCCGATGTCGACTCGGGGATCTCCGACGAGCGTGGCGATGGCGGATTCCCGGAGCGACGTCCGTTCGTCGAGCGTGACGACGAGAGATGCGATGGGCATACGCGGTGCGGCAAAGCAACACACGCGCCACGCGGTGTTCGTCGGCGCCAGCCCTCGTGGGCGTGCGCAAACGGTGCGCCTCTCGCGACGAGATCAACGCGACGGAACACGAAGAATCGCGGCTCGAGCCGGGGCTCGTCCCTTCGAGCCGCATGAAACATCGAAAGATTCGTCGCATGCCGTTCGGGCACGCTGCCGGCGAGCGGGAGGCTTCACCGCGGGCTCGGGCGCCTCTCGTTCGGCGATCCGTTCGCTTCGATGGTGGTCTCGCGGAACGACGTGCGCACGCGCCGGCGTGACGCGGCACATCACTTGCGTTGGCGTCGCGCATCTTGAACCCACGCCACCATCGAGCCGTGAGGCTCACCGCATGCGCCGCCTTCTTGGTCGCGGGGTGTGCGAAGCCGTTCCAGCACGGCGAGGACGTCGACGCCGGATCCCCCTCGTTCTCGACCGAGATCCACGCCTCGCCGAAGCTCACCTCCATCGAGAGCGCGGAGACCGACGGGCTCGGGCGCCCCGTGCGGGTCGCGTGCGTGACCTGTCACGGGGTCCGCGACGCCGGGGCTGGATTTCCGGAGAACGCGGCCGTCCTCAAGGACTTTCACGCCGGGCTCTCCGTGGCCCACGGGGCGCTTTCGTGCAAGGCGTGTCACGTCGATCGGCACGGCGGGCCCCCCATGCTGCGCCTCGCGACCGGCGAGGAGCTCGCGACCAGCGACGCTATCCGCCTCTGCGCGCAGTGCCATGGCCCGAAGTACCAAGACTACCTCCACGGGAGCCATGGTGGGATGAATGGCTATTGGGATCTCGGCAGAGGCCCGAGGCTCAGAAACCACTGCGTCGATTGCCACGATCCGCACGTCCCCAAGTACCAACCGTCGCGGCCGGTGCTCCCGCCGAAGGACCGGTTCGTCACACCTGCGCCCGTCGGGAGTCACCATGGATAAGGCGAAGCGTCGTACGTTGAAGGTGCTCGGAAGCACGCTGGGGGCAGCAGCCTTCGCGTACGCGATCGAGCCGCTCCGGGCCTGGGCCAGCGACATGTCGCTCGGGGAGCTCCTCCAGAAACACTACCGTGAGCTTACGCCGGACGAGATGCGCGCCGTGCTCGCGCGCCTCGAGGCGGACGCCGAGGCCAAGTACGGTCGCGAAGTGACGATCGAGGATATTCGCCCTACGCCGGGGGTCGAGCTCGGCTACGCGCTCAACCTCAGTGTGTGCATCGGCTGCCGCAAGTGCGCGGAGGCGTGCCACGTCGAGAACAACCACGATCGTACGACGAACAACTCGTACATTCGGGTGCTCGAGATGGAGCAGGGGAGCTTCGACCTCGAGAAGGGCACGACCACCTACGATCACGCCGTACCCTCTCCGGGGAAGTACTATCTTCCGGTCCAGTGCCAGCAGTGCGACAACGCTCCTTGCGTGAAGGTGTGCCCAGTGCAAGCCACCTGGAAGGAGTCCGACGGCATCGTCGTCGTCGACTACAACTGGTGCATCGGCTGTAGGTACTGCGAGGCCGCGTGCCCGTACCACGCTCGGCGTTTCAACTGGTCGAAACCCGAGATCCCCGCCGAAGAGATCAACCCGAACCAGTCTTACCTATCCAATCGAGTGCGCCCGCAGGGGGTCGTCGAGAAATGCACGTTCTGCCTCCACCGCACGCGTAAGGGGCTCCTGCCGGCGTGCCTCGAGGCCTGCCCGACGGGAGCTCGCGTGTTCGGGAATCTCCTCGACCCGAACAGCGAAATACGATGGGTTCTCGCCCACAAACGCGTCTACGTGCTCAAGGAAGAGCTCGGGACGCGCCCGCGTTTTTTCTACTACTTCGACAACTGATCGAGGCCCATGAGCGCGTCTTCCCTGCCTCCTCCCAGCGCTCCCGGCGAGCGCCCCGACTCCGTGCTGTCGTACCCGAAGTTCCTGTGGAGCATGTGGCGGCTCGCCTTCACGGGGAGCTTCGCCTACTACGCGGGCATGACCGCGCTGACGGCGGTCGCCTTGGTCGGCCTCAACGCGTGGGCGCACCAGCTCGCGGACGGCATGGTGCGGACGCACATGACCGACCACGTCTCGTGGGGGCTCTACATCGCGAACTTCACGTTCACAGTGGGGTTGGCGGCGGGGGCCGTGATGATGGTGATCCCGGCCTACCTCTACGACGACGAGGAGATGCACGACGTGGTGATCGTGGGCGAGCTCTTGGCCGTGGCCGCCATCGTCGTCTGCGTGGGGTTCATCGCCGTAGACATGGGCCGACCCGACCGGATGTGGCACGTGATCCCGGGAATCGGACGCCTCAATTGGCCCGTATCCATGCTGAGCTGGGACGTCGTCGTCCTCAACGGGTACTTGCTCCTGAACCTTCACATATGTGGGTACCTCGTCTACATGAAGTACCTTCGCAGGCGACCGAACAAGCGATTCTATCTGCCCTTCGTGTTCCTCTCGATCGGCTGGGCGATCTCGATCCATAGCGTGACGGCGTTCCTCTATGCGGGGCTCGGTGGCCGCCCCTTCTGGAACTCGGCGCTCCTCGCACCGCGCTTCATCGTGTCGGCGTTCATCACGGGGCCCGCGTTCGTCATCCTGCTCTTGCACGTGATTCGGCGGTTCGCGCCGGCCTTCCGTGTCGCCGACGGCCCGATCGAGCTCTTGGCGCGGGTCTTGAGGATCACGATCCTCGTGAACCTCTTCATGTTCGGCTCGGAGGCCTTCACCGAGCTCTACTCGGGTGGCGCGCACCACGTATCGGCGCGGTACCTCTTCCTCGGATTGCACGGGAAGCACGCCCTCGTTCCGTGGATTTGGACCGGGGTGGCCCTGAACCTGACCTCGGCGATCCTCGTCCATCTGCCCCAGAGTCGCACGAATCGAACGGTGCTCATGGCCGCGTGCGTGGCGGCCTTCGGGGGCGTGTGGATCGAGAAGGGGATGGGCCTCATCATCCCGGGGTTCGTCCCTAGCACGCTCCACGAGGTCGTCGAGTACACCCCGAGCCTCACGGAGTGGAAGATCTCGGCGGGCATCTTCGCCGCGGGGCTGATGGTCCTCGTCGTGCTGCTGAAGATGGCTCTGCCCGTCTTCACCGGGCGAATCTCGGTCGCGCGCTCGTCGATGACCAGCCTGCCTCCCGCCGCGCCGTCGTCGGCGTCGCTGCTCCCCCCTTCGTCACGAGGTGACGTGTCATGATCCCACGCCCATGGTTCGCGGTCGGCCTCGTCGGGAGTCTCGTGCTCGCGGCTCCCTCGGTTGCGCTCGCCCAAGACGGTCCGTCGGCCGCCACGGCTCCTTCCGCCCCGGAGAACGTTCCTACCGAAGCCGGGCTGGGCCCGGCAGTTGCTCCATCGGCCGCGAGTGGCTCGCCGCAGCCCGCGCCCGCTGCGGGGGGTGGCGCGCCTTCGGAGGCTCCTCCTGCGCCCAAGAGCTCCGTGCCCCCGCCGTACTCCGTTCCTTGGCAGCTCCGCCCGATCGTCGCGCCGACGGTGGTTCGTGTCGAGTCGTCCCTCGCGTTCTACGAGGACGTGAACGCAGGCCGCGGCGCCACGTCTGCGACGCTCCTCACGGCGGCGTACCGTATCCCGGGGACCGGTCCCGCGACCGCAGGGCTCGCGCCGGTCGTACGGCTCGCGTTCGTCGCGGACGACCCTGCTCCGGGCAACGGTGCACGTGGCGGCGCGGCGTTCGTCAACCCGCTGCTCGGGCTGACCTACGCGGCGAAGCTCGCGCGAGGGTTCCGCATCAATGGCTTCTTCGGAGTGACCCTCCCCGTCGGTGGTGGTGGTGGTGACGCTCCGTCGCCCGGCCCGGCGAACGCGCGCGCGAAGGGGCTCTCCGCGCGCGCGCAGCTCGACAATGCCCTCTTCGCCGTGAACGATCTCACGCTCATTCCAGGTATCGCTGTCGCGTACGTGGCGAGTGGCCTGACAGTGCAGCTCGAGGCGACGCTGCTCCACCTCATGCGCGTGCGGGGGAGCGCGGTCCAGGCAGAGGCGAGCAAGACGAACCTCACGCTCGGCGCCCACGTCGGCTACTTTGTCACGTCGTACCTGTCGCTCGGAGGCGAGCTCCGCTACCAGCGGTGGTTGAACGCCCCCTTCGCCGTCGAGCGCGACACGACCGAGCGCACACGAGACAACCTCACGGTCGCCGTCGGGCCACGCTTTCATATCCCACTCGGGACCGTCAAGCTGCGCCCGGGGGTCTCCTACCAGCGTGGCCTCGACAAACCCCTCGCGGCGGCGACACCGAACTACCACGTCGTTCAGCTCGACCTCCCGATCTTCTTCTGACGGGAACCAGTGCAGGAAGTGCGTCGGACGGCGCACGGCCTGCGGCGAATCGGGTCTCGAAAATGAGAGCCTCGCGCGCTTCGAGGCGGCATTTGCGCGTGGCATGTCACGTGCGTTCATGACGCCGCATGTCACGCTCGCCGCTGCCGATGCACGATGCGCCGCCCGTCTCTCCGATGGTGCACCCGGTTCTTCTGGCCAAGGGGTTCCGCCCGTTCTTCTTGGTCGGGGCGCTCTTCGTCGGGATCGCGTTGCCCGTGTGGTCGCTCGTGCTCTCGGGGCGAATGGGGGCGCCCACGTACCTGGATGCCGTGACGTGGCATGCCCACGAGATGGTCTTCGGGTTCGGCGCGGCGATCCTCGCAGGCTTCCTGTTGACGGCGGTCGGCAACTGGACCCAATCCGAGACGGCGGTGGGCGGGCCGCTGCTCGGCCTCGTCGCGGCCTGGGGCCTCGGGCGTTTCGCGATGATGGCGTCCGAGCTCCTTCCGCCGGCGGTCGTGGCTGGGCTCGACGCGCTCTTCTTGCCGCTCCTCACGATCACGCTGGCGAGGCCGATCGTGCGCGCTCGCAATACGCGGAACTACCCCGTGATCGTGGCGCTTCTTGCGCTCACGACGGCCAACGTCCTCGTGCACCTCGACGCGTTGGGCGTCGTCGCGGCGCTCCGACGCCGAGCGATGCTCGTGTCCGTTGACGTCATCGTCTTCTTCCTGGTGCTCGTCACGGGGCGTGTGGTCGCGATGTTCACCAAGAACGCGACGCGCGCGGCCTCGTGCCGGAACGACCCTCGCCTCGAGAGCGCGGCCTCGATCGCCGCGGCCGCGGTCCTCGTGGTCGACGCGCTCGTCGTAGGGCCGAGCCTTCCCCGCGCGGTCGTCCTCGCGGTGGCCGCGATCCTCGTCGCCGCGAGGGCCTTTCACTGGGGGGCGCGGGCGTCTCTCGGCGAGCCGATGCTCTGGATCCTGCACGTGGGTCACGGGTTTCTGCCCCTCGGGCTCGCGCTGCGCGCCCTGGCCGAGGTCTCCTCGAGGGTGCCGCAGTCGCTCGGGATGCACGCGATCACGGCCGGCGCGATCGGGTCGCTCTGCCTTGGCATGATGGCGCGTGTCTCGCTCGGCCACACGGGTCGCGCCATCACGGCGCCTCGGGGGATCCCCCTCGCGTTCGTCGCCGTCGTCGTCGCGGCGCTCGTGCGTATGTCGGCTGCCGTGTTCCCCGTCGGGGCGTCACTCGCGCTGCTCGTCGGCAGCGCCCTCACGTTGGCGGTCGCCTTCGTCGTCTTCGCCGTGACCTACGCGCGGATCCTCGTCGGCCCTCGGGCAGACGGAAAGGCCGGCTGAGCGTGCACGCCCTCTACATCCTGTCCGTGTGGCTCCACATTCTTGCAGCGACGCTTTGGATCGGTGGAATGGGCTTCCTCGTCCTCGTAGTCGTGCCGTGGCTCCGCGGGGGAGGGCGCTCGGTGGCCGGGCTCCTGCTCCGTGAGACGGGGCCTCGTTTTCGCACCGTAGGGTGGGTCTGTTTCGGCGTCTTGGTCGTGACCGGGACCTTCAACCTCTGGGTGCGTGGCGTCCGTTTCGGGAGTTTCGGTGATCCCGCGTGGCTGGGTTCGCCCTTCGGAAAGGCGGTCGTCGCGAAGCTCCTCGTGTTCGTGGTCGTGCTCCTCGTGAGCGCCCATCACGACTTCGTCGTCGGGCCGCGCGCGAGCCTCGCCATCGAAGCCGACCCCTCGTCACCCGAGACGGCACAGCTCCGCGCCAAGGCGCAACGCGCGGGACGGCTCAACGCGCTTCTGGCGCTCCTGCTCGTCGGGCTCGCCGTCACGCTCGTTCGGGGGAGCCCATGGTGAACGACCCCGACGACGTCTTCGCTCGAGCCAAAGCCGCCCTCCGAGAGGTGACCGATCCTGAGCTCGGGATCAATATCGTCGACCTCGGGCTCGTCATGGCCATGTCGCTGCACGGTAGTCGCCTCACGGTCGACCTCACGATGACGACGGCCGCGTGCCCGATCGCGGAGGTCGTCGTGGAGGAGGCGCGGCGGAGCCTGCTCTCGGTGCCCGGGCTCGCGTCCGTGGACGTGCGCCTCGTGTGGGAGCCGGTGTGGACCCCGGAGAGGATGTCGGACGCGGCGAAGGCGGTGCTCGGGTGGCGGACGTAGCTCGTCACGTCGTCTTGGGGCGGCGCGCGCTCGTTGGCGCCCTGGGGGTGTTCGCCGTGGTCGCGGTGCTCGCCGGGCTCGCGCGTGTCGGGGTCGTGACCCGTGTCGGAGGAGCGACGGCGGGCTCGCATGGCCCCCTGTTCGTCGTCGGCGTTTTCGGGAGCCTCATCGCCCTCGAACGGGCGGTGGCGCTCGCGTCGCCTTGGGGATATGCCGCCCCAGCGCTCGGGCTCGTCTTCGTCGCGGCGCTCTTGGGCGCGGTCCCCCTCGCCCCGTACGTCGGCGTGGCGGCGTGTGTCGGTCAAGTGGCGCTCAACGTGGCCGTCCTGCGCCGCCAGGCGGCGGTGTTCACCTGGCTCATGACCGGAGCATCCGTCGCGCTCGCCGTCGGGGCCGCGGCGTGGGCGGTGACGCGCAGCCTCGATACCGCCATCCCGTCGTGGCTCGTGTACTTCGTCGCCACTATCGCCGCCGAACGGCTCGAGCTCTCGCGTCTCGCGCCTCCGAGCCCGCGCGCCAACACCGCGCTCGTGGTGCTCGTCGGGCTGGCGATCCTGGCGTCGTCGTCGTCGTGGCTCGAACGAGGGGAGTCGTCGCGCGTGACGGGGGCGTGCCTGTCGCTCGTCGGCGCGTGGCAGCTTCGCTACGACGTCGCGCGCCGGACCCTCTTCCTCCCCGGGCTACCGCGGTACGCGGCGGTGGGCATCCTCTCGGGTGCGGCGTGGCTCCTCGTGGGGGGCGCTCTCCTCGGCGCTTCGGGGCTCCCCGCAGGAGGGGGCGCGAGGGACGCCGTCCTCCACACCCTGTTCGTGGGGCACGTGCTCTCGATGGTGCTCGCGCATGCACCGATCGTGCTCCCCGCCGTGGCGAAGGTGACGTTTCGGTACCGGCCGGCGCTCTTCGGGCCGCTCGCGCTTCTGCATGCGACGCTCGTCCTTCGGGTGGTCGGTGATCTGGCGGGTGTCGCGGCGCTCCGCACGTGGGGAACGATTGGCAACGTGACGGCCCTCGGCGCGTTCGTCGTGACCGTGCTGGTCTCTTCGGTGACGCGGCCTCGTTCGCGCGCTCGGCAGGTGTGACGGGCCGTGAGAGGCGTACGCTCGCGAAGGTGAGACATCCGCGCGCGGCGCGCTGGCTCGTGGCGTGCTCTCGCTGCGGGAATGGGACTCTCGGAAAGGCCTCCGCTCCGTTGCCAGTCGTGCGAGCTCGGAGACGTGTCGCCGGACGCGTGCCCGTTCGTCGAGCACAGGTACTCGGCGGGGACGGTTCTTCTGCACGCGGGCGAGGTGCCTGCGATGGTCCACTACGTGCGCCGCGGTCTCGTGGGCTTGACGACGGAGTGGGGGAGTCGTGAAGTGGCCTGCGCCGTGCGCGGGCCCGGCACGTTCGTAGGGTTGGAGGTCGTCGGCGCACGCCTGCCCGAGCACAGAGCCATCGCGCTCACCGACGTGGTCGTGTGCCGCATCACCGGAGATCGCTTCGGCGAATGGCTGGGGCCGACGTCGTGCCCGCTCGGGGTGGTCGCACGTGCCGCGGTCCGTGAGGCCGCGTTTCGAGGCTCCGAGCGCCACGCGCTCGAGGGGAGCGCACTCCAACGAGTCGCTCGCTTCCTCCTCGGGGCCCGCGCTGCCGAGTCCGGCGCCGAGGCTCACGTCGCGAACCGCGTGGTCGCCGCGGTGCTGCGCATGCGACCGGAGACCTTCTCTCGCGTCGTGACAGGGCTCCGTAAGAGTGGAGTGCTGGGCCGCGGGCCCGAGCTCACGGTCCTCGACGAAGCAGCGCTCCGTTGCCTCGGCCAGTGAGCCCGGGCGTGCACCCCTGAGGTCGTCGACACGTCGCGCGAAGTTGGCAATCACGAATCGCGGGGTGCCGGCTCGACCCAAGGGCGTGACCGCGCGGCGCGAGGTGCGCACGACGCCCGACCGGCCGCCGAAACTCGGTGGTCAGCGCGCGGCGAGGATCCGCTCGTGCACGACGCAGCGGATGGCAGCGACATCCGCCGTGCCGGTCGGGTGGACGGCGACGGCGCGCGGGGTGCATCGAAGCGCCCGAGGGACGGCCCGTCCGATCATGGGACCGACGAGGAAGCAGGAGTCCCTATCGCAGTGCTCTCCGAGTCGGACCGGGGGGCCTATCGGCGTCGCCTCGTCGCCTAGCTCGCAGGCGCGGAGCGACTCCCACGCGACAGCGTCGCCTCGCCGGAACCAAGTCGGGTGTTTGTCGCCCGAGCACGCCGGGGAGAGACGTGCTGGGTCCGAGCACGGGCCGTCCTCGGTCCACTCGGGAACCTCGGCGAGGAAGGTCCCGTCGTGGGTCGTGTCGCTCGCGAGCAGCGTCGCCATGCCCCGGCTCGTCCGCGCGCGGTGGCGCTCGTCGCGGGTCGGGAGGCGCCCACCGAACGCGTAGCCGCAGACCCGATGGGCGACCTCCCGCTCGACGACGGCGACGGCGCGTGGGGTCGCGCGGAGCCGAGGGGCGAAGACGAGCGGGGTGGCGATTGGGCATCTCACGGTCGCGTGGTCACCCGGCGAACAGACGAGGGGCGTCGTGGCGATCCAGAGGTCCGCGGTCGCGCAGAGGCGCACGAAGAGCGTGCCATCGCGCTCGCGCGTCTCGTCCGAGCAACCCGACGCCAGCGCGGTCCGCACCTCCGCGGTGCCGAGATCGCGCGTCGGATCTTCGTGAGGGCTCGTCCGAGAGCACGCGAGGGCGAGCGTGGCGACGAGGCTCGCACTCGTGAACCGATGCCGAAGGTGGGGATCCATACGCGAAGCGTGGGCCGTCGCGTCGAGTGCCGCCTTGATCGACGTCAACTCCGACTCGCCCCTACATGGCGATCACGCCGGTCGGGCATCTCGAGGGATGTAGGCGCACCCCGGGTCTTCGGCCCAGGCGTTCCCGGTAGTCGCCAGCGCGCGCGCACGTGAGCCACCGCAAACCCGCCGAAACGGGCAAGCTCCGCACTTGCCCTCGAGGCGGTCGACGTCTCGCAGGCGTCGGAACAGCGGCGAGTCTCGGTAGATCGCGGCGAGGTCGTCCTCGCGGACGTTGCCGGCGCTCACGGGGAAGAATCCGCTCGGCATCACGTCTCCCGTGTGGGAGACGAAGAGGAATCCGGAGCCGTCGTTGATGCCTCGCGGTCCACGGACCGTCCCGTCGTGTACGTCGCGGAGGAGCCCGACGGGCGACCCCGAGTGATGACGCTCGAGCAGCACGCGCCGAAAGTGGGGCGCGGCCGTGGTCTTCACTTGAAACGGGTAGCCTGCTGCGATCCGCGCGAGCTCCTCGAGGGCCTGCTCGACCTCGTCGGCCGTGAGCATCAGCGACTCGTTGGCGCGCCCCGTCGGGACAACGAGGAAGAGCACGAACATCGCGACCCCCACGTCACGCGCGAGGTCCGCCATCGCGGCCACGTGGCCCACGGAGACGCGCGAGAGCGTGAAGTTCATCTGCGTCTCGAGGCCGAGCTCGCGCGCCTCGCGCAAGATGCGCATCGACTGGGCGAAGCTGCCGAGCACGCCGCGGAAGGTGTCGTGCGTGCGCCCGTCGGGACCGTCTACGGAGACGGCGACGCGGGCGAGGCCTGCCGCGGCGAGCGCGCTCAAGAGCTCCCGTCGCATGAGCGGCGTGCCCGACGGCGTGAGCGCCATCGTGAGGCCCAGTCCGCTCCCGTAGGCGACGAGCTCGACCAGGTCGTCGCGGAGGGCCGGATCCCCTCCCGTGAGGATGCACAGGGGTGTCCCCATCGCGTGAATCTGCGAGAGCAATCGCTTGGCTTCGTCCGTGGTGAGCTCGTCGGTGGCGCGCGTGGTGGTCGCACACGCGCGGCAGTGGGCGCACACGAGGTCGCACGCCTGGGTCGTTTCCCAGATGGCGAGCAGCGGATGGTCGTCGAAATCGAGAGGGGCGCGGCCGCGAGCCAGCGCGCCGGTGCGGGGGGATGTCATGACGGGTCGTCCTTCGTCGATCGTGCGTCTTCGTCGTCCGCGCGGAAGCCCTTGAGCCCGAGCTTCTGGAGGTACCTGTAGAGCGTCGCCGGCGAGAGCCCGAGGAGCCGAGCGGCGTCGTCACGGCTGCCGTTCGTTCGCTCGAGGACACGCCTCACGTGCTCTCGTTGGAAGGTGGCCGTGGCGCGTTCGAGGTTCGGATCGAGCAGCGGCTCGGGCGCCCCGGAGGACCCTCCGTCCTGGCTCGCGGGGGGCGGCATTCCGGAAACCACGGGCGGGAGGTGAGCGGCCGTGATCGCGTCGCCGTCGCAGACGATCGTCGCACGCTCGATGGCGTTCGAGAGCTCGCGCACGTTCCCGGGCCACGCGTAGCGCTCGAGGCACGCGATGGCGTCCTCGGTGAACGCGACGACGGGGCGTTGGTACGTCCGCGCGTGGCGCTCGAGCAGCTCCCGGGCGAGGGTCGCGATGTCGCTTTTGCGCTGGCGAAGCGGAGGGATGTCGACGGTTACGACGTTGAGACGGTAGAAGAGGTCTTCGCGGAACGTCCCTTGTCGGACGCCGGCGGCGAGGTCACGGTGGGTCGCGGCTACGACGCGGACGTCGACCCGGCGCGGGTGATCCGCCCCGAGGGGGAGGATCTCCTTCGTCTCGACGGCTCTGAGGAGCTTCGTCTGCGCGAGCGCGCTCAGCTCGCCGACGTCGTCGATGAGCAGCGTGCCGCCCGAGGCCGCGCGGAAGAGCCCGTCGCACGCGGCGTCCGCGCCGAAGTGCGCCCCACGCTCGTAGCCGAAGAGCTGCGCCTCGACGAGCGCCTCCGGAATGGCGCCGACGCTGAACGCGACGAAGGGCCCGCTGCCTCGTGTCGAGCGCTCGTGGAGCGCCCTCGCGACGAGGTCCTTCCCCGTCCCGCTCTCGCCCGTCACGAGCACGTTCGCCTGCGTCGGCGCGACGCGATCGACGAGGTCCGCGACGCGGGCCATGTGCTGTCCCCCGCGCCGGAGCGCGGCGATGGCGTCGCTGTCCCCGCGGACGATCGCGCGGAGGCGCACGTTCTCGCGCTCGACTTGGCGGTTTCGCGCGACCCTCTCGACCTTCGCGCGGAGATCGGCGAGCGCGAGTGGCTTGAGGACGTAGTCGTGAGCGCCTCGGCGGAGGGCGTCGATGGCCGACTCGATCGACGCGTACGCGGTCATGACGAGGGTGAACGTCTCGGGAGAGCCCTTCCGGATCTCGTCGAGCACCTCGAGGCCGTCTCCGTCGGGGAGCCGGAGGTCGAGCAAGATGACGTCGAACGAGCGGTAGGCGAGCTCGGCGAGCGCCTCTTTGCAGGTACCGACCGCGGTGACCGCGTGGCCGTCGCGCGAGAGGCCGCGCGCCACGTTGTTCGCGACCGTCGGATCGTCCTCGACGACGAGGATACTCTCGCTCACAGCGGCGCCGCCGGGAGAAAGAGGGAGACTCGCGTGCCCTCGGCCTTGTGGCTCGTGAGGGTGAGCGTGCCGCCCACCGCGGCGATCACGCGGTTGGCGACGAAGAGCCCGAGGCCCGAGCCTGCTCCCGCTTTCTTCGTCGTGAAGAGGGGAGACGTCGCGTGTGCGAGCACGTCCGCGCTCATCCCAGTGCCCGTGTCCTCGACGACCAGCGTGAGCCCACGGCCCCCGTCGACGGCGCGCGCGCGCACCGCGATCGTCCCTCCCCCGGGCATCGCGTCCGCGGCGTTCAGGAAGAGGTTCACGAGGACGAGCACGAGGTGGTCCTCGACCATCCGGACCGGGGGCAGATCCTCGGGGACGTCGAGCTGCATGGTCACACGTCGAAGCCTCGGATCGTGACGAACGAGCCGGGACGAGTCGGCGACCGCGAACGCGATCGACACGTCCGTCGCCTCGTCTCCACGCCGCCTCGCGAAGCCGACCATCTCTCCGAGCATCCCGCTCATCCTTCGGACGTGCGCACGGACGACGTCGAACGAGCTGCGCACGGCCGGCACGGCCACCTCCTCGACGAGGAGCTCGAGCTCGGTCGCGATCGCCGTGAGCGGGCTCGCGAGATCGTGGGCGATGCCGGCGGCGAGCAGCCCGAGGCTCGCCATCTTCTCCTTCTGGCAGAGTTGCGCGAAGAGATCCCGCTCCTCGGTGACGTCTCGTCCGACCTCGACCGAGAGGCCCGTCCGGCCTTCGAAGGAAGGGAGGGGGAGGCGCTCCACCTCCCAGAGGCGGCCGTACGCGTCGGCATGCGTGACGACGACCCCGCGCTCGGTGCACGGGCGCTCGGCCACTCGGTTGGTCTTCACGATGGCCCCCGTGGGGTCGACCACGACGACCCGCTCGCGGAGGGCGTCGAGCAGGCCCTCGGTAAAGCGACGCGCCTCGACCAGCTCTGCCGTGCGGGCTGCGACGCGCTCCTCGAGCTCTGCCGCGCGCCGGTCGAGCTCACGGTCCGTGTCGATCCAGGCGCGACGGATCTGCACGAACGTCCACGACCCGACCAGGATGGCCGCGCAAACGCCACGAAGGATGTGCAGATCGTGCATGTCGCCGACCGACAGCCGGTGGACCGAGCGCTCGGCGAGCTCCCACACCCCGAAGTAGACCACGAGGATCCCGAGCCCGAAGCTCGCCGTGCGGGCCCACGCGGCGCGTGTGGTGTCGCTCTCGTGGGACGCCCCGATGGGGCGCGTGACCATGGTCGGCATGCACTCCGTGGGAGCACGTGGCGTGCCGGTCACCCGCAAGCACAAAAAGCCGTAGGATTTCGGATGCGTGCGCAGCTTGCGGCAAGCGCGCACGGATTGCGACCTCGGGCACTCTCACATTTGTGAGTCCTCCCGCGGGCCGCCGACCCTCGAGGGCGGCGAGAACGTGTCGCGCCTTCGAGGGCACCGTCGCGTCCGCGGGGCGAACCGGAACGGGAGCGGTGAGGGAAGGAGGCGTCGGCGAATCGGGGCACACGTTGTCCGCGTGGGACGACCGAGCGAGATGGACTCGCAGCTCTGACAGTCGCCTTTCTTTCGCAGGCGGCCCGCCCGTTGCACTGGGCGGATCCCGCGCTTGGGGGGGCGCGCACCATCACGGAAGGAAGAACGAGTCATGCGTGCACACACGATCGTCACCGCGACGCTCCTCGCTACGGGAATCACCGCGGCCATCGTCGTCGGATGCGAGAACAAGGCGGTGCAGCAGCAGCAGCAGGCGTCCGGCAACCTCGGAGCGTCGACCTCCGTAGCCGACCTGATGAAATCGCGTGGGCTCTCCGAGGCCGACGTCGAGGCGGCGCTGAAGACGTACGTCCCGACGGGGAAGATGGATGAGTACTACATCTTTGCCTCGGGAGGGCAGTCGGGAAACGTGGACGTCATCGGCGTGCCGTCGATGCGAATGCTCAAGGTGATCGGTGTCTTCACGCCGGAGTCGTGGCAGGGCTGGGGGTTCGGCGGCGACAGCGACAAGATCCTCGAGGGTGGAAACCAGGGGGCGCACAAGATCCGCTGGGCCGACATGCACCACCCCAACCTGTCGGAGACGAAAGGCGAATACGACGGCCAGTACCTCTTCGTGAACGACAAGGCGAACGCTCGCGTCGCGGTGGTGGACCTCGCCGACTTTGCCACCAAACAGATCGTGCCGAACCCGCTCGCGGCGAGCGATCACGGCGGCGCGTTCGTTACCCCGGACACCGACTACGTCATCGAAACGAGCCAATATCCGTCTCCGCTCGGTCGCGAGTACGCTCCGATCACGGAGTACAAGGAGAAGTACCGCGGCGTGGCCATCTTCTGGAAGTTCGATCGCCAGAAGGGGCGGATCGACCCCTCGAAGAGCTGGGCGCTCGAGCTCCCTCCCTACACTCAGGATCTGGCGGACGCGGGTAAGCTCGACTCGGACGGCTGGGCCTTCATCAACTCGTTCAATACCGAGATGGCGGTCGGCGGCACGCTCGACGGCAAGCCGCCCGTCGAGTCGGGCGCGAGCCAGAACGACATGGACTATCTCCATGTCATCAACTGGAAAAAGGCCGAGGCGCTCGTCAACGCGGGCAAGACCAAGACCATCGCGGGGATGCGTGTTCTCACCATGGACGTCGCCGGTCCGGAAGGGGTCCTGACCTTGGTCGGCGAGCCCAAGAGCCCGCACGGCTGCGACGTGACCCCCGACGGCAAGCAGGTGATCGTCGGCGGCAAGCTCGACACGCACACGACCATCTACGATATCGCCAAAATGAAGGCGCTCATCGAGCAGAAGAAGTTCGACGGGAAAGACGCGTATGGTCTCCCCATTCTGCCCTTCAAGGAGTCCATCGCGGGGCAGGTCGAGATCGGGCTTGGGCCCTTGCACACCGTATTCGACGACAAGGGCAACGCGTACACGTCGGTGTTCATCGAGAGCGTGGTCGCCAAGTGGTCCTACAAGGACTACAAGAAGCCCGTCGAGAAGCTGAAGGTCCACTACAACATCGGGCACATTCTCTCGGCCGAAGGTGACACCGTGAGCCCCGACGGCAAGTACGTCGTGGCCATGAACAAGATGTCGATGGACCGGTTCCTCCCCGTGGGCCCCCTCTATCCACAGAACTTCCAGCTGATCGACGTCGACGGCGAGAAGATGCGTTACCTGGCCGACATGCCGCTCCCGAACGCAGAGCCGCACTACTCCCAGATGATCAAGGCCGACAAAATCAAGGCCGTGAAGGCGTACAAGCCCGGAACCAACGCCCTAGGAGAGATTGACCCTGCCAAGGTGGAGGGCGGAAAGGAGCGAATCGTTCGCAACGGGAACAAGGTCGAGGTCTTCATGACCGCGATTCGTAGCCACTTTACCCCCGATCGGATCGAGGTCGAGGAGGGCGACGAGGTCACCATTCACATCTCGAGCCTCGAGACGGCGGAGGACCAGACGCACGGCTTCACGATCGACATGTACAACGTGAACGTTAGCCTCGAGCCAGGCAAACACGAGAACATCTCGTTCAAGGCGGATATGCCGGGCTCGTATCCGATGTACTGCACCGAGTTCTGCTCGGCGCTCCACCTCGAGATGATGGGCTACTTCTTGGTCAAGCCCAAGAAGAAGTGAGCCGAGCCATGGAATCGAATCGTACCTCGTCGGGGGGGCTCGACGAGCCCGGTCGTGTCGTCCACGGGGGGGATGGGCACGTGCACCTCCGCGTGGTCGACCGCAGCCCTCCCGAGGGGGCAGCGCGCCGGCCGTGGGACTGGGCGAGGTGGCTCGTGGTCGCGCTCGGCGGCATGTCGGTCGCGTCCTTCGTCGGATCGTTCCTTCTGCCGTGGTGGCGGTTCTGGCTCTACGCGCCCCAGTACCCGAAGGGGCTGATGCTCGTCATTTCCCTTACGGGCATGGGGGGCGACGTCCACGAGATCGACCTCTTGAACCACTACATCGGTATGAAACACTTGGCCGACGCCGCCCCGAACGAGCGGATGCTCGCGGGGTACGGCGTCGCCGCCATCGGCGTCCTGACGCTCGCCGGCATGGCGCTCGCCGGGAAGAAGCTCAACAAATGGGTCGCCATACCTGCGGTGGCTTTCCCGGTCGTCTTCCTCTCCGACAGCTTCTACTGGCTCTACTCGTTCGGGCACGATCTCGACCCGAAGGCCCCGCTGCGCATCGGTGCGTTCACGCCCGAGCTCTTCGGCAATGGGCAGATTGGCCAGTTCGCGACGTTCGCCCAACCCGCTGCCGGGTTCTGGGTGGCGCTCGCTGGGGTGGCCCTGGCCGTCGCGGCCAACGTCGTCCGCTCGCGGGTGTGTACCCACTGCGCTCACGCGTCCGAGTGCTCCCTCGTGTGCCCCCGGGCTATGGTGTTGCCGGACAAGGCGCGGAGCGCGTCGTGACGTCACGCCGCGTGCTGGTCGTCGCGGGGCTCGTCGCCGCCCTCGGCGTCGGGTCGAGGGCGTCGGGTGGGCTCCCGGTCGAAGGCGCACCGGCCGTGGGGCCCTCGGCGTCGGGTCGCCCGGCCGAAGGCGCGCGTGCGTCGTCCTTCGCGGAGCTCCGCGAGCTCGTGGAGCGGCCGGACGGGCCCTCCCACGTCACGTTGGCGCCTGGGACGTTTCGAGGTGACCTCACCATCGTCCGCCCGCTCCGCATCTCGGGCAGTGCGGGCTCCATCCTCGAGGGCACCGGGCTCGGCACCGTCGTCACGATCAAGGCGAGCGACGTCGCGCTGGAGGACCTCGTGGTGCGCCACTCGGGGAGGCGGCATACGACGGAGGACGCCGGCATCAAGGCGACGGGCGACCGCATCTCCCTCTCCCGCGTTCGTGTCGAGGACGCGCTCTTCGGTGTCTCCCTCCTGGAGTGCCACGGGTGTCTCGTCGAAGGGGTGCACGTCCGCGGAGATGGGGAGGACAGCGAGCTGCGGGGTGACGGGATCAAGCTCTGGGAGTCGAACGACTCGATCGTGCGAGGGTGCCTCGTCGAGGGCGCCCGGGATCTCGTCGTCTGGTACACGAAGCGCGCGACGCTCGAGCGGAACGTCGTTCGCCATAGCCGTTATGGTGCTCACTTCATGTACGCCCACGACGCGCGTGTCGTGGGGAATCGATTCGAGCACGACGTGGTCGGGGTCTTCGTGATGTACAGCCTCCGGCTCCGCGTCGAGCGCAACGTGCTCGCGGGTGCGCGTGGGGCCGCGGGCGTCGGGCTCGGCCTGAAAGACAGCGACGCCGTCGACGTCGTCGGGAACTGGCTGGTGGGCAATACGACCGGCACCTACCTCGACAATACCCCGCGCACGCCGGAAGATCCGGTCACCTTCGAGGGCAACGTGCTCGCCGTGAACGACGTCGCCGCGCGATTCCACGGCGCAGGAGCGGGCGTGACCATGCGGGGAAACGAGCTCAAGAACAACGCCGTGGTCGTCGAGGTCGACGGCGGCGGCCACGCCCTGGCCGTTCGGGCCACGGGCAATCACTTCTCGGACTACGAGGGGTACGATCTCGATGGCGACGGTGTGGGCGACGTCCCCTACGAGGTGAAGGCGCTCTCGAGCGACCTCACCGAGAAGCACCCGGCTCTCAAGATGTTCCACGGGACCGCGGCGCTCGGAGTGGTCGACGCCGTCGCGCGGGCCGTACCCGTCTTCGCCAATCATCTTCTGTTCGTGGACCGATCCCCAAGGATCGCGCCGCTCGCGCTGGAGACGCCATGATCACCATCGCGCAAGTGAGAAAATCGTTCGACGCCGTGACGGCGCTCGACGGGGTGTCCCTCGGTATCGAGAAGGGGGAGCGTGTCGCCTTCGTCGGGGCCAACGGGTCGGGGAAGACGACGCTTCTGCGGGCCATGCTCGGCCTCGTCCAGGTCGAAGGCAAGATCACCATCGCGGGCAGTGACGTCGCCCGTGAGCCCGAGATCGCGATGCGCAGCGTGGCCTACATTCCGCAGATCGCTCCGCCGATCGACGCCCCCGTGTCCGAGGTCGTGAAGGCGTGTGCCGCCCTGCGTGGCCGGCCCATCGAGGCCATTCGCGAGCGCGCCGAGCGCCTCGGTTTGTCCATGGGCATCGTCGCCGGCAAACGGTTCCGCGACCTGTCGGGGGGGATGAAGCAAAAGCTCCTCGCGGCGATGGCGCTCGCGGCCGAGACGCCGATCCTCGTGTGCGACGAGCCGACGGCGAACCTCGACGGGGCCGCTCGCGCAGCCTTCTTCGAGCAACTCGAGGAGCGGCCGGCGACGGGGATCGTGGTGCTGTGCTCTCACCGTATCGAGGAGGTTCGGCAGATCGTCGGCCGGGTCGTCGAGCTCGCTGAAGGCAAGATCGTACGCGACGCGTCGTTGACGGAGCTCTTGCGTGACCTCCGGGCCTTTCGCGTCGAGGTCGCGGTTCGAGATGGCGGCGACGAGCTCGTCGCGAAGCTCCTCGCGCTCGGGTTCTCGGGTGCTGGGTCGCGTCGGTACGCCGCGCATGTCTCGCAAGGAGAGAAGGTGGGCCTCGTGACCCGCCTCTTGAAGGAGCACGAGGACTCGCTCGCGGATCTCTCGGTCGTGCCCGTCGACGACTTCTCCGTCGCCGCGGGTGCGATGCGCCCGCGCCCGCGGCTCGAGGTCGTGGCATGAAGCGCCGAACGTTCCTGGGAATGGTGACCTCGCTCGTCGTCACGGCGGCGTGCGATCGCGGCGCGGACGAGCCCGTCGACCCCGTTTGGGGTAAACAACCGTGTGCGCACTGCGCCATGCTCGTCGGGGATCGGGCTCACGCCGCACAGGCCTCGTCCGGTGGCGATCGTTTCTACTTCGACGACGTCGGCTGCCTCGTGTTGTGGCTCGAGGAACGCGGCTCCGGCGGAGCCCCTCGGCACGTATGGGTCAGAGACTCGGAGGCGCCGCGCTGGCTCGAGGCGCGCCATGCTCGGTACGCGGCCGGCGCCAAGACCCCGATGGACTTCGGCTTCGAGGCGACGTCGACCGGCGGAGCGGGGTGGGACGACGTGCGTGTGGCCGTGATCGCCAAGGGGAAGGTGCGATGAGCTCGCTCACGGTCATGGTGCGTCTCGAGCTCGCCGACGCGCTCCGCTCGCGATGGGCGCTCTTCACGGCGGGGGTCTATGCCCTGGTGTTCGGCATGTTCGTGTGGCTTGGCCTTCGCGAGAGCAGCGTGCTCGGGTTCACCGGGCTCTCGCGGGTGGTGCTCAACATGGCGAACGCCGTGGTCCTCGCGGTGCCCCTCGTGGCTCTGGTCGCGACCTGTCAGACCGTCGTGCGGGCGCGCCAGAGCGGGTTCTTCGAGCTCATGATGTCGCAGCCGCTCCGCCGCTCCGACTGGTTCTACGGCGCAGTCGTCTCGCGGTTCGTGGTCGTCGCCGGTCCGCTCGTCCTCCTGCTCGTGGGCGCGCTCGTGGTGGGGGCGATCGCGTCGCCACGGGACACCGCGCTCGTATCGGTCGTGCTGCGCAGCCTCGCCGTGACCGCGGCGCTCTCATGGGCGTTCATCGGGCTCGGGTTTCTCGTCTCGACGCGCGCGCGTACCCCCGAGCGCGCCACGGTCGCCGCGCTGCTCGTGTGGCTCATGGCGAGCGCGCTCCACGACTTTGCGCTCATCGGGCTACTCCTGCGCGTGAGGCTCTCGCCCCAGGTGGTCTTCGCGCTCGCCGCAGCGAACCCCGTCGAAGCGGCGCGCATCGCGATCCTCGGGGCCATCGATCCGGAGCTCTCCGTGCTCGGGCCCGTGGGCTTCTGGCTGGCGCATTCGCTCGGACCGACGCTCTCCGTGGTCGTCGGGGTCGCCTGGCCGCTCTGCCTAGGGACCGCCGCGCTCGTGCGGGCGGAGCGCACCTTGTCGCGGTCCGATCTCGTGGGCTGACCCGCGCGGCCGGTCCGTCATTTCCATGCATCGAAGGAGTCACGTGTCATGAAGAGCCTCGTCGTCCTAAGCCTCCTCGCCGCCCTCGCCGGTTGCAGCAAATCCGAACCCGCTCAGGGGACGGCCGCCACGAACGGCCCCTCCACCGCGACGCCCTCGGGGCCGAGCGGAGGAGGCAAGATCGACATGGCCGCGGCGAAGACCATCTACGATTCGCGCTGCGGCGCGTGCCACGGGCTCACCGGCAAGGGTGACGGTGCCGGAGCCGCAGCCCTTAACCCGAAGCCGCGGAACTACACCGACAAAGCATGGCAGTCGTCCGTCACGGACGAGCAAATCCGAAAGACCATCGTCTACGGCGGGGCCGCCGTCGGGAAGAGCCCGGTGATGCCGGGCAGCCCCGACCTCGACTCGAAGCCCGAGGTCGTCGACGGGCTCGTCGCCATCGTGCGCGGGTTCGGAAAGTAGAGTCGATCGAACCTGCGCCGGGATGCGTCGGCCCGCTGGGCGCGCCCGCGCAGGGCTCTCCTGCCATGATGGCCAACGCGTCGAAAAGAACGAAGAATATGGCGTGGGGCGGGCGGATGGCGAGGGGGCGGTGAGCTCGCCGAGAGCCCGTTCGTCGCGAGTAGGGTCCGTCCGTCGGCCTCGACGTCCCTTTCTTCGCTGCGCCGATGAATCACGCGGGGTGGGCCTCGTCCGTCCGCGACCATGCCGCGCGTCCATGCCATCTTCGCACTGTGGGCTTGCGCCCTGGCTTGTTTCCCGAGCACGCGTATGGGGGAAGCCGCCGTGACGGCCTCGCGTGAGGGGCCGTGCCTCGGCGTCGCGGACGACGAGATCGACCGGCTCGGGGAGCTCTCGGTCGCGAGCATCGGGGTGTGGGACGTCGAGCGGCAAGGGGAGCTCTGGAGCACGACGTCGAAGGACCCCCCCGGGAGAGCGCTCCTCTTCGACAAGGGGACGTGCGTGCCCTACGGGACCGCGCCCCTCGGCTTCTCGCAAGCGCCGTCGCCAGCCCCGCGGCTCGAGCCAGGGCACGTGTACGAGCTCACGGTGAGCGCGTCGCCGACGACCCAGAAGCGCGACGGCACGCAGGGATACACGCAGCGGTTCTGTCTCTCCGGACGAGACGGCAAGACGCTCGTGCTCCTCGCTCCGAACGTCGCGAGGTGCGGCCCTCTGCCGCGCTGACTCTTCGTGGGCTGGGGCAGGCCGGTGGCGGGCGGATCGTGACCGCTCGCCTCTGCCGCGCGGGCGAGGGCCTCGGTCGTGATGCAAGCTCGTCGCATGATTCGCATCGCCCCCGACGAGCCCTTTCGTACCCCGGTTGCGCAGCCGCGCCTGCCCCGCGCCATGCGCGAGCCCCCGGCGCTCGATCCGCGGCCTTCGCGAGCGGTGGCCCGGTCGCACGCGCTCCTCGTGAACCCGTTCTACGCGAAGGACCCGAACGCGAGCTTCGGCAAACATGCGCTCACGCCGACGCTCGCGCTCACCAGCATCGCCGCCGCGACGCCCTCCGGATGGAGCGTGGAGATCTTCGACGAGAACCTCTTGCTCGGCGCGCCGCCGTGCGATCCGTGCCCCGAGGTGGTCGGCATCTCCGTGCACCTCACGTTCGCCGAGCGCGCGTTCGAGCTCGCGCGGTACTACCGCGCCCGGGGGGCCAAGGTGGTGCTCGGTGGGCTCCACGTGCTCTCGTGCCCGGAGGACTGCGCGCCTCACGCGGACGCGCTCGCGCTCGGAGAAGGGGTCGCCCTCTGGCCTCGCATTCTGGAGGACGCGGCGCGGGGCGAGCTTCGCCCGAGGTACGAGGCGGCGTTCGACGGGGACTATGCGCGTGAGCCCGCCCCCCGTCGTGATCTCTTGCCTCGCGAGTCGTTCCTCACGACGACGTCGCTCAACGCGACGCGCGGGTGCCACAACCGCTGTGGGTTCTGTTACCTCGCGACCGACGGGCTCAAGATGCCGTACCGCCTCCGCGAGCCCGCGCAGATCGCGAAAGAGATCGAGGCCGACGGGCAGCCCTATGCCGTCTTCACGGACAACAACCTCGGCTCGAACCGCGCTTACCTCCGGGAGCTGTGCCGGGTGCTCGCGCCCCTCGGCATCATCTGGAGCGCCGCCGTCACGATCGACGTCACCGACGACCCGAGCCTCGTTCGCGCCATGGCCCTCTCGGGCTGCACGGGGGTCTTCGTGGGGTTCGAGTCCCTCACGGACGAGAACCTCTCCGACGCGCGCAAGAAGACCCCGCGCGCCGAAGACTACCTCAGGCGCGTCCGGCTCCTGCACGAGCATGGCATCCAGGTGAACGGGAGCTTCGTCGTAGGGTTCGAGCACGACACGAAGGCGTGTTTCGCCGAGCTCGCCGAGTGGGTGATCGCGGCGCGGCTCGAGTCGGCCACGTTCCACATCTTGACTCCGTACCCGAGCACCCCGCTCTTCCGAAAGCTCGAGGCCGAGGGGCGTATCCTCCACCGCGAGTACTCGAAGTACGACACCGCGCACGCCGTGTTTCGGCCGAAGCACATGACCCCCGAGGAGCTCGAGCACGGGTACGCGTGGCTCTACCAGCGGGTGTTCATGCCGGACGCGATCTGGGCGCGAAGGCCGACCGATCCGCGCGCCGTGCCCGCGTACCTCGCGATGAGCCTCCTCTACAAAAAGAGCAACCCGCTCTGGCACGCGCTGATCGCGACGGGCCAGGTGCGGAGGGTGTGGTCGCCGATGGTGTCTCTCACGAGGCGGAGGCACGCGCGGTTTCGGGAGGAGCTCCGCGGGAAGGACTCGAGCGATCCGTTCGCCCCGCGCGACGAGCTCCCGCTCCCGGGGTACGTGGTGCCAGGTCCGCGACCTGGGCTCGCGTCTCCCGAGCGGCCCACGAGGCGCGCGTTGGCCGTCCTCCCCGCCGGGGTGTGACACTTGCGCTGGGCCTGCGGGCGGGCGAGAACGTGGCATGGACGGCGTGCGTGACGTTCGACGCGGCGACATCTACTGGGTGGTGGATCCTTCGGGGGGGAGCGTGCCGCCGATCGCGCACCCGCACGTCGTCGTCCAAGACGACGTCCTCAACGCGTCTCGCCTGTCGACGGTGGTCGTGGTGGCGTTGACGACGAACCTCCGCCGCGCCACGGAGCCCGGGAACGTGCGGCTCGACGAGGGCGAGGGGGGCTTGCCGAAGCCGAGCGTCGTCGTCGTGTCGCAGATCGTCTCGGTGGACAAAGCGAGCCTCGGCGAGAGGATCGGCGCGCTCTCGACGGAGCGGGTCGACGCCGTGCTCGATGGGCTCGCGCTGCAGCAACGGTCGTTCGGGCGGTCTCCGTGACGCGGGTGCCGTGACGCCGTGAGCGCGTGATTCTCGGTGGTCCTCTCCACGCGGAGGTGGGAGTATCGCCCGCATGTCGCCGAGGTGGCGTTCTCTCTTCCTTGCCGCTGTTTTCGGGCTCTTGCCCATGGGGCTCGCGACCTTCGCGGAGGCCGAGGGGGGGCGTTTGGCGGACGCGGGCGGTGACGCCATCTCCGACACCGGCACGTCCGAGGCGGGAGAGGCGGGTGCCGAGCCTACGGCGGACATACGCGCCATGCGCGTCACAGCCGAGGGCGTGCGCGCGCTCCAGCGGGGTGACCTCGCGCTTTCGATTGAGCCGGACTCGCTGTTCGGGCTCGACCTCGCGGACGAGCCGAAGGTCCGCGTGGAGCGCGCGCGCCTCGAGCTGCTCGTGCGCGTCGTAACGGTCGACGCTGCTCCGCCTCCGCGCACCGGGAAGACCTCGAAGGAGCCGTCCGATGCCTCGAGCGATGCCTCGCAGCCCGAGGCCCCGCCCGAAGGGCTGCTCGAGGCGCACCTCGAGCTCGATCGCGCACGCCTCGGGTTCCTCTCGCTCCCTCAGGCGGAGCGAGCGCGGCTCGTGGAGGCGCACCGCGAACGCCAGCGCGCGGCCGTACCCAAGGAGACCGAGGCCGAGCGCAAAGCGCGTGAGGCGGAAGAAGAACGTCAGCGGGTGCTCTCTCGCGCGCGGCAAGCTGCCACGGAAGCGGAGCGCGCCATCTCGGAGGAGCTCGCGCGGCTCCTCGACGTGTCACGTGAGCAGGTCGTGGTGGCGGAAAGGCTCGCCGGGGAGCGCGCGCGGGCGAGCGCACTCCGCGAAGGGCGCCTCAAGGCGCAGCGGCGGGCGCGAGAGGCACGAGAGCTCGGCCCAAAGGCTGCGGGTGAAGTGGCCGATGCTGCCTACGACGAGCTCCGGGACGTTCTTCGGGAGACGCGGGACGCGCTCGAGGCCGGGCTCCGGGCCGATGGAGCCCGCGTCGCGCCGAGGGCGGGAAAGGACACGCTCGAACCGCTCGGGCTCGAGTCGAACGAGGTTCGGGTGCTTCGGGCCAAGGTCGAGGCCGAGTCGGAGCGGCTCGAGGGGATCGCGATCGCCCAGCATGACGAGGAGCTCGCGCAGCTCCTCGACGACACGCAGACGCTCAACAAGGAGCGCCTGCTCCTCATCCCGTACCTCACTTCCGGCAAGCGGGAGAGCGTGACGGGCCTCTCCCTCGAGGGGAAAGGGCAAGCCGCGGCCGAGGTTCGCCAGCTCGGGCTCTTGCTCGCTTACCATAGGTACGTCGCGGTGAGATGGGTCCGCGGTTCTCGGGACACGGGGCTCGACGGCACGCTCGCGGCGAACGCGCTGTTCGTGCTCGTCCAGCTCGCGCTCTTGGGTGCGGTGCTCGCTTTCTGGAGAAAGCGGGCCGAGAAGGTCGTCGATTTCGCCATCGCGAGGCTCCGTGAGAGCGAGCGCGCCGAGAAACGGCAAAGCCCGAGCAACCTCTTGCTCTTCGTTTCGTTCTTGCGGCGCGTGCGCTCGCCCCTCGAATGGTTCGTGTTCGTGGTCGTGCTCGACGCGCTCCTGCCGGTCACCGTGGCTACTCTCATCGAGGTCGACGTGCTCGTGGTCGCGCTCACGTGGACGTTCGCAGGCCGCGTCGTGGTCGAGGCGCTCGACGCCCTCGCCGCGTACGGGACGCTCGCGCGGGTGAAGACCAAGGAAGAGGTCGAGTCTCGAGGTCTCCGCCATAGGTCGCTCGCGTTGCTCGCGCGCGTCGTGGTGGTCTTCGGTGTCGCGCTCGTCTTGTGCGGCAGGCTCGTCGGGCGTGGGGCGATCTTCGAGTGGCTGTTCTCCGCGTCCTGGGTCGTCGCAGGGGGGGTGGCGCTCGTGCTCGTCCGCTGGTGGCGTGAGCCGGTCTTCGAGCGGCTGCGCGGGCTCCGCAAGCCGAACGCGTTCGAGCGTTGGGCCCTCGGACACGACCGAGGATGGGCGAGCTTCATCGCCGCGGCGAGCGCGGCCTCGTACCTGCTGGTCGGTGGTGGTCTTCGCTCCGTGCGCGGGTGGGTAGGCCGATTCGACGTGACCCGCCGTGCCCTCGCGTACCTGTTTCGACGAAAGCTCGATCGGTTGGGGCAGGATACCCAAGCGCGAGAGCTGTCCCCGCTGGAGCCCGATCTCGTTGATGCGCTCGGTCCTCATCGTGCCGCCATGGTGGACGCTTCCCCGCCTTCGAGCGCCGAGGCATTCAGCCGGGTGCGGGGGCGTATCACGCGCTCCGAGCCGGGGATCGTAGCCATCGTGGGCGAGCGCGGCATGGGGAAATCTACGGCCCTCTCGGCGCTCGGAGAGGGAGTAGACGGGATCGTGTCGCTCGAGGTGTTGGGGGCGAGCCTCGACGACCTGACCCGGAGGCTCGGCGAGCATGCGGGGAAGACGACGGGGAAGCTGCCGGACGTGGTCCGCGCGCTCGGCGCCTCGGGGACGCGAGCCGTCTTTCTCGACGACGCCCAGCGGCTCGTCGTGCCGGCGATGGGGGGCCTCGCGGCGTTCGACGCGCTGCTCGCGGCGGTGGGGGCCCACGGCGGGGGCATCGTGTGGGTGCTCGCCATCGACGATGTCGTCTGGCGGTTCCTCGTGCAGGCACGGTCGGCGCGGCCGGTGTTCGACGACATCTGGATCCTCGAACCGTTCGGGGAGGAGGCCATCGGCGGCTTGCTCCGCGAGCGAACCGCAGCGGTCGGCCTCTCTCCGAGCTACGAGCTCCTCCTCGACGTCGCCTTGCCCGAGAAGGACGAGGTGGAGCGTCGCGAGGCGCTCGTCGCGCGTGCCGCGAGCTACGACAGGCTCGTGTGGGACCATGCCGGAGGGAATCCGGGCGTCGCGCTCCACCTGTGGAGCCGCTCTCTCCGACGCGACGAGGGTGGCGCGTGCTTGGTGACACCGTTCGTCTCCCCGGAGCCGAAGGATCTCGAGCGCCTGCCGGATGCCGTGCTGTTCGTGCTCCGTGCCGTGCTCCAGCTCGATCCCGCGCGGCCGGAGGCGATCGCCGAGGCGACGAACCTCCGCGCCTTCGAGGTGAACGACGCGCTCCGATATGCGGAGGGGCGCGGCTACGTGGAGGCGGTACCCGGCGGGTACCGAGTCACGTGGGAATACTATCGCGTCGTGGTCCTCTTTCTCCAACGTCGCCATCTCTTGGTGTCCACATGAGAGCCAAACCCTCGCTTCCGCTCGTCGTTCTCGTCGTGCTGCTCCTGCCCGCGTCGGCCATGGCAGAGGACGCTCCCGACCTCACCAAGCTCGCGGGGTTCGTGAGGTGGACAGGCATCCTCATGTCCGTCCCCGTCATGGTCGCTGGCGCCGTGGGCCTGCGCATCGTCGAGTCGATCGCTACTCGGCTCGGACGCAGGTTCACGAACCGGCGCCCCCTCGTACAGAAGTGGGAGTCGATCCTTCGGTTCGCCGTCTACATCGTAACGGGGAGCGTGTGTGTATGGCTGTCGTTCCGCATCGACACGACGACGCTCACGGTCATCGGGGGCACGCTGGCCGTAGCGGTGGGTTTCGCCCTCCGGGACCTCATCGCGTCGTTCATCGCCGGCATCACCATCATGTTCGACCGGCCCTTCCAAGTGGGGGATCGTGTCGAGTTCGCGGGGCAATACGGTGATATCGTGCAGATCGGGCTGCGCAGCGTGCGGATGAACACCCTCGATCACAACATCATCACGATCCCGAACAGCCGCGTACTCACGGACGTGACGGCGAGCGGCAACTGGGGGGCGCTCGAGATGCAGACGCCGTTCGACTTCTACGTCGGCCTCGATCAAGACATCGAGCTCGCACAGGAGATCGTGCGCGAGGCGTGCCTCACGAGCCCGTACGTCTTCTTGGCGAAGGAGGTGCCGGTGCTGTGCAAGCAGGTCATCTTGGGGGACTACTGCGCCATGCTGCTAAAGGCGCGCCCGTACGTCTTCGACTGCAAATACGAGAAGGCGTTCGAGACGGACGTGCACCTCCGCGTGAGGAAGGCCTTCAAGAAGCACGGGATTTTGCCGCCTGCCGTGCTCCACAGGCGCCAGGACGACCCACGCGCTCAAGTGTGAGGCTTGCCGCCGTCGCGGGGCGCCCTAGCAGCCCGGTGATTTTCTCCCGTCGGCCGCTCGCCGCCGCATCCCGACCGCCTTCGTTGCGATCCTGCGTGCGTTCTCACCTACAAAAGTAGGCTCCGCGCGCTCCTCGGATCGCGCCTCGGCGGGTCGGGCGCGGACGTCGAACGGCCTCGGTCCGAGAATCAACAGGCTGCTAGCGGCGCTCCGCCGTGAAGGTGAAGCGGCGCGTGGTCTTTCGCGGGCGCGTGGCTTGCCAGAAGCGGTCCGGGGTGTACTGCGTCGCCGTGCATGCCTGGGAGACCACGAAGGCGCCCGTCGCCGACCGCGCCTCAAACAAGGTCGAGCCCTCGAAGCACGCGGGGGCCATCGAGCGGCTACGTGAGGCCGTCCGCGCCGTGAGCTCGAGCGGGTCCGGGTCGCAGACGAGCGACAGCTCGCCGCCGTCCGGCCGGAAGGTCGCGGTGCCGGGGGCCCAGCGGGCCTCTTGTTCCCTCGGGACGAAGTTGGGGGCGATGTAGAGGCGATCGTTCTCCCAGTAGACGTAGGCCTTCGCCGGGATGCGCTCCGAGCGCTTCGGGAAGAGATCGCGACGTGTGCACGCGTAGGCGCTACCCGAGATGCCCCCGTGCTCGTTGGAGAGGCCGTCGCTCTCGACGAGCAGCGAGCCCTCGACGAGCCTCCCCTTGCCGCGCTCGGGGAGCCAGAAGAGCGGCTCGTACGTGCACGTGCACGCGTGCGCGACGGCGTCGCAGGTCGCGCTGGCCACGTCCTCGAGCCCTCGCGGCCGGCACCCTCGGTCGATCTGGCCTTCGCAGTCGGCCGTGCTGGAGCAGTACCCTCGCGGGGCGCGCGCGAACGTGCGCCAGTCGGCCGTCGCGAAGAGGAGCAGGAGCGCCTCGCCTTCTCGACGGTACTCGAAGCGGCGCGCGCGGCTGCCCGTGGGCCCGAGCAACGTGAGGTAGCGCTTCTGTCCCGACCTCGTGAGCTTCACCTTCCCTTCGAGCACCTGCCGCGTGCATTCTCCACACTCCCCGGCGGTCTCGAAGCGGTAGGCGCCGTCGCGGCGGAGCATGAGCGTGTCGGGCACGAACCCGTCTTGTCGGGTGAGGAAGGCGTGGACATGCTCGTACGTCGCGGCCATGGCCTCGAGGTCCTGCGCCGCGGTCGGCGCGGCCAGCTCGTCCTCTGACTCGGAGGCCGCGTCGTCCTCGGGCTCGCCGACACACGCCCCGGAGGCGCAGGCGAGCAGGAGCGACACGAAGGTGAGCACGCGGAGCGAGCGAGAGGTCGTCATGCCTCGAGGTACGGCGTGCTCGGCGCTCGCCTCCCCTGAGGATGCCTAAGGAACGGGGCCGGCCCGGCGCGCAGTGAGAGCGCGCCGCTTCGTCGATCCTGCCGGAGGCATCGATCGGGCGGAGCGGGCGCGGCCCAACGTTCCTCGATCGACTACTTTGGCTGCTCGGCTGCCGGACCGGCGTCGGGCGCGTCCGGAGCGGCCGTGGGAACCGCGTCGGGCGTGATGGGCTCCGGCGTCGCGGGACCACAATTGAGGGCGGCGAGGCCGATAGCCGCGACGAGGGTGACGAGGACGAGCTTGACGTTCATGGGATCGAATCTCCTGGTGAAATGCCGGCGTGACCGGGCGGCGCGCCTCGTGCATACCGTGTGCCAACCTCCATGCGCGTGACCCTCAAGTTGCTCTTATGGTTTCTCGTCTGCGTGGTGCTCGGGCTCGGCCTGAACGCGGTGCTCGCGGTTCGCGCCGAGCTGTCGCGCTACGAGGCGACCCTGTCCGAGCGCCACGAGGTCATGGGCAAGGTTCTCCGCGCGGCCTTCGTGGAGGTCGTGCGACGTGATGGTGTGCCCCGGGCCGTCTCCGTCCTCGAGTCATCGGATCAAGGCGTTCGACAGGTCAACCTGCGCTGGGTGCACCTCACGAAGGACGCCCCCGGCGCCTACCGGCCTGCGGTCGCCGTGGAGCGCCTCGGCGCCCTTCGTGCCGACGACGATGCGCACATCCATGATGGCGGCCATTTGCGCTCGTACGTGCTGGTCCAGTTGGAGGGGCTGCCCGACTCGGCGATCGAGCTGTCGGAGGAGCTCGACGCCGAGAACGTGGTCCGTCGGACTGTCGCGCACGAAGCGCGTGCCGTCGTGCTCATCGCCCTCGGAATCGCCGTGGTCGCGTTCCTCGCCGGGGCGGTCGTCGTGGCGCGCCCCATGCAAGCGCTCGTCGAGCATGCTCGTCGCATCGGCGGTGGAGACCTGTCGGCGGCCGTCGTCGCCGCGTCGAACGACGAGATCGCCGACCTGGGGACCGAGATGAACGCCATGTGCTCCGAGCTGCGCTCTGCTCGTGCGGCGACGATGAAGGCGCTCGACGAGCTTCGGCACGCCGACCGCCTCACCACGGTCGGGAAGCTCGCGTCGGGCCTGGCGCACGAGCTCGGGACCCCGCTCAACGTGGTCGCCTTGCGCGCGAAGTCCATCGCGCGCGCGCCCTCGGCGGATACGCAGGTGCGAGATGCGGCGACGGCCATCGCCGAGCAGGCGACGAGGATGACGGAGCTCGTGAGGAGGCTGCTCGACTTTGCCCGGCGCAAGCCGCCCAAGGCGGGGAAGGTCGACCTCGGCGCGGTGGTCGTACGAACGCTGCGGCTGCTCGAGCCGCTCGCGTCGAAGACCAGCGTGACGATGAAGGCGGAGGTCGACGTCTGCCCGGCCGTGACGGGTGACGCCGGCCAGCTCGAGCAGGTCGTGACGAACCTCGTGATGAACGCCATTCAAGCGATGCCGGAGGGGGGCGTCGTGCGGGTCAAATCATCGCGCGCGGACGGTCCCGTACCGGGCGGGGATCCCGACGCGAAGGGGCACGCCGTACTCGTTGTCGAGGACACGGGGCCCGGCATCGCCCCCGAAGTCCTGCCGCACGTCTTCGAGCCGTTCTTCACCACGAAGGAGATCGGTGCCGGGACCGGGCTCGGTCTCTCGGTGTGCTACGGGATCGTCGTCGACCATCGCGGCGCGATCGAGGCCCGCTCCCCCGACGGGAGCGGAGCAAGGCTCGTCGTTCGCCTTCCGGAGGCCCTCTCGTGACCCGAATTCTGCTCGTCGACGATGACAAGGCCATGTGCGAGGCGCTCGCCGCGGAGCTCGAGGTGCACGGGATCGAGGCCGTGTACCGGACCGAGCCGCGGTCGGCCCTCGAACTCGTCCTCGCGGACGATTTCGACGCGGTCGTCACCGACCTCAACATGCCGGGCTTGAACGGGGTGGAGCTCTGCCAGCGCATCGCGGAGAACCGGCGTGACGTCCCCGTCGTCGTCGTGACCGCGTTCGGCTCGCTCGACACCGCGATCGCGACGATCCGTGCGGGGGCGTTCGACTTCCTCCCGAAGCCGTTCGACGTGGAGGACGTCGTCGTCGCCGTAGAGCGCGCCGTTCGGGACAAGTCCCTCCGAAAGGAGGTGCAGCGCCTGAGAGGGGCTCTCGCGGAGCCGTCACCTCCGAAGGGGCTGCTCGGGTCGAGCCCGGCGATGCAGGGCGTTCTCGATCTCGTCGAGCGCGTCGCCGGCTCGGACGTGAGCGTGCTCGTCACGGGGGAGAGCGGGAGCGGAAAAGAGGTCGTGGCGCGCGAGATCCACGCGCGGAGCGCCATCGCTCCGGGCCCCTTTGTCGCAGTCAACTGCGCGGCCATCCCCGAGGCCCTGCTCGAGAGCGAGCTCTTCGGGCACGCGCGAGGCGCGTTCACCGATGCCCGAAGCCAAAGGCGAGGCCTGTTCGTCGAAGCCGATGGCGGCACTCTGCTGCTCGACGAGATCGGAGAGATGCCCCTCACCATGCAGGCGAAGCTCCTGCGCGCGCTCGAGGAGCGGGCCGTACGCCCGGTTGGGAGCAACAGCCCGGTGCCGTTTACCGCCCGCCTCATCGCCGCCACCAACAAAAACCTCGAAGCGGCCGTCCAGGAGCGCGCGTTCCGCGAGGACCTCTACTACCGCATTCACGTCGTCCACATCGAGGTGCCACCGCTCCGTGTCCGGGGCCCGGACGTGCTCGAGCTCGCGCAGGCGTTCCTGAAGAGGGCCGCCACGCGGCAAAACAAGGACGTCCGTGGCCTCTCGAGCGCCGTGGCCGAGAGGTTGCTCGGCTACGCGTGGCCGGGGAACGTGCGGGAGCTCGTGAACTGCATCGAGCGAGCTGTCGCGCTCGCGCGTTTCTCGGAGCTCAGCGTCGACGATCTGCCCGAGCGTGTCCGTGCATACCCCACGAGCCCTCTCGTGCTCGCGGCGGACGCCGACGATCTCGTCCCCTTGGAGGAGCTCGAGCGACGCTACGTCGTGAGGGTGCTCGAGGCGGTCGGAGGCAACAAGTCGAGCGCCGCCAAGATCCTCGGCCTCGACCGGACGACGCTCTACCGCATGATGGCGCGGTTCGGCCTCCGATGAGTGTGGCAGGTCACCACGGTGCACACCATGTGTGGCGGAACGCTACACCCCACAGGGGCGATCGCTCGACATGGAGGCTCCCCACGTTGGAACGGACGTTGCAGCTTTCCCCGACGCTTCTCTGTTGATGTCCCCTCCACCGGTGGCCACATGACGATTCGTCACGTGGCCACCGGACTTTTGTCTGAACCGTGGTCCCCTCCCTCCGGACATGTCTCCCTTTCAGGTCTTCGCCGTCGTCCTCACCCTCTCCGCCGCGTTCGCGTACGTGAACCAGCGCTCGGTGCGCCTCCCGCCGGGGATCGGCATCATGGCGATGTCACTCGTCGTATCGACGGTGATGATCCTCGTCGACAAGGCCGGGATCGTCGCGCTGCGCCCGGCGCTGGCGGACTTCGTCGCGAGGGCAGAGCTCGGGCACACGCTCCTCCACGGAATGCTCGGCGCGCTCCTCTTCGCGGGCGCTCTCCATGTCGACCTCGGTGAGCTGCGCCGTGAGCGCGCGACCGTGCTCGGGCTCTCGTTCGTCGGCACGCTCCTCTCGACCGCGCTGGTCGGGTTCGGCTTCTTCGCCGTCTCGCGCGTCGTCGGCGTGGGCGTCACGATCGGGTACGCTTTGCTCTTCGGCGCGCTCGTCTCACCGACGGACCCGGTTGCGGTCCTCGGGATCCTGAAGGCAGCGAAGGTGCCGAAGCGCCTCGAGACGCAGATCGCCGGGGAGTCTCTCCTGAACGACGGTGTCGGGGTCGTCGTCTTCGGCGCGCTCGTAGGGGTCGTCGTCGAGGGCAGGGTGGCGCACGCGGGCGACGTCGCCGTCGCGTTCGTGCGGGAGGCCATCGGCGGGGCCGCATTCGGAGCGTTCGGCGGCTACGTGACGTACCGGCTCCTTCGGAGCATCGACCACTACCAGACCGAGCTCCTCCTCACCCTCGCGCTCGTCTTCGGCGGGTATGCGCTCGCGGAACGACTTCACGTGTCGGCGCCGCTCGCGTCCGTGGTCTCGGGCCTCATCATCGGGAATGCTGGGCGCGAGCATGGGATGAGCGACGTGACGCGCGATCACCTCGACAAGTTCTGGGCGCTCGTCGACGACGTCCTCAACGCCGTCCTCTTCGTCCTCGTTGGCTTGGAGCTCACCGCGCTTCCACTCGCCGCTCCCACCCTCGGGCTCGGTGCGTTGGCGGTGATTGTCGTCCTCCTCGCGCGCTTCGTGAGCGTGGCCGTGCCCCTCACGGCGATGCGGCGTGTGGTCCAGCCGGTCCGAGGGACGATCCCGGTCCTTACGTGGGGAGGGGTGCGTGGCGGGATCTCCATCGCCCTCGCGCTCTCTCTGCCGCCGTCCGACACTCGTGACGTCGTCCTCACGGTGACCTACGTGGTGGTCGTGTTCTCGGTCCTCGTCCAGGGGCTCACGCTGGGGGCCGTCGCGAAGCGCTTCGTCCGCGGGGCGGAGCCCGCGTGAGGCCACGAATCCCCGCGTTCGCCGACTCGTGCGCGAGAATGGACGGGCTGCTATCGCCAGCCCTTGGCGCAGCCGCGCCCACACCGAAGCGGGGGGGAGGGCTCGATCCGAGCGCGGACCTCGGCCAGTCTCGACGCCATGCGCGCGTGGTCGGGGCCGCTTCGGAGGGGGTGGAGCTCCTTGGGATCGTTCTCGAGATCGTAGACGAGCGTCCTCCCTGATTCGCCGACGTAGGTCGCCTTCCAACGCCCGTCGATGAGGGACTTTCGCTCGAAGGAGAGATCGTTGGCGGGCATGTCGACGATGACGTCGCGCGGCTCGAGCTCGGCGCCGAGCACCTCGGGTACGAGGGACTTTCCGCGGTAGTCGTCGCGCGGAGGGAGACCGAGGAGGTCGAGGATCGTCGGCCCGAGGTCGATGAGGCTCCGCGGCGTAGAGATCCGCCTCGGGGGAGTCCCTGGGATGCAAACGATCAAAGGCACCCGCACGAGCGCCTCCCAGACCTCGTAGCCGTGATAGGCCTGCCCGTGGTCGCCGATGCCCTCGCCGTGGTCCGCCGTCACGACGATCGCAGTGCGTCGCCCTCGAGGCGACTCGGCAACGTGGTCGAGGAGCTTCCCGACGTACTTGTCCGTGAGGAAGACCTCCGCGTCGTAGAGATCGCGCGGCGCTCCCCCGAAATGGGGCACGTCTTCGTCTCTCGACGGCGCGAGCCAGAGCGCGTGAGGATCGACGAAGTGGTACCACGCGAGGCGCCGCGTGGCCGAAGGTGTCGAGGTGGCGTCGAGCTGGCTTCGCGCGAGCCCGAAGAGCACCTTCGACGTCTTGTTCGGATCGACGTTGGGGGCGGGCAAGAGCCCCGGGACGAGCTCGAACCGTGAGAAGCCGTGGGAGAGGCCGGAGCGGCGGAGGTAGTCATGCGCGTGCGCCGACACCGTCTCGACGCCCGAGGCGCGCGCGATGGCGGCTACGGAGCCTTCGTGGGGTGGGTAGACCGCCGAGAAATAGCCGTCTCGTTTGAGCTCGCTCGCGTATTTCCCCTGCAAGATCGAGCCGAGGCTCGGCGCCGTGTGCGAGGCCGTCGCGTACGCTCTCTCGTAGGTCACGCAGCGCGACGCGAGCTCCGTGAGACGCGGCGCGATGTCGCGCGGATACCCGGTCCACGGTAGGTCGGCTCGAAGCGAGTCGATCGTCACGAGGAGGACGTCGAGCGGCTCGATCTCTCCCGCGGCCGGAGCGGCCGAGTCGGCCTCCGTCGCGGGGGGGTGGGGCGTGGGCGCCAGGCGGGACGGGAGACGACACGAGGGCGCGTCCGAGGGGCCGCGCGGGTGTTACCCCTCCCATCGGGGAGTCGACGTCGCGGCATCCCGTGTAGACAGCTACGAATGGAGCGAGCGCCGCGACGCAGGCTGAGCGTCGACGTCCGCCGTGTGCTCGTGACCACGAGCCCGTCATGCCGTCCTCTCTGCAGACGGCGTGCCAGAGCGCGCCGAGCGGCGTCAGCCTTGGTCGAGGAGCACGTCCCGCGACGCCAAGAGCACGAGGGCCTCTCCCTTGGCGAAGGTGTGGGCCTTGGGGTTCAGGGTGACCGTACCATCCGCCGAGCGGACGCCCACGAGGAGCGCTTCGTGCTCCTGCTTGAGGGTGACGAGGAGCGCGTCGAACGTCTTGCCGATCCACCGCGTAGGCACTTCTACGGTCGTGAACTTGTTGCCGTACTCGAGCGTCATGATTTCCTCGAAGAGGCCCATGACGCCCTTGGTGAGCGCAGCCTGAGCCAGCAGGAATGCGCTGTGCTCTCCGCTCACGACGACGTCGTTCACATTTCCCATCCGCAGGTGCGCTACGTGGTCCCGCGTGTGGACCTCGGCGCAGGTGTAGACCGCAGGGTTGAGGCGCTCGATCGTGAGCGCTGCCAGGACCGTGCGAGCGTCGGCGTCGCGTTCGGACCGACCTCGGCTCGTGTCCGAGAGGAGGATGCACTTGGCCGCCCGGCGAACCCCTGCGCGCTCGAGGCTCGCGACCTCGGTGAAATCGGCGTGGAGGAACTGCACGTGCCGCCGTAGGCCCGGATCTTGAAAGGAAGGTTCGCCGTCCGCGTCCGTGACCACGACAATTACGTCGGCCACGGTCTTGGCGGACTGAACCTCGCGCACGAGCAGCTCTGCCTTCCGATTCCACCCACAGATGATCAAATGACCTTCGAGATCTTCCCAGTCCACCATCGGGCCTCCGGTGCGAATAGCGTCCGTCACCACGGCGCCCACGGTGCCGGCGACCGTCGCGAACACGGCGAGCCCCGTCGCGATGACGAGGCCGATAGCGGCGCGACCTCCCCAGGTCACGGGGGGCATCGGGATGGGCTCGCCGGCGACCATCGAGAAGAGCGCGGCGGTGAACGAGAGCGAAGGTGTCCCGAGGCTCGGGTTCTCGTGCCGCTCGAATACGTAGATCGCCACGCTTCCGACGAAGAGCGCGAGCGTCGCCACGAGACCTACACGAAGCAGAGCTCGTGTGCCCGGGCGCAGGTGCTTCGCGCTGGGCTCGGCGAGCGGCAGGAGCCGCAGGAGCCGCGCGAATCGAAGCAGCAGGAGAGGGCTTCCGGGGGCCGCGGCGAGTGTAGGGAGGAGCGCGAGCTCGGGGAGGCTCCGCAGAGCACCTCGTCGCCTCCCGCGTGGGTCCGTCCAAGCCCTCACGAGGCCCTCGACGACCGTCACCCCGGTGAGCGCGAGCCCGGCGACGTGCACCCACGACGGGCTCGCGTCTCCGAGCTCGAGGAGCGTGGACGTCGCGGAGGCCGCGACCAGGGTAGCTCCCGCGGTACGCCCCGCCCTCGACTCGAGCCAGCGACGAGCTTGACGAGGCGACACACGCCGACCCTAGTTCAAACTGCGCTCGGAGCCAACGCGGAGACTCGATGCGCCGAATGATTCCGTGGCTCCTCGGGCTGGTGCTCGCGCTCGCCGCTGCCAGCGCCGCCGTCTACTTCGCGCTGGCGCGGACGACCGACGCGTGGTTCGAGCGAGATCTCGTCCTTCGCTCGGACCTCGCGGTCGCGTCGGCGAGCCGGTCGCTCCTCGCCCACTGGGGCCAAAAGCAGCCGTCGGAGCTCGCCTCGGTGCTCAACGACATCACCCGCGACCCTCGCATTCTCGGGGCCGTAGCGTGCTCGGCCGAGGGGCACGTCCTCTCGGCGAGCCCGGATCTGGCTGACGTCCCACCCTGCCCCGAGCGGGCTGCGTCGCGCGAACCGGCGGTCGTCGAGACGGCCCAAGGACGGGTCCGCGTCAGCGCGACACCCTTGCGCGACGCGGCGGGCGCCACGGTCGGTCACGTGGTCCTCGTGCACGATCTGGCGTTCATCGGGCGGCGCCAAGCGACGACCCGGAACATCGTGCTCGGTGCGTTCTTCGGCCTGTCGGTGGTGGCTTCGGCCCTCACCCTGCTCTTCGCGCGGCTCGCGTGGCGAGAGTGGACGCGGGGGCTGCGGGACGCGCTCGCGGGCCGTGGGGAAGATGCCTTCCGACCACTCCTCAGGGACGTGCGCGCCCTCGCCGAGACGCTAGCAGAGGAGCACGCGAGCGACGCCCGGGTGGGCCGGTGGGACGCCGAACGCCTGAAGGCGACGCTCCGGCAGCACCTCCACGGAGAGCGTATCGTCGTGGTCGCGAACCGCGAGCCGTACATCCACGAGCATCGCGGCGGTGAGGTCAAGGTCCTTCATCCCGCGAGTGGTCTCGTCACGGCGCTCGAGCCGGTCATGCGAGCCTGCTCGGGGGTGTGGGTCGCGCACGGGAGCGGCAGCGCCGATCGAGAGACCGTCGATGCGAACGACCACGTCCGAGTGCCCCCCGGGGAGGAGTCCTACGCGATACGTCGCGTCTGGCTAACCGAGGAGGACGAAGCGGGGTACTATTACGGGTTCTCGAACGAGGGGCTCTGGCCGCTCTGCCACGTCGCCCACACACGCCCGAAGTTCCGCGAGTCGGACTGGGAGCGCTACAAAGAGGTGAACCGGAAGTTCGCTGACGCCGTGTGCCAGGAGGTCGACACCGACGACCCGGTCGTGCTCGTCCAAGACTACCACTTTGCGCTCGCTCCTCGAATGATCCGCGAGCGCATCCCCCGCGCCACCATCCTCACCTTCTGGCACATCCCTTGGCCGAACGCGGAGCGTATGGGGATCTGCCCGTGGCGCGACGAGCTGGTCGCCGGCCTGCTCGGGTCGAGCATCGTGGGGTTTCATACCCAACAACACTGCAATCACTTCTTCGACGCCGTCGACACGTTCCTCGAGAGCCGGATCGATCGTGAGCACGACGCGGTGGTGCATCGTGGACACCGTAGCCTCGTGCGGAACTACCCGATTTCGATCGAGTGGCCGGTGAGGTGGCTGGCTGGGATCGCGGACGCGGCCACGTGTCGTCGCGAGATCCTCGAAGAGGTCGGCCTCTCTCCGTCGGCGACGCTCGGGGTGGGGGTCGACAGGCTCGACTACACGAAGGGCATCGAGGAGCGCATCCTCGCGGTCGACGCGCTGCTCGAGCGGCACCCGGAGCATCGCGGTCGCTTCGTCTTCGTCCAGCTCGCGGCGCCGAGCCGCTCCAAGATCGAGAAATACCAGCAGCTCGCCGAGCGGGTCGAGGCCCTCGTCTCCCACGTGAACGACCGCTGGGGTACCTCGACGTACAAGCCCGTCGTGCTTCGCCGAGCACACCACGAGCCGCGTGAGGTCATGCGGTACTTTCGCGCCGCGGATCTCTGCTACGTGTCGAGCCTGCACGATGGGATGAACCTCGTCGCGAAGGAGTTCGTGGCCGCTCGGGAGGACGAGGCGGGGGTGCTGGTGCTGAGCCAGTTCACCGGCGCCGCGCGGGACCTCACCGAGGCTCTGATCGTGAATCCCTACGACATCGCGAAGGCAGGTGACGCCCTGCACGCCGCCCTCAACATGCCCGTCGCCGAGCAGCGGGAGCGTATGCGATCGATGCGGCGGATGGTCTCGGAGCTCAATGTGTACCGGTGGGCGGGGCGCATGCTCGTGGACGCCGCGGAGGTTCGGCGACGGGAACGGTTCGCCGCGAAGTGGTCGTCTTCGCTCGTGCCGGGGGAAGCATGATCGACATCCTCGGTCGGCGGGCCTCGGCCGTCCTCCGGCGGCTCGCGCTCGAGGGTACCTGGGTCGCGCTTGACTTCGACGGGACCCTCGCCCCCATCGTGCGTGACCGCGCGCGCGCGGCCATGTCCTCGCGTACGTGCGATACGCTGCGCCGCCTCGCGGAGCGCTACCCCACGGTGATCGTGTCGGGACGCGCGCGCGCGGACGTGGCGAACCGCCTCGCTGGAGCGCCCGTGAGGCTCGTGTTCGGGAACCATGGCGCCGAAGGCGGCCTGAAGGACGCTCCCACCCGAGCCCGCCTTCGGCGTGAGATCCGCGCGGCGAAGAACGTCCTGGTCTCCGCGCTCGAGGGCGTCGAGGGCGTCGAGATCGAGGACAAGCGGTACTCCCTCTCCGTCCACGATAGGAAGGCCGAAGACCCCGAGGCGGCTCGTGCGGCCATCGCGACGGCGGTCGCGGCGCTCGGGCCGTCGGTACGCGTGGAGCCTGGCAAGCGCGTCACGAACGTCGTTCACGTGGACGCACCCGACAAGGGGACGGTCGTGCGCGCGCTTCACGAGTCACGGGGAGCCACGCAAATCGTCTTCGTGGGGGACGACGTGACCGACGAGTCCGTGTTTCGCATCCGCGCGCCGTGGCTCGTGTCCGTGCGCGTCGGGCGCTCGGTGCGGTCGGACGCGCCGTATTTCGTACCCACACGCGCTCACGTCGACCTCCTCTGCGAGGCGCTCGTGGATGCTCGTACCCCACTCGGGAGATAAGCCTATGGATCTCGTCAGTCTCTCGGCGCGTCTCTCGCGCCCCTTCGTCCTCGGGCGGTCGCGTGTCCCGGAGCTGCCGCTCGACGCCCGCGGCCTCATCGGGGACGGCGTGGCCGCGGCGCTCGTGGCGGTCGACGGCGCGATCGACTGGCTCTGCGTGCCACGCTTCGACGGCCCGAGCGTGTTCGCGAGGGTGCTCGACGCCGAGCGGGGCGGCAGCATGGCGATCCGCCCGTGCGCCCAGGCGTTCGAGAGCCTCCAGGCCTACGATCCCGACACCAACGTCCTCGAGACGCTCATGACGACCCCGCGGGGCGAGCGTGTGCGCCTCATCGACTTCATGCCGTTCTCGGACGACCCGCGTGCCGCGCTCGGGGAGCTGCACCGGAGGATCGACTGCCCGAGCGGCGAGATCGAGCTCGAGATCGTCTTCGACCCCCGCTTCGACTACGGCCGAGAGATCCCGATCGTTCACGCGGCGGAGCACGGGCTCCTCGCGCGAGGGAGCGGGGGTGTGCCCCTGACGCTGTCGGTCTCGAGGCGCCTCGAGTTCGTGGCCTTGCCGGGAGGTGGTATGCGCGCCACCACCACGCTGCGCGAGGGTGAGATCCTATGGGTCGTGCTCGCGTGGGGGCGTGACGAGGTCGAGCCGACGGCCGCGCACCGACCCTTCGAGCAGCTCCGGCTCACCCGTCGTACGTGGCGCGAGTGGGCATCTAGGCTCGCCTACGACGGCCCGTGGAGGCACCACGTCTTGCGTGCCGCGCTGGTGATGAAGCTACTCGTCTATGCGCCGACCGGCGCGGTGATCGCGGCGCCCACAGCGTCGTTTCCCGAGTGGCCAGGGGGCAAGCGTAACTGGGACTATCGCTACACATGGGCGCGCGATGCGGCGATGACCGTGCGGGCGACCAACCTCCTTGGGTATCACGCGGAGGCGCGCGCCTTCTTTCACTTCGTGCGCGACGCCGTGAGCCTCGAGAGGGGGCTCGAGCTCATGTACAGCGTCGATGGCGGCCCGGTGCCTGCGGAGCTCGAGCTCGGGCACCTGTGCGGCGCCCTCGGCGCACGCCCCGTTCGTATCGGGAACGGGGCGAAGGACCAGACGCAGCTCGACACCTACGGGGCCGTCGTCGACGCCGCGCACCTCTACGCGAAGTTCGGGGGCACGCTCACCCTGGACGCCTTCCGCAAGATCGAGGGAATCCTTGGCGCCTCCCTCGCGAGGTGGTCCGAGCCCGATCATGGGATATGGGAGCCGCGCGACGGGGGACGCCACAACGTTCACTCGAAGGTCATGAACTGGGTAGCGATGGATCGCGGCGAAAAGCTCGCCCTCGCGTTCGGGGAGCACGTGCTCGCACAACGGCTCGCGCACGAGGCGGAGCAGGTGCGTGCCGACGTGTGCGCGCGCGGTATGGACCCGACCGGGACGCACTTCGTGCGGGCGTACGGGGAGCCGGTCGCCGACGCCGCGCTCTTGCTCCTTCCCATTCACGGCTTCCTTCCGGACGACGATCCGAGGCTCGCGCGCACGGTGGACTGGGTCCGGACTGAGCTCGGTACCGGGCCCTTCGTGCATCGGTACGCGGTCGACGATGGCGTTGGCGGCCAGGAGGGAGCCTTCACGCTATGTGGGTTTTGGCTCGCCGAGGCGCTCGCCATCCAAGGCCGGGTCGAAGAAGCGATGCATGTCTTCGCCGCCCACGCGGAGGCGTCGAACCACCTTGGTCTGCTCTCCGAGGAGATCGACCCTACGACACGGGCCCAGCTCGGAAATTTTCCCCAGGCGTTCAGCCATCTTGGACTCGTCAACGCGGCCTGGCGCATCGACCTCGCCATGCGCCTTCGTGACGAGGGGGCTCCCTTCGGTCCGCGGCTCGTGGGACCGATGCTCCGCCGCCCGTAACGTGGTAGCGATGAACGACATCTTCGCCGCGTTCCCGACTCGCCTCGTCGTACGACGCACCAACGTGGTGCCGTTCGGTTCCCGTTGTCTCCCGCCGTCGGCGCTCGCGGTCTACGGTGTCGCGGAGGACGGGACACGGCTCGACCTCGTCGTCGCGCGATCAGGGCTCGGTGAAACGGAGGTCGTGCTCGCCATCGGCTTGCTCGTCGCGCGGGGGCTCATCCGTCTCGAAGGTCCGTGAACGCGAGTGGGGCCATGGGCTGCCTCGTCGACGGGAAGGACGTGAGGCGAGGAGGTGAGGGCGCGCGTACGAAAGTCGAAGGCAGTGCTGACACGCCCGCACGATCATGACATCGAATGCCCTTGAGCGCGTGAGGACCCGTGGCCCGCCGAGCCCTCGTCGAAAAAAAGAACGCGCGGCGAGGAGGAGAGGGGCTCGGTTTTCCCTGACTCGCGCGCGCGCAACTCGAAGGTAGCGCCGACATCCCGGCTCGGCCACAATTCACTTCGGTCTGAACTACGATTCTCTGTGATTCGAGCGTCGAAAAACGCAACACCTTGGGGGGGGCTGTTGCGAATCGCCACGACTCGGCAGGCGAGCTCAGCTCCCCGCCGCTCCGAGCTCCTTGGGTTCGGTGGAACCTTCGGGGGCTCCCGTTCGACGAAGCCCGGATCGTTCGCCTCGAGGCGTCGGTGGAGTACGGCAGGGGGAGGATCCCGTGAACGCGGAACGCCTTGCGCACTCGAATGTGGACGTCCGTCTCGAAGGGCTTCTCGTACTTGCAGTCGAAGACGTACGGGCGCGCCTTCAGATGCATCGCGCCGTAGTCACCGAGTATGACCTGCTTCACGAGCACCGGGACGGCGCGCTCAAGGAACACGTAGGGGCTAGTCAGGCACGCCTCCCTTACCAGCTCGCACGCGAGCTCGACGTCCTGGTCGAGCCCGATGTAGAAGTCCATTGCGTCGAAAGAGGTAGGCCATGATGCGCCGAGACAGCTCGAAGCGCGCGATCCATGCGCGGAGCGAGCGGTAGGTCCCCGTGGCGAGCAGATAGGCTCCTCCGCTCGCAGCCGCGAGGAAGCTCGCTCACCCCTTCTTGTTGCGCAGCAGCCGGCGTTCGAAGGTGCTCGGCTTTCTGAGCCGCTCGACTCGGGCGAACACGACAGCGCGCCACCAACCGCCAGGAGAGGCGAGAGCGGGCACGGAGGCACATCCGCGGCCACGGGGATCGCGCTGTTGGTCGCCACCTCGATCCGGACCGGGGCACGACCGCAACTTGGGATAGTGTCCAAGCCTAGAGCGCGCAGTGAAATCCGGACGTGCACGAGACGAACGTCGGGACGCTGGCAAGAGCGCGCTGTCCGCCGACACACGGGCTCGGTCGAAAGCGCTGTGCCGATTCGGAAGGAGTAGTAGGCTCGTCGAATGGCAACCCGTGCACAACAGAAGAAGGCCCAAGACCAGAAGGACGCGAATCCGCCCAAGCCCAAAGCGCCGCGTCGGCCACGTCGCGACGACCCTGTCGACACCTCGAAGCCCGGAGTGAGCGCGACCGATCGCAAGGCTGGGGCCGGACGAACGGCCGGGCGCAACGCGTCGAAGCGCGCGGAGGCCAAGGGGGGGGCCGCGCTCGAAGATTCCGCGAGCGGAAAGCCGTCTCGGAAGTCGACCAGGAAGGCGACCGGCAGGGTCAAGAAGGCGACCAGCCTGCAGAGGAGGCAGACCCGCAAGGTGAGCTCCTCGAAGGCGAAGGCTGCGCGAGCTGCAGCGAAGAAGCCCGCAGCGAAGAAGCCCGCAGCGAAGAAGCCCGCAGCGAAGAAGCCCGCAGCGAAGAAGCCCGCAGCGAAGAAGCCCGCAGCCAAGAAGAAGGGCGCGTCGGCGGCCAGGAAAAAGAAGTAGCGTCGTCCCTCAGCGTTGGAAGATCCGTCCGAGGAAGCTCCCCGCGAAGGCCGCCGCCAACACCGCTGGCACGAGGATGATCATCGGACGGAGCGGGATTCCGAACGGGGCGCTTTCCGTGGCGTGTTGGTCTCGCGGCGGGGCCTTGGGCGAAAGCAGCCGGGTCGGCGAATGTTCCTCTTCGACCTCACCGGAAGCGAAGGCTGCGGGCGTCGCGTCGCTCGCTTCGAGCTCGGCGGCTCGATCGAGCACGCTCGAGACGACGGAGTGCTCGAAGGCAAGCCGGTCGGCGGCGCACTCCCGTACACGCGCGCCGACTTGTGCGGGAGACGCGGCCTCCTTCCCGAGCGCGTCCTCCATCGCTTCGGCCGTCGGGAACCGCGCGTCAGGCTCCCGCGCGAGCGCCCGCATCGCCACGCCGCCGAGGCGTTCGACCTCGGCCCTCGAGCGGTGCAGCCTCATGCGCTCACCCGCTTCGTCGCCTTGGTCGAAGACCTCGAGCGGATGCCGAATATGCGCCATCAGCACGTTTCTGTACGTGTCGAGGTCGGTCTCGCCGGCGAAGAGCCTCTGGCCCGTCAGGATCTCCCAAAGGACCACTCCCATCGCGAAGACGTCGGAGCGCCGCGTGACGGGCTCCCCGCTGAGCTGCTCGGGGGACGCGTACGCGAGCTTCCCCTTGAACTCGCCGTCCCGCGTGTTGTCGAGGCTCCCCGCCGCCCTGGCGACGCCGAAGTCGATGATGCGCGGGATCCCCGCGACGCCGACGAGGATGTTCTGGGGAGAGACGTCACGGTGAACGATCCCGAGCGGCTCGCCCTCGAACGTCGTCGCCTCGTGGGCCGCGTGGAGGCCACGTAGTGCACCTCGAAGCACGGCGACGAGGATGTCCGCAGGGAGGAGGCGACCTTGCTCTCTCTCGTGTGTCGCGAGCGAGGATAGCGCGGCGCCCCTCACGTACTCCATGACGACGAAGACCTCTCCGCCGGAAGCGATGACGTCCAGCGTGGGGACCACGTTGACGTGGCGGACCAGCGCCGCGACGCGCGCTTCGTCCACCATCATCGCGACACGGCGGGCGTCTTGCGCGAGCGTGGCGTGAAGCCGCTTGATGGCGACGACTCGCGAGAACCCGAGCGCACCTCGAAGCAGCCCCAGGTGTACGGCCGCCATGCCTCCCGCCGCGATGCGGTCGAACAGGAAATAGTGCTCCGCCCGCGGGAGCTTCAGTGGGCGGTCCTTTCTCCAGGTCGACATGGATCGGCAAGGCTATCGCTCGCCTCCCCGGTTGTCACGGCCCGGCGTCGTCCGTTTCCACCTCGGTGGGAGCTTCGTCGGCGTCGAGGGCGGTGATTTGCGCCGCGGGGATGTGCCGCGCGACCCGGCCCTCTACCCTGCGGTCCACTACGTGCGCACGGTCCCTTCGCGCACCGGAGTCGCTCGAAGAACTGATTCCCCTTCATCGAGAAAGAGGCCGTAGAGCACGGCCATGGGCACGAGGCGCAAGGCGCCGGTCGCGAAGAGCGAGGCGCCGACGGCGAGGTGAATGAGGAGCGGGGAGGGGCGGTTCTCGATACTCCGGTGACCTGCTCGATGCCCTCGCGCCGCTCCAACTGCGCGCTCATCGTCGCCTCTTCGGAGAATGCGGCGCGGGGCGGGCGGCGACCTTCTTGCCTGGCGTATGCGCGAGCCCCTCGCGCGCTTGCTCGACGATCCGCGTGACGGCGCGGTGGCGCGTCCGTCGCTCCGAGGAGAGAACGTAGTAGCGCTCCACGAGGCCATCGAGGTGCCCGACGAACTCCATCGCGTGCGCGTCCTCGACCTCGGCTCGGAGCGCCGCCCGGACGGGAAGGAGCCCCATCCCCGCGGCGCCGGCCACCCTCATCATTCCGGCGTCGTCGAACTCACCGACGATGCCCACGCGAAGGCCCTTGTCGGCGAGCCAGCGATCGATCTGCCTCCGCAGCGATTGGCCTTGTGCCGGTAACAGGAACGGCGCGCTCGCGAGCGTGTCGGGGAAGGATCGTCGGTGCACCCGAGCCAGAGCCGGGGCGGCATAGAGCAGGATCGTCGACTCGCCGAGCAAATGCGAAAATACCCGCCGCGCGGCGCCTTCGGGCGCGGGCTCGTCCGATAGCACGGCGTGAAGCCGACCTTGGCCGAGCTCGGCCACGAGCACGTCGAGCGCGCCTTGCCGCGCGAGGAGATGGGAGCGCGCCTCGAGCCCTGGCGCGAGGAGGCGGAGCGCGAGTGACTTCGGCAAGCCCGGGACGACACTGCGTATTTCGGACCATCGCGATCGGACAAAACGGCGCATCGCGATCACCCAAAACGGGGGATGCCGATCACCCAAAACGGGCATCGCGATCGCGGCATGAGGTGACGGTCTCCTGGGGGCTCCAGCCCATGGCGTCTACGACGGCGGCATGGCGACCGAGAGACTTCCGATGCACCGTCTACGAGAGATTTTAAGGCAAAAGCTGGCCCTCGGCCTCAGCCACCGGGAGGTCGCGCGCTCGGTCGGCGTGAGCCCGAGCACCGTGGCGGCGGTCTTCGCCGACGCGAGGTCGCACGGGCTGACGGCGGCGAGCGTGGAAGCGCTCTCCGACGCGGAGCTCGAGACGTACCTCTATCCCCAGCTCCACCGTCGTGCATGCGTCCTGAGCCCGACTGCGCGGCGTTGCACGTCGAGCTGCGGCGACCGGGGGTGACGCTCGCGCTCCTGCACATGGAGTACCTGGCGGCCCAGCCGGACGGGCTACGGTACACCGCGTTCTGCGATCGCTACCGGGCGTGGCAGAAGCGACGCTCACCCGTGATGCGGCAGACGCACGTCGCGGGCGACAAGATGTTCGTCGACTACGCCGGGATGCGTCCGCGATTCGTGGAGCCCGAGACGGGAGAGGTCGTCGAGGTCGAGCTGTTCGTCGCCGTTCTCGGGGCGAGCAACTTCACGTACGCCGAGGCGACGCGGACGCAGCAGGTGCCCGACTTCGTCGCGAGCGTTGCGCGGGCGCTCACGTTCTTCGGCGGTGTGCCGCGCGCGATCGTGCCCGATCAACTCAAGAGCGCCGTGGTGAAGGCGTGCCGCTACGACCCTGGCGTGCAACGCACCACCGCCGAGCTCGCGCGCCACTACGGCACCACGATTTTGCCGGCGCGGCCGAAGTCGCCGCGCGACAAGGCGAAGGTGGAGGTCGGCGTCCAGGTTGCCGAGCGGTGGTTGCTCGCGCGCATCCGGGACGAGAGGTTCTCGAGCCTTGGCGAGCTCAACGCGCGCTTGCGTGAGCTCGTTTCGGACCTCAACACGCGGACGATGAAGACGTACAAGGCGAGCCGCCGCGAGCTCTTCGAGCGCCTCGACAAGCCTGCCCTCGGGCCGCTCCCCAGCAGGGAGTTCGAGACGCAGACGTGGAAGAAGGTTGGCCTCAACGTCGACTACCACGTCGCGTTCGACGGCCACTTTTACTCGGTCCCGCACGGCCTGCGTCATGACGACGTCGAGCTCTGGCTTCGGGCGACGCCAAGCGCGATCGAAGTCTTCCACGGGCGCGAGCGCGTTGCCGCGCACGTGCGGAGCTACAGCCGCGGAGGCTTCACGACCACGACCGAGCACATGCCGAGCAGCCACCGTGCTCAGGCCGAGTGGACCCCCTCGCGCATCCTCGACTGGGCCGAGCAGATCGGCCCTCACACACGCAGCCTCTGCGAAGCCATCCTCGGAGGGCGTCATCACCCGGAGCTGGGCTACCGCTCGTGCCTCGGACTGTTTCGGCTCGCGAAAAAGTGCGGGAACGAGCGACTCGACGCGGCCTGCCGTCGAGCGCTCTACGTGGGCGCGCGCAGCTACCGCTCCGTGCTGACGATCCTGAAACACAACCTCGACACGCAGCCGCTGCCCCAGCCCGAAGCCCCCGCCGCGACCGGTCCAGTCCACGAAAACGTCCGCGGCGCCGACTACTACCACTGAGAGAAACAAGGAGAAGACATGCTGAGAGAACCGACTCTAGAGAAACTTCACGCCATGCGGTTGGGCGTGCTCGCCTCCGCCTGGCTCGAGCAGGACAAGTCTCCCGACACCCTCGCGATGGCCTTCGACGATCGCTTCGCACTCCTCGTCGAAGCCGAGATGCTCGCTCGCGAAAATGCTCGGCTCGCGAAAAAATCTCCGCGACGCGAAGCTCCGGATCACCGACGCGTGCATCGAGGAATCTCCTTCGCCCGTGAGCGTCAGCTCGACAAGCCCATGGTGCGCCGGCTCGCGACATGTCGTTGGGTCACCGAGCACCAGACGGTGATCGTCACGGGAGCCACCGGGACGGGCAAGAGCTACCTCGCATGCGCCCTCGCCCATGAAGCGTGCCGCAAAGGCTTCCGCGTCGTCTATCGACGCGTGGCGCGGCTCTTCGACGAGCTCCGCATCGCGCGCGCGGACGGCAGCTACCACCGCGTCCTGTCTCGGATCGCGAAGGCGGACGTCCTCGTGCTCGACGACTTCGCGCTCGCTCCCCTTACCGAGGAGGCGCGCCGAGATCTGCTCGAGATCCTCGAAGACCGCTACGGCCTTCGCGCGACCGTCTTCACGAGCCAGATCGGACCCGACCGATGGCACGCGTACCTGGCCGACCCCACCGTCGCGGACGCCATCTGCGATCGTGTGCTCCACGGCGCTCACAAGATCGCGCTCACCGGGCCCTCGCGGCGCAAGACGCAGGAAGAATCGAAGTCAGAAACTTGAGCTCAGCAAGGCGGGCCGCTTACCCTGCTCGCGAGCCTGGAACCGATCATCCAGAGCCTCAGGGAGACGTCGCTTCGCTCCGATCGCGATGACCCGATTTCCGTGATCGCGATGCGCCGAAACGGCCGATCGCGATGGGCGAAATGCGCAACGACACCGACGCGTAGCGCAGCCCCGTGCTCCGAGGTCTGGCCACGGGTGAGGTCGAGGACCTCGCGCCCGAGGCGGAAGATGTCGTCGGCGTACGACGCGACCTGCTCGCCGAGCGGAGTGAGGACTAGCCTCCTCCCTCGTCGTTCGAAGAGCGCGGCCACGAGCTCGGCTTCGAGCGCCTTGAGCTGCGCCGAGAGCGTGGAGTGGCTGAGGCGCATGTCGGCGGCTGCCTTGGCGAGCCCTCCTGCGCGAGCGATGCGCCAGAAGTAGTAGAGGTGGTGGAAATTCAGCCAGTCCATCGAGGACAGCCTAGCAGTCCCCCGACTACCCACACGTGAGCGTTCTTGCGGGCTCGAGTGTCCGCCGGACCAGGAGGCGATCGTGGGTCGATCTCCTATGTCGGTTGTAGCGACATGTCATGACGGAGTTTCGTCATGGACGACATGAGGTGCCGGACGTACCTTGATCGAAGACACGGCGAACGCTCTAGCGCTTCGCCCGTTCGGAGCGGAGACAGCCTTGACCACCTGGGGCGCCTCGACGGCTCGTTACCCGCAGGTGCAAAGGAAAAAAAGATGACCCTGCACGCCCTTCCTACCGTGCGTGGTGCGACCGTGCACGACGCTTCCATCCAACCCCGCACCCCGCGCCTCGTCGAGGCGCAGCGCACGTTGCTCGCGTTCCGTGGGGACGAACTACCGTCCGCGGCGTTGAGGCGCGCCGTGCAGACGTCCGCAGCGCTCGGTCACGAGCTCCACGTCTTGCGCGTACTCCCGAGCCTCGTGAGGCACAACGTGCTCTTCCCCCAGCGGAACGTGAGCGACGCTTTCCAGGCCCTCGAGCTGTCCGAGAAGGCGGTCCGTTCGACCCGCTCGTGGTTGCTCGACGCCCTAGGAGACGACGGCACCGCGGAGCGCCTCGTCGTTCGAACCGGAGGTTTCGAGGAGGCCACGATCGCGTACGCTCGTGAGATCCGAGCAAGCCTCGTGGTCGTGCCGGCAGGGGGCCGCCGCGTGGGCCGGTCGGCGTCGACGATCGCCTGCGCCATCGGCAAACCGGTGCTCGTCCCGAAGGCCCGCGGCAAGGAAGACACCATCGTCGCTGCCACGAGCCTCGCCGAAGAGGGGTACCCGGTGCTCCGTCGGGCGGCCCGCCTCGGACGCTCCCTCGGTGGGCGGATGGTGGCGGTGCACAACGTCGTGCCCTTTGTCTCCATCGCGGACATCGCTTCGCCCTTCTCTCAAATGGGCGACACCATCGCATCGGTGCTTGAGCTTCGGACGAGGCGGCTTCGCGGAGCGGCTCGTCGGATGGCCGCGACCTCGAGCTCTGTCATCACGGTAGGCCTCGACTCGTGCCGAGCCATCCTCGACGAGGCCCGCACGAGGGACGCCGACATCGTGGTCGTCGGCGCACGGCCTCGCTCCTGGGTCGACCGCGTGCTCTCGAGCGACCTCGCCGCCGACGTGGTGGACAAGGCGCGGCGCACGGTCGTCGTGGAGCCCCTCGACGCAGCCGAATGAAGTCGCGGCAGATACCTGCCTCTCGACCCCACGAGACAACGCGAAAGAACTACGTCCGCCCGTGAGGCGGACAGAAAGGAAAACGGAAAATGAAGATGGACGTCGCTACTACCTGGGGGAGGGGCCAATGATAGCTGTCAGCACACGCCCCGTTGCCACGGAGCCGACTCCGAACCCTTTGCCCGTGCCCACCAGGAAGCCCGTAGTGCTCGTCGCCGTGTCGATGGACCGAGCGTCGCGCGTCGCGCTCCAGCGCGCGCACGAGCTCGCCACCATCCTCCGCGGCGAGCTGCGCGTAGTTCACGTGGCGTCGCATCGCGCGGCCGCGGCCGACGCTCGCCCCTTCCGGGTATCGGAGCGCACGAAGAGCCACAAGGCGGCGATCCAGGACTGGGCAGCCTTCGAGACTGGCATCGTGCTCTCCGAGCGGAGGATCCACCTACGCTACGGTCGCGTCCCCGCCAAAGTGAACGCCGTGGCTCGCGCGGTGGACGCCGACCTCGTCGTCGTCGGCGGGCGTGCTTCGCACTCGTCTCCGGCGCCGGGGAAGAAGGTCGAGGAGCTCATCCAGCGGGCGACCCGTCCCGTGATGTTGGCGAGCCCGACACGCGACGGCGATGTCTTGGCGGCGACCGACCTCGAGGACGAAACCATCCCTGTCGTTCGCGCGGCGGCGGACTTCGCTCGTCGTGTCGGTCGAACGGTATCTCTCGTGCACAACGTTCCGTTCGGTACCGCCAACCTACCGCTCGCGTTGCCGCGCGAGCTCACCCGGCAGCTCACTCTTGGGCCGCTCTCCAAGCTCGAGCGCATCGTTCGGAGCGCGTCGGTCGTCGAGGACGCTACGGTCACGTCTCGCGAGTCGACGGCCGCAGCGGTGCTCGAGCTCGCTCGGGCACGCGAGTCGGATGTCTTGGTGTTGGGCGCGAAATCGAGGCTCGGGCGGACGTTGCGCGAGGTCGCTGACGGGGCGGCTCGCTCGGTTCTCGTCGTGCCCGAGGCGTTCTCTGCTCGGCGCAGGCCGTCGTAGGCCACCCCGCCGTCGGCCCGTCACGCCTTCGGACCCACGCGCACGAGCGCGCGCTCCCGCTCGGTACCAAAACGAAAGGAAAACCATGGTCTCCCGTACGATTCGCAGCTCTCTCCTCCTCGCCGCGGCCGCTCTCGCTGCGCCTGCGCTTTCGGCCTGCCACGAAAAGCCCGCCCTTCCGCCCCTCTCTCCGGACCCGATCGTCACACTGGCTCCGGAGTCCCAAGGGGCGCGGTCGCCCCGTCCATCCGGGGATTCGATCATGCTCTCGGACGACCTGCTCGCGAAGTGCGGCATCGTCATCTCCGCCGACGGCCCTCACTTCGACTACGACTCGGCCGCGTTGCGTCCACGCGGACAGCGGGTGCTCGATGGTCTCGCGTCTTGCCTGCGCGGTGGACCGCTCGCACGGGCCGCTCTCTCTCTCGTCGGCCACGCCGATCCTCGCGGCACGGAGGAGTACAACGACGCCCTCGCGCGCGCCCGCGCCACGGCTGTCGCCGAGTACCTCCACGAACGGGGGGTGGCAGATGCGCGGCTCGATGTTCGGTCGCGCGGCGAGAGTGATGCCGTGGGGACGGACGAAGCTTCGTGGGCTCACGACCGCCGGGTGGACATCTCCCTCGCCTCGCGCACCGGTGGGTGAGGACGGGACTCTACTTCGCGGCTCGCCGCTGGCGCAGTGCCCGTGTCGGGGGGCCCGAGGGGTGGCCCGCCCTCCGTGCCGACGGACAGCCTATGTCGTCAGCGTAGAGGCCAATCGTCACTCGCTTCGGCCGCTCGAAGTTTCATAACGAAAACGAAGAAGTGAGTGCGCTCAGTGAATGTCGCCGTGGGCCGCGAGCGCCCGAAGGACGTCCTCGGGGCGTAGCACGCCGGTGAGCCGCTCGTCGGCGTCGACGATCAACGCGACCCCGACACCGCTCCGTACGAGCCCTGAGGCGCCCGCTGCGAGCACTTCGTCGTCGCGGAGGACTGGCGCCCCTTGCACGAGCGCGTCGACGCGGAGCCCTGCCGAACCGGACGACGCCGCCCGGAGGACGCTCGCGCGGACGATGCCGAGGCACGTGCCGTTCGGGCGGACGACGGGAAAACAGAGCGCCGGAGAGCTCGCCACGAGGGACAGCGCCTCGGTGACGGACGCGTGGGCCGGGACGACGACCGCCTCGCTCGCGGCCTCGCCCACGCGGAGGACGCCGGTGACGATCGTGGGCTCACGCGGTCCGGGCTCGGCCTCGGGGAGGGTGACTCCGTCTTGGGCGAGGAGTGCCTCGTAGATCGACTTCGGACGCGCCTTGCGCGCCAGCACGTACGAAGCGGTGTTCGCGACCATCAAGGGCAAGACGAGGCCGTAGTCGCCAGTCATCTCGAAGATGATGAGCACCGAGGTGATCGGGGCGCGCACGACTCCGGCGAAGACCGCGCCCATGCCCACCAGCGCAAAGGCGCCGAGCGAGGCCTCGTCGTGCCCGAACGCCACCATGTCGGCATACCCGAGCACACCACCCAGCATCGCTCCGACGAAAAGCGAGGGCGCGAAGATACCCCCCGCGCCTCCGCTGGAGTACGAGAGCACGGTGGCGGACATCTTGACGAAGCAGAGCACCGCGAGCGCTGCGAGCGAGAGCTTTCCCGCGAGCGCGAGGCCGAGGGTCTCGTACCCTCCGCCCGTCACCCCTCTCTCTCCGAGACCACGGAGCACCCCGACCGCGAGCAGGCCGGTCGCGAGACCTCCGAGGCCCGGGTGAGCCCACGGAGGGACACGGCGGAACCGACGAAACGCGGCGCGCACGCCGAGGAGGGCGTCCGTGAAGAGGACCGAGACGAGCGCGGCCGCCACCCCGAGGAGCGCATAGAAGAGGAGCGACGAGGGATGATCGAGGCCATAGGGCTTCTTCACCTCGATCACGGGGTGGGTGCCGAGCACGCTCCGCTCGATGACGGCCGCGAGCGCGGCGGCGACGACGACCCCGGACAGCACGGCTTGATCGAGCTTGCCGACGATTTCTTCGATCGTGAAAGTCACTGCGGCGATGGGCGCGTTGAAGGCCGCCGCGATGCCCGCCGCGACCCCGACGGGCATGAGGCGCTTGGCTCCGAGTGGAGACAGGCGCGCCGCCCGCGCGAGCGCGCTGCTCGCTCCGGCGCAGATCTGAACGGTGGGGCCCTCGCGCCCGAGGGAAGCTCCCGAGCCGATCTGCGCGGCGCCCAGGAAGAACTTCCCTACGGCGTCGCGGAGGCGGACGCGGCCTCCCGGCTCGGCGAACGCCTGCTTCACCTGCGGGATGCCCGAGCCGCGCGCGCCGGGCACGAGCCACGTCAGGCACGCCCCGACCACGAGCCCGCCTACGGTGGGGAGGGCCACGACGAGCACGTCGGAGAGGAGGCCCGGTGCGGCGTAGGCGCGCTCGATGAGCAGGTGCTCGGCCAGGTGAATGGCGAGGTGGAATGCCACGGCGACGACGCCGCACACGACGCCGACGAGGAGCGTGAGCGCGAAGAGGCGCTGCGCCTCGCTGGGGAGCGCGCGGAGGAGGGCGCGGCGCACTTTGTCGGAGAGGCGCGACGCTCGGGCCGTACGCTCCTCGACCATCAACCTCACCGAAGGCGGGGGCGTCGGTATCCTCGACGTGGACGGCGGCGCGAGCCGAGGCTCACTCGGGGGCGGGGATGGAGGAGCGGTCAAAGTACGAGGCGGACGGTACTCCGACACCTCATGGGCGTCGAGGCGCCCCGCCGGGCGCGACGTTCTTTTCGAGGCGCGCTCGTCGTCGAGGGATCGGCGAGTGTCCTCGCGCTCCGTGTCGAGAAACGCCTCACCGTTGCACTTCGCCACGGTCGCGTCCCACCGCGGACGGGCTTCGCGGTCGAACGACCCCTCGCCCACGACGTGGCTTGGGGTTTGCTAACGCGGGCGCGTGAAGGTCCTGCTCGTCGACTCCGACGGCGCCCGAGCCAGCGCTCTCGCGGGGTATCTCTCCGCCCATGACGGGCACGCGGCCCGATGGACGACGCGGCCTGCGGAGCTCCTGGAGCCAGGGGAGCTGGACGAGGACGTGATCGTCCTCCGTGACGAGCTCGTCGACGCCGTGGGCCGCGCGGTCGCCTCGCGGCTTCGCAGCTCGGGCTACAGGGGCGGCGTGATCCTTCTCGCGGAGGCGCTCTCGAACGAAGACCTCGCTGCTGCGCTCCGAGGAGACGTCGACGACGTCGTCCGCGGGGCCGTCTCGCACGTCGAGATCGCGGCCCGGGTGTGGGCCGTCGGTCGAAGGTGCTCGAGCGTGGAGGTAGTGCGCTACGACGGCTTCGAGGTCGACGTGCGCTCCAAGAGCGTGACCTACGCCGGGCGGGAGCTCGGACCCTTGACGCCGCGTGAGATCGAGCTCTTCGCGGCGCTCGCGCGTCGGCGAGGTCAGCCCCTCCCCGCGCGCGAGCTCGGGGCGCTCTTGTGGGAGCAAGACGAGGCACGCAGCGACCGCGCGCGCGTTCGAGAGGTCAACGTGGCGATCCATCGCCTCCGATGCCGCCTCGGGGACGACGAGGATCTCCTCGAGACCGTGCGCGGCTTCGGGTACCGTTTACGAGCGCGACGCGCGGGGAGGCCAGACCGATGAAGTGTCTCGACGACGCGCACGCCAAGGCCTCCCGTGAGGCCCTCGCTGCGCTCGGCTCGAGCGAGGCCGGACTCTCCGCCGTCGAGGCCGCGACCCGCCTCACCGCGCTCGGCCCAAATAGTCTCCCTCCGCCTCCCAGCCGCTCGCTGGCGAGCATCTTCGCCGCCCAGTTCGGGAGCCCGCTCATCGCGCTGCTCGTGGTCGCCGCCGTCGTGGCCTTCGCGCTGCGCTACACGGCGGATGCTGCGTTCATCGTCACGGTCCTCCTCGTGAACGCGCTCATCGGGACCGTCCAAGAGCGTGGCGCCGCGAAGAGCGCCGACGCGCTCCGTGCGCTCGTACCCGCGCGGTCGAGCGTGGTGCGCGCGGGGGAGGAGATCGACGTCGACGCGGCCACCCTCGTGCTCGGAGATCTCGTCCTCCTCGAGTCGGGCGCGAAGGTGCCTGCCGACCTGCGCCTCCTTTCGACCTCGGGGCTCGCCATCGACGAGTCTCTGCTCACGGGCGAGTCCGAGCCGGCCGAGAAGGACGCGGAGCGTGTGGCCACGGCCGACGCCGCGCTGGGGGATCGCGTCGGCGTCGCGCACTCGGGCTCCATGGTGGTGCGCGGCCGTGGGCTCGGCGTCGTCGTGGCGACGGGCCTCGACACGCAGGTCGGGAAGATCGCGTCGTCCATGGCGACGAGCCGCGAGCCGAAGCCGCCCCTGCTCCAACGCCTCGACAGGTTCGCGCGAAAGGTCGCCGTGGCCGTCGTGCTCTCGGTGACGCTCGTCGGGCTGGTCGGAGCGTGGCGTGGGATGCCGCTCGCCGAGGTCTTCCTCGTGTGCGTGGCGCTCGCGGTCTCGGCCATCCCGGAGGGCTTGCCCGTCGCGCTCACCGTCGCGCTCTCGATCGCGACCCGCAGGATGAGCAAGCGGAACGTGATCGTGCGCAAGCTCGTGGCCGTCGAGGCGCTCGGATCGTGCACCTTCATCGCGTCCGACAAGACCGGCACCCTCACGAAGAACGAGCTCACGGTCGCCAAGGTGGCCGTCCCGGGGGCCGAGCCGCTCGCCGTCGAGACCACGGCAGACCATGAGGGGCACGTCGTGTATCCCGCCGACATCGCCGGGCTCGAGCCGCAGGTCCGAGCCCTCGTCGAGACGGCGGTGCTCGCGAGCGAGGGCTCCCTCGTACGGAAGGGCGACACCTGGGCGGCCCACGGCGACGCCGTCGACGTCGCGCTGCTCTCGCTCTCCCACAAGGTCGACGTGCGTCGCGCGGGGCTCGAGGCCACCCACCCGCGGAGAGGCACGATCCCGTTCGAGGCGGAGACGCGCTTCGCGGCGTCGATGCACGAGGCGCACGGCGCCGTCCTCGCGCACGTGAAGGGCGCATTCGAGCGCCTCCTCCGGATGTGCGCGACGATGCAGACCCGCGAGGGTGAGGTGCCTCTCGACGCCGTGGCGATCGAGCGTGTCGCCGCGGCGCTCGCGGAGGACGGGTTCCGCGTCCTTGGGGTCGCGCGTGGGCCCGTGTCCTCTGAGGGCCCGTGGGGGCCGAGCGAGCTCACCGGGCTCACGTTCCTCGGCCTCGTCGCGCTGGTGGACCCGCTCCGACCCGAGGCGAAGCCCGCCGTCGCGGCGTGCCGGAAGGCAGGGGTCGAGGTGGCGATGGTGACCGGAGACCATCCGGTGACGGCCTTCGCGATCGCTCGCCAGCTCGGCATGGCGAGCTCGATGGAGCAGGTCGTCACGGGGAAGGGGCTCGCGGACGCCGAGCGGAGCGGGCAGGCCACGTTCGACGCTTTGGTCGCGCGATCGCGGGTCTTCGCGCGGGTCGAGCCGCGGCAGAAGCTCCTGGTCGTCGAGGCGCTCACGCGGGCAGGGCACTTCGTGGCCGTCACCGGGGACGGCGCGAACGACGCGCCCGCGCTGCGCGCCGCCCACGTCGGGGTCGCCATGGCGAAGCGTGGGACGGACGTCGCGCGAGAGGCCTCCTCCCTCGTCGTCACGGACGACGACTTCGCCTCGATCGTGGCCGGGATCGAGGAGGGGCGCGTGGCGTACGCCAACGTCCGGAAGGTGGTCTTCCTCCTCGTCTCCACCGGCGCCACGGAGGTGGTGACGTTCCTCGTCTCCGTCGGCCTCGGCCTCCCACCGCCGCTCCTCCCGGCGCAGCTCTTGTGGCTGAACCTCGTGACGAACGGCATCCAGGACGTCGCGCTGGCCTTCGAGCCTGCCGAGGGGGGGGAGCTCGCGAGGCCGCCGCGCCCCCCGAAGGAGCCCATCTTCGAGCGACGGATGATCGCGCGCGTGCTCATCACGGCCGTCGTGGGCGGGCTCTCGGCGACGTGGCTGTTCCGGGACGCCCTCGCCTCGGGGCTCCCCGTCGACGAAGCGCGGAGCGTGCTCCTGCTCGGGCTCGTGCTGTTCGAGAACGCTCAGGTCGGGGCCGCCCGAACCGAAGAGCGGAGCCTCTTCGCGCTCGATCCGCGGCGGAACCCGCTCCTCCTCGGGGGCGCGATCGTGGCGTTCGTGCTCCACCTGGGCGCGGCGTTCATCCCGGGGCTCTCGAGCGTGCTGCGGCTCTCGTTCGTCTCCGCGGACCATTGGCTCAAGCTCCTGCTGCTCGCGCTGCTCTCCCCGCTCGCGCTCGAGGTGTACGGGGCAGTCGAGCGGGCTCGGAGAAGGAACGCCGCTCGGTGATGGGTACGGTGCGGCTCCCGAGGTCCCAAGCGATGGGTCACGGGGGCACGCTCCTAGGCCAGCCACGCAGTGTGGATGAATGCCTCACTGTGGCGCTTCGCCACACTCGGGCCTCACCCCGAAATGCCGACGCCGAGCTCAGAGGTTGACGGCAGGTCGTCGTCAGCTTCATTCCCAGCTCAGGCTCGCGGCAACCGCTCGCGCTCAGCAGCGAGATCGAGGGCAACGGCGGGCGCACGAGGCCTTGGCGTGCGCCCGAAGCTCGCGACGCACACTCCCGGCCAACGCATCGAAGAGCCTGGCGCGACACGTGCTACCACCGCGGAGTTTGATCTGCGGAGCGAATGCCGGTCGCGGCGCTTCGTCGATAGCGCACGGGCCTCGGACGGCCCAGGAGGAGAACGCGATGAACGAGACGTCACGGAGAGGGTTCTTGGGTGGGCTCGCGGGGCTCGGAGTGCTCGGGATCTCCGGGCGTGCCTCCGCGGAGGACGCGCTGACGGACGAGGACCGCGCGGCGTTCGGGGCGGCCCCGCTCGTGGCCCCGCCCAACCATCCGCTCAACTCGCGCATCCCGGCGGGTGCGCAGAGCCCCGGGCTCGGTGTGAAGTTCGAGAGAAACCCGCCGCCGATGGGCGGGTACAAGCTCGCCTTCTCGGGCCAGATCTTCGTGCCGAGCTTCACGTACTTCTACGCGACACGTGCGAAGGGTGCGAACGGGCGCGACTACGCGCGGCTCGAGACGCGCACGTACCCAGGTGGCTTCGTCGCGATCTCTCGCACCGAGATCATCTCTTCGGGGGCATCCGCCGTCGTGCTCGATCGCATCTCGCTGCCGGGAGTGCCGTCGTCGTTGAAGATCTCCTTCTTTTTCAACCGCGCGAGCGCGCCTCGTTCGCTGCTCGTCAGCTTCCTACAATACCAGGCTCGCTACGATTACCCGAGCATCGTCGACATGAGGCCCAGCGACCTGAAGACCACGGGCACGCGTGAGGTCGGGCTCGGCGGCTCGTTCTTGTACCGCGCCTCGGCGTGAGGCGGTAAGCGCGCGACCGCAGAGGTCGGGGGGGGCCACGTCAGGATCGTCGAAACGCCCCGAGGCGTCCTCCCGAGGGGACGCGGCGAAGGTCGTCGAGCTGAGGACTTGACAGTGAGGTGAGGTACGGCAGACAAATTTCGTCGATCCGTGTGATCGATTCTTCGCCGTCCCCCTCACGTAGCTTTGCCCATGCCCCTTTCTTCACGACGCGCGTGGGGGCGCGCGTCCGCCGCTCTCCTACTCTTACCACTCGTCCACTGCGCCACCCCCGAGGATGACGCGGGATCTCCGGCGTCCGCCTTCGTTCGGGAGCCACGCTCGCCTTGCCGACCCCCGCGCGCGCCCGCCAAGGTGCGCCTCACGCCGATGTTCGGGGGGCGCGCCTTCGCCCAGCCCACGCGGCTCGCGCGCCCGCTCGAGGGTGCGCCGTTCTTCGTGCTGGAGAAGGGGGGGCGGGTGCTCCGGGTGCGCGACGACGGCGACACGGAGGAGTGGGCCGATCTCGCGTCGCTCGCGCGCGAGGTGGACGAAGAGGGCGGGCTGCTCGGGCTCGCCATCTCCCCGGACTACGCGAAGACCGGCGAGATCTTCGTCTCGTACACGACCGCCGCGCGCGAGGCCCCCGAGGGCGTGAAGTTCCGCTTCGTCGTGAGCCGCTTGCGGGACGTCGGCGGCGGTGAGCTGCCCAACGTGGTGGTCGAGCCCGTGCTCACGATCGACAGGACCGACGCCTGGCACCACGGTGGCGCGCTCGCGTTCGGCCCGGACCGCGCGCTCTACGTCTCGACGGGAGATGGCGCGTTCGGGGATCCCCGCCGCGGAGCTCCGAACCCGAACACGCTCTTCGGGAAGATCCTCCGCATCGACGTGCTCGGAGGGGAGCGCCCGTACGGCCTTTACGCGGACAACCCGTTCGTGCTCTCGGGCAGGGCCGAGGTCTACGCGACGGGCTTCCGCAACCCGTGGACCATGTCGTTCGGCCCGACGGGCAGGCTCTGGGTCGCGGACGTCGGTCACTTTCGTTGGGAGGAGATCGACGCCGTCGAGCGGGGCAAGCACTACGGCTGGCCCGACCGCGAGGGCACCCACTGTGCCTTCGCCGCGACGTGCCCGGACGACGGGACCCACCCCGTGGTCGAGTACTCGCACGTCGAAGGCCAGGCCGTCGTGGGCGGGTACGAGTACCGCGGGAAGAACGTCCCGAGGTTCGACGGGAAGTACGTCTATGGCGACTTCGTCAGCGGGCGAATCTGGACGATCCCCACGGGGGGCGTGACGCGACCGAGCGTCGGCGAGGACGTGGTCGACACCGGCATGTTCCTCGCGGGCTTCGCGGAGGACGTCGACGGCGAGCTCTCGGTCATCGACTACGCGACCGGCAAGATCTTCAGGCTCGACCCGGGCGACGACACGCCCGAAGAGGCCGCGACGCTCGCGAGCCTCGGCTGCCTCCGCGACGGGGAGATGGACCCGCGCCTCGTCCCGTACGGCGTGGTCGCGCCGCTCTACTCGGACGGCCTCGCGAAGCGCCGGTGGATCTCGGTCCCGGACGGCGAGAAGCTCTCCCTCCACGGGGACGGCACGTTCGACTTCCCACCGGGCACGATGCTCCTGAAGGAGTTCTCGGACGGGCCTCACAAGGTCGAGACGCGCATGATGGTGAACGACGCCGCGCGTGGGTGGCTCGGCTACTCGTTCGCCTGGAACGCCGACGGCACGGACGCCTCTCTCCTCCCGGACGGCGCTTCCGCGCCCCTCGCCGCCGGCCGCGTGTGGGACTTCCCCGCGCGCTCGGCGTGCGCCACCTGCCACAACCCGACGGCCGGGCGCGTGCTCGGGTTCCAGGCCTCCCAGCTCGAGCCTCACCGCGACGGCGCGGGCACACCCATCCTCGAGGCGTGGGCGAAGGGCGGGCTCGTCCACGCGGTCCCCGAAGCGCCGGCGTGGCCGAAGCTCGTGAACCCGTACGACGAGCGCGCCGACCTCGACACGCGCGCGCGCTCGTACATCCAAGGCAACTGCGCGCACTGCCACAGGACGCGCGGCTTCGACTTCCGAGCCTCGGCCTCACTCGAGGAGATGGGCCTCCTCTGCCGCACGGCGTACGCGACGCACTTCCCGGATGCGCCAGAGCTCGTGATCCCGGGTAAGCCCGAGTCGTCGGTGCTGGTCCGCCGGGTCGCCGACACGGGAGACATCCGCATGCCCCCGCTGGGGCGACGCGTGGTCGACGACGCGGCCGTCCGGCTCTTCGAGCGGTGGATCGGCGCGATGCCGCCGTGCCCTTCCGAGTAGCGGGGGCGCACCGTCGATCGCGTTGCGACTGTCGCGCCCCCTCTCTCGTGGTGGCACCCGACGAACCCCGCTGCGGGCGCGACCTGTGGCGAAACGCCACACGTGATCCATACGCGATGGGCGCCCTTTCGCGCCTCGCGCGGGCTTCGCCGTAGTTTATGGTCGGGTGCACGATGAGGAGCCATCCATGACCGTGTCTTCTGCGTCCACGTTGCGCGAACGCCTGCGGTACCGAGTCGACAACTTCCTGGCGGGGGGGAGCGGCGCTCTCTTCGTGTCGCTCGTGATCTCGTTCCTCGTCGCGATAGGCGGCCTCGTGCTCCTCCGCGGCCTCCTCGGGCTCGTCGTGTCGGACGACACGGCCGTCCGCCGGCACGCGTGGATCACGTTCTTGCAGCTCACGGACCCTGGCAACATGAGCCAAGACAACGAGACCGCGGCGACCTACAAGATCGCCGCGATCGCGTCTGGCTTCACGGGGGTCATCATCTTCTCGTCGCTCATCGCGTTCATCAACACCGCGCTGAACGACGCGATCGCGCACCTCAAGAAGGGGCACAGCCGCGTCATCGAGGGAGGGCACACGCTCGTGCTCGGCTGGGGATCGCGCGTCATCGAGATCTTGAACGAGCTCGCGATCGCGAACGAGAGCGAGTCGGACGCCGTCGTCGTCGTGCTGTCTCCCGCCGAGAAAGAGGCGATGGACGAGCACCTCCGCACGCAGTTCACCAATCGGCGCACTACCCGTGTCGTGACGCGGAGCGGGTCCACGGCCTCGCTCGCGAGCCTGCGGCACGTGAACGCCCCGTCGGCGCGGTCGGCGATCGTGCTGGCGACGTGCGACGCCGCGGCCTCCGAGGACGAGAAGCTCGCGAGCGACGCGCACGTCGTGAAGACCGTGCTCGCCCTCGCCTCGTCCGTGCCACACGACCATGAGGTGAGCATCGTCGCCGAGGTGTTCGACGGGAAAAACCGCCAGCTCGTCGAGGACGTCGCCCCCGGGCGCGTCGTGGTCGTGGACGCCGAGGAGATGCTCGCGAAGATCATGGTGCAGACGTCCCGAACGAGCGGCCTCGCGGTCGTCTACTCGGAGCTGCTCTCGTTCGACGGCTGCGAGATCTACTTCCACAAGTCCGACTGGGGAGGAGTCTCCTTCGGAGAGCTCCAGTTCCGCTTCAAGGACGGCGTGCCCATCGGCGTGCGCCACGCCGACGGCCGCCTGACGATGCGCCCCCCTCCGGAGACTCCGCTCATGCCCGACGACGAGATCGTGATCGTGGCCCAAGACGACTCGTCGATCGACATGGCGAAGGCGCCCGTCGTGGTCCCGCAGGAGGGGGTCCCCACGCAGCGCCGCGTCGAGCGCAGGCAAGAGCGCATGCTCGTCGTCGGCTGGAGCCCCAAGGCGCCGACCGTCGTGCGGGAGTACGCGGAGTACGTGCTCGAGGGCTCCCGGGTCGACGTGCTCCTTCATGGCGACGTCACGACCGCCCGCACCGAGGTCGACGCGGCCCGTGCCGAGCTCTCCGAGGCTCGGATCTCGGTCGACGTGCTCGACGTGAACCCGCTCGACCGTGACGCGCTCGCGTCGGTGCGCCCGTTCTCGTACGACACGGTCCTCGTGCTACGCCGTGACCCCTCGAGCGAGCACGGCGCGGAGCGCATCGACTCCGAGAGCCTCATGGTGCTCTTGCACCTCCGGCGCCTACGCCGCGACCACGCCGCCGGGGCACCCGTCCGGACGAAGATCATCACCGAGGTCCTCGACTCCGAGAACCAGGACCTCATCGCGCGGGCCGGCGTGGACGACTTCATCATCTCCGAGCGGCTCGTCTCCATGGTGTTCGCGCAGCTCTCCCAGGAGCCGCGCATGAAGGCCGTCTACGACGATCTCTTCCGTGAGGAGGGCTCCGAGATCTACGTGAAGCCGGCCTCGCTCTACTTCGATGTCTTGCCCGCGGAGGTCCGCTACGCGGATCTCATGCGCCTCGCGCAGAAACGGAACGGCGAGGTGTGCATCGGCTTCAAGCTCGGCCTCCACGAGGCGAACCCATCGAAGAACTTCGGCGTGAGCCTCGTCCCCCCGAAGGACGAGCTCGTGACCATCGGCCCCGGAGACGCCCTCGTCGTCGTCGCGGAGGACGATCGCTGACTCGCGCGGGCGTCGCACGTCCGCGCCGAACGTCGGCGTCGCACTCCCATGGCGTATCGAGCTCCTGCTCCGAGGCCTCCCGAACCGCCCGCGCCCGCGCCTGCGCCCCCGCGGCCGTTCTACGTGACCCGGTACACGTGGCCCGAGGTCGCGCTCTCGTGCGCCGTCGTGACTGGGCTCGCGGTCCTCGTCGCATCGTTCTCGTACGGCACCTCGACGGTGCGCTGCGTGCGGTCCGCGCCGGGGGCCGAGCCGACGTGCGAGGCCTTCGATCGCAGCCTGGTCCCCACCGACGCCCCGGTCCACTTCACGCTCCGGCGGGGCGACGTTCGGTACGTGTCGTACCCCAGCGACGACGGCGACGACGTCCGGCTCGTCGTTCCCCATGGGCAGCTCCATCGAGGTGTGAACACGGCCTTCGCGCGGCGAGCCGAAGGAGAAGCCAACGCCTTCGTAAACGACGGTCAGGCGCTCTCGTGGGAGGCCTCGCGCACGTCGACGGCGGGGGCGTGGGTGTCCGCGCTGGTGTCCGCCGGCTTCGCGGCGTTGATGATCGGCCTCGGCCGTAGGACGCGGATCGAGGTCGACCGTGCGGCGGGCGTCCTTCGGATCTTCGCGCCTCGGCTCGGGCCGAGCGTGCCCGAGGAGATCGCGCTCTCCTCGTTCGACAAGGCCGAGACCGACAGCATCGACGACTCGGCGTTCCATTCGCTCGTCCTCGTGCGGGGAGACGCGCGAACGATCGTCGCGCAGGGGCGCGAGCGCATGGTGAGGGCCGCGGCGGCCGAGGTGAACCGCCGCACGGCGAAGCGGCGAGGTCGAAAGGTGCAGTAGGCCACGCGGGGCTCGCCTCAGTCGAGATGGCGCCTCCGAGGCCGTCCCCGGGACATAGAGAGACCTCCTACTCTCGTGGCGTCGTAGCTCCCGGGACAGCCCCCCGAGCTTCCGGGACAGCCCCCCGCGTTCCCGGGACAGCCCCTAGGGCTCCCGGGACAGCCCCCCGCGTTCCCGGGACAGCCCCTAGGGCTCCCGGGACACTTGCTGCAAGTGTATGAAAGGAATGGTCTTTCTGCCAAGTTCTCCAGGGTCGAAAGAAAGATGGCAACGCCAAGCCCATGGGCGCCGACGTCCCCTTGCCAGCGAGCGGACGCTGGCCACTGCCCGCGAGAACGACCATGAAGACGACCCCAACGAAGCCAAAGGCGCGTCCCGTCAGGCCGAAGAAGAACGAGATCCCGACGAGCCTCGACACGGGCGGGGAGCTGCCCCCGGCCGAGGCCGTGGACGTCACACGATTGCGCGAGCGCATCACGTCCGAGCTCGTGTCGCGTGTCGACGCCGAGGCCGAAGAGGCTCGCGTCACCTTGACGCCGGCCGACCTCGGTGTGCCCCTCGCGCTCTACCTCTCGGAGGCCTTCGGGGTGGCCGTGACCTTGGCGAAGTACTGGCGTTCGCCGAACCCCGCGCGCTGGCCGAGCCTCTCGGCGTTCTCTCGGAGGTTGCCCGAAGCGACGATCGCCGAGATCCTCCACCTCATCGATCGGGTTCAGTCTTCGCGGGACGCGGCGCGCGCGCTCGTGGTGCGGGCCGACGCGTCCGTGGTCGAACGTGCCTCGTTCGTGTACCGCGAGCTCCGCGCCGCCGCTCGGTTCGACGCCGACCTCGAAGACGACGATGGCGTCCGCGCCGAGAAGGAGCACAGGCTCACCCTCCTCGAGCGGTCGCACGAAGCCGACCCGCGCGCGCACGCGATGCTCGCCGACGCGATCGCCGCGTTCGCCCTCTACGCGCGAGACTACGCGGACGCGTTCGCCGCGATCCCCGGGCTCGAGCCGGCGACCGTAGACGAAGCGGTGCGCCTCGCGGACGCCCTCCGCGTTCGCCACGTCCGTCACGACGCCTCCAGCAAGATCGCGGCGCAGACCCGCGACGCGTACATCTCGCTCCTTCTCCGGCGCGTCTCGACGGCCCGCAAGGTATTTCGCTACGCGTACAGGGCGCATCCCTCGATCGTGCGCGAGGTCACGAGCGGCTACGAGCGCACGCGCCGGCGAAGGGCACGCAGCGCCGCGGCCGCTCGCGCGGAGGCGTGACGTCCGCGCGTCGTGGTCGTACCGCGCAGCAGGCGCTGGGATCGAGGCCGGGCGCGGCGCCGAGCCTCCCCGCGCTCGAGCGTGTCCCTCGGTGACCTCTCGCGCGACGTGCCTGAGCGCGTGGGCCGTTCGGTAGGTTTGGCCGCCGCGGTCGAGCGTCAGGCCGGTCGAGCCCAGATCGGAGAGCGACGCAACCAGGGAGGCCCGCGTTGGCAGCGGCGGGGGGAGGGGCGGGCACCTCCTCGCGTATGCCTCCGCGCGGGAGGTCGTTCGCCGGAGGGCGCCGCCTTATCCTCGAGGCGACCATGAACGAACCGAGCTCCATGCAGCACGTCGACTCCTTCCTCGAAGCTCACCCGATGGTGACCGAGCGCCCCTTCACCGAAGGTGAGCTCGCGAAGCTCGCCGGCGAGGTCCCGGAGCAGGTCGTCGCGCTCCTCTCCCGCGTGGGGAGGACGACGAGGGCGTTTCTCACGACGCAGCTCCCGGGGGAGAGCCCCCACCTCCTCGAGGCCTGGGGCATCGACCCCGCGAAGGCGCACCTCTTCATGACGAGCTCGCTCGGGCTCCTCGTGTTCGCGACGCGCGACGCGATCTTCGCGCTCGATCCGCACACAGGGAGCGTCACGGAGGCGGAGCCGTACATCGCCTTTACGTTGCTCTTCATGGACGTGTTCACCTGGTACCCGGAGCTCGAGGGTCGAGGCCTCGAGAAAGAGCCGCTCGGGGTGGGGGAGATGTGGGGCATCTTTCCGCCGCTCAAGCTCGGCGGAACGTTCGGAAACGCCTACGGCGCGAAGCCCACCGTGACGTTCCGCAAGGTGCCACGCGACGAGCACGCGCCGTACCTGGCCTCTCTCTTCTCCAACAAACCGAAGGGGCTGCCGAAGGGGCTCAAGCTGCCGGCGTCACGCGCGCCCAAGCCCGTGCCCAAGCCGGTACTCGCCGCTACGGCCTCGGCGGAGGCCACGTTCGTTTTTTCGGACGCGGGCCTCCACTATGCCGTCGTGTCGGCCCTCTTCGCGCTCGACGCGATCTCGCTCGAGGAGCTCCACGCCGCGCTCCGTGCGCATGCCGAGGTCGGCGAAGGGAACGACGAGCACGAGCACATCGCGAGGGCCGTCAAGGCGCTCAAGAAGCTCCGTATCCGCGAGAGCCAGCTCGCGAAGGTCACGGTCCTCGGACGCGACCTCTCGTTCGAGGCGACGTTCGAGCAGCTCGTCGGCGTCGAGACGGGGGGAGAGGACGACTACATGGCCGTCACGTCGCTGCGCGAGATCGAGCGCCTCTCGGAGCTCGCGCGCCTCGACCTGGAGAGCGTCACGTTCGACTCGAAGAAGGCCCCGGACCTCGCGCCGCTCGCGTCGCTCCCCGCCCTCCGCGAGCTCGTGCTCGGTCGGAACGTCCCGAAGAAGCTCGACGCGCTTGCCAAGCTGACGAGCCTCGAGAAGCTGACGCTCCCCGAGGCGGTCACGCTCCCCCCGAAGCTCGCGAAGGCGCTCGCGGAGCGCGGGGTCGTCGTCGCGCGGACCTGAAGACCCGTACGCCCCGCGCGCGTGCCGGTGACGTCGCCCCCCCGCCAGCGCTCAGCGGCACTTCGTGGTCTGGACGAGGACGCGGAAGGGCGCGCTGCGCAGGTTGTCGGGCGCCGTCACGACCGACGAGCTCGCGCGGATCGACTCGACGTTCGACGCGGCGGGCACGATCGGGAGCGGGGCGCCGAAGCCCGTCCTCCCGACGATGAACCACACCTTCGCGGGAGGGACGACGCCCTGGTCGCTGCCCACGGGGAGCGTCACCTGGGGCCACGAGGAGCGGGTCGTCGGCACGTCGACGAGGGTCCAACCCGCGGGCGCCGGGCCTCCCTGCACGGTCTTCGCGAGCTCGGCGGCGGGCGGAGGCACGGGATCCGGGGCCTGGCAGCGGCGCATCGACCGCTCGACGAACACCTGCTGGTTCGAGATGACCACGTCGCGGCCGGCGTCGACCATCGCGACGGTGACGTGCTCGCTGCCGAGGCGCTCGATCACGAAGGCGCCGCCGGCGACGGGTTGCCCCTTCTCGTTGACGATGTAGCCCTTCGCTCCAGGGAAGACTCCATCCGTGTAGGATGCACCGACGGCGATCTGGGTCTTCCCGTTCTTGACTTGGATGTCCGTGATGCTGGCTTGCACGTAGCCGCTCGGGGGCCGCACCTCTCCCTCGAAGAGCGGGGGCTCCGAGTCGTACCCCGTGTCGACGAAGACGTACTTGCCGACGATTTGAGCGGCCGGAAGCCCGAAGACGACCTTGGCCGTCGCGCCGCTCACCTGTCGGATCTCGGTCTGCGAGCCTCGCCCAGGGGCGCGGAAGCCGTTGCAGGTCGCGAGGTAGACGGCGTCGCCGGCCTTCGGCTTCAGGCGCCCGGTCACCTCGGCCCCGAAGCGCAGGGTCGCGTTGCCCGTGCCGTCGGCGCTCTCGACCTGCGCGCGCACGTAGCCTCGCGGCGCGGCGGGAGAGCACGCGCCCCCCGTTTGGGCGTTGGCGGACGGCGCCACGGTGGCGGCGAGCACGGTGACGGCGGCGAGCGAGACGAGGAGCGAAGAAGCGATGCGCATGAGAGAGTCCTTTCGCGGTGCGAAGGCCCATCGCAACGTCGGTGCCAAGCCACCCGCTCGAAAAAGGCCGGGAAACTCGGGGTATCGTCACGCCCACCATGGGGCGCGCGCCGGGCGCGCCCGAGAGGACCAAAACGGTCTCGGGGGACGACTCGCGCGGCGCGTGGCGTGTAACCCCGCGATTCGACTTGCGCGCGTCCCTCACTTGGCCGGCGCTAGCAAAATACGCGGGATCGCGCCTCGCCTTTCGGCAGAGCTCGGCTATAGGACGGCGTGATGTCGAGGGGGTTGTTCGTCGCCGCGCTGTTCGTTCTCGGGGGGTGTCAGCTCCTCCTCGGGATCGAGTCGCGCGAAGTCTTCGAGGGGGACGCCGGGGCGCCGGAAGCGGGCCCTTCGCCCGATTCTGCCGTGCTTCCCGACGGCGCGCCGGTCACGCCCGACGGGGGAGACGGTGGAGATGCGGGCCTCCCGGGGGACGCAGGCGCTTTCCCGAACGTGGTCGAGCAAGGGGACGTCGTCGCGTTCACACCGGACTCGCTCGAGTACGAGCCGAACGGGCAAATCACCGCCTGGCGCGACGTGGTGTCGGGGGCTCGAAAGGCGACGAACACCTCGTCGACGAAAGGGGCTCCCCCCTTCGTCGCGTCGGTCGGCGGTCGTTCGTGCGCGGAGTTCTCGGCAGGATCCCTCCTCACGCTCGTCGACGATGGGTTTCTCTACCCGAGCGCCGGCGAGCTCACGGTGTTGGCGGTCGTGAAACCGAGCGCGGTCCTGGACAAGGGAAGCTTCGGTCGTGTCGCGCTTGCTCGGACGATCTCGACCGACGATGCCTCCGCAGAGGGGTGGCACTATTCGTACCGTGGCTACGCGTTGTTCTCCGAGTATCGCCTCATCGACCGGACGTCGTTGGTCAGCGAGCGGAAGTACGCGGCACGCCTCGAAGCGACCGTGGCCACCGGCACGGGGTTCGAGCTCGCGGAGCCTTCGGCGAGACCGGAGAATGCTGCAGAGGAGCTCGAGGCCGTCGCGCTCCAAGTGAGCGCCGAGAAGCTCTACCTCCACGTCGGCGCGCAGACCTACGGGCCACGGCTCGGCGCCAGTGCGGCGCAACCTCCCAAGGCCGACCTCCTCTTCGGCAAGGTGGACTCCGACACGGACTTCGAGGCCACCGGCTTCAAGGGGAAGCTCTGCGTCGTCATCGTCCACCACGGGGCCGAGACGCCGGAGCACGTGCGCGCGCGCCTCGCGACCTTGCGCGCCGCCTTTCGTTGAGCGCGCCCCGGGCGCGCCCCCGTCGTGACGGCGTACGGTCGCCGTAAATGCCCGTAAAAGCTTAGGTTCGTGCGTGCCTCGTCTTGGCCCTCGGGTTGCTGAAGGGAGGGCATGAAGCGCACCCGTATCGTGTCCGTCGGACTCGTCCTCTCCGCCCTCGTCGCCGTCGCCGCGCCCTCCCCGTGCGACGCGCAGCCCACCACGCTCACCCTCCCGGCGGACGTGACCGTGGCCAAACCGCTCCCGCTCGTGAGCTCCTTCGGCGTGCCCACGATGCTCGCTCCGGGGGCGCGTGTGCGCCTCCTGTCGGCGAAGGGCCCGCTCTTCGCGAAGGGCACGGCGTGCTCGGCCGAATCGGGCGGGCGTACGGGGATCGTGAAGTGCGACGACGCGACCTTCTTCACCGTCCCGCAGCCCGCGCCGTCGGCTCCTTCGGGCGCGCCGGCAGGTGGGGGCTCGGGGGCCTCGATCGCGGGGGCGAAGTGCGGCGGCACCGCGCGGGTGGATGCCGTGAAGGGGCTCAAGTTCTGCACGGACGTCGACTCGTGCCGAACCTTCTGCCAGTGCGCCTGCACGTTCGACAAGAGCGGTTGGAAGCCCGAGGGGGAGACCGACCAGTCGACGAAGTGCGGACCCGTGAACATGTCGGGGCCGGGGATCCTGCCGCCGAGCTCCCCCGAGCTCAAGCCCATGCCGGCGTTCTCGGCGATCAAGGTCGGCCCGGACACACGCGCGACCCAAGGGGTGATCGACGGGCTCACGAAGCTCGACGCAATCGCCGCCGCTGCGCCTTGGAAGGGGAAATACACGGTCTTCGTGAAGTCGTGTTACCGCCCCGTCGAGCCCGAGATGCGCGAGGACTGCGAGTACATCTTGAAGGCCGCGCACTCGATCAAGACGTACACCGAGACGCCCCCGGTGACCGACAAGCAGAGGAAGAACCTCGCCTGGGCGCAGAAGGCCCAGGACGTGCGGAACCTCGGCCGCGCGTGGCCCGGCGCGAACCCGCACAGCGCGGGGGTCGGGTGCGACATCCAGATGCTCGACACGCGCGGGAAAGCCCTCTTCGAGTGGAAGGTGACCCCGGAGCAGGCGACCCCCAAGGTGCAGGAGGCATCACGCGCCCTCGACCAGGCCGTCACCCAAGCCGGCGGCAAGCGCCTCACCTACGAGACGTGGCACTACGAGTGGGGCGGCATGTCCCCGAGCCGCTGCACTTACCCCGCCTGCGACGCGTTCTGGCCGCCGAAGGGCTCGCCCTGACCGCTCGTGCCGTCGCGCACGATGGCTTCGTCTCGATGACGTTCACGGCGCGCAGGGCCGCTCCACGAGGGGCCACGGCCGCTTGAAGGCCGTGCTCGGGCCGTGGTACTCGCTGAGACGATGGGAGGAAGTGTCTTCGAGCCGAAGGCCGTGCGAAAGCTCGCGGGCTCGGGAGAGATCGCGTGGCACGCGGGGATCGCTCCGGGGGGGCGGCCTTGCCTCCTCGTGCGCGGCCCCTCGGCCTTCCTCGCGCGTGTCGCCGAGGCGCATCTTCGCGCGTCTTCCCCTGCGAGCCCGGCGCCCTGGGCACACGACCTCGACGCCGACGTGCCGTGGGTCGCGTTCGACGTCGACCCGGTGGGCACGTTCGAGGACGTCGCGGCCCGTTGGGCGAAGCGCAGCGTCCCCTACGCCGAGGCCATCGTCGTCACGCACACGCTCGGCGTCCTCCTGCGGGCGGCGCACCCGAACGGCATCTGCCTCGGCGCGCTCGCTCCTTCGCAGGTGGTCGTCGATCGCTCGGGCGCGCTCAAGATCCTCGGCCTCGGCTTCGACGAGACCGCGTGGAGCGAGCGGGCTTTTCGCGCCCCGACGGTCGCCATGGGCCACGCTCCGACACCGACGTCCGACGTGCATACGGCGCTCCTCTTCTTGCGTGCTCACATCCCGTGGGTCGCCGACGTGCCCCCCGCGCTCTCCCGCATCCTCTCGGGGGCGCCCGGGCCCGTCGAGCGCGCGTTCGCCCGGGCCCTCTTTGCGATCCTGACGCAGACGGGGAAGGTCGACGGGGTGTCGGCGTTGCGCCACGTCGAGCGCTTTTGGTCGTTCGTGGGCGCGGCGCCGGATCCCCACGCGATGGGTCGGCGACTGCGCGAAACGTTCGGTGAGGGCGTCCCTCGTGTCGACGTCGACCGCGAGTTGTCGTGGCTCTCCGTCGACGGCGGGCCCCGGCACGATCTGCTCCGGAGGGAGCCTGTCCGCCGGGTGCTGCGCGCCCTCGTGGCCGCAGGGGGAGAGCCCGTCCCCGTCGATCGTCTCGTCGCCGCCGTGTGGCCTGGGGAGGCCCTCGTCGGCTCGTCGGGCGCGGATCGTCTCTACGTGGCCATCTCCACGCTTCGGAAGCTCGACCTGCGAACCGCGATCGCTCGCGAGCCTTCGGGGTACGCCCTCCGCGCCGAGGTCGTCGTTCGCGAGCCGTGACGGGAGCCGAAGCTCGCCGCTCGGTGTCTCCGCGCGAGAGGCATGGGACGGCAAGGGCGCGCTCGGGGCGCGCCCCACGCGAGAGCGCGCACGATGCGGGCAAGTGCCCGAAATGACGTCGACCTTCGGTGGCACGAGGCGTGCTGAAGGGAGGGCACGCGGCGAGTGAAGCCCGCGTGAAACCCTTACGGAGGATAGGACGATGATGAAGAAGCTCGTGAAGGTCGGTGCGGTCGCGTTGGTGGGGCTCGGGGTCGCGATCGTGGCCGGCGAGGCGTCGGCGCGCGAGCTCTCGGGGTGGAAGATCGAGGGCTCGGGCGCGAGCGCTCAGGTCGACACCAAGTACAAGCTCTACAACCTCGATCAGGGGACCCGCGTCGTCTTCGACGATCGCGTGGGCGCGAACTGGGGTTGGAACGCGGGCACTGCGCCCAACGTCGAGTTCAAGCGCAAGGGAGGCTCGGGCCCGCTGAAGTGCGGCGAGACCTTCGCCCTCATGGTGAGCGGACGGGCGATGATCTACGCGAAGCAGGACTGGGGCATCAACCTCAGCGATCGCACGAAGCTCGACAAGGACGAGTACTACCAGTGGAAGTTCTCGTGCGCGGCGGGGCAGCCCGTCCCCCTGAACGGCTCGGTGACCCTCGTCAACAACGTCGAGAAGGACTCGCTCGTCGGCTGCAAACGCACGGCGGGGGTCAACCTCTGCTGGGCCGACGACATCACGTCCGTCCGCGGGAAGAACTACCGAACGGCCGACGCGAAGCGCTGAAGGTCGCGTGAGGTGAGGAGGCAGGAGCCCGCCCGCTGGGGTGGGCTTCGGTTTCTCGGAGGAGGTCGTGATGCGAAGGCTCGGCATCGTCATCGGTTTGGGAGGCGCGCTCGTCGCGTACGGGATCGCCCACGCGGCGCCGCGGACGCGGATCACGATCCCTCAGGGGAAGGCGGGGGAGATGGTCGTGCTCGACGGCGGGGAGCGGGTCTCGAAGGCGCAGCTCCAGAAAGAGCTCAACGACCTCCAAGAGGCGCTCGAGAGCGACGGCGTGTCGCTCGTGAAGGCGGACCACCGCCCGCAGCGCGGGAAGCTCTACCTCGACGCTTCGACCGCGGGGGACGCGGCGCGCGACAAGGCGGCCTTCGCGCGCAAGGTGACGAACCTGAAGGCGCTCGAGGCCTCGGGGTTCCGTGGCCTGCTCGTGAAGAAGGGCGCGCGGGGAGCGCGGGTCACCACCGAGGGAGCTCTCCTCCCGGCGCAGCCCGGAACGCTCTCGCCCATCGAAGCGCCGAGAGGGCCCGCGCCCGACGACGACCCCCTCCAGGTCGACTACGAAGAGACGATGGGGACGAAGAAGCGCGCCGCGGTCTACGTGACGGCCGGCATGCGCGACACGGGCGATCCACGCTCGGTGGGGTGCGCCGCGAGCCTCGAGGGCGGGATCTACCTCTTCGATCAGAAGCGCCCTCTCGCGAAGGTCGCGGCCTCGGGCAAGGTGAGCGACGGGCGCCCGTCGGGGACGGTCGAGATCTACCTCGCCGGCAAGGCCGTCGACGGGTACCCGAAATCGGGGGCGAGCCAGGGGCGTCTCTCGAAGGCCATGAGCCCGCCGAGCGCGGGGCTCTCGTACGGGTGGGGGCCGCTCTCGATCGGCGTCGAGGGCTCCGTGGCCGGCGAGCTCCAAGTGGACACGTCGAACACGCCCGAGGGGCCGAGCGCCGCGCCGACCGGGCCGAAAGCGGCGGCGATGGCGGCGAACGGCCTCGGAGGGAAGCCCCACGCCGGTCGCTGCGCCCTCTCGGTGACGCCACGGGTCCGCGCGACGGGCGCCGTCACGGCCAAGGTGAGCGCCGTCGCGTACCGCGCGAAAGTGAAAGGCACGATCGTCTTCCTCGACCTCGAGCTGCCGATGAGCAGCAGGGTCGCCGCGTTCCCCCCGAACCTCGTCGAGGATTTCGACGCGAAGCTCCGCGCCGAGCTCTTGTCGGGCGAGGTCACGCTCCAGATCGACACGCGAATTCCCCAGAGCCTCACGGACGGTCTCGACTGGGACAAGGTCTACTCGAAGACCCTCTTCGACTGGGACGGGCTCACGGCCAACCAAACGCTCGCGTCGTTCCGCGGCAAGACCACGAAGCTTTGAGGATCCCATGGCGCTCGTCACCTCTCGCACCACGTTCTCTGCCGCGGCTCTCTTGTCTGCGCTCGCCCTAGGGCTCGTCACGACCGAGCGCCCCGAAGCTTCTGCGACCCCCACGTCCGTCGTCGCGCCGGCCCCGTCCCCGCGCGCGGTGGACGCGCTCCCGTCGAGGCTCCCGGAGTGGGCCTCGGGGCTCCCGTCCGACGAGGGCCTGACGGACGCCGCGCGCGATCGGATCCACCACGAGGCGCTCGTGCTCGCGCGGACGCTCCCCGAGGGCTCCACGCTGCGAGCGGAGCTGTTCCACGTCGTGACCGACGAGCCTCGGTGCGGGCGCGCGCACGCGGCGGTCGCCTCGGCGGTGCTCGCGGAGTCTTCTCCCTCCGAGGTGCGGCACGCGCTCGAGTCGATGCGCACCTCGTGCGACGAGGTGGTCGTGGAGGCTTCGGGGTTCGCGCGCGAGGTCGACATGGACCTCGTCATGGCCCTCGAGCGGCTCGCCCACGCGCCCGGCCCGAGCGCCGTTCGCCGTTCGGCGTGGCTCGCCTACGGATCGTCGGGGCTCACGGCGCGACGCGCGGGCCAGTCCGCCGTCGCCGCGCGGGTGGAGGAGGCCGTGCTCGCTTCGCTTCGTGGGGCGCGCGGTGAAGCGCGTGATCTCGCGGTGCGCGCGGCCGGGAACGCGGGATGCGCGAGCTGTGTCCCCGAGCTCTCCCGTGATCTCGCCTCGCGCGACGCGGCCGTACGGAGAGCGGCCGTCGCGGCCTTCCGGTTCGTCGAAGGGCCCGCTCCCGTCGCGTCCATGTGCGCTGTGGTCGCGAAGGACGGCGACGACGGCGCGCGCGACCTGGCGGCCTGGGCGCTCGCGTGGGGCACGTCCGCACCTGCCGAACGTGTCGCGTGCCTCGAGCGGGCGGCGCGTCACGATGCGAGCCATCGTGTGCGCGTCCAAGCGACCTCGTCGCTCGCGGGGCTCTCGGACGACGTGGTGGCGGCGAAGGACGCGCTCGAGTCCCTCGCGGACGACGAAGGCCTCGCGGTGGCACCTTTCGCGCGTCGGGCGCTCGAGGTCCACGACGATGGCCGACCGCGACCCCTCGCGGTCCGAGCTCCGTGAGCTGCGGGGCTCGCCCGGTCGGCTCGATCGGCTCGCTACTGGCAGCTCCGGAGGGTCTCCGGAGGGCATGGCGTGCCTGCCTCGGGGCGGATGCCGACGGGGCCGAGGGACGTCTTCCCGGCCACGAACGCGACGTTCACGCTGATCGCGTCGCAGAGCGCTCCCCGGTCTGCGCTCTCGACGCTCGTGATGTCGGTGGCGTTGCACACGACGCCGCGGACCAGGTCGAACGTGGCGGAGCTCGTGCAGATGGGGGCCCCAGAGTTGAGCGGGTCGGGGAAACCGAGCACCCCTCGGAGGACGTTGTCGGTCGGCCAACGGCCGGCGAGCACACCCACGGCGCGCTCTTTCGTGATCTCGGCGACGATGTGGCCCTTCGTCAGCGCGGCGCGGAGGGGCGGCTGCCCAGGGCCCCCGCCGACGGTGAGCGTGAAGTCGAACGCGGCCACGAGGACACCTCCGGCGACGTATCCCGAGAGCGTGCGGGAGCGAGCGTGCCAGGGTGGGGCGTCCTCGACGCTGTCTCGGTCGAGCGTCCACGTCCCTCCGTCGCGGGCGAGCGCGCCATAGAGAGAGACGACGACGTACGGGTCGTCCGGTTCGCCGTTGTACTCCTCGACCCGGAGGACGCTGCCCGACGTGCCCTCGCTCAGCGCCTTGTTCAAGTTGTCCTCGCGCAGGACCGTGCCGTCCAGGATGCGGAGGATGCCGGAGGCGGCGTTGTCGCCTCCGGCGTCGTCGTCGCAGGCCTCTCCCCCGGCGTCGGCCGGGCGTCGGCACGAGCCCTCGTCCGGGCAGGTGCATCGCCCGTCGAGGTTCATGCTCCGGTACACACCGCCGTCGAGGCCGAAGTGGACCTCCTCGAGCGCCCAGGCGAGGTCGAGCCCGCCGTCGTTGCTGGCGTCGGGACGGGGTGGCACGTTGAGCGGCGGGCAACGGGGGCCGGCGTCTGGCGGGCTCGTCGAGGTGTCGCCGCCGCCGTCCTCCGTGCGCGCGACGTCACGGTCCTCGATGCCGACGATGAGCTGGCAGGCGGCCACGAGGACACAGGCGACGCCGCCGACGAGGGCACTCTTTCGCATGACGAGGAGGGGGCAGGATCGTGTGACCCGCGCCGAAATGGCGTATACCTCACACGAGGGGACGTATCCACCCGTCCTTCGAGGACATGCTGGAGATCGACGAGACGAAGCTCGAGCCCGGAGGGCGTGTCGGCGCCCACTTTCGCCTCGAGCAGGTGCTCGGCGAGGGCGGGATGGGCGTCGTGTGGGACGCGGTCGACGAGCGCACGGGGGAGCGCCGCGCCCTCAAGTTCCTGCGCGCCGACAAAGAGTCCGACGGCAGCAACGAGGCGCGGCTCCTCCGCGAGGCGCACGCGTCGGCCACCGTCGCACACCCGAACGTCGCCCGGGTCTTCGAGGTCCTCGAGCTGCCCGAGGGCACTCCCTTCCTCGTCATGGAGCGCCTCGAGGGAGAGACGCTCCGCGCCAGGCTCACGCGGGTCGGGACCCTCGAGCCCGCGGAGGTGGTCCGGATCGTCGTCTCCATCGCCGAGGCGCTCCGGGCGGCCCACGCACGCGGCATCGTGCACCGTGACCTCAAGCCGGACAACGTCTTCGTCCTGCGGGACGGCGCCGTGAAGGTCATCGATTTCGGCATCGCGAAGGACCTCCGCGCGAAGGACGAGACGGGGCTCACCGCGACCGGGGCGATGCTCGGGACGCTGCACTACATGGCTCCGGAGCAGGTCTTCGGCGACGTGGACGTCGACGAGCGCGCGGACGTGTGGGCGCTCGGTGTCGTCGCCTACGAGTGCGTGGCCGGAAAGCGCCCCACGGACGCGGCGGGCTCCGGCCAGGTGCTGAAGGCCATCATGACGCGCACGTTCCCTCCGCTCGTGGAGGTCGCGCCCGCGTGCCCTGCCCACGTCTCGGAGCTCGTGGGGCGCATGCTGTCGCGCGAGCGTGACTCGCGTCCGTCGCTCGACGAGGTGCTCGACGTCCTCGCGGGGCGCGCTCCTACGGCCGCGCGCGAGGTCTCTACGGTCTCGGGCGAGCTCGTCGCTCCTCGTCGCCCGCGGTCCCGTGTGTCCCTCGCCGTCCTGGCGTCGGTCGCCTTCGTGGGCATCGGGGGAGGTCTCGCGTGGCTCCGTGCCGCCGAGTCTCCGAACGCCGGTGCGAGCGCGGAGCCCCCACCTTCCGCGTCGGCCGTGACTGTCCCGGGGCCGCTCGTGTCGACGGTCGCGGCTGCCCCGTCGGGCGCGGAGCCGACCGCGTCCTCCGTAGCGCTCCAAGGCTCGTCCCTCGTCGCTGCGCCTTCGCCACGCCCTTCGTCCGTCATCAAGGCGCGGCCCTCCGTGTCGGCTTCGGTCGGCACGTCGGCTGCGTCCAAGCCGGCCACGTCGTCGACCGTCGAGGCCGCCCCGACGAAGCCCCCACCGCCGCCGTCGGCCTCGGCGCTGCCCCTCGCCACCTCGCGGAAGACATGAGTCATCGCTCCCCACTCCTCCCTTTCGGCGCCCCCGCGAGTGGGGTACACGCCCACGGCATGCTCCGTCGCCGCGCACGCGCGCTCTCGGCCATCCTCGTGGTCTCCGTGGCGGCGGTCGGTCTGCCGCGATCGGCCTTCGCCGATGGCCCGCCGGGGGACGCACAGTCGGCGGCGGGCTTCGCCGAGGCGCTCTTCGACGGCGCGCTCCGCCTGATGCAGGAAGGGAAGTTCGCCGAGGCCTGCCCCAAGCTGGCCGAGAGCCACAGGCTCGATCCCGCGAGCGGCACCGTCTATAACCTCGCGATTTGCCTCGAAAAAGAGGGGAAGGTGGCGTCGGCCATCATCGCCTTCGAGGAGTCGTCGGCGCGCTCCGCGAAGGATGGCAACAAAGAGCGCGAGGCCCTCGCCGTGGCGGCGCTCGCGAGGCTCCGGCCGCTCGTCGCCAAGGTGGTCGTGCGGGTAGGGCCGAAGGTCGCGGGCCTCGAAGGGGTCGACGTCCGCTTCGACGGCGCGAGCGTCCGCAAACAGGCGTGGGGCATCGAGGTCCCGATGGACCCGGGCGCGCACGTGCTCACCGTCTCCGCGCCGGGCAAACGCGAGCTGCGGCAAGACGTGACCGTGACCGAGCCCGGGAAGGTCGTGGCCGTCGAGGTGAGCTCCCTCGAGGACGCCCCCGTGGCGCCCAGGCTCGCCGTCTCTCCTACGCCCGAAGCGCCGACCGATGGCACCCGGAAGGGGATCGGCATGGTGCTCGTCGGGGTCGGCGGGGTGCTCCTCGTCGGGGGCGGCGTGAGCGGGATCCTCGCCGTCGATCGCCACGCCGAGAGCGACCGCCTCTGCGGCGATCCTCCGCGCTGCACGGGCGAGGGCGCCGACGCCGAGAAGGCCGCGAACGCCTTCGCTTGGGGCGCGAACCTCGGGCTCGGGCTCGGCGTCGTCGCGGCGGCCGTGGGCACCTACCTCTGGGTCACCGCGAAGACCCCTCCGCGCACGGCGCTCTCGGCGCACGGGCTCCGCGTCACGTTCTGACGCCAGCGAGCGCCCTGGAAATCTCCTACTTCGCCACGCGGAGGATGGGGCCGCCGTACGCGGGGATGTACACGTAGCGGTCGTCCACGGCGATCTGCCCCATCGAGGGGAGCCCCGCCGCGAGGACGAGGTCGCGGTGCGTGGTGAGGTCGTGGCGAAGAATACGCGACTCGGCCGTGGGGCCGCCGTCCTCGTCGCCTCGCATGTCTGCGACGTAGAGGCGGGCCCCGTCGTCCGTCGCCGCGTGGGCGACGTGGTCCACGAAGAACCGGTGAAGGAGGGCGGGGCCTCCGTCCCCGGGGACGTCGCGGAGGCCCTCCTTCGTGAGCCAACGCACCCCGCCGGGGGTCGACGTGACCCAGGGAGAGCCGATGCCGCGCGAGCGATCGAGCTCGACACGATCGAGCTTCAGGTTCATCGGCTGGGCCACGAGGGTCGCGACATTGCCGAGCGAAAAGACGACCCTGTCGCGCTCGACGGTGAATGAGCCGGCGCCCCCTCCGGCGTCGCCCGAGCCCACGTAGCTCACGATCTCGAGGCGAGTGCCGTCGATCTCGACCCTCCCCATGGACGCGGTCGTCGAGAAGTACACCGTCGTCCCGACGAGCTTCATTTGCACGATCGACGGCCGATCGGGGCTGCCCTGCACGGCGAGCGGCAGCCTCAGAACCTCGCGTACGACCGTCGCGTTCGCCACGTCGAGCAACCGGATCCGCTGGAACCCCGCGACCTCGTCCTCGACGAGCCACGTCCGTGGGCCCGCGTTCGCCATGCTGAAGTAGGGCCCGACCTGGGTGAGCGTGCGCTCTTCTCCCGTCGTGAGGCGCCGCGCGACGAGCGCAGAGGAGACCGTGTCGTCGTCCTCGGCGCGGTAGAAGAGCTCCCCGTCGTCCACGTAGACCGCTCCGCCATGCTTCCCGGGGACGACGGTCCCCACCTCGCACGAGCCGGCGCTGCACTCCGTGTCGAGGCAGTCGCGGTCGCACTCGCCGCAATTCTTCCGATCGCGTCGGACGTCGACGCAGCGAGTGCCACACGCGGTGAGCCCGAGGCCGCAGCCCTCGGGCCCCGGGGGGTCGAGGGGAGCGTCGGGGGCGCTCGCCTCTTCGGGGCTCCGAGCGGCGTCCTCGCCGACGTCCTCCGTGACGCTGCGGTCGCCGATGCCGAGGATGGCCTGGCACGCGGCGAGGCCCGAGAGCGCGGAGAAAAAGCAGATTCTTACGCTCGTCTTCATGCGGCTCCGCGCTTCTCTCGGAATAAGATGACACATCCTCTCCGCTTTCGGAGAGACTCCGAGCGCCCATGTCCTCCGAAGGTGACACCCTCGACACACGCGACGAAGACGAAGGCCGCGGGACCGAGGTCGAGCTCCGCCCCGCCCTGATCGTCCTGCACGCCGCCGAAGCTCGCCTCGTCGGCGCGGCGCTGCTCTTCGCGAGGAGGGGCGAGGCCAAGGTCCTCGGGCGTGGCGAGCGGGACCCGGACGATCGCCACCCTCGCGCGCTCCCGGTCTTCCAGCGCCCCGGCAAGAACGAGCCCGCGGGCGCCTTCGCCGACCCGTACCTCTCGCGCGAGCAGCTCGTCGTCACGGCGACGTCGTCCGGCGTGCGCGTCGAAAACGTCGGAAAGCGCGATCTGCTCGACGCCCGTGGGAACGTCGTCTCCGCCGTCGAGCTCTCCCCGGGGGACGTGTGCGAGGTGCGAGGCCGGCTCCTCCTCCTCGCGACGACGCGCGCCGCCGTGATGCCCGCGGCCCGCAGCTTCGGGCGCCCGCAGCACGCGTTCGGCGAGCCCGACCCTCACGGGCTCGTGGGCGAGAGCCCCGTCGCGTGGAAGCTCCGGGACTCGGCGGCGTTCGTCGCGGCGCGGAGCGCCCACCTGCTCCTCCTCGGGGAGAGCGGGACGGGCAAGGAGGTCGTCGCCCAGACGGTGCACGACCTCTCGGGCAAGAAGGGCAAGAAGATGGTCTCGCGCAACGCGGCCACACTGCCCGCCGGCATCATCGACGCCGAGCTCTTCGGGCACGTCGCGAACTACCCCAACGCTGGCATGCCCGAGCGCCCGGGGCTCATCGGCGAGGCCGACGGGTCCACCCTCTTCCTCGACGAGATCGGCGAGATCTCCCACGAGCTGTCGACGCGCCTCCTCCGCGTGCTCGACGAGCGCGGCGAGTACCAGAGGCTCGGCGACGCGCGTGTGCGCACATCGAGCTTCCGCCTCGTCGGCGCCACGAACCGCCCCGTCGCGGCGCTCAAGGCCGACGTCGCCGCCCGCTTCCGCTTGCGTCTCTCGGTGCCTCCGCTCGAGGAGCGCAAGGAGGACGTCCCGCTCATCGCACGCGCGCTCCTCCGCCGCGCCGCCGCCAAAGACGCCGAGATCGGCGAGCGGTTCCTCGAGGGTTGGAACGGGCGCACCGGCGAGCCGCGCCTCTCGATCGAGCTCGTGCGGGCCCTCGTCACGCACGGCTACACCACCCACGTCCGCGAGCTCGACCTCTTGCTCTGGACGAGCCTCGCCGCGAGCACCGGGGACACGGCGGATCTCGGGCCGGAGGTCCTCGCGGAGCTCGGCGGGGAGGGCAGTGAAGGGAGTGAAGCGGGCGAGGGCAGCGACGCGGGTGATCGCGTCGACGTCCGCAAGCTCACGGCGGAGGACGTCCGCGCCGCGCTCGATCGCGTGGGGGGCGTGCACGAGAAGGCCTGGCGCGAGCTCGGGCTCGCGAACCGGCACGTCCTGAAGCGCCTCGTGAAGAAGCTCGGTCTGCGCGAGGACGGCTGACATGGCTCACTCCGTCGCGATGCCCATGAGCTGCTTGTCGTCCCAGCAGTAGGCCTCGGCGCCGTGGCGCTTGCAGCCGACCCACGCGTCTCCGCGGCGTAGGTTCACGAGCGCTATGGGGCGCCCGAGGGGGATCGGGCTGCCCTTCGTGCACCCCTCGAAGGCCCACTCGTCGGCGTCGACCGCGCTCGTCGGGAGGACCTCGGAGGTCTTCGGGTCGAGCATGAGCGCCATGCCGCCGACCTTCACCGTCACGCGGTCGCCGCACAGGGGCGCGCCCCCCTTCTTGGAGACGAGCTCGACGTCGTCCCCGGTCGTCGCTGGCTCGACCCTCGGGTCTTTGCCGCGCCGAAGGTGCACGAGCTTCTTCCCGTACACGTCGAAGAGGCGGTACCCGTGGCCCGCGGTGACCTTCGTCGCGCCGGGTCGAGAGAGGACCCACCCCGAGGCGCCGCGGTCGGCCCGCGCCGACCCGGGGATCGCGCCCAGCACGAGCGCCGCAGCCGCCCCGAGCGCTGTGATGCGCCCCCATGTCCGGAGGGGGGTGCGCGTAGGGCGATACGAGACGATGCGTGCCATCCCTTCGCCCAGTGCAACCCGGGTGCCATCGGAGGATCGCGAGCCGCGCGGTGCTCGGGTGCGCGCCGAGTCGCGCTCGAGCCGTTTTCTCCGCGCGGACGAGGGGTCGAGGGTGGCGAGAGAGCGGGGCGCGACCGGGGCGCGCCCGGGTCCAGGGGCGTACGTGTCCTCTTCGTCCTGACCTCGCCGACCTTCAGGGCGACAGGATCGCTTCGCCGGGCGTGCGGGAACGTTCGAGCTCGTGGAGCTCGGACACCGCGCCGACGCCGCCGAGAGCCATCCCCGGATCGGCGAAGCTGCTCGCGGCCTTCAGGCTCACGTGGAAGTGATGGTGGTGGAAGAGGTACCAGCCGCGGCCCTGGTCCGTGGTCTCGAACGTGATTCCCGACTTGGCGCGGCTGCACGCTTGGGTCGACAGGGTCCCCTCCGCGCAGATCTTCGCGAGCTCGGCCTGCACGAGCGGGCCCACCTGGCCGTCTACGCCGATGATCCGCACGCGGGCGCTCTCGTAGAACGCGCCGAGCGCGAGCGCCGTCTTGTGGACGTCGAGATTGTCCGGTGCGCCGACACAATGGTAGGCGTCGCGCCCACCCTCGAGGTACGGGCACACGGGGCGGAGGTTGTTGTTCGTGCCTCGCGCCTGGTAGTACGCGATGTCCATGTCGTTGCCGTTCGTGTGGGTGCCTTGGGGGTGCCCCGGGCTCCCGACGGACGTCCCCGGGATGGCGCCATTCGCCTCGCTCATGTCCCCCAGGCCGAGCGGCGCGCCGTTGCCCGTCCCGGGCTTGGCCTTGCACGCGACGAACGCGGTGACCCACTTCACGAGCATCACCAGGTCCTTCCGAGCGAAGCTCCGATACTGGTTTTGCGTGGTCTCGCCGTTGAGTGGGTAGTTGTCGTATCCCGGTCCCTTGACGGGCTCGAAGGGCACGATTTTTCCGCACTCGGCCGCGCCGTCCGTGCAGTCGCGAGGGGGGAGCGCGCAGCCCCCGCCGTCGCTCCCGGGGCCCCCGTCGCGGGACGGCTCGCCGGGCTCGGGGGTGCTCGCGGCGGGTGAGGGCGTCGTGCTCGTGGCGCCGGACGGGGCGCTCGGCCCCGGCGTGCCGCTCGGGGCTTCGTCTCCCTCGGGCGCGGCCGAGCCGGAGGTGGAGCTGCACGCGCCGAGCGCGAGCACGAGGGTCGAGAGGGCGGCGATGGAACGGTGTCTCACGGTGTACCTCGAGGCTTGATGACCGCGGCGACCGCGGTCGGGACGATATGCGGGGGGCGGGCGTTCTACCCGCGGGAGATTCGGTCACGGGCCGTCGCGGCGATCTCTCGGGCCTCGCGACGGATGGCGTCCTCGAACGCGTCGTCGCCGGTCGGCGCGGGGACCCTGGCCTCGAACCGCTCGATGGCCGCAGCGCCCCGAGGGTCCGCGAGCTCGCCCAGGCTCGCGACGATGCGCGACTCGACGTGAAGCGGGAGGTCCGCCGCGTCGAGGGCTTCGACGAGAGCCTTCGCGGAGCTCGGGTGGCGCACCTTCCCGAGCTCTTCGGCCAGGATGGAGACGTTGCCGAGCGCGTCGGGGCTGTCGCGCCTCCTCTCGGCCGCGAGCCACGACGCGAGTCGCTCGCCGATGCGGGCCCGGTCGGCGTCGGATGCGCGTTCGGAGAGCCGAGAGAGCGCGCGGATGGCCTTCGCCGCCACGTATCCGTCGCTCGTGAGATCGGTCGCCGCGATGCGGGTCACGGCCGTCGGCACGTCCTCCCGGAGCGCGACGGCGATGGTTTCGAGCCCTCGCTCGCGTAGGTCGGGGGCCGCATCGTCGTTCGCGACGCTCGAGAGGTCGGGCTCGTCTCCCGACGGTGGGAGGGCTTCTGCCTTCTTCGTGTCGCCGCGCGCCAGCGTGCTGGTGTCGCCCTCGGACGCGGGCGCGGTGAGAGCCTTCAGGGGAGGAGGCCGCGAGGGCGCGAACCGCGCCCCTGCGATGGCGAAGCCGAGCGCCGCGACGAAGACGAGGCCCGCGCCCGCAGCGATGCGCACCTTCGAGGTCACGTCAGCATCCGGCGCGTTGGCAGTAGGCCGAGTACATTTGCGACATGCTCTTGCTCGGCTGCCCGTAGCGCCCGGGTGGGAGCGACGCCCACTCGTACGAGACGCGGTTCATCAGGTTCGCGAACTCGGTCGCGCTCATCGGGCGAGACGTCGGTACGCTCCCGCCACGCCGCGAGACGAGCTTCATCGCGCCGCGCTCTTGGTTCCCCGGGTTGAACGTCGAGTAGCCGAGGCCCTTCCACGTCTTGTAGAGAAACTGGTAGCGCCCGGCCGCGGTCGAGCAGAGGCGCCCGGCGCAGATCGTCTGGTTCGGATGGCTCGTGCAGCTCGAGAAGCGGCGGTGCGTGAACATGATGTCGTAGCCGTCGTTCCCGCGGCCTTCGGTGCCCTCCGCGTAGGCGATCGCGTCGAGGAGCTTGGCGTGGAGGGTCGGGACGGCGCCCGCGGCGCGGCTCGCAGCGCAGCTCGCTGCGTTGACCTCTTGGGAGCTCTCGTCGACGTTGTCGGCGACCTCGTCGGTCTCCTCGTCCACCTCCGCGCTGCACCCCGTCGCGAACGCTCCGAGCACGAGCACGGTCGCCGCGGCGATACCCCACTTCTTGTCCAAGTTCATGGTGATCTCCTCCGCGGACCGCTTTTGCATTCGATGTGCCATGAGGCGCGACCTACGGTGAGCTGGCGAATACGGCGCGATCCGATTTGGCACCGAGGACGAAGGGGGTCCCCGTTCGGACACGTTCGGTCGCCGACCGCGTTCTCGGGGCCAGGCGCCTCGTCGCACGGCGTGGCCTTCGAGACCTTTGGCCTGCATACGGTCGACGACACCGATCTTCACTTTCACGTCCGCTTCGAGGGGGACGTGCTCGCTGTGCGCACGGACAAGGGCGTCGTCGTCACGACCGTCCGAGTCAAGGGCGAGGAGAAGGCCTTACCGCGGACCGTCACGTATGCTCTCGAGTCCCTCACGTGGATCGACGGAGCTAGCCCGCCGAGGCTCGTGGCGAGGGTTCGCGAACATCGGATCACGGAGACTTACGTGGCCCCCGAGGGCACCGCGCCGGGACGGACCGAGACGGCCTCCAACACCTCTACGACCGTGGTGACCTGCTCGTTCGGCGCGTCCGTTCGCTGCCAGTAGGCGATCTTTGGGCAGTGCGCATCGACGCCGACGCCCACCGCAGCTGGCTCGGGCGGCCTCCTGGCGCCCGCGGCCGCTCGTCGAAGGCCGGGCTGCGCTGACGAAGGCTCGCTCCGAAGTCCTCGGCCGCACGCGGGCCGCGCCCCATCGCAAGAGCGCTCCGCGAACGCAGCCCGCGCTCACCGCGTCGGCGGGGGGAACGACTTGCAGGCCTCGCCGAACTTGTCGAGCGCGTCCTTCAGGGCGAGCGAGAGATCGCCGTCGCAGATGCTGCTGAAGACGGCGTTCTTCCCCGCGGTCGAGACGAATGTCCCGAGGCGCTTCGCCTCGGCGGCCGCGCCGAACGACGACTGGCACTGCGTCTTGCCGGCGATGACGGCGGTGGCCCAGCGCGCGCGATCGCCCTTCAGGCCGTCGAGGAAGGTGACGTAGCTCTCGGGCCTCTCGGCCCCCGGCCCCTCGCAGAGATCGCCGAAGCCCTCGCTGAGCTGGTTCGCCTTGAAGGAGCAGTCGTCCTCGTCGGTCAGGAAGACGACGGCGAGGAGCGCGTCGTCACGCAAGAAGCCGGCGTTCGTGCCGTCCTTCATGCGATCGTCGAGGCCGAGCCGCATCGCCTCGAGCGGCATCTCCTCGCTCGGCCCGCTCGTGCCCACCTTGGCGCGGCACGGGAAGAAGTTGCCGGCCTCGCCGCGCTCGAGCCACCGCTTGGGCCCGCCGCAGTTGTTGCGGAACTTGCCGTCGTCGCCCTTCTCGGGTGGCGTCGGGATGCCGAGCACGACGAGGCTGTAGCTCTTGCCGGTGGTCGTCACGGCGACGCGGTAGTCGAGCGGCTTGCCGGTGCCCGACGTGGTCGCGTCGAGCACGGAGACGAACTTGGGGAAGTTCGTCGCGAGGTTCGCCTGCTCTTCCCCCATGCTGCCCGAGTCGTCGATGACGAACACGATGTCCATCTTCTCGCAGCCCTTCCCGGACGGCGGCGCGCCCGTGTCCGCGCCTGGATCGAAGGTGCCCGTGGGCCCGCCGTCTCCGGTCGGAGCGGCGCCGTTCGGGTTCGTCGTGTCGTCGTAGACGGTGCGCTGAGACGACGAGCCACACGCGGCGAGCGCGACGGCGCCGAGCGTGACGACGAGGCAAGGGACGAGGCGGGGCAGGGCGAACGAGCTCATGCCTCTTCGGATACCACGACGACCGCCTCGAGTGCTCCTTTGCGTAGGCGCGCGTGGAGGGGCGTCACGCCGAGGACGGAAGGTGTCTCCCTACGTGAGCCCGCCAGGACTCACGCCGTCCTAGGGCCCACGTTTGCCTCGGCCCCGACAGGGGCGACGCGCGTGATGACCGCCTCGCCCTCGTGGCTCCTCGGATACCTGAAGCGCGAAGAGACTCGATCGACGGGCTGCCGGTATCGGCCCATGCGTTCGCGCACGGCCCTCGAGGCACCGAGCCGAGCGCTCAGCGACGGGCCGTGCAGCGCATGACGTCGACGTAGCGGACCGGGGTGATACGCGGCCGTGTGACGTCGTGGGCTCGCAGCCAGGCCGCTCGGAACGTCGCCATCTTCGCGGGGTCCACGTTCTGGGTATTCGGAACGTAGAAGTGGGTAAAGAAGGTCGTCGCCGTGTCGTTGCTCGCGGCGCTCTCGAGCGTGCTCGGGAGATTCGCGTTCACGGGGAGCACCGGGCTGTCATAGCCGTTCACGCCGACCGTGTTCCACCCATTGGAGTGGATGCCTCGCTGGTAGAGCAGGCCCGCGCGCCTCACGCCATCGAGGTACGCGGAGCTCGCTCCGCACGGCGACGAGAACACCTGGGGGCTCACGCCGAAGCTCCGGAGCTCCGCCACGTTCGTGAGCACGTCCTGGGTGCGGTTCGGACCTCGGCAGTTGTGGTCGGTGCCGTGCGGCTCGACGGCGACGCCGCGACGCCGCAGCGCGATCACGAGCTCGCGGACGGACATCGAGCGGACGGGACGGCCTTGAGCGTCTCGGATCTGGAACTTCTTGCCGCCGTCACGGCCGTCGACGAAGACGGTGATCGGCGAGACGTTGCCGAGCCCCGCGAACCTTCGGTCGTTTTTGAAATCGATCGCCATGCGGTCGATCTCCGCGAGCACATCGAGCGCCTCGTCCGCGTGGTCCACGGTGAAGGCGAGCTTTCCGCCGGGTGCGTTGCAGGCGACGAGGGCGTCCTCGGAGGTGTCGGCCGGCACCTCGTCCGCGTCGTCAGCGGTCTCGGCCGCGCAGCCCGGAAGTGCGAGCGAGGCCGCGAGCGCAGAAGCCATGAGGATGAACGGAGCAAGAGACGCGAGCGAGGAGTGGGCGGGGTGGGCGGCATTCATACCTTTGCCCACTCGCAAGCGGCGTTCCAAGAGACGAGCGAGGCTTTGCCGCGCGTGCAGGCCCATCGGAGGACGTTGGGCGTCCTCGGTCGAGTCGCGCGACGTCCTCCGCATGCTCCGACGGCAGACGTCGAAGAACACGAACGACGTACGCACGAGGGTTCATGAACCTGGTCGAGAACACGCTCTTCCGTGAGCTCGGTCAGCGCAAGACGATGCCGTTCATGATCGAGGTGACCGGCCGTTCGCTGACGCAGGCGGACCTGCCCCCGGGCGTCTTCGTTGCTCCGCCGAGGCCGTGGCGGTAATGCGATGGGGCGGCGAGCGGGCGTTGCGCGATTGGGGACGAGCCTCTCGTCTCAAGGGCACTTCGCGTAGTCGCCTGCGTCGGCGCACCCCGAGGGGGGCGGAGAGGGCGGCGCTTCGGCCCCGAGGCGCGCAGCCACGCCCGAGGCCTCGAACACGAACGACATGGAGTCGCACGTGGGCACGACCTGCGACACGATCTGCGTCGGGAGGTCCAACGCTGCGCACACCTTCGTCTTCACGAACGCGAGGTTCGGCGCGTCGAGACAGACCGGCGGCAGCTCGGGGCGGGGGCGCCGCTCCCCGAAGACGCGGAGCACGTCACGCGCCGAAATTCGGCCGGCGATCCGGGCGCTCTGGATCTTTCGAGGGGAACCGGCCACGAGGCGACCCACGAGCAGCACGTCGTACATGGATATCGTGACCGGCCCAGGAGTGAGCACGAGGACGTCGAACTGCGCGACCAGGACGCCACCGCGGACCCACGCCCTGTTGGTGCGCACCTTGGGCACCCCACCGACGACGATCGATTCGGTGCTGCGCGACCATACGTCGCAGCCTCCGTAGCCGGGGAGCACCTTGCCGCCGTCGGCGAGCCCCGCGTCGACGACGGTGCCCGTTGGACAGGGCACTTGGGGCTCGGTGCCCGGTGAATCGTAGACGGCCACCTCGACCGCGTCGTCGTCGGGGGCGCCCGAATATTGGGTGATCTGGACGAGCGTCGCCGCGCGGCCTTCGCGGACCGAGTCGTCGTACCCGATGTCGAGTGGCTTCCCGCCGAGCAAGAGCGACTCGGCGAGCGCGGCTGCCGCGTTGTCCCGGCCCCCTTCGCCGTCGCACGCGGTCGCCGTTCCTTGAGGTGGCAAGCACGAGGGGGCGGAGAGCGCGCCCGCGTCGGGGGCGCAGGTGCATCGACCATCGAGATCGAAGCCTTCGGCGCGGCTCGTCGAGAGCTTGAACGTGTCGAACGCGAACACGAGCTCGTCTCCTCCCGGCGCCGAGCGCTCCGTGGGTCGCGCCGGAGGTGCGACGAGCTCACATCCCAGCGGGGTGGTGGCGTCGGGCGTCGGGCCCGCGTCGGGCGTCGGGCCCGCGTCGGGCGATGGGCCCGCGTCGCCGATCGCGAGCGTGTCGGCGTCGAAGAGGTACGCGCACCCGGCCCCCGCGAGCAGCGCCGAGACCAGCAATGTGGCGGGGAGCCGCATCGCCTCAGAATACCAGCGCTGCACCGGGACGCGTAGTCTTCACCGTGGGTCGCAGGAGATACGACACGACGGTGAGCCCTCCGGCGACGATGGCGACCCCGATCGCCACCGTTGGTGGGTCCGCGGCCTCAGCGTCCGCGGAGGATCGTCCGAAAGCGCTCGACGACCTGAGCCGACTCGTTGCCCGTCCGTTGCGACACGCTGGCCGTTCGCCCCATGTAGGAGAAAAAGTGCAGGTTCTCCGCATCTCCGCCCGTTCCTACGACGGCCGTCGAGATGGGCGACGTGAACTGGAAGCGGTTCCCGGGAGGGAGCAGCACGAGCTCGCTCGGGGTCTCGTGGCACTCGACGCAGCCCATCGTGTTCGGCGTGTGGAAGCGCGGGTTCTCGACGCGGAGCGCCGCGTCCCTGCGCGAGTCGTCGAACGCGGGGAGCTTCATGAAGTTGTCCGCGTGGGAGCTCGCGGGGGTCACGGTGCTCCCGTCGAGGAGCTGGGTCGTGCTCCCGACCGTCGTGATGGTCGCGGCCGTGGGGAGCCCACGATCGACGTCGAATTGCCCGAAGGTCCACTTCTTCGGCCTCCCCGCGCCGCGACCGAAGAAGGTCACCTTCACGAGATTCTGCGCCCCAGCGAGCTCCTTCACCCTCGCGGTGACGACGCGCGCGAACGCGCCTTGCATTCCCTCGCGTGCCGCGACGGGGTGTACGCCGAGGCTCGAGGGGGCGCGGCCTCCCGACGCCTTGCGCGCGCGCACGATCGTGTCGAGCAGCGAGAGGACCTCGGTTCGGGTGAGGCGGTAAAAGGCGTGCACGGCCCCGTCGACCATTCCGCCCGTGCCCGAGGGCTGGAAGACGAGCCTCACCTCCGCGAGACACGCCGGGACGACATCCGTCCCGAGCCGTCCCGAACAAGGGTCGAGTCGGAGGCCGACGAGATTCGCGCCCGCGTAGTACAACCGGCCGGAGGTGAGCCCCGCGGTCGAGAAGTCCAGGCGCGAAGGCAGGGCGTCTACCACCGACTCCGGGAGGAATGCTCCGCCTCGTCCCACCGTGCTCGCCGTGAGGTGCCCCGCGCTCGAGCCGGTCGGCGCGGGGAAAAGCACGGACACGTCACTCGTGGTGAGGCTCGCGGCGTCCTTCGCGCGGAGCTCGTCTTCGGTCTCGGTCGCGTCGGTGTCTTCGGTCTCGGCCGCACAACCGACCGCTGAAGCAGCGAAGAGGAGGGCGAGAAGGGCTCGGGTAGCGATCGTCGACATGAGGTGCTCTCCACGATGTGCGCGCTCCGAATCGGAGCGCGTCGTACGCCACCGTGCATGTCGTATGCCGTGGGATGAATGGCTCCCGGACGCCGCTCTCCGTGCGGATACGACTCCAGGTGGTCCCTCCGGGTCCGGGCGAGGACAGCACGAGTCCTCGTTCGCCGCCTAATGGCGCGAGCCGCAGCCATCGCTCCTCATGGGTGTGCTCGCCGGCGTCGACGGCGGTTCGACCACGAGTGGCTGTGACGACAGCGCCGACCGCCCTACGCCGTCCTCCGATGGACCGCCCATGTCCTTGTGGGTCGCCGGAGGGAAGGGGCGTGGGGAGAAGCTCCCGACGCTGCCGTGGAACACCGATTGCTTAGGCGGCGCGAGATGCGCTCGACCTTCCTCGCCCCTGCTTTCGTCCCCGCTCTCGTCCCTCTCCTCGTCGCCCTGGTTGGATGTGCCGCCGACACCGACTCCGGCGCGCCCGTCGACGACGACACCATGCCCGTCGCCGACACTGTCGAGGCCGAGCTCTCGATCCCTCTTTGGCCCTCCGCGAAGGCAGGCGCGCTCTCCATCTCGATCGACGACAACATGCCCGACGATCACGCGTTCTGGCAGGCGCTCGGGGCTCGCACGGGCGCGCGTTTCACGTGGTTCGTCATCACGGATCGCGTAGGGAGGACCGGAGGCGGAACCTGGGCCGGCTTTCGCGCCCTCGCGCAGGCAGGTCACGAGATAGGGTCGCACTCCGCGCTGCTCCACGACATGCGATCACCCTCCGGGAATACGCCCTGCTACGGCGCGACCCTCACGGGTCAGCGGGTGGTCGCGGACTACGCAGCTTCGCGCGAGGCGATTCGACTCGGGGTGGGGCGGGCGCCGACGGCTCTCGCCTACCCGTGTGGGACTCCCCACGTCGGCGAAGCGCGCTCGGCCGGGTTCGCGTTCGCGAGAAACGTGAACGGCGCGGGCATCGTGACGCCGCAGCGGTCCGCGCTCGATCTCCCCTCGATGACGGAGGGCCAGGTGTCCGTCGACGCGATCGTGCAAAAGCACACGTGGGGGCTTACGCACTTTCACTACGCGCGCGACACGCAGCGCGCGAAGGCCGCCCAGCTCCTCGCGGAGGCCGCTCAGAAGAACGTCTGGGTCGCGCCGGTCTCGACGGTCGGCAAGTACGTTGCGGAGCGCCAGGCTGCCCGGGCGCGCATCCTCGAGGCCGTCCCTACTCGGGTCGTCTTCGAGGTACGAGACGGGCTCCGCGACGACCTTTACGACGCGCCGATCGACGTCGAGGTCGCGGTTAGGGCGCCGTGGCGTGGGGCCAGCGCGAGCCAGGGTGGCGTCCCTGTTCCCGTGGTGGTCGAGCGCACCTCCGCGGGAGCGCGCGTCGTCGTCCGCGTCGTGCCCGACCGCGGACCGGTGGTGGTGTCGGTGGCACAATCCGGCTGTTGATTCAGCCTTCTCCCGCGCGCCTGCGAGGTGAACGACCAGCCCGAGCGCGGGAAAGGCGCCCAGGGCGAGCGCACGGAAGAGTTGTTTCGATGCGTTCATACGCGGAATCTCCAATGGTAGGTAGTCTATCGTCGTAGCCACTCCGCGCTGCGAGCTCGCGGAGAAGCTCGGGGACGGAGTCGAGAGGCTCCGTCCCCGCATCGTCCCAAAACCAGGCCTCAAGGCGCGCCGCAGAACACCTCGGCGACGCGCATGAACGTCTCCGCCGGCGTCGCGCGCTCGCAGCCCTGAATCCACCTTCCGGACGTCATCGCGCAGTTCGCCATGCGATTGCCGGCGCACGCGTCGTACTCGGCGTGCACGCGGCAGGCCGCCTTGTCGCCGTCCGACGTGCATGCCGAGCACTTGGTCTCGATGCAGGTCTGGAGCATCGCGTTCGGCCACGCGCACCCTGGCCACCCGCCGACGAGCGCCGCGCATCCCTGCGTGTTGATCGTCTGGGCGCCCGGCGTGTCGTTCCCGAACAAGAAGACCCCCATGGGGACCGTGCTCTGCTCCGGGCCAGGCCCCGGGCCGAAGATGCACTTCCCGCAAGACGCCTCGGCTTGGCGCAGGGCGAGGCAGGCCGCACTCTTTCGATTCCCGAGGCACGCGTCGCGGAACGCCTCCCGCTGGGCGAGGCTGCACACGTTCTGATGGAGGCTGGGGCTTTGGAATTGATGGCCGGAGAACGGCATGGCGTCGTCGTAGCAGGCCGGGCGCGGCGGAGGCGTGCTCGCGTCGGGGAGGGTCGCGGCGGCGTCGGGGGCGCGGCCGCCGTCTCCGAGGGGCGCGGCGCCGTCCCCCTGAGAGAGGAGAGAGTCGCTCCCTTCGGTCGGATGGGTCTGTACACTGCACGCGAGACCGATCGCAGCGAACGAGCACGAGACGAGGATCGTGCGGATGCCGAAGATGTTCATGGGGAGTCCTTTGGAAATGGGGTGTCTTCGAGAATGGGGTGCCGCAGCGGAGGGGGGGCCGCTTCGGAAAGCCAAGTGTGTGTGGCGCGCTCCCGGTTACGGTCGCGCGACGTTTGGGAGTAGTGTGCGGACCACGTCGGCGTCCGCGCCGCGCGGGTGTGCCGAGAGGAACCGCGCCGCGTGCGCTTCGGCCTCGGCCCTGCGCCCTGCGCTCACGAGCGCTCGCACGCGGAGGTAGTCTCTCTCTCGGGTGCGGGAGCTCTCCGGAAAGTTCGCGGCATGAGCATAAAGGCGAATCAGCGCTCCCGTAGGGTCCCCTTGAGAGAGCGCGGCGCGAGCCTCGGAGAGGACCTCGTGCTCATCGAGCTTCACGTCGTCGGTCGTCGTAGGGAGGGACGAAGCTGCGCCCGCGTCCATCGTCGCGATCTGGGCATCGCTCGGGGTCGCGCTCGGTGTCGGCTGTAGTGCCGCCGGTGTCGGGCTCGCCGGTGTCGAGAGCTCGATGGAGCGCTTGGGCTTCGATCGCTCGCGCGCCGGAGCGTTCGAGGGGGCGCCCTCGTAGACCCGTGTCCTCGTGGGCGTCATGGCGGAGGCCGTCTTCGTTCGGGGAGCGCCCTCGTTCGCTCGCGAGCCGATCGTGGCCGCTACTCGTGGGATGGCCGCCACGGTACCGCCAGCGAGCAGGAGCGACACGAAGAGCGGCGCCATCCACGCCTTCGTGAATCCGTGTGCGAACGCTCCCTTCAACCAAGAGAGCGTCGACGCCGATCCGAGGGCCCCGGCGACGACCGTCGTCCCCAATGCCGCGCGCAGCGCCGCGTCTTTGACCTCACGGCGTGGCGACTCGCCGCGACCGGCGCGAAGGAGCGCCCTCTCCACCTCTTGGGCGTTCATAGGCCACCTCCGCCGAGGCTCATTTTGCCCCGTACGACCGCCGACCAGTGCTCCCGCGCGCGTCGCAGCCTCGAAGCGACGGTGCCGGAGGGAATCTCGAGAGCCTCGGCGATCTCGGCCATGGTGAGGTCCTCCAGCTCGTGGAGCACGAAGACCGCGCGCAGGTCAGGATCGAGCTCGCCAAGGCTCGCGTCGAGCACGGCTCGAGCACGCGCTTCGTCGAGCAGAGCGTCCGCGCCGGCGTCGCGCGAGATGGGCTCGGGCGGGACGTCCGATACGCGGGCGAAGCCCCTTCGTGTCTCGCGCACCTTCCGGATCGCCGTCGAGAGAAAGTAGGCGGCCTCCTTGCCGGGCTCGATACGGACGAGGTTCGTCGCGGTGATGGCGAAGGACTCCTGGGCCAAATCGTCGGCGAGGTGCGCGGGTGCCCCCATGCGCCGCACGAAGCGCCAGACCCGATCGAAGTGAGTCGCGAGCCGCTCGAGGCGGGCGCGGCGCTCGGCGCTGGAGGACGCCTCCTCGGCGAGGCCAACGGCGTTCGGGTGTGGAATCGACAGGTGCATGTCCCGCTCACTCCATGATTCTCGGCGCCGATTTGATCACGAGACCTAGCGATTTCGCGGAGTCGCGTCGCAGCCCGAACGTGGACGATTCCCGTCCTCCGATCGCGGCGCGATATGATCCCGTCGCGCCATGCCCTGGCGACGAAGCACCGATCGTGCCCCGTCGCAGGGACGTCGTGGCTCGTCTCGTCGGCGGCCCTCCGCCGAGCGCGAGCCCGTCGAAGTCTGGGACGTGGATCGCTGAGAGAGGGCGGGGTGCGTCGGAGCCTCGTCCGTCGAGCCCTCCAACGGTTCGCGGGCGATGGGCCGGTGTGCCGGTGTGTTGGCGAGGGAGTGAACGGAGGAAAGTGAGGTGAGGACCGATCGCGTCTCGCCTGGGCGCGCGCGAGGCCGCGCACGAGCCTCCTTGGGCCACATCGGAAGCCCTACGTCTCGTGTTGGGTCGTGTAGGCTTGGGTCGTGGACCGTGCGTCGCACTCGAAGGAGCTCCTCGACTCGCCGAAGGTTCCCTGCTTCGACGAGGCTCTTCCGCGCCGTGCCGTAGACGCCGGCGCGAGGTCTTGGCCGTCCCCGCCGTCGATCGTGCCGTGGGGCCTCGTCGTGGCCGCATCGCTCCTCGTCTCGGGCTGCATCGGCCTCCCCTTCGGCCTCCCACCCACGCAGGTCACGGTCGCGGGCGGGCCTTCGAAGGCCGCGGGCGAGGAGAGCTCGCCCACCCTCCAGGTGCGAGCCGCCGTGCACCCGCTCCAGTTCGCCCCCCAGTGGACGTCCCGCAGCGTCGACTTCGGTGCAGGGTACATGTTCGACTCGTCCCGCTCGTATACGCTCCACGGGGGCTACGCCGAAGGAGGCGCGGTGCTCTTCCGTCGCCAGGGCGACACGACGTTCTTCCGCCTGAGCGCGCGTGGGCAGGTGCGGCTCATCAAGGAGCCCACGCTCCCGCTCATGGGGAGAGGCGCTGCGGCGCTCCTCGTGCTCGAGGCCGGAGCCTTCCAAGATGGCCCGTTCAGCACCGTCGACCACCGGGGAGGCGCCATCGGGTACGCGTACGGTGAGTCGTCGATCGGGCTCTCGTCGGAGCTCTCCTACACCTCGGTCGACAGGCTCGAGGCGTGGGCGCTCACGTTCGGTGTGGTCGTCCGTATGCCGACGCTCCTCGGCTTTGCGTACGTGTGGGCGTGGGAGGCCCTTCGGAAGTAACGACTTCCCTCTGGGGCCGGAGCGACTACTTGGGAATCGAGCCGAGCTCGAAGACGTCCCACGCGGGGATGTGGTTGTTGCCGGCCGGATCCTGCGCCGTCACGTACACGGCCGGGTACTCGGCCGAGATCGTCTCGGTCGAGCCCGACACCTGCGTCACGATGGCCGAGATGTAGAGCTGAGGGCGCGTCCCGGTGGCCTCGCGCCGCGTGGACGAGAACACCATCCAATAGTATCGCTTGTCCCCCGCGACTCCCACTTTCGGGGCCCATCGAGGCCAGGAGTTCGTGAGCCCCGGGCTCTTCTTGCCGGAGCACGCGGGAGGGTCGTTCGCCCGGAGTCGAACCGCCGTGCCGCCCGTTCCCGGAACGACGGCCACCTCGGCCGAGGGCTGGTTGTACGAGCTCACTGGCGCCGAAGTGCGGTTGAAGGCGAGGAGCGTGTCGGCCGGCGAGTACGTGGGGTAGAACTCGCGCAGCGCCGGATCGCTCGCGCCGGGCAGGGGAGTGGCCGCGCCGCCTTGGCGGTTCGCATAGGGGACCGTGTAGATGTCGATCGTCGGGTCGGCGGGGGTCACGTCGGCGATGACGCCCTCTCCTCCGGCCGCCGACGACGTGTAGGCGATGGCGGTGCCGTCGTGGCGAAACGCAGGGGACGAGACGTTGCGGGGGTCGCCGGTCCGGGTGAAGCGGCCCCAGCCGTTCGCGTCGGCCGCGTGGAGGTCGGTCCACACGAGCTCGTTCGTGGCCCCGATGCGGAACACCGTGACGGCGACGGCGTCCGTCGGGGAGTAGTGGGCCGCCGAGAGCTGCGGGGCGTATTGGTTCGGGCGCGCGAGGAGCGCCATCGCGGCGGCGGACACGTCTCCCATGTCCGGCGGGGTGGGGCTCGCGACCTTGCGCACGTCGATCGCGCGCGCGCCACCTATGACGTCGCGCGTGTAGAAGATGAGCTTTCCGTCGATGGACGACGTGTGGCACGAGATGCACTCGGTCTGCGCGCCCGCCGACGTGCCCGCGGACTGCGGCGTGAGCACGGTCTTCGAGGCGGTGTCGCCGATGGTGAACCCCTTGAACGACGTGCCCGGGCTCGAGCTCCAATAAACGACCGAGCCGGGGGCGTCGACCGGGGCCACGTGCACGACGGTGCGCGACGCGGGGCTCGGCGCGCCGACGAGCTTTCCGTCTTTGAGCTCGGCCGTGCGCACCGAGACGATCATGTCTTTTCCGGCCGAATGGAACGCCGCTCCCGACCACACCGTGGCGGGGAGCGAGAAGCTGCGTCCCGGGACGTAGGCCAGATAGGGGTTTACTTGGTTATCGACCGTAATGCGGACTTCGGTCACGGTCTGGGGAGCCGGCGCGGCCCACTCGACGAAGAGCGGCGTCCAGTTCTTCGGGATCATCGCGTCGTCGGCGGGCTCGGTGATGCACGGGGCCGCCCCTGCGCCCGCCTCACCTACGGACGGCGCTCCGAACTGCTTGTCGATGTCCCCGGGGAGCGACGGATCGATGGAAGGCGCCGCCGGGAAATCGGTGAAGCTCGACCCTGCCTCGGGGAAGACGGGCGGCGTGCCTCCCTCGGTCGTCGCGGTGGGCGGAGGCGTGGCGTCGCCCGTCGGAAACGTGCCCGGATCGGGGGGCTCGTTGCTCCCGCAGTGCAGCGCGAGGGCCGCGGCGAGGACGATGGCTACGGCGGGGACGTGGGCTCGGACGCGCATGGGAGGCATCCTGCCTCACGCGGCGATCGGGCGCAACGCAAGGAATCCTGATGTTTCGCGGCGGACCTAAGGAGAACGGACGGTTCCTGACGCGCAACCGGGACGCGTCTCGCGCGCGACGAAGCCGACGAGGCGCAGCGTCGATCAGAGCGCGAGGCTCGCCGAGAGGACCACGCCGACGGTGAGGGGGGCGTCGGGGAGCATGGCGTCGCGGTGCGGGTCGAGCGCGAGGTCGAGCGCGAGGTCGAGGGCGCCGCGTGCGCTCCACACGAGCTCGGGCATGTCGAGCACGATGCGCTCGCGGGTCGGCATCACCGGCGTCGCGCGCTCCTTGGGATCGTCCTGGGCCTCGTGGAGGTTCGTGGGGGCACCGACTCCGATCTCGGTCGCGACGTGCTCGTCGGGCTCGTCGAACGACGGCAGGCCCGAGCTCGGGTCGACGGGGAACCCGTGTGCCGTCGGCGTCGGTGTCCGCTCGTCGATGAGCTGTGGAGCCTTCGGGCGCCCGTGGAGAGCGCCCGCGGAGCGCTGGTCCGGATGAGGCATGCCCCTCGTGCCTCGCAATCGGCGTGCCGTCGCGACACGGGCGCGACGGGGCCAAAACGGGCCAACGAGCTGCCGAATGGGCACGATTTCACGATCCACCGCGAGGCCGCGCTCCCTCGTGTGACGCGTCGCTCCCTCACTCGGCCTGGGATGGCGCGCGAAGCGCTGGCCAGGGGGCGTGCGAAAACGGCATACTTGGCCCATGGGCAACGGGGGAGGGGGCGGGCCTCGGGGGCGTGATCGGATCGCCGAGCTCCCGCAGCTCTACACGACCGGGAGCGAAGAGCGCGCGAGCGCGGAGCTCCCGAGCTCGGGTCGGCAGCCCGTGCATGATGCACCTACCACCGCCGTCGACGCGCGCTACACCGTCGGCGAGATGATCGGCGAGGGGGGTATGGGCAAGGTCTACGCCTCTCACGACGGCGTCGTCGGCCGAGATATCGCCATCAAGTACCTGGCGAAACACGCCAGTTGGGCGAAAGACAGGTTCTTCCGCGAGGCGCGTGTGCAAGGGCAGCTCGAGCACCCCTCGGTCGTGCCGGTCTACGACCTCGGCGTCTCCGAGCAGGGCGACGCGTTCTTCACGATGAAGCGCATCGTCGGCAAGACGCTCGACGAGATCCTCGACGGCATTCGCGCCGGAGACGCGGAGGTGAGGGCCAAGTTCACGCGGCGACGTATGCTCTCGGCGCTCGCGCAGGTGAGCCTCGCGCTCGCGTTCGCGCACTCCCGGGGCGTCGTCCATAGGGACATCAAGCCCGGCAACATCATGTTCGGCGACTACGGCGAGGTCTACCTGCTCGACTGGGGGATCTCCAAGGTCGAGGCGCGCCGTGCCAGCGAAGGGGAGACCGCGCCGACGCCGAGCATCCGGGACACCCCCGCCATCGAAGAGACCATGCAGGGCGCCGTGCTCGGCTCGCCCGGCTACATGGCGCCCGAGCAAGCTCGCGGCCTCGCGAACGCCGCCGATCCGCGCACCGACATCTACTCTCTCGGGCTCGTGCTCTACGAGGTGCTCACCTTGCGCCGCGCGCACGACGGTGACTCGCGCAACGAGCTGTTCCAGTCGACGCTCGCGATGGACGGCGCCTCGCCCGCCGCGCTCGTGTCGGACGTGCCGAAGGGGCTCGACGCGCTCTGCCGCTGGGCGACGCGGCTCGACCCGGAGGAGCGCCTCAGCGACGCCCGAAGGTTCCACGACGTCATCGAGGGGCACCTCGACGAAGAACGTGAGATCGAGCAACGCTCGACCTTGGCCGACAAACACGCCGACGCCGCGGCCGCAATTCGGAAACGGATCGCCAAGGCTGCCCCCGAGAAGGCCGAGCGCCTGCGCGCCGACGCCATGCGTGAGCTCGGCGCCGCCCTCGTGCTCTCGCCCATGCACGAGGCCGCTCAGGCCGCGCTCTTCGAGATGCTCGTCGAAGATCCCGACACCATCCCCCGGTCGGCCGAGCGGGAGCTCGAGAAACGAAGACGAGAGACGGTCCGGGTCGTCTTCGGGCGCATGAAAATGGCCTATCTGCCGTGGTTCGGGATCGTGCCGATGGCCTACGCGATGGGGGTCCGTCACCCCGTCTACCTGCTGGTGGTCACGGCGACCGCGGGCGCGCTCGTGGGCCTGCTCGCGAAGCTCTCCAGCGAGCCGCGCCCCAAGATCGAACATGCCTATCTGGCGTATGGGCTGAACTTCGTGCTCGTCGCGATGCTCGGGGGCTTCTTCGGCCCGTTGATGGTGGTGCCCCAGTCGGCCTTGGCCGTCGCCATCAACGCCGTGTTCACCCTGCGCCTCGGGTCTCGGGGGCGCCTCGTCGTCTCGGCGGCGGCGCTGGCGACCGTGCTTGTCCCGCTCGCGCTGGGGCTCATGGGGCTCGTGCCTTCGGCGTATGCGGTGACCGGAGGGGAGCTCGTCGTGAGGTCGGGTGCCGTGACGTTCACTCCGGTGCTCACGTCGGTCTTGCTCGTGGTGATGAGCCTCGTCCCCCTCCAGAGCCCGACTCGGGTCCTCGGCAGCGCGCTCGAGGCCGTGGGGGACGCGGAGCGAAAGAGCGTGGCGCGCGCCCATCGCCTGCGCAGCTATTTGCCACTCCTCGACGAAGCGCGCGAGAGCACCACGAGCCGCAAGAGCCGAGTGACCGTCCCCCCTCGCGCGAGCCGGGTCTCGAAGGCCGTCGAGACGAAGCGAGGCGACGACGACTGAGAGCGTGAGGGTGGGTCACTCGGGCACGGGAGGCCGCATCTCGAACGCGATGCCCCTCAGTTCCGCGCCTTGTCGAGCTCCTCGCGAATGCTCGCGGGGACGTTCTCGGAGAGGGCCTGATCGAGCTGGCGGTAACGCTTGTCGAGCGCCTCGCCGCGCACCGTGAACGACATGAGGCGTCTCCCGGTCGGATCGTCGATGGCTACCGCGACGTCTGCGTAGTCGGTCCCCGCCAAGACCCCGGTGAGCACGTTGGCGATCGTGCTGCCGCGATGGAGCTCGACGATCTTCGCGTGGACGGTCAGACCCCCTTTCTCGAGCACGTAGCCTCCGCGCCTGAGCTCCTTCGTGAGCCCCGCCTCGAGCGCCGCGGCCTCACCGCGCTCGTTGTTCGACGACGTGTCGACCACCAGCATGACCTTGTTCGACGCGGGGAGGGGTCGCGCGACGGTCACGTCCATCACGGTCACCGGTGTGGTGCTGCACGCGGCTGTCGTCGACGCCGTGGCGAGCCCGATGGCGGAGAGAAGGAAGACGCGGGCGAAGGATCGGGAGATGACGCTCATGCCGAACGACTCAGCAACGCACATGCCACGCGCTCGTGGCGCGAGGTGTCCGCGCGTGCTTGCGCGGCTCTGCGCGGCCTCGTGCGTGGGCCTCGGCTGCCATGTTGGCCGACCGGCAACGCCGAAAACCATCGAAGATACGAGACCGTAGCAGGGGGTTCACGGGGCCTCTTTCGTGGGCGGTTCACGACATGCCGTTTTGGCGGGTGTGCGCGTGCCGTCTTGGATCGACGGCGCGTGTGCCGTGGTCGCGTTCCGGCCTTGCTTGGTGGTCGTGACGAGGCGTGCCATGGTCATGGCGTGCGATCCGTCCGCGCTCGGTTCGTCTCGTTCTTCGTGGTGATCGGGCTCGTCTCGCTCGCGAGCTGCCGTCCGAGCGCGAGCATGGTCGCGTCGACCGAGACGAGCCACTTCGCGACGCCACCCGTGGTGGTTCGGCGTGGCGGCGCGCTCTCGCTCGCGTTCACGCAGGGGAGCTACCCGTTCTACTTCCTCGTCGCGTGCGCCCCGCTCTCGGGGCGGCTCGTGTGCTCGGTGCGTGGGTCGGCGAGCTCGGGCAACCTCACGGGATCGCGTGTCGAGCGGCCGATCGACGCGCCCGGGGCCCTCGAGGCGCTCGAGCGTGGTGGCGCGGCCTTTTGGGAGCCCGACGGGCGAATGACGCCGCTCCGTGTGGTCGTCGGGGGCCCGCCTCCCGGCTGACGCGCCCACACCCTGGCGGGGGGGCGCGGATGGCCAGTGACACCCGGGGCCAGCTGTACTAGTAGCGGGTGCGATGGCGAAAGGCAGCTCGGAGACTGTGCTCGGCCGGAGCGTCCGCATTCGCGGTCGCATCTCGGGCGACGGGGACTTGGTGGTGCAAGGCACGCTCGAGGGGGACGTGGTCCTCCGCGGCAGCTTCACGCTCGACGAGGGCGCCGAGGCGCAGTCGACCATCACCGCGAACGACGTCACCGTGGCCGGAGCGCTCGAGGGCGGCATCCAGGCCGAGGGCGACGTCACCGTCACGGCGACGGGCAAATTCCGCGGCGACGTGCGCGCCGCCCAGGTCACGATCGAAGACGGCGCGGCGTTCGCCGGCCGCCTCGACGCCGACTTCGACCTCCCCCCCGAGCTCAACGAGAGCCCGAAGCGTCGCTGAGCGCGACTTCGAGACACGAGAGGACCATCGAGCAATGGCAAGCACGGTCATCGGCGCAGGCATCACGATCGAGGGCGAGGTCACGAGCGACGACGACGTCGTCGTGCAGGGAACCTTGCGCGGAAAGCTCCACGCCAAAGAAGGCGTCACGGTCGACGCTGGCGCCATCGTCGAAGCCGACGTGTCGGCGGGCCCCATTCGCGTGTCCGGCCAGGTCACCGGCAACCTCACCTCCAACGACCGGGTCGATCTCGCCAACGGCGCGCGCGTCGTCGGGAACGTGAAGGCCGCCCGCATCACCATCGCCGACGGAGCCCAGTTCAAGGGCAACGTCGACATGGACGTGTGACCAACGCGCGGAAACGCTGCGAAACCGTTAGATTTTTCGCGGTGGGCCCGTAACGCCGGCTCGCCGCACCGAACGAGAAACGACATGGCCAACGAAACCACCATCGCCGCCGGAACGGTCGTCCGGGGCTCCATCGAAGGCACCGGCAACCTCGTCGTGGCGGGCCACGTCGAGGGCGACGTTCAGCTCTCCGGCGAGGTCACCGTCGAGTCGACCGGGCTCGTGGGAGCCAACGTGCGCGCGGCGCGCATCGTGGTGCGTGGCGCCGTCCGTGGCGACCTCTCGGCCGACGAGGCCGTGGTGCTCGAAGAGGGCGCCCGCGTGGTGGGTGACGTTCGCGCGGCGCGCATCGCCGTCGGGCGCGGAGCCCTCGTTCGCGGCTACGTCGAGACCAAGAGCGAGGCCGGCAAGGCCCCCGTCGCCCGCGCGGCCGAGCGCGCCGTGGCCCGCCCCGCCCCCGCCCCGGCCCGCGTCGAACGTCCGGCTCCTCCTCCGCCTCCCGCGCGCGTCGAGCGTCCCGCGCCGCCGCCCCCCAAGAAGGTCGAGGCCCCCGCGCCCGTCTCTCCGCGCCCGAGCATGCTCGTCGGCCTGAAGCGCGAGCCGCCGCCCCCGGTGGTGCCTGCCCTCAAGAAGGGCGCGAAGGCCGTGAAGAAGAAGTCGATCTGAGCGAGAGCGGCCGGGAGCCGATCCCCGTTCGGAGCCCGTCGGTCTTGGTGCGCAAGGGACCTCCGTCGGTTCGCGCCCCGGTGGCCCCCGTCGTCATCCCCGCCCCTCGCGTTCGCACCCCGGCGGCTCCGGTCGCCACGCCCACGCTGCCCGTCTGCATCCCCGAACCGTCGGTTGCGATGGGCTAGGGCCTCGGTACGAACGGGTGCACCTCGGTACGGGCACCGCCCCGGCCGGTACGCTTGCCTCGGGGCCTCCGTTCGGATGCCCGGCTCGCCCGTTTGTTCGCCCCCAGGTCTCGTACGGACCCGATCGCGTCCCGTGAGGGCGCAGGCGCCTCCCGTACGGACCCAACGCCCCCGTACGGACGGGATGGGGCCTCCGTACGGACGGGGTGGAGCCTTCGTACGAATGGGGTGGAGCCTCCGTACGAAGGGGGAGGGGCCTCCGTACGGACGGGGAGGGGCCTCCGTACGGATGGGGAGGGGCCTCCGTACGGATGGGGAGGGACGGACGTTTTGTTCGCCAAATCAACGGGTTGGCCGTGTCGCCGTGGTGCGCGGCCCGAGCGTGGGCGCCGTGGCCGAAGCACGAGGCGCGTGCGCGCCGTGACGGGGCCCCTGGTTCGCCGCGGGGCCTCGCGTCTCCCCTCATCCCCCACGGAGGGTGCGGGCCCTCTCGAAGAGCTTCGCGGCGCGGCCCGTGTCGCCGCGGGCCTCTTCGATCCGACCGAGCTCGTCGAGCAACGCCGCCGCGTTCGTCGCCTTCGGGCCGAGCAGGTCGACGAGCGCTTCGGCGGTGAAGCGGTCGGTGTCCTTTCGACGGAGCGAGAACGCGTGCGACCACGCCTCGTCCACGGCGCGTTCGGCCTCCTCGAGGCGCCCCTCGGAGCGGAGCCCCGCCGCCTTCGCGACGGCCTCCGCGATCTGACGGATCATGCGTTCGAGGTAGTCGCGCGATTGCATGGGAAAGCAGCCTGTTTGCTTGGGGACCGAGGTCCGGTGTCGTCCGCGCCCGACTTGCCGAGCGCGATCCGAGCTGCCGGCGGAGCCTACTTCTGTACTTCTGTAGGTGAGCAGGCACCCCAGGCTCGCAACGAAGGCGGCGGGATGCGGTGGCGACGGGCCGAAGGGAGTAACTCGACGGGCTGCGAAAGATAGTCACGCCCGCGCGGGTCGGCAAGGCGACGCGCGACATGTTACCGAATTTCGATCGTGAGCGGGACCGGCTCGACCGTGCGGAGGTTCGCTCCCACGATGGCTCTCGGCGCTACGATCCGTGAACAAACCTCACCTGCCTTCCCACTCGGGTTCTGCTCCCGAACATAGTAGTCGCCTGATGGAGCGGGAAGGACCTCGACCTCGGTGACTCGAGTGTAGCTAAGTCGCCACGGGTCGGCGGCGTCCGCAGCCGGACGCGCCAGGACCTTCTTCGGTAGCGGAGCGCAGCTAGAAGTCGAATAGAACGCCACCAAGACCGTGCTCGGACTGCAGGACGCATCCCTCCAAACGAACCTTGTCGCCTCTGACAGTGGAACGCAGAGTGCGTAGTCTCGGAACGTCTCGATACGGCAATCCATGCCTTGGGCTTCGTCCCAATAGCGCTCAACGCCGAGCTCGTGCCCAGCTTCGTCGACTGCGAGGACGGGATGCAGTCGCCCGGTGGATGCCCCCACCACCCTTCGAAACGTCGCCGCGCGGAACGAAGCGCGCGCAGTCATCAGCTGTTCGCCAGTTCGTTCGTTCCGGCGCACGCAGCTCATTCGATCGCGTTCGCCATACGTCTCTGCTCCGGAAAGGAGCATGGTGCCGTCGTGCGAGAAGATTGTCTGAGTACACTGGTCGACCGAAGCCGCAACATTGGCCGCTCTCGTGGCCGGAGGGGCATCGGCGCATTCCGGTCGTGTCGATACACCCACAACCCTTTCACACGACGTGTCGAGGGCAGGCGAGGGGGCTACAACACGGCATTCGTCGCTGTCGTCATCCCACGTGCGCCCACCAAGCTTGCAGCTCGTCTGCGCCAAGGTGTCGTAGACGCCACGTGCTGCGCTCGTGATTCGAAGCCCGTCCTCGGAGACGACCTTCCAGGGCCGAAGGCGTCCGGCGCCCGATGCTGGCGAAAGGTGAAGCCGTGGAACCGGAATCTGTGCGGAGTATCCAGGTAGACCCTCAGATGAACCGCCGGGAACAAGTTCGCATCGCCCGTCTGGTGCGTGTCGATAAATCGACGGAAAACCGGGGCCGATCCTACTCGTGTAGTAGCTAACGCGATAGTCGCACCCCGACGGGACAATAAATGCCCCCCATCCTCGCGCGGCGGGTACCGAGCACCTCGTGTCGGCAAAGGATGGTAGTACATTTTGTTGCGTGTCTAGACAGTAGGGGCCACCGGCTTCGCCCGCGAGCGCCCCTTGAAGGTGGCACGGTCGACGTCGTTTGATGTCCCATAGTGCCGTCGTCCACGGGAAGCTCGCCCCATCGGCGGTGTGCAACAAGATCCGCTTGAGGCGTGTCCCGCTCCGATCTCCGTCCGCGCTATCCTCGAGAGCAACGATGGGACTCTCCTCACTGTTCTGTATCGCGCGGCCGCACGCGGATGTTAGGAAGATCCAGGGGAGAGCCCCCAATAGTGTAAGATTACCGGTTCGCATTTCTATTCCTCGACAACGAGCAGCCTCATGAGTAGGGCCGGCGCTTGGGAGGAAAAGTCCCGGCTGCATCCGCCGTCACTGGAGGAGCTTGGTAGGCAGTAGGCAAGCTGGCCCGCCTCGGCCTTGATTGTCCTCGGATCCGGCATCAGAGAGCATTCGTTTCCCCATATGCCAGCGTGGGCGAGTCTTGTGTCGTCGTCCGCGACGAACCATGTGGTTCGACGGTCGGTGGTTTCTGTGGATATGCGGACCGTCGCTGATGGGTACGGGCCGCGAAGTTCAATCCTTCGGGGAGAAGGGTCGGTAGTCTGTGTATGGGGAAAGGGTATTGGGATGGTCGGCGCATATATGGTCTGAGCTTCACACGGCTCGCCTCGCGGCGCCATCACGATGACCCGGCTATCGGCGGGAGGATGATGGAACGGTGACGGTGGGCATGTTGATGCGTCCTCCCAGTCGTCGACGCTAACAGGTAATCCGTCGCCGCTACGCTGCGGTGTGCGTTGCCCGGAGTATCGGCACGCGCCACCGGCGAGGGTACACTGCTCCCCGGTAAGCGTGTCGAAGGCGATAGGGGCTCCGCCAAGAACACGAAGGCCATCGCTCGACTCGGCAATGATTGGCCGCAGACGCCCCGAGCCTTCTCCCAGTCGAAATGTGAACGTGGGGCGTTCTCCGGTGGGGAGGCGAACGTAGGTCTGTCCCTCGACGACCTCGCAGTGGCCGCCAACCTTGGCATACCGATAGGGTACGTCGAACACTTCGGCTGACGGTGAAGTCTCGAAATAGGTTGAGGTGCACGTTCTTGCGAGTCGCGCCACTCGAGCCGAAGTGGCGATGCCGACCTTTGTGCACTCTCGGTCGATGTAGCGTGCGTCCTCGACAGGCTCTTCTTCTCCGATGCACACCTCGCGGGTTGAGTTCAGTGAACATGTCTTTTGTGTGGCTGCGTCCCAGAATATGCCGGGAGCGAGCATCCGTGAACCACCCGCTCCGACGAGCCACATTCTCTTAAAGCGGGTCCCGTTCTGTTCGTGGACGTCGGAGTTCTCAGTGTCGCTTCCTTGGCATGCGCACGGGAAAGAGCAGAAGAACGCGAGAAACATGCCGACGGCAACCGACGCTCGATGGTGCATGGTAGCTCCGAGGGGAGCCCCTCCGTGACGAGGGGCTCCCTTCGACATGGGTCAGGGCTTCGACGTGTCTTGCAGGAGGGCCGGGGTGATCGGCGCGCCGTCGAGGGCCTTCATGAAGGCGACGAGGTCGGCGACGTCCGTGCCCGCGACGGTGAACGGCTTCATGAGCGGGTCCTTGGTGATGCCCGCGTCGCCCGGATCTCCGCCGCCCGCGGCGTAGAAGGTGACCACCTCTTCGAGCGTGGTCATGTGGCCCGTGTGCATGTACGGGCCCGACTTGGCGATGTTGCGGAGCGTCGGCGTACGGAACTGGCCGCGCTGCGACGGATCCTGCGCGAGCCCGGTGAGCTTGCCCGTGTTGGTGTTGTCGCTGTAGGCGCTGTTCGTGTTGTAGCGGCTGCCCAGCACCCCGGGCACGTCCTGGAAGCGCCCGAGGTCGGCCGCCGCGGCGTTCGGCCCTGCCTGAGGCACGGCGAGGGCGTGGAACTTGCCGTCGCTGAAGGTGGGGCCCGAGTGGCAGGTCACGCAGGCGCCTTTGCCCACGAAGATCTTGGCGCCACGTTTGGCCTCGGCCGAAAGCGCGGCCTTGTCGCCCGCGATGTACTTGTCGAACGCCGAATTGCCGCTGACGAGCTTGCGCTGGTAGGCGGCGATGGCCTTGCCATAGTTGACCACGATGCGGCGGACGATGTCCTGATCGGCGGCCGTCATCGTGCTGAACGTCGCGTCCCCGTCACGCCCGACGGCGGGGAACCGTCCGCTCGTGGAGGCGGGGTCGAGGTCCGGGTCGAGCTTCACCGGGAAGATGGCGTCGTACTCGGTCCTGTACTTCACGTACATCATGTGGGCGATCTCGAGGAACGAGCTCGCCATGTTGCGCGGGTTCTCGGCCACCGTGGGCGCGAGCGACCACTGCGAGTCGAAGCGGCCGCCCCAGTTCGTCCAGGGCTGGTACGCCGAGTTGACGATCGCGAGCGCGTTGCGCGTGCCTCGGTCGATGCCGATCGACAGGTTCGCCGGCTTCGAGCGGTTGTCTTCCATGGCGAGGCCGCCGTGGCAGCTCGCGCACGAGACCTTGCCGCGCTCTCCCACGGCCCCGAGGCCGCCGTTCGTGCCGTCGCTCCCGATCACGATGGGGCCCGAGTAGCTCTTCTCGAAGAAGAGCATCTGGCCGAGCTCGGCGGCCTTCGCGTTGTCGGCGTACGCGTTGGTCGGGTCGGGGGGCAGGGCCGGCAAGGGCGAGAGCGCCGAGAGGGCAGCGAGCTCGGCGGCCGTGAAATCCGGAGGCGGCGCGGCGTCGGCCGCGTCGGGCGCGACGCTCGTGTCGGGCACGTTCGCGTCGGGGACCGGCGTGACGGACGTGTCGGCGCCCGCGTCGGGCGTGCCACCGACAGGGTCGTCGGAGCAGGCGGCGGCCGCGGCGACCGCGAGGAGGACACTGGACATTCCCAAAGACCAACGAAGCTTCATGCAGTACCGTCTTTCCCCTCGAGTGGCAAATAGCGGAGCGTGGCAGGGTGCGGAGCGCCCGGGCCATGTGAGCGAAACGCTCCCCAAGCGCACGGTTTCCGAAATGGCCATGGCGCGCCATAGTCAGTTTCTTGAGGCTCGACCGCGCCGTGGTCCGTGCGCCGCCCACGCACGCCTCATCGCGGTCCTACGGCACGATTTGCCGCGCGTCTGCCGGTGGTCGATCGAGTTACCGGCGCGCCGCGCCGTCGTCGTCATTTTCTTGGTCGAGTCGCCTCGTGGGCGTCGAGGGTCGCCTTGAGCAGGCCGAGGTCGCTCGTCTCCGTGAGCCCGAGCTTCGCCAGGGCCGCGTGCAGGTGGGCTGCGACCGTCCCCGTGGCGATGCCGAGCTCGTACGCGACGGATTTGTCCGCGTGCCCCACGGCGACGAGCGCGACGACCTGCCTCTCTCGCGGGGTGAGCACGCGCGGACCTCGGGCCTCGGGGGAGTTCCGTTTGGCGACGAAGAGGCGCTTCCCGTCGGTGTCGAACCGGTCGACCACGGAGTACTCGCCCGAGAAGAGGCACTGCCAAAGGTCGAGGGCTTCGTCCTCGCCCGTGTGGTGAAGGCGCGCCTTGTCGACGTCGCGCGCGGCGTGGCGCAGGCGGTCGAAGTCGTCACGCGTCCCGAGCGTCGAGTGAAGGACGCGACCGGAGGTGTCGAGGATCGCGTCGGCCGAGGCGATCGGGCTTGGCCCGGACGCTCTCTGCATGCGGAGCCCCGACGAGAGGTGAGCTGCCACCTTGGCCCATCGCGCGCGTCGCGCCGGGCGAGTCCTCACGGTGTAGGGCAACGGGTGGACGAAGGCCACGCCCCGGTGGGTCGCGTCCATCGCGATCAGGTTCAGGGAGTCGGAGTCGCCCGTCCGCTCGCGGAACGACCCTCGTACGCGCTCGAGCTCCTCGAAGACCTGGCCCATGAGCTCTCGGGTGCCCGAGAGGTACGAGCCGCGAGAGTACACGTGCGAGATCGCGGCGGCTTGTTCCGTTGAAATCCCCTGTCCGCCGTGTTGCTCGCGTGTGTACACGAGGAGGTCCTCGCTGGCCCCTCCCACACGGGTCCACGCGCTGGTCGTCGGCATTCCGTCAGGTTGCCAGTCGACGAAATAGGCGACGCCGCCCGCGGGGGCCTCGAGCGCGTCGGCGACGGCCTCGGCGACGGAGGTGAGCCACGCGTCGGGCGAGGCCGCGGTGCGGTAGGCCGCGTCGATCACGCGGAGGGTGGGGCGCATCGCCTCAGGGCTCCCCGAGCGCGGCGCGGAGGAGCCCAAGGTCGGTAGTGGACGAGAGGCCGAGCTTCTTCAGCCCCGCGTGGAGGTGTCCGGCTACGGTGCCCTCGGCGATGCCGAGCTCGTACGCGGCGGACTTGTCGGAGTGCCCGACCGAGACGAGGGCGAGGACCTGCCGCTCACGCTCCGAGAGGGCACGCGGGCCGCGCGCGACGGGCGCGTTCTTCTTCGCGATGAAGAGGCGTTTTCCGTCCGTGTCGAAGCGATCGACGACCGAGTATTCCCCGGAGAAGAGGCACTTCCAGAGGTCGAGGGCCTCGTCTTCCGGGGTGGACCGGAGTCGCGCCCGGTCGACGTCGCGCGCCGCTCGCCGCAAGGCTTCGAGTGAAGCTTCGGTGCCGCGCGAGGCGTCGAGCACGTGGCCGTCGGTCGACAGGATGGCGTCGGCACCTTCGAGATGTGCGTGGTCCGACGCTCCACGATGCATGCGCAATCCAGCCGTGATGTGCGCCGCGACGCGTGACCAAAGGACCCGAGTACGCGCGTGAGTGTGCACGCGGTCGCGTGTCGGGTGGAGGAAGTTCACTCCGTCGTGAGTGGCGTCCATACAGAGGAGGTTGAGGGAGTCGAAATGTCCTGTTCGTTCGCTCGCCTTTCCGTGGAAGCTCTCGAATTCCGTCGTCAGGTCTCCCATGAGCTCGCGAGTCCCGCTCAGGACCGAGCCGCGCGCGTAGACCCGGCACGCTTCGGTCGCGAGCTCCTCTGGGACAGGGATCTCGTGCTGCTCTTTGGCGAAGAGCAGGTCGGCCTCTTTCGCGCCGGCGATGCGTGTCCATTCATGAGTCTCCGGCAGCCCTCGTGGCCGCCATCGCACGAAGTAGGCGATTCCCCCGGCTTCGGCGTCGAGGGCCCAAGCGACGGTCTCACCGACCTCCTTGAGCCACGCCTCGTCGGAGGGAGCGGGCGCGTAGGCTGCCGCGATGACCCGCAGCGGCTTGCTCATCACGATCCTGGCTCCTCAGGGGTCGCCGCGCCGAGGGCGTGGCGAACGGCCGCGAGGTCTCCCGAGCGCTTCACCCCGAGCTTGCGTAGCGCCGTGTGGATGGCGGCGGCCACGGTCCCCTCTCCGATGCCGAGCTCGTAGGCGATCCACTTGTCGGAGTGCCCGAGCGCGAGCAAGCTCACGACCTGGCGCTCGCGCGTGGAGAGGGCCCGCACGGCCCGCGCGGCAGGCGCGTTCTTTCGCGCGACGAAGTAACGTTTTCCGTCGGTGTCGAAGGTGTCGACGACGGAGTACTCGCCCGCGACGAGGCACTCCCACATCCCGAGCGCGGCGTCGACGTCGCGTCGGCCTTCGCGTGTGCGCGCCCGATCGGCCCGGATCGCGGCCTCGCGGAGGCGCCCGGCCGACGCTGCGGCCTCGTCTCCCTTGGCGTGACAGACGCGGCCGTGCGCGTCGAGCAGCGCGTCGGCGCTCCCGAGGTCCCCCGAGGTGGCGATCCGCTGGAGCCTCAACCCGGCCGAGACATGCGACGCGATGCGCTCCCACGTCCGCCGCCTCCGGTCCGTCGTGCGCACCGTCGTGGGGCTCGGCAGCGCCAACGCGACGCCTCGGCCCTCGGCGTCGAAGCACTGCACGGCGAGGCAGTCGGTCGCGCCCGTTCGCTCGTGGCCTTGGGGGTTCACCGCGTCGAAGACAGGGCCCATGAGCTCCCTCGCGCCCGCGACGACCCTCCCGTGCCCATACGCGGCTCCGTACACGAGGGCGCCGAGCGGGGGTGGGAGGTCACGCCCGTGAAGCGTCCTCACGTACTCGACCACGCGGGGCTCGCAGCTCCCCACGGAGACGAAGGTCGAACAGCGCGGCTTCGCGTCGACGCCCGGGAGGAAATCGATGAACCACGCCGCGGCGCCGAGCTCGCCGTCGAGGTTCTCGGCGATGGCCTGTGCCACCCGCCCGAGCCACGCCTCTTCGTTCGGAGCCCTCGCGTACGCCGCCTCGACGACACTCAGAGAATCGGCCCGTCCCACGCACAAACGATACCTTATGTGGGCGCGCCAGGCATGCACCGCGTATCGTCAGTTCCTTGGGGCGAAGCAGGCTTGGCTTGCCTCGAGCGTATCTTTCGAACGAAGAATGCCTCGAGGCATCCTTCGTTCGAAGGGTGGCCGAGGGCGCTGCGTGCAGTAGGCTCGCAGGGGGAGGGTGACATGGGCGTGAGGCGCTTCGAGCTCGAGGGAGACGAGTACTTGGTCATCTCGGTGCCGAACGAGGCCGAGCCCGACCCTCGCCTGACCCCGGCGGAGCGCGACATCGTGCGCGACGTCGTGCGGGGGCTCTCCAACGAGGCGATCGGGGAGGCTCGTGCTGTCTCGAAGCACACGGTCGCGGCCCACCTCCGCTCGATCTACAAGAAGCTCGGGGTCGGCTCGCGTCGCGAGCTCGCGGCCGCGGTCGCCAAGGGAAGGGCGCTCACCTCGTAGGGGCTAGCTCTCTCGGAGTTCCGACCCAAGGCGCGCGGCAGCCGCTCGCGCTCAGGGTTTGGTCGTGCCCTTGGCGTTGCTCCGGAAGACCACGTTCGCGCCTTGTTTCACCGCCTGCCCGTGGGCGACGAGGCCGTAGCCGCCCGAGCCCTCGAGCAGGCACTCGGCGATCGTGAGGTCGGCACCGCCCGAGTCACCCGAGAGCACGACGTTGCCCGCGTCGTCGCTCTTGTCGGCGCCGCCACCGGCGATCTCGCAGTGCTCGAGCACGTTGCCTTTCTCGACGAGGGCGAGCCCGGCGTGCCGCGCGCTGCCGGAGGTGACCGGGCGGAAGCGGATCTTCTCGGTCGGCGTGCCACGCGCGACGAGCGCACCGTGGACGACGAGACCTGCGCCGTCCTCGAAGAGCACCGTGACCCCGGGCGAAAACGTCTGTTTGCCCACGAGCTGCACGGCGCGCCCGGCCGCGATGCGGTAGGGCACGTCGAGCTTCGCCCACGTCTGGTCGCCGCGCGGAGGGTCGTTCGTGAGCTCGACGCGGACCGACGCGCCCGCGCCGCCCTTGAAGGAGTTCTTCGCGAGCTTGCCGATGGCATCGGGGCTCACGAGCGCCGGGGTGTCTCCCTTGGATGCAAAGGAGGATCGCTCGACGGCCCGCAGCTTCCCGCCGTCGGTCACGGCGAGCGCGTGCGTGTCCGCGGCTTCGACGGTGGTGTCACGAACCGTCAGCGCGCCTTCGCCGGTCGCGAGGATGGCGCCCTTCCAGTCGACCCGCGCCGTCCCCGCGTCCTTGATGCGAACGAAGGTGAGCTCGTTCTGCGGAGCCGCCGTGAAGACGTGCACGCCGTGCCAGCGCGCGCCGCCTTCGCCGGTCATGGTGATGGGCGCCGCGGCCGTGCCTTTTGCTGCGAGCGAGCCTCCCTGCTCCACGACGAAGCCGGCGTTCGCTTGGAACACGAGCGCGGTACCGGAGCCGATCGTGAGGCTGGTATGCACCGGCACCATGCACGTGACCACGTAGTCGACCGCGCGCCCCTCTTCGTGCGAGAGCGCCGCGGGGATGGGCGCGTCGCAGCCGAGCTTCACGGGCTCGCCCTTCTTCGTCAGAGGTGCCCCCTGGAGCTTCTTGCAGCCGGAGAGGAGCGTGAGGACCGCGAGCGCGAGGGGCGCGAGAGGGAGCCGCGTGAGCATGAGCGCAAGGGTAGAGGCTCCGCGCGCGTGGAGTGTGAGCGTCGGCGTGTCGATTTTCGAAGTGCCCGAAATGACGGCAGAATCGTGAACGATGGGGCTTTCGTTTCCCGGCCGCACGTGCCGCGTCGTATGACACTGGAATGCACTCGACGCTCCGTACCGCCGCCATCGTGTCGCTGCTCGTGTCGGCGGGCTGCGCGAGGACGACCACCGCGACCGACGACGACCGGACGCGCGCTCACGCGCGCTGCGCGAAGGACCCAGAGTACCAGGCCGACGAGAGCGCGAAGGCCGAGAAGGCGTTCGCGGCTCACTGCGCGAAGAACGCGTGCGCCGGCAAGGAGTGGATCGCTGCGCTCTGCATCTATCGGAAGCCGAGCGGCGGGAGCCCCCTCGCCGAGATCGAGTCCACCATCGCCCGGGGGGACACGGAGAGCGAGGAGGCCGCGTGCCACACGGTGCGCGCGTCGGGCGCGGTGGCGAGCTTTTTCCCGCTCGACGTCTACTGCAAGGGTGGAAAGCGCTGCATGGCCTGCGGGACGAAGTAGCCGGGGCTCACCTTCGGCGGCGTCGCGCGGCGCTCGCGGCGACCGCTGCGGCGAGCACGAGCGGCGCGATTCGGCTCTCCCGCTCGGGGAACGACGAGGAGCACGCGTAGAAGCCGCGCGCCTCTTCGTCTCCCGCAGCGTCTCCCGGCGCGGCATCGGGGCGTGGGGCGGGCGTCGCGTCGAGAGGCTCCGACGAGGCATCCGACGAAGCGTCCGGGCCAGCGTCTCTCGGTCCCGCGTCGGGAGGATCGTCGGCGAAGAGGTAAGCGCTCGCGCTGTCGATGCTCTTGCCGCCTCCGACCACGAGGACCTGGTCGTTGGGGAGCAGGGCGTGGGCCCCGAAGTAGGTACGGTGGAGCGTGCCCACCTCGCGCGACGTACCCGTGCTTGGATCGAAGAGCTCGGCGGACGTGGCGCTGCCGAGTTGGTAGCCGAGGACGGCGCTGCCGGTCACGAGCACCTTCCCGCTCGGGAGCGACGTCGCCGAGTGGAGCCAGCGAGGTGTCGTGAGGCGCCCGCTGACGACGAAGCGGGTCGTCCCTGCGTCGAGCGCGAGCACGTCCGACGCGATTGACTCCCCTTGGGGGGCGAGCGCGCCGCCCACGAGGAGCACCTGTCCGTTTGCACCTGTCACCGCCACGTGACCGAAGCGGGGTGCCGGTAGCGGTGGGCCGTCGGACCACGTCTCGCTCGTCGGGTCGTAGATGGTGCTCGTGGCATAGAGCGACTGCGCCGACTCGAACACTCGCGCCCCCCCTCCCGTGACGAGCACCCTGCCATCGGACAGGAGGCTCGCTCCGTGTGCTGCTCGTGGCTCGGGGAGCGCTCGGGACATCCTGCATCCGAGCAGATCGGCCGTGCAGCGATCGACGTCGGTCACCGAGGCCCCGGCGGCGTCGTAGCGGAGCCCTCCCACCACGATCACCTCTCCAGTCCGGAGGCGCGTGACGGTGGGGCCGCTTCGCCCGATGGCTAGCGTCGTTCCGGCGCTCCAACGACCTGTCGTAGGATCGTACCTCTCGGTCGACGCGAGCACCGTGGGAGGGCCGAGCCCTAGCTCGCCACCGATGACCGCGACACTCCCTCCGACGAGATCGACGGCGGTCGCCGAGCGGCGGGGGATGCTCATGGGCTCGGTCGCCGCGAACGTCCCGCTCGCGGGGTCGTAGAGCTCGGCGCTCGCGGTGTCGCGGCGGGCCACGTCATCGTAGCCGCCGGCGACGAGGACGTGCCCGTTCGGGAGCCTCGTCGCCGTGTGTTGGGCGCGTGGCACAGCGAGGCTCCCCGTCCGTCCCCACAGAGGATCGAGCACCGCAGGGTAGGCGTCGTCCGAGAGGTCGAGCCCCAGCACGACGTCGCACGCGGCAGCGCCGGGCGCGACGAGCGGCTTCCCCCACGGGGGCCGGGGATCACGGCTCACCGCGCAGCCCTCGACGTCGACGCGTACGGTGTGCACCTCCCCGCGCCGGTCACGAGCCCACGGAGGGCTCATGCGCACGCGCGGTGTGCCCCTGGCGTCGAGGAGCTCGAGGGTCCCTGCGACGAGACGAAGACCCGCGACGCCTGCCGTCGAGAAGGTGAGGCGCAGCGCACGATCCCGCGGAGCGCGCGGCAGGCGAACCCAATCTTCCACGGTGTCGCCACGCGCTTCACGCTCGAGATCGAAGCCCTCCCCGAGCGCGTTCGGGTACACGAGCCGCTCGCCCACTTGCCTCGCGCTCGCCCCGAGCGCGCCTGTCCACGCGACGCGGACACGCATGGCGCCCGGGCGATTTCCCTCGATCTCGAGCGGAGCGTTGGCGCGCGCGGGGAGCGTCGGCCCCGGCCCGAAGGCGGCCTTCGCGGGCCCGGTCGTGCCGGCTTCGTCGCACGCGGCGGCGCCAAACGCGCCGAAAACCATAGCCACGACGGACACTTGCGCCATGGCTCGGGCGCTCTCTCGGGCGTGGGAGGGGCGGGGATCGGGCAAGAGTAGGCTCCGTTGCGGGGGCTCCTCACTATGTTACCCTCGATGGGGCATGCGAGAGGTCGCGAACGCCCACGAGGGAGTGGAGGGCGGGGCGCTCGACGCCGAGCTGCGGAGGCTCTGCGAGGCGGGCAAGCCCACCGATGCGGCTACGCTCGCGATCCGCAGGCTCGGGCCCGAGCTCCTGCGGTTCCTCACGCACGCCCTGCGCGACGAGACCCGCGCGGGCGACGCGTTCTCGCTGTTCGCCGAGGACGTGTGGCGCGGCCTCCCCGGGTTCCGGTGGGAGAGCTCGTTCCGAACCTGGGCGTACCTCTTGGCGCGGAGGGCGGCGGCGCGCCAAGCCCGCGGCGAGAAGGCCCGGGGCGTGAACGTGCCCCTCTCGGAGGCGGGGCCGCTCTCGCAGCTCGTGGCCGAGGTGCGCACGCACACCCAGAGCGTGATGCGGAACGAACGAAGGAGCGCCCTCGACCAGCTCCGCGACGAGCTCGACGTCGACGAGCGGATGCTCCTCGCCCTTCGGATCGAGCGTGAGCTCCCGTGGCCGGAGATCGCGCACGTGCTCGCCGAGGGGGAGGACGTCACCCTGGCCGCCGCCCGCCTCCGAAAGCGATTTCAGCTCCTCAAAGACCGCTTGAAGAAGCGTGGCCGCGAGCTCGGGCTCGTCCCTTCGGGCAGCGATGGCTGACTCGACCGAGAATACCCCCGACCTGGCCGTCTCCCTCGGGCGCTCGGGCTCGCTCGGCTCGTCGCCTTCCGACGTCTTCTTGCGCGAGCTTGCCGACACGGGCGGGGTGACGGGCGAAGCGCTCGTGCCGGGCGCCGTCCTCGACAGGTTCGTAGTACGACGCATGCTCGGGCGCGGCGGTATGGGCGTCGTGTACGAGGCCCGCGACGAGCGCCTCGGCCGCGACGTGGCCATCAAGCTGCTCGACGCGCGCCACGTCGATCGCCCCGAGCGTCGCAAGCGCTTCGCGAGGGAGGCGCGTGCCGCCGCCGCGGTCACGCACCCGAACGTCGCGCGGGTGCTCGAGGTGGGCGACGGCGACGCGGGCACCTACCTCGTGTTCGAGCTCGTCCCGGGGCCTACGCTCCGCGCCTTGCTCGCCGAAGGTCCGCTCCCGGTCGCGCGATGCGCGGAGATCGGCGCGGCGCTCGCGGGTGCGCTCGCGGCGGCGCACGAGGCGGGCGTCGTGCATCGGGATCTCAAGCCCGAGAACGTGATCGTCGAGGGCGGGGTGACCCCGAAAATCTTGGATTTTGGCCTCGCCAAGGTGAGCGTCCCCGAGGGCTCCGGCTCGGGCTCCGACGTGGTCACCGTCGAGGGCCACGTGCTCGGCAGCCCCGGGTACATGTCGCCCGAGCAGGCCCTCGGCAAGCCTTGTGGCCCGGCGAGTGACGTGTTTTCCCTCGGCGTCGTGCTCTTCGAGCTCGCGACGGGCAAGCGCCCCTTCTCGGGCACGACGGCCATGGAGGCCATCGTCTCGACCACCCGCGACGCCGCTCCCGACGCCTGCGCGCTTCGGCCCGAGGTGCCGCGCGCCTTCGCCGCTCTCGTCGCGTCGTGCCTCGCCAAAGAGCCCGCCGCGCGCCCCTCCGCCCGAGAGCTCGAGGCGCGCCTCTCCGCTCCGCTCGCGCGTGGTGCAGCCGAGGGCGAAGCGGAGCCTGCCGTCGCACGCGGCCCGACCGACGAGACGGACGGCGCCGAGACGAGCTTCCGCGTGGTCTCGCGCGAGACACCCTTCGAGGCGGCCGTGGCGACGGGAGCGCCGTCTCGCCCGGCCAAAGGGCCGCTCGTGGCTGCTTCGTTGCTCGCCATTGGGCTCGCGGCCGGTCTCTTCGTCTTCGCGAGTTCGGGGCCCTCGCCTGCGCACGAGCCCCCGCGCCCTTCTCCCGTCGCGGCCGCGCCGAATCCACCCGCTCCCAAGGACACCGCCGCGCCGAAGGTGGAGTCAGGCCCGAGCCCAGCACCCTCGAGCTCGCCTTCGAGCGCGCCCGCGATGGCGCCTTCGCAGGCGTCTCCCGTGAAGGCCACGAACGTGCATGCTGCACCTATCGCACGCCCGACGGGCAGCGCTCTCGCCTCGGCCCCTCCGCTGGCGCCCGTCCCCGCGCCCTCGGCAAAGCCCGCGCCCACCGCGACGCTCGCCGCGCCCTCGTTCTCCGAGCGTAAATGAGCGTCGTGCGTCGTTCGGCCCGAGTCGCATCCCGTGGGGTCGCAGGCGTGGCGCTCGTGTCCCTCGGCCTCGCGCGGGTCGCGCACGCCCAAGAGGCCCCCACGCCCGAGGCCCAAGCCATGGCCGCCGCGCTCTTCGATCAGGGCCGCGCGCTCATGGAGGAAGAGAAGTACGCCGAGGCCTGCCCGCGCCTCGCCGAGAGCCAGCGCCTCGACCCGGGGGGAGGCACGCTCCTGAACCTCGCCGAGTGTCGGAGACGCGAAGGCAAGACGGCGACGGCCCACGCGCTCTTCGCCGAGGCCCTCGCGGTGGCGCGGCGCGATCGTCGCGACGATCGCATCGAGGTCTGCAAGGCGGCGCTCGCCGAGCTCGCCCCCAAGCTCGCCAACGTGCGCCTCGTCGTTCCCGCGCGCGCCCGTGTGCCGGGGCTGGTCGTGCGGCTCGCCGGTGTGGCCGTGCCCGAGGTCGCGTTCGGCGCACCCCTGGCCGTCGATCCGGGCGACGTGCCGCTCGAGGTCTCGGCCCCGAAGTACGTCACGCAGGCGTTCGTCGCGCGTGTCACCGAAGCCGCCCACGTCGACGTCGACGTCCCCGTCCTCGCCCCTCGGCCCCCCGAACGCCTAGCGCCGCCCGCGCCGCCTCCCGCCCCGAGAGCCTCCGACGCCGAGCCCGTTCGGCCCTTTGCGCTCACCGCCATGGCACGTCTCGATGTCGACGGCGCGTTCCGAGGCGCGGTCGCGTACTTGGGTATCGGTGTGCGTCTCGCCGACGTGGCGGAGGTCTCGGTGGGGCCCCTCCTCGGCGCCACGAGCGGGTTCGAGCCAGGGCTCCGCGCGCTCCTCCCCACGGGCCGCGTGCGCCCCTACGCGACGCTCGGCGTCCCCGTGTTCGTGCGTGACGTACCACGTGCGGGCCTCCGCGCCGGCGCGGGGGTCGAGGTCGGTCTCGTGCCCCACCTGTCCCTCGCGGCCCAAGCGTCGTTCGTGGGCTTTCCGGAACCGGGAGCCTCGGAGGCCAAGGCGTTCGTGCCCGCGGTGGCGGCAGTCGGGGTGTTCTAGGAGAAGGGGGAGAGGGAGAACCCGACCCGCGGGACCCGACCGCGGGACCCGCGGGACCCGACCGCGGGACCCGCGGGACCCGACCCGACCGGCGGGATTCGACCCGGCGGGATCCGACCGACAGTGACGCCAAGTGCCTGGAAATAGGTAGCGGGCCGACCGACAGTGACGCTAAGTCCGGCGCGGGACCCGACCGACAGTGACGCCAAGTGCCTGGAAATAGGTAGCGGGCCGACCGACAGTGACGCTAAGTCCCGGAAAGTACGTGGGAGGTGGCCTGGGCCAGGCCAGAAAGTGGCCGGGCCAGATGCCCGTCTGAGATTCATTAATGATTTCATGGGGGTATCGTTGGCCCAGTGTGTGAATTAGGGCCGGCGATGTCCAACCCTCGTCGCATCGTCGCCGGCACCACGTACCTCGTCACCCGCCGGACGACTCGCCGTCACTTTCTCCTCAACCCGGATAGGAAGCGCGTCCTCTTCGCCGTCTACTGGTACGCCACTGCGCTCTTGGCCGCCGAGTTCGGCATCGAGATCCACGCGGTGCAGATCCTCTCGAACCATATGCACGAGGTGCTGACGGACACACGGGGGCAGCTGCCGACGTTCCTACAGCAAAGAAACCGACTGATGGCGAACGCCATCAAGGAGCTCCTCGCGTGGCCCGGAGAGGTGTTCTCGCGGGAAGGCGCGAGCGTGGTGGCGCTCTACGGAGACGACGCCGTGGTGCAGAAGATCGGGTACACGCTCGCGAACGCGGTGGAGGCGGGGCTCGTCGCGCGCCCCGAAGACTGGCCCGGCGTCACGCTCGCGGCGACCGACATCGGCACGCGCACCATCCGCGTCTCGCGGCCGAAGGTGTACTTCGACGCGGAGAACAAGCGGTGGCCCGAGGCGGCGGAGATCTCCATCACGGTGCCGCCGTCGCTCGAGGCGCACGCGGGGCACGAAGGTGCGCGCGCACGCATCGTCGCGGCTGTCGAGAGCGCGGTCGAGAAGGCGCGTGTCACGGCGCGGAGGGCAGGGAAGGTCGTGCGATCGGCCGAGTGGATTTTCGCGGTGCCGCACACGACGCGCGCGACGTCGTACGAGAAGGCAGGGGAGCGGAACCCGTCGTTCGCGGCGGGCGGGAACGTGGAGCTGGCGACGATGGCCGCGAGGGTTCGGGCTGCGTTTCTGGGAGCCTACCGGGAAGCGCTTCGGGCGTTCCACAGCGGCGTCCGGGATGTCTTCTTCCCCAACGGGACGTGGCGGTGGGCTAGAGACCTCGGCGTCAACGTAGTTTCAACCACTTAGCGCCACTGTCGGTCGGATCTCCCGCTGCCAACGTGCGCGGGCCCAGCCCTGAATCGTCGGGCGAAAAACCGCGTTCACGTCCCCCCGACCGCGCGCGCGCCGCCCGAAGGCAGCGTAAATCGCCACTCGTCCTCGAAGGGCCCCACGTAGCCCTCGGTGTCCGAGCCTCCCTCGTCCTCGACTTGGTGTTTGACGACGAGGTGCTCCGCGTCCACCACGATACGGAACTTGTCTCCGCCGCCGGCCCACCAGAACGACTCGGCGAAGAGCACGCCCTTCTCTTTCGAGGGGGCGACCGCGGCGGCGTCGACGGGGCGATCGCTCGTCTCTTCGAGGAGCTTGTGCTCGGTCGTCTTCTTCGACGCATCCGCGATCACGAGCACGAGCGTGTGCAGCTTGAAGTCTTCCGGTGCGCCCTGCGGCGCCGGCGCGACTCGCCACTTCAGCGAGACCGAGAGAGGCCCCGGGCGCTTCGAGAAATCGACCTCGTTCACCTTGTGCTTCGGGTCGTCGAAGCCGTCGGCCGAAGTGCGCATCTCCTCGCGGGAGATCTTCCACCCCGAGGGGAGCTTCGTGAGGACGAGCTGCTTTTTACCGTGATCGGCATAACCGCCTTGGCGAAAGCGCTGCACGAAGTCGACGACCACGTCGCCCCCTTTCACCGTGAACGTGGGCTTGTCGGCGACGACCGTCGGCTTGGCCTTGACCATGCGCTCTCGGTCCTTCTTCCAGGTCGCGAAGGTGTAGGTGGTCTCTCCACCTTTCGCGAGCCGCTTGATCCCGCGAAAGTGCACCTCGTCGTAGAGCGCCAGGTACCGCTCCAGGTCGCCCGAGGTCTGCGCTTGGGTCCACGCCTCGAGGAGGGCCTTGGCGGCCACGGTGGGGTCCTCGGCCGCGGCGCTCGCGCTCGCGCTCGGGAGGGGCGCGGTGGCCGCGGAGGCGCTCTCCGCGGGGGCTTTCTCCGTGGAGGACGATTTGCACGAAGGGACGACCGCGAGGAGAAACACCGCGAGGAGAGGAGATCGGCGCATCCTCCCATGGCTACCACGGCCCGTGCTCGGTGGGGCCCCGGAGGGCACGCTCGCTCGTAGCAGCCCCGCGCGCTAACCTCGGAATCATGACGGAAGAGGGGCGAAAGAAGCTCGCGGGGCTCGCGGCCAAGGTGCGAGAGACCACGGCGAGCACGGGCGTGCCCACCATGGAGGAGCGTGGCCTCGCGCTCGTCGAGGAGCTCGTCGCCATGCTCAGCGGGCCCGAGGGCATGCCGGGGCTGCGGCTTCATCGGGAGTCTCCGGCGAAGTTTCGTCTCGAGAGGCCGCCGCGCAACGCGGACATCTGGGTCGAGTGGCAGCGGCCCATCGCGGCGCTCGTGGTCGTCCACCAAAAGTTCGGCGGGCCGAAGGCCACGGTGCGCTACGTGTGGGATGCGCACCTCGGGTACTTCCGCTCGATGGAAGAGAACCGCGAAGTCTACGACGACCTCACGCGCATCCTCACCGACGTGCTCTATCCCGAGGCGCGATAGAGAATCCGTCCCGCTACCGCGCGGCGGTGCGAAGCGTCCACGCGACGGCGAGCTCGAGGGTCTCGTCGTCGGGGAGGGCGCGGGGATGGTCGACGCCGAGGAGCGTGCCGAGGGACACGTCGCCCTCGTCGTCCGATAGGGACAGATCAGGGAGCTGCGAGAGCCGCACGGTCGAGGTCGGTCCGTCGTCGAAGTCGGGCTCGAGCGTCTCGGTCGACGGAGCTTCGCGCGGTATCGAGGGCCTTAGCGCACCCATGCCGAGCAGGGTCTCGTCGTACGGCGCCTCCCCGCTCGAGAGATCCGGAAGCGGCCGGGCCGGGGTCGGGCTCGCTTGGGAGGGCGCGTGGCGTCGGGTCGAGGCGCCCGTCGCGCCTGGGAACGGCCGCGAGCCGCTCGGTTCGTCGTGATGCATTCGGGGACCTGCCTCACCCCCCGAGGATGAGCGCGCGCCGCATATCGACGGCGCACGGGTTGGGATGCAGGCACCGTGCCGCGCGTTCCGCGGTCTCCGAGGGGCGCCGACCGTGGCGGAAGTCCTCGAGGTTCTTCGGGGTTTTGGGGGCGCTTGCCGTTGTGACAGGGGCTGCCGTGCGGGCACGATCCGAGGGAGACCGGCCTCACGTGAGGCGGTCACGCCGCGACGCCGAAATCAAAGAGTTACGAGGACTTGGCGCGAACGTCGGTGGGTCCTGCGTCGCAGTTACGAGGACTTGGCGCGAACGTCGGTCGGTTTTCCAGGCGCGAACGTCGGTCGGTTTTCCACAGCCGCACAGGGCCGACAGGCCCACGCCACTCAATCCCGCTCGTACACCGACCAGTGGTCACCCCGGAACTTCAAATGAAACTGCCCCCGCTCCGGCCGGTACCCCGACCCGCGCACGAGCACGTAGTCGTAAAACGGAAAGAGCTCCCCCTGGACCGACTCCGGGATCCACTCCCACCGCGGCATCGGCGGCCTGCCAGGCGGCGGCATGAACCCGTCCTTGTACGAGAAGGGCCAGTGCTTGAAGTGCGCGTACGAGAACTGCACGAACCCCCCGCCCTTCGCCTGGTAGTACGAGACGTAGTGCAAAAACGGGCTGTTGTTCGTGATGAGCGACCCACGATCGAAGATGAGCCCCGCGACCCTCTTGCCGGGCTCCATCGTGGCGAGCGCCTCGTCGATCTCGCCCACCTCTCTCTGCTCGTAGCGAATGAACTTGGTCGCCGTGTTGAGCGTCGAGTGGATGCAAATGCTCACGAGCCCCACGGTCACGAGCGCGCCCCGCGCACCCCGAGGCATCCTGAGGAGCGGGATCGCGGCCATCATGCCCGGCACCGCGAAGCGCTTCGCCACGAGCCACACGTCGCCGAGCTGGTCACCCAAGAAGAAGTAGAAGAACCCGCACGCGAGCGGCAGCACCACGTACGCGCGGCTCGGCTTCCGTGAGGGATCGGGGTCGCCCTGCGAGAGCGCGAAGCCGAGCACCGCCACGAGCGCGAGCAAGAGCGCCACTCCCTCGTCCGAGTTGTCGCGGAACACGTTGAAGGTCCACCCCGGGATCTCGCCGAACGTCGACGCGAAATCGGGGTTCTTCAAGAAGAGCGTGGAGAGCCCCCCGGCCGACGATTTTCCCGCGCTCGCGAAGAGCGTCCACCACGCGGCGCCGACCACCGAGGGCACCACCGGCAGCGCCGCGCGGAGCCACGCCCGCGGCCTCGACCACGGAAAGAGCGCCGCGTACCCGATGCCGAAGAGCGCGAACGGGAAGACGTGCGTGTAAAAGAGCACGAACGACAAGAGCCCGAGCAGCGCGCCCGTGGCGATGCGCGGTCGCTCGATGTCGCGGAGGCCCACCGCGAGCCCCCAGAACATGAACGGAATGCCCAGGAGGTAGGGCAAGAAGCCCAGCGTGAACATCGAGTTCACGAGCATGGGCACCACGAAGAGGCAGAGCCTCTCGTCCTTCCCGAGGGCCTTCAAGAGGGCGCGCAGCGCGAGGGGCGTGCCTCCCAAGTAGATGCACGAAATCGCCGCGTGTGCGTACGGGACGCCGATGAGGTACGCGAGCGCCGACCCGAGCACGTACGTGAACACGTACTGCGTGCCGCCCAGGTTCGTCTTGTAGAAGTCGGCGAGGTGCAGGCTCGGATCGCCGAAGTCGTGGATGACCCGCAGCGTCGCCAAGTGAAACGGCGCGTCTTGGAGCGGCGGGTGTTTCACGATCCACGCCGGCACCGTCGCCAGCACGGCGAGCGCGAGGTACGGGATCGTCTGGGGCCGGATCCGGAAGGGGAGACGCATGCGCGGCGCGTAACCTACACGAATCCCGCGCGGATCCGTGTAAGCTTCGCCCACTTTGAAGGACGAAGCGACAGGCCGCGACGCCCGAGAGGCCTCGCCCCCCGAGCCCGAAGCGAGCGGCGCCGAAGCCCCCCCCTCTCCCGAGCCCGAGAAACCCGAGCCCGAGGCCGAGCCACGCGCCGAAGCCGACATCCCCGGGAAAGTAGGCTCCGCCGAGTCCGTCGACGCGAGCGTGTCTCGCGAGCCCGAGAGCACCCCCGACGACGCTCCGGCTCCCTCCGAGGGCGACGACGCTGCGGCGCGCGAAGCGCCGAGTGAAAAAGGCGAACCGGTCGCCTCGCCCTCGCCCTCGCCGACGACACGGCCCGCGTGGCAACGCTGGGCCTTCGCGGTGGTGCCCGCCGTCGCGCTCCTCGAGCTCGTCGCCCATGTCCGCCAGACGACCGACGTCGTCCCCGAGAGCGACTGGGTCGCCGCGCGCGAGGTCGTCAAAAAGACCATCAAATCCGAAGATTTGCTCCTCTTCGCCCCCAAGTGGGAGGACCCGATCGGCCGCGCCATCTTCGGCGACGAGCTCGCCTCCCTCGAGCGCACCGCGCGCCCCGACGAGAGCCGCTTCCCGCGCGCCATCGAGGTCTCGGCGCGAGGCAAACACCGCCCCGAGCTCGCCGGCTGGAAGCTCACGAACGAAGAGCGGGTGGGCAAGCTCGTCGTGGGCACGTACGAGAACCCCGCGCCGGTGAAGCTCCTCGACGACCTCCGCCTCTTCGTATCCCCCGAGAAAATGGCCGTGTTCCGCGTCGACGGGGCCAAAGAGTCCCCGTGCTCGTTCGTCCGTGGTCGACCGCAAGCCGGAGGGCTCGGCGCAGGTCCGGCGGTGCCGGGCGATCGTTTCCAGTGCGAGGGGGGCAGCTTCGTCGGCGCGAGCATCATCCACGCGCTCGATCACGATCCGAAGGCGTGCCTCTTCGCGCCTCCGTTCGGGCCGAACGTGGTGCTCCGCGTGAAGTTCAAGAACGTCCGGTTCGGCCGCGCGCTCCACGGCCACCACGGCCTCCAAAACGAGGCCGAACGCGACAAAACGGGCGCGCCCGTGTCCATCACGTTCCGCACCGAGCGAGGCCTCTTGGGCCGCGCCGAGCACAAGGACGGCATGGGGTGGACGGGCTTCGAGCTCGACACCCAAGAGCTCTCGGGCCGCACGACCGACCTCGTCGCCGACATCACTGCGGGCAACGCGAACCGCCGCCACTACTGCTTCGAGGCCGACACCCGATGAAAGACGACCCCGTGGCCACGAACGACCGCACGAGCTCGCCCGAGGCCGAAGCCGAAGCCGAAGCGCGCACGAGCGCGAAAGACGGCGCGAAAGACGGCGCGAAGCGCGGCAAAGACAGCGCGAAGGAGAGCGCGAAAGACGGCGCGAAGGAGACCTCCCGCCCCCGTCGCCCCGGCGATCTCGAGGGCAAAGATCACGCGATCGGGCTCGGCATCGCGGCGGTCTACGTCGGGTGGCTCTTGGCCACGGCGCGCACCCTCGGCTTTTGCCGCGACGAGGGCTTCTATTTCAACGCGTCGAGCCGCTACGCCCAGTGGTTCCGCGTCCTCTTCGAGCGCCCCGGCGACGCCCTGAAGCGCCCCTTCATCGACTCGCTCTGGTCCGCGAACCACGAGCACCCGTCGCTCATGAAGAGCCTCTTCGGGCTCTCGTACATGTACCTCCACGAGAAGTGGAAGCTCGTCGCCGACGCGAGCACGGCCTTCCGCTTGCCCGCGATGCTCATGATGGGCCTCGCGATCTACGTGACGTACCTCTTCGGCGCGCAGGCCTACTCGCGTCGCGCGGGGGCCATCGGCGCGGCGCTCCTCGGCCTCATGCCGAACGTCTTCTACCACGCGCACATCGCCTGCTTCGACGTGCCCATCATGGCCATGTGGACGGCCTGCATCTACGTGTACTGGCGCTCCGCGAAGGACGGCGGCCTCGGCTGGGCGATCTTCGCGGGCATCATGTACGGCCTCACCCTCGAGACGAAGCACAACGCCTGGATGTTGCCCGGCGTCTTCTTGCCGCACGCCTTCGTCATGGCGCGCGACGAGGTCTCGAAGGACCTCAAGGCCGGCAAAATCGCCTTCCCCGCGTCGCTCGTCGCCATGGCCACGCTCGGGCCTCTGGTGTTCGTCGCGCTGTGGCCGTGGATGTGGAACGACACCCTGCCGCGCTGGCAGGAGTACTTCGCGTTCCATATGAACCACGAGTACTACAACATGGAATTTCTCGGCAAAAACTACTTCGGGCCGCCTTCGCCCAAGGGGTACATGCCGCTCATGATCCTCGCCACCGTGCCCACGGTCACGCTGCTCCTCTCGGGCATCGGTGTCGTCGAGCGCGGCCTCGCCGACCTCCGCCGCTTCGTCGGTGTCGCGGCCGAATCGCTAGGAAAAAAGGCGCCCGCGTTCGCTTCGCCCCGCGCCTCGTCCGTGCCCGTGCACGACGACAAAGCCGAGACGACGGTGCTCTTCCTGCTCTCGGCCGCCGTCCCGCTCGCCGTGTTCTTGCTGCCGCGCACGCCCGTCTTCGGCGGCACCAAACACTGGATTACGGCCTACCCGTTCCTCATGATCTTCGCGGGGCGAGGCTTCGATCTCGTCTGCAAGAAGGCCGAAGAGGCGCTCTCCGGCAAGCTCGACACGATGAAGCGAAATGCGCTGCCGTGGGCCCTCGCCGCAGCGTGCCTCGTCGGCCCCATCGTCTACACGCAGCACTCGCATCCCTTCGGGCTCACGTCGTACGTGCCGGTCGTCGGGGGAGCGCCGGGCGCGGCCGATCTGGGCCTCAATCGGCAGTTCTGGGGCTTCACGACCCAGAGCCTCGACCCGTGGCTCCGCGCGCACGCGCCCGAGGGCTCGTCGCTCTATTTGCACGACACCGCGTGGGACGCATGGATTCGCCTCGTCGACGAGAAGCGCATCCGCCCCGACATCCGCGGCGTCGGCTCCCCCGGCGAGGCCGACTTCGCCATCGTCCACCACGAGCTTCACATGGCCGAGGTCGACTACAACATCTGGAGCGAGTACGGCCACGTGGCACCCGCCTACGTGCTCACCCACGACGGCGTCCCCGTCATCAGCCTCCACGCCCGCAGGCTCCCGCCCGACGCCCACCCGCTCGCCCCCTGAGCTGCGCTCACTCGTCGGCGGTCGGGTGGCAGGTGCCGTCGAACCCGCGCGCGTTGTGGGCGCCGTCGCAGAACGGCTTTCGTTGGCTCGCGCCGCACCGGCACAAGTACACCGGGAAGCGCTTCGGCACGATCTCGCGCCCCGTCTTTTGGTCGACGAGCTTGCACGGCTCGCGCACGCAGATGGGCCCGTTTTCGAAGAACTTGATGACGCTCGGATCGGCCATCGCCGAACTATGGCAAACCCCGCCGAAAGAGGCGAAAACGCGGCGCGCCCCCGTCACACGGGGTCGCCGAAGAGCTCGCGGGCGCGGTCGACCGAGAAGTAGAGCCCACGCGCGTAAAGCCTCCGCACCTCGTCGGGCGGAAGATCCCCGGGCCTCCCTCGGATGGCGAACGCGAGCAAGATCGCCGCCGTGACGCTCACGTTCAAGCTCTCGACGAAGCCCCGCATCGGCACGCGGACCCTGTGCGTGCACGCCGCCGACAGCTCCTCGGCGATGCCCTCGCGCTCGCTCCCGAGCACCACCGCCACGCGCGGGATGTCGGTCAGCGCGTCCGGCTCGAGCTCCCCCTCGGGGTGGGTGCCTACGAGGGTGTAACCATCGGATTTCAAACGAGAAACGGTATCCGAGACGGTGGGGTGACGGACGATGTCGACCCACTTCTCGGAGCCCCGGGCCACGCTCGTGGCGGCCAAGAACGGGCGATCGCGCTCGATGACGTGGAGGTACTGCACCCCGAACGCCTCGCACGAGCGGAGCACGGCCGCGCCGTTGTGCGGATCGTAGGGCGAGTCGAACACGACGGCCACGCTCGCGAGCCGGGCGTTCAGCACCGACAGGATGCGGTCCCGCCGCTCTTGGCGCACGAAGGGCTCGAGGGTCTCGATGACCTTCACCGGGTCGTGGCGCTCGACGCGGCGCACGAGCTCCGGGACGAGCTCGTCGGCGTTCCGCACCCCTTCGCTCTTTCGCCGCATCGAGGTGCGCGGAACCTAGCCCAAAAGCCTCGGCTATTTGTGGGAAAAAGGGCCGAGCTTGGCTACGTTTCGGGGGGCGGCCCGCCGCCCGTCCATGCGCCCCTCGTTCGCCTCGATTTTGCCGCCTCGGCGGAAGAAGCGGTCCATTCCGTGGGGCAGGGCGATCGCGCGGTTTTTCTGCGTGATCCTGGCGCTCGTAGGGGTGGTGCCCGTGGGGCTCGCGGCGCTCGCCAAGTCCGCGTACGTGCGCGGGCTCATCTCCCGCGAGACGGCGAAGCTCGCGAAGAGCCAAGGCATCGTCGCCCGGTACGACGTGGGCATCTCGTTCGTGCCGCTCGCGATCGAGCTCACGAACGTGCGCGTCGAGTCGAGCGACGGCAAGGGCCCGTTCCTCGAGGCGAAGCGCGCCGTCGCGAAGCCGCGGCTCTTCGCCCTCATGGCCGGCAAGCTCGACATCGACCAGATCGAGGTCGAGTCTCCGAAGGCGCGCGTCGTGCTCCGGGACGGGAAGCTCGCGAACCTCGCCGTCGAGATCCCCGAGTCGAAAGAGAAGAAGCCCTTCCGCGCGCCCTTCAACGTCATCAGCGTGAGCGACGCCGACGTGGACCTCGTGGTCGACGACGTGCTCCACCTCACCCTGCAGGAGGTCGACGCCGACGTGGCCGCCGAAGAGCCCGACGCGGTGTCGGCCTCCGAGCTCGAGATCGCCGTCCGCGCCGCCGTGATCAAGTCGCGCTGGCGCCGCGGCGTCGACCCGAAGAAGCCCGAGGAGATCGACGCCGAGGACGACATGCTCTGCGACCTCGACGCCCGGGTGCGCATCGAGAACGACAAAATCCTGGTGCGCCGCTTCTCGACCCAGGGCGGCGCCGATCTCGATCCCGAGGGCGACACGTTCACGGGCTGCAACCTCCCGAACGACGACAAACGAAAGGTCGAGGTCGCGATCCACCAGACGACGATCCTCCTCCCCGAGCCCGGCAAGACGTTCCCCCGCGTCGATGGCCGCGTGCTCGTGCGGGCCCCCATCGCCCTCGCCTCCCGCGCCCCCGGCGCGCCCGACACCGACGGCTGGGTGAGGCTCGAGGGCGAGCTCAAGTTCTCCTCGGCCGACGAGCTCCCCGACTTCGACGGAACCATCCTCGCCGAGGGCGTGCGCATCGACCACTTCACGATCGCCCAGCAAATCAAGGGTGATCTCGTGCTCCACAAAGACCCGGACCCGAAGCGCTCCGGGTCGCAGGTGGTCGAGAGCAAGAAGATGCTCGTCAAGATCGCCGGCGGCGAGGTCGCCTTGACGAACGTGAAGGTGCGCCCCCTCGAGCCCGCCAGCGCCGACGCCCTCTCGGCCTCGGTCGACGTACGCAACGTCGACTTCGTGCGCCTCATGGCGGAGCTCGGCGTGTCGCAGCACGCCCACGTAAGGTGGGACATCCTCGAGGCGAACGTGCCCCACTTCGGCGGCTCCTTCGCGCCGCTCAAGCTCGACGGCGATTTCGTCGCGCGCACCGGGGTGTTCGAGGCCTTCGACTCGGCGGTCGACAACCCGAAGCGCGTCCGCGCCGTCGGGCTCAAAGAAGCCCAGATCAAGAGCCACCTCGCCGTGCGCCCCGACGGGGTGAGCTTCGTGAGCCCGCGCCTCGTCACGCCGAGCAGCGTGGTCGACGGCAACCTCGTCTTCATCGGCTACGCCGGCGGGCTCCGGGTGGACGTGCCCAACGCGCGCGTCGACCTCGAAGAGATCTCCCCCATCGGCAACATCGTCATGAAGGGCTTCGCCGAGGTGAAGGTCGACGTCTTCGGCTCCCAGGGAGATCCGAAGATCGACGGCGACGTGAAGAAGATCACGGGCTTCGAGCTCGCCGATCTCAAGCTCGGGGACATCGAAGGCGGCCACGTCGAGCTGCGCGGCATGGCGCTCGACCTCACCGACGTCCGCGGCTCGAAGGGCAAGAGCCACTTCCTCATGCCCACCGGCAGGCTCGACTTCGGCGGCCCGGCGTCCATGCGGATGGACGCCACGATCACGACCGAGGACATGCGCCTCAAAGAGCCCGACCGCACCCGCGACAAACCCACCGACCACGGGCTCCTCTCGATCTTCAACCTCGCCCAAGACCCACGCTTCGCCCCGATCGACGGAAAGATCGCGGCCACCACGCAGGTCCACGTCGCCCTCGGCGGGCCCGAGGACCAGTGCGGCGGCGGCTTCATCTCGGTCGTCGCCAAGGCGAACGTGAGGGACGTGCTCCTCTTCGGCGAGAAGTTCGAGGACGGTCACGCCGACTTCGAATACCGCTGGTACGACCCGAAGGCCGGCATCGACGGGGCCGAGCTCTTCGTGCGCGCCATGACGCTCCACAAGGTGCACCGCGAGGGCAAGGGGCCCGTGGGCTCCGCCATCGGCTCGATGCAGCTCCTCCGCGGCGGCGAGCTCCGAGGGAGCCTCACCCTCGACGGCCTCCCGCTCTCTCGAGTCGACGGTCTGTCCGCCGTGCTGCCCGGGGTCGACGGCGCCGCCTCGGTCGTGGCGCGCCTCGGCGGGAGGACGAACGCCATCTCCGTCACGGCCGACGCCGAGATCACCCCCATTCGTTTTCGTGGAAAGAAGCTCGGGCAGTCGCACGTGCACTTCGAGATGGTCCCTGCCCAGCCCAAGCCGACCGAGGTGCGCGGCCACACCAAGTGCGGCGCCCCGATCGGGCCCCCGTTCGACCCGCAGGCCTACCTCGCCGACACCTCGTCCGCGGGCGATTTCGTCTTCGACGGGGAGCTCTTCGATCACCAGATCAAGCTCGATAACCTCACGATCTCACGAGAGAAATCGCAGAACTTTTCCGGCAAGGTGCTCTTCCGCAAGGTCGACCTCGGCCTCGTGCTCGGGATGGCGTCGTACTCCCCGAAGGCGAGCGACGAGACCGACGTGCTCGACCCGCTCGAGACGACCGGCGGCGAGCTCTCGGCCGACATGACGATCGACAAGCTTCGGTTCGAGGATCTCGCGAACGCGCGCGTCACCTTCGCGCCGAAGTCGCTCTCCTTCTTCCGGGACAAGCAGCGGATCGTGTGGCAGCCGGCGCCGGTCCAGATCGTCTACGCCGACGACGCCATCTCCCTGCCGCCGCTCGGCTTCGAGCTGGCCTCGGGCAACGGGCTCAAGGGCGCGTTCATGCTCACGGGCGATCTGTCGCGTGTCTCGAGCAAAGATCCGAAGCTCGATCTGCGCGCCGAGCTCCTCCCGGTCGACCTGGGCATCTTCACCGGGGTCGTCCCGAAGCTCACGCGCGCCTCGGGCAAGCTCTCGGGCGCGGTGCGGGTGACGGGCCGCGCCCTCCAACCCGACGTCGAGGGCGAGGTGAAGGTGCGCGGCGGCGAGCTCGCCATCCAAGGGCTCCCCAGCGTCATCTCGGACGTGAACGTCGACATCGTCGCCGACGACGAAGAGATCCGCGTGACACGCGCGAAGGCCGGCTTCGCGGGGGGCGAGGTCGAGGTGACCGGGCGCGCTCCGCTGCGCGGAAATTTGCTGGGATCCATGGAAGCGCGGGTCGTCTCGCGCGGGCTCCAGCTGAAGCCTGCGGATGGCATCTCGGCCACGATCGGCACCGACGCCCGCATCACGTACAACGCGCTCGCCGCCGGGACGGGAAGCGCCAAGCTCCCCCACGTCTCCGGTGAGATCCTGGTGGCGTCGCTCGAGTACACGCGCCCCATGGAGATCGACGTCAACGACGCGCTCCGCGGCGGTGCCCAGCGCACCGAGGTCAAAGGCTACGACCCGACGCTCGACTCGGTGGTCTTCGGCCCCGACTTGGTCATTCGCGCCAAGGCGCCCCTTCGCATCCGCAACAACCTCATCGAGACGCAGCTCTCGCTCGGCCCCCAGGGGCTCGCGGTCACCGGCACGAACCAACGCTTCGGGCTCCGCGGGGAGATGCGCGCGCTCCCGGGCGGGCGTGTGCACCTCCTCGCGAACGACTTCGACGTCCAACAGGCCGTCATCAAATTCGACGACGCCTCGAAGATCGTGCCCTACATCGACATCGTCGCCACCACCGACTACCGCCGCTTCTCGAGCGGCAGCGCCCTGAACGCCCAGAGCGTCACGGGCCGCAACGGCGCGTCGTGGCGTATCAACCTGCACGTGTACGGCGCCTACGGAGGCGACGAGCCCCTCCGCCTCGACATGACGGCCGACCCGGCGCTCTCCCGCGAGGACATCTTCTTGCTGCTCACCGTCGGCCTCACTCGAACCGAGTTCGATCAGGCGCGCCTCGGCGATCTCGGCACCGCGGTCGGCGGGGCCTTCGCGAACGCGACCGGCGCGGATCGCGCGGTAAAACAAGCCGTGAACGTCATCGACGACTTCCGCTTCGGTAGCGCGTACTCCCCCCGCACGGGGCGCACCGAGCCGCAGATCACGGTCGGGCGGCGCCTCTCCGACGACGTCCGCGCGTCGGTCACGAAGAGCTTCACCGACGACCAGCTCCGAGGCAACGTCGAGTGGCGCCTGTCGAGGACCACGAGCGTGCAGGCGAACGCGGACAACGTGAACAACTCGGCCTCGGGCTCGTTCCCCAACATCGGCTTGGACTTCCGCTTCCGGCTCCAATTCGAGTGACACGCCGAGAGCCGGCGCGGGCCGCTGCTTTCGCCCAATTTTCCCACGGTTTCCGCTAACCTCCGGCCGATGGGTCTCGGCCGGCGAAGGGTGCTCCCGAAAGGGCCCGGGGGGCGTAACGCCCCGGCGGGTGCCTTCGTCGCGCTCGCCGCGCTCGTGCTGGGGGTGATCCTCTTCGTCGGTCGCCCACGGCCACTCTTCGCCGACGCGTCGAAGCGCTTGGTCCCCATCCCATCGGCCGTCCCCGTCTCGCCGCCGCCGCTCGCGCCCACGCTCGAGGGCGCCGATGCCTCCCTCCGCGCGCTCGACGGGCGCTTGGTCGACGTGGTCGAGTCGGTGGTCGACGACGCGCTCTGGCCCGACATCGTCGCCCCGTCGCTCGGTCCTCCGCCCAAAGACGAGCGGCTCTCTCCCGTGGTGGCGCGCAAGTACCTCGACGAGGCGCTCTCGACGGGGCGCTTCGCGGACGGCGTGGTCCAGGCCTCCCCGAGCGAGAAGGGCGGCGTGCGGCTCATGGTCCGCCTCTCGCCCCGCAAGATCGTCGAGTCGGTGGCCGTCGAGCTCCACGGCGCGCCGTTCACGTTCGAGGAGGTCGCGCGCGAGGCCGATTTGGCCGAAGGCGGAGAGCTCGTCGCGAGGGACGTGCCGCGCCTCAAGGCCAAGGTCAAGGTGTTGCTCGCGCGTCGCGGCTACCCCGCGGCCAACGTCGCGCTGCGTACGTCGCCGGGGCTCGATCGCTCCCACGTGTCCGTCACGCTCGACGTCGAGCCGGGCAACCCGCGCCTCGTCGACCACAAGGTGTTCTTCTTCACGCGCGGCAAGGCCGAAGACTTCGAGAAGTACACGAGCGACTACGCGGTGAGGCTCAAGGAGCGCGCCGACGAGGGGGCCATCGCCGCGGCGAACGCCCAGCTCGAGACGCGCCTCCGGGCCGCGGGCTTCCACAGGGCGCAGGTGTCGAGCGACCTCGTCTCGGTCGACGACAAAGTCGTGCTCCGCGTGCGGATGGACACGGGCCCGCGGTTCGAGGCTCGCTTCGAGGGGAACGAGCACTACGACGCGTCGGCGCTCTCGGGCGCCCTCGCGCTCGACACCGACCCCGACCTCTCGGTGGGCCACCTCGTGCAGAAGGTCGGCGAGTTCTACCGAAAGCGGGGGTATCTCGACGTCGAGGTGGTGCCGGAGACCCGGGGCCAGCTCTCGGACCCGCTCGTCTTCTTGGTGTTCAAGATCGTCGAGCACGAGCGGGTCTCCGTGGTCTCTCGCGAGTACCCCTGCCTCGCCGTGGAGGATCTCAAGAACGCCGAGGACGCGCCCAAGACGGCCAAGGGGCTCGGCGAAGAGATCGACAGCTACCTCGACGAAGAGCTCCCGGGGCAGGACTTCTTCCGTTCACCGAGGCCGCAAGGTCTCGACGGGCTCCTCTCCCCGAACCGCCACGGCACGCGCGTCACGCCGACGGACCTCGCCCCGCGCACCACGTATTTCCCCGACTCGTACGAGCGGGCCATGAAACACGTGCAGGAGCTCTACCGGTCGGAAGGGTTCCTGTCGGCGGAGGTGGGCCCGCTCCACGTGATGCGGCCGTTCTGCAAGAAGGGCTCGAAGCCCGGCGCGTGCGAGCCCGTGCCGTTCGACGACACTCCGCCCGTCTGCAACGTCGACTCTCAAGGTCTCCCGCTCCCGCTCCCGCCCCAAGATCCGCGCCTCTCGTGCGTGCCGGACCCGGCGCGTGGCCTCGAGTGCGCGCCGTACGTCGTCCTTCGCATGCCCATCCGGCTCGGCCCGCAGAGCCGCATGTACGACGTATCGTTCACGGGCATCAAGGCCTTCACGACGCGCGAGCTCGCACGCGCCGCGGAGCTCGACATGAAGGGCCCCGTGAGCTCCGCCCGGCTCGACGAGGCCCGCCGCCGCATCGTGGACCTCTACCACCGCAAAGGGTACGCCTTCGCCGAGGCGAGCTTCGCCCTCGACCTCTCGCAGGACAGGTCGCGCGCGCACGTGCGCTACCGCGTGAACGAGCAAGAGCAGGTCATCGTCTCGGGGATCAAGATCCGCGGGAACGTGCACACGGTCACGCGCACGATCGAAAATCGCGTGGCCCTCGAGGTGGGCAAGCCCTACGGCTCGGACGAGGTCCGCAAGACCCAAGAGCGCATCGCGACGCTCAACGTCTTCTCGAGCGTCGTCGTGTCCCTCGAGGATCCGAACGTCCCCCAAAAGAACAAGAACGTGGTCATCACCGTGGTCGAGCGCCCGCGCCACTCGCTCGAGTTCGCGCCGGGCGCCTCGACGGGCGAGGGCGCGCGTTTTGCGGTCGAATACGGGCACAAGAACCTCTTCGGCCGCGCCATCGGAATGACGGCGCTCGTGCAGCTCTCGTACCTCCCGACGGCCTTCATCCTCGACTCGACCGCTCGCGCCAACTACGAAAACCTCCCGCTCGAGGCCCGCATCGGCAGCCGCGCTACCTTGGGCTTCCAGTTCCCGGAGATCGGCCTCGGCCCGCTCGTCGCCTTCGGGATCGACGGGGTCGGCACCCACGATCTCCGCCGCGACTACTACATCACCAAGATCGCAGGCACTCCGAGCATCACGGTTCGCCCCCACCGCGAGGTCACGCTCACCTTCGGTCAGAGCTTCGAGTTCAACAACCTCCGAGTGCTCGCCGCGTCGAACTTGCGGGCATACCTCGCCACGCTGAAGGGAGACGAGCTCTTCGCGCAGGCCCGCGTCTTGAACCTTCCGAACGGAGAGACGTTCGTCGCCGCGCAGCGCTTCGCGTTCGCGTGGGACCGGCGCGACAACGCGCTCGACGCCTCGAAGGGTACCCTGCTCTCGTCGTCGCTCGAGCACGTCGACGCCTTCCCCCTCGGCGTGGACGCCGCCAGCCAGGCGGGCCAGGAGAGCCACTTTCTCAAGTTCTTCAATCGATTCAACTTTTACGTCAAGCTCCCCTTCAAGGCGAGGTTCGCCTCGTCGTCGAACCTCGGCACCACGGTGCAGCTCACCGCCACCTCGTCCACCTACACGGACCGCCTGTTCTTCCTCGGCGGGCAGGACATGCGCGGGTGGTACGTGCAGTCCTTCATTCCGCAAGACGACCTCGACAAGCTCGCGGAATCGGCAGACGCGGGGTGTGCCCCGGACGACAAACGGGACGAGTGTTATACCCTCGCGAAAGCGCCGGTCCGTGGCGGAGACCTGTCCGTCGTGCAGCGGTTCGAGGTGCGAATCCCCGTCGCGGGGATCGTCGAGACGGTGCTCTTCGGGGACTTCGGCAACCTCTGGCGCGAGATCGGGTATCCGTTTCGAAAGGGCGAGTTTCCCATCCGGGTCGACGTCGGCACGGGGTTGCGCCTGAAGACACCGGTCGCGCCCATCGCGGTCGACTTCGGTCTCAACCTCACGCGCCGGTCCGCCTTCGAACCCGACGTCGGAGCGTTCAGCTTCTCGCTCGGCCTCTACTGACGTCGCCTGGGTCTCGTCGGCTTTACCCTCGGGAGGCGAAGAAGTAGCGTGAGCCCGTGAGCCGCGCCCTCTCCGATTTCGAGTCGCTCTTCGGTCACAAGCGCGCCCTCGTGGGCATGATCCACGCGGGGGCCATGCCGGGCACGGTGCACGCGCGGGAGCCGATAGGCGCCATCGTCGAGCGAGCCGTCGCCGAGGCGCGAATCTACCGTGACGCGGGCTACACGGCGCTCCTCGTCGAGAACATGCACGATCGCCCCTACATGAAGGGCGAGGTCGGGCCCGAGGTCGTCGCCGGAATGACCGCCGTGGTGCGTGAGGTGCGGCGCGCGGTCGACCTCCCCCTCGGTGTCCAGGTGCTCGCGGCGGCGAACCGCGAAGCCCTCGCCGTGGCGCTGGCGGCCGGGGCCGAGTTCGTGCGCGTCGAGGCGTTCGCGTTCGCGCACGTGGCCGACGAGGGGCTCCTCGAGGCGTGCGCCGGCCCGCTCCTCCGCTACCGTCGATCGATCGGCGCCGAGCACGTCCGGGTGTACGCCGACATCAAGAAGAAGCACTCGTCGCACGCCATCACGGCCGACGTCTCCCTCGCCGAGACGGCCCACGCGGCGGAGTTCTTCTCGGCCGACGGGGTCATCGTCACGGGGACGGCCACGGGCGCGCCTGCGCTCCCGGGCGATGTCGACGAGGTCGCCGAGGCCTGCGCGCTCCCGGTCTTCGTGGGCTCCGGGATCACCCCGGACAATCTCGTGCAGTATGCACGTGCTCGAGGGTACATCGTCGGTTCGTACGTGAAAGAGGGCGGCGCGTGGCAAAATCCGCTCGATCCGGCGCGAGTCGCCGCGCTCGCGCGGGCCTTCGAGGAGCTCCCTCGGTGAGCGCGCCGGAGCTCGTCCTCGTCGGGAACCTCCTCGTCGACGACCTCGTCTACGACGACGGGACGACCCGCATGGGGCAACCCGGGGGCGCGCTCCTCCACGCCGCGATCGCGGCGACGGCCTTCGGAGCGCAGGTGGGCTGCGTGAGCATCGTCGGCTCGGACTACCCGGCGCATGCGCTCGCGACGCTCGAGGCTCGCGGCGTGTCGCTCGAGGGGGTCTCGCGCCTCGAAGGGCCGGGTGTGCGCGTGTGGCTCCTCTACGAAGCGGGGGCACGGCGCATGATCCCGTGGCTCGGGCGCCCCACGCACGCCGACGTGTCGCCTCTCCCGGAGAGCTATCCGAAGGCCTACGAGGGCGCGAAGGGGGTGCACGTGGCGCCCATGCCGTGGGCGCGCCAAGCGGCCTTCGTCGCGGCCGTGGGGCGGGGAGGGCAGCAGGTCTCCCTCGACCCGTGCGAGCCCCTCGACGACGCCGGGCTCGATCGTGTCCGCTCGGCCCTCGCGCACGTGGACGTGCTCTTCGTGAGCGACGACGAGGTCGCGTTCGTCGATCCGGCCGGGGCGCTCCCTTCGCTCGCTGCGGGGCGAACGAAGTGCGTCCTGCATCGTCGAGGCCGCGAGGGGGGCGTCGTCTACCAGTCCGATGGTACACGAACGACGTGGAGCGCCTTCCCCACGCGCGAGTTGGATCCTACGGGCGCGGGTGACGTGTTCGCGGCGGCCTTCATGGCGGCGTGGGTGGAGGGCGCGTCGCTAAGGGACGCCGTCGCGCGGGGCGCCGCGGCGGCGAGCGTCGCGGTCGAAGGGCTCGGGGCCGCCGCGCTGCTCGGGGTAGGGGAGGGAGAGCTCGTTCGCCGCGCTGCCGAGGTCGTCGTGAGCGCGGCGCGCTGAAGCCCTCGGGGGCGCGTGGTAGCGTCTCGCGCGATGCCTCGCGCCTCGTCGTCCCGAGCCTTGCCCGTCGTGCCTTTTCTGCTCGCGCTCGCGCCCTCGCTGTTCGGCGGCGTAGGTTGCGCTCCGCCGACGAGCCCGCCGGCCTCTCCGGTTCGCGCGCCCTCGCCCGAACGCGCCGAGCGGGCGATCGTCGCGCTCCTCGACGGGTGGCACGACGCCGCGGCCCGCGCCGACGAAAACGCCTATTTTTCAGCCCTCGCGAGCGACGCCGTGTTCATGGGCACGGACGCCACCGAGCGATGGTCCAAGGACGCGTTTCGGGCCTACGCTCACCCCCACTTCGCGAAGGGGAAGGCCTGGGCGTTCCGCGCCGTCCGTCGCACGGTTCGCCTCTCGTCCTCGGGTGAGGTCGCGTGGTTCGACGAGGACCTCGACACGCCGAACCTCGGCCCGGCCAGGGGCTCCGGCGTCGTCGTTTTCCGCGACGGTGCCTATAAGATTGCACACTACAACCTCTCGGTCCCGATCCCGAACGCCCGCTTTTCCTCGGTCAAACGCCTCCTCTCGGGGGACCCGCTCGCCCCACCCGCGCGGTCGACCGAGCCGTACTCGCCGGCCTCGTTCACCTCGCCCGCGCGTGCCCAGAAGGTGTCGGCGATCCTCCCCAAGGTGTCGGCCCTCGTCGGCGCGGCGCACGCCTCGCGCCACCTCCCGAGCCTCGCGGTCGCCCTCGTCGTCGACGGCAAGGTGGTCCTCACGTCCGTCCACGGCTTCGCCGACGTGGCGACGAAGCGGCGCGCCCACGCCGACACGGTCTATCGCATCGGCTCGATCACCAAGACCTTCACGGCCGAGGCGCTGCTCGCCCTCCGCGACGAGGGGAAGCTCTCCCTCGACGACCGGCTCGACGCCCACCTCCCCGAGGCGAGAGGCCTTCGGCACGCTCCGGGAGACGCGCGCGCCGTCACGCTCCGCGAGCTCCTCTCGCACGTGTCGGGCCTGCCTCGCCTCGGCGGCTTCGACTACACGCGCCCCGACCGCGACGTGACCGAGGCCGAGGTGCTCGCGTCGCTCGGCACCACGGTCGCCGAAGCCCCCGACACGGCGTACCTCTACTCGAACTTCGGCATGGGCCTCGTGGGCCTCGTCGTGGGGCGCGCCGCGAAGGCGCCCTACCGTGACGTCGTCAGAGACAAGCTCCTCGTCCCCCTCGGCATGTCGTCGACCGCGTTCGACGAGAAGGCCTTCGCGCCCGAGCTCGTCGCGAGCGGGTACGCGTCGCGCTTCTCGAACGAGCCCGCGCCGAGGTGGCGCCTCGGGGCCTCGGAGGGCGCGGGCGGGATCTATGCATCCCTCACGGATATGGCGAAGTGGGTCGCCTTCCAGCTCGACGCGTGGCCGCCGCGGGATGGTGGCGCCGAGGGCCCGCTCGCGCGCGCGTCTCGCCGTGAGGCGCACGTGCCGCGCTTCTTCACGGGGCTCACGGCCGACGCCAAGGGCAGCCCCAAAGGCACGCTCGACGCGTCGGCCACCGGGGTCGGCCTCGCGTGGCACACCCGCACGACGTGCGCGTACGAGCGGCTCGTCGAGCACGGCGGCGCCATCGATGGATTCAGCTCGCAGGTCGTCTTCGCGCCCGACCGAGGCTTCGGTCTCGTCGTGCTCACGAACGCGCTCGACGGGGGAGCCGCGGCGATCGGAGACGAGGTCCTCGAGCTCCTCGCGAGCGAACCCGCCCTCGCCCCTCGGCAGCCCGTCGCGAACGCCGAGCTTTCCGCTCTCGTCGGCCGATTCGTAGGGAAAATGCCCTCGTTCGACGAGGAGTCCTACGTCTCTCTCTTCGCCGAGTCGTTCCGAAACGCGGTGCCCCTCGCCAAGATGCAGGAGGTCGGCCTCGCGATGACGAAGGCGCACGGGGCGTGCACGGTCGGGCCCGCGACCGAGGTGCGGGGCGCCGCGTCGGCCACCTTCCGGCTCTCGTGCGCGCGCGGGTCGATCCTCGCCCACGCGAGCCTCCAGAGCGGAAAGCTCGCGGGCCTCGTCGTCGAGTCGACCGGGTTGCCCGCTACTCCCGCGACGACCACGGCCGCGCGCGACGCGCTCTCGTTCCTCTCTCGTTGGGATCACCCGAGGTACGCCAAGGTGTTCGCGGGTACGGCGAAGGAGGACGTGCTCGAGAAGGCCTTCGCGCGTCAACGCGAAACCGTCGGCGTCTGCAAGCTCGCGGGCCCGGGCGAGGGAGACGGCGCGCGCCGCGCGACCTTCGCGCTCACGTGCGACAAGGCACGCGGAAAACCCTGGGAAATGTCCGTCGGTCTCGACGACGCGGGGAAGGTCCGCGAGGTCTTCTTCCGGCCCAAAGAGCGCGCGGGGCGCTGTTTCTGAAGCGCGGCTCGAGCCTCGCGCGTGTCGACGGCGCGAGGCCCTTTGCCGGCGGTCCCTTGCTCAGCCCAAGAGGTCTTCGACCCGCAGCCCGAGCCGCGCGACCTCGGTCTTCGCCCGGGCGAGCAGCACGTCGCGTGCATCTTGCACGGAAATGCCCTGCACCTCGAGGGCGCCGATGCGATCCTCGGGCGAGAACGCGCTCTTCGTCTTCTCCATGGAGAGCTTGTCGGGCTCGTAGGCCGCGTTCGGGACCTTCGTCTCCACGATGGTGTAGTCGTCGCCGCGGCGGAGCTCGAAGGTGACCTCACCCGTGATGCTCGGCGCGATCCACGTCGTGAGCGACGTCTTCAGCATCTCGGCTTCGGGATCGAACCAGCGACCTTCGTAGAGGAGCCGACCGAGCTTGCGGCCGAGCGTCGTGTAGAGGTCCGTCGTGTTCTCGGAGCACACGGCCGACAGGATGCGCTCGTAGGCCGCGTGCAGCAGCGCCATGCCCGGCGCCTCGTAGATGCCGCGGCTCTTCGCGTCGATGACGCGGTTCTCGATCTGGTCGCTCATGCCGAGCCCGTGCCGACCGCCGACCCGGTTCGCCTCGAGGAAGAGCTCCGTGAGGCTCGAAAATCGCTTGCCCGAGAGCGACACCGGCACGCCGCGCTCGAAGCTCACCGTGACCTCTTCGGCCTCGATGACCACGTCCTTCTTCCAGAAGGCGACGCCCATGATCGGCTCGACGATGCGCATGCCGCGGTCGAGGCGCTCGAGATCCTTCGCCTCGTGGGTCGCGCCGAGCACGTTCGCGTCGGTGCTGTAGGCCTTCTCGGTGCCCATTTTGTAGGGCAAACCGATCTTCGTGAGGTACTCGCTCATCTCGGTGCGGCCGCCGAACGCGTTCACGAACGCGCTGTCGAGCCACGGCTTGTAGATGGTGAGGTTCGGCGAGAGCAGCGCCCCGTAGCGGAAGAAGCGCTGGATGTCGTTGCCCTTGTGGGTGCTGCCGTCGCTGAAGACGTCGACCCCGTCCTCCTTCATGGCGCGCACGATGGCCGTCGTCGTCACGACGCGGCCGAGCGGCGTCGTGTTGAAGTACTTCCGCCCGCCCGTCGCCAGGTGAAACGCGCCGCACTGGAGGGCCACGATCCCCTCGGCCACCATCGCGTCCTTGCAGTCGAGGAGGCGCGCGGACTTGGCGCCGTGAACGAGCGCGCTCGGAGGGATGTCCTCCGGGGTCTTCTCGTCGGGCTGGGCGAGGTCGGCCGTGTAGGCGTGCACCTCGAGCCCCTCGCGAGAGAGCCACGCCACCGCCGTGCGGGTGTCGAGGCCGCCGGAGTAGGCGATGCCGATGCGGGTACCTTGGGGAGGAAGCTTCTTGTGGATGCGGCTCACGCGGCCGGGTTAGCACGCCGCGACGGGCCGAATCACGCAAAACGGGAGACGTCCCCTCCCGCTCCGGGCGCGAGGTGCGAGAATGTGAGCAGCTCCGCGCCCCGTCTCGAATGCGTGCAGAGCGCACGTCGTGGCGGTCCGCCTCTGGGCGTCGCGCTGCCGCCGCGCTACACCTCGGAGTGATGCAAAGGCTCGTCACGCGCACCCGCAGGGCCCTCGGCTCGGCGCTCATGCAGGGCTTTTTCCACGGCGCCTCGCGCGTCGGAGCGCTCCACCCGCTGGCCCGCCCCGAGCGCCACGGCGTCACCGTGCACAGGGACGTGCGCTACCACGGAGAGCACGGCGAAGAGCACCTCCTCGACGTCTACGTCCCCGACGGCGCGACCTCGGCGCCCATGGTCTTCTACATCCACGGCGGAGCGTTCCGCATCCTCTCGAAGGACACCCACTGGATCATGGCGCTCGCGTTCGCGCGCCGCGGCTACGTGGTCTTCAACGTGAACTACCGCCTCGCGCCGGCGCACAGGTTCCCCGCGGCCATCGCCGACGTGTGCCACGCCTACGCGTTCGCCCTCGAGAGCGCCGCGCGTTTCGGCGCCGATCCTTCGCGCGTCGTCGTCGCCGGGGAGTCGGCCGGCGCGAACCTCGCCACGAGCCTCACCCTCGCGACCACCTTCGAGCGACCCGAGCCCTTCGCCAAGCTCGCGTTCGACACGGGCACGGTCCCGCGCGCCGTCGTGCCCGCGTGCGGCATCTTCCAGGTGACCGACACGGCCCGCTTCGCTCGGCGAAAACAGGGCTTCTCACGCTTCGTCGCCGAGCGCCTCCGCGAGGTCGAGACGGGCTACCTCGGGCCGTCCCCGACGATGGCGTCGCTCGATCTCGCCGACCCGCTCTGCTTCTTCGAGAGGGGCCCCGAGCCCGCTCGGCCCGTGCCGCCGTTCTTCCTCCCCGTCGGCACGAAAGACCCCTTGCTCGACGACACCCGAAGGCTCGCCCGCGCCCTCCGCGCCATGGGCGTCTCGGCCGAAGAAGAATATTACCCGGGTGAAATTCACGCCTTCCACGCGTTCGTCATGCGCGCGGCGGCACGAAAGTGCTGGGGCGACACCTTCGCGTTCCTCGCGCGCCACGGCATCGGGCCCGAGCGCGCCCACGAACCTGTCCGCCGCACCCCCGACCACCACGGCCACGTGGGCTGAGATCCACCCGCCACGGGAGACGTGCGTCATGCACACGTCTCCCATGTCGCGGGCGCCTCGTCAGATCGAATCGAACAAGACCTCGCGGTCCTTCGAGCCGTTCGCCGGGCCCACGAGCCCACGCTTCTCCATCATCTCGACGATGCGCGCGGCGCGGTTGTAGCCGAGCCCGAGCTTGCGCTGGAGCCACGAGGTCGAGCACCGCTTCGTGTCGGCGACGAGGCGCACGGCCTGGTCGTACATCGGGTCTTGCTCGGCGTCCTCTTCGGCCTCGGCCGCCGCCTCTTCGTCGCGCGGCTTCAGGATGTTCTCGTCGTAGACGGGCTCGCCCTGGAGGCGCAAAAAGTCCATGATTTTCTGGACTTCCTCTTCGCTCAAGAACGGGCACTGCACGCGGCGCGTGTCGTTCGTGCCGTTCAGCTTCACGAGCATGTCGCCCTTGCCGAGGAGGTGCTCGGCGCCCTGCTCGTCCAAGATGGTGCGGCTGTCGATCTTCTGGGCCACGCGGAAGGCGATGCGCGTGGGGAAGTTCGCCTTGATCATGCCGGTGATGACGTCCACGCTCGGGCGCTGCGTCGCCAAGATGACGTGCATGCCGGCGGCGCGGGCCTTCTGCGCGAGGCGCGCGATCGAGGCCTCCACCTCTTTGCCCTGCTGCATCATGAGGTCGGCGAACTCGTCGACCACGATGACGAGGTGGGGGAGCTTCTCGGGCAAGGGCTGCGTGCCCTCCTCGCCCTCCTCGGGGGCGACGGCGTCGGAGAAGCCGTTGAAGTCCTTCGCGATGACCTGCTTCGGCAAGGGGTTTCGCGCCTCGCCCCGCTCGACGCGCTTCACCCACGCGTTGTAGGTCCCGATGTTCTTCGTGCCCGCGTCGGCGAAGAGCTGGTACCGGCGCTCCATCTCGTCGACGGCCCACTTGAGCGCCGTCGCCGCCTGCTTCATGTCGGTGACGACCGGCAAGAGCATGTGGGGGATGCGATCGAACGGCGCGAGCTCGACGACCTTCGGGTCGATGAGGAGGAGGCGCATCTCCTCGGGGGTGCGGCGGTAGAGCAGCGACGTGAGCATCACGTTCAGCCCGACGCTCTTTCCGGCGCCCGTCGCGCCCGCGACGATGACGTGGGGCATGCTGGCGAGGTCGGCGTAGACGGGCGTGCCGACGATGTCGCGCCCGAGCACCACGGGGAGCGGCGAGTCGAGCGTCTGGAAGCGGCGATCCTCGACGAGGTCGCGGAGGTTCACCGGGAGGCGCTTTTCGTTCGGGAGCTCGAACCCGATGCGGTTCTTCCCGGGGATCGGCGCGACGATGCGCACCTTCTTGGCGAGGGCGAGCGCGAGATCGTCGGCCAGCGACGCGACGCGCGACACCTTGGTGCCGGCCACGGGCGACACCTCGAACGTCGTCACGACGGGCCCCGGCAGGATCTCCTCGACCTTGCCGGAGACCTTGTAGTCTGCAAGTGTCTTGACGAGCGTCTCGGCGTTCTTGTGGAGCAGCGCCTCGTCGAGCACGAGGCTCGGGTCGACCGTGGCCGCCTCGAGCATGTCGGTCGGCGGCAAGCGGAACCCGGCTCCGAGCGCGGGCACGAGCCTGTCGAGCTTCTCGAGCTTCGTGGGCTTCTCTTTGGCGAGCGCGGCCGACGTGTCGACGATCGTGATGGCCTCGGCGTTCGTGACCGGGGCCTTCGCCGCCGGCCTCTTCTCGGGGGTCGCCAGGGCGAGCGCGGGCTCGCTCTCGGGCGCATCGTCCGCGCTCGCGTCGTCCGCGGTCGCGTCGTCTTCGAGGTCGTCGGTCTCGGGCTCGGAGGCCGCCCCCGCGAAGAGCTCGGAGCTCGTGTCGATGACGAACTTCGGGCCCTCGTCGAGGTCGTCGGGAAGGTCGAGCGGGCTCTCTTCGCGGGGCTCCGCCTTTTTCCCTCGGCGCGCGCGCGGCGCCTGGGCGCCCTCGGCCTTGAGGCCCGGGGCAGGGGCTTTTTCGGTCGCGGGGGGTGGCTCGTCGACCGCGGCGTCGGCCTCGGCGTCGTCGCCCTTCGCCGGGGTGGCGTCCTTGGCGCGGGGCGCGCGAGCGCGCGATCGTTTGGACTTGACGGGCGGAGGGAGCACCGACTCTTCCGGGGGCACGAACGTCTCGTCGTCGTCGTCGAGGCTCGCGGCCACGAAGGCCTCTTCGCCGCGCGAGAGCTTGATCTTCGGGGTGGCGGCGGCGCGCTCCTTCTCGTCCGCGGCGCGCTCGAGGGCACGCGCGGCGGCCCACGCCTCGGCGACCGAGCGCGCGCCCGTGGTCGTTCGCGTGAAGAGCGCCTTGAAGAACGCGGCGATCGTGTGGACGAGCGCGATGAACGAGAAGGTCGCCCGGGCGATCAAGATGAGGCCCACGAGCGAGAAGCCGACGAGGAACGAGCCCACGGTCGAGAAGAGCGAGCGCGCGACCTCGCCGAAGAGCTCGCCCACGAGGCCCGCGGAAGGGTGCTTGCCGAACGCGACGGCCGTGGGCCACCCCACCTGGACGAGGGCCGCGCCGAGCACGAGCAGCAGCATGTCGCCGCCGAGCCGCGCCGGCGTGAGGTTGTTCTCTTTGCCTCGCACGAACGGGATGCCCAGCAAGAAGAGCTCGAGCGGGATCGACCACGACGCGAGCCCGACGAGCTGCACGAGGCAGCGCGCGCAGGCCTCGCCGACGGGGCCCACCCAGTTCTCGCCGACGATCGGATCGTGCGGCACGGCGTTCGGGGACGGCGCGAGGCTCGGCTCACCCGCGTACGAGGCGAGGGCCAGCGCGAGGAAGATGGCCGACGTCCACATGACGAGGGCGGCGATCTCCCGATGACGAGCGAGGGCCCCCGCGCCGGCGCCCAAGACCTTGGGCACGCGGTTGTTCGAGGGGAGCGCCGAGTCGGGGCGTCGCTGGGCGAGAAGGGGGAAGGCCATGCTCCTTTTATCCTACATCGGAGACTATGTGGGTAGGAGCCCCGAGGCCAAGTTCGTCGTGCGGGTCGCTGCTAGGTTCGCCGTGGCCCCGCGAAAACGTGGGCGCGCGCCCTCGGCACCGAAGTTTGTTGGGAGAGCCCCGCGGCTTGGGTAACATGGGACCCCTTGCGGGACGTGACGGGAGCCTTGGCCCGGCGCGCTCGTGCCGTCTCGGGGAGGGCCTGCCTACGCAGGTTGCCCCCGAGCCCGGACTTCGGACGAGGAGAGATGGCCGTCGAAACCAATCGAAAGTTCTCGAGCCGCACGACCCGGTCGATGTGGCCTGCCCGCGTCGCCCTTCTCGTCAGCCTGCTGGGCACGGTCGGTGCGTCGTCCGTCCTCGGTGGATGTGCCGTGAGCGAGACCGACGTGAAGCGCTGGGAAGGCACCGAGCGCGGCCCCGTGAAGCTCGTCGCCGTCCTCACCCACGACAAGTACAAGCCCGAGCTCCGCATCGAAGCCGCCCTCGCCCTCGTGCGCATGAAGCCCCGCGGCGGCAAGAAGGTCGGCTTCACGATGCTCCTCGACAAATACAAAGACGAGGAAGGCGTCCAACGCGAGGGCGCGCTCAAGCAGCTCGACGAAGAGTCGCGCAAGATGATCGTGAACGGCATGGCGCCGACCCTCGTGAAGGAGATGGAGGCCGCTCCTCCGCCTCGCACGGCCGAGGGTCGCCTCCCCGAGGACAAGTCGATCCCCTACAAGGACGCGGCCTTCGCGATGCTCTCGAACGAGCCTACGCTCGTCGGCGACGAGAACACCCGCAAGGAGCTCTCGGCCGCGCTCATCAAGTGGGTGCAGGCGGGCTTCGAGGATCGCCTCGAGAACAGCTCGCAGCAGTACAGCGTCGAGCAGATGATGCGCTTCCTCGGGCCCACGAGCGTGAAGGCGCTCCCGGGCATCATCAACGAGAGCGCGAACCGCCTCGACCGCATGGCCGGCCTCATCAGCGAGCTCGGCGACGCCGAGACGAAGCAGAAGGCCTCCGAAGCCCTCGTCGTGCTCGCCAAGAAGCTCCTCACCCCCGACTGGGCCACCGCCCAGACGAAGGTCGTGAAGGAGTTCAACGAGAAGAACAACGTCAAGGCGAACGACTCGCAGGTGGCCCAGCAGGTCGAGAAAATGCTCGATCGCCGCCTCACCGAAGAGATCTTCGTCGCCATGAAGAAGGTCGGAGGTCGCCCGGCCATCGAGTTTCTCATCGGCTTCGCCGGAGACGCGAAGAACAAAGAAGACCGCCGCAAGCTCGCCCTCGCCGCCCTCGAGGGGCGCATGGACAAGAGCAACGCGAAGGACCTCGAGCACGTCTTCGCGATCGTCAAGGAAGAGACCACGCCCGACTCGGTGCGCGACGTGGCCTTCCAGCGCCTCGGCGAGTTCCCCAAGGAGCTCATCGTGTCGAAGCTCTACACGGTCTTCGACGCCAAAAAGTGGAAGGTGCGCTGGGTCGCGGCGAGCATGATCCTGAAGACCATGAACGCCAAGCAGATCGGCGATTTCATGGACAAGATGCCCAAGAACGACAAGGTCAAGATGGGCATGACCGAGCCGCTCTCCTACGGCCAGATCATCGCCAAGATGGAGGGGGATGGCCGCGCGGCGCTCGCCCCGTACCTCCAGTCGAAGGTCATCGGTCCGAAGGTGGTGGCGCTCGGGTCCTTCTACGAGGGCAAGAAGGCCGACATCCACCTCGTGCAACCGTACGAGAACGACACGGCCCTCCTCCCGAACGGCAAGTGCGAAAAGGAAGACGAGTGCGACTGGAAGGTCGACGTGCCCAAGCCCGGCAACCCGAAAGAGACCGAGCCGAAGGAGCTGAAGACCGTGGGCGACCTCGTCAAGTACGCCATCATTCCGTCGATGGAAAAGTGACGACTTTCCACACGTTGCGGTCAACGTCGGTCGCCGCTTCGGGGGCCGGAGCGCGCGCCCGGGGGTGGGCGGAGCGGGGGAGTGTGCCTCGCGCTCCATGCAAAGTAGCTCTTGCCCGCGCGGGCCATTTTGCGGAAAACTTCTCCATGGTTGGCCCACGAGGGCAAACTGCTCGCTCACCCGCCTCGGCGGGTGGGGCGCCGCCGGGCGAGGCTCGGGGCATCGGGCGTCGCGGTCGCCGCACCCTGTCACTTTTCCAACGCTCGCCCGCGCGAAGCGAATCACCAAGAAGGCACGTCAAGGGGTCTCGATGAGCTCGGATCCGAACAAAAAAAGCCCGCGAACGTTCCAGTGCCGCGACGTCTTGTGGGACACGTTCGAGCAGATGGCGCGGGAGCTCGAGTGCAGCGTCGACTACCTGATCAACGAGTCGATGAAGCAGTACTCGAGGCAGCGGAACTATGGCGAGCGTGCGCCGATGCGCGAGCCGCCGAGCCGCGACCCGGGGTACGCGAGCGCACCGCCCCCGCCGCCCATGCCGGCGCGTGGCACCATTCCGCCCACGCCCGCCGGGCGCCTTCCCCCGCCGCCCATGCCTCGTGGTGGTGGCGCGGGCATGCCTCCTCCTCCTCCTCGCCACCCGACGCTCAACCCGAGCCGGCAGCCCCCTCCTCTCGGCGGTGGGGCGGGTGGCGGATTGCCGATGCCTCCTCCCCCGCGTGGGCAGCAGCCTCCTGCGTACCCGCGGAACCCGCCCCCTCCGGTCGAGCGCGAGCGCCCGCCGCCTCCCCGCGAGACCCGTGATCCGGGGCCGCCTCCAGGGCGAAGCAACGGGTTCGGCCCGCAGGGGGCATCGCTCAGCGTCATGTACCAGGGCGAGAAGTGGGCCGTGAACAAGGACCGCTTCGTCATCGGCCGTGGCCGTCAGTCGAGCGACCTCACGCTGAAAGACCCGAACGTGTCGCGTCAGCACGCGATGGTCGAGTACCAGAACGGCGTCTACTTCATCGTCGACATGGGCTCGACGAACGGCGTCGAGTACAACGGGCAGCGCATCGCGCGAAAGCAGATCGCCGAGGGCGACGTCTTCCGCATCTGCGACCACGACCTGCGCTTCACCTTCCGCTGAGGCGGGGTGTCTCCATGAGCGAACGAAGGCCGGACGAGCGTGGCTTCACCCGGCTTCCGATGCTCGCGGAGTCGAAGGTCGCCCTCGAGACGTGCACCTACTGCCCGAAGCTCTGTCGGACGGTGTGCCCGGTGTCGAACGCGGAGCCGCGCGAGGCGCTGACGCCGTGGGGCAAGATGTCCTCCGCGTACCACCTCGCGCGCGGCGATCTGGCCACGGTCGAGGGCACGCCCACGACCGATCTCGAGACCGAGCGCGGCTTCGCGAAAGTGGCGTACGCGTGCACGGGGTGCGGGGCATGCAAAAACGCATGCGATCATCGTAACCCCGTGTACGATACACTCTTTCGCGCGCGTTCTGCCGCGACCCGCGCGGGGCTCGCACCCGAGAGCGCGAAGCGCGTGCTCGCGGCGTTCGACCAGAAGGCGAGCGAGGCCGAGCTCGCGGCGCGGCGCATCGATCCGGGCGCCGAGCGGCGGCCCGTCGCGCTGGTGGTAGGATGTGGGTACATGCGTCACGCCGAGCCCGAGGCGCGTGAGGCGCTCGCGGTCGCGCGGAAGCTCACGGGGCGAGACGTGAGGCTCGTCGGGGGCTGCTGCGGGCTGCCGCTGCTCCACGCGGGGGACGGCGAGCGGTTCGACTCGCACCTCACGGCGTTCGTGAAGGAGCTCTCGTGGTTCGACGAGGTGCTCGTGCTCGACGCGGGGTGCGCTCGGGTGCTGCGGGACGAGGCGCCGCGGCGAGGCGCGGGCGACCCACGAGCGGAGCTCGTGGTAGAGCGCGCGGCGAAGGAGCTCGCGGGGCTCGCGCCGCTCGGCGAAGACGAGCGGGGCGAGCGTGTGACGTACCACGATCCGTGTGCGCTCTCGCGGGGTCTCGGGGTGACCGAGGCGCCGCGGGCGGTGCTCACGAGGCTGCTCGGGCGCGCGCCCGAGGAGCTCGTGAGGAACCGCGAGGACAGCGTGTGCTCGGGGGCGGGCGGGCTCTTGCCCGTCACGCACCCGGAGATCGCCGAAGAGGTCGCGCGGGCTCGCGTGAGCGAGCACGCGGCGGCCTCGGGGGGCACGTGGGTGACGGCGTGCTCGTCGAGCCTGCGGGCGTTCCGAAGGAGCGCCCCGCAGGCGAAGGTCGAAGACGTGGTGACGTGGATCGCGCGGGGGCTCGGGGTTTCCGAGGCGAAAGACCGCGGATGAGCGCGGCCCTCGGGCCGCGCGAGGGCCGCGGGGTGGCGCGTCGGGTGCTCGTGGCCTTCTTGGCCACGGCGCTCGCCTTCGTGGTGACGCTCGCCTTCGCCCTCGCCACGCAACGCCGCGCTGCCGAGGGCAACGAAGAGATCGCGAAGGGGTTCGTCCCGGTGGCGCTCCGCCTCGCCAAGCTCCGCGCCACCCAGGCGACCCTCGCCACGCTCCTCGATCGCACGCCCGACGATCGCGATCCGTCGGCCACGCGCCTGCTCGTCGAGCCGCTCGCGAGCGTTCGTCAAGCTACCTTGACGGATGCGAAGGCAGCGATCGAGACCGACCTCGTGGCCGTCGGCAGCGACGAGACCCGCGCGCTCGCCGAGTCGCTCTCGGCCGACCTCGACGCCGTCGCCACCACCCTCGCGGGGGACAAGTTGGCGATCGACGCGCTGTTCGCGGCCATGGAGCGCGGCGATCGCGACGGCGTGAACGACGCCGTCGTCCGCGTGGGGGCCATCGAGCACGACGCCGACAAGAAGATCGGCGCCCTCGCGAACCGCGTCGCCGCCTCGATGGAGGCGGTCTCCGCCGAGGCCAAGAAGCGCGAACGCCGCTCGATCGTCCTCGTCGTCTTCATGCTCGCCTTCACGCTCGCCGTCGGGCTCGGCATGAGCGTGCACGTGAGCCGCATCCTCCGCCCCCTCGGCGCCGTCACGGCCCGGGCCCGCGCCGTCGCGCAGGGAGATCTGCGGCCCGTACCCGTCGGCCCCGCCGAAGACGAGATCGGCGAGCTCGCGGTCGCCTTCGAGAAGATGGTCGAGGCCGTCGGGGCGGCGCAGAGCCGCGCGGTCGCCAACGAGCGGCTCGCCGCCATCGGCAAGATGGCCGCCCACGTCACGCACGAGATCCGAAACCCGCTGAGCTCGATCACCCTCAACATCGAGCTGCTCGAAGAAGAGCTCGCGGGCAAAGACGTCGGGCCCGAGAGCCGCGAGCTGCTCGCCTCGATCGACCGCGAGGTCGAGCGGCTCGCGAACCTCTCCGAAGATTACCTGCGTCTTGCACGTATTCCGTCGCCGCGCCTCGACGCCGAGGACCTGGCCGAGCTCCTGCGGGACGTCGCGCGGTTCTCGAAGAAGGAGCTCGAGCGCGCGTCGACCGAGCTCTGTCTCGACGTCCCCGACGGGCTCCCGTCCGTGATGTTCGACGAAGCTCAGATCCGCCAGGCCATCCTGAACCTCGTTCGAAACGCGCGCGAGGCCATGCCTCGCGGTGGACGGGTCGATCTGTGCGTGTCCGCCGAGGGCATGAACGTCGTCGTCTCGGTGAGCGACCGGGGCGGAGGCATCCCCCCCGAGATCCGCGACCGCGTGTTCGATCCGTTCTTCTCCACGAAGGGCGAGGGCACGGGGCTCGGCCTCGCCATCACGCGCCGGATCGTCGAGGCCCACGGCGGCACGCTCACCTGCGACGCGCGCGAAGGGGGCGGCACGACGTTCCGCCTCACGCTCCCCCTCGCGTCCTCGAAGAGCCAGTTCTCGCCCGCCTGAGCGTGCCCAGCCGGGCCTGCCGCGTGGGCGCGTCGATCCGATGGTCGCCACGGCGGTAAGGTGGTTAACTCCGCACCATGTCGACCCGCCCGAGCTCCCGTCCGAACGAAGCCCTCCGCCCCGTCACGATGCAGATCGGCTTCCACTCCTACGCCGAGGGCTCCGTGCTCTATCGTTGCGGAAGGACAGTGGTTTTGTGCACGGCATCGGTCGAGGACCGCGTGCCGCCCTTCCTCGAAGGCAAGGGCAAAGGGTGGGTCACGGCCGAGTACCAGATGCACCCCCGCGCGAACCCGCAGCGCCGCGAGTCACGCGACGGGCGCGGCAAGGCCCCGAGCGGTCGCACCCAAGAGATCCAGCGCCTCGTCGGGCGTGCTCTCCGCGCCGCCGTCGACCTCGACACGCTCGGTGAGCGCACGATCGCGATCGACTGCGACGTGCTCGAGGCCGACGGAGGTACCCGCACGGCCTCGATCACGGGCGCGTACGTGGCGCTCGCCGTCGCGCTCGACAAGCTCCGACGCGACGGTCGCCTCCATCAGAAGGTGCTCCACCCGCCCGTGGCGGCCACGAGCGTCGGGTGGCTTCGCGGCGAGCTCCTCCTCGACCTCGAGTACGTCGAAGACTCCAAGGCCGACGTCGACCTGAACGTGGTCGCCACGGCCGCAGGCGCGATCGTCGAGATCCAGGGCACGGCCGAGGGCACCCCCATCCCCCGCGTCGAGCTCGATCGCATGGTCGACCTCGCGCTCCGCGGCGTCGAAGAGCTCACGCGCCTCCAGACGAGCGCGCTCGCGCTCCACGGGACGAACCTCGCCGACCTCCTGAAAGAGAGCGCGTCGTGAGCCGCAACATGCTTGTGGTGGCCACGCAGAACGCCGGTAAGCTCGCCGAGCTGCGCGCCCTCCTCGCCGAGCTGCCGGTCGACGTGGTCTCGGTCGACGAGGTCCTCACCCGCAAAATCACGGTGATCGAGGACGGCGACACCTTCGCCGAGAACGCCACCAAGAAGGCCGTGGCCATCGCCCGCGCCACGATGATGCTCACTCTCGCGGACGACTCGGGGCTCGAGGTCGATGCGCTCGGCGGCGCTCCCGGGGTTCGCTCGGCGCGCTTCGCCCACGCCCGTGCGACCGACGGAGAGAACAACGCGGCCCTCATCTCGGCGCTCTCGGGGCTCTCGGCCGACGGCGTGCTCTTCCCGGCGCGATTTCGCTGCGTGCTCGCGCTCGTCGATCCCCTCCTCTCGTTCGAGCCGCACCTCGTCGAGGGGGTCTGCGAGGGGCGAATCCTCGTCACGCCGCGTGGCTCGCGTGGCTTCGGCTACGACCCGCTCTTCTTGGTCGACGGCACCGAGAAGACGATGGCCGAGCTCGACGACGCCGAGAAGAACGCGGTGTCGCACCGTGGCAAGGCGTTCGGCGCGCTCCGGCTCGCCCTCGAGAAGGCCCTCATCGTCCGCGACGAGGCCGCGCGCACCATCGCCGGCTGAGAGCCCTTCGCGGCGCCCGAACAAAAGGAACGAGGCCCGCGCTTCGTAACGAAGGCGGGCCCCACGTGTCCCCGGGCGACTTCAGCCCTTGAAGTTCTCGGCCGCGAAGTCCCAGTTCACGAGGTGGTTCAGGAACGTCTCGACGTACTTGGGCCGGAGGTTCCGGTAGTCGATGTAGTAGGCGTGCTCCCACACGTCGCACGTGAGGATCGCCTTTTGCCCGTGTTTCATGGGGAGATCGGCGTTGCCGGTCTTCGTGACCTTGAGCTTGCCGTTCTCGAGCACGAGCCACGCCCAGCCCGAGCCGAACTGCGTGGTCGCGGCGGCCGTGAACTCTTCTTTGAACTTCGCGAACGAGCCGAAATCGCGGTCGATGGCGGCCTTGAGGTCGCCCGTGGGCTCGCCGCCGCCGTTCGGCTTCATGCTCTTCCAGTAGAACGTGTGGTTCCAGATCTGGGCCGCGTTGTTGAAGACACCACCGTCGGACGCCATGATCACGTCCTCGAGGCTCTTGTCGGCCTCGGGCTTGCCTTCGAGCAGCTTGTTGAGGTTCACGACGTACGCGTTGTGGTGCTTGCCGTGGTGGAACTCGAGCGTCTCGGCGGTGAGGTGGGGCGCGAGCGCGTCTTTGGCGTAGGGGAGCTCGGGAAGCGTGAAGGCCATGGGGGTCTCCTTGGGGCGTGTCGCTCGCTCGTGCGAGCGGCCGAACGTTCCGGCGCGGTCGTGCGCGGTGACGCGGCCTCGAAACGGTACGCACCTCGGCGCGGGAAGGGAAGGGCGGGCCGAGCTATCGATCCGTGGGAAATTGCGGGCTTTCCCGTACGTTGGAACCTTTCCAACGCATTGGAGCGTTCGCCAAGCCTTCGGAGCGGAGGTCTCGCGGGTCGAACGAGCCCTTCAGAGCTCGACGGTGACCACGTGCTCCGCGGGGAGCACGTAAGGGATGCAGTCCTCGGCCGTGCCGTCCTCGAAGACGAAACACGAGAAGTCGGTCTCGACGTCGAACACGATCATCGGCTGGTGCCAGATGCCGGGCCCGTAACACACGCCCTGGCGCCCGTTCGCCACGAACACCTCGAGGGTGTCGAGGTCGGGGGCGTCTTTCCCGTGGGCGACGGCCACCATGTAGCGGGTGGCGTTCAGCGGCACGAAGAGCTGCCCGGAGTGGGGGTGCTTCTCCACCTCGACCACCGGGAATTTCCCGGGAACGCTCGGCTGGCAACGGAACGCGGCGACGTTGAGCTTCGCGTTCGGTCGCAGGTTCTCGATCTCGAGCACGGCGTCGTGCCTTCGGGCCGTGCCCATGTTGACCGAGCGGCCAGGGCCGATCTCGGGCGTGATCTCGAGCACGTGGCCGAAGGGAGCGAAGGCCTCCCGCGTGAGGGGACGGGCAACGAAGGTGCGCACGCGGCGAGGATACGCAGGATGCCCTCGAGCTCCAAGGCTCGCGCGCGCGAACCGATACGAACCCGTCAACGAAAAAGCGCCGGTGGGTGAGCACCAGCGCTTCCTTCGGCGGAGAGAAGGGGATTCGAACCCCTGGTACGGTTGCCCGTACACATGATTTCCAATCATGCACCTTCGACCACTCGGTCACCTCTCCAGGCAGAGGCTCTCCTAGCACATTTTCCAAAAATCGAGCGAAAAACGCCCAGCTTTCGCCCGAGCACTTAACGCCCCCAGGCCTTGAGCGCGGCGGCGCCCGGGGGATCGAGCCGGGCCTCTTCGCGCGTTGGCGTCCGGCGTTTGCCGTCGGTCGGGGCCACGCCGTCGAAGAGGCGACGGTGCAAGGTCTCGGTGGCGAGGGGGTGGGTGGTCCGGACGTCGGTCGTGCAGGCCGGCTCGAGCACGAGATCGCAGAGGCGGCTCGCCTTCTCTCCCGCGCCCGACAGCACGAGCTCGCCGAAGCGCACCGAGAAACGCTCGGCGGTCAGGGCGATCCGGGGCTCGGTCGCCACGCGGTCCTTCGAGTCGGTCAAGGAGAGGAGGCTCGGCGCCCGGAAGGCGGCAGGCGCGGCGAGCCCGAACGCGTCGAGCACGGTCGACGCCACGTGCATGTTCTCGGTCGGCGCCTCGACGATCCCGGGCGCGAACGGCACGGCCCGGTGGGGCCTTACGACGAGCAACGTCGCGAGCGCGGCCTCGTCGAGCGTGTCCAGCTCGGCGAACGGCACATGGGCCGATTCGTCGGGGGTCACGTCACCGGCGACGAGGAGCGTCGTGTCCTCGTCTCGCCCGGCGAGGCGCAGCGCCGAGAGGAGCTTGCCGAGCGCGGCGTCGTGGGCCTCGACCGCGAGCGTGTGGAGGGCCGCGGCGCGCTCGCGATCTTGGTCCGTGTAGCGGATCGCGGGCGGGACCCTCCGCGCCTTCGCGAGCAGCTCGCCCGCGTGCCTCGGATCGAGGCCGCCCGTGTAGTCCTTCGGCGGGAGGTCCTTCAGCTGGTCGGCGGTCGCGTCCCACGGGGGGTGACCCCCGCGCGCGTGGATCACGACGAAGAAGCGGTCCTTCTTGTGCGCTTCGACGCACCCGATCGGCTCGTCGAAGACCGGGGGGGCGGCGGTCTCCTCGGTGGGCCCGTGCGCGCGGAACGTCTCCCACCCACGGTCGAACCCGTACACCTCGGAAGTGGTCGGATTTGCTGTGAAAAAACCCGTGGTGATGCCCGCCTCGCGCAGCGCCTCCGAGACGAGGGTCGGCCCCTTCGGCAGCCTCGCGTCCCCGTCGAGGAGCCCGTGATCGCGCGGGCCCACCCCCGTGAGCATCGAGGCGAGCGCCGCGCTCGCGAGCGTGCTCGAGCCCCGGTTCTGAGGGAAGGCGATGCCGCGCTCGAGGAGCTTCGCGAGCTCCGGGGTGCGCCGAGGACCGCCGAACGCGCTGAGAGACTTGGGCGCCGTGGTGCCGAGCACGACCAACACGACGCCGCGCGCCGGCGCGAACGGCTTCTTCGCGGCGGGGGGCTTCGAGCGTACGACCTTCGCCTCGCCGAAGAGCACCCGTGTGCCCTTCTGCGCCCGGGTCACGCGCAGCTCCACGGCGGCCGTCGTGTCGAGCTCCCCGAGCGGCACGGAGAATGGCCTCCAAGCCTTGGCCTCGGCGGCTCCGAGCGTGAGGTGAGCGAGCGTCACGGGCTCCTTTCGGTCCCGGAGCACGCGGACCTCGACGTCGGCGTCTCCGCCGCCCGTGAGGCCGAGGCTCGTCGTCAAGATGGCGTCGCTCGGGAGCTCTCCGGCGCACCTCGCGAACGCGTCTCCACGGAGCGAGATCGCGCGCTCGGACTTTCCCCCGATGGCGGTGCTGACGAGGGCGTCACGGCGCGTCGGCGCGGCGTACGGAGCGTCGCCGTCGTTCGGACCGATGCGGACCCAGTCGACCTCCCCGAGCGTGTCCGGAGTGCTCTTTCCGCCACCGACGAACCGCAGCTCGAGCTTGTGTGCCCCGGCCTCGAGCGGCGTCGTGCTCTTGACCTCGGAGATCTTGGCCTCGTTCTTCGTGAGCGAGAGCTGCCCCATCGGCTTTCCGTCAAGGAGCACGGCGAGCGCCTTGGCCGCGCCGCCACGGGTGCGCGCGGCGATCGTGATGCCGGCTTCGCCGACCATGGGTTCGGTGGTGACGAACGAGAGCGCGACCTGGCGAGTCTTGAAGTGGACGAACGTGCTCCCGTCGCGTTCGAACGCGACCACGTCGGGAGCGCCCAGACGATCGCCGTAGCGGGAGCGCATGGTGCGGTCGCCGAGGTCGAGGAGCGTGCCGCGATGGCCGAAGGAGCAGTCGTCGAAGCCGCGGATCCAGTCCAGCAGGACCTCGGGGCTCTCCGGGGCCTTCGGGCCATCGGCGCGGGCCGAGTCCACGGTGGTGGCACCCCCGTCCGCGGGCGTGGTCGATCCTCCGGAGCACGCGCCCGAGCAAGCCCCGAGCCCCGTGGCGAGGGCCGCGAGGGCGAGCGACAAGGCCGCGAAGCGGTGTCTCGAGATCGGACGCACGCGCGCTCCATAGCAAACGCGGGCGCCCGACGACACGTTCAGAGCGAGAGCACGACGGCCTTGCCCTCGCGCACGTCGACCGTCACGGTCCGCGCGCCGACCTTGAGGTCGTGGCGGCCCGCAGGGAGGTTCGTGACGAGGTGGGCGGTCTTGTCGCGTGTCACGCCGTCGATGCCGATGTCCTCGGGCTGCGCGAGGGTGAGGTCGAGCGCACCTTGGCCCGCGGGGACCGCCACGTCGCGGTAGGTCGGGGCGGCGGGCTCGGGGAGGGTAGGCGTTTGTGCGATGGGAGCCGCGGCGGCCGCCTTCGGGGCCGGGTGCGACTCGGTGCGGAACGCGACGAAGGTGACCGTGACGACCCCGAAGAGGAGGGCGAGGAGCTGCACCATCCCGCCCTTCTTCTTCGCCTTCTTCGGCGTGGGCTCGCAGTCGTCGATGAACGGCGCGGGGGTGCGCTCGGGCTCGGGGATCGGGATCGAGATCGAAGGCTCGGGGGCCTCGGCCGCGTAGGTCGTATCGACGATGGTCGCGTCGCCGGCGGAGAGGCTCGAAGGCTCGTTCGAAGGCTCGTCGGAAGAGACCTCGATCGGGATGGACGGCTCGGGCAGGTCGCGCCTCGGGGCGACGTTGCCCATCGCGGTGGAGGGGCTCGGCTCGGGGCTCGCGGGGAGCCCACGCTTCGCGGCCTCGCGCTCGAGGGCGAGATCGAACGCGGCGCTGTCGCCGAGCGCGGCGAGGGATGCGACGTAGGGGGGAGGCGTCCGCGACGGCTCCTTTTTGTCGACCCCGAGGATCGTGTCGATCCGGGGGGCGAGCAGCTCGCGGCCCGAGGCGCCGAGGACGGCGGAGACGGCGCCGCGCGCGGCGAGGTCGGCCATGAGGTCGTCGAGCCACGCCGCGTCGACGATGCCGCCGAGCACGAGGTCCTTCGGGGTCGCGCCGTGCGCGAGGCGATCTACGATGCGACGAGCCTCGGGCGGCATGACCCGCACCGCGTCGGCCACGACGTCCTCGGCGAGCTCGATTTGCTCGACCGCCATCGCGCGGGTCCCGGTCGTCAGGTAGAGCGCGGCGCGCGCCTTGGCGATCGGCAGAACGAGCTGCTGGCTCAGGCTCCCGGCGAGGTCGGCGATCACGTCGTTCGACGCATCTTGCACCACGAAGCGGCCCACGCCGATGCCGAGCATCGAGGCGAGCACGCGCTCCCCGCGCATCACGTTTCCTTGCGCGTCGGTGCGGATCGCGGTGACCGGCGCGCCGTCGCGGATCTCGACCTCGTAGAGGAAGCTCGCGTCGCGCACCGAGACTCGCGCTTCGGGGCGCGTCGCGCACACGATCTCGAGGAGGGAACGAACGCTGAGGTCGTCGAGCCGGCCACGCACCTCGCCGTCGGCCTTGAGACGGGTCTCGATGCGCGCGCGCGACCGGAGGACCTCGCGGACGCGCCCCACGATGGCGCGCGCGTCGGTCTCTTTGCGGAGGTATCCGGCGGCGCCCACGCCGAGCTCGCGGACGCGCTGGAGGAGATCTTCCTTCCAGCTGAGGAGCATGAAGGGCGTGTCGCGGAGGGCCACGTCGCGGCGGAGGGCGCGGCAGAACGCGAAGCCGTCGAGGCCCGGCATGAGCAAGTCGCTGATGACGAGATCCGGCGTGGTTTTGTAGGCCATTTCGAGGGCCTTCTCGCCGTTGACGGCCTCGGTCACCACGCACCCGGCCGACTTCAGGAGGTCGGCGATGAACCAGGTGACCCCCGGATCGTCGTCGGCCACGAGGATGCGGCGCCCGGTGAGGCGCACTTCGCTGCCGTCTCCGCGCTTGCGCGGGCTCCGGTCGTAGCGGGGGGCGTCGAGGTGGAGCGGCGGCGCGAACGCGATGGCCCCTTCGGGCGCCGGGTGCGAGAAGCGCACGTGCCCGTCGGTGCGTGCGGTCACGATCTCACGTACACGTGCGATGGCTCCCCACACCGCCCCCATCACCTCGGTGCCTTCTCCGAGCGACACCTTGGTCGTGCGGCCGTCGATGTCGACGGCGTCCACGAGGGCGCGTTTCACTTCTTCGGCGAGCTTTCGCCCGAGCTCTTCGACCGTGGGCTCTCCGAGGGAGAGGCGCTCGGTGCGGTTCTCGGACGTGAGCACGGCGCCCTCGCAGGCGCGCCGCAGCTCCTCTCGAGCGAGCGGCTTCGAGAGCGTGCGAGATACACCCATCGCGACGAAGCGCGCGGCGTCGGTGCCGTCTTGGAACGAGCCGACGACCACCATGGGGACGGGCTCCGTGAGCGGGTCGTCCATGAGCGCCTCGACGAGCTCCGGCATGTCGTCCGAGTCGGCGTCGAGGAGGATGAGGTCGGGCGCCACGACGCGGGCGAGGTCGATGGCCGACTGCGCGTCCTCCGTGTGGTGGCACGAGAAGTACGTGCGCGCCGAGTCGACGTCGTTCGAGAGCGCGTCCGCCACGACCTTCGGGCCGACCACGAGCGCGGTGTGGGTGGCGAGCTTCTCCGCCACGAAGCTCCCGCCCTTCGGCCGCCGCTGGCTCTCGCCCCAGGCGAGCGAGGGGAGGTCGAACAAAAGCTCGTTGATGCTCGCGATCGTGGCCCTCCCCACGGCCTCCGTCGGGGCGCGATCGAGGAGACGAATGCCCTCGGCGACGGCCGTCGACAGCTCCTCGAGGCGGAACGTCCGGGCGCGTCCGAGGACCGCGTCGAGTCGGGCGCGGAGGTCGTCCCGGAGCGCCGTGCTCTTCGGATCGGCCGCGAGCGCCCCCAAGACGGCCCGCGCTTCGGCGCCGATCTTGCCGAGCGAGGCCACGAATTCGGCCCCGGCGCCGCCGAGTCGGAGGTTTTTGTCGGTGCCCGTGAGTTCGTCGCGAGGGGTGCTCTGCATGGCCATTCGGGGGCTAGCAGGGTGCGATCGGAACGGCCCAATTTCTGGCGAACCGATCGCGCCCACGTTGCGGCCGGGGCCGCCTTTTGAAAGACTCGACGTCCTCGAAAATGCAGCCCATTTCGTTCCGCCGCGCCCACCCGGATGACGTCGACCGGCTCGTCGAGATCCACTTCGCGGCGTACCCCGACGACCGCGGCTTCGAGGCCCGTCGCCGCAACTTCATGGGCAAGCCCTTCGGCCCCTTCGCCGATCTCCACGTCGCCGTGCGGGACGAGGGCCTCCCGTCCGAGGATCTCGTGGGACACGCGTTCGGGTTCGGGCTCGTGGTGGGCGTCGGAGGGCGACAGGTCCCCATGACGGGGATCGCCACGGTCGGCGTGGCGCCCGAGGCGCGAGGGCAAGGCGTGGGGCGCGCGCTCGTCGCGCACGTGATCTCCGAGGGCGAGCGCGCGGGCGCGGTGGGCTCGTTCCTGTTTCCGTTTCGTCAGGCCTTCTACGCGCGGCTCGGGTACACGAGCGCGCCACCCGTTCATCATGTCCCGGTCGCCCTCGCGGCGCTCCGCGCGCTTGGCGGAGCAGGGAGGCGCGTCCGGCGCGCCAAGGGGGAAGACAGGCCGCTGCTCGAGGCGCTCTACCGCACGTACGCCCACGTCGGCACGGGCCTCGTCGCGCGCACCGAGCGCCTGTGGACATCCATCCTGGCCGACGAACGGCTCGTCGTCGTGGTGCTCGACGACGGCGAAAAATTGAGTGGATACGCGATGTTTCGCTTCGAGCAGGCCGAGCCTCACGCGGCCCAACGCGTGCGTGTTACGGAAGTCGTGGGAGAGACCACGGCCTGTCGTCTCGCCGTGCTCGGTTGGCTCGGTACCCTCTCCGATCAGGCCACGGAGGCCGACCTCGAGATGGCCTTCGACGACCCGCTCCTCGACGCCCTCCTCGACCACGATCCGAACCGCCTCCGGCCCGGCACGGCCCGCATCGAGCACGCGTTGGGCACGCTCGGCGCGGGGCCCATGCTCCGGCTCGCGTCGGTGCCGCGTGCGCTCGCGGCGCGCGGGTACACGGAAGAGGGGCGGCTCGAGCTCGACGTCGACGGAGAGCGCTTCGGCCTCCTCGCGCGCGGTGGGGTGGGCGAGGTCGTCGCGCCCAGCGCCGGAGAGGTCGTCACGCTCACCACCGCGACGTTGACCCGGGTCGCGTACGGCGGTGCGTCGCTCTTCCGAGCGTGGCTCGCGGGCTCCGTGCTAGCGAGCCGTGGGGCCGCGCGCGAGGCCGACCGCGTGCTCTCCGTCCCTGCGTTTTTCACGCTCGACCGGTTCTGAGACATCCGCTTGGGGGCGGCCAGGTCCTCGCGTAAGCTCCGGCGCCGTGGCCTCTACCGACACCGACACGGACGACGACGGCTCCTCCCTCCTCCACTTCGGCACGACCGTGGGCGTGGCCTTCGTCGTGGCGGTCGTCGGCACGGCCCCCGCCGCGCTCCGGGTCGCGAAGGGGATCCCGTCCGCCGGTCTCTTCTCGGTGTGGGCCGTCCTCGGCGCGGCGGCGCTCGTCCCGTCGGTCTTCCTCGTGGCCATCTTTCGCGGCGCGCGTCGAGGGGGGCGGAGCTTCCTCGACGGCCGCGCCAAGACGCACGGCATTCGGCTCTTCACGCTCGGCGCGCTCGCCCTCCCGGTGGTCGTCACCTTCGGCGCCGTGCTCCGCGCGAAGACCCACCATCACGCGCTCGCGGGGGTGACGTTCGCCGTCGGCATCACGGTGGCGCTGCTCGCGATCTTCGCGTTCGCCACGCGTGTCTCCCTCCTCGTCGAGGCGCGTGGAGAGCGGGCCGCCCGGTGGGGCTTCAGCGTCGCGTTCGCCTTGTTTTTGCTGGCGATCGTGTGGGTCGGGCTCAAGGCCTCCGGGGCAGGGGGCCCGGCGATGGGCGCCTTCCTCGACACCCTCGCGCTCCTGCTCGCGGCGGGCTTCGGGTCGCGCCGCTCGTTCGCCGATCTTCGCCCGGTGGCCGTCGTCGGGCCGCCTCTCGCCGCCGCCATGCTCGCCCTCGGCGTCACCACGGGGCGCGAGCTCGCCGAGCCGATGGCCCAGGTGCGCGGGGAGGTGGCTCTCTACGCGCCCGTGGTCGATCGTTTCGCCGGCCGTTGACGTCTCGAGGTGCGACATTAGATTCGCGCCGTAGCCCGAGCCCAACGCCCGAGCCGCCCCCCATGCCTCAACGCGCTCGAACGTTCTCTCGTGGCCCTGGCCTTTTGGCGACCTCGTCGGCGATCGTGGGTCTCGCCCTCGCGCTGTGTGCGGGCTGCGGTGGGGCCTCGTCGGCGCCCGCGCCCTCCACGGCCGAGGTTGCCGGGCCGCCCCGTGGGTATGCCGTCTTGGCCCACCCCGAAGCTCGAGACGCGGCCTGGCCACTTGCTCAGGGGGCCTACCGCTCCGCGCGCCTCCGCCCCCACCTCGACGAGACCCGCGCCCGGGTGCTCGCCGGCTCCCCGCCCGACCGTTCCCGCAAAGACCTCCGCGACCTCGCCGACACCCGCGACGCCATCGCCGACGACGGCGCCCCCTCGCGCACGCTCCTCCGTAACTTGACCCAGGAGCTTTCCCTCGAAGGGGTGATCGTCGTCACGGTCGAGGCCAAGCCCGCCGAGCCCGGGGTCGAAGCTCCCGCGCCCGCCGCCAAGGCTCGCCTCTTCGAGAGGTCGACCGGCCAATTCTCGCCGATCACGATCGACGGGAACGGCGCCGCGTGGGAGGGAGCCGTGGCGTCGCTCGAGCGGCTCGTGCCTCGTGCCGCGCCCGAGCCCGCGAGAGGGACCGGCGCGAGCCCCGAGCAAAAGGTGGCCGAGGGGGGAGGGGGCAGCCGCGCCTTCTACGAATCTCCTTGGTTCTGGGGCGCGGCGGGGGCGGCTGCGTTGCTCGGGGGTGCGTTTTTTCTCGCCACACGGGACAGCTCGTCCGATTCGATCCACGTTCAAATGCAGGTGCCCCGATGACCCGTGCGCTCCTCGCGTCGTTTCGTCGTGCTTCGTCGTCCTTGGCGGTCGTCGTGGCCATGGTCGTCGCGCTCCTTTGGCCGTCCCCCGCGCGGGCGCAAGAGCCGGTCGTGTCGGCCCCCCAAGATGCGCCGTTCTTGCTCGCCCCTCACCAGAACGTGGTGCCCAAGGTGCCTCCGACGTTCGAGGTGCGCACCGAAGGGACGTGGCTCACCATCGCCTACCCGCGCGAGTACCACGATCGCGTCGAGGGCCTCCTCCAAGACCTCCGAGACACCCGCACGCGGGTCGCGAACGCGCTCGGCCGGCCCGAGATCGAGCGCATCGAGGTGCGCATCGCGCGTGACCCGGAGGAGATGGCGCGTGTGGCTCCCGAGGGGGCGCCGCCGTTCTCGTACGCGAGCGGTATGGCCTACGGTCCCCTCCGGCTCATCACGGTGTCGCTGGTCGCGCCCCAAGGCGCTCAGCCCGTGCACCTCGAAGAGACCCTCCGCCACGAGCTCGTGCACGCCGCGATCTACGAAGGCTTCGGCCAGGGCACCGTGCCTCGCTGGTTCAACGAGGGGCTCGCCATCGGCCTCTCGGGAGAGCTCGCGCTCGAGCGCGTCGAGACCCTCCGCGGGGCGAGCTTGTCGGGCACGCTCTTCCCCTTCTCGGAGATCGACCGGCGCTTCTTCGGGAGCCCACACGACGTGCAGCTCGCCTACGCCCAATCTGCCGATTTCGTTAGGTTTTTGAGCAAGAAGGAGGACCACCAGCGCTTCGTGCGCATGCTCGATCGCGTGGCCTCCGGGCAGCCCTTCGATAGCGCCATGACCGACGCGTACGGCGCCGACCTCCGCAAGCTCGAGTTCCAGTGGAAGTCCGATCTCGCGCAGCGCATGCCGATCTGGTCGATCGTCGGCTCGTTCGTGTCGTTCGCGATGGTGGGGCTCTTCGGGATCGCGTGGTGGAAGCGCCGCAAGAAGTCGAAGGAGACCCTCGCGCGCTGGGAGCAAGAAGAGGCCGAGATGGACGAGGTCCTTCGCCGCATCGAAGCCGCGACCCAAGAGCACGACGCCGTCCGTGTGCCGCCGCAGAAGCTCCCCAAGGTCGAGCACGGCGGCGCCTGGCACACGTTGCACTGAGAGCGCGTCGCGCGGCTCTATGCGGGGCCGCGTCCGTCAGGCCTCAGCGCGCTTCGATCGTGGGGCAGCCCAGGATGATGCGCACGCCGAGCACGTCCCCTCGGAGGACCTTGTCGCACGTGTCGCCGAGCAGGGTGACGGTCTTGCCGTCGACCTTCCAGCCGTTCGTGGGATCCTTGGGGACGACCTTCTCGTCCAGGTAGACGTTGAGCTTGTTCACGTCCGGCGGTGCCTCGCGGAGGTCGTACGTGCACGTGGCGACGATCTTGGCGGCGACCTTGCGGAGCGCGGCGACGAGGTCGGCTTTGTCGGCTTTGTCGACGCGGTAGTACGCCGGAGCCCCTTGCTGCGCGGTGCCGCCCGCTTGGGCCATGCGGTCGAGCAGGTTCGAGTACGTCTGGCTGCCGGGCACGCCGATCACGAACGTGGGGACGTTGGCCGATTTGAGCCGTGAAATCGCGGAGATCGTGGCGTCGCCGTCGAGGCAGAGCCCGGCCTGATCCACGCAGCACGAGGGCCCGTTCGGGCGGCAGCCGTCGACCCCTTCGATGTTGAGGATGCAGCTCTCGGCTCCGCACGTGGCGCCCGAGCAGTTGGGGCCTCCGTCGGTCGCGAGGATGACGTACGTCTTGCCAGGGTTTTGCCCGAGAGGCGTGACGAGCGCGTCGAGGGTGGGCGCCGTGGGCGTGCCCCCGTAGGCCTGCAGCGCGCGCGTCGTCTCGACGAGGAACTTGTTCGTGGGGCCGAAGGTGCCGCTCGGAGAGTCGCCGTTGCGGATGGACATGATCTCGACCCCGCGGTCGCACGTGCCGGCCTTGCCGGGGAAGACCGTGGCGCCGAACTTGGCGCGGGGCCCGACCGACGACACGATCTCGCTCACCGCGGCGCGCACGGTGTTCCACTTGTCGGAGTCGGTCATGCTCCCGGAGCGGTCGAGCACGAAGTAGAACGTCGGAGGATCGACGAGCAGCGGCGTGTCGATGCAGTCGCACACGCCGCCGTCGGGCCCTACGCCGCAGCCCGGGGGCGCGAGCGAGCCGGAGTCGAACCCGAAGGAGCCCGCCGCGTCCTCCGCCGCGCCCCCTCCGTACGCCGTGATCTTTCCTCCCGTGCCCACCGGCACGTAGTCGGACCCGCAGCCCGAGACGGACATGCCCGCCGTGAAGAGAGCGACGAGGCCGAAGCGGAGGGCATTCTTGGCGCGCACGACCTGAGGCTAGCATCCGCGGCTTGGCGAAGCCCGGATTCCCTGGGAATATGGCCGCGCCCCGCGCCTTTCTCCACGGGCGCCCCGGGCATGCCGCGGCGAAGGGAACATGCCTCTTCGGCATAGGCCTCCGACCGCCCGATAGCCCTCAACCCCGCGAAATCTCCGGTCCTTTCAGGGATCGATGAAGCCCTGTCGATGCCCTCCGCCGCGAACCCGCCGCCCGACGAGGCGAAGATGCCCCCCCGGGCGCGCGCGAAGCTCGACGTCTTTCGCACATGGGCGGTCCTCGTCGCACATACGCTCGCGCTGCTGGTGCTCGGCACGATCCCGGGCTCGATGCTCCATCCCCTCGAGGTGGAGCTCTCGGCGCCGAGCTTGCCGGCCGACGTCTCTGAGCGGCCCGCCTCGCTCGAGGTGCTGCTCTACCGCCGAGGCGTGGAGGTCGCGCCGGACGCGGGTGCGGGGAAGGGCGACGAGGTCGCGAAGGGAGAGCCGGTCGCCGAGGCGCGTGTGCGAGCGTTCACCATCCTCGAGGGGCGCGCGTACACCGCCGCGGACGTGCGCACGAGAGACGGTCACGCCGAGCTCACGCGGCTTCCCGTAGGCGAGCACTGGATCGTGGCGGAGGCCGAAGGGCTCGCGCGCGCGTCGCGGATGGTGATGCTCGTGCCTGGCGCGAGGTCCCTCGAGCTCGTGCTCGGGCCGGCTCACGCGCTCGACGTCGTGGTGGTCGACGAGGCGGGCGCGCCCGTACCGGGGGCCGACGTCGAGGTGCAGGGACAAGACCCGTTTCCGCTCGGCGCACGGTCCGACGCGGAGGGCCGCGCCCACGTGACGCGCCTCTCCGAGGGGCCGTACACGGTGGTCGTCTCGGCCATGGGGTTCGACACCGTCGAGACGCGCAAGCCGAGCGGCACCACCGAGGTGCGCGTGGTCGTGAAGAAGCTCTCGGCGCTCGTCGTCACGGTGGTCGGGCCCGACGGCGCGAAGGTCCCGAAGGCGCGCGTCGAGATCACGTCGGCCGTGCTCTGGCCATCGCGGCGCGCCGACACGGACGACGCGGGCTCCGTGCGCATCTCCGGGCTCGCCGAGGGCACGTACGCGCTCCGAGCCACGCAGGGGGCGCTCGCGTCCCCCACCGAGCTCGCGGTCACCCTCGCGCGTGGCGAGACGAAAGAGCTCACGCTGCACCTCTCGGCCGGCATGTGGGTCACCGTGCGCGTCGTCGAGGTCGACGGCGAGTCCCGCACGCCGCTCGCCGGCTCGAGGGTGGTGCTCGCCGAGTCGGGCCTGTCGGCGTTCCCGGTCGAGGGCATCACGGGGAAAGACGGCACCGTGGCGCTCGGGCCGATCCCTCGCGGAGGCGCGAGCGTGATGGCCAGCCACGACGGCTACGTGTCGGCCACCGTGGCGGTGTCGGAGGGGCCGGTCGACGTGGGGCTCGTCCGTGCGGGCACGCTCGTCGGTCGTGTGGTCGACGGGCGCGGGTACGCGGTCGACGGCGCGCGCATCGAGGTCGTAGGCACGGATCTCTCGGGCATGCCCGTGGCGGACGACCCGCGCCGCGCGGCGTTCCGCGGCCGATCGTTCGACGCCGCGCTCTCGGGCCCGAGGCCGCTCGTCCCTCGAGGGGAGCTCGGGGTGATGCCGGGCCCGCTCCCCGACACCCCGCACGGGGGCGGAGGCGCGAGTCCGTCGACGCGGGGGACGGCGCTCGGCGGAGAAGGGTGGCTCTCGGAGCGCGACGGGAGGTTCCGCCTCTCGCCGGTCACCCCAGGTCGAGTGCGCGTGGTGGTGAGGCACCCGCAGTTCGTCGAGGCGCAGAGCGAGCTCGTGGAGCTTTCGCCCGGCGGAACGGCCGAGGTCCAGGTGACGATGCGCGGCGGCGGCACGCTCGAGGGGCGCGTGGTCGATTCGCACGACCGCGCCGTCGAGGGGGCCGAGGTCGTCGCGATGGCCATGCGGGGCACGCTCGAGCGGATGACACGCACCGACCGCGCGGGGGCGTTCGCGTTCGCTTCGGTGCCCGAGGACGTCGTGCTCGTGGTGGAGCGGCCGCGTGGCGAACGAGGCAGCGCGGCGCGCGTCGAGGCGCGTGTCCCCGAAGGTGGGCGCGCCCAGGTGCGCATCGTTCTCCCCGACGCACGCGACGACCTTCCCGTGCGCGTCGTGGACAGCCGCGGCGACGGCATCGACGGCGCGCAGATCACCGTGGGCTCTCTCGATCCGTCGCAGCCCTTTCGTGCCACCGTGTTCACGGACAAACGCGGCGAAGCCACCCTCGCGGGCGCACGCGGTGTGCCGCTCCACGTCGAGGTCCGCGCCCCGCACGTGGCGACACGAACGCTCGTAACCGACGAAAACTACAAAGAGATTCGTGTCGAGCTCGCGCCGGCCGAGGCCGTCGAAGGGGAGGTCCGCACCCCTCGCCGCGACGGGATCGACGGCGCGGCGGTCACGCTCTACTGCGACGACGGCGCGCACCGCACACGCACCGACAAGGACGGAAACTTCGTCCTGCGCGACGCTCCCGCGGGCGCGTGCCGGCTCCAGGTCCGGGCCAAGGGATACGCGCCGCGCGTCGTCGAGGTGGCCGTGCTCGGGAGCCGCGGGAGGCGCGCGACCACGGTGCCTCGGGTGACGCTCGAGGAGGAGGCCGTGGTCGAGGGGCTCGTCGTCGATCCGAAGGGGCAGCCCGTGCCGCTCGCGCGGGTCGCGAAGGACGCGGTGCCCGTCGTGCTCGTCTCGGGCACGCTCCCTCCCGGTGTCGCCGAGACCGACGCTCGCGGCAAGTTTCGCTTGGGCGAGCTGCCTTCGGGCCTCGTGACGCTCGAGGCGTTCGCGCCGGGCCGCGGGCAGGCGCTCACGCAGCTCCGTCTTTACTCGGGCCGCACCTCCAAAGACGTGAAGCTCACCCTCGGCGAGAAGGCGCGTGGGGAGCCCGAAGCGAAGGGCTCGGGAGGGGTCGCGGTCACGCTCGGGGAGCGCGCGGGGCCGCCGGCCGAGGTGGGCATCGTGACGGTGGTCGAGGGCAGCTCGGCCGAGCGCGCGGGCCTCGCCCCAGGCGACGTGATCGTCGAGGTGTCGGGCGTGCCGGTGCACACGATCGCCGAGGCACGCGGGAGGCTCACCGGCCCCCTCGCCGACGACGTGGTGCTGAAGGTGCGCCGCGGCGAGGCCCCGCTCACGGTGCGGGTCTCGCGCGAAGAGGTGCGAAGGTGACGACGTCGCGAACGTCGGCCCGAGCTCGCCGAACCGACGCTTCTAGCCGGACGTGAGCCGCGCGTGGCACGAAACGGGGAGGGACTGGTTCCAGCGCATGGATTCGAACCATGATAAGCGGAATCAAAATCCGCTGTCCTGCCATTAGACGACGCCGGAGTAGGTGGCTTTCCTCGGTTTCGTAGCCTCGATTTCGTCAAATGGCAACCGGTCTCGGGTGGGTTCGTGCTTGCGGCGCGGGGGGCCGTTCGGCCATGCTGCGCCGCCCGTGTGGCAGGCCCTCTACGACAGCCCGTGGCATCACCCGGCGGTCGCATGGCTCGCGGTCGTGGTCGGTGCCGTGGCGCTCGCGTCGCGGCAGCGGTTCCTCGTGGGCTACCTCGTGCTCTTCGGGCTCGAGATCGCGGCCGACGCGCTCGCTTCGTCGCCGTTCGTCTCCCTCCCGGGCGCGTGGGGCACGGCCGTGGCCGTCGCGTTCGTGGTGCTCGGAGATCTCCGTGTGCTCCTCTGGGTCGAGCGCGCGTGGGGGGAGGGAAAGCCGCTCCGCGCCGCAGCGGTCGCGCGGGCCGTGGGGCTCTCGCTCGTGGTGCCGATCGCGTCGACGGTGGTCAGGCTCCTCTCCTCGCGCGTCGCGGGCGTGATGCGCCTCCAGTTCCTCGCCTACGAAGCCCTCTTCGTGGCCCTCGCCCTCGTGCTCCGCCTCGTCGTTCACCGCGCGAAGGCCCCGACGATCGCCCCCGAGTGGCGCCGCTCGGCAGGCGCGGTGCTCGCCTTCGTGACCGTCCAGTACACGCTCTGGGCCACCGCCGACGTGCTCATCCTGTCGGGGGTGGGGGCCGGCTTCGGGCTCAGGCTCGTCCCGAACATTATGTATTACGCACTCTTCTTGCCGTTCGTGTTCGTGACGGCGCCGCCCTCGGACAAGGCCGCGCCCTGACCAAGGTCCGCCGGCGCCCGAGCCGCCGAGGCGCAATCCGCTCGAGTCCTGCCCGCCTCTGGTATCGTCCGCCACGATGGATCTGTCGCGCGCCCCGCTCTTCGCCGCCACGCTGCTCGAGGGTTTCGATCGCCACTATCGCCTCTTCCGGGAGCTCTCGTGCGGGGCCAAGGAGCGCTTCACCAAGGGCAACTGGGAGGCGGCGCGCGAGGCCGTGCGCACCCGCATCGACATGTACGACGAGCGCGTCCGCGAGACCGTGCAGAAGCTCCGCGACACGTTCCCCGACGAGTGCGAAAACGAGGCTTTTTACCGCGCGGTGAAGCCCGCTTACATCGGCCTCCTCTACGAGCACAAACAGCCCGAGTGCGCCGAGACCTTCTACAACTCGGTGGCGACGCGGCTGCTCCACCGCACCTACCACCAGAACGACTGCATCTTCTCGAGGCCCGCGATCTCGACCGAGCACATCGAGGGCGAAGAGCCCACCTACCACTGCTACTACCCCCGCAGCGTCGAGCTCGAGGGCACCCTCCGCAAGATGCTGGTCGACACGGGCCTCGGCGCCCTCGGAGGCCGCTTCGAGGACCTCGAGCGCGACACGGGCTATCTCATGCGCGCGATCGCCGAGCACTTCCCGCGCGGGTGGGACAGCGACAAGGGCTTCCAGCTCCAGGTGCTGCGCTCGCTCTTCTTCCGCGGGCTCTCGGCGTACCTCGTGGGGCGCTCGATCCTCGGGGGCACCGTGGTGCCGTTCGTGATCCCGCTCCGGAGGGGCCCCCTCGGCGATCTCTACGTGGACACCATCTTGCTCGACACGAAGGCCGTGGGCCGGCTCTTCAGCCTCGCGCGCGACTACTTCATGGTCGACATGGAGGTGCCCTCGGCCTACGTGGCCTTCCTCGAGACGGTCGTCCCGAGCCGCTCGCGGTCCGAGCTCTACACGCTGGTCGGCCTGCAAAAACAGGGCAAGACGCTCCACTTCCGAGACCTCGTGTGGCACCTCCGCCACTCGACCGACAAGTTCGAGATCGCCCCGGGCGTGCGCGGCATGGTGATGCTCGTGTTCTCGCTGCCGAGCTTCCCGTACGTGTTCAAGGTCATCCGCGACTGGTTCGAGCCCCCGAAGGACGCGGACCGTAAGCTCGTCGAGGAGCGGTACAAGCTCGTGAAGCACCACGATCGCGCGGGTCGCATGGCCGACTCGCTCGAGTACGTGGACGTGTCGTTCCCGAAGGACCGCTTCCGCGAGGATCTCCTCGACGAGATGCGCCGCATCGCGCCCCAGTCGGTCGAAATCGGCGAGGACCGTGTGCTCGTGCGTCACCTCTACGTCGAGCGCAAGCTCGTGCCGCTCGACATGGCCGTGGCCGACGCCGACGACACGAAGCTCGCGCAGGTGCTCGGCGAGTACGGCGACTGCATCAAGGACCTCGCCGCGGCCAACATCTTCCCGGGCGACCTCATGCTGAAGAACTTCGGCGTGACGCGGTTCGGGCGGGTGCTCTTCTACGACTACGACGAGATCGCCTACGTCACGTCGTGCCGCTTCCGGTCGATGCCGAAGCCCCGCGACGACGACGACGAGATGCGCGCCGAGCCCTGGTTCAACGTGGGCCCGGACGACGTGTTCCCCGAGCAGTTTCCCACGTTTCTCTTGCCCCCGGGCAAGCCCCGTCAGGTCTTCTGCGAGAAGCACCCCGAGCTCGCCACGGCATCGTATTGGCTCGAGATGAAGTCGGCGATCGAGGCGGGCCGTGTCGAAGAGCGCTCTCCGTACCCCGACGCGTTGCGGTTCGCCGTGCGCTACGGGCGAGGCCCGAGGTGAGGCGTGGGCCGTGGCTCGCCTCGGCGCTGACGGCGGCCCTCTTCGTGCTCTCGTGCAAACACGGCGCTCCCGTGCCCGAGGGCGCGACGCTCGAGCTCGTCGACGACGGGAAGCCTGCGCGTACGATCGACCTCGCCGCGCTCACGAAGGCCATCCCCGCCGAGACGTTCACGGCCTACGATCCGTACTACGGCAAGCCGAAGACGTTTCGCGCCCTCCCGTTCTCGAAGGTGCTCGAGGTCGGCTTCGGCGGCAAACCTTCGCTCGGCGGCCGCGAGGTTTTGCTCAAGGCGCGGGACGGCTACACGGTGCCCATGCGCCCCTCGCTCGCCGAAGAGCCGGGCGCGTACGTCGCCTTCGAGGACGTGGACGTGCCGGCGTGGGAGCCCATCGGCCCGCAGCGCGCGAACCCGGGGCCCTTCTATTTCGTGTGGAAGGGCGAGCATCAACAAGACCTCGAAGGTCACCCGCGGCCGTGGCAGCTCGCGCGCATCGAGATCGTGCGCTTCGAGGCGCGGTTCCCGCACACGCTCCCGAAGGGAGAGGCCGAGGGCAGCCTCGCGTCGAGGGGCTTCGTGTTGTTCCGCGAGCGCTGCGTGAAGTGCCACGCCATGAACCGCGAGGGAGGGCGCGTGGGGCCCGAGCTCAACGTGCCGAAGAACGTGCTCGAGTACCGCACGGAGGCCGAGGTGCGGGCGTACATCAAGAACCCGCTCTCGCTCCGCTACGGCAACATGCCGCCTCACCCCGATCTCACCGAGGCCGATCTCGACGCGCTCGTAGGCTATCTTTCGGCCATGAGGTCGCAGAAACACGACGCCGACGCGCGCCCCGACGGGGGCCCGTGAGCGACCCCGTCGGCGTGTCGCCCGAGGCGCAGAGCCTCGCGGACGTCGCGCGGAGGGTGGACGAGGCCTTCGCCGTCATGATCTCGGTGGCGGAGAGCGCGCCGCCGGTGACGGCCTCCGAGGCCGCGTGCGACGCGTTCGTCGTGACGGGGGTCGGAGGCAGCTTCGGTCCCGCGAAGCACCTCGTCGCGCTCCTCGAGGAGAGCGGGAGGCGCGCGCGGTACCTGCCGCTTTCGGCGTTCGCCCAAGGGGCGCCGGCGACACGCGGGGACGAGGCCCTCTGCGTCGTGTCTCAGGGCCTCTCGCCGAACGCGCGCCTCGCGCTCGGGCACGCCGACGCCTTCCGTGAGGCGTACCTCGTGACGGCGACTTCGGAAGAGGATCCAAGGGTTTCGGCGTTCGTCGGGGCGGGGGGGCGTGTGCTCCGGCACCCACCGACGGAAGAGCGTGGCACGTTGCTGCGCGTCGTGGGGCCGGCGGCGGCGCTCGCGGCCGTGGGCGCGTTCGTGGGCGAGCGCCTCGAAGCGTCGGAGCGGAGCGCCCTCGAGGCTGCGCGGCGTGCCGCTCGCGCGAAGGCTCGTGCTCTCACGGCGAAGGAGCTCGCGCGCCCGTGTGTGCTCGTGACGAGCGGAGAGCGACGCGCCGTCGCGGAGGGCCTCGGGCTCAAGTGGGTCGAGGGCCTCGGTCGCCCGATGCCGCCCACGTGGGACGTGCTCGAGCTGTCGCACGGGCCGTTTCACGCCTTCTATGGCGAGGAGATGCTGCTCGTCGGGCTCGGCCCTCCGTCCCCGCTCGACGACGCGCTCGAGCAGATGCTGGTCCCCGAGCGACACACCTTCGTGCGTCTCGGAAGCGACCTCTCGCGCCACGCGTCGCGGCTCGCCGCAGAGCTCGCGGCGAACGAGCTCGTGCTCGCGTCGCTCCGCGCGTCGCCGAGAGATCTGACGGCGTGGCCCTCGATGGGGAAAGACGATCCCTTGTACGGGCTCGGGCGGTAGGGAGGGGCGGGCCGTGGGCGAGTACCTCGAGGCGCGCGGGCGGCGGGTGGACGTCGTGTTCGGTCTCCTTCGACCGGGGGCGCTCGCGCTGGTCGCCGTGGACCTCTTCATGGAGGCGGTCACGCTGCCCGCGGACGACGTGGGCGTCGTGCGGTGCCGGCTCGCGGGGCGACCGGCGGCGCTCGTGGACGTCGACGGAGGCCATTTCCTCGACGTCGCGGGCCTCGCGCGAGTCTGGCCCAAGCTCGTCGCGGAGCTCTTCGAGCGCGCCGGTCAAGAGGACGCAAGGGCGCTGCTCGCGAGCCCCACGCTCGTGCGTCCGCTCGAAGCGTTGAAGGAGATCCTCGTCGAGAACGAGGTCCACGCCGACGCGCTCTACGACCTCGGGCGAGGGCCGCTCGGTCCGCGTCTCGCTTCCGTCGCGCGCGCCGAGGTCCCGCCGTCGCTGGAGGTCTCGGCTGCACGTGCGCGCGAAGGCGCGTTTTCGTTCGAGTTTCCCCGCGGAAAACTCACGCTCACCTACACCCATGACGCCTTCGTGAGAGGCGCGTCGTCGACCGTGAGCGCGCTCGAGCACCTCGACGCGATCGACGTCGCGGTGACGTGGAACGCGCGCACCGTCGTGCTGCCGCGCGCCGAGGAGACGCCGTGGCACGACGACGAGGTGGCCGAGCTCGCCGTGCTCGGGTCCATGGCGATTTCCGAGCACCCCGAGAAGGTCGTCGATCTCTTCGGGGCCGTGCTCCCGGAGGTGGGTCATGGGATCGCGCCGAGCCTCGCCCTCGGGAGCGTGCTCAACCTGTGGGGCGTCGCGCTCCGCAAGACGGGGGCGCTCGAGGCCGCCGTGCGCACGCTCGAGGCCGCACACACGATCGCGACGCGTGACGCTTCGGCCCTCGAGCCGAACGGTCAGCCGCTCGACGCCGACACGCGACGCGGGCTCGAGCAGCAGGTCGTGTACAACCTCGGCTACGCCAAGCTCCAGACGACGATGAAGGCGCGGACGTCGGTCGGGCCGAGTGGCGCTCACGAGGTGGTGCTCGCCGACTACGACGTGCGCGAGGAGCACCGCCCGGTGTGGGTCGCGTGCTCGACGCTGTTCGAACGTGCGCTCGCTCTCGACCCGGAGGACGCCACGGCCGCGGCCCAGGTGCGGCACGTCAAGGTGTTGCTCGCGGCGCTCGACGGCGGCGCTCCGCCTGCACCAGGACCCGTGGCGCCCGCGACGCCCCCGCGCGATCGCGCCGCGAAGGGGAAGTCCCCCGCTGCGGTCTCACCCCCGCGCGAGGACGAGCGGTTCTCCGCGATGTTCAAGCCGATGGGCATCGCCGCGCTCGTCATCGTCATCGTCCTCGTCGCGAGCCTCCGCGAGTCGCGTCAGCCCCCTCCGCCTCCACCTCCCTCCCCCAAGGTCGACGCCGGGCCGAGCGCGCGTGAGCTCTCGGAGACGGTGCGGAGGGCCGCGGTCCTTCGCCTCGACGCGAGAGCCGGTCTCGACGCCGGGACGACCCCGTGCACGATCGCGGTCGCTTCGCCGCAGCCGGTCCCGCGGGGAACGGTGACCGCCCCGAGGATCGGCCGCGCGATCGGCACGACCGGAGAGCTCCTGGGCACCGAGCACTTCGACGCGACCGTCCGTCAGTACGCCGCCCTCTACGCTCCGGCCCTCGACGTGATTCCCGCCGTTCCCTCGGGTGTCGGCCCCGTGAAGGGAGAAGCCGGACCGCGCTCGTGGGGCTCGCCGTACCCGTACGCCGTGACGCTCGTCGTGACGGCGTGGACGGATCCGGTCGTGACGGGGGCCAACGCGACGCTCTCGATCGTGCCAGGTCGGCTCGAAGGCCGCCTCTTCGTGTGGAGCTACGCCTCGTCGCGCTTCGTGTGCGCGGGCGACGTGAGCACGTCGAACACGACGCCGCTCGTCGTCGTGCGCGGGCGAGACCTCACGGATCCCGAGGACGATCCGCTGAACCGGGCGCGGCTCGATCTGGTGGCCGAGGCCTACAGGAAGGGGACCTCGGGGCTGCGCGAGCTCGAGTGAGAGGGGGCTTCGAGAGCCGGCGGCGGCGGAAGCGAGAGCGCGCGCGGGGCGTTCTTCGAACGATGCCGTATGGACTCACGCGGAGGCTCGCCCTCGTCGTCGTCTTGGGGATGCTCTTCGCGTGCGGGTGCCAGAGCGCGCGGGAGGAGCCCTCTCCGTCGCCCTCGCGCGCGCCCACCCCTCCGTCTCCGACGGGCGAAGACGCGAGCACGGCGGACGCAGGGGCGTCGGGCAAGCTCGTTCCCGACGAGGCCATAGGTCCGCTCGTCGCCCGTCTCTCGGAGCCCCCCGGGGACTTCCCGAGCGAGAACTACGTCACGAACGAGACCTCGCTCCTCCACGTCGCGAAGGCCTTGCGCGACCCTAGGCTCCGCGGCAGGGCCTACGTCGGTGTGGGGCCCGAGCAGAGCTACACGTACCTCGCGCTGCTCGATCCACGTGTCGCGTACCTCGTGGACATTCGCCGCGGGAACCTGCTCGAGCACCTCGTCTTTCGTGGGTGCTTCGAAGAAGGCGCGACGCGTGTCGGGTTTTTGCGTGCCCTCCTCGCCCGCGAGCCTCGGGCCGACGCCGCGAAGGGCACCGGTTTTTCGCCTGTCGAAGCGGCGTTCCGTGGTCTCCCCTCCGACCCGTCGCTCGAAGCTCACGGCGTCGCGCGCACACGGGCGCTCCTCGAGCGTCTTTCCATCACGCGTGCGCCGTCCGACGACCGCGACATCGTCCGCATCCATCGTGCGTTCGCGCGGCACGGGCTCGCCATCGCGTACTCGATGGTGGGCAGCGAGCGATGGTACCCGACCCTCGCGCAGAACCTCTCGGTCACCGAAGGCGACGTGGGGACGTTCCTCGCGTCCGAGGAGGCCTACACGAAGGTTCGCCGCATGGTGCTCGAGAACCGCGTCGTGCCCGTGGTCGGTGATCTCGGCGGCACGCACGCCCTCCGCGCCGTGGGAGAGGACATGCGCGCACGCGGGCTCACCCTCGGCGTCTTCTACGCCTCGAACGTCGAGCAGTACCTCTTCGAGCCGAAGAAACACGGCACGTTCGCGAAGAGCGTCGCGGCCATGCCTCACGACGACGCGAGCCGGCTCGTCCGCGTGTGGTTCGACGCAGGCCGGCGTCACCCGGAGCAGCGCGAGGGGCATCGCACGACCCAGCTCGCGGCCCCCGTGGACGCGTTCGTGGCGCGCGCGGAGCATCGCCCCTTTCGTTCGTACTGGGAGGTCGTGACCGCGGCGGCGACGGACTGAGCCATGCGAAAAAACAAGAGACCCACGCGGGGGGACGCGTGGGCCTCGGGGTGTGGCGCGGGGCAGAGCGGGCGCGCTTCGATCACGCGGCGCGCGACGGGGGCGCCTCGTCGATCCTGTCGCTCGCGGTGGGCTCGGGTGCGATGGCCTTCGGTCGCTGCCGGGCCATGCGCTTGTGGGCGAGCGGGGCGAGCAGCACGCGGTCGAGCGAGGCGCCCTCGAGCAGCGCGTAGGCCTCGACGAGGCGGGCGTACTCGCGCAGGGCGTCGATGGCGTCGTTGTAGATCGCAGCGTTGTCGCTCGAGGACTTCACCACGGGGGCCTCGACGGAGGCCTCACGCGCCGTGACGAACGCGCCGTATGCGGCCTTGGCGGCCTTCATGTGGGGGTTGCAGCCGAGCGTACGGAGGGCCTTTTCGACCTTCGGGTGACGGGCGCGCTGGAGCACGCGGCCGCAGGCGACGTCGAGCTCGCTGGCGCCCGAGGTGAGGAAGCCCGTGCCCTCGGGGAAGAGCGCCGCGAGCACCGCGCGGGCGGAGTCACCGAGCGAATGTCCCTCGGGGAGCTGGGCGTGGACCTTGAGGAGGTCGTGGACGGCGGCGAAGGACTTTCGCAGGGAGACCAGCGGCAGAAAGAGCCCCTCTCGGGCGGGCGCCTCGCTGCCGCCGACGACAAGTGGGTCGTCCTCCTTGGGGATCGAGCGACTCGTCGCGTCGAGGGCTTCGTGGGTGCGCTTCACGCGGACGAGGGCGGCGGCCAAGGTGCGGTGGAGCTTCTTGCCTTGGGCGATGCGGAGGAGGTCGCGGCCGGCCACGAGGGCGTCGTTCACGGTGAAGGAGTGGATGGCGTAGGTGCTCATGCTGTCTCTCTTTCGGAGTGCGCGGGATGGCGGCGGGATTGCCGCGTATCTCGCTCACGCCGGGAAGGACCGCGCCCGACCGCGTTCGTTCCGAAACACGTTGTCACCCGATCGGCGTACACGGGACCTCGCAGGCCGTCTGGCGGCTCCCGTGCCAGCGAGAATGGGCGAATTTGTCGAGGTTTTTGCCATGCCTACCTCGGCGCCAGGTGCCGCACCTTGGTGGGTGAGGTGCGGTGGAAAAAGGAGATTCGGGGGACGAAGGTCGCCACGAGGCGCACGCGCGGACCGGGAGGAGACCCCAAAAATGCCGGCCTTTCCCATCGATGGGATGGGCGAGGGGGGTATTTCGGTACCACCCGCTCCCATGGTGGGGATGGGCGAGGGGGGTATTTCGGTACCCCCCGCTCCCATGGTGGGGATGGGCGGAGGGTGATTCGAATGAGGTCGCTCCCGCGGTGGGGATGGGCGAGGGCGGACTCCGATAGGACTTCGCACGGTCGCGTCGACGGGAGCTTCGCTGGTCTCGTCGGCCGAGTCGGAGGCCGACGACAGCGCGAGCCGTTCACATGCCGCGGCGCCTTCGCGGCGAGAACCCGAGCAAATCGCTCCCACCTCGGCTAAGACCGGCCGCCGTGATTACTCAGGCCGATCTCAAGCGGTACCGCGCGCTCCAGCAGAAGAAGTTCCGTGGCGAGAGCCGCCGCTACCTCGTGCAAGGGCGCAAGGTCGTCGCCGAGCTGCTCGAGTCGACCACGCGCGTCGAGGTGCTGCTCGCGAGCGAGCCCGCGGCCGAGCACATCAAGCCGCTGGCGACCGCGAAGCGTGTGCCCGTGCAGATCCTCGCGTCGCACGAGCTCGACAAGATCGGCACGTTCGAGAAGGGCAACGAGCTCATCGCGATCGCCGTGGCGCCCGACCCGCTCCCGTTCCGTGCCCCCGCGGGGGACGAGCTCATGCTCGCGCTCGACGGTGTCCGCGATCCGCGAAACCTCGGCAGCCTCGTGCGCATCGCGGACTGGTTCGGCGCGGGCCGTCTGCTCATGAGCCACGACTGCATGGAGCTCCACAACCCGAAGGTCGTGCAGTCCACGATGGGCTCCCTCTTCCGCGTCGAGACCCGCTACGCGAACCTCGCGCAGGAGCTCGCGGCCTGCCACGCCGCCGGCGCCAGCATCTACATCGCGGACATGGGCGGGAAGTCCATCTTCGAGACCGAGATCAAGCGGCCTGCCGTGATCGTGCTCGGCAGCGAGTCGCACGGGCACTCGAACGCCACCGCGTCGATCGGCGCGGAGGTGGTGGCGATCCCTCGCTTCGGGAAGGCCGAGTCGCTGAACGTGGCGATGGCCGCCTCGGCGCTCCTGACCGAGGCGTCGCGGCAGCTCGTGCACGCGCGCCCGTGAGCCGGCGAGCGTGACCACGACGAGGCTCCGCGCGAGGCCCGTGCCTGCAAGGCGCGCGTCGTCTCGTTCGGCGTACGCAATGCTTGCGTAGAGGCGCTCTCCTGCGGCGCGCGCGCCAGGAACGTGCACAATGAGCCTCATGAGAGTGGAGCTCCTCGCCGTGGTCGGTCTCCTCTTCGGCTGCTCGTCGGCCACGTCGCCCGACGCGGTCTCCGACGGTGGCGGCGCGACGGCGCCCGAGTCCGGTGTCGACGCCTCGGCGCCGGAGCCTCCGCCTGCGCCTCACCCGACGAGCGACGCGCTGCGCGCCTGCGCGATGAAGGCCGGTGACGTTCGCACGATCGCCGAGGCCATCACGCGGTTCAACGCGCTCGTGCCGACCACCGACGCGGCGTGTTTCCTCGCGACGCTGCCGCGCCCGCTCTCGGTGGTCGCCACGACCGGCCTGACGAGCGCGCAGCCCGCCGGCGGAAAAGACAGCCCGCGCATGTTCTTTCTCTCGCCGACCCTCGTCATCAGCGCGGTGCCTGCGGGGGAGGGGAGCAAGGCGGTCGAGTTCGGCGAGTGGGTCACGCCGACCCGCACGATCAAGGGAGAGATCGCCCTGCCCGTGCAAACGCCGCTCGCGCCCGGGGCCGCGTTCGAGCGGATTTTGTTCGGAAAGGACGCCGATCGGACGGCGTGCGCGACCTGCCACCGCTACGAAGAGCGCTCGCCCACGGTCCCCGGCGCGTTCGTCTCGGCGGCCTACAAACCCGAGCCCGGGACCTTCGTCACCGTCGCCGAGCTCCGACGCTTCCACGACGCGTGCATCGCGTCGTCCGACAAGAGCCCGCGCTGCGAGATGTTCCACGCCGTGTTCGACTTCGGCGAGGTCCGTCAGGGCGCGTTCGCGAGCGAGGTCGAGACCTTCTTCATCCAGCGCTGAGGCGCGCTTCAGGCCGGGTAGAGGGCGAAGATGCGCTCGGCCACGCGCTCGCCGTCGATCGCCGCGGACACGATGCCCCCGGCGTACCCCGCGCCCTCGCCGCAGGGGAAGAGGCCGCGCACGCCGGGGTGCTCGAGCGTCTCCGGATCGCGAGGGACCCTCACGGGCGACGACGTGCGCGACTCGACCCCGACGACGACCGCGTCGTTGGTGTAGTACCCACGCATCTTGGCCCCGAAGGTTCGGAGGCCCGCGCGCAGGCGATCGCCGATCTCCTTGGGCAAGAGCTCGTCGAGCCGCGCGGCCGTGATGCCCGGCGGGTAGCTGCACACGGGCAGGCTCGACGACGCGCGCCCCTCGCAGAAGTCGACGAGGCGCTGCGCGGGGGCCACCTGGGTGCGCCCACCGGCCTCCCACGCCGCGCGCTCGATCGCGGCTTGGTAGGCGACACCGGAGAGGGGGCCACCGTCGCCCTTCGGGCCGCGCACCTCGACGACGACGCCGGAGTTGGCGAAGGGGTTGTTGCGCTTGCTGGGGCTCCACCCGTTCGTCACGATCTCGCCCGGGCTCGTCGCACACGGGGCGATGATCCCGCCCGGGCACATGCAGAACGAGTAGACCCCGAGCCCGTCGACCTGCTCGACCGCGGAGTAGCTCGCGGGAGGCAACAGCGGATCACGCACCTTCGCGTGGTACCGGATCTGGTCGATGACGCTCTGCGGGTGCTCCACGCGCACGCCGAGGGCAAAATCCTTGCGCTCGATGGCGATCCCCTGGCGCGCGAGCATCTCGAAGATGTCACGTGCCGAGTGGCCGGTCGCGAGCACGACCCGGTCCGCGTCGACCTTGGTCCCGTCGCGGAGGACGACCCCGCGCACGGCCCCGTCGACGATGCGGAGCTCCGTGACCCGCGCCTCGAAGCGCACCTCGCCGCCCGCGCGCTCGATGCCCTCGCGGATCGCGACGATGATGCCGGGGAGCTTGTTGGTGCCGATGTGCGGGTGCGCGTCGACGAGGATGTCGGGGCTCGCGCCGTAGGCGACCAGCGTCGCGAGGATGCGGCCCACGTCGCCGCGTTTGCCGCTGCGTGTGTAGAGCTTTCCGTCGCTGTAGGTGCCCGCGCCCCCTTCGCCGAAGCAGTAGTTGCTGTCCGGATCGACGATCCCACGCTGCGTGATCGCCGCGAGGTCGCGCCGCCTCGCGCGCACGTCGCGCCCTCGCTCGAGCACGATGGGGCGGAGGCCGAGCTCGATCGCGCGCAGCGCAGCGAAGAGGCCTCCGGGCCCAGCACCGACGATGACCACGACGGGCTTCTTCCGGACGTCGGGGAGCTCGGGGGGCGTAGTGACCGCGGGCTCGAACGGCGCGTCGGTCGAGATCTCGACCCGGAGCTGCACACGAGGCTCGCGCGCGCGCCCGTCGATCGAGCGCTTCACGATCCGCGTGTCGCGGACCTCGCCTTTCGGGATCTTGGCGGCGCGGATCGCGGCCTCGCGGACGCGTGTCTCCGAGGCGGCCTCGCGCGGCGAGAGCACGATGTCGACCGATCGGATCACGAGCTCCTCGTTCTGCGACGCCACGAACCCATGGGACCGGGTTCTAAATCAGGGGCCACGATTCGGCCATCCTCTTCGTCCCCGAGGCGCGCCTCGTCCGCGAGCCGCCTTCGGCCTGTCGGTGCGCGCGGTCCCTCGAGCTCCTGCGCGCCGTGCTTCGGCCCGACGAAGAAATTCGCGCTTCGTGCTTCGAGAACGGCGCCCGGACCGATAGAACGGCGCCATGAGCTTCGGTCGAAACCCCCATGTCGCGAAGGCCCAAGCGGCCGAACAGAAGGCCCAAGACGCGACCGACGACAACGCCAGGGCGCGCGCGTACCGCGAGGCCGCGCACCTTTGGGACCGCGCTGCGGAGCGGGAAAAACCAGGCAAACAACGGACGCTCTACGAACAGAACGCGGAGCGGGACAGGGAGCTCGCGGATGGCGGCGCTCCCGAGCCGGACGACGACGGCCAAAGCCCGCCCGACCCGAAGCTCCTGAACTGATACGGCCCCTCGAACACCCTTAGCAGCCCGGAGATTTTCTCCCCTCAGCGTGTCTTCGCGGACCTCACGGCCGCGAGGACCGCGAGGACGACCTCTTTCGGGAGCGTGTCGATCAAGGCGAGCAGGTCGACGGGCCCGTCGGCCGTGGGGAAGAGCTCGTCCACCAGGATGGCGAAGCGCTCGTACTTGGAGAGGAGCTGATCGAGGCGATCGCGGAGCCGGTCAGCCTCTTCGCCCTTGGCGTCTCCGAGCATCGCCAGCGAGCGTCGCGAGAGCGCGCACTTGTCGGCCACGACGCTGCGGAGGCGCGAGAGGTACGCGCCGATGACCACGTCGGGGTATTTTCCCTTCAACGCGAACGAGTCGTGGCGCGCGCCGGCCTCGCGTCGCCGCTCGACGATGCCGGCCGCCTCGAGGGCGCGCAGGTTCCCGAAGATGTTGCTCTTGGCCCGACCGAGGAGCTCGGCGAGCTCATCCATGCTCATGGCCGACTCGGCCAGGTAGAGCGCCGCCACGATTTGCCCACCGAGCCGCGTGATGCCCGGGAAGCTCGCGGCGATGTCGCGCCCTACGCCCTCGAGGAGCTCGGTGCGCGCGGCGAGGACGCGTGGGTCTTGGGTGGTCTTGCCTTCGGTCGGCTTGGCCGGCTCGTCGGCCCGTGGTGTCGGCTCACGCCCCATGGGGAATTCTCCAAGCTTAGCGCGGGCTTCGCCAAACCCTCGCGAAAAAGTGTGCGAACCTGCGCGCATGAACGACATGGCACACGCGGCCCCGCCGCCCGGCGATGGGCGCCCGAAGAACAGGCTCGCGCAGGCGGCCTCGCCCTACCTGCGGCAGCACGCGCACAACCCCGTCGACTGGCACCCCTGGGGAGACGAGGCCCTCGCGCTGGCTCGCAGGGACGACCGCCCGATCTTGCTCAGCGTCGGCTACTCGGCCTGCCACTGGTGCCACGTCATGGAGCGCGAGAGCTTCGACGACCCGAAGATCGCCGCGGCCATGAACGCCTCGTTCGTGTGCATCAAGGTCGACCGCGAGGAGATGCCGGACCTCGATCACGTCTACCAGCTCGCCGTGCAGCTCCTCGGCCGCTCGGGCGGTTGGCCGCTCACCGTGTTCCTCACGCCCGACCTCCGCCCGTTCTTCGGCGGCACGTACTTTCCGCCGAACGATCGCCACGGCCTCCCCGGCTTCGCCAAGGTGCTCTCCGCCGTGGCGGGCGCGTGGGCCGACAAACGCGCCGACGTGCTCGAACAGGCGAGCGATCTCGCGGCCGCCATCAGCCGCATCACGCGCAGCGTGGGAGACGCGTCGAGCCCCGGCCCGGACCTGCTCGCGCGCGCCTGCCAGAAGCTCGCCGTGCGCTTCGACGCGGAGAACGGCGGCTTCGGTCAGAGGCCCAAGTTCCCGAACACGATGCCCCTCGAGCTCATGCTCCGGCACGGTCTCGCGTCTGGAGACGTGTCCTGGGAGATGCGTGTGTCGGCGGCCCTCTCGGCCATGCAGGACGGTGGCATCTACGATCACCTCGGGGGCGGCTTTCACCGCTACTCGACCGACGAGGCGTGGCGCGTGCCGCACTTCGAGAAGATGCTCTACGACAACGCGCTGCTCCTCCGCCTCTACACCGACGCGGCCCGCGCCCTCGAGAACGGCGGGTACGAGGCTACGGCGCGCGGCATCGTCGCGTGGGCGCGTGCGCGCATGACACACCCCGAGGGTGGGCTCTTCGCCTCGGAGGACGCGGACTCGGAGGGGGAGGAGGGCACGTTCTACGTCTTCTCTCCGGCCGACGTGCGCGCGGCGATCCCCGACGAAGCGCGCGCCGACCTCGTGCTCGCTCACTACGGCGTCGACGAGGCCGGCAACTTCGAGAAGTCGGGCAAGACGGTGCTCTCGATCCAGAAGTCGGTCGCGCGCCTCTCGATCGAGCGCGGCGTGCCCCCGAGCGAGGTGTCGGCGTCCCTCGATCGGGCCCGCGAGGAGCTCCGAGACTTCCGAGAGAAGCGCCCGAGGCCCTTCCGTGACGAGAAGGTGCTCACGTCGTGGAACGCGCTGTTCGTGTCGGCCCTCGCCGAGGCGGGCGGTGCCTTCGACGATCCTTCGTTCGTCGCCGACGCCGAGGCCGCGTTCGGCTACCTCGAACGAACGTTGGTTCGAGACACGGCAGAAGGTCTCGCGGTGCACCGCCACGCGTTCGAGGGCGCGCCCGCAGGCCTCGGGTTCTTGGACGACTACGCCTTCCTCGCGAACGCCGCGCTCGACCTCTACGAGGTCACGGGCACGTCGCGCTACGCCGCGCTCGCGCGCCGCCTCGGAGAGGCCATCCGCGCTCGATTCGTGGACGGCGAGGTGGGCCTCGTGCTCACCGAGGCCGGTCGCGACGACCTGCTCGTGCGCCCGAAAGAGACCCACGATGGCTCCGTGCCGAGCGGCGCGTCGATGGCGTGCCGCGCGCTCCTCCGGTTGGGGGCGCTCGGGTTCACGGAGCTCTCTGCCGTGGCGGAGCGCGAGCTGTCCCAGCTCACGGGGCGCGCGCTGGAGAACCCGTTCGGCTTCGGGCAGGCCCTCTGCGAGCTCGACCGCGTCGTGCGTGGGTCGGTCGACGTGGTGCTCGTGGGCCCGCGCGAGGACGCGCGTACGAGGGCGCTCGCTCGGGAGGTGTTCCGGGTCTACGTGCCGAACCGCACCGTCGCGTGGGTCGACCCGAGCGACTCGGGATCGGTCGAGGTATGTCCCGCGTTGGCCGAGGGCAAGGCGCCGGGCGAGGTGCCCGTGGCGTACGTGTGCCGGGGCCGCGCGTGCTCGGCGCCGGTCGCGACCCCCGAGGCGCTCGGGGCCCTGCTCGTGGGCACGTGAGCCTGTGGAGAAACGACCGTCGGCACGAGGCGTCCTGGGGAGAATCGACCGGGAGAATCGACCGACAGTGACGCCAACTGGTCGAAATGAATCGGTTCTGTGGCCGGGAGGGTGGGCCGGGCCCTCCCGCGCCTCTTGTGGAGAACCGGCGCGCCCCTGTGGAAAACCGACCGGAAAACCGACCGGAAAAGCGACCGACGGTCGCGCCAAGTCCGCGAAATGACGTGCGGGGCCGCCCCCGAGCCGCCCCCTCCCACACCCGCCCCGGCCCCCGAGCGCGCCCCCCTTCGCGCCCACCCGGCCGACGAAAACTCCCTTCCCTTGACCCCTTTTCGCAAGGTCTGATACCCGTTGGGCTCCCGGGAAGGTTTGCATTTGGGGCCCCCCGGTCCTGCCGTGCGTGGGACGCCCTCACGCACCTATTCGCAGCGAAGCGCCGTTTTCCCACGAGGAACGCCCGTGATCACGTGCCCGAAGTGCTTCAAGGAAAACCAGGACCACTACAAGTTCTGCCTCGGCTGCGGAGCCGAGCTGCCTAGGGACGTGGCCCCCAAGCCGTTCACCGGCAACACCCCGCCTCATGGCATCCAGGCCGCCCAGCCTGCCGCCCCGGCGTTCACCCCCCAACGCGAGCCCTCGCAGCCGGCCTTCAGCGCGTCGCCCCAGCCGGCCTTCCAGGTCGCGCCGGCGCAGCCCGCGTTCAGCCCGCCGCCGCAGGCAGCGCAACCCGCGCCCGCGCCTGCACCCGCAGCGGGTCCCACGCCGTGCCCGCAGTGCGGCCACCCGAACGGGCCCAACAACCTCTTCTGCGGCTCCTGCGGGTTCCGCCTCGGCGGCGCGAAGTCGAACGTGGCCGCCCCCGCCGTTGCCGCTGCGCCCGTGCACGGTCAGGTCGTGCTGACGGCCCTCCGCGCCGACGGGTCCGAAGCGGGCTCGTACACGCTCCCCGACGCCGCTCACCTCTACGTCGGCCGCGAGACGGGCCACATCTTCGCGTCGGACAGCTACCTCTCGCCGCGGCACGCGAGCTTCACCCGCAGCGGTGGCACCCTCACGGTCAAAGACGAGGGCTCGCTCAACGGTGTCTACCGCAAGCTCACGCGCGACGTGCCCGTCGAGCTCCGCCCGAACGACGTCTTCCGCATCGGCCAGGAGATCATTCGCTTCGAGCCCATCCAGCACGCGCCCCCCTCGCCCGATGGCGTCGAGCGGCTCGGCTCGCCCTCGAAGGGGTACGTCGGCCGCATCGCGCTCATCATCGGCCGCGAGACCACCGGCAACGCGTTCCCGGTGCCCGAGTCGGGCATGCACCTCGGTCGCGAGCGCGGCGACGTGCTCTTCCCCGAGGACGGCTACGTGTCGGGCCTCCACTGTCGCCTCGCGTGGGACAAGGGCAAGCTCTTCTTGACCGACCTCGGCAGCTCGAACGGCACCTTCATGCGTCTCCGCGAAGAGACCGAGGTGCGGACCGGCGACGTGCTCCTCATGGGGCAGCAGCTCTTCCGGTTGAGCCTCTAGCGCCATGTCGGCCGGGGGCGCATCGCCGCATCGCACGATCCGTGTCGTGGCCGCCGTCGTCGAGAAGGACGGCTTCTACCTCATCACGCAGCGTCGTGCGTCGGCCGTGCTCCCGCTCATGTGGGAGTTCCCCGGCGGCAAGGTCGAGGCCGGCGAGACCGACGGCGCGGCCCTGAAGCGCGAGGTCATGCACAGGCTCGGCGCCGAGATCGAGTGCGGCAAGCTCATCTCGTTCGTCAGCCACCCGTACGAGCACTACTCGGTCGATCTCTTCCTTTACGAGTGCCACCTCACGAAGGACACCCTCGAGCCCCGCGCGGTCAACGCGTTCAAGTGGGTGCTCTCGAGCGACTTCGATCAGTACCCGTTCACCCCGGCCGACGAGGCCTCGATGAACAAGCTCCTCGGCGTCTGACCCGGCTCACTCGTCGACGACGAGCACGACGCTCTCTGCCGTGCCGCCGAGGAGCTGCGCCTTGCCCACGAAGGCCCCCAACCACGTCTTGCCGTCGTAGTGCGAGAGCCCACTCGGGGTGAGCGCGAAGACGTCGTTCGCTGCCCGTCCCCACAGCGCCATGACTGCCCCGGGCTCTCCGACGTGCGTCCAGGCGGTCCCGCGGCTGTCCGTTCGAAACACGCCGTCTTGCGTGCCGAAGAAGGTCTCGCCCGAGGAGGTCGCCCACACGGACGGGGTGTCCTCGAGGCCACCGGGCGGGGCCGCGCGCTCGGCCCACGCGCCGCTCGGGCTCCGGAAGAGGACGCGCGTCTTCACGTTGTCGAACGCGAAGCCCCACGTCCCGGCGCTCCCGGCGGACCACAACGACTCGGGCACGAGCCCCTTGAGCGTGGGCTCCGGCGTCCATTTCCCGAGGCGGTAACGGAGCGCGCGCTCCGAGCCCCCGCGCGCCCCGGCGTCCCCGTCGGCCATGCCCGTGACCACGAGATCGCCACCGACGCCCGCGAGCGCGTAGGTCGTCGAGAGGGGTACGTCGACCTCCGTGAGCCTCGCGCCGTCGAAGTGCGCGAGCGAGTCCCGATCGAGGACGTACATGTCGGTCGCGCTGCGCCCCCACATCTTGGCGGGCACGGGGCTGTGACGTACGGCGATGACGTCCCAGGTGCCGCGCGTGTCGCGCCGATGGACGAAGCTCCGCTTCCCCGTAGCTTCCATCGTCGCGACGAAGATCGTCTCGTCCGGCGCGACCCACAGCGTGCCCGGCGACTCTCCTCCTTGGGCTCCGCCCGCTGCGGGGATGGGCTCCGTCGTCGCTGCGAGCAGCGCTGCGCCTGGCGTCCCTCGCAGCGTCACGAGCTTCGGGGCGTGCGCGTTGGCGACGAGGGACGGATCCGAGCTGCACGCCTCGGTGAGCCCTACGTTGGCCAAGAGCCGCTCGGCGCGACCGAGGACGTCCATGGGCTCCGTGGAGCCTTCGGGGAACGAGACCTTCGCGAGCGCGGCCTTGGCCCTCGCGCAGTCTCCCGCGACGAACGCCGTGGTGGCTTCGTGCGCGTCGACCGCGAACGGCCTCGTCCCGCAGTAGGCCTCGAGCGAGCGGAGCCGTTGCTCGGCGCACGCGCGGTTGCACTTTGCCGTGTACGCCGGGGTCTTGGTGAAGTCGTAGGGAGGAGGGCTGTACGTCGACCCCCGGCTGCCTGCGAGCACGAGCCTCATGGCGAGCAAGACGAGCGAGATCCCGGCGCTTATCCCGATGCGTGCGCCGTTCGAGGAGCCTCCTTTCGGCGCATCCAGGAGGGCCTTCATCCGGTTCAGCTCCTCGGCCTCTTTCTCCGAGAGGATCTCCTTCTTGCCGCGCACCGAGAGGCGAAAGCTGCGCGCCTCTCGGCCGGCGTGCGGTTCGGTGCGCTGCGTGCTCGAGGTGACGACGTCGACCTTGACGGCATCTCCCGCGTCGAACGCGAGCCCGAGCACGTCTCCCGGGCCGAACGCGAGCCCGCGCACCGCACGCTCCGGGGAGAGCACCTCGGCCTCCAGAGTGAGGCTCGGCCACGCCAACACGAGCACGCGGAGGTCCGACATCTGCACGGCGATTCTCGCGCCCGTATCGTCCAGCGCGAGGCCTACGACCTTGGACGACACGGCGTCGATGCGCCGGTCCCGCGCGTCCTTCACGGCCCAGAGCCCCGTCTCTCCGCCCACGAGCCACGTGCCGCTCGGGTGCTGCGTGAGGCACGTGACGCCCGCATGGACGATCGCCCGCGCCGTCTCCTTCGGTGGCTTCGAGCCTTCGAGCGCGAGAAATCGCAGCCTCCCGTCCTCTTCGGCGTACACGAGCGTGGCGCCGTCGTTCGAGAACGCCATCGCCGAGACACGCGCCTCGATCTCGAAGCTCTCCCCGCGCCGCCACAGGTGAATCGTGTCTTTCGTCGCGAGCGCGAACCCGCAGGCGCCCGCAGCCGACGCGAACGGCGCGCCGAGCGGAGCGACCTTCGCGACGACCTGACCGAGCATCGGATCGACGGTGTGGACCCCACCGGCCTCGTCGACGACGACGAGAGTGCACCCGGCCGACGACCTTCGCCACGGGCTCCCCCCTCCAGAACCGCCCGGCAGCGCGTCGGAGTCCACGAAGTGGAGCGCAACGATGCCCTCCGAGAGCGCGAGCCGCCACTTGGGGGCCTCGGTCTGCGCGTCGTTGGCGAGCAGCTCTTTTCCGTCGAACGTGACGAGGGCGAGCGCATCCGGACCGTAGGCGAGCTTCGACAGTGACATGGTACCCCTCACGGGATTCTACGCCTCTCCCGCGCCGGCCTTCCTCATGTTTGCCCTGCGAAAGCGCGCCTCGTGGAGTACGCCGCCGTGAAACGTGCGTGATGGGAAGTGCTCGTAACCGTGTAGGTATTCGGCGCAGGTTGGGCGCCTTGACCGGAGGTCCGTCGTGCGCGACGCTCCTCCCTCCGGGAAGGTTCACCCCCCGAATCGCGTAAGGTCCTCCAACGATGAACAGTCCGTACGGCTACGGCCCTCAAGCTTCGAACCCCTACGCTGCGCCCCAAGCGATGCCCGGCTTCGGCCCTCCCGGATACGCGCCCGGCCCCATGGCCATCTCGTACCGCGCGCACGGAGGTGGGCTGAAGTGGGCGTACCTCGGTACGCTCCTCGGTGGCTTCGTGATCGCAGGTATCGGCGGCGGCGTGATGGCGGCTGGCGAAGACGACGTGGGCGCGGTGCTGCTGATCTTGGGCCTCTCGACGGCGTTCGCGCTGCGCCTCGTGTTCGCCCTCATGTGGATGTACTCCGCGTGGTCGGCCATCCCGTTCGACTACCGCGTCACGGGCAGCGGCAAGCGCGTGAGCCCCGGTGAGGCCGTGGGCTTCATGTTCATCCCGATCTTCAACCTCTACTGGATGTTCGTCGCCTCGGGCGGCCTCTGCGACGCGCTCGATCACATGCTCCGCTCGTCGGGCACGTCGCGCACCAGCCCCAAGGGCCTCGCGCTCGCCGCGTGCATCATGCAGTTCATCCCCTACGTGAACTTCCTCTTCGCGCCCTTCATGTGGGCCTTCTACATGTTCTCGTTCGACTCGGCGGCGAAGGCCCTCGAGACCGCCGCGGCCTCGGGCGGCGCGGGAGCTCCCGTAGGCTTCGGCGGTGCGGGTGCGTTCGCTCCTCCGGCCGGTGGGTTCGGCGCGCCGGTGGCCGGCTATGGGCCTCCCCCGGGTGGCTACGGCCCTCCTCCCGGTGGCTACGGGATGCGCTGAGATCGGCAGTCTCCCCTCGCTCTCCTCGTCGCCCGCGGTGCTCGTGCCCGCGGGCGACGCCGTTTCGAAGGGAGCCGGCCGTTCCGTGGGGCGGTATCGTAGCGGCATGACGAACCACGCCCTCCTCGCCCGCATCGAGAAGCTCGAGAAGAGCCAGCAGCGCTGGCGCATCGCCACCGTGGCCGCGATCGCGCTCGGCGCGTGCGGTGGGATCACGAGCCACTACGAGAAATGCTTCTCTCAGAGCTTCATGGTGGAGCGCGGCTCGAACGGCGGGGACGTGCTCGCGAAGCTCGCCGAGTCGCCCTCGGGAGGCCGGCTCGAGATCCTCGACGGGCAAGGGAAGACACGCGTCGTCATCGACTCCGAGGGAGTGCGCACCCTCGACGCCACGGGCAAGGAGCGCTGGGCCTCGCCGAAGTGACAGGCGCCGGAGCCGACGAACGGGCATCGCCGAAGAGAGAGGCGAGGTCGGACGACGGCCCCCGTGGAAAACCCACCGACGGTCGCGCCAACCCCATGAAAAGACACGGATCTCGTGGGCGCACCTCCTGCGCGCGCCGGCACTTCCTTCGCCCGTGTGACGCACAAAGTGACACGTTGCCCGGGCTTTCTCGTGCGGCACGTCGGTTGCTGACGCTCGACGCGACGGAGGTCCGTATCCATGCGACACGTAAGCTTTTTTGCGGTTCTTGCTCTTGGCTCTGGTCTGTTCGTGGCGTGCAGCGGCGGCACGACGTCTCCCGAGGCCGACGCCGGTGTCGACGCAGGCGTGGACGCGTCTCCCCCGGTCGAACCCTGCGCCGACGCGCCCAAGCTCCGCGCTGGGACCGACTGCGAGACTCCGTTCCCCGAGCGCATCGAGGGCGCCACGACCCTCGCTCGCGGCTGCTACCGCGTGAAGAAGACACCCGTGCTCGCTGCCGGCGCTGCGCTCACGGTCTCTCCCGGGACGACCCTGCTCTTCGCGAAGGGCACCGGCCTCGACGTCTCCGAGAACCGAAAGCTCGTCGCCAAGGGCACGCGTGAGGCACCGATCTGCCTCACCGGAGAGAAGGCCGAGCGCGGCGCGTGGGACGGCCTCACCCTCGGGCGCACCGAAGCGGGGCCCGACGTCCTCGAGCATGTCACGGTCGAGTACGCGGGAGACACCACCTCCGACCGCGACGCCGCGGGCATCAAGGTCGCCTCCGACAGCCGCGCCGTGAACCTGTCGATGACCCGCACGACCGTGCGCGAGAGCCAAGGCGCGGGCCTCTATCTCGTCGGCAGCGCGGTCCTCGAGACCTTCTCGGAGAACACCTTCACGAAGAACGCCCTCGCCGCGAACGTCGACGCGAACGTCGTCGGGTACCTCGACTCCGCCTCGCGTTTCACCGGCAACGACGTCGACGAGGTGCGCGTGCGCCCCGTCCACACCACGAAGAACCTCGCCTGGCACGCGATCGGCGTGCCGTTCCACGTGGTCGGCAACCTCAACGTCGACGGCGCGTGGTCGCTCGAGGCGCCGAGCACGATCGTCGTCGCCGCCGACTCGTGGATCTCCGTCAATGGCGACGCGGGCGCGCTCACGGCCATCGGCACCGCCGACAAGCCCATCGTCTTCACCGGCGAGACCAAGACGCGCGGCGCGTGGGACTCTCTCCGCTTCGACAACTCGAAGAACGTCAAGAACCGCCTCGAGCACGTGACCGTCGAATACGGTGGCTCGACCGCGCACGACAAGAGCGGCGCATGCCTCCGCGCCACCGCGGACAGCCACGGCGTCACGCTCGGCCTCACGACCGTCACGACCCGCGAGTGCCAGGGCTTCGGGATGTTCCTCGCCGGGAGCACCGGAGCTCGTCGCCTTCGCCAAGAACACGTTCACGAAGAACGGTCTCGGCCCCGCGAGCGTCGGCTCGCAAGCCGTGCACCAGCTCGACGTGACCTCCACGTACACCGGCAACGACGTCGATCGCCTCCACGTGCGCGACGACCGCGTCGGGAAGGCCGTCACCTGGAACGACCTCGGTGTGCCGTACGAGCTCGCACAGAGCCTCCACGTCGACCTCGTGTGGACGCTCGCGCCCGGCGTCACCCTGCTCCTCGCGAAGGACACGTGGATCTCCGTCGACGGTGACGCGTCCGGTCTCCACGCCGTCGGCACGGCGCAGAAGCCCATCACCTTCTCGGGCCTCGAGAAGACGCCCGGCTACTGGCACGCGCTCCGTTTCGGTGGCTCGCTGAACCCCGCGAACGCCATCGAGAACGCCGTCGTCGAGTACGGCGGCTCCACGGGCGGTGGCGGCGAAGAGGGCATGATCACGGCCTCGTCCGACAGCCACGGCGTGAAGCTCTCCGTGAAGAGCGCGACGGTGCGCCACAGCGCCCAGTACGGGATCTGGCTCGGCAAGTTCGCGCAGTTCAACGCCGACATCGACTCGGCCAACACGTTCACCGCCAACACGAAGGGTGACGTCTACAAGCAACCCTGACGACGCGCGGGCGCGGGAGGAGGCGAGGGGAGGCACGACGAGGCGACTCCGCGCGCGTCATGCCGTACCCTCGGGGGATGGGCCCTGGCGCCGAGCCGCTCGTCGTCGACAACGGTGGGATCGTGGTCCCGAAGCGCTTCTTTCTGGCGCTCGGGGCCACGCTCTACGGCGCCGTCGTGCCCATCGTGGTCGTCGCGCTCATGACCCGGGCGTACCCGCTCCTCGCGGGCGTCGTGCACGCGCTGCTCTTCGGCTCGATGTCCCTCGCGTACGGGGCGCGCTCCACGAAGGGGGCGCTCGTCCGCGAGGGGAGGCTCGAGATCTCGAGCGAGGGCATCTCGTTTCGTGGTGAGCTCATCGCCTCGCGGGGCGAGCTCCGTCAAGGATTTACCGTCCCGACCGAAGAGGGGCTCCTCCTCCGCTTCGACCGGTCCTTCGCCGTCAACCCGCTGTTCGTTCGGGTGCCTGATCGAGCGACGGCCGACGCGGCGCTCGCGACGCTCGGCTTCGACGCGAAACACACGGCCGCGCGCATGCGGATCGCGAGCGCGCTCCTGTCGATGCCGGTGTCGCAACAGACCGCGACGATCCTAGGGCCGCTCTTGCTCCTCGTGCCGATCGCGCTCTTGCTCCTTGCGGGCCTCGGGCCGGGCGCATGGCCGCTCGCCGTGGCCGCGTTCGCCGCGTTCATTCTCTACACGTTCGTCATCGCGTTCGCGCCGACCACGGTCCTCGTCGGGACCGACGGGTTCGAGCACACCTGGCTCGGCACACGGGCCTTCGTGCCGTTCGCCAACGTCACGGCGGTCGAGACCTACAAGGAGTGGGCGGGGAGCAAAATGCAGCGCGGCGTTCGGGTCACCCTCGACGGAGCCCCACCGTTGAAGCTCCCGACCGGCCAGAGTGACGTGGGCGACGTCGAGGCGGCGAGCCTCGCCGCCCGTCTCACCGAAGCCCGTCGCGCGTACGTCGAGGGAGGGCAAGGCGGGCAGGTCGCCTCCCTTCGCCGTGGAGACCAAGATCTGCGCACGTGGATCGCAGCGCTCCGTCGCCTTGGGGACGGCGCGGTCGACCACAGAACCTCGGCGGTGCCGCTCGAGGCCCTCCTTCGAACCGTCGAGGATAGCTCTGCGGCGGTCGAGTCGCGGCTCGGAGCTGCCGTCGCGGCAACGTCGGGGGGCGACCCCGATGCGGTCCAGCGCGTGCGTGTCGCTGCGGCCGCGACGGCCTCTCCGCGCCTCCGCGTGGCGCTCGAGGCGGTCGCCGTTCTCGACTCATCCGAGCCCGAAGCCGAGGCCGCGCTCCGTCAGGCTCTCGAGCGCGAAGCGCTGCCGTGAACCCCATGAAATCGATGGGTTGGCGCGAACGTCGGTGCCCCTGGGCCGCCCGAAGGTCGCCGCGCTCTGCCCGGCTCGGGGCTCGATTGGCGCACGTCACGTCCGCGGTGGCATGCCGAAGTGAACACTCCCGCGACCACTCAGGTGGACACCGTACTGACCATCGAGCGCCCCGTAACGATGGAATTAATTAAGCATTTCGTCGAACTTCGGCGGGCATGCTCCGTGAAGGGGCGTAAGGTATGGGCATGCGCGCTGGGTCTGCGAGGGGGGAGGAATGGGAGATGGGGGAAGACGACTCCTTCGAGCCGCCGTGGCTTGCCGAGGTGCTGCCGCGTGGGCCGATGGACTCGGGCGTCAAGCTCGCCGGTCGTCCTAGCGAGCCTGCTCCGGCGCTCGCGAGCCAGCCGCCTCCCCCGGAGACGCTCGACGCCTTCGTGGCCGTCCCTCCGCCCCCATCCGACCTCCCCACCGACGAAGCGCCACACTCGGTGCATCGCCGCTACGATTCGGAGTCTCCCCCGTCGGGCGCGCCCCGCAGCGGCAAGTTCGTCGTGGTCGAAGAGATCACGGTCCGCAAGAGCGACGCTCGCCTCGAGGAGTGAGCTCGGAGTGGCTCGCGCTCAGATATCGACGCGCACGAACCCACGCTTCGTGAGCTCGTCGCCGTACCCGGGCAGGTGAGCGCGGCCCATCACGACCACGGCAGGCTGCGTGCCGGGGCTCGCGGCCAGCATACGCACCGTACCCTCGGCCATGAGCACGTCGCGGACGTTGACGATCGCGATCGCCGGGTGCACGAGCCACGCCCACGAGCGTGAACGCAGGAGCCACGCCGGCACGAGCAGGAGCATGTGCGCTTGGAACGCCATGACCAGCAGCGTGAGCAAAGAGACTCCGAGCGCGCCCGCCTCGCCCGCGGAAGGCAAAATGCCCTCGACGATGCTGTACGCGAGGTGCGCGAACGAGACGAGGAAGAAGAGCGAGAGGTAGACGGACGCGACGTGCAGCGGCACCGGCATCACCTCGGCCGCTTCGAGCTCGACCGTCTTGCCGTACCGCAGGGCGCGCGCTTCGTAGATCGTGCTCCCTTCGACGGTGCCGATGGCGACGAAACGAAGGAGCGCGCGAGGGGCGTTGATGAGCGCGCCGAGCAGCCGGCCCCACACGACGCGGGACACTTGGAACGTCTCCACGCCGCGCAGCTCGAAGGCCGACACGAGCTCGCGACCCAACACGGCCGCCTCGTGCATCTTCAAGTGGGCCTCGCCCACGACCAACACGAGGCGCGCCGGAGCGCCGCCCTTCTCGGGGGACGCATAGGCCTGGCACGCGTAGCTCATGGGCATCGCCTTCGCCCGTTCGAGCGCGGCAAGGGCACTCGGGGAGAGCGTGGCGAGGAGCGGGTGGGCCATGCGAAAGAGTATGGCAGACGTGGCATCGATCGCCGAGCCCGCCGTGATCCGCCCGGGCCGCGGCCCTTTCAGCGCTCCGGCGACGACGCGGCCATGCGTGACTCGGTGGCCTCCCCGCTCTCGTCGAGCAAGAAGACCTCCTCGCTGAAGTCGGCGACGCGGTAGCCCTGGCCGAACGACGACACGCGCACGAGCGCCTTTCCTTCGGGGGTCGCGTCGACGCGAAACCCGCGCACCTTCCCAGCCTCGACGTCCCCCACGAAGGCGCGCCGCTGGCGTTCCCGGATCGTGGCGAGCGTGGTGGCGATCGAGCCCGTCACGAGCCCGAGCACCGCCGCGATCCGCATGAACACGTGCCCGGCGTACTCGATGGCGACGCGCCGGCTCTCCCACTCGCTCGGCTCCGCCGAGTACCCTCGATCCTGGAAGAAGGTCAGCATGAGCGCGCCATAGGCCAGGGCCATACACACCGCTCCCACGATGCGCTCCCCACGTTCTTCTCCGGCGAGCCCCTTCTTCGCGAGCGACTGCGCCCACGCCATGGGCAACCCGAACGCGAGCAACGTCAAGACGAGCGCCGGTCCCCAAAAAAAGACGCCGATCGTCGAGCCCAATGCCAGCCCCGCGAAGAACGTCCCGAGGAAAGGGCCGTGCTCCGACTGCGAGAGGAGCGCGCCCGCGGCGAGCCCTCCGTTCAAGGCGGCGAGGGGGACCGACGCGAGCCAACCCCAACGGACCTTGGACTTTCCGATGGTGGCCGGGATGCGCAGCACGAACGCCCACACGAGCCCCACGAGGAGCGTCGGTACACCGGTCACGAGCCCCGAGAACTCGTGGGACATCGCGCCGAAGATCGCGGCGGTGATGGCCGACAGCGACAGGGCGACCGCGGCGACGTTCAACCGGCGCAACACCTTCGGAGCGGCGAACGAGGTCGGGATCATCACCCTCCACGATAGCCGCCAGGCTCGCGCCCGACGAACCCCGTCCCCGTGATCGGTCGAGGCAGCACGACGAATGGCGCACCGCGCGCCCGAGCGGCCGAGGGGCGACGTCTCGCGCAGGCACATCACCGCGAACGAGCGTGCGCAGTCGGCCTTCCCCATGTGACTAAATATTCGAGAGTGTTGGGTTAGTCGCTCTTCCTAGGCGTCCTGGCTCGCGTGGTGCGAGCCCCCGGAAAAGGCGCGAGAACGTTGACAGCCCCGGGCGCGATGGACGAACGTCCGGCCGTCCGGGGCGGGAATCGTCCGTTCCTCGACGCTTGGATGAATCAACGCGGGGCCTCCCCGTCTGATGCACGCTTCGATTCCCGATGACTCTCCTTCGCATGACAGCCATCGCTCTCGTAGGGCTCGCGCCGCTCGTCGGCTGCGTCAACATCCCGGACAACGTGCGCGCCGAGTTCCGCGCGCCCGACCCTCAAGAGCGCTCCAACTTCCGTCCGGGCCCGCACGGCCGCGCGCCGGGACGTGACGCCGAGGGGCTCGTGATCGCGCCCCCCTCGAGCGACGCGGGCGCCCTCGGAGACGCAGCACGAACTCCCGCGGCGATCGATGCGGGCAGCGTCGCTCCTCCTCCGGACGACGCGGGCTCGCGCGCGACCAGCTCGGATGCCGGGGGTGCCGCATGAGCCGGTTCGCCCGTGTCGTCGCCCTCGGGCTCGCGCTTTCCGCCGTGCCTTCGGTGGGCTGCTTCAAATCGGGGCCGGTGGGCCGCGTGAACATCCTCGAGGGGCGCACGAAAGACACACGCGGCACCTACCTCGGGCTCCCGCTCAAGTCGGGGCAGGTCGTGCTCACCGAGTCCCCCGACACGACGAGCTTCGCGTTCTCGCTCATCCCCGAGAAGTTCTTCCCGTTCACGCACGTCGCCATCCTCTCGATGGAAGACGGAGAGCCGTGGGTCTACGACGTGACGGGCGGGGTCGCCACGATCCCCACGCACTCCCGCATGCTCGACAACGTCTCCGGGACGCTCTTCCGAAGGCCGCTCATGGAGTACGCGAGCGGCAACATGCACACCGAGATCTACGAGCCGCCCCCGGGGACGGACAGAGCTCGCATGATCGCGTACGTCCAGAAGCTCTACGCGGGCGGCAAGGTGGCCTTCGACAACCGCTTCGATCACCGAGATCACTCGGCGCTCTACTGCAGCGAGCTCGTCGCGTTGGCGATCGAAGCGGGCGGTGGCGAGGCCCCGCGGCCCGTCAAAAATAGCCTGCATCCGTCGGTCCAGGGTGCGCTCAAGTTCCTCGGCGTGCCCGAGGACGAGTCGCTCCCGGTCGGTCTCTTCGCACCTCAAGATCGCTTCGTCGCGGCGCTCGGGCCGTTTCAGTCGCGCACGCAGGCGTGGGCCTACTTCGCGGCGAAGCGGGAGATCTACCGTCGCTTCGGCGCCGATCAGCGGCTCGGGTTCGTGCTCTCGCTCTCGGGCCAGGGCGAGCTCGGAGTCCGCCCCGAGATCGTCGCGTACGCCGACGAGGCCAGCCACCTGTTCGACGCCGATCCCAACCCTCCGAAGCCGGGCGACCCGCGCATCGCCGAGGCCACCGTGGCCCTCGCGAACCGGAAGTTCGGGCCGTTCGACGGAGGCACGACGGTCGCCACGCAGTCGTCGCCCGCTACGAGAGCTCCGTGACGAGAGGCACTCGCGCCGTCGTCGTCTCCGTCGCATCGGCTGCCGCGGTTCTTGCGTGGGGGCGCGGGGCGAGCGCGCAGCTCTTCGTCCCGGGCGCTCCTGGAGGGAGCTTGGCGCTGCCGGGCGCGCAGGTGCTCCCGCCCGCCCGCACCGAGACGCAGGCCGACGCCCTCGGTGAAGGCTCGGCCCGCCTCTTCGACATGCGTACCATCGTTCCCGCCATCGAAGCCGGCGGCGGCCCGCTCTGGTACAGGCCCATGGGGCAGGGCCTAAGGCCTGGAATGTTCGAGGTTTTCGTCGGCCAGAACATCACCGCGCCGCAGGGGCACCTCTACCTCGCCGGCACGGAGCGAATGGTGTTTCGCGCCCTCGACTCCACCACGTTCGCGTGGACGATGCTGCAGACGGGGCTCTCGACCGGGGTGAAGTCGGGCCCGCTCGAGCTCGAGGGCCACGTCGGGCTCAACCTCTTTGGTCTCAGTGCGTCGAAGGCCGAGTGGAGCCTCGACGTCGTGAGCCCCCGCGTAGGCGCCCACGCGGCCCTTCACTTTGGTCGTTTTCGTCTGGAGGTGGGGCTCCACACCGAATACCTTCTGCGCCTCATGGGCGACGACTTTGCCATCCGCGGGGTCGACTTCGCTCTGAGGTTCGATCTCGAAAACGGAGCGGCCAAGCGAAAGGCCCCTCGCTGAACGGCGGCGGCGGCGCTCCACATCGTTCCTCACTCGACTCGGCACATCAACATCGTACGGAGAATCAGATAATGAAGAAGATGGCTCTTTTCGTTGGGTTCGCGGCTCTCTCGTCGGCGGTCGGCTGCGGTGGCGTCGGCTACCCCATCGGCTCGTCGTACAACGGCACCACGACGCCGCACTCGATGTCGCAGGCTCAGGTGGGCGCGGTCGCCCCCGGCCAGGCGAAGCCCGGTGGCAAGACCGGTGAGGCTTGTGCGTCGGGCGTCCTCGGCATCGCCGCCTGGGGCGACGCGAGCACCTCGGCTGCCAAGAAGGCCGCCGGCGTGACGGACGTGCACTCGGTCGAGTTCCACGGCGTCAGCTACCTCGGCATCTACACCCAGGGCTGCACGGTCGTCACCGGTCAGTGATCCTCGGGACGGGAGAGCGGCTCTTCGGAGCTTCTCTCCCGTTTTCTATTTTGTGAATCGTTTCGGGAAAGAAGGCCTGCTCCCGAACATCGTGGGGAACGTCGCCGCGAACACGCGTATCCTGCCTCCGTGAGCGCGCTATCCGAGCTCATGCCGGGGACGGTCTTCGCCGGGAGCTATCGCATCGTGCGAAAGCTCGCCGAGGGCGGCATGGGTGCGGTCTACGTGGCCGATCAGCTCACGACGGGGCGCCAGCGCGCGCTCAAGCTGATGCACCCCGTGTACGTCGGGAGCCCCGAGCTCCGCGAGCGCTTCTCCCTCGAGGCTCGCGTCGGAGCGCTCGTCGAGAGCGAGCACGTGGTCGAGGTGATCGGCGCGGGCGTCGACGACGACGTCCCCTGGATCGCCATGGAGCTCTTGTCGGGCCGAGACCTCGCCGCCGAGCTCCGGACGTGCGGGCGGCTCTCCGAGGCCGACTGTGGACGGGTGCTCGGGCAGGTCGGCCATGCGCTGTCTGCGGCGCATCGTGCGGGCATCGTGCACCGCGATCTGAAGCCCGAGAACGTGTTCCTCGCCGAGACGAAGAGGGTGCACGAGTCCACCACGGTGAAGCTCCTCGACTTCGGCATCGCCAAGGTCGTCGAGGCCGCGCTCTCCGCCAACACGGGGGCCGTGGGCACTCCGCTCTGGATGGCCCCCGAGCAGTCGGAGCGCGACGCCCCGATCACGCCGAGCGTCGATGTGTGGGCGCTCGGACTGCTCGCGTTCACCATGCTCACGGGCAAGCCCTTTTGGCTCGCGGCGACCTCGCCCGAGGGGAGCCTCGCGACGATCCTCCGCGAGGTCGTGATCGCCCCCATCCCGTCCGCCTCCGTCCGCGCGCGTGAGCTCGGCGCCGGCGACGTGCTCCCCGTGGGGTTCGACGCGTGGTTTTCGCGCTGCGTGTGCCGCGATCCTGCGGGGCGATTCGCGCACGCGGGTCTCGCGATCGCGCAGCTCCCCGAGGCGCTCGCGCACAGGCCGTCGTTGCCGGTGCCGCTCCGCATTTCGTCGCCGGGCAGCGCACCTTCGGCCCCCGCAGCGGCCAGCGCGACCGACGTGGCGCTCGCGCGTACGACGGACGCCTCGAGCGGCGACGTGGCGGCCGCGCGCACTCCAGGACCGAGCCCCCCATCGCCGAACGAGCCCCCCCGGAGCTCCGAAGGCGACGACGACGCACCGGCGGCCCTCCCGATCGACGGAGGCGCTCCATCGAAGCTCGTCGTCGGTGGCCTGGTCGCGCTCGTCGTGTTCGTCGCGTTCGGAGCGATGCTCGCGCGTCGCTCGGGCGCGGGGGCCTCCACCGTCGACTCCGGTGCCGGGACCGCCACGTCGTCGTCGTTGCCGTTTTGTCCGCACGACATGGCTCGAATCAAGGCAGAGACGTTCACGATGGGGTCCGAGGAAAATGGCCCCCCGAGGCTCGTTCGGGCGTCCCCGTCGTGCATCGACCTCACCGAGGTCACGGCGCAGCAGTACGCGGCGTGTGTCGCCAAGAAGCTCTGTCCACCTCCCGTGGTGGAGGCCGTGCTCCCGGGTGCTCCGGTCGCGGCGAACAAAGCATGGTCGGCGTACTGCACCTACGGCAAGGCGGGCCGTGGGGATCACCCCATGACGTGCGTGTCCTTCGACGAAGCGGCGGCCTACTGTCGGTCCGTCGGAAAGCGCCTCCCACGCGAAGACGAGTGGGAGCACGCCGCTCGAGGTGCCGACGGACGGCGCTATCCGTGGGGCAACGAGCCGCCTCCTCCCGGGGCGGTCAACGCGTGCGACGAGGGCTGCCTCAAGCTCGCACGTGAAGCTTCGGCCGACGTGCTCGGAGCGCGTCTCGTGGGCGACGACGGCGCCGAGGCGACCGCGCCTGCGGGCGCGTTCCTTCGAGGAATATCGCCGTTCGGTGTGTTCGACATGGCCGGAAACGCGGCCGAGTGGGTCGACGCCACCTCCTGCCCGTACGACAAGCCGACGTGCGCGGCGACCACCAAGGTCGTGCGAGGCGGCTCGTGGACCGACGACCGCGCGAGCGGGCTCACGACGAGCGCGCGCGGAAAGGCGAGCCCCGAGACGCGCATGCCCGACATCGGATTCCGCTGCGCGAAGGACTGACGGCGCGCGCTGCGGTACGAGCGCACCGAAGTCGCGATATGGCGACGTGCGATGTGCGTCGATGTCGCATCTCTCGTCCGCTTCGCCACGATCTTGCTCGCTCCTCCGCTGCTCGGCCTCGAGCCTTCGGGAAGGTGACCCGCGAAGCGCTCGCCCCGGCGCTCGGCTTTCGAGGCCCGGAGAGGGCACGGGTGTGGCGGAGATCCGGCACGTTCGCGCCATGTTCGAGAGGAAGGTCTCGCGGTTCGTGGCGTAGGATGGACGTGTGAAGCTCGCTCGCGCCTCGATCGTGGTCCCGTCGGCTCTCGTCCTCTTTCGGCTCGTCGCGGCGTGCACCGAGGTGAAGGAGCAGCCGACCGACGGTGGCACGATCACCCTCGAGGACGGGGCCGTGGTCCCGGTGGACGACGCTGGAAACCCCATCCTCGACGGCGGGGGCGGAGGCTCCGATGGCGCGTCGACCATCACGGATTTCGGCTCCGTGTCGGTGTCCTACTACGACCTCGGCGTAGCGAAGTCGTTTCAGTCGTTCGCCCAGTTCTCGAAGGCGACGGGGCCCGTGCCAGGGCTTCCTTCGTGTCAGTCCGAGGTGGCGGGAGACTGCACGTCGTATGTCTGCGGACCCGCGCCTGCGCAAGATGCAGGGCCACCCGTCGACGCGGGCAAGCTCGCCGAGAACGCTGGCGTCATCACGATCTCGGGGGCGAAGATCCCCGCGGGCACCACGCTCACGCCGGGCGCTACGGGCGCGTACGCGCCGCTCACGCGCACCGACCTCGACGCTTGGGTGGGAGGCGAGACGATCAAGGTGTCGGCCGCGGGTGGGTCCGTGCCCGCGTTCACGGGGGATCTCGTCGCGCCGAGCCCGGCCTCGTCGCTCACCGCACCCGTGCTCGCTGCGGCCCCGGCGAAGACGGAGATCGATCGCGCGAAGCCTCTCGCGGTCACGTGGTCCGGGGCGACGGCGGGCACGATCGGGTTCACGTTGGCGGCGACCTCCGGAGGGGGCTCGGTGACCGTCCAGTGCCGGTTCGATGCATCGAAGGGGGCGGGGAGTGTCCCGGCTTCGCTGCTCGCGAAGCTCCCGGCGTCGGACGGGTCGCTTGGCACGTCGATCACGAGCAACACGCTCGTGAAGGCGGGCTCGTACAACGTGAGCCTCGTAGCGACGAGCTTCGTCAAGAGCGGCGCGGGGCAGGTGACCTTCAAGTAGGCGAACGCGCTCGGAAAAAGCCTTTTCGTACCGATTGTGCTAGGCCCTTCGGCCATGCTGTGCCTCACCACGCCTACGGACCCGGGCTGGGCCATCGCGGCCGCGCGAGACTTCGAGGGCGTGCTCGTCGACCACGCTCACTGCGAGATGAAGGCGGCGACGTTCGCGCTGTCCCTCGTGGCGCGGCACCCCACGAACCTGTCGCTCGTGCGCGCGCTCACGGCGCTCGCGCGCGAAGAGCTCGATCACTTCGATCGCGTCGTGGATTTCCTCGAGGCGCGAGGCGTCCCGCTCGGACACCCCCGGTCGACGTCTACGCAGCCGACCTCCGCGCGGCGTGCAAAGAGCTGCCGCGAGACGGGACTCCGCTCCTCGTCGATCGCCTGCTCGCCGCGGCGCTGATCGAGGCGCGGTCGTGTGAGCGGTTCAAGCTCCTCGGCGAGGTCGTCGCCGGGGATGCGGTCCTGCGAGACTTCTACGAGGAGCTCTTCGCGTGCGAAGCGCGGCACTTCCGCACGTACCGCGATCTCGCGCTCGAGGCGTCCTTTGGGGACGCGGCAGGTGTGGAGCGGCGCCTTCGAATGCTCGCGGTGGCCGAGGGCAAGATCGTGGCGAGGCTCGCCGCGAGCCCCGAGCGGAGCACGGTGCACGGATGACCGTCGAGCTCGTGGAGGATCTCGCGACCCTCGCGAGCACGCTCGAGCGCGCCGACCGCGCCCTCGGGCGAGGTCGCCGCGCCCTTCGCTCGCTCGATCCCGCGACCCTCGCCGGCGAGGTCGCGTGCCCGCTCGACGCGTTCCGGCCCGTCACGCAGAAGCGCACCTACGACGCACTCCTCGCGAGATCCACCTCACGCGCCGACGAGCCCCTCCGGGCCTCGTGCGCGCGCTGGGTCGCGGAGCTCCTCCGTGCCCGCGTCGGTTGGGACCTCGAGGTTGACGAGGCACGCGCCGAGCGCGGCGAGCCCGCGTCGCACCCACACGCACGCACGTCTCCCACGTCACCCCCGCCCGAGGAGGCCTCTCTCCGAGAGGCCCTCCTCGGGCTGCTCGAGAGCGACGCGAGCCCCGTTTCGCGCACCCACGTCACCCGTCTCGCGCGCCTCGGCCCGCGCCTCGGCGCGGCCCGAGACGCGCGCCGCGAGCGCCTCGACGAAGCGACGCGGCGCCTCGGGCGTGCGTCGCGCTTCGACCACGCCCTCGTCCGTCGTGACGAGCTCGCGGCGCCCCCGCCCGAGGCGGAGGGCACCGCGAGCCCGGGGCTCGTCCTCGCGCCCTCGTCCGACCTCATCGCCGCGCTCGCCCGCGAGATGACCCCGACGACCCCCAAGGCCGCGCCCGACGACGTGCTCCCCGAGGTGCAGTGCGACGCCCTCGTGGGCTCGGCCGCGCGCTTCCTGCGCGCGACCGAGCCGCTCGCGGTCTCCCTCCTGCGTCGAGCCCATCGCGCGCGCGAAGCGCGCGACGGGCTCGACCCGTGGGACACGTTTCGCCTCGCGGCGGCCCGCGAGGTGCGCGGGGCCGACTGGCCCGCGCGCCTCGGGGCCGACTGGGTGGCGGCGCGGTTTTCCGCGATGGCCGGGGCCGCCCACGGGCGCGTTTCGGCGGAGCCGCCGAAACGCGTCGTGGGCGCCGCGAGCTTCTTGGGGGCCGCGGTCGCGTACGGCGAGGCGCTCGCGCGCCACGAGAGCCTGCGCTATGCGCCGTTCCCGGTCGCGGTCGACCCGCAGCCCGTGGCCGCGCGGCGCACGGGGCTCGTGTGCGCGCTCGCCATGGCGAGCGCGCCGTTCTTGGCTCGCGAGCTCGGAGCGTCACGAGCGGCGTCGGTCGACGCCGCACGTTCGCTCGGGGTGGCCGTGCTCTTCGCGGCGCGCGCCGAGGCCACCTGCCTGCTCGTCACCCACGAGGGGGTGAGCGACGCCGTGCGCGAGCTCGACGCACGAGCGGGGGGAGCCTTCGCCGCGGTCGGGTTCGCCGTGCCTCGCCCCCGCGACGACGCCCCGTCGCGCTGGCTCGCGCTCCTCACCGCTCCCGCGATGCACGACGCGCTCGTTCACGCCCACGACGACGACTACTACCGAAACCCCCGCACGAACCGCTGGTTGGTCGCGCGGCTCTCGCGCCCGGCCGTCGAGAGCACGTGGCTCGACGGGCCGCCGCCCCAGCCCGACGCGCTCGCCTTGGCGCTCGTGTCCCGTTTCGAGGAGGCCCTCGGATGACGTCCAAGATCTCCTCCGTGCTCGTCGTCGTCGCCGCGGCCTTCGCGCTAGGCCTCGTCTCTCCGGGCGCCTTGCGCGCCGCCCCGCGCCCCGTGGGCCCGCTGCCGCTCTTGCCGAGCATCACGCGCGTTTCGGTGAAAATCGAGAAGGCAGGCCTCGTGGTCACGCACGTGGTCGCCTTGCCTCGCGGCGAGTGGCAAAACAAAGACCTCGATCTCTTCGCGTCCTACGGCGGGCCGGGCGCTCCGCTCGCACTCGACGCTCGCCTTCATCGTGTCCCCGACGGAGCCCTCGAGGCCCCACCGGACGACGCCGGCACCGCGGTGACGTACGACAAAGCGCCGCGCTGCCCCGAGAGCGCCCATCCCCTCATCGGCAAGACACGCATGGCGGGGGTGGTCCTCCACGTGAAGGAGCCGGATCTGCGAGCGTCCCTCGCCGACGGCCTCGCCGAGCTTCGTGTGCGGGCGCTCTACCCGCTCCCCGCCGAAGACGAGTCGCACGGATACGAAGCGCGTGTGCGGCTCGGTGTTTCGAACGGCGTCCCTCTCACGTTGGGGCGTGTCCAGATCGTCGCGCCCGAGGCCGAGCTCCGCGTCGTGAAGGTCGAAGCGCGCCTCTGCGGACCCGACGCCGAGAGCCGTCCGCTCAGCCTGTCGACGTCCCCGAAGCCGATCGCCCCGGCGAGCCCGGGGGTCGCGCGTATCCTCCCAGCGCTCTCGGTGCGGCACACGACCGACGACCTCTGCGTTCGTTTCTGGACCGACCCTCCCGCCGCGCCGAGTGGCGCGAAGCCTGCCGCGCCCACGGCTCCTCGATGACGTGACGGAACGTGCGTCCGCACCGCACATGTCGTGCGGACGCATACGTGAGCGCGCTCCTCGATCACTTCGCTCTCCGGTCGTCGCGTCTCGCTCCGTCAGCCTCGCGCGAGGTCGAGCACCTCTTGCTCGATCGCGATCCGTTCTCCGCTGCCTTCGCGGTAGAGATCGATGGCGTCGAGCAGCGCCGCGCGGGCCGCGGCCTTCTCCCCGAGCGCTGCGAGCGCGCGCCCCAGGTGGTGATGTGCGAGGGCGCGCCGCCCACCCGCGGGCGCCTTCGTCCCTCGATAGACCTCGCACGCGGTCTCCAAGAAGTCCCTCGCGGTCGACGGCTCTCCCTGGCGGAGCGCCGCGAGCCCGACGAGCGCCATCGCGTCGGCGACCTCGACTCGCCGTGCGCGCCCGAGCGACAGGAAGACCTCGAGGGCGCGATCGCCGACCTCACGCGCCGATGCCACTTGACCTTCGTCGAGCACCACGAACCCCATCTCGGTGAGCGCGGTCGCTCCGAACGCGCGCGCCTCGGGATCCTCCCCGGCGCGCGTCACGACCGCGGAGAACGCGCGCACCGCCCCGACGGCGTCGCCCTGCGAGCGCCGAAAGAGCCCGTGCTGGAGGAGCGCGTGCGCGAGCGGTGCGCCCGCGATCCCCGCGCTCTCGAGCACCTCGATCGCCGCACGGAAGCGCGCGTCCGCGGCGTTCGGCATGCTCGCGGCCGCCGCGATCTCTCCGCCGAGCTCGAGCGCCTCGGCGTAGCGTGCGTCCTTGGGGCCGAGGCCCTTGCGAGCCCGCGAGATGGCTTCGTCCACCGTCATCACGGCTTCGTCCCGGTCTCCGTGGGCCATCTGAGCTCGCGCGTCGTCGATGAGCGCCAACGCGAGCGAGGCGTCGTCACCGCCCGAGCGCGCCTCCGCCAGCCGCTTCGTGGCCAGCGCGAGGGCAGCGTCCGTGTCGCCCCTCTCGAGGAGCGCCTTCAGTTCGTCGTTCATGGCCGCATTTTTGCGCCTCGTTCGGCCCACCGCAACGGTGAAGACGCTCGTCCCGTCGTCGCTCCGGGCTCGGGGGAAACCTGGCATCGGGGGCGCCGAACTGCTCATGGACGCTGCGGCGCGAAACGTGAGATGAGACGGGATGCGCCGAGCCGTCGCCGTAGCCCTTCTCGCCCTCCTCGTGTCCGCACCCACGCGCGCCCGCGCCGCGGAGGCCGAAGCGACGCGCCCCTCGGCGAGCGTGCCGAAGAACGTCGTGCTCGCCGACCTCGGGCTCCACGTCATCGCGCTCGGCTACCAGCGTACCCTCTCCGACCACGTGGCGCTGTCGGTGTCGGGCGGCCTCTACGACCCTTGGACGGTCACCGACAAGGTCGGAGACATCCGCGGCGCCATGCTCCGCGTGAGGCCCTACTTCTTCTTTACGGATCATGCCCCGCGGGGCGTGTGGATCTCGCCCTTCGCCCAAGGCGCCGTGGTGAGGGGCACGTCGCAGGGCGAGGCTCGCACCGGAGGAGCCTTCGCCCTGGGCGCCGCGGCGGGGTACGCGTTTTTGTTCGGCGATGTCGTGCACCTCTCGCTCGGCGTCGGAGGTCAGCTCCACTACGCCCGCGTGGGCACCGACGCGCCCCCGTCGTTCTATACGGCCGGCATTCACGTCGACGGAACGGTCGGCTTCGCCTTCTGACGGTCGCCTGCCGGTAGCTCGGGCTCGCGTGACGCGAGTCGAGTATGGTGCGCGGCCCCTTGAGCTCCTCTCGTGCCTTCGATCCGCTGCGCTACGGCCTTCGCGCCCTCGACGAGATGGCGCGCGAGCAGGCGAGCGTCGCTCCGCCGCCGCGGATCATGGGCGAGGTGTTCGCTCCCCACCCGATCCTCCGATCCTCCGCGCCGGATGGCGCCGCGCTGTCGCTGCGTCTCTTCTCCGACTCGGCCGACGACGCCACCGACTTCGTGCTCGGCGCCGCGTCGCAGCTCCGCCTCGAGCCCATTCCCGCGCGTGCCGCGCCGCTCTTCGAGGCGCACGCCACGTACCAGTCCGTCGAGTCCGACGAGTCGCTGACGTTCGGTTTTCCGCTGGTCACCTACGTGCAGCAGGGCGCGAGCCGCGCCGCACCGCTCTTCTCCGTCGGCGGAGGTCGGGCGGTTTGGACCGTCGGAGATACCGCCTGGCGCCTCCCCCGCGCCGCCCGTGACGGTGTCCCCATGACGCTGCCCACCGCGCTCGTGCTCGAGCTCGACGAGGAGGCTTCGTACGGCATCCATGGTGGAGTCTGGCACTACCTCTTCGGCCTCGACGGCGGGACACTCGCCTCGGTCGCGCGTGCCTCGCGGTACGGCCTCGGCGCCCTCGTTCGTGCCGCGACGCGCGCCCTCGAGCTCGGCGGGGAGGGGGAGAGCACGTCCGAGGAGGAGCTCGAAGCCCCTCCGGAGGACACGTCCGACGTGACCGCCAAAGACCTCGACGCGCTCACGCTCGCGGCGAGCCGGAGGGCACCACCGAGCCGCGGGCTCCGGGCGTTTCCCCACGGCATCGCGATGCTGCCTCCCCGCGGCGATCCCACGAGCAGCCTCCGCACGGACCTCCGCGCCCTCCTCGACGACGTCGCGCCCGCGCGAGGTCCGCTCGCCGTGTACCTCGGCGCGCCCGCCGCGCCACCCCACGATGCACCGGTGTGGTCGTGTGGACGCATCTCGCCCACATCTTCGCAGCTCGCCGCGGCGCGCGCCTTCGAGGGGAGCTCGGATCTCGTCTCCGTGTGCGGGCCCCCGGGCTGCGGGAAGACCGCGTTGCTCCACGTGGTTGCCGCGCAGACGGTGGTCGCGTGTGCCCTGTCCGGCCAGTGGGACAAGGCCCCGCGCCGCTCCGCGCCCTGGCCCCTCGTCGTGACGAGCACGAACAACGCGGCGGTCGATCACGCCCTCGCCCCCTTCGTCGGCTCTCCGGAGATCCCGCTCGCTCTCCGGCTCGGCAATCGGCGGTCCCTCGCCGAGGTCACCGCGAACGCGCTCGCCACGGCCGGCGCGGCCTTGTCCTCGCCTGGCGTCATGTCGCTCGAGCGCGCGCGCGCGGCGTTCGAGGACCTCGCAAAGCCCGTTCGGGCGGCGGAGCGGGCTCGTGTCGCCGCGGCTGCCGCGGAGCGTGAGCGCCTGTCGCGTCGAGGGGAGCTCGAGCGCCGCGCCGCCGCGCTTCGAACGCTCGTGGCTCGCGCCGAAGCCTCCCCCGTCCCTCTGTCGGAGCTCGACGTGTCGCTGGTCGCCGCGGCACGAAGCGCGCTCGCGGAGCACGCCGAGGCCGCCGATGCGCTCGTTCGCCTCCACCTCGAGGGCGCGCGGGCCTCCGTCGAGCGCGCGTGCGAAAAATGGGCACGCGCCAACGAGCTACGCTCCCCGCGGTTCGCGCCCGTGCTCTCGGCCCTCGGCCTCGCGCTGCCCTGTGGTCCGCTCGACGCGAGCCGCGCTCGTGAGAGCGCCGAGTCCCAAAGTGCCGGGCTCCGGGCCGTGGTCGGGCGCCTCGACGACCTGGCGAACGCGCTCGCTCTCCCCTCGTCGCGCCTCGAGCTCCTGGAGATCGAGGAAGAGCTCCGGCGTGCGCCCACCACCGCGTTGCACGCGCCCGCGCCGTCTTCGGACCTCTACGAAGCCGCGCTCCTCGTGAGAGACGCGTGGGCCCGCGAGCACCGCCAGGAGCTCTCGAAGCGGCTCACGACGGCCCTCGGAGCCGTGGGGGACGGGCGCGGGGCTCGCGCGAAGCCGCTCCCTCAAGCGCTCCTCGAGCTCGCGCCGCTCTTCCCGATCGCGGGATGCACGCTCTTGTCGATGCGCACGAGCTTCCCGCTCGACAAGGAGGTCGTCGATCGGCTCGTCGTCGACGAGGCCGCGCAATGTGCGCCCGTGTACGCCGTCCCGGCGCTCGCGCGCGCGAGGAGGGCCATGTTCACCGGGGACACGGCCCAGCTCCCGCCCGTGTACACGCTCGACCCTCGCGTCGACGAGCGCCTCGCCAAGGGGCTCGACGCCGCGAAAATCCAAGGGTTTCGCATGAGCGCCGAGGCGGTCACGTCGGCCCAAGCCGTGGCCGAGCCGCGCGCGCGCGCCCACGTCACGCTCGTCGAGCACTTTCGCTCGCAGCGCCCGATCGTGGAGCTCGCGTCGCGGTGGAGTGGATACTCCCTCGACGTCCGCACCGAGCCGCGTTCGCTCTCCGACGTCTCGTCGCGCCTCGTCGCTCCGGTCGTGACGATCGGCGTGCCGGGGCGAGGGGAGCGAGCTCCGGAGGGCGTCGTGAACGAAGCCGAGGTCGCCGTCGCCGTCGGCCTCGTCGACGCGCTGCTCCGCGACGGGATCCTCCCGTCCGACCTCGCCGTGCTCACCCCGTTCGTCGGGCAGTGCGCGCGCATCGAGCGTGAGCTCTTCGCGCGAGGTCTCGTCCAGAGGGGGGAGTGCTGGTGAGCACCGTGCACCGCCTGCAGGGTGGCGAGCGTCGCGTCGTCGTGTTCTCGGTGGCGGCGACGGCGAGGCGTCATCTCCGTTGGCTCGCCGAACGTCCGCACCTCCTTCACGTCGCCACGAGCCGCGCCCGCGACCACCTCGTCGTCCTGGTCGACCCCGACGCGGCGCTCTCCGAGCCCGCCCTCGCCCCCTTCGCCGAGCACGTGTCACGCGACGATCGCGCTGGACGCGCGTCTTTCGGCGTCGAAGCGGAGGTACGTGGCGCTCGTGGGGGATGACCTCACCGCGCCTCGTGCACCCCACGCGGCGCTCCTCGCGCGCCGATTGCACGGTACAGGGCCCTCGAGAGCGCATTCGACGAATTGGGGGCGAGCCGTTGCTTTTCTCGTTTGCGAAGCCCATAGTGCCATTCCTGGTTCGGTCGTCGTACGTCGCGTTTCGCGCCGTGGGCGGGTGCGCTCGGCGGGAGGCGCATGAACCATTTGCTCGATTCGTCCTCGATCGAACCGCTGCGTCGGATCGCGATGCTCGGGACACATTTGCCCCGCCTCTGCGGTATCGCGACGTTCTCGCATCACCTCTCTAGCGCGATCGCGGAGGAGCGCCCGGACGTCGACTGCTTCGTGGTCGCCATGAACGATCCGGGGCGCGTGCACGCCTATCCCGAGAGGGTGCGATTCGAGATCGCCGAGACCGACGTAGGCTCGTACCGTCGCGCCGCCGACTACCTGAACGTCAACCCGACCGACGTCCTCTCGATTCAGCACGAATATGGCATTTTCGGAGGGAAGGCCGGCTCGCACCTCCTCGCGCTCATGCGCGAGCTCCGCATGCCCGCCGTCACGACGCTCCACACGATTTTGAGCGAGCCCGGGCCCGTGCACAAGGCCGTCATGGACGAGGTGCTCTCGCTCTCGGCGAGGGTCGTCGTCATGAGCGAGCGTGGTCGCGCGCTCCTCGAGGAGGTGCACGGCGTCCCTCACGAGAAGATCGATCTCGTGCCGCACGGGATACCGGTCGTACCCGAGGCGTCGCGCAGCAAAGATAGGCTCGGCGTCGAGGGAAAGCAGGTGGTCCTCACCTTCGGGCTCTTGTCTCCCGACAAAGGCATCGAGAACGTCATCGAGGCGCTCCCGCACATCGTGGAGCGCTTCCCGGATATCGTCTACGTCGTGCTCGGGGCCACCCATCCGCACGTCAAGGCGAGGCACGGCGAGACGTACCGGCTCATGCTCGAGAGCCGCGCGAAGCAGCTCGGGGTCGACGGGAACATGATCTTCCACGACAGGTTCGTGAGCGAAGCCGAGCTCGCCGAGTTCCTGTCCGCGGCCGACATCTACGTGACTCCCTACCTGAAACCCGAGCAGATCACCTCGGGGACTCTGGCCTACGCCGTGGGCTCGGGCCGCGCCGTCATCTCGACGCCGTACCATTACGCGCAAGAGCTCTTGGCGCACGATCGCGGCGTGCTCGTGCCGTGGCGTGATCCCGCGGCCATCGCCCGCGCGGTCGTCGAGCTGCTCTCCGACGACGTCGAACGAGAGCGAATGCGAGAGCGCGCCGCGAAGTATGGGCGCCACATGCAGTGGCCTGCCGTCGCGCGGTCGTACGTGCGGACCTTCGAGCGCGCGCGCGTCGAGCACGCAGGGCGCCTCCGCGCATCGTTCCAAGCGAAGACGCTGCGTCGTCGCCCGGCCGAGCTGCCATCTCCCGACTTGTCCCACCTCCGCGCCATGACGGACGACACCGGGCTCATCCAACACGCCGCCTACAACGTACCCCGCTACGAAGACGGATACTGTGTCGACGACAACGCGCGGGCGATGCTCCTCGTCGCTCACCTCGAAGAGGCCGGCACCGAAGACGAGCGGCTCGTTCGGTCGCTCGGCGATCGTTATCTCGCCTTCGTACGTTATGCCTTCGACGGGACGAACGGCCGCTTCCGTAATTTCATGACCTTCGATCGCCGCTGGGTCGACGAGGTCGGCTCCGACGACAGCCACGCCCGCACGGTATGGGCGCTAGGCACGGTCGTCGGGCGCTCCCCCGAGGGGGCGCGAAGGAGGCTCGCGGGCGACTTGTTTCACGCGTCTCTCCCCGCCGTGACCCCGATGACGAGCCCGAGGGCATGGGCCTATACGCTCTTGGGTATCGACGAGTACTTAAAGGCATTTCAGGGAGAGACGAGCGTCGAGGCCCTCCGGGACGCGCTCGCCGATCGCCTCCTCGCCATGTACCTCTCGGTCGCGACCGAAGAGTGGCCATGGTTCGAATCTTCGGCGACGTACTGCAACGCACGGCTCTCCCAGGCGCTCCTCGTCTCGGGCGCCCGCGTCGGTCGGCCCGACATGACGGCCGCAGGGCTCCGCTCGCTCGCGTGGCTCGCTCGTGTCCAACGCTCGGATCAGGGGCACTTCTCCCCCATCGGCACGAATGGCTTCTTCCGCTCGGGGGGGGCGATGGCCCTCTTCGACCAACAGCCCGTCGAGGCTTGTACGATGGTGTCGGCGTGCCTCGACGCGCGTCGTGTCACGGGGGACGAGCTCTGGGGGCGTCACGCATCACGCGCCATGGGTTGGTTCTTCGGTGAGAACCGGCTCCACACCTCGCTCTTCGACCCGAGCACCGGCGGCTGTCGCGACGGCCTCCACGCCGACCGCCCCAACGAGAACCAAGGGGCGGAGTCGACGCTCTCGTTCTTGCTCGCGCTCGCCGAGATGCGCGCGGCCGATCGCGTCGAGCTCGCTCGTGGAAGGTCGGCCCCGCCGCCCCCGCATGGTGCGGCGATCGCGGATGGGCAATGGTCGACTCCTTGAGCCTCGCGCTCGGCGCGTCTCGCGAGGGGTCGAGCCCCAGCCGGCGGTCCCCCTCTCCGTCCGCGATCGCCGAGGTCTCCTGAGCTCTCCCTCGGAGGACCCGATCCTCCGCGCCCGAGGCGAAGCCCGATGCTGCCCCACCTCCTGGTTCGGGCCCCGACCAAAGGACGGCCGCGCCGCCGTTCGAGAATCCCGTTCGCCCATCGAGAGAAGGTAACCCGTCGAATGTCCGTGACTCGCCGCTACGAAACGCTCCTCCATCGCCACCGTCGCAACCCCATCCTCACGGCGGACGACTGGCCATATCCGGTGCACACCGTCTTCAACCCGGGGGCGACGCGCCTCGCCGACGGGACTACCCTCTTGCTCTGCCGCGTCGAGGACCGACGTGGGCATTCGCACCTCTGCGCCGCGCGCTCGGCCAATGGCATCGATGGGTGGGTCATCGATCGCGAGCCCACGCTCATGGCCGACCCGGATCACTACCCGGAGGAGCTGTGGGGAATCGAGGATCCGCGAATCACGTTCGTCCCCGAGCTCGGGAAGTACGCGGTGACCTACACCGCGTTCGGCAAGAGCGGCCCCGGCCTCGCGCTCGCGCTCACCGAGGATTTTCGGACGTTCGAGCGCTTCGGTCTCGTCATGCCGCCCGACGACAAAGACGGCGCGCTCCTCCCCCATCGTATCGACGGCAGCTTCGCCTTGGTGCACCGGCCGATGCACGACACGGGCGCGCACGTCTGGATCTCGTTCTCCCCCGACCTCCGCAACTGGGGCAAGCACACGCTGATGCTCACCGCCCGCAAGGGCGCCTGGTGGGACGCGAACAAGGTCGGCCTCTCTCCGCCGCTCATCGAGACCCCGCGGGGCTGGCTCATGCTCTACCACGGCGTGCGCCACACGTGCTCGGGGGCGCTCTACCGGCTCGGGCTCGCCCTCTTCGCCCACGACGCGCCGTCCGTGCTGCTCGCGCGAGGCGACTCTTGGATCTTCGGCCCGGAGGCACCCTACGAGCGAGAGGGCGACGTCGGCATGGTCGCCTTCCCGTGCGGGTACACCCTCGGCGCCGACGGAGACAGCATCAACCTCTACTACGGCGCCGCCGACAGCACGGTCGCGCTCGCCACGGGGAGCGTCAGCGAGCTGCTCTCGTGGCTCGATCGCAACGGCTCCTCCCCCTGATGCCCCCGCGCCGGAGCCTCATCCGAGGTGGCTGCGGGCGGGGAGGGTGGCTTCGGGGAGGCGGACAACCGGCGCCTCGTCGCTTTTCTTCCCGTCCCCTCGGCGGAAAAGAACCGGCTCGGTCGCGCTCTCTTTTTTGCGCCTACCCACGGCCCCGCGTTCCACTTTTGCGCGCGTTCCGCGTTAGGATCGGCACGTGCGAAGAAAAGCCCTCCCTCTCGTCCTCGTCTCGATCCTCGTCGCCGCGTGCGGCTCCGCGAAATCCGGGACGCCACCCAAGGGCTCCTCCACCTCGTCGCCGCCCACGGCCTCGGCGTCGACCCTCGTCGTCGACAACGAGCTCCCCGAGGTTCCTGCCGATCCGCGCGAGCCCATCTTGGCCGACGCGGCGCTCGCGCTCCTCGGTAAGCAGCACGTCCTCCGAAAGCCCATCGACGACGCGCTCTCGCGCGACGCCTTCCAGAAGCTCGTCGAGGAGCTCGACGGCGGCAAGGTGCTCTTCCTCGAGGGCCACGTGCAGAAGCTCTCGCGCTTCGAGAACGACATCGACAACGAGCTCCGCGAGGGCAACCTCGTGGTCGCGCGAAAGGGGGCGGCCCTCGTCGCCGAGCGTCGCGCGATGGTCGCCAAGCTCGTCAAGACCCTCCTCGAGAAGCCGCTCGACTTCACCACGTCCGACTCGTTCGAGACGGACCCGAAAAAGCGTGTATTCTGCAAGACGGAGGCCGAGCTCGAGGCGCGATGGCGTTCCCTCCTGAAGCTGCAAGTGCTCGAGAGGAATCAACAATTCGAGGACATCCTCGAGTCTCGCGCGAAGCCGAAGGACGAGAGCAAAAAGCCGAAGGACCCGGACGAGGCCAAACGCGAGGCGATCGCGGAGCGCGCGCTCGGCGAGATCCCCGCCACGTTCGAGGGGCGCGAGGCCAAGATTCGTAAGGAGCTCGCGACCCGCTACGAGACGCAGTTCACGCGCCTCAAGGTGACCGAGAAGCTCGAGCCCGCCGAGAACCTCTTGAACGCCGTGAACGCCGTGTTCGACCCGCACACGACGTACATGCCGCCCGCCCAAGAGGCGAACTTCGACATCGCGATCACCGGCAAGCTCGAGGGGATCGGCGCGACGCTCCGCGAGCAGGACCACTACATCGTGGTGCACGATCTCGTCCCGGGCGGCGCGAGCTGGCAGCAGGGCAAGCTCGAGATTGGGGACCTCATCTTGGCGGTCGCTCAAGAGGGCAAAGATCCCGTCGACGCGACCGATCTCCCGATCGACAAGGTCGTCTCGATGATCCGCGGGCCCAAGGGCACCATCGTGGTGCTCACGGTCAAGAAGGCCGACGGACGGATCGAGACCATCTCCATCACCCGCGACGTCATCCGCATCGAAGCGACCTACGCGCGGGGCGCCGTCGTACGCTCCGGAAAGAACGGCGAGCCGGTCGGATACGTGTATCTTCCAGGCTTCTACGGAGACGTCGGAGGGCGCGGCAAACCTGGCGAGCGCAACGCGACGGACGACGTCCGCGCGATCCTCTCGGCCCTCCAGAAGAAGAAGGTCACGCAGCTCGTCCTCGACCTGCGCGGCAACGGCGGCGGGCTCCTCACGCACGCGCGGGACATCAGCGGGCTCTTCATTCCGCAGGGCCCCGTCGTCCAGACGCGGGACTCGGACGGCAAGATCGAGGTCCTCGCCGACACGGATCCGTCGGTCTCGTTCTCGGGCAACGTGGTCGTGCTCGTGGATCGGTTCAGCGCCTCGGCGGCCGAGATCCTCGCGGGCGCCCTGCAAGACTACGAACGCGCGGTCGTCGTCGGGACGAGCGCCACGCACGGCAAGGGCACGGTGCAGGCCGTGCTCGATCTCGATCGTATGCAGGCCAAGGGCAAAGAGCCGCTCGGGCTCTACAAGCTCACGGTGCAGGAGTATTTCCGCGTGAGCGGCGGCTCCACCCAGCTGAAGGGGGTCGTGCCCGACGTGCTCCTCCCCGATCCGACCTCGTTCGTCGACTCGGGCGAGCGCACGCTCTACCACGCCATCCCGTGGACCTCGATCAAGAGCGCCCCCTACACGAAGCTCCCCCACACGTGGAAGGCGCCCGAGCTCGCGAGCGCCAGCGAGGCCCGCACCAAAGCGAGCCCCGAGCTCGCCGCCGTCGCCGAGTTCGCTCGTATCCTCGGCGCACGCAAAGACAAGACCCTCGAGCCCCTCGAGCGCAAGGCCTGGCAAGACGCCAAGAAGGCCGCCAAGGCCGAGCTCGAGAAGGTCGATCCGAAGCGCAAGGATCGGAAGGTCGTGCTCGAGGTCGAGGCCCTCGCGGCGAGCCCCGCGGCCGGACCCGCGCCGACCGACGAGAAGATCCGCGCGCGCCTCGATCGCTGGAAGGACGAGCTCGCACGCGACGTGTGGGTCGACGAGTGCACGAGGATCCTTGCCGATATGGCAAAGGCGAAATAGCCTGAAATTTCGAGGGTGACTCGGGCTACTTGGGGGCCATGACCTCCGACGATCGTGTGTCGCGCGCTCGGCGCGGCCTAGGCCTCTATTTCGCCGTGGTCGTACCGTTGAGCGCGGTCATCGAGTGGAAAATCGCGACCTCGGGGGGCACGATCTCCGATCACCCGGGGCTCGTGCTCGCGCTCATGTGGACCCCGGCGTTGGCCATGTTCGTCGCACGCGTCGCGCTCCGCGAAGGGGCGCGAGACGTGTCGTTCCGTCTCCGGGCTCCCAAGGGGCACGAGGGCCCGAAGGCGCCGCTCGCTCGTCCCCTGCTCGTCGCCTGGCTCTCGCCGGTGCTCGTGGGAGCGCTCGCGTACGGTGCGGCGTGGGCCTCCGGGATCGAGCCCTTCTCCCCCAAGGCCATGGCGACCTTCGGCCTCTCGCACACCCCGGCGGGCCTTCGCTTCGTCGTGTCCCTCGTCTTGAACCTCACGCTCGGCACGGTGCTCTCGGCGATCACGGCGGCCGGGGAGGAGCTCGGCTGGCGAGGGTACATGCTCACGCGCCTCGTCGACGCCAAGGTGCCGTACCCCGTCCTCGTGAGCACGTTCGTCTGGGGGCTATGGCATGCGCCGCTCATCGCTGCAGGCGTGTACGCCGCCGGGCCTCGTCCCGCGCTGTCCGTCGGGTGTTTCTTCGCTTCGATCGTCGGTGGCGGAGCTTTGGCGGCCTACAGCCGTCTCGCGTCGGGGAGCGTGTGGCCCGCCGTGCTCTTTCACGCGGCGTGGAACGCGGTCATTCAAGGCACCTTCGACGGCTTCACGGCCGGAGGCGACTCGGCTCACACGAGCAACGTGCTCACGGGCGAGTCGGGTGTGCTCGTCGCGATCGTCAGCGTGCTCGTCGCGGTCGCGCTCGTTCGAGGCCGGCACGTGATGTTTCGATCGCCGAGCGACCCCATGGGCCAGCCGAGGCCGCTCTTCGCGCGCACCCTCTCGGACGACGCCGGCCCCTGACCTGCACGCGCGAGGCACGTCGAGCCTCCGCGGCGATCCCGCAGAGCCGCGCTCGTCCGCGCGTCGTAGGCTTCAGGCGAGGCCGACGAAGATGTTCTGCACGTCGTCGTCCTCGTCCATCGCGCCGAGGAACGCCTCGACCTCGCCGCGCTCGGCCTCTCCGAGCGAAACAGGGTTCTTGGCCTTCCACACGAGCCCGACCTTCTCGACCGACCAGCCCCTCTCCGTGAGCGCCTTCGAGACCGTGTCTGCGTCGGAGGGCTGCGTGTAGAAGCTCGTCGCTCCGTCCTCGCCGGGCTCGAGATCGTCGGCGCCGCACTCGAGCGCGGCCTCGTCGGGATCGGCGCCGGCGGGGCCCTTGGCCTCGACGAGCCCGAGGCGGGCGAAGTCCCACGAGACGGCGCCCGAGGCCGCGAGCTGCCCTTTCTTGAAGAGCTGCCGGACGTTCGCGGAGGTTCGGTTCCGGTTGTCCGTGAGGCACTCCACGATGATCGGCACCTGGTGCGGCGCGAAACCCTCGTAGGTCACGGTCTCGTAGTTGACGGGCCCGTCGAGCAGCCCGGCGCCCTTCTTCACGGCGCGCTCGATGGTGTCGCGAGGCATCGACTGCTTGCGGGCGGCCTCCATCGCCATGCGCAGCGTCGCGTTCATCGCCGGATCGGCGCCGTTCTTGGCCGCGACGGCGATCTCCTTCGCCAGCTTGGTGAAGATTTTACCCTTCGCGGCGGCCGCGGCCTCGCGATGCTTCTGCTTCCATTGTGCGCCCACGACTGCCCCTCTAGCAAAGTCCCCCGGCCGCGTCGCCGAGATCCGTGGGCTCGCCTCCACGTCGAAAAGGGGTATGCTCGCGTACCGTGAGCCTGCTCCTGTGCGCCGCCTGCGACCGCCACTTCCGCCCGTCGAGCGGGGCGTGCCCCTTTTGCGGGGCCACGTTCGTGGTCGTCGAAGAGCGGACCGCGGTCGACAGCGCGTCGCGTGCGGCGCTCGTCTTCGGCGGCCTGGCGCTCACCTCCCTCATGGGGTGCGTCACCAAGGGGGACGTGTACGGCGCGCCGCCTCCACCTCCGAGGGACGCCGGCCCCACCACCGAGAGCATCGTCGCTCCGTACGGAGCCGCTCCCCCTCCCGAGCTCGACGCGGGCGCCCCCTTCGCCATCATCTACGGCGCGCCGCCTACCGCCGCCGAGGCCACCGACGCGGCCACGCCGAAGAAGGTCGTTCCGCCGAAACGCTGACCCATGGGAAGGAGTGGGTCGGGCGTCCATCGATCGTGAGACCTCGTCTCGTCCTCGTGACTCTGGCTGCGGCCGTCGGGTGTGGGGCACGGTCCGAGCGGCCGCGGCCCGTACCGCTCGACACGTGGTTCGCGCAGAACCTCGCCGCGGTCGACGCCGGACAGGACCCAAACGAGGTGAAAGGGCGACCGACGTTGGCGCCAAGTACCCGAAATGTCACGGATCACGATCGAGACGCGGCCTGCCGGCGGGGAGACGCCGCGGCGTGCCTCGCGCGGAGCGGCCCGGTCTACGTCGACCCGAGGGTTCCACTCACGCGGAGCTGCCGCGGCCCCGCGGCGACCCGACAGGGGCAGCTCGACGACCAACTCCTTCGTAGTTCCGGGCCCTTGGACGGAGGCGTCGGCGACGCACGGTAGTGCTGGCCAGGGGCCGACGGTTCCACTATCGTCTTTTGTAGGTTCTGCGCTCGCGGCGTAGCTTCGGCCAGAAACCAAAGTCTTTTCGCCACTTTTGGCATTTGCCGCGGTGGCACTGTCTGCGGTCCCGGGGGGTTCCCGGGGTCTTTCACGTCATCCACGGGCGTCGCGCGTCCTCGGCCCATGCCGGGGCCCGAGCTCGGGACCTCTCGAACGAATGGGTCAGCTCACCGTCCTCCACACCTCGCCGCGGCCCATGCCGGCGGCGCGCCCACCTCGCCGAACGGCGAGCTCGGGCGACGTGTCCGCGCAAGAAGACAGCGCGCGCGAAGGAATGCAGGCTCTCGGCGCTCACCCGATTCCCCCGACGAAGTCTCGCCGCTCAGCCGCGGCGCTCGTATCGAACCGAGCGTCCCTCCCATGGCCAAGAATATCCTCGTCGTAAGCTGCGACGTCCGCGAGACGCGGGCGGCCCTCATCGAAGACGGCATCATCGCAGAGCTCCACATCGAACGAAAAGGCTCCGCCGCCAGCACGGTCGGCAACGTGTACCTCGGCAAGGTCACGCGCGTGCTCCCCGGTCTCCAAGCCGCCTTCATCGACATCGGCCAGGAGCGCGCGTCGTTCCTCCACGTCGAAGACCTCATCCGCCCGGACGACTTCGACGCCTATCTCGCTGGCGGTCGAAAACACGCCCGCGAAGAGACGCGCGTCTCCGAGGACGAGGCCGACGAGCCCGAGGCCGCCGAGGCCCCCGCGGAGCTCGAGCGCGCGCCCGTCACGGCGGTGTCTCCCGAAGCTCCCCCGCGCGCCGACGAGTCCGCACCCGATCTCGGGGACGTGGGCCGTCCCGCCGTTCTCCCGGCGCTCGCCTCGCAGCTCGAGCTCCCCTCGGCTCCCGACCTGGGCGACGAGTCGGCTCCCCTCATCGTCGAGGCTTCGGCCCCCGGCGTCGCGGGCGAGTCTTCGCGAGAGCTCCTCCCCGAATCGCCCGACAGCGACGCGGTGCTCACCGAGCCGCGTGGTGAGGGCTCTGCGCACGCGATCCCCGAGGCCGAAGAGTCGGGCGTCGACGTCCACGCTCGCGCCACGCTCGTCACACCCGAGGCCGACGTCGCCGTGGGCAAGGGCGCGCCTTCCCCGAGTGACGACGACGACGACGAGCGACGACGACGACGACGACGCCACGGACGCCGAAAAGAGCGACGACGGCGACGACGACTTCGCCGGTGACCTGCCCGGGTTCACCGTGAGTGATCCCGGCGAGCCCGTCCCTCGCGCGCCCACTCCGGCGCGAGCCGCCGACCGTGACCGTGGGCGCCGTCGCCGTGGGCGCGCGCGTGGCCGCACGAACGAGCGTGGGGGCGGTGAGCGCAGCGGCGGCGATCGCGGCGGCGATCGTGGCAAGTCGCGCGGCGGTCGCGGTGGCGATCGTGGCGAGCGCATCGACAAAAACGCGCCTGGCCGCATCTCGAAGACCACGCCCATCCGCGAGGTCGTGCGCGAAGGCCAAGAGATCATCGTTCAGGTCACCAAAGACCCGATCGGCACGAAGGGCGCGCGCTGCTCGAGCCACATCTCGCTCCCTGGCCGCTACGTCGTCTACCTGCCCACGGTCGAGCACATCGGCATCTCGAAGCGCATCGGCTCCGAGAAAGAGCGCGCGCGCCTCCGCGAGGCCATCGAGGGCATGAAGCCCCCGAGCGGCGGCCTCATCGTGCGCACGGTGGCCGAGGGCCTCACGAAGAAGCAGCTCAAACAAGACGTGGGCTACCTCGTCCGCCTCTGGGGTGAGATCGCCAAGAAGAAGGAGACCGCGGGCAAGGCCCCGAACCTCCTCATGAGCGAGCTCGATCTCGTGCTCAAGGTCGCCCGGGACCTCTTCACCGACGAGGTGGAGCAGGTGGTCGTCGACGATCGTTACCAGTACGAGCGCCTCTGCCGCTTCGTCGAGATGTTCGCCCCCGACCGCGTCAAAGACGTCCTCTACTACGACGAAGAGGAGCCCATCTTCGACGCGTACGGCATCTCGGACGAGATCGGCCGCGCCCTCTCCCGCAAGGTGCCGCTGCCCTCGGGTGGCTACCTCATCATCGATCAGGCCGAGGCGCTCACCGCGATCGACGTCAACACCGGTCGCTTCGTGGGCAAGGGCTCGAAGGACATGGAGGAGACGATCCTCAAGACGAACCTCGAGGCCGTCAACGAGATCGCCTACCAGCTCCGCTTCCGCAACATCGGTGGCCTCATCATCCTCGACTTGATCGACATGGAGAAGTCGCAGAACCGCGAGAAGGTGCGCCGCACCCTCGAGGATCTCCTCCAGAAGGACAAGGCCAAGACCACGCTCAACCGCATCTCGGAGCTTGGCCTCATCGAGATGACCCGCAAGCGTACGCGCGAGTCCCTCGGGCGCCTCTTGCACGAGCCGTGTTTCTACTGCGACGGCACCGGTCAGCTCCAAAGCAAAGAGACGATCGCCTACGAGATCATCCGCGAAGTCCGCCGTAAGCACCGGGATCTCCCCGGGTATTCGGTGGTGGTCAACGCCCATCCTGCCGTGGCCGACGTGCTCAACGGCTCCGAAAAAGAGGCCGTGGCCGAGGCCGAGAACCGCTTCATGCGCAAGATATTGGTCGTGCCCCGCAAGGAGTACCACCTCGAGCAATTCGATATCGCCGGCAAGTGAGGTGCCTTCGTGACCGAGAAGAACGCCCCTGAGGCCCGTGACGACGACAAGCGCGAGAACGAGCGCGTCACCATCAACAAGGAGTTCGAGTCGTTCGACTCGTTCATCCAAGAGTACGTGACGAACATCTCGCGCACCGGCGTCTTCATTCGCGCCCAGAAGCCCCTGCCCATCGGCACGAAGGTGAACCTCCACTTCACCGTCATCATGGACGACATCGAGACGATCCAAGGCGAGGGCGAGGTCGTCCGCCTCGAGAAGGACGGCATGGGCGTCGTCTTCCGCGAGCTCTCCGGCTACTCGAAGAACCTCATCGACAAGCTCCTCACGCGCGGCATCAAGTAGCGGCGCGGGGCTCGACAGGCAAAACGCCCTGGGACCGGTCTGCGTGGGCTAGGGAGTGGTGACGATCGGCCCTTCGAGGTGGGCCGTTACGTGGAGCTCCCCCGCGAGCTCGTGGCTGAAGTCGCACATCACGTCGGAGGCTACGACCTTCGCCGCCTCGTCCTTCAGGACGACGTTCGTGCGCGTGCACGAGCCTTCGTAGTACGTCGTGCACGAAGGACAGAAGCTGCCGTAGACCGCCGCGTAGGGCACGTCGGTGTCGAGGCCGAAGGAGGCATCTCCGCAGCGGGTGGCGACCGAGTGTCCCCGCCCCGTCAGGCTGTATTCGCCGGTCGTCTCGTAGGTGCAAAAGTAGTTGCCGCCCTCCGCGAGCGTCGGAGCGAGCGCGTTCGCCTTGGGCATGACGACGTACCCTTCGACCCTGCGCGTCGGCGGATGGACCATCGAGCTCGCTTGGAGCACACGTGCGAGAGGCAGGTCGCAGCGCACCCGTGCGGCGAGCCCTCCGCGGTCGCGCACGGCGAGCTTGTCGAGCCGGACGGCGCACGGGCCGCGGTACTCCGCGCCGTGTCGGGAGAAATTCGCGGTCCCTATCTGGACCGCTCCGCTCTTCGGCCGTGAAATCTCGAGATCGATCTCCGCGCAGACGAGGCGTAGCGATGGCCCGTCCAGCGAGACCCCGAGGCTTGCCACGTTCGCCGTGCCGAGGGAGCGGTCCCCGTCGATCGTCATGGCGCAGCCCGGTGTCTCTGGCGCGGGCGGGATGGGCCCCTCTTCGTTGGCGTCGGGGGAATCGCGCCGCGCCCCCGCGTCCGAAGGACCCGCGTCGCCCGCGCTCGCAGAGGGCCCGCCCGTGCATCCCGACGCGATCCACACGAGGGTGACGAGAGCGAAACGCACGCCCTAGTGTCGCATCGCGCGATGATTTTTGCCATGAAATGAGACAAAATGATCGTAGAATATCGATTGTGGTTAACCCCGCACCGTAGCTTGACTTGAGGTGGAACGATGAAGCGTTTTTCGTGCGTTGCGGCCGCCGTGGGGCCGCTCCTCGTTTTCGTGGGCTGCACGTCCGATGCGGCGGCGCCGCCCATCCCTCCGAGGCCGGTCCTCTCCGCACCCCGCCTCGCTGCGCAGGGGGCGTTCGCTGCGCGCCTCTTCTCCGAGGAGGTCTACCTCTTCGGTCGGGCCAAGGACCTCACCGCGCAGTACCCCCGGCCGTACCCCGAGCCGTTGGGGACGGGCAACTGGCCATTCCTCGTACGCGCCGACGTAGCTTGGCTCGCGAGCGTCGCGGCCGTGATGGATGTCGCGCGGGCGAACGTCGCTTCGGGGAGCCTCGTCTCGGAGCGTGAAGCGCGTGTGCTCGGGGCACTCGCGTACCGGGCTTGGGCAGAGACGAGAGCGCTCCTCGACGCAGCGGAGCTTCGAGCTGCGCCGGTCCTCGCGAAGCTCCGCGTCGCAACACCCCAGGAGCTCGAGGTCATTCGGGGGGCGCTCGAGGATCCGTCCTTCTCGCTCGAGTCTCATCTCGCTGCGGGCCTGGCGCGGCGAATGACCGAGATCCGCCGGATCGAGACGGCCCTCCAGTCGGCGGCCGAAGCTCGTCGCGAAGGGGTGTCGGCCATCCCACGCGCGGCCTCCGTCGAAGCGGCGTTGGCCGCGGCAGGCGCCATCGGGCGGATCCTCGCCGAGTCGCAAGTCTTCGGCGCCCCATCTCCAATAAGCTCGCCCTACCACCAAGCCTCCACGGTCGAGGGGCTCGTCGGCCTCGGCTCCACGGGGACGGCCGTCCGCTTCGAGGTCACCACCCACGACGAAGCGACCACGGACGTCGTCGCGCCCCGCTACGTGGCGCTCTTCGCGTCGCACGAGTCGATCGAGGTGGTGCTCCCGCCGGGCGGAGGACCCACCTTGGTCGAGGCGCGGGCGACCCTCGAGGCGAGCGACCCCACGGCGTCGGCCCTCTCTGCCGCGAACGACGCGCTCGTGCGCGCCGCGTTCGCCGCGCTCCGCGAGCCCCTGGGATCGGTGGACGTGGGCGGAGGGAGCTCGAGGGTGCGCCTGCCCGCGCATCTCCTTCAGGTCTCCGGCCGCGATCTGCGAGGCGTGAACGTCCTCGACGCCATGGACTTCGGCGCGGTCGACATCGTGCTCGCGTCCGACTGCTTCGACGCCCACATCACGAGCTACACGAGGCTGCCGGGGAGGCTCCCCTTCGACACGAGCGTCGATCGATGCAAAGACGCACGCTGCGGTCCTGCCGTGGACGTCCTCTTGCCGCGCGTTCGCGATCGCGCCGCGTGCGATGCGTGTTTGGTGGGCGCCTGCGGCCTCTTGTGCTCGGCCACAGGGACGTCGGTCCCGCGGTCCGCGGCCCTGTGTGCGAGGTGCCGACCGTGCGACGAGCAGGTGTCGTGCCTTCGGGAGCCGGAGCCCCCGTCGTCCGATGGCTTCTATTGCGGCAAGGCGCAGGTCGGTTGCTCGGTCCCGCTCTTCGCGTGCCAGAAGACCTGCGAGCGCGAGACCTCGGCTTCGGAGCCGGTCGCTCGATGTGTGCAGTCTGCATGCGCCGAGGCCTGCGCGCAGGAGTGAGCCGGCCCGCCGATCTCTCGCGTGAACGTACCTCCGCTCGGACTGCGGCGTCCTCTGGCGTGAGGTACCGGCCTCACCTCGGCGTGACGATGGTGCCCTCGATCTGCGCGCTCACGCTCGACTCGCCCCCGAGGGGGTACGAAACGCGCGGGCACACGACGTCCGCGAAGTATTGGCCCGAGCGGCGAGCCGTTCCATCGCGGGAGCTCTCGCGCGTCGCCGTCGTACAGACGCCGAGCAGCTCGGTCGAGCACGTCGGGCAGAAGGTGCCTCGTACGGTGACGGAGGTCGGCGCTGCGCTCGTGTCGGTGGGGATGGCCACCGAGGTGACGTTCGAGCTCGAAGAGCATCCGAGGTTCGAGCCGGTCCCGGAGCCCTCGAGCGTGAGGGCCCCCGCGATCGCGAAGTGGCACGTCGGCGAGGGGACGTCGATGCGTGCGGGGAAGTCCGGTTTCGCGGGGAGGTCTATCGTCCCCGCGATGACGTGCGCCTCCTGGGTCGCGCGCGGTAGGCCGTCGCTCACGACCTCGCACCGAAAGGTCGCGCGGAGGCCGCCGCGATCGCGGATCGCGAGGCGCTCGAACGTCACCGGGCAGCTCGGCTCCCGTGAATGGAAGCCCCGACCCCGCTCGTCCTCGTAGCGGGCCGTCCCCGACGTGCGACCCGGTCCGTCGCTCGCGGCGACCTCGACCGCGAACGTCGAGCATGCGACCGAGAGCGTGGGGGCAGAAGAATCCGAGAACCCGAGGAGCGCCGACGCGCCTCGGGACGGGACGTCCTTCCCGTCGACGGTGAGCGAGCACGTCCCCAAGGGAGGGGGCGCGGGCTCCTGGATCGGGGGGCCGGAGGGGGCCGACGCGGAAGGTGGCGACGGCTCCGCGCGATCGACCCAGACCGAACCGGGGGCCTCCGTGACCCCGCAGGCGGAGACGCCGAAGAAGACGATCCACGTCGCCGCGCGAACGAGAGGATTCCCCATGACCCTAGCTTGGCGCCGACGGCGCGCTCCCGTCGAAGAAAACGACCCCTCGGCGTCGATTCCGAAAACGCCCGCAACCTCGTCTACTTGAGCGTGAGCACGTAGGCCCACACGTTGGCGATTTGCTGGTCCGAGAGCGAGCTGAAGGCGGGCATGCCCCCGCCGCCCGCGAGGATCTGGGCGTAGGCCTCGGCGTTGCTTTCGCCCGTGATGTTCTTGGCGGTCGTGCCGCTCTTGGCGTCGGCGCCGTGGCAGCTCGCGCACTGGGACGTGTAGGTCGCCTTGCCGGCGGCTGCGTCTCCCGTGAGCTTGGCGATCGTGTCGGCGCGCGGATCGGACGACGAACAGGCCACGACGGCGGCGGCGAGAACGGGAGCGGAGACGAGCCAGAAGGTGCGCATGAGGACCTCGAGAAGTACGGAGTGACGTCTCGGATAGCCAGGCTCGCGCCCGACGGCAAGGCACAAGTGGCCCGCTGCCCCTGCGTGTGTCGTGGCTCGTGTCCGTCTGGTTCACGAGCGTGAGCGCCCCGCGCATCTGTGCAGACGCGGCCTCTCTCGAGCTTTGGGTCCCACGTTCCCCCACATCGGCAAGTGCGGCGCCTTGCAGAGCTCGCCGGAGCGCGCGTACGCTCGCGACGTGCCCGCGCTTCGTCGAGAGGGGCGTCGCGAGGGTGTGGAGGGAACCGCATGAGCACGAGCCCGACGGGAGCACGACGTCTCCCCATGTTGCGTCCTGAGAACGCGCCGAAGGCCCCCGAGATGGCGTCGTTCGCGCCGTTCGGTCCGCGCCCTGCGTCGGCCGACATCACCTCGCGCCTCGTGGCGCTGAAGGCCCGCATCTTCTGCGAAGGGCTCCGCATCGACGACGACCTTTGGCGCGAGCTCTCGCACGAGCACCACTACCGGCACAAACGCGCCGGGCTCTCGCAGGGGCGCTTTTTTCGCCTCGTCGACGGAGATGCCTCGACCGCGGTCAACGCGCCGGTGCACGAGCCGTTTGTGAAGAAGAGCTCCCTCGAGCTGCGTCGCGGCGAAGGCGGCACCTACCGCATCCACGACGCCGACGGAGAGCTCTGCGAGGCCGTGCCGTTCGCGTGGCCCAAATGGTACGAGCGCACCTGCGACGACGGCACCCCGATGAGCCTCGTCGTCTCCGCGCACTGCGACACGAGCCTCTACTCGGCGCTCTACCAAGGTGGCTGCGACTACTGGCAGGGCGACATGATGTGCCAGTTCTGCGCGATGAAGGTCGATCAGAAATCGAAGTGGCGCGACGTCTCCATCATCGCCGAGGTCTGCAAGGTCGCCCTCGAAGAGAACGCCGACGCCGAGATCACCTTGGGCGGCGGCACGCGCCTCTTCCCCGACAAATCGGCCAAACACAAGGCCGAGGGCATCGCGAAGCTCAAGGCCATGGTCGACATCCCCGTGTGCGTCGAGATGGCCGCGCCCGACACCGACGACTGGCTCGATCGCCTGAAAGACGCGGGCCTCGCCTCGATCCTGATGAACCTCGAGCTCTGGGACGAGGACGTGCGCCGCCGCGTCATGCCGGGCAAGGCCGCGATCACGCGCCAGCGCTACCTCGACGCGCTCGGGTACGCCGCGAAGATCCTCGGCCCCGACCAAGTGAGCAGCCAGATCATCATCGGCCTCGAGCCCGTCGAGGCCACGCTCGCGGCCGTGCGCGCCGTGGCCGACGTGGGCGCCATCCCGCTCCCTGTCGTGTTCCGTCCCCTCCCGGGCACCTCCCTCGCCGACGTGCCCACGCCACCTCTCTCCGAGGTGCTCGCGGTCTTCGACGAGACGTTGGCCCAGATGAAACGCCGCACCCTCGACGGCGCGAAGACCCGCTCCGGCTGCGCCTTGTGCGGCGCGTGCTCGGCGCATCGGTAGGTTCGCAATTGTCCGTATTCGTTCGTCTTTTTGCTGAGGAAACATGACGGCCGAGGTGCGCTACGAAGACACGCTGAAGCCGCAGGCGGTCGAGACGCCGCTCGATCTCCTCTTCTTTCGGCCCGCGGCGTTCGCGCTCGTGAAGGCGCTCTTGCCCACGAGCGTCACGCCGAACCAGGTCACGGTCGCGAGCATCGTCACGGGGCTCGCGGGTGCGGCGCTCTCCGCGAGCGAGCGGCGCGACGCGCGTGTCTTGGGGGCCTTCCTCGGCCTCGCGTACGGCGTCCTCGACTGCGCCGACGGTCAGCTCGCGCGGGCGCGTGGAACCTCGTCGCGCACCGGGCGCATCCTCGACGGCGCGAGCGACTACGTCACAGGCGTGGCGACGGGCGTCGCGATCTCACGCGCCCTCTCGCGCAAGCTCGGCCCTCGCGGGGCGTGGCTCGGCGTCGCGGGGATGGCCTCGATCGTCGCGCAGGGCACGCTCTTCGATCACGCCAAGAACCGTTACCTCTCGCGTGTGCGCCACGCCTACCGCGAGGGCGACGACCTCGAGGAGACGTTGGCCGAGCTCGAACGAACGAAGGCCGAAGGGGGCCCCCTCGTCGACGTCGCGCTCCTCGAGGTGTACGCGGTCTTCTTGAAGGTGCAGGCGGCCCTCGCCTCACCGTCGCGCGACGACGCCCAGAAGGGCCCCCTCGACGCCGCCGCGCACGAGCGCTTCGCCGAGGTCGCGCGCGCTTGGGCGTACCTCGGCCCGTCCACGCACGTCGCCCTCCTCTTCGCCGCCACGGTGCTCGATCGGGTCGAGCTCTACGTCTGGGTGCGCCTCACGCTCGGCAACGCCGCGGCCCTCTGGCTCCGTCGTGAGCTGCAGAAGGTCGATGCGCGTTGACCGTCAGGCCGGCCAACCGCCGGCGAGCACACGCTCGAACGTCCCATTTTTCCCGATGGCGCCGAGCGCGAGCGCGCCCTCGATGCCCTTCGTGAAGACGTCGTCTCGGGTCGGGTCGAAGGTGGTCGGAGGGAGGTGACCTTCCCACATGGCGATCGTGAGATGCGGCACGAACGCGTCGCGGTTCCCGGTCGTCACCTCGGCGTCCCGGAAGCCCGGCAACGTGAGCGACGCACGCTCGGCCGCGCGGAGGGCCTCGGTGTTCGGCACGAGGAGCCAAGCCATCGTCGCCGGTGGGGCCGGCTCGGCGTTGTACGGGGTGTCGTAGCGAAGGAGCCCGAGGGACACCACGTCGAACCGAAGGCGCGGAGGGAGCTTGGCCTTCGCGGCCTCGAACAAGAGGGCAGGGGAGGCGTCGGTCTCGACGTGGAGCAGCGTGAGGTGCGGCAGCGCGTTCTCTCCCACGACCATCCGTGCCTCGCGGCCCACGACGAGATCGTGCGCGAACGAGACCATGGCGTCGCTCGCCGCGGCGGCGGGGAGGTACACGAGCCCGAGGCGCATCAGAGCTCGATCGTGAGGCCTTCGTACGCCGCGCGGGTCGCCGGGAAGAGCTCCTTCGCGCGGCGCTCTTTTTCCCGCACCTGCGCGTCGGTCTGCATCGGGTCGTGATGGAACAAGAGGAGCTCCTTCACGCCCGCGGCGTTGGCGAGGTCGGCCGCGGCGGCGAAGGTGCTGTGCCCCCAGCCGACCTTCGGCCCGCCGCGCCCGGCGGTGCCCGCGTACTCTTCGGGGGTGTACTGCGCGTCGTAGATGAGCACGTCGGCGCCCTTGGAGAGCCGGAGCAGCTTCGGATCGACGATGGCGTAGTGCTCGGTGTCGGTCGCGAAGACCACGCTCGACTCTTTGTGGTCGATGCGGAACGCCCACACGCCGTTCGGGTGGTTGCCGCGCGCGGTCGTCACCGTGGCGACCTCACCGTCTCCCGAGTCGATCTGGACCGACTGGCCCTCGTAGAGATCGTGGAAGGTCATCGCCGCGCCCATCTCGGTCAGGTGGACGGGGAAGCTCGGGTGGTCCATCTGCCCGGCGAGCGTCTCCTCGAGCGTCCGCGAGACGTTGTTCCCGCCGTAGAGGTCGATCTTGTTCCCGGGGACGAACGCCGGATCGAAGAACGGAAACCCCTGGATGTGGTCCCAGTGCACGTGGCTGAAGAAGATGTGCGCCGCGATCGGCATCTCGCGCACGAGCTTCTTGCCGAGGAGGCGAAGCCCCGTGCCACCCTCGAAGATGAGCAGGGCGTCGCCGGCACGAACCTCGAGGCAGCTCGTGTTCCCGCCGAACTCGACGGTGTCCGGGCCAGGGGCCGGAATGCTGCCTCGTACTCCCCAAAAGGTGACCTTCATGCTCGTCTTCACCTCGTCGGGCCCTCGGATGATGCCCTGCCCCTTTGGGTTCTACGGCCAGGAGGATTCCGGCGTCAATGGACCTCTCGGCGGCGCAAGGTCGGGGTCGCCCGGTTTCGTCACACCCGCTCGAAAGCCTGGCCGGATGGGTCGCTCCACCCTTGGGCGGAGCCGAAGTCCCGGGTATGGTCACGGCCTCGCATGGGTGACCCGGAACGGATGACGACCGTCGTCGTGCTCGGCTGCAAAGTCGGCCCGACGGGGCACCTCTCGGGTGCGGCGGCGCGGCGCGTCGCGAAGGCCGTCGAGGTCGTTCGTGGGCTCTCGGGCGCCGTGCGTGTCGTCTGTTCGGGGGGCAGGGCGTGGGACGGTTTCGTCGAGGCCGATGCCTTCGCCGCCGCCCTCGTACGGCTCGGTGTGCCCGAGAGGCACATCGTGCGGGAGCGATGCTCCATGACCACGATCGACAACGCGCGGTACGTCGCCGCTCTGACCTGTCGGCGTGGAGCGGCCGGTGAGTCCCGCGGGACCGTCGTGCTCGTGACGTGCGCTTGGCACATGCCGCGCGCGCGTGCGCACTTCGCCGCGGCCGGGCTCACCGTCGTCGAGGCTCCGGCGCAGGCCCCGTTGCCCGACCGTTTCCCTGGCCTCGTCGCGTGGGTGCGCACCGCCCGCGAGCTCACGGCGACCCTGCTCGACGAGGTCGCGCGGTGAGAGAGACGCCCGCCCTTCCTTCGTGGCGCGCCCGTGTTCCCGTGGCGCTCGGTCTGCTGCTCGTCGCGGCCGCGTGCCACAAGGCCCAGCCCTCCACAGACGCGGGCTCGGAGGGAGGCGCGCCCACGTCGTCGGCCTCGAGCACCGTCGAGCCATCGGTCATCGCCCGCGCCGAGGACACCCGCCGTTCGGCCGACGTGCCCGCCTCTTCGCGTACGAGCCGAAACGTGGTCGAGCGTCGTCGTGCGGCGCGCGCGTTGGCCCGCATCGGTGACGGAGCGGCGGCGACCGCGCTGCTGGCGCTCCTCGTGGACGACGACGCCGAGGTCGTCACCTGGGCGGCGTACGGCCTCGGCTTCGCATGCAAGGGGCGCGAAGAACCTCACGTGAAGGCGCTCGTCGCGCGCGCGGCGAGCCGACCCTCGGCGACCCCCGCGAGCGACGCACGAGGGCCATTTTCCCCGGCGCTGGCGCTGGCGCGTGCTGTAGGAAAATGTGCGACGCCGCTCGCCGAGGACGTGCTCTCCGGCTGGCTCAAGGGGGACGACGAGCTCTCCGTCGCGGCGGCGTTCGGGCTCGGAGATCTCGCCGTGAAGCGCAAGAGCCTGCGCCCCGAGACCGTGACCGCGCTCGCCCAAGCCGCGTCGCGCCCGGGCATGTCGGCCGTGTTCCACCCGCTCGCGCGTGTCGTGCCCGATCTCTCGAACGCGCCGACGGTGCTGTCGGCCGCCCGCGCCGAGCTCTCGCGCCCTTCGGACCATCGGATCCTCGCGATCAAGTCGCTCGGGAAGCTCGGAAAAGACGCGGCCTCCGACCTCTCGGGCGTCGTCGTGGCCGACAAAGGATACACCGGTGCGGAGCGGGCCGAGGCCGCGCGGGCGCTGGGTCTCCTCGGAGATGTGGGGCGCGCGGCCGCCGCCGAGGCGCTCGTGAAGATGGTGCCCGACCGCGACCCGCTCTTTCTCGAGTCCCTCGTCGGGCCCATGTTCGGCGTCGTGTCGACCTTGATCGACGCCCTCGGCGACGACCCACCGAAGCGCGCCGAGGCCGTGCTCATGCTCGCTGCGAGGCTCGCTCCTCCGCCCGGAACGGCACAACCTCCCGGGCTCGCGGCGCGCCTCGAGGACGTCCGATGCGCCGCCGCGCTCGCGCTCGCGAAGGGCGCGTTCGACACCGAGCTTCTCACCCAGTGTGCGCCCGAGGGCTCCTTCGCGTTCGAACGGGCGCGCCTCCGAGCCCTCGCGCGGAGGCCGCTCACCGGGCCACGAAAGACCGCTTTTTTGGCCCTCGCGGCCTCGAAGCACGTTCGCATCCGCGAGCTCGCCGTCGAGTCGCTCGCGGCTCACCCCGAGCTCGGCGACGCGGCCCACCAGGTCGTCGCCGAGGCCCTCGCCTCCGACAAGGGCGGCCTCGTGGCGACCGCGGCCGACGCCGCGTCGTCGCACCCGGAGCGCCTCCTCGTGCTCTCGGCCAAAGAGAAGCGCGCGGCGCTGGATCCGCGTGCGCCTCCGCCCACGGCGAACCCGGAGAAGGAGCTCGCGCCGGCGATCGGCAAGGCCCTCGAGGCCGCGCTCGCCCGGTCGTGGCCTCCCGACAGGTTCGAGACGCGCCTCTCCCTCCTCGACGCGGCGGTCGCGCTCGGCCTCCCTTCGGCCAAGGCCCTCGCCCAGAAGGCGTGCACCGACGAGAACGTCACGGTGCGCGAGCGCGCGCAGAGAGCCCTCAAGACACTCGGGCAAACCGCCACGTGCGAAGCCGGCGAAAAGACGAGCCCTGCCTCCGAGGTCGGCTCGTCGCCCGAGGCCGTCGTCGTGCGGCTCACGCTGCCCACGGCCACGCTCTCTCTGAGGCTCGAGCCCGAGCTCTCCCCCGTCACGGTCGCGCGGGTCACGGCCCTCGCGCGCGCCGGCTTCTACAAGGGCATCGTCGTTCATCGGGTCGTGCCCGGGTTCGTCCTCCAGCTCGGTGATCCGGACGGCGACGGGTACGGCGGCTCGGGTAAACCTCTCCGCTGCGAGACGTCCCCCGTGCCGTTCGCCGCGGGAGACGTAGGCATGGCCCTCGCGGGGCGCGACACGGGCTCGAGCCAGGTCTTCGTCACGCTCTCTCGCACGCCCCACCTCGACGGCGAGTACACGAGGCTCGGGCGCGCCGAAGGCGACTTCGACAAGATCAAAGAAGGCGACGTCGTCACCGACGTGGTCGTCGACGCGCCGAAGTAGCCGCGCGCGCTCCCGTCAGAGGCCGAAGACCCGCTTCGCGTTGCCCTCCAAGAAGAGCCCGCGGGCCTCGTCGTCGAGGCCGAGCGCGTCGAGGTGCTCGAGGGCTTTACCCGGCAGAATCATTGGGAAATTCGAGCCGAAGAGCACCTTCTTCCGCCCTCGCTCGCGCATGAACGCGACGAGCGTCTCGGGGTAGCGTTTGGCCGTGTACGCCGACGTGTCGATGTAGACGTTCGGGTACTTGCGGGCGAGCGCGATCATCTCTTCGGTCCACGGGTAGCCGATGTGGCCAGCCACGATGACGAGCTCGGGAAAGTCGAGCGCGACGTCGTCGATGTACGGGATGGGCCGCCCCGTCTCCGACGTCCGCAGCGGCCCCGTGTGCCCCACCTGCGTGCAGAAGGGCACACCGAGCTCCACGCACTCGGCGTAGAGCGGGTAGTACCGCCGGTCGTTCGGCGGGAGCCCGAAGAGCCAAGGCAGGAGCCGTAGCCCCTTCATGCCGAGCTCCTTCACCGCGCGCCGAAGCTCGCGCACCGCGGTCATGGGCTCCATCACGTTCACGCTCGCGAGGCCGTGGAAGCGGGTGGGGTGCGCGCGCACGAGGGCCGCCACCTCGTCGTTCGAGATCCACGCGCCGTTCGGGCCGTACCACGCGGAGAGGAGGCCCACGCCGACGGAGGCCGCGTCCATCGCGCCCAGCGTCAGCTCGATGGGGATCTCTCCCTCCGGGATGGTCTGGCCCGTCCAGCGGAGCAGCGAGGCGAAGATGTCGTTGCGCAAGAAGCTCGGCGTCGGGTGCTGCATCCACACGTCGATGGTCATGATCGTGTCGCCTCCTTGGGTTGCGCGATGGTGCACCCTTTTTCGGCGACGATGCGCGCTCTTTCGCGTCTCGGCCGCGCTAAGCTCGCGCCCGCATGCTGCTCACCATCGACGTCGGGAACACCAACATCGTCTACGGCCTCTTCGAAGGAGAGCGGCTCGTCCACCAGTTTCGGGTCGAGTCGAGCCGCGGTCGCACCTCGGACGAGTACGCGGTCGTCTTGCGGCAGCTCCTCGCCATGGCCGAGGTGCCGTCCGAGGCCGTGTCCGGCGCCATCGTCGCGAGCGTGGTGCCGACCCTCACCGAGCCGATGGTCGCCCTCGTCCGCCGCGCCTTCGGCAAGGAAGCACTGGTCGTAGGTCCTGGAATTCGTTCGGGAATGCCGATCCTCTACGAGAACCCGAAGGAGGTCGGGGCCGACCGCATCGTCAACGCCGTGGCCGCGTTCGAGCGCGTGCGTGGCGCGTGCATCATCGTCGACTTCGGCACGGCCACTACCTTCGACTGCGTCTCGCCGAAGGGGGAGTACCTCGGTGGGGTCATCGCGCCGGGCGTGAACATCAGCGCCGACGCCCTGTTCGCTCGCGCGGCCAAGCTCCCTCGTGTCGAGATCGCGAAGCCCCCGAAGGTGGTCGGTCGGAACACCGTGCACTCGATGCAATCGGGCATCGTGTACGGCTACGTCGGCCTGGTCGACGGCCTCATCGACAGGCTCGTCGCCGAGCTCGGCTACCCGTGCCAGGTGATCGCGACCGGGGGCATCGCGAAGGTCATCGGGCCGCTGTCCTCCCGCATCGCCGAGGTCGACGACGAGCTCACCCTCGTGGGCTTGCGGCTCCTCTACGAGCGCAACGTGGAGGGCTGACGTGGCGACCGTGGCGCGCGCGCGCGTGCCCGCTCGCTTCGCGGTGACGGCGTCCGTCGTCGCGTTCGTCGTCGCGCTCGTGCTCGGCGTCGTCGTCGGAGCCGAGCCGGTCTCGCTCGGGCGCGCGCTCGCGGAGGACGGCTTCGACCGCGCGGTGGTGCTGGTTCGTCTTCCTCGCGTCGTGCTCGGGGCGGTGGCGGGCGCGGGGCTCAGCACGGTCGGCGTCGCGCTCCAGGCTTCGCTACGAAACCCGCTCGCGGAGCCCTACGTGCTCGGCGTGTCGGGGGGCTCGGCGCTCGGCGCGACGGTCGCGATCGTGCTCGGGCTCTCGCAGCTCTCGTGGCTCGGGGCATCGCTCCTTCCCCTCGCGGCGCTCGCGGGTGGGCTGCTCGCCGTGATGGTCGTCCAGGCGCTCTCTCGAGGCCGTGGGCACGAGGGCAAAGCCACCGTGCTCCTCGTCGGTGTGGTCGTGAACGCCTTCGCCTCCGCGCTCATCACCCTCCTCAAGACCACGGTCTCCGCCGAGAAATCCCAGGCTCTCCTCTTCTGGCTCGTCGGGTTCCTCGACGCGACCTCGCGCCCGGAGGCCATCGTGTTCGTCACCGTGTACACGGTCGCGGGCTGTCTCGTGCTCTTCCGCGACGCCCCCTCGCTCAACCTGCTCGCCCTCGGGGACGAGACCGCCGAGAGCCTCGGGGTCGACACACGAGCGCTCTCGCGGCGCGCCCTCTTCGCGTCGTCGCTCGTGGTCGGTGCGGTCGTGAGCGTCACGGGGCTCATCGGGTTCGTGGGCCTCGTCGTGCCCCACGCGCTGCGCCGTGCGATCGGTCCCGACGTGAAAGTCCTCGTACCTACTGCCTTTTTTGGCGGAGCGGCGTTCCTTGTCCTCTGCGACATGGCCGCGCGGATCGCGTTCCGCGCGCTCGGCACCACGCCTCCGGTCGGCGCCATCACCGCGCTCGTCGGAGGTCCGCTGCTCGTCTGGCTCTTGCGTCGCCGCCGCTGAGGTCGCGCGCGCTCGAGGCGGACGTCAGAAGGCGCTCGAGAACGAGAGGCCCGCGTACCCTGGGCCGAAGCCGGGCAGCACGCGCGCCGTCTTCTTCGGGGCGGGCGAGTCGAGGAAGAACCACACGAGCCCGCCGACGATGAACGCCGAGCCGCCGACCGCGAGGGCCGTGCCCACGTTGCGCAGGTTGACGGCGCTCTGCGCCGCGTCGGACGTTTGAGCGACGTCCACGCCAGGACCGGGGCTGCAGACCTTGGTGCTCTCGTCGCAGTTCGACGGAAAGTCGCCCTTGCCCTTGAAGTGGAGCCCGATGCCGACGGCGGTGGCGGCGACACCGACCCCGAGCACGACGAACGGAAGGGGCGATCGCCCCGGAGCCGCGTCGGCGTTCGGAGACTCGGGAGTGGGTTCGCCCGGCTTCGACTCGCCTTGAGGTTTGGGGACGGCGAACTTCAGGTTCACCGGGCGGGCCTTCTCGCCCTCCTTCACCAGAATGCGCTCTTCGACGGGCGCGTGGGCGCCGTCATCCGCGCGGACGACGTGGGTGCCCGGGTCGATCGGGAACGACTTGCCGTCGAGGTGCTCGGTCACGACCCGCCCGTCGACGGACACGCGGACGTCGAAGAGGTCGTGGCCCTGCGCGTCCTTCACGCCGATGCTCACGGTGGGGATGACCTTCGCGACCTCGTCGTTCCAGGTGGAGCAGTCTTGGCGAACGATGGGCGGGCAGACCTCCCTCGCGCACACCAAGAACTTCTCCTTCGCCTCGACCAACTTACCGGCCGCACGGCTCTGCTGTCCCTCGACCGACGCGGCGAGGCACGCTTCTTTTTCGCCCGCGTAAGCTGCGGACGTTCCGCCGAAGGCGGAAAGCAAGATGAGGCTGACGACCAGAGGACCACGCATCGGGCTCACCCGAAGGATCGCCCCCAAAGGCCCCTGCGCGGAAGAACAATTTCGAGGCCGGCTCGGTTTTGTGCCGACAGGGCTCGTTTCGGCGACCCGAACGGCCCAACCGCGCTCAGATGCAGCCGGGTTTGTAGTGCCGGATACCGTTCACGTCCGTCGTGTAGGGCGGATTGCACGTGTTCGCCGGCCTGGGCACGAAAGGCGGCGGCTTCTTCGGAGGCGTGGAAGCCGTCGAGGCTCCGGTGTGAGGTGGTGTGGGTGCGCTCGCCGACGGCTCCGGAGAGACTCCAACCCCCACGACGACCGCGGAGGGCGTGCTCGCGGTCGGCGGTGCGGAGGGGCTCGTCGAGGGGCCGGACCCCAGTGGCGCGCTCGCGGTCGGCTCGGCTCCCACGGTGGGGGGGGGCTTCGAGTAACGGAACGCCACCCCTCCCCCGATCACGAGGAGAGCCAGGACCGCGATGCCGAGGACGAACACCCAGCTGTTCGCGTTCGGCCGCGCGGCGGGGATCGACGACGTCCCGGTGACGACCGAGAGGCTCGAAGGCTGCGTGACCGGGGGGGTGATGTCGGGGTTCGAGGGGCTGACGATGCGGGTGGGGTTCTCGGCGTTGGCCACCACCGCGACGGCCGTCGGCATGCGCCCCGAGGGCCTCGCCTCGAGCGGGATGTCGGTCGCGCCGCTCTCGATCTCGGCGACGCGCACGGCACGCTGCTCGAGCACCGCGTGGGCGTGGACCTCGACCCACTCGCCCACGTCGGAGCTCGTCGCCGGAGGGACGGCACGTTCGAGCTCGACGGCCATCTCCTTGGCGGTCGCGAACCGTTCTTCGGGCGTCGCCGCGAGCGCGCGGAACAGGATGCGCTCGAGCCGAGGGAGCGCGGCGACCTCGTCTCCCGTGAGCCTCGCGCCTTTCTCCGCGAGCACGGAGGAAGGCGACTGGACGTCGCCGTGGAGGACCTTGGCGACGATCACTCCCTCGTTGTCGCCCGAGAAGAGCCGCTGCCCGGTGACGAGCTCCCAGAGGACGACGCCCGCGGCGTAGATGTCGGTGCCGCGCGTGACGGGCATGCCGCGGAGCTGCTCCGGAGGCATGTACGCGAGCTTGCCTTTGATTTGGCCCTCGCGCGTGGTCTGCGATCGCCCCGCGGCCTTGGCGACGCCGAAGTCGAGGATTTTGGCGACCCCGTCGGTGCCGACGAGCACGTTCTGAGGCGACACGTCGCGGTGCACGATGCCGAGCGCCATGCCCCGCTCGTCTTTGGCTTCGTGCGCGGCGTGGAGCCCGTGGAGCACCCCGGCCATGATCGCCGAGGCGATGCGGAAGGGCATGCGCGTGCCCCTGTCGGCGAAGGTCCGCGCGAGGCGCGCGAGGGACTCTCCCGCGACGTAATCCATGACGAGGAAGAGCTCGCCGTCGGTCGCGACGACGTCGAGCGTGGGCACGACGTTCGGGTGGCGGATACGCGCGGCGAGGCGGGCCTCGTCGAGGAACATCGACACGAACTCGGGATCTTGGGCGAACTGCGCGTGCAGGCGCTTGATCGCGACGGTGCGGGAAAACCCTACGGGTCCGAGCAGCCGCCCGAAATGCACCGTGGCCATGCCACCCGCCGCGAGCGGGCCATAGAGGGCATAGCGTCCGATGACTCGGACGTTGCCATCTGGCTGGGAGGGTCCCACCCCTCGAGAATAGCGGACAATCGCGCCGAAAGGCGCAAATGTGGCGTCCACTGAACGCAGGTCCATGAGCTTCCATGGAAAAAAACCGCGCCCCTCTCGGAGCGCGGCCCTTCGTTCGTGCCCGCCTTTCGGTCGGCGGGGCCTCCGGTCACTGCGGGAGCGAGGCTTGCTGCTGCGCGAGCATCTGCTTGATGGCCTGCGCGCGCTCGATGGCGAACTGCTTCACCTCGCGGTTCGACGAGGTCGCGAGCTTGTTCAAGAGGCCCGTGATCTTGCCGAGGTCGCGCTGCTGGAAGAGCGCCTCGAAGTAGTTGTGCGCGAGGCGGACGTCCTGCGCCATCATCGGCTCGTGAGGCTGGAGGAGCTTCACCACCTCGTCGAGCTGGTTCGCTTGCCCGTAGAGCGCCGAGAGGCAGAGGAGCGCGATCGGATCTTGCGGCGAGCGCTGCACGCCCTTCTTCGCGAAGCCGATCGCCTTGTCGCGGGTGGCCTCTTCGCCCGAGTAAAACCCTTGGAGCGCCACGTACGGGGCCGCGCTCTTCGCGTTGACCGGCGCGTCCGACAGCTCTTCGAGGGCCGCGACCGCCTTGTCCTCGGACTCGTTGTCTTTGATGCAGTTGAAGAGGTACGCCCAGGCGTCGACCGCGAGCGGCTGGATCTGGATGGCCCGCTCGGCCGCCTCGCGCTCCTTGGTGTAGTCCTTCTGAGCCTTGTAGAGCTTCGCGAGGTGGAGCTGCGGGTAGGGGTTGTCCTTCATGAGGTTCTGCGCGCCCTTGAGGGTGCGCTCGGCCTTCTCGAACTTCTCCTGCGCGAGCTGCGCGACGCCGAGGCCGAGCCAGTCGTCCCCGTTGTCCATGCTCTTCGCGACGACCTTGGCGAGCACGCCCTCGGCCTTGGCGTGGAACCCGTATTTCATGAGCTCTTGCGCGTAGATACGGCCGCGCATGAGGTCCTCGCCGTCCTCGGTCCAGTGCTTCTCGAGGCCCGAGAGGAGGTCGTCGCGGCCGATCGCGATGGGGCGACCCTGCTCGTCTTGGACCTGCACGGCGGGGCCGTTGAACCCGAGGAGCTTCCACACCTCGTCCATCTCGAGCTTCACGGGGCCTTCGACCACGGTCTTCTCGTTCGGCTGCCCGTTCGGCGCGAGCGGGATGAGCACGAGGGCGTTCGACGGCACGCCGTTCGGGAAGGCCGAGATCGGCGCGAGGATGGCCGCGCCGCCGGTGAGGGTGAGTCCGCCTTGGTCTCCGGGATTCTGCTGGGTCATGGGGCACGGGACGCTAGCCCTTCTTTTCCCGGGGGGGAAGGGTCAGGGCCCGGAAAAACGTGCCACCCGATGTGGGGTCCGGCTCCTACTCGGGCACTTTGGTCGAGCCGGCCCACACGGACACGTCGGTGACCCACGCGAACAGGTTCGTCGCCGGCAAAAACTGCTTCTCCAGCATCTCGAACAGCGTGACGAGGCCGGCCTCGGTGGTCACGACGTGGAGCTCGACGTTCGCCCCGTGCCACGGATCGGGCCTCACCCCGTGCCGCCCTTTGCCGTGGGTGGGCACGCCGCTCACGCCGAGCCCGAGCGCGGAGATCGCCTGGGTGAGCGACTCCTCGGCCGATTCGGGGGCGACGACGGTGACGAGCTTGCGCGGCACGAGAGGCATCATGGGGAAACCCTTACGTTCTCGCGGAATTTCTGGCAAGGCGCTCCGAGTGACTTCCCTCCAGGCGGTCCGTCGGCGCACCATGGGGCGAATGGTGGGGAAAAAGAAGAGCCCGTTCGTCGCGAAGCTCGCGCGGCTCGCGAAGGCGATCGCGAAGGCGAAGCCCAAGAAGCTCCATGCGCTCCTCTTCGAGGCCTTCGAGGTCTTCGCGATGGCGGGCGACGTCGGGCGGGCCGAGGTCGTGCTCGGGTGGATGTATGGTGCACGTTTGCCGGCGCCGACCGACGTCGCGACGGCCCTCTCGACCCAGGCGATGGACGGGTTCTGCCTCGCGGCGGGCCTCGGCGACAGGACCGGGGGCGAGCCTCGTACCTCGTTCGCGCGCGGGAAGGCACCTTCGGGGGCGCTCGCGGAGCGCGTCGCGGCGGGCGAGGTGGAGGTGTGTGGCCGGATCCTGCGCGACGCCTACGCGAGGCCTCCCGCGACGGACGCATGGGCCGAGCTGCCCGAGGGCGATCCGTGGCGCACCAACGACCGTTGGCGCCGCATCCAAGCGCTCGCGAGAGAAGGGCGGAGGCGCGAGGCGCTGGACCGCCTGGTGCCCCTCGTCGACACGTGGGACCCGGAGGCTCGCGGCGCTGGGTACGGCGACGAGCTCGTGCTCGCGCTGGACCTCGCGCTCGAGCTCGGAGAGGCAGCGCGCATCCCCGCGTGGATCGCGCGGCAGGGTGAGCGGTTCGGCGACGAGGCGTTCCTGGTTCAGACCGCGCTCGGGTTACCGAGGGTCGCGCGGTTCATCGCCGAGGGAGGTCTTCGCGACGTCGTGCGTCTCGACGAGGCCGAGCGCGAGGCGGCGCTCCGCGCGATCGACGAGGCCCTCGACGCCGCGACGAGCGCCGCGCCGAAGCCCGCGCCCAAGGTCCAGAAGCGGCGCGTGTTGGCCGAGTACTCGCAGGTCCACCTCGGGCCCGAAACGCTCACGGGCGAGGAGAGGGCGCTCGTGCATTTCCAGCGCCCCGACGATCACGCGCTCGGGATGTCGCTCTTTCCGACCATGGTCGGCATCGGGACTCCGTCCGACACGGACTACGTCGACGCCGAGGTGACACTCTCCGACGGCGACGTCGTCGCGCTCGAAGGCGTGGTCCGCGCGGTGGCTTTTCCGCTCGTCGTGCGAGGCCCGCTCCTCCTCTCGAGCGTGTCGGGCGGCGAGGACGAGGTGCTCGAGATTCCCCCGGGGACGTACGACGTCGCCGCGCGCTTCGTGCCGAAGAAGGCCCCGAAGGCCTCGGCGAGCGCGGGGCTGCGTGTGTTCGGGCTCCTCCTCACGTTCCACCCCGCGGGCGCGCTCGGGGCCCCACGCGTGCTCGTGCGCGAGGTGGACGCGTGACGGGCGAACGATGCGCGGTCACCGCGGCGAGGTGAGCCTCATCGACGCGAGGAACGCGCGCCCGGGGAGCGGGTACTCGTAGAGGTCGCCGATGGGCTCGCGCACCGGCCCGAAGAGCCCCGTGTAGCTCGCCGCGCGTACGTCGAAGAGGTTCGACACATCGAGCGCGAAGGTGACGACGTGGGGGCCGTAGGGCAACGTCACCCGAGCTCCGACGCTCTGGAGCGCGCGCGGCGGGACGGTCACGGCACCCGAGAGATCGGCCCGCAAATCGGCCACCACGTCGAGCCCGTAGCGAAATCGCGCGGGCCCCAGCGTGACCCCCACGTCGACGACCAGGTCGTGCCCCGGGCGACCCGGGAGGGGCGCGGGCGCGCACGGTCCGGTCGAGGGGCGCGTGACGTCGCAGGCCGTGTCGTTGGCCGTTGCCAAGTACGTGTAGGATACACGTGAGTCGAGCGGCCCCGCCTTCCCGTCGACGAGCGCCTCGAGGCCGGCGATCCGCGCCTCTCCTATGTTGGTGGCGCGCGCGCGCCCGTACGCGCCCTGCGGCACGAGCACGATGAGATCGTCGGCCCACGTGGAGAACCCGGTGAGCTCGGCGTACCCGCGCAGCGCGCCTCGGGCTCCTCCGACCTTCGCGCCGGCGTCGAGCGTCGTGGCGGCCTCGGGGCGGAGATCGGGGGAGCCGAGCACCATGCCGCGGTTGCCGTACCTCTCGACGAAACCTGGGGCCCTCGCGAGGTGCCCGACGTGGCTCGCGAGCACCACGGGACCAAAGGTGGCCTCGGCGCCCACGTGCCCCGTGGCGCGCGCCGCGTCCTCGCTGCGTGTGAGCGCGTCGTTCGAGGTGTCGTGCCACACGTCCACGCGCCCGCTCGCGGCGAGCGTGACGCGCTCGTGCGGTCGAAGGTCGAGATCGGTGCCCACGCCGGTCTGGGCGCGTGTGGCCCCCGCGGGGGACGTCGCGCCCTCCCACGTGCCGGGCGCGAACCGCTCTCCCTGGGCATCGAGGCGAAGGTCGACGCGCGCGCGTGGGTGCGGGCGTGCGCGGAGCCCGAGCGAGCCGCCAGCCGCCGCCACGGTGTCGTCGGTGAAGCTCGGCGTGAGCGTTCGAATGGCCTCGTCGGGGCGCGCGCGGAGCGAGAGGGCGTCGCGCCTCCCCCAGAGCCGCGCGTACGCGGTGCTCTCGGCGAGCAAAGGCAGGGCGACCTCGATCGAGCCTACGGCGCGGCCGCTCGAGAGCGTCTCCGTGGTCGTGGGGGCCTTCGTGGTCCCCGGGTTCCCTTGGCGCCTCGCTTGGAGCAGTACGAGGGCCGTGATCCTGCCCGGGCGCGCGTGGGCCGTCCTCACGGGGAGCGACCACGAGACGAGCCCGTTTGCAGCAGAAACAGAAGCGTTTTCGCGGATTTGTGTGCGTTCCGTGCCTGCCGCGGCGGCCAACGGATCGACGTAGGAGAAGTCGCCGTCGCTCCGGTTCGCCGAGATGGCCGTGGTCACGTGCGGGGCGAGCTCGCCCTCCCCGAGGGATCGCGAGTCGGCTGCGCGGAGGCGCATGGCCCCGAACGACCCCACGGCCGACCACACCTCGGTGCGGGCGGGCCCTCCCACCCTCGGCGCCGCGATGGCGAGCGTGCCCCCGAGCGAGCCTTGCCCCAGCGTCGCCGGCGCGAAGCTCCGGTACGCGCGCGCCTCGATGCCCGGCCAAAGCGGCAGCGTCGCCAGATCGAGGCTCGGATCTGCGCCCCCCGTGAGGGGAACCCCCGCGAGCGAGATGGCCACCTGCGACGACGACGAGCCGCGGATCGAGATCGTCGCGAACGCGTCGTCTCCCCCGAGCCTGCGGACGTGCACCCCCGGGAGCGGAGAGACGAGGCTCGCGGCGTCGGTGATCTCGCGTGGGGCGCGGCGCTCGTCGGCCTTGGCGACGAAGCCTCCCGCCTCGCCACCTCGCACGGACACCTCTTCGGGCTCGGCCGCACGAGCCACGCCACGCAAGCCGCCGAAGTAGAGGGTCAAGCCCACCAAAAGGCAAGCGGTTGGGCAGGAAATCGCCCTTCTTCGGGGGGGCGGGGTCGAGTCCCTTCGCGCAGCTTTCTCCGATTGGTTACACTTCGGGGACATGCGCATCGGCTCGTACGTCCTGACGATACTCGGGCTTGCCCTCCTCATGATCGTCCACGAGGCCGGACACTACTTCGTCGCGCGCTACTTCGGCATGCGGGTCGAGAAATTCTCGATCGGGTTCGGTCCCACCATTTGGAAGCACAAGCCGAAGGACAGCCCGACCACCTTCCAGGTCGGCATCATCCCCTTCCTCGCCTACGTGAAGATCGCGGGGATGAACCCCTACGAGGAGATCGCGGAGGACGACAAGGGCAGCTACGCCAACGCGTCGCTCAAGGCGCGCATCGCCACCATCTGCGCAGGGTCGATCGCCAACTACCTCTTCGCGTCCGTCTTCTTCTTCTTCGGCTTCCTCATCGGTGGGCAGCGCATCGTCGACGAGACGAGCATGCGGGTCAGCGTCCACCCCGACGGTCCCGCGGCCAAGGTGGGCGTCGTCGCCGGGGATCGTATGGTGTCGGTGAACGGCGAGAAGGTCTCCGACTGGAAGGACCTGACGCGCCTCATCGGCCCACACGCCGGCCAAGAGATCGACCTCGAAATCGAGCGAAACGGCCAGATCCTCCACCTGAAGCCCACCCCCCAGAAGGACCCGACCGCCCCCGACGACCCGAAGGCCGTCGGCAAGATCCTGATCGGGCCCGAGAGCTACGTGCTCCCCGTGTCCGTCGGTGAGGCCGTCGTGCTCAGCGTCAAGTCGCCGCCGAAGGTGGTCATCGGCTTCGTCCAGGGCATGGCCCGCATGCTCACCTTCAAAGAGAAGCCGCAGGTCAGCAGCGTCGTGGGCATCGTCAAAGACATGAGCGCCACGGTGCGCGAGAGCATCGACGAGGCGCTGCGCCAGTTCGGTGGGCTCTCGGCCTACATCGGCGCGTTCAACCTCTTGCCGTTCCCCGCGCTCGACGGCGGCCGAATGCTCTTTCTCCTCTACGAGGGCGTCGCGCGCCGCAAGGCCGACGCGAAGACCGAGGCGAAGGTGCACGTCGTCGGCCTCGTGATGTTCTTCATGCTGTTCCTCTTCGCCACCTACAGCGACATCTTCTTGAAGAAGTAGGCGGGGCGTCACCGCGCCGCGCGCAAGAACGTGGCGACGCGGGGCAGGGCGCGTGCCTTCGTCGCACCGCACTGCCTCATGCCCTCGAGGGCCTGCGTGAGCTGCCTCGGTCCGCCCACGAAGCGCTTCGACCGCTCCGCGAAGAAGCTCTCGATAAGATTCGCTTTTTCGGTGTCGCAGAGGGCCGCGCCCACCTGGGGGAACCCCGCGCCGTAGTCCCGCGGGAGCCGAGCGACGATCGCGTCGAAGCTCTCGGTGAGGAACGTGTACGCGCGCGCCGTGGTCTCGGGCAGGCGCAGCGACGCGAAGAGGATCCGCACCGACTCTCGGGCGTCGAGGTCCTTCGAGAGCACGAGACCGAGCGCGCGCGCGTGGAGCGTGGGCTCCCGGAAGGACCCGAGGGCCCAGATGAGCCGCTCGCGATCGACGCGGTCGCTCGCACGTTTCGCTTCGGCGAGGTACGCGTCGAAGAGCGCCGCGTCGCCGTACGCCGCCGCCACCCCGAGCACTACGCCGAGGACCTCCGGCTCGACGGCGCCACGATCGGCGAGCCACGCCTTCGCGAGGTTCGTGCACTCTGCACGTAGTGCCGTGTCGCCGCCCTGGTCGGCCACGAGATCGAGCACGGACGCCCTCGCCCACTTGGCCTCTTCGCCCTCGCCCGCGAGCGCCTTCGTGCCATTCTTCTTGGCGAGCTCGCCGAAGAGCTTTCGAACCCACGCGGTGTACGCGGGGAGCTCCGCGCGGGCGACGAGCCCGCCGTCCCGCAGGCCGCTCACGATTTGCACCGCGAGGTCCCTCACGTGGACGTTCTCGTCGCGGGCGAGGGTGGGGACGAGCTCGAGCACGGCGCTCATCTCCAGCGCGCCGGCGCGCACCGCCGCGCCCACGTCGTTCGTGGTGACGATCTTCTCGGCGGGGGTGAGCTTCGAGAAGCCTCCGAGCAGGGCCTTGAGGTCCTTCGGCGCGGGCGCCGTGCGGAAGTAGCCCGAGCCGCCGTCGTTCGGGAGCACCCACCTAGGGCACGTGGGCAGCGCGATCTCGCCCTCTCCCCCTCCGAAGAGCGTGCAGGATGCAGACTCCTTCTTGCCGTCGTTCGCCCGCGCGCACACCGGGATTTGCCACGGATCCGTCGCGGTCTTGGGGGCGTCGGCGCCGAGCGGCACGTAGCGCGACTGCCGCAGCGAGAGCCTCGCGCCCTTTGCGTCGCAGCGGACCTCGGTCGCGAGGACGGGCACGCCGGGCCGCGTGAGGAACGTCTGGAACGGGGTCGCCACGTCTTTTCCGGCCTCGGCGGACACCGCGCCGAGGAAGTCGGCCGCCTTTGCCGTGCGGTGGGCGTGCTCGCGCATGTAGCGGCGCACGCCCCGCTGGAAGACGTCGGGTCCGACCCATCGTTCGAACATCGCGATGGTCGCCGCGCCCTTTTGGTACGTGATCCCGTCGAAGGCGTTCTTGATGTCGTCGTTCGACGTGATGGGCTGCCGGATCGCGCGCGCGGTCACGAGGGAGTCGGCGCGCATGGCCCCGTTCGCCGACGCTGCGCGTTGGGTGGGAATGTCCCACTCCGGGCGGAATTTCTCGATGATCTTGGGCGTCATCCAGGTCGCGAACGCCTCGTTCAACCAGAGGTCGTCCCACGTCTCGGTCGTGACGAGATCGCCGAACCACTGGTGCGAGAGCTCGTGGGCGTTCACGCTCGCGAAGGCGCGGCGAAAGCCGGTCGACTCTTGGCCCGGCTTCGCCAAAATGAGGGACTGGCGGTACGTCACGAGGCCCGGGTTCTCCATGGCCCCCCCGAAGAGCGGCACCGCGATGAGATCGAGCTTCTCGTAGGGGTAGCCCTCGCCGAAGTAGTCCTCGAGGAGCGAGAGCACGGGGCCCGTACTCTCCTTCGCGAAGGTGGCCCACGCCTCTTTCCCTCGAGGCACCACGATGCGCGTCGGGGTCTTCTTTTTCCCGACCGGGCCCACATCGACGAAGCCGAAGGGCCCGACGGCGAACGCCACGAGGTAGCTCGGCAGGGGCTTCGTCTCGGCGAACCGAACGGCGAAGAAGCCATCCTTCTCCTCGGTCTCCGAGAGGATGGGGGTGTTCGAGACGGCCTTGTCTCCCTTCTTCACGCGGAGCGTGAGCTGCCACGGCGACTTGAAGGCGGGCTCGTCGAAGCAGGGGAAGACGCGCCGCGCGGCGAGCGGCTCGAAGTGGGTGAACACGTAGGGCGCCCCGCTCTCGACCTGCCGAGAGGCGCCGTCGACCTCGGTCTCCGAGAGCATGCCTTTGTAGAGTACACGCAACGTGGCAGCGCCCACGGGGATGGGCTCCTGGCTCACGAGGCCGACCCTGCCCGGGCCGCCGTCGACGATCGTGAGAGGGGTGCCCGTCGCGGAGGCGCCGGAGCCCGCGAGCTCGGCGCGCGCCAGGGTGAGATCTTCCCGGTTCAGCCAGACGACGTTCGTGGCCTCGCGGACGTCGAGCTCGATCGTCATCTCGCCGTCGAACGTGTCGCGCGCCGGATCGATCGTCAGGGTCGCGAGGTTCTTCTTGGGCCAGATCGCGCGCGGCAAGAAGATCCCCGGGGGAGCCTTCGCCTCGACGCCCTTCGTGACGGAAGGGGATCGCGGTCGCGCGGGGGTCGGCGGTGGGATGTTGGCCGACGGAGGCTCGCAAGCCCCGAGGCACGACGCGACGACCGAGACGAAGAGCACGGGCGAGAGGGCGAGGGGCGCACGAGGCATCCCTCGCTCATAGCGCGTGCGGTCGCCCCCGTGGAGCGGGAACCGCGCGAGGCCGAAATGGCCGGATTTTCCGGCCCGACGCTACGAGAGCAGGCCCTCGGGGACCTCGGTCACCACGTGGATCTTCGCGAGCTCGAGGCAGCGTGCGACGAGCTCGTCGAGGCGCTCGTCACCGCTCACGGGGAGCTCGTACGCGCGACCGTCGCGGGTCCACACGTCGAGGTGGGTCTCGCCGTCCTTACGGCGGCCGCACGCGACCAAACCGTAGCGCTCGAGCATCTCCGCGGCGTCGCCAGCCAAAACGAGGGCGTCGGTCTTCGTCATGGGCATGGGGGTAAGTCGGCTGGCGCGAGATGTCAAAGGGGGCCGCGGGCGATTCGCGCGTCTCGGGCGCGACCTTCAACGCTCTCGCGACACGCCCATCTTCGCGGCCATCTGATCGCCGAGCTCGATGGAGCGCTTCGTGGCGGCCTCCACGGCGTCGATGAGCGTCTTGCGGAGGGCCCCCGACTCGAGGGTGTGGAGCCCCGCGATGGCCGTTCCTCCCGGGCTCGTCACCATGTCCTTGAGGCGGCCCGGGTGCTCGCCCGTCTCGAGGAGGAGCTTGGCCGAGCCGTACACCGTCTGCGCCGCGAGGAGGAGCGCCGTGTCGCGGTGGAGCCCGACCTTCACCCCTCCGTCGGCCAGGGCCTCGATGATGAGCATCACGTAGGCGGGGCCGCTGCCCGAGAGGCCCGTCACCGCGTCCAGCAAGGACTCGTCGAGCACGACCACGCGGCCCGTGGCCTCGAAGAGCGCGCGCGCCGTGGCCACGTCGGCCGAGGTCGCGTGCGAGCCCGCGGCGATCGCGGTGGCTCCGGCGAGGGCCGTGGCGGGGGTGTTCGGCATGGTCCGCACGACCCGGGTCGCGGCGGGGAGGCGGGCCTCCATGGCCGCGATCGGGACGCCGGCCGCCACCGAAATCACGAGTTGATCCGGGCGTATATCGGACGAGAGCGCACCGAGGACTTTGTCGACGACCTGGGGCTTGACCGAGAGGACGACGACGTCGACGTCCTTCACGAGGGCGTGGTTGTCCGTCGTCGTGACGACGCCGTGGGTCTTCGCGAAGTGCGCGAGGCGCTCCTCCTTCACGTCGCTCACGACGATCTGGTCGGGGCTCTTCACCTTGGCGCCGATGAGGCCCCTCACGAGGGCCTCGGCCATGTTTCCGCCGCCCACGAACCCGACTTTTCCAGCGCTCATGACGGCGCGGTATAGCAGAAAGGCAAGACCGCGAGCCGCTGCTGCACCTTCGAGGAGATCGTGAGGGCGTTTCGTCCGGCCTCGATTCGCCGGCTCGTGGGCGCGGCGGCGTGACGAGATGGCAAGCTCGAGCGCATTTCGGCGCCGGTCGTGATCGGTTCCCGTTCGCCCGTGCACGAGGGAGACGAGAGAGAGCACGAGGAGCCCTCTCCGAGGAGCCGACGATGATTCGACGTGATAAGGCCGTGGGTCTGCTGGTGTCGGGGGCCGTGTTTTTGTTCTCGGCCCACTGTGGCGACTCCGGGGTGAAGAACGTGGCCACCGGCGCCACCTGCCCGACGACCTCGACGCTCACGTACGAGAATTTCGGCCGGCAGTTCATGGACACGTACTGTGTCTCGTGCCACGCCGGAAAAGAGCGCCCCGACCTCTCGACGCTCGCGAACGTGCAGCGCGAGGCCAAAGAGATCGCGGCGACCGCGGCGGGCGGCCCGCTCGGCGAGAACACCAACATGCCGGGCCCGGGTGAGGACCCGGAGCCCACCAGCGAGGAGCGCAAAAAGCTCGGCGAGTGGATCGCGTGTGGGGCGAAGTAGGCGCCCAGCGTCTGCGCGGGATCACGCCATCGGGAACGCGGCCGGCGCGAGCACGTCGGAGAGCCACGCCTCGATCGCGTGGCGCGCGCGACCCCCGTCGTCGCCGAGGTCCTGGGCGACCTTGTCGTGCCGTGCGCGGAGGAGCGCGCGGCGCGATTGCGTCGGGTCCTCCCAGAGCGCCGCGGCCCAGATGACGCCGAGCGCGAGCTGCTTCTCGTCGGACGGGAGCTGCGTGTACCTGCGGCCGAGCGTCGCGGGCACCTTGTGGGCGATGGGGCCCGTCGCCTCGTCGCGGTAGCGCCTCGGGAGGAGGAGCTCGGCGGTCTTCAGCGCCAGGATCTGAGCGCTCTGGGCGACGCGATCGGACAGGACGTATCGGAGGCCGTCGGTCGCCGCGAGGCCCACGAGGCGGCGCGCGTCGACACGCGCGATCGCGTCGTTTCGTAGCGCCTCGACCACCTCGACCTTGAGCGCGAGCTTGCCGGCGAGCGTGCGGACCACGGTCTCTTCGCGCGGGTCGATCTCGTCGAGCGCGGCCGCGAGCCACGCGCCGCGCACGAGGCCCTCGGCGATGTCCTTCTCGAGCTCGCCGTAGAGCTCGATCTGCGCCACCGGCACGACGCCCTCGGTGTAGATGGGGTTCGTCTCGCCCTCGGGGAGGCCGAGCGAGCCCAGGAACGCGGCGATCGTGCGCGCCTCTTCGGGGTCGGTCGTGCCGTCGGCGGCCATGACGGCGCGGAGGGCGCGCGCGGCGAGGGTGCCCACGCGCTTCACGCGCATCACGTCCTTCTCGCTCGGCTTCGACGAGAAGAGGGCGCGGAGGCCGCGAGCGCCCGCCTCGAGCGTCACACCTTCGCGCAGGATGTCGGCCATCGGGAGCGAGACGGGCGGGCAGACCGGCGCCATCGCGCGCGTGAGCGAGACGAGCCACGGGTCGAACTCGGTGGTCATCGTCTGGATGCGGTGCCCGGCGAGCACGGCCGAGTACGCCTCGCCCCGTCGCTTCGCGAGGAGCTCGAGCGACTGCGGACCACCACCGGCCGCGAGCGCGAAGATCGCGTCCTCCGCGAGCACGCTCACGAGCCTCGAGAGGCCCATCGTTTTTTCGTCCACCGCGGGGGCGTAGGCGTCCATCGTCATGGCCCGAGGCTACCGGCTTCCCGGGTCGCCGGGAAGTTGGCCCGGCGCCTTCGGCTCGGATAACGCACGAGGATGCCGTCCCGGAAACACGTGGTCGCCTCGATGAGCCTCTTTTTCACCGCGGTCGCGATCGCGGCGTGCAGCGGCGCCAGCATCGGGACGGGCGACGGCAGCGGCACGGGGGGCCAGGGCGCGGCCGACGGCGGCGGCGCCGACTCGGGGATCCGTGGGCTCGGCTGCGGCACCGAGGTCGAGACCCGCACCGTGCTCTGTACCGGCGTCAGCGTGTGCCCGGGCCTCGTGGTCGACCAAGACGTCTACCCGGGCTGCGGCTTCCGCGTGAACGGGAGCACGTTCGACATCCAGTGCGCGTGCGCCAAAGACCTCTGCCCCCTCGGCACGCCTCGCACCTGCACCGACGCCAAGAAACTCCTCGACCAGCAAAATCGCCTGCTCGTGTGCGCCCAGGCCAACGAGGGACGGTGCATCTCCACGTCGTCCTCGACGAAGCCCACGCCTTCGAGCACGAACAACCGCGGCTGCGACCCGCAGTGCATGGTCGAGTGCGCGCGCACGGGCGCGAGCAACTGCTCGTTCGTCTGCGGCTGCTGACGCGACGGGCCTCTTCGCCGCTACTTCTTGGCCTTCGGTTTGGCGACCGGCGGCATCGATACGGGGGGGCGATCGGCCGAGCCCGCCGGGCCCATGAGAGCGCCCATGCCACCCTTGAGGAAGGTCATCACGTCGATCTGCTGGTAGCCTTCGGGGACCTGGAAGTCCCCGTCAGGAATGGACTTTTTCTCGATCTTGGTGACCTCGATGCGGCCCGACTCGGCGCCCTTCTCGAAGGCGACCACGCGGAGCGGGAAGTGTTTTCCGTCGAGGAGCTCGGCGGTGAGCGCGAGGTCGTCCGGGAGGGCCTTGGTCGGCACCTTGAGCCAGCTCGCGCTCTCCTCGGCCATGCACACGAGGGCGCGGTCGTTCCCTTCGGTGACCTCCCACTCGTCGCACGCGATGCCCGCCACGGTGTCCTTCTTGCCGGTGCGCTTCACGGCGGCCTTCGAGGGGGCCATGCCGGGTGCGCCCGCGTGAGGCACGGCCTTCTTGAGCTCGTCTCCGGCAGCGTCGAAGTCGACCGTGTAGGCCATCTTGGACGTCTCCATGGCGAAGAAGCCCTTCTTGTCGCTCGCGCGGAATACGGCCCACGCTCGCGCGCCGAGCTTCTCGTCTTTGGCGAGCACAGCTTTCGGCACCTCGATGCGGAGCGAGTCCTTCTTGAGGGTGCAGTCGAAGTCGACGGGGCCGCTCTCGGCCTTCTTCCCCGCGACGTGGACGCTGATGGTGCCCTCGAACGAGCCGCCGAGCGGCGACGCCACCTTGGCCTCGCCCACCGGATCGGTCGCGGCGTCCTTCTTGGAGCAGCCGAAGAGGCCCGAGGAGATCGTGCAGATCGAGAGCACCCCGACGAGCTGGATGGTTCGCATGACTACGCTCCCTTTTCCTTGGCCCACGAGTCCTTGAGGCCGATCGTACGGTTCCACACCGGCGCCCCGTCCTTGGAGTCGCGGTCTTTGCAGAAGTACCCGACGCGCTCGAGCTGCACCGTGGTGCCGACGGCCGCGTCGCGGAGGGCGGGCTCGAGCATCGCCGAGGGCACGACCTCGAGCGACCTCGGGTTCACGAAGTCGAGGAAGGACTTCTCCTTGTCGGCGAGCGGGTTCTCGACCGTGTAGAGCCGATCGTAGAGCCGGGCCTCCGTGGGGACGGCGTGCGCGCGCGACACCCAGTGGATCGTGCCCTTCACCTTGCGGCCGTCGGGGGCGTTGCCGCCCTTCGAGCCCGGGTCCCACTCGCAGAGCACCTCTTCGACCTCGCCCGCGCCGTTCTTCTTCACGCCCACGCACTTCACGAGGCACGCGTAGCGGAGGCGCACCTCCTGGCCGGGCGCGAGCCGGAAGAACTTCTTCGGAGGGTTCTCCATGAAGTCCTCCTGGTCGATGTAGATCTCACGCGTCAGCGGGAGCGCGCGCGTCGGGCCCTCGGGCTGGTCGGGGAGGTAAGGCGCGTCGAGGGTCAAGGTCTCGCCCTCGGGGAAGTTCACGATCGTGACCTTGAGCGGCCGCAGGACGCCCATGTACCGCGGGCTCTTCGGGAGGAGCGCGTCGCGGATCGCGTTCTCGAGGAGGAGCACGTCCACCGTGGACTCGGACGTCGACACACCGACGCGCTCGGCGAGGGCGCGGAGCGACTCGGGGGGCACGCCGCGGCGGCGGAGCGCGGCGAGCGTGGGCATGCGCGGGTCGTCCCACCCCGTCACGATCTGCTTCTCGACGAGCTCGCGGAGCCTTCGCTTCGACATCACCGTGTACGTGAGGGCGAGCTTCGCGAACTCGATCTGCTTGGGCCTCTCGGCGGGCGCGCCGACCTTGTCCAAGAACCACTCGTAGAGCGGCCTGTGGTTGATGAACTCGAGCGAGCACACCGAGTGCGTGATGTTCTCGATGTAGTCGCTCTGGCCGTGCGCCCAGTCGTAGAGCGGATAGATGCACCATGCATCTTTCGTGCGGTGGTGGTGCACGCGGCGGATGCGGTACATGACCGGGTCGCGCATCTTCACGTCGGGCGAGGTCATGTCGCCCTTGGCGCGGAGGACGTGGGCGCCGTCGGGGAAGTCACCTGCGCGCATCTTCGCGAAAAGCTCCAGGTTTTCGGCGACGCTGCGGCTCCGGAACGGGCTCTCGACGCCGGGCTTGTAGAAGTCGCCTCGGCCTTCGCGGATCTGCTCGAGCGTCTGGCTGTCGACGTACGCGTCGCCGTTCTCGATCATCTTCACGGCGAACGCGTAGAGCTGCTCGAAGTAGTCCGAAGCGAATTTGACCTCGCCGGCCCACGAGAAGCCGAGCCACTTCACGTCCTCCTTGATGGCCTCGACGTACTCGACGTCCTCGGCCTCGGGGTTCGTGTCGTCGAACCGGAGGTTGCACGTGCCGCCGAACGCCTCGGCGAGGCCGAAATTCAGGCAGATCGACTTGGCGTGGCCGATGTGGAGGTACCCGTTCGGCTCGGGCGGGAAGCGGGTCGCGACCCGGGCCTTGCCGGCCTCGACGTCCGCGCGGACGAGCTCCTCCACGAAATTGCCGGGGTTGTCGCTCTCGGGCGTTTTGGGCTCGGTTGCCATGACCCAGGGACCATAGCGCGGCTTCGGGCGGATTCGGAGCGGATCCGCGGGGCGGTCAGGTGTCGTCGGGGTCGACCCCGAGCTCGCGCAGCCGCTTGGCGAGCCGCTCGGCGCGGGCCTCGGCTTCTTCGCGTGCGCGGTCGGCTTCTTCGCGAGCGCGGTCGGCTTCTTCGCGAGCGCGGTCGGCCTCTTCGCGTGCACGGTCGGCTTCTTCGCGAGCGCGGTCGGCTTCTTCGCGTGCGCGGTCCGTGGTCTCCACGCGCGTCGTGAGATCGTCCATCATGCCCTCGAGCCGGACGATGAGCTCGGAGGCCTCCGGCAGCGCGGCCGAGCCGTGGAAGAAGCGCACGCGCCCCGCTTCGAGCGAGAGATCGAGGCCGAGCACCTTGGAGGTCCAGCGACCGCCCTGCGGGACGATGGGGGTGTAGGTCGAATCGCCGGGGGCGAGCCGGTAGCCGATGAGCCGCGAGGTGCGCGCGTCCAACACGAAGTACTCGGGGATGCCGAGCCGCGCGAAGAGCACGACGTTGCGTTCGAGGTCCTTTTTCGGGTCGCCGTGGAGAGTGATCTCGAGGGCCAGATCCACGCCGCGCTTCTCTTGGGAGACGGCCCAACGCTCGCGCGGATGCGGATCGACGTCGAGCACGGCGATGAGGTCGGGGGCGAAGACCCGCTCGCCGGGGTAGTACACCGGCAGCTCGGACCCGAGGTAGACGCCTCGGCCGATGCGGCGGAAGTACTCGCCGAGGGCCTCGCGTGCCTTGATTTTGGGGAGAAAATGCCTGTCTCCCTCCGGAGGGTGGGCGCGCGGGATCTCGGAGGGGAGGGACGCTATGACCTTCGCGCGCTCGGCCTCGGTCATGGCCTCCCACACGTCCGCGGGCGGCGCCCTCGGGTCATCGGCGTCGACCTTGAATCCCTTGGTGGTCATCTCCCACGGGAGCATAGCGCGACCCCGGGCACCCGTGCCACGCCGGGGGTCCGCCGAGGCTCAGGTCGCGGGTCAGGTCGTGGCGCGCGGGCGGTTCGGGTCGTTGAGGGCCTCGAGGATGATGACGGCCGTCTCCTCGATGGCGCGCCCCGTGACGTCGACCACGGGCCATTGCGGGTGCTTCGCGAAGATTTTGTGGGCGTAGTCGAGCTCCTCTTTGACCTGCTCTTTGAGGCCGTAGCTCGCGTCCACGCTCATGCCGAGCTGCTTCAGGCGCGCCTTGCGGATCTCGACGAGGGGCTCGAGGCCGATCGTGAGCCCCACGATGCGCTCCTGGTTGCCCTCTTCGAGCTCGGGCGGCGGCTCGACGCCGAGCACGAGCGGCAAGTTTGCGACCTTGAGGCCCTTCTGCGCGAGCAGCGTCGAGAGCGGCGTCTTCGAGGTGCGGCTCACGCCCACGAGCACGAGGTCGGCCTTCTTGAAATTGCGCGGCTCTTTGCCGTCGTCGCTCTTGACGGTGAACTCGACGGCCTCGATGCGGCGGAAGTACTCGTCCGAGAGCGGGAGCATGCCGCGAGGCGTGTTGATGGGCTGGCGATCGAGGTAGACCTGGAGCTTGCCGATGAGCGACCCGATGAGGTCGAGCGCCTCGACGCGCAGCTCGTAGCTCTGCGCGTGGATGAACTCGCGGAGCTCGGGGCTGACCACCGTGAACACCACGAGCGCGCCCTCTTGGGCCGCCCGCTCTAGGATCGGTCGCGCCGCCTCTTGGGTGCGGATGCGCGTGTGGATCCGGATCTGCGCGCCCGAGTGGGGGAACTGCAGCATGGCCGCGCGGACGACCTTCTCTGCCGTCTCGCCCGTCGAATCCGAAAGAACGTCGATGCGCTTGGTATCCAAAGGGGACCTCTTCGGCGGCGTAGGGTACCAAAACTCGGCGCCCCCGTGTCTCCGACCTGCGTTGCCGGTGCAATGGTCCGAATTTGTTGAGGTATTCGGCCGAGTTCGTTTTGGCTTGAAGCGGGGCGTACGGAGGCCGACGCTTTTCTCCGAGGGCGTCGATCGCCTCCCTTTCGTGCTCCCCTTTTTCGCTTCACCGGGCCTACGAACCTTTCAGGAGGCGACCATGGAAAAGAAGCCGAAGAGCCGGAACCCTGCGAAGTTCGCCGCGCTCTGGCCGAGCACCCTACCGGCCTCGTGCCCGTTCTGCGGAGAGACCACCGAGGTCACGCTCGACGTGTCCGGTGGAAGGCGCCAAACGTACGTCGAGGACTGCGTCGTGTGTTGCCGGCCCTCGATCGTGCACGTCGAGGCGAACGAGGAGGGCGAGCCGTCCCTCTGGCTCGAGAAGGACGACGGCTGAACACGCGCTCCGCGATCCGGCTCGGAGGTGGTGCGGGCCGCGCTCGTCCTTGGCCCGATCCCTTCGATTTCTCGGGCCGGACCAGGCCGACCTCCGGCGTCATGGACGCGGCCTTGCCCAGGGATGGATGAACGGGCCCCCAGTCACGGGGCATTCTTCGGACAATCCGCGGCTTTCCTTTGCGCACGCTTCGTGCATCAATGGACCGTACGATGAGCCGTAACTCCACGAGCCCACGAGGTATCGAGCCCAAGCGGCCGACGCTTCGTCCTCGTCCGGCCTCGTCGCTCCCGCCCGTCCCCTCGCCGCCGCGGCGCACCCTCCCTCCGGGCGAAGTCCCGCCCACGCTGCGCCGCGCCACGTTGCCGCCGATGCCCGTCGTGCCGCAGCTCGCCGCGCGCCCCCTCGACGACGACGACCTGTCTCTCACCGAGGTGCGTCCGTCGGACGACGACGCGAGCGTCCCCGGCGTGACCGAGGTCAAGTCCGTGCTGCGGTTCAACCGCCGCGGGCGCATCCCGGCCGCCGACCTGTTCGAGGCGCAGACGAACCGCCTCGAACGGAACGAGCTCTTCGCGCGAGCGGGCTTGTCGCCGAGCGAGGAGATCGAGACGTCCCCCACGCTCACGCGGCCCGAGCCGCTCCCGCAGGCGCGCTCGACGATTCAGGTCTCGCCGGCTGCCCTCGAGCAAGTGAGGCGCCTCTCGGCCACGCTCGAGCGTGATCGGGTGCCGGTGCTCGAGCTCGTAGACTCTGTCGATTACCGCGCGGACGAGCTCGGGGACGATGACCTCGTCGACGACGAAGAGCCCGAGACGGTGTCCGAGCTCGACATGCCTCCGGCGCGCGCGCACGAGGTCTCGCACCCCGAGCTCCAGGCCTTCCGAGGCAACGAGGATTGGGGCCTGCTCGCGGCCCACGAGATCCCTGCGCCCCTCGAGACCGGCGAGACGGCGTTCCTCGGGCCCGCGCGTACGCTCGTCCGCTTCGACGACGAGGACGAGCCCGTGCCCCCGGTCGACGTGGCCTTCGAGGACGACGGCTCGCCCGTCGCCGACCTTCGCCCCGAGTCGCTCGAGGTGCGGGCCGTCCACGCACCTCTCTCGCCTCGTGCCGCGTACGAGGCGGCGCTTCCCCACGCCGGGGTCGCGGTGGTCACGGCGAGCGGGTTCGCGCCGGTGAGCCCGCACACCAAGCTGAAGGCGGCCGGTCCGTCCTTCCCGCCCGCCGCCGTGGGCGCACCGATGGGCCAGGCGCCCTACGCGATGCCCCACTCCTACCACCCGTCGCCCGCCTACGCTGCCCCGGGGTACCCCGCGGCCGCGTCGTACCCACCGGGGGCCGCGTACGCTCAAGCGCCTCTCCACGCGCAGGCCGCGCCCTACGCCGAGTCCGGCTCGGTGGGCATCTCCGCCGACGTGCGCTCCGAGAAGAAAGCGGGGGGCGTCTCGGGCGTCCTCCTCTTCGCGGCCGTCCTCGTGGCGGCCGTGCTCGCGGGCTACTACGTGCTCGGGCCGCGTACGGCTCCCACCGCCGCGGTCGCGCCGCCTCCGGTCGTGAGCGCGCCGGCCGTCGTCGCGCCGCCTCCGGTCGTGAATGCGCCGGTCGCCCCGGTGGTGACGGCCGTCGCGCCTGCTGTCCCTGCGGTCTCGGTGGCTCCCGCGGCCGCTGTCCCTGCTGCGTCGGTGGCGCCCGCTGCGCCCGCCGCGCCAGCCCCCAAGGCCGCAAAAGGTGGCTCGCGTCCGAGCGCACCGAAGGCCGCGCCCAAAGCCGCGCCGAAAGCTGCCAAGCCGGCGGACGACGAAGGGCCGAAGTCGTTGCCAGGGCCCGCGCCCGCTCCCGCGCCCGAGCCAGCGGCTCCTGCGGTCTCGGGGCTCGGTGACCTTCTGAACGGCGCTCTCTGATCCGAGCGCGCGGCATTTGGGGAAGCGCCGCGCCCGCCTCGGTCGTTAGCGTGTCTCGCCTCGACCATCGGACGCTCGTCGAGAAGCATCACCGGCGATGCCGCGAAGCACCGCCGGCGGTGCTATCGGACGGAACCGGTTACGCGCCGGCGAGGCGCTGCACGATGGGCGCACCCCAGGCGATGCCGAGCACCACCGAAGCGAGGCTCGTCGCCACCGACAGGCCGCCGAGCACCTTGGCCCTGCCGCTAGCCGCACGACCCAACGTGAGGCCGAAGACCCCCGCGAGCAGCACCATGCCGAGGCCGGCGCCCACGCCGTAGAGCGCCATCGTGAAGAGGCCCAGCGCCGGCGACGGTTGGGCCGCGCCGATCGCCGCGACCAGCGCGCCGCTCCCCGCGAGCCCGTGGGTGAGCCCTACGACGAACGGGAGCGCCCCCGTCGATCGGTCTGCACCCACGTGCGGGTGCGCGTGGGGGAGGCCGTGACGCCGGAGCCCCCGCGCGCCGAGGACGACCAGCATGAGGGCTACGAGCAGCTCGAAGGCATCCGAGAGGCGCTCGGGCATGGATGCCCGGGCCGCGAACAGGGCCGCGCCCACGAGCACGAGCACGAGGGCATGCCCGGCGCCCCACGCCGCGGCGTACCGCGTGACCACCTTCGGCCCGAGGCTGCCTTCGCCCTCGCGGTTCGAGGTGACCAGCGCCGACACCGCCGCGAGGTGATCGGGCTCGAGCGCGTGCCGCATGCCGGCCGCGAGCCCGAGAGCACACCCGGTGGCCGTGATCCACATGCGCTCCGTGTAGCACGTTTCGAGCGAACCGTGCCACCGTCTTTCCCCGGGACGGAGGAGCTGGGGAACGCACGATCCGCCCGAAAAAAAGGCCGAGGTTGTCGTGGCCGACCCCGCCGCTCGTTGCTATAGCGCGCGCGGCGCGAACCCGCGCACGTCAGGAGCTCGGTTCATGAGGAAATCGCTCGGGGTCGCGGTCGCGGCCCTCACGCTCGGGGCGCTCGCCCCGTCGGCCGCAGAGGCAGCCCCGAAGCTCCGCAGGCAGTGGAACCTCCACGGCGACTTCGTGCTCGTCGGCAACACGCTCGGGCAAGAGTGCCGCACCGGGTCTCAGGCCGCTCCGGCGCCCGTCGTCGGCACCGTCGGCGCGTGTGGCCTCAACACGGCCGACTCGGCGTACGACGTCTTCTGGCGCAGCGAGGACCCGGCGAACGGCCAGGCCACCGCGAGCTCCTCCGTCACCCTCGCCAACGCCCGGAGCTCGGCGGTGCTTGGCACGGGTGCGCGACGGAACGTCGAGGTCCCCGCGGGCGCCCGCATCGTGCACGCGCAGCTCTACTGGGCCGCCACGCTCCTCGCGGCTCCGGCGAAGCGCACGGTGGTGCTCGACCGCCCCGGCGGCTTCCAAGCGACGGTGAACGCCGACGAGTCGCTCACGGTGCCGGCCGGCGGAAACGTGTATTATCAAAATACCGCCGACGTGACGGCCCTCGTGCGCGCGCAGGGACCGGGGACGTATCGGGTGTCGGGGTTCGACTCGCAACCCGTGGTCGACCAGACGATCAACGACGCCTTCGCCGGGTGGACGCTCGTCGTCGTGTACGACAGCCCTTCGGAGCCGGTCCGTAACGTCACCCTCTTCGACGGCCTCACGTTCGTCGATCTGGGCGCGAGCGCCACGGTCAACCTCGCGGGTTTCCTCGTGCCCACCATGGGGTTCGATGCCAAGCTCGGCGTGCTCGCGTACGAAGGCGACGACGGCGGCACGGGCGACTCGCTCGCCTTCAAGTCGAAGAGCGCCGCGGCGCCCACGCTCCTCGGGGACGCCCTGAACCCCTCCTCGAACCTGTTCAACGGCACCCGCTCGGTGTTCGGCTTGCCCGTGAGCGTCCCGGGCGATTTGCCCCGTCAGACCGGCGGCGCGCGCAGCATGAGCGGGTTCGACATGGACGTGCTCGACATCACGCCCCTCGTGCGAGCAGGGGACGATTCGGCCACGATCACCGCGAGCTCGACGAGCGACAAGTACGCGATCGGCGCGCTCGTCACCAGCATCTCCACCCTCGCACCGGACCTCTCGTCCACCACGAAGACCGTGCGCCCGATCGTGAGCCGACCGGGGGACGCCGTCTTCGTCGGCGACACGGTCGAGTTCGAGCTCACCGTGCGGAACACCGGGAACGACGACGCCCTCGACGTCACCCTGACCGACGTCCTCCCCATCGGGTTCACCTACGTCGCGGGCTCGACGTCCGTCGTGAACGGCCCGCTCTCCGGTACGAAGACGGACGCCCGTGACTCCGATGGTGTCGACTTCGACACGGCCTCGCGCACGCTCGTCGTGCGGCTCGGCGCGGGCGCCGACGGCACCAAGGGCGGCTCGCTCGCCATCGGCGAGTCGCAGACGGTCCGCTTCCGCGCCACCGTCGCGGCGGGGCAGGGCGGGCAGGTCCTCACGAACCAAGCCAAGGTCGCGGGCCGCGGCCTCCATGGCTCGCCGCGCGACGAGTGGGCGAGCGACTCGGGCGACGGAGGTCTCCCCGAAGCTACGGCCGTGCCCGTCGACACGTGCGCGCTCGACGCCGAGTGCCCGGGGACACGCTGCTCACGCACGCGCCCCTACGCCTGCGAGGTCTGCAACGGGGACTTCGCGTCGGGCGCCTCTCAGCCCTGCATCGACGCCACGCGGCCCGCGTGCAACACCCAAGGTGCGGCCCGTGGCGCGTGCAGCGAGTGCACGGCCGTCAACGTCTCGCGCTGCACCACGGCCGCGTCGCCCACGTGCAACACGGTCTCGGGCTCGTGCGCCCCTTGCCTCGCCGACTACGGCGCCGCGTCGAGCCGCGCCTGCCCCAAGGTCACGGCGCCGGTCTGCCTCGTCGCCGGCGCGAAGGCCGGGCAGTGCGTCGAGTGCGCCACGTCCCAAGAGTGCACGGGCGCGCGCCCGGTATGCACCACGTCGAACGTCTGCGAAGGGTGTACGAGCGACTTCGGCTCGGCGGGTCCCAAGGCCTGCCCCGCGTCCACGCTCCCGTTCTGCGGGGCCACCGGCGCGTGCGGGAAGTGCTCATCGAACGCCGATTGTGTGGGCCGCGCCGGCCCCATCTGCAACTTGACCACGGGCTCGTGCGGCGCCGTGTGCACGGTCGACGCCGACTGCCGCACGACCGAGTTTTGCGCCGCGGGCTCGTGCACGCCCAAGGCGAAGAACGGCGACCCTCTCTCTCCGGTCGCGCCCATTTCGGGGGAGTGCTCCCCGCAGAACGGGGCGCGGGCGTGCCTCTCCGCCTCGTGTTTCGAGCCCGACGATCGCTGCGGTCTCCCGAACGCCGAGCCGTGCGGCCCGCCCACGAACGACGCCGTGTGCCGCAGCGGAGTCTGCTTCCAGCGCGACGCGAAATGCGGCTTGCCCAAGGGCGAGGCGTGCACGCTCGCGTCCGTGTGTCGCTCGGGCATCTGCGCACCTTCGGGCACGTGCGGCGAGTGCCGTGTCGACACGGATTGCGGCGGGCCAGCGAGCGGCCGCGTCTGCGACGAGCGGACGGGCACGTGCGGAGACGGTTGCCGAGGCCAAGGGGGCAACGGATGTGCGCCTCCCAAGGTGTGCACCTCGCGTGACAGCGAGCGCGGAGCCTGTGTCGACCCCGTTCGTGACGCCGGCGCCGACGCGGCCGACCCGCCTCGCGTCGAAGATGCGGGCCCGAGCGCCCCGGACGCCGCCGCCGATTCTGGAGCGCAACCTCCCGAAGTTGCACAAGATTCGGGTGATGTGAGTGGATGTGCGTGCGACATGTCCCACACGAGGGACGTCCCACGCGGTAGCCTGGGGCTCGCGCTCGGTGCGGGGCTCGCGGCGTTCTTGTCACGCCGCCGCCGCGAACGAGACACCTCGACTCGATGACGATCTCGCCGCCGCCCACTCCAGAGAGGCCCGTGTCGGAGCGCCCGCCGTTCCGACACTCGGTCGTCGTGCTGCACGCCCCCACCGAAGCGAGCCTCGGCGCGCGAATCGTGGTCGATCGTGCCATCGAGGTGGGGCGCGGTCTCCCGGGGCTCCCCGACGACGCAGCCTCCGATCGGCTGCTCTCCCGCCGTCACGCGCGGCTCTCGGCCGACAAGGGGCTCTTCGAGGTCGAGGATCTCGGCAGCACCAACGGCGTCCTCGTCAACGGTGAGCGGGTCGCGCGGGCCGTGCTCGCGGCGGGCGACGTGCTCGAGATCGGCGAGTTCGCGTTCATCGTCGACCCTGCAGTGCCGCGTCGCACGAGGCCGTCGCATACGCGCATCGTCGGGACCTCCGAGGCGATCACGTCGCACGTCGACGCGCTCGAGGCCGTCGCGAAGCTCGACAAGCCCGTCATCGTGCATGGGCCCGCCGGCGCCGGGAAGAGCCTCGCGGCCGAAGAGCTCCACCTGCTCTCCCGGCGAAAAGGCGCTCTCGTCGTCGCTCCGTGCGATCGGCCGGGGGAGATCTCCCGGGTGCTCGCCGAGCTCCTTCGCGACGACGGCTCGCTCGCCGAGTGCTTCGGAGGCACCCTCGTGGTCGACTCCATCGACCGCGCCTCCCGAGACGATGTCCGCAAGATCCCGAGCGTGCTCGGGCTGTCGCGCGAACGAGGGATTCGGGTCGTCGTCTGCTCGCGCCAGTCTCCGATGGACCTCGCGTCCGACCTCGACGACTACGCACAAATCCTTCAGGGCGTCGTCCCCATCGAAGTCCCACCGCTCGAGGCGCGCCGCGAGGACATCCCGCTCCTCGTGCGCCACTTCCTGGCTCCGCTCGGCGCGAGCGCCCCCGACCTCACGCGTGACTTCGTCGCCAAGCTCGTCCGGGGCAGCTCCACGGAGCTCGACGACGTGCCCATGGACCAACAGGTCTTGGCGCGTGCCATGGGAAAGACGGCCTATCCCGACAACGTGCGCGGGCTCTTCGCCCAGCTCGACGCGTGTCTCGGGTACGTCGCCATCGGCGGGGACATGACCGAAATGGTCGTCGCCGATCCCGACGACGACGACGAGGACGAGACGCCGAAGGTCGCCATGCGCCCGGCGAAGATCGCCCGCGACGGCACCTACGTGCAGGTCGAGCGCGAGCGAGTGCACCTGCGTGGGCGCCGTGCGCTGAGGTCGATGGTCGCGCTCCTCGTCGACGCCGCGCTCGCGACGCCGTGGGAGGCCGTCCCCGTGGCCGACCTGTTCGGCTGCGGCTGGCCGGGCGAGGCGGCCGATCCGCTGGCCTCGGCGGCTCGCGTGTACCTCGCCATGTCGACCCTGCGGCGCGTCGGCCTCGAAGGACACGTCGAGCGCACCCAGCGTGGTTATCGCCTCGTGCGCTCGGCCGACCTCGACATCGTCGATCCCAAGCTCGGCCCTCGCGAGCCCGAGTAGGCTCGCGCCGCCTTCGACCCGATCAGCTCAGAAGGAGCCGCTCAGCGACAGCCCGTTCGTGGTGCCGAAGATCGGCTGCACCCCGAGGTTCGAGCGGGACGCCGTGGTGGGCTCGGTCGCGGGCTTCGTGAAGAGGAGGTACGCGCCGATGCCGCCCGCGACGAGCGCGCCCGCCCCGAAGCCGATCGCGAGCGCGCTCGACGTGACGGCGGAGCGGTCCTTGTCGCAGTACGAGAGGCCGGTCGGGGGCGTGAGCGTGCCGCCCGCGACGTTGCGCTGGAGGTTCGCGTCCGAGCACGGGTCACCGCCGCGGTAGTCGTTGTTGGAGGTGGCCTTCCCACGCGCGGCCTCGAGCTCGGCCTTCAAATCGGACTCTTCGCCCTTCAGGCCGATCCACTTCGCGCCGAAGACGACGCTCGTGACGGCGAGCGCGCCGCCCACGACGAGGAGGCCACCGCCCACCACCGTCCGGGTAGGGAAAGGTGTGGACTTTGCGGGCGGCTCGCCAGGAGCCGCCACGTCGACGTCGATGACGACCTCGGCTCCGTTTTGGATGTCGACCTGCTTGGCGCGACGGCCCGACCCCGGGACCACGATCTCGATCGTGTGGTGCCCGCTCGGGAGCTCGATCGACGCTTTGCCCTTCTCGAGGGGGACCTTGCGCCCGCCGTCGACGATCACCTCGCCGCCGCCCGTGCCGGCGGTGACGACGAGCCGGCCCGCGCTCGTGCCCGTGAGCTCCTCGAAGAGCCTCTGGGCGAGCCCTTGGAGCTTCGCGTCGTTGTGGTCCTTCAGCATGTCCGAATAGGTCTCGCGGATGACGAAGTCGGGCTTTCCGCGGCGGAAGAGGTGAAGCTCCACGTTCACCTGCCCGCCGCCGCCGGCCTTGCTCATCACGCCCCACACGTACCTGTCGCTCTTCAGCGTGTCGGCGATGCGCTGCTGGCAGCTCGTGTCGGGTTTGGCGGAGCACTTGAGGGACGTCGTGAGCGAGCCGAGCGAAGGGCTCTTGTCGAGCAGCACCCACCCCGGCGCCTTTCGCGCGCGGACCTTCAGGGCCTCGGCGAGCGCGTCGGCTTGGTCTTGCACCTCGTCCGAGTCGATGCCGAGCACGGCGATGGTGCCCGGCGTGGGAGCGGGCCCGTCGGCGTGGGCCGCGAGGGGGGCGAGGGTCAAGCCGAGCACGACGGGAAGCGCGAAGAGGTGGCGAGCTTTCATAGACCTTCGGCGAGGTTACCGTGCCGGCCTTCGTGCCGTCGAGCCAATGTGCCGTCGCCCTCCGCGCGCGCTACGAAAGCGCCGCGCCGAGGCCCGTTCGTTGTCGGGAAGCGCCGCACATGGTGTACCGTGCGCGGCATGCGCATCACCGGCGGAGAGCTGAGATCGCGGAGGCTCGTGGCCCCGCGGTCGCAGGCCACCCGACCCACGCAGGATCGGGTGCGCGAGGCGCTCTTCTCCATCCTCGTGTCGCGCGGCACCTTCGACGACGGCCCCGCGGCGGTGCTCGATCTGTACGCGGGCACGGGGGCCCTCGCCTTCGAGGCGCTCTCTCGAGGAGCGGGGCGCGCCGTGCTGGTGGAGAAATCGCGCGAGGCCCTGTCGGCGATTCGCGAGAACGTGAGCGAGCTCGGGCTCTCCTCGCGGGTCACGGTCCTCTCGGCCCCTTGCGACAAGGCCCTCGCCGACCCGCGCCTCGCGGGCCCGTTCGACCTCGTCTTCCTCGATCCTCCCTACGCCGACCTCGCTGCCGCTGCCGCCGTCGTCGCGCGCTTGCCGTCTCGGCTCGCGCCCGGGGCCCGGGTGGTCCTCGAGCACGCGTCGGCCGATCCGTGCCCCACGATCGAGGGATTTTCTTTAGAAGATACGAGGGTTTATGGCGACACCGCGCTGTCGCTCCTCCTCCCCAGCGACGTGGGCCTTTCGCAAACTTGAAGGATGACGCGCCGAGCCCTGTATACTTGGGCGGTTTCGAGGCCCGTGGAAACCGCGCATCCCGATCGAGGACCCTAGGACATGAGCTCTCCGTCTACGCCCCCCGCTGCGGGCGTTCCCTCCGGTAACGGCAAGTACTACGCCATCGCAGTCGTGCTCCTCCTCCTCATCGGTGGTGTGATCTTCTGGCAGAAGTCGAAGAGCGATCCCACGCCGCCGCCGCCTCCTCCTCCGTCGGCCACCGCGTCGTACGCGCCGCCGCCGCGCAAGGTCGAGGACGACATCCCGCTCCCGCCCCCCGTCGAGGACGCGGGCCCCGAGACGGGCCCGAAGGTCGTGCAGAGCGGGCCTCAGACGTACGGCTGCGAGGTCAAGAAGTGCGCCGGCTCGCCCGCGGGCGACATGGAGTCGATGCTCGCGTTCCGCGCGAAGGCGGCCCACAAGTGCTACGACCAGGCGCTCGCGACCGACAGCACGCTCTCGGGCGGCGTCACGATCGCCCTCCGCATCGGCACGAACGGCGCGGCCTGTTCGGCCGGCGTCGCCTCGAACTCCACGGGCAACCAGGCGGTCGCTCAGTGCATCGCGAACGCCATGCGCAACGGCGCGTACCCCGCCCCGAGGGGCGGCTGCGTCGACGTGAACGTCCCGATTTCGCTCAGGAACAAGTGATGCGGGGCGCGCCGGCGCGTGGCTCTCGTTCCCTCGCGGGAGGCGTGAGGCTCGTCGCGTCGTGCGCGCTCCTCCTCGCCGTCGCGGCGGCCTGCGGAGAGACCCGCCGGCCTCTCGGCGACGAGTGCCTCCGCGACGACGATTGCCTCTCGAGCGCGTGCTCGGGGCGCGTGTGTGTCGCGCAGCCGCCTCTCTCGAGCGAGGATCTCGGCCCGCCCGATCGAGGGGCCAAGCTCCCCGACGCGACGACCAACCTGCCGCAAGACGCAGGGACCTTCGGTGGATGAGCCGGTCTTCGGTGTCCTCCTCGACGTCGCGTACCGAGGCACCACCTTCTCGGGCTTCGCGATCCAGAAGGAGGCTCGGACCGTCGAGGGGGAGCTCCGCGGCGCCATCCTCGCGATCGATCCGCGCGCCTCGACCACACGAGGGGTGAGCCGCACCGACGCCGGCGTTCACGCCGAAGACCAGAAGGTCGCGTTCGACGCGCGCCTCCCGGTGCCCCCGCGGGGCTGGGTGCTCGCCCTCAACAAGCACCTCCCCGACACCCTCGCCGTGCGGGCGGCGCGTTCTGTAAGTCCTGGATATAACCCACGATTTTCGAGCTTGTGGAAGCGCTACCGGTACCGCCTCCTGCTCGACAAGGTGCGCGATCCCGCGTTCGCCGACAGGTCGTGGCGCGTGGGATGGGACGTGTCGCTCGAGGCCATGCGCGCCGAGTGCGAGGCCGTGCTCGGGACCCACGACTTCGCCGCGTTCCGGAGCGCGGGCGACGAGCGCGAGGTGACCGTCCGCGACGTGAAGCGGCTCGAGATCGAGGTCGACCCGCGCGACCCTCGGCAGGTGGCGATCGCCATCGAGGGGAGCGCGTTCCTCTACAACATGGTCCGTATCGTGGTCGGCACGCTGGTCGATGTCGGGCGAGGGCACCTCGCGCCGGGGGCCTTCGCGCGCGCCCTCGCGTCGCTCGATCGCCGGGACCTCGGGCAGACGGCGCCCCCCGAGGGGCTCTGCCTCGAGCACGTCGAGCTCGCGCTACCCGAGGGGGCCTCGGCGCCCTGGCCGGGCTGAGGCTCGGACGGTGAGCCCCCGCGTCCACGTGCGAGCCCCGCGCCCGACCGACGGGCGCCGCCTCGCGGGGCTGTGGAAGGTCCTCTGGGACGTCCACGAGTCGTGGGGGAGCTACCCCGGCTCGACCGACCCCCGCGTCTACGACGACCTCGCCCAGCGCCTGTCCGACGAGGCCCGCGCGCGCGGGAGCTCTCCGCTCCATGGTCGTCACGTGCACCTCGTGGCCGCCGTCGGCGATTCGCCCGGCGAAGACTCGATCGCCGTAGGCCAGGTCGAGGGCTGGATCGATCGGCACGGCGAGAGCCCCAAGACGAAATGGACGTGCGAGGTGCGATCGCTCGTGGTCGCCGAGGACGCGCGGCACCTCGGGGCGGCCCGTGCCCTGCTCGACGAGCTCGCGAACGTCGCGCGGCACGCCCTGCATGGCGCCCCGGCGGTGCTCGCGGCCGAGGTGCTCGACGCGAACCCGGCGATGGCGTTCTACCGCAAGCTCGGCTTCGTCATGCCGGTGCACTCGGTGCGGGTCGCGACGTCGTCGGCGCGCGCGCAGGCTCCGGCTCCCGGGTTCGTCGGGCGCGTGGCCGTGCCCGAAGATGCCTTGCCCCTCGCGTTCCTCGACGCGAACCTCGCCGAGCGGCGGCGCCTCGTGGGCGACTCCCGCTTCGACGGCCCTCGGGCGCTCGACGCGGCGTTGGTCGACGCGATCGCGCTCCACCTCGGCAACGCCACGCGGCGTGCGCCGACCGATCCGGCCGAGGTGGTCGTGGTCGATCGCAGGAACGTGCCGCGCGCCTCGGCGACCCTCGTCTTCGCGACGCTCGAGCCTCCCTTCGTGCCCGGGGTGCGCGCCGTGCTCTCGCGCCCCTCGTTCGACGCGACCACCTCGCCGTACCTGCTCTTCCCGGCGCTCGTCCAGCTCGCGGGCAGGCTCGCGTGCCTCGCCGGCGCCGAGCACCTCGAGATCGTGGATCTGCCCGGGCTCGAGACCGACACGACCCGCGCCGCGCTCGCGACGGGGGCCGTGCCATGGTCGCGTGTGGCCCTCCGTAACGTCTGAAAACTACAGGGGTTACGCGTTCTCGAGGTGCTTCTTGACGAGCTCCCGCGACCACGCGTCGAGCTCGTCCCTCGCGCGCGGATCGAGCGCGACCTGGCTGGGCGTGCGCTCACGCTCGGCGTCGTAATAACGGCCCGACTCGCTCGCGAGCGAGGGATCCGTGGCGCATCGGAGCTGGGTCCTCGCGCCCTCTTCGTTCGTGACCATGAAGAGCTTGATGAGCCCGCGGAACGGCCAAGGCACCTTGCGCCATACGTCGGACGCGACGACGCCGGGGTGGAGCGAGTAGGTCGTCACCTTCGTGCCTCGCAGCGCCTCGGCGAGCGCCTTCGCGTGCAGCACGTTCATGAGCTTCGACTGGGCGTAGTACGCGAACGAGCCCGCGGCCGACGAGGCTGGGCGGCGGATCATGCCGACGTCGAGGGCCTTCTGCCGGAAGTGGGCGCGGCTCGCCACGTTGACGACGCGCGCCTCGGGGGCCTCGCGGAGGCGAGGCAAGAGCAGCTCGGTGAGCAGGAACGGGCCCACGTGGTTCGTCCCGATGGTGATCTCGTGGCCGTCTTTGGTCGTGCCGGTCGACCCGGCGAGGCCCGCGTTGTTCACGAGCACGTCGATGGGCGCGCCCGAGTCGAGGTAGGCCTTGGCGCACCGCTCGACCGCGTCGAGGCTCCCGAGGTCGAGGCTCACGAAGTCGAGCTTCGCGCCCGGCACCGCGGCCTCGATTTCGGCCATCACGGGCCGTGTTTTGTCCTCCGAGCGGCACGCGAGCACGACATGGCCGCCGCGGCGCGCGAGCTCGAAGGCGGTGGCCTTCCCGATGCCGGTGTTGGCGCCCGTGACGAAGAAGGTCTTCCCGGAGAGGCTCTGCATGGGGCGGCACTCTATCCACCGGGCCCGGCGAGGGAAGGGGAGAGGCGAAGAGGTGGCTCGTAAAGATCCGTGAGCGACTCCGTTGGACGGGTGGGCGCTCGCTCGCTCGGGCAAGCCTCGTAGCCCTTTGGTAGCCTCGAGGGGTGCTGCCGAACGCCACGCGGACCCCGCTCCTCTTCGACGCGTACCCGAGCCTCGCGCGGGCCCTCCCGTTCGTGCCTCTGTGCGACGTCCCCACGCCGGTCGAACCGTGCTCGGCGATCGCCGGCTACCTCGGCCGCCGCGAGGGCGTGGCCATGAAGCGCGACGATCGCATCTCGAGCCTCTACGGAGGCAACAAGGTGCGTCGGTACGAGCTCGTCTTGGGGGATGCGCTCGCGCGTGGGGCACGCCGTCTCGTCACGGTCGGCGGCATCGCGTCGACGCAGGTCATGGCGACGGTGCTCTTCGGCCGAGAGCTCGGCCTCGGCGTGCGTGCCGTGCTCTTCGACCAGCCCCTCACGACGTTCGCGCGCATGCAGGTCGCGGGTTACGCGAAGGGCGGCGCCGAGCTCGTGTACGGCGGAGGGTACGCCGAGACGGCCTACCGTGCGGTGCGGGCGATGGCCAAAAGTTCCGGAAATTACTTCATTTTTCCGGGGGCGTCGGGCCCGCTCGCGAACGTCGGGTACGTGGACGCGATGCTCGAGCTCGGGCGTCAGGTCGAGCGCGGCGAGGCCGAGCGGCCCGACGTGATCGTGCTCCCCACGGGCAGCTCGGGCACCCTCGCGGCGCTCGCGCTCGGCTGCGCGATGCTCGGCTGGGAGACCGAGGTCGTCGGTGTGCGCATCACCTCGCGCTTCGTCGCGAACCACGTCACGATCGATCGCCTCGTGCGCGCCACGTCGAGGTTCCTCCGTGCGCGCGCGCCTCGCTTCCCCGACTGCGCGCGCCGCGTCTCGTACTCGCTCTACCACGGCGCGATCGGCGAGGGGTACGGCTACCCGACGCCCGAGGCCGTCGAAGGCGCCGAGCAGCTCGAGGTGCTCACGGGCACGCGCGGCGAGGTCACCTACAGCGGCAAGGCCCTCGCCGGGCTACGCGCGCTCGTGGCCCACCCGAAGTACGCCAAAAAGTCGTTTTTGCTCTGGAACACGCTCTCCGCCACGCTCCCCGAGCACCACGGCGGCCGGGCGCTCGTGCCCAAGTCCCTCGCGTGGGTGTGGACCCGGCCCACCGTGGCCTAGCGGCCGGAATTTCCCCGAATTTGGAGTTTTTTGCGGCGCCGCGTACACCTTCGGCATGCGGTCTCGCACACCCTTCGTCGCCCTCTCGCTCGTGCTCTCCCTCAGCCTCGCCGGGGCGCTCGTGCCACACGTGTCGCACGCGCAGCCTCGAGAGACCCCGCAGACGCCCGCCGAGGCGCGGAAGCTCTCCGACGCGTTCGTCCAGGTCGCCGACAAGGTGAGCCCGAGCGTCGTGCAGATCGACGTGACCGCGAAGGACGAGCCCGATCCCGTGCTCAAGCTCTTCGGCCGCGGGAGCGACAGCCCCATCGCGCGCGGCACCGGCTCGGGCGTCGTCTTCACGACGGACGGCGCCATCTTGACGAACAACCACGTCATCGAGAACGCGCTCTCGCTCAACGTACGCTTCAAGGACGGCCGCCTCTTGCCGGCGAAGCTCGTCGGTCGCGATCCGGCCACGGATCTCGCGGTGATCAAGGTCGAGGGCACGCACCCCGCCGCGCGCTTCGCCGACTCGGACGCGAGCCGCGTGGGCGAGTGGGTGGTCGCGATCGGCTCTCCGTTCGGGCTCGGGTACTCGGTCACCACGGGCGTGCTGAGCGCCAAGGGGCGCGGCGGGCTCGGAATGAACGCCATCGAGGACTACCTCCAGACCGACGCGAGCATCAACCCAGGCAACTCGGGCGGGCCGCTCTGCGATCTCGAGGGCCGCGTCGTGGGCATCAACACGATGATCATCGGCAAGGGCAGCGGCATCGGGTTCGCCGTACCCGCTAACCTCGCGCGCCGTGTGGCCGAGCAGCTCCTCAAGAAGGGCAAGGTCGAGCGGGCCTGGATCGGTGTCGGCATCCAAGATCTCACCCCCGAGCTCTCGCAGGCCATGAAGCTCGATCCGCGCGCCGGCGTGCTCGTGAGCTCGATCACCCCGAACGGCCCCGCGCAGAAGGCGAACTTGAAGCCCGGTGACGTGATCGCGAGCGTGGCCGGGAAGTCCGTGCACGACGGGCGCGAGCTCGTCCGAGAGGTCATCGCGAACGACGTGGGCAAGCAGGTGCCCATCGAGGTGATCCGCGACGGCAAGCGTTACACGAGCCAGGTCATGCTGACCCCGCGACCCGAGGCAGCGGTGCCCCCTCTGCCGATGTCGCAGCCGATGCCGCAGCAGGGCGGGCTCGGCCTCACCGTGAGGGATCTCACCCCCGAGCAGGCGCAGTCGATAGGTCTCCCGGCGAAGTCCATCGCGGGCGTCGCGAACGTCGTCCCCGGGTCGGCCGCCGACAGAGCGGGCCTCCGGGTGGGCGACGTGCTGCTCGAGGTCGACGGGACGAACGACCCCACGGCCGTCCAGGTCCAGGACGCCGCGCGCGACGGGCAGATCCTGGTGCGCCTCCGCCGCAAGGACGTGGCCTTCTACGCCGTGGTCAAACGGTAAATGTGATTGACGAACTGCGTGGCCGGCCGAAAAACGGCTAGAAGGCCGGGCATGAAGGTCCTGGTCACCGGAGCGAGTGGGTTTCTCGGGAGTCACGTCGCGGAGCGCCTCAAGAAGCGCGGCGACGACGTGCGTGTGCTCGTGCGCAAGTCGTCGAACAAGAAGTTCCTCGACACGCTCGGCGTCGAGTACGCCTACGGCGCCATCGAGGACGCCGCGGCCGTCGAGGAGGCCGTGAAGGGCGTCGAGGCCATCGTGCACTCGGCGGGCATCGTGAAGGCCCGCACCGAGGACGAGTTCTTCGCCACGAACGTGCAGGGTACACGCAACATCCTCGAGGCCGCGCGGAAAGAGGCGCCTGGCCTCCGCCGCTTCGTGCACGTCTCGAGCCTCGAGGCGAGCGGCCCCTCCGCCGACGGTCGCCCCGTGCCAGCGTCGCAGGAGGCGCCCTGCACCGCGTACGGGCGCTCGAAGCTGCTCGCCGAGAAGGCCTGCCTCGACTTCAAGGACGGGCTGCCCGTGACCATCTTGCGCCCCACGGCGATCTACGGCCCACGGGACGTCGAGATCCTCGAGGCCTTCCGCTCGGTGAAGCGCCGCGTGCTCCCGATCACCGGGGACGGAAGTGTAAAGTACACGTTCATCTACGGGCCCGACTGCGCCGAGGCCTGCATCAAGGCCATCTCGGCCGACGTGCCGAGCGGCTCCACGTACTTCGTGGCCGACGGCGACGTATGGACGCAGAAGGACATGATGCAGACCATGGAGCACGCGTTCGGCACGCGCGCGCTCTTCCGCCAGGGCATCCCGTTCGGCGTCGTCAAGGCGGCGGCCTTCTTCGTCGAGGCGTACGGCAAGGCCGCGAACAAGCCGGTGATGCTCACCCGCGAGAAGGCCGCGATGCTCGAGAAGCACTTCGTGTGCGACCCCGCCGAGACCAAGAAGGCGCTCGGGTGGGAGCCCGAGGTGAGGTTCGAGGAGGGCTCCAAGCTCACCGCGCGCTGGTACGAGGCCGAGGGCTGGCTCTGAAGCCACGGTCACGACCTTCGAGCAAGACCGGCGATTCGGCGTGACGAGTCGGCGGGAGGGAAGGACCGGCGCCCACGAAGCGTACGCGTGCTCGGGCCGGCGGGTGATACCCTTCGGCCCGGAGGCTCCGTGCAGAACCGCTACCTCGTCACGTCGTCGGGCTCGAACGTTGGCTCTCGGGTGCTCCCCTCGCTGCTCACGTTCGGCGGGCTCTTGGGGCCCATCGTCGCATTTGCCGGCGTGGCCGCGTTCGCCGTAGAGCTCGTGAACAGGGCGCACCAGGACGAGGTCGTGGCGGCGGGGGGGATCTTCGCGTTCGTCGGGTTCATCACCGCGCTCGGGCTCGTGTGGTTCTGGATCTTCCGCTCGGCCGACAGGCTCCGTGAGTCCGAGCGGCTCGCGCTGGCGGGCGACATGCGCGCGAAGGAGCTCGCGCACTACGCGCTCGTCCGCGTCTTCCGCGGAGACTACCGCTCGCGTGCATTCTACAACCTAGGCCTCCTCGCCGAGCGCCACGGGGACTTCGCCGAGGCCCTCGATCTCTTCACGCGCGCGCGTGGGGCGCTGCCCATGTTCGCCGCGACGCGCGCCGCGAAGCGCATGTCGCTCATGTGCCAGGGGCACGCCGCGTTTACTGCCGCGGCCGTGGGAGACGTCGCGCGCGCGGGAGCCGCGCTCGGCGAGGCGCACAAGGCCATCCCCACGCTCTACACCTCGGGTGTGTTCGACGCGTTCTTCGACGACTCCCACATGGGCCTCGGGGCCGCCTCGATGAACCGCACCCTCGACGAGGTCGAGCAACGGCGCGATCCCCGCGCGATGGTGGCCTTCGCCGGTGCGCTGCTCGCCTACAAGAATGGGCACTTTCGTCAGTGTGTCGACGCGGCCTCGGCCGAAGAAGGCATGCTCCGCGCGAACCTCATGCCCCACGAGGGCGAGCTGCTCGAGTGGCTCAAGGTCGTCGCGCTCGCGAAGCTCTCGGGCGGCGAGTACCGCGCATCGACCACGGCGCCGCTCTCTCCCTGGGCCGAGAAGGCGCGCGGCGCGGCGTGAGGGCGTGTGACGTAAGGTCGCGAAACTAAGTGCGATTTCGGCGACGCCGGGCCACGACGAGGCCGAGCCCGAGGCCGATCGCCCACGGCGCGAGCCCCGAGCCGTCCCTCGCGGCCGAGCAGCCCGACGCCTCGGCGGGGAGGGGCGCGAGGGGCTCGCCGGTCTGGCCCTCGGGGATCGCGTCGGGCTCGGGGGCGTCGGGCTCGGGCGCGGGGTTGTTCGGGAGATCCGGCGGGTCGATCGGGGCGCCGCCGTCGACCTTGGGGCCTGCGTCGGTCGCGCCTCCGTCGGGGCAAGAAGGGCCGAGGCGAAAGCCTCCGATGGGCGACTTGGCGAGGCGGCTCTCGGTGCTCGGGCCGTATTGGCCGTCTTCGGCGATCGTGTCGGTCGGGTTGTTGCGGTTCCAGAGGCGCTGAAAGGCGCGCACCGAGAGGCCGGTGAGGCTCACGCCGCCCGCGGTGAAGTCGTAGTGGACCGGGTCGCTCGCGCCGAGCCAGCGCCACCCGTTGCCTTGGAAGCCCGCGCGCCAGCCGGCGTTGTCGTTCACGTCGACCGCCACGCCCGACTCGTGGTTGCTGCGCCCCGGCGAGGCCGCGAGCGAGATGCCGCACCGCCCGGTCTGGTACCAGCGGTAGAGGAGGTACTGCTGCGGGAGCGTTCGGAGCGCCGAGTTGACGACGAGCCTCACCGTGCGGGTCTTCGCCACGGCCCGGAGGGAGGTGGCCGCGGGGGCCTGGAGGAAGGGAAAAACAGCGCTCCCGAGCGTCGTGTTGGGGATGTCGTCGATGCGCGCCATGGTGCCCGGCCGCAGGCACTGGATCTCCCCCACGAGCTGCGTGCCGAGGCCCTTCACCGAGGCCGTGGTGCAGCTGTCCGTGACGGCCTTCGAGACGGGATCTCCGTCGACGAGGGCGCTCGAGACCTCCCCCGTGGGCTCGTCGTCGTGGATGGAACTACTGGGCTCGGAGTCGCAGCCCGCGGCGGCGAAGGTGAGGCCGAGGGCAGCGAGGACGAGGGGCAGGGCGAGCGCGCGGGCCATGATCCCGAGAGCCTTTCACCATCGAGGCCGACGCGCAACGGCGCGCGCCCGACCGGCATGCATCACGGAACGATCCCCGCGGCCTCCACGTGGTAGCCGCCGCCCGCGTCGAACACGAGGTCGTAGATGGGGAGGCCTTCGCCGAGGGCGTGGAGCGTGCGGGAGAGCTGCCGGGACGCGAGCTCGTCGACGATGCCCTCGAGCCTCCGGATCGCGTCGGTTGGCACGAGCCCGAGCGAGCCCAAGAGCTGCATCGTGAGCCCCCGCATGGTGCGCGCGACCTCGGGGTGGGCGACGAACATCTGCGTCCCCCCGAAGAGCGGAGAGACGAGCGGCACCTCGGCGAACATGCTGGCGTCCTCGGGCGTGCGGACGCGCAGCACGGCCCCCTCGGCGTGGCCGCCCGGGAGCGCTTGGTACACGGTCTCGGTCGAGCCCTCCCACCTCGTGCGGAAAAAGGCGCGGAGGAGGCTCCGGACGAGGGCGGCGCGCGTGCCGTACTCGTCCGCGTGGAGCATCGAGAGCTTCAGGTGGCCGCACCCGAGGTGGTCCGGCGCGGCCATGATCTCGAGCAGATCGTCGACGGCCTCGGGCGGTGGGCTCGTGAAGAAGGCCCGCCAGTCGAGCGTCTCGGACACGTTCTCCACGTGCTTCGCGAGGCGGGGGTGGGCACGGAGAGCGGCGATCGTGCGGTTGCCGGCCGCGATGTCGGTGTGGAGACCACACGAGCCGAACGCGTCGAGGCGCGCGCGGAGGAGCGCGTAGAGGGTCTCGTCGTCGAGCTCGGTGCCGCGGAGCTTCTCGAGCGCCGAGAGCACGAGCAGGAGCTCGCCCCCGTCCCCGCCGGGGGTGCCGAGGAGGGCGCCGTGGTCACGCCCGTCGACGCACGAGAGGTGGCCGTGGGTGAGGAGCGACGCGAGCTTCTGTTTGTGAATGGCGCGCGGATCTCCGAGGTGCTCCCGGATGTCCTCGAGGGAGAGGGTGCGCTTGTGCGCCTCGAAGCCGGGCTCGATGCGCGCGAGCTTCCCGAGGCGGAGGGGCAGCGCGCGTGTCGTCGCGTACCCTTGCCCGCGCCACGCCGCGACGCCGCCGATCATCGACGCGACGAGGCGCATGCCCTTCGCTTCGAGGGCCTTGGCGAGCTCGGGTCCGCGCTCCCCGCTCCGGTCGACCACCACCACGGGATCGTCGGCGTGGAGCTCTTTCGCGACCGACGCGATGTCCTCCGGGAGCACCGAGAACGAGCCTGGCACACGGCCGAGCGGCCCCGAGAGCTCAGCGCGCGCGCGCACGTCGACGAAGTGGAGGAGCCTCGCGTGCCTCGCCGCGAACGACGCGGGCACGTACGGCTCGCGGTGCTCTCCGCGCACGAGCGCCTCGACCCAGGCGATTCGAAAGCTCCGGAGCGCCTGCGGGACTTTGCCGATCTCGGGAATGAGCGAGGTGTCCATGCCGGGGAGCATACATGGGGCCGCGACGCGCAAACGCGAGCAGATCTCCGCCCAGCGTCGGCGTATCCTCGGGTGCGCCATGTACGTCGGGAAGAGCCACACGGCCACGATCACCTCGCGTGGGGTCCGCACCTTCGTGTGCCCGAGCTGCTCCCACGAGGCCCTGGCCATCGTCGTCGGGGTCGGTCAGGGCGCAGGCCAGAGCCCCTTTTTCCTCGACGAAGAGGGCGCGAAGGAGCGCGCGAGCCGCGAGGGCGCGAAGAACGCCGAGGAGAACGCCGCGTTCACGCTCTCCCTGGCGCGGTGCCCGAAGTGCTTCTGGCGCGACGAGCGCAAGCTCACCGCCGAGAAGGCCAAGGCCATCGCGGGGTCGTTGGCCTGCCTCGTGATCTTTCCTCTGTTCGGGCTCTTGCTCGACGCGAGCCACTCCGGTCGGTCGAGCGTGGGCCTCTTCATCTTCGCTCCGCTCGGCGCGCTCACGGCCTACTTCGTCTTCGTGGCCCAGCGGTGGAAGTGGGAGACGGTGGAGAACCGTGTGCATTTCTTGAGCGACGAGGAGCTCGACGCGCTCGGCGCGCTCACGGGCGACGCGAAACCTCGGTCGTAGGGGAAGTTCCGGGCGCCGAGGCGCGTACCTTCGAGTCCCCTCTCGAAGAAGGACGACGATGCCCTCGAGTCTCCCTGCTCTCCCCCTCCCCAAGCTCTCTCTCGACGGAAAACAGCGCGCCGTGCTCGTCGCGGGCCGCACGTTCGAGGTGTCCGGCTTGCCGTACGCCAAGGCGTCGAAGCTCGTGAGGACCTGCGCAGAGCTGTCGGAAAAACACGGCCTCCCGCTCGGGGTCGTGTGGGCCGAGGCGCCCGAGAAGGGTGAAGAGATCTACGGCGACTGCGTCGCGGGGATCGTGCTCTTCCACGCCGTCCACAAGGCGAACAAAAAGACCGGTGAGGCGACCGACTACGCCATCGAGGCCGACCTGCTCTCGCTCAAGTCCGAGGCGGACGTGCCCGAAGACTTCTGGGCGGCGCTCACGGCCGCGGGGGTCGGCGTGAAGCGCACGTCGGAGGACGACGACGACGACGAGAGCGATCCCGAGGAGGCGAAGCTCTTCGGCCCGACGAAGGACGGGACACGCGACGGGGTCTTCCTCGCGCCGTCGGGGTACGCGGTGGCGACCCTCGTGATCGGCGACGCGGAGCTCACGTGCTCCTCGGACGACACGGTCCCGCACGCGCGCATCACCCCCGAGGTCCGTGCCCTCGCGGCGAAGGCGAAGAAGGTCGCCGTCCGCCCCGACTACGCCTGACCTGAACAGAAGATACGCGGGGGCCGCGGGCTCCGAGCAACCTTCGTACCGTCCCGCGTTGCGCTCGGGGCCCAGCCTGACTACCTTGCAGGCCCCAGGGCTCCCGGAGCCCGGGCAGGGCCGCGATTTCGGCCGAAAGGGTAGTCTATCCGACATGTTCGCTTGGGCCATGAAGAAGCTTCTGGGCACGTCGCACGAGCGCGAGATCAAGAAGATCCGCCCCCTCGTCGACCAGATCAACGCGCTCGAGCCCAAGCTTACGAAGCTCTCCGACGCCGACCTCAAGGGCAAGACCGCCGAGTTCAAGCAGAAGCTCGAGAACGGGGCCACCCTCGACGACATCCTCGTCGAGGCCTTCGCCGTGTGCCGCGAGGGCGGAAAGCGCATCCTCAAGATGCGCCACTACGACGTGCAGCTCATCGGCGGCATGGTGCTCCACAAGGGCAACATCGCCGAGATGCGCACCGGCGAAGGCAAGACGCTCGTCGCCACCCTGCCCTGTTACCTGAACGCGCTCGAGGGCAAGGGCGTGCACGTCGTCACGGTGAACGACTACCTCGCCAAGCGCGACGCCGAGTGGATGGCCCGCCTCTACGGGTTTTTGGGCCTGTCGACGGGCATCGTCATCCCCTCGCAGGGCGACTGGGAGAAGCGCCACGCCTACCGGTGCGACATCACCTACGGCCAAAATAACGAGTTTGGCTTCGACTACCTGCGCGACAACATGAAGTTCTCGGCGCTCGAGTACGCGCAGCGCGAGCTCAACTACGCCATCGTCGACGAGGTCGACTCGATCCTCATCGACGAGGCCCGCACGCCGCTCATCATCAGCGGCCAGGCCGAGGCATCGAGCGACAAGTACAAGAGCATCAGCGAGGTCATCCCGCGCCTCAAGAAGGACGAGCACTACATCGTCGACGAGAAGGGCCACTCGGTCGGCCTCACCGACGAGGGCGTCGACGCCGCCCAGAAGCTCATGGGGATCAAGAACCTCTACGATCCCGTGAACCTCGAGTCGCTCCACATCTTGAACCAGTGCCTCAGGGCCCACGCGCTCTACAAGCGCGACGTGAACTACCTCGTGACCGACGACCAGAAGGTCCTCATCATCGACGAGTTCACGGGCCGCGTGCTCGCGGGCCGAAGGTGGTCCGACGGGCTCCACCAGGCCGTCGAGGCCAAAGAGAACGTGCGCATCCAAGAAGAGACGCGCACCATGGCCACGATCACGTTCCAGAACCTCTTCCGCCTCTACAAGAAGATCGGCGGCATGACGGGCACGGCCGACACCGAGGCCGAAGAGTTCCACAAGACGTACAAGCTCAACGTCGTCATCATCCCGACGAACAAGCCCATCCTCCGCAAGGACGAGGAAGACCTCATCTACAAGACGGAGCGCGAGAAGTTCACGGCCGTCACCGCCGAGATCCTCGAGTACCACGAGCGCGGTCAGCCGGTGCTCGTCGGCACGACCAGCGTCGAGAAGAGCGGCGCCATCTCGAAGATCCTGAAGAAGCAGGGCGTGCCGCACGCGGTCTTGAACGCGAAGCAGCACGAAAAAGAGGCGTTCGTCGTCGCGCAGGCGGGGCGCAAGGGCGCCATCACCGTGTCGACCAACATGGCCGGCCGCGGCACCGACATCATCCTCGGCGGCAACCCCGAGATGCTCGCGAAGCTCGAGTTCAAGGAGCAGGGCCGCGAGCCCGAGGCCGAGCCCGAAGAGTTCCAGGCGCTGCTCGAGAAGCTCGAGGCCAAGTGCAAGGCCGAGGGCGAAGAGGTGCGCAAGGCCGGTGGCCTCCACATCGTCGGCACCGAGCGCCACGAGTCGCGCCGCATCGACAACCAGCTCCGCGGCCGCGCGGGGCGCCAGGGCGATCCCGGTTCGTCGCGCTTCTACCTCTCCCTCGAAGACGACCTCATGCGCATCTTCGGCGGAGACCGCGTGAAGGCGCTCATGGAGCGCATGGGCATGCCGGACGACGAGCCCATCGAGCACCCGATGGTGTCGAAGAGCATCCTCGACGCGCAGGCGAAGGTCGAGGGGCGCAACTTCGACATCCGCAAGCACCTCCTCGAATACGACGACGTCATGAGCGAGCAGCGAAAGACGGTCTACACGATCCGTCAGCAGCTCCTCCTCGGCACGTACAAGCCCGAGGTCCTCGACGACGAGGGCAAGCCCACCGGAAAAGCCCGTAAGATCGAGACGTTGCCGCGCATCACGGAGGAGATCGCGCCCGCGGTCGACGCGATGTTCTTGTCGCACCAGGCCGTGCCCGAGGGCGACGAGAAGCCGGCCCAGAAGGCCGACAAGGTGAAGGCGCTCCGCGACTTCGAGGCGCTCCGCAACGACGTGTACCAGGCCTTCGGCTACCGCTTCGACGCGAAGGAGACCGAAGAGAAGGACGCGAAGAAGCTCTACGAGCGCCTCTCGAAGGAGCTCCCGCAGAGCCTCACCGAGCAGCGCGAGCGCCTGCTCGACCTCGTCGACGGCATCGTGAGCGCGATGGTCGAAGAGCACTGCCCGGCGAACAAGGCCGCCCCCGAGGACTGGGACTGGAAGGGCATGCGCACGGGCTTCCTCGAGCACTTCGGCACGAAGCCGAAGGACTTCGACCACCTCGGCGACCGCGCGGACGTGGCCCATGCACTCTACACGCAAGCCGCGGCCATCTTGGACGAGCGCGAGAAGGACATGGGCGTGGAGCTCCTCCTCCGCGTCTTCCGTCACTTCTACCTCGAGGAGATCGACCGCCAGTGGGTCGAGCACCTCACGAACATGGAGCACCTCCGCGACGGCATCGGCCTGCGTGGCTACGGCCAGCGCGACCCGAAGCAAGAGTACAAAAAAGAGGGCTACAACATCTTCGTCAACATGATGGCCACGACGAGCAGCAACGTCGCGACCAAGCTGTTCAAGGTCAAGGTCCAGAAGGAGACCGAGATCGAGCGCCTCGAGCGCGAGGACATGGAACGCCACCAGCGCGCGCAGGCCTCGCTCCAGCTCGCACACGGCGGCGAGCTCTACGGCCCCGACGACGAGGCCCCGCCGCCCCCGCCGCGGAGAGCCGCGCAGGTGCAGATGCCCCCCAAGCGCGAGGCCCCGAAGATCGACAAGAACGACCCGTGCCCCTGCGGGAGCGGCGAGTCGTTCAAGAAGTGCCACGGCGCCATCCTCGAAGACGACGCCTGAAGCGAGCCTCCACGACCACCACGAGCCCTGCGCCCACCCCGGGCCGCGGGGCTCGCGGCATTTGGGGTAGAATATTTCGTAATTTCGAGTGGTTACGGTGCCCGCCCGCGCCCCGGGCCAAATGCCGGTACCATGAGCCATGGCCCCCAAACGGAGACTCGGGCTCGTCCTCGCGGGTGGAGCGGCGCGTGGGGCGTACGAGGTGGGGGTCGTCGAGCACGTGATGACCGACGTCGCCAAGGCGATCGGTCGCGAGATCCGCTTCGACATCGTGTGTGGCACGAGCGTCGGCGCGCTCAACGCGTGCGCGCTCGCGGCGTTCGCCCACGAGGGCCGTGAGGCGGTCCGCCACCTCGTGCACACGTGGGAGACGCTCGACATCGGCGAGCTCGTGCGTAGCGATCTGCGCGGGCTCCTCGGGTGGGGCTCGAAGCTCTTCGGGGGCACGACCGGCTCCGAGGTGGCGGTTCGCGAGCGCGGCATCCTCGACGCCGCGGGCCTCGAGGCGCTCGTGCGTCGCGCGATCCCGTTCCCCAAGATCGGCGAGAACCTCGCCGCGGGGCACCTCGAGGCGCTCACCGTGTCGACGACGCACGTCGCGAGCGGCAAGACCGTGGTGTACGTGCAGCGGCACGGCCTCACCCTGCCGAAGTGGAGCATGGACCCGACGATCGTGCCTCGCGCCGCCGTGATCGACGAGCGCCACGCCCTCGCGTCGGCGGCCATTCCCATCTTGTTCCGTGCGGTGCGGATCGACGGCGAGGTGCACTGCGACGGTGGCCTCCGTCAGAACGTCCCGCTCTCGCCCGCGCGGCGGCTCGGCGCCGACAGCGTGCTCGTCGTGAACCCGCGGCACGTCGACGACGCAGGCCTCGAGGGCAGCCCCGAGACCGAAGAGGAGCTCCCGGGCCCGTTCTTCCTCCTCGGAAAGACGCTGAACGCGCTCCTCCTCGATCGCATCGACACCGACCTCGCGCGGCTCGAGAGCATCAATCGCATCCTCGACGCGGGCCGCGCGGCCTACGGGCCCGACTTTGCCCAAACCCTCAATCGTGCACTCGGATATGCCGACGGGCAAGGAATGAAGAAGCTCGACGCGCTCCTTCTTCGCTCGAGCGTCGATATCGGCGCGATGGCGGCCGACTTCGTCCATAGCCCGGCGTTCTCGCGTGTACGCGGCGTGACGGGCAGGCTCCTCCGCCACGTGGCGGGGCGGGGGCACGCCAAAAACGAGGACGATTTGCTGAGCTACTTGCTCTTCGACGGAGAGTTCGCGGGGCGCCTCATCGAGGTGGGCCGGGCCGACGCGCGGGCGCGGCACGAGGAGCTCTGCGCCTTCTTCGACGCGTATTACCGCGCGAGCTGAGCCGAGCCTCCTCGACCCTCGGGGGAGCTTCGTCGCACCGCCGCGGGGGAGCTTCGTCGCGCGCGCCGCGGAAATCGACAATCAACAAGGCACGCTCGACGAACCCGGGACTTTCCGTATCGGCAACAAAGTCGATGTGAGCCAAGGTTGGGCCATTGGGTTCAAGTGCTCGATATCGCGGGGGTTGTTAGCCGTTCGTCTCGCCGAGTGGTCACGACAGAGACCAGGCGCGGCCGGCGCCGCTCGCGCGGGGAGGCTCGAGAGAGGCCTTGTGCAACTCCGAAAAAAAGAGGGAAGCTTGTCTGTTGGTGCGCGACACGACTCGGCACCCATCACGAGACCGGCAGCGTTTTGTAGGCCGCGTGGCGCAGCGGGGGGGATCACGAGGAGGTGACGACGATGCGTGATCCACTGGTTTTCCTGCTCGACGCGGCCATACGCGAATGCCCCGACGTCGACTCGTGGACGAGCGGGGTGCTCGAGGCGAGCCGCGGGTCGATCGACGCGGGGCTCGGCGTCGCCGCGAGGCTCGTCCGGCGCTCACCCCGCGATCTCGAGGTCGTCTGGGCGAGGGGAACGACCTCGACGCTCGCGAAGCTCGTGAACGAGTGGCTCGACGCCGCTCGAGGGCTCGGCGCCTACTCGCACATGCTCGACGCCCACCGCCGCGCCTGCACGCTGATCGGGGGGGCCGAGGTCGGCGAGCGGTACCCGGAGCTCACGAAGCTCATGGCGAAGGGGGGCGCGGCCGACCTCCTCGGGGTCTTCGTCGCCGACGGCGAGGCCGACGCGCTCCAGCTCTTCGCGGCCATGCCCACGCGTGTCGCCCTCACGCGGCGGCAGGTGGCCAACGTGAAGCGCTTGGGGGTGCACCTGACCGCGGGCTTTCGCGCGATCGGCAAGGAGGTGGCGGCCGTCTTCTCGGTCACGGGAGACGTGCTCCACGCGGACGAGCGCGCCAAAGAGGCCCGCACCCTCGCCGTGCTGCGGGAGCACGTGACGCGGATCGATCGTGCCCGTGCGCGGGCCCTCCGCGGCAAAGAGGCGTTCTCCGATCTGCTCGAGGTCTGGCAAGGGCTCGTCGACGGAGAGCTCACGCTGCTCGACCGCACCGACACGGACGGTAAGCGCCTCGTCGTGGCGAAACGAAACGCACCGAAGGTGGCGGCGCCGCTCCCGCTCGACGCGCGAGAGAAGCAGGTGGTGATGCTGGCGGGTCAAGGGTACAGCACGGTGAACATCGCTTACGTGTTGGGCATGTCTCCCGCGCTCGTGACGTCCCTCGTCGACGGCGCGCTCCCCAAGCTCGGGCTCGGGGTCCGCGCGGGGCTCGCGTCGCTCGTCGAAGAGTGGCTCGCCCCGCCACCGAAGGCACGGGCGGGCCGACCCAAGAAGTGACGGGTCCCGCGCCGACGTGAGCGCGCAGGATCGTGCTTCTCGTGTCACCGCTCGGCCATGTACGCTCGTTCCCATGTCGTCCGAGCCCGATCGCCTGAAGGCGCTCTTTCGCGAGAAGACCCTCGCGCGTGTGGTCGCCATCGCGGCGTTCTTGGGGCTCTTGTGGGTGTTTCGTCACCTCTGGGCCACCCTGCTCTTCTTCGTCGCGTTCGAGCGCAGCATCCGCTGGATCGAGGGGTTCGTCTTCGCGCGGACGGGGTGGGCGCGGAAGCGCATCGTGCTCGGCGTCGTCGCGAGCTACCTGCTCGTGTTCGCGACGTTCGTCGCCGTCTCGGTGATGACCGGCTTCGAGAAGTGGCGATACATGCAAGATGCATCGGCAGACTTCCTCGACGATCTCAAGACTCACCCCTTGTGGGTGAAGTACCACCATCACCTGGGCGACGTGGAAGCCCTGATGGGCCACGCTAAAGCCTACGCAGGGCAGGCGATCTCGGTGGCGACGGCGGTGGGGCGCTTCTTCGTCCAAGCGACGATCGGCTTCGTGCTCGGGGTGGTCTATCGCCTCGAGGCCCACGAGCTCGACCTCTTCGAGGACAAAATCGAGCAAAAATCCCTGATCGGGCGCGTGCTCCGATGGACCGAGCACACGGCCGACGCCGTGAGCGTCACGATGCAGCTCCAGGTCGTCGTGGCGGCGTTCAACACGGTCACGACGCTCCCCGTGCTCCTCTTCTTGGGAATCCCGCACGTGCCCTCGCTCATGGCGCTCGTGTTCGTGTCGGCGCTCGTCCCGGTGATTGGCAATCTCGTCGCGGGGACGGTGCTCTGCCTCATGGCCTATCAGGCCAAGGGATTCTTGGGTGTCGGCATCTTCGTGGTCGTCACGTTCCTGCTCCACAAGGTGGAGTCGTATTACTTGAGCCCGCGCCTCACGGCCCGGCACGTGCGCGTGCCGGGGTTCGTGCTCATCGTGAGCCTCATCGCGTTCGAGCACGTCTTCGGCTTCGCTGGCGTGTTCATGTCGTTCCCCGCGCTCTTCATCGCGTCGCGCATCCGGGCCGAGTTCCTCGAAGAGGACGGGGTGCTGCCTCCCGAGACGGTCACTCCCGGCAAGTCGCTCGCGCCGAACATCTCGGTGACGGTGGGGCCGTCGGAGCCGGGGGAGCCGCCCGCCAGGGCCTCGTCGCCGCCCACGGTGAAGCCGAGCGGAAACATGGCAGCGGCCGTCGCCCCGGAGACACCCGCCCCCGTGGCCGAGCGGCCGAGCGCGCCGGACGCGCCTCCGATCACGAAGCCGAGCGGCACCCTCGAGGCCGCCGATCCCTCGGGTGGTGACACGGGCGAGGGCCCGACCGTGTAGCCTGCGGCGCGTCCGTGGATCATCGCCGACGCCCGCATGGTCAGCGCCCGCGCGGTCAGTCGGTGATGCTCTTGCCGAGCGTCGAGATCACGTCGGCGTGGTCGTCGGTCCACGGGCGCGGGGCCTTCGTGGTCTGTTTCCAGCCTGCGTAGGTCGTCTCGAGCTTGTGTGCGAGGGCCTCGGTCTTTGCCCCGAAGACCCACACGCTCGCCCGTTTGCCGTCGGCGGCCTCGCGCTGTGTGAGCTCCAGATCGACACGTACCCGAGGCACGAGGCCCGCCGCCGCCATCGCCGCCGTGGTGACGGGCACGAGGTTCGCGAACTGATTGGAGGCGTGGACGAGCACGCCGACCTCCGAGAGGCGCGCGTAGAGCCCCATCGCCTCTTGGGTGAGGAGGTGGACCGGGATCATGTCGGAGCTGAACGCGTCGACGACGAGGAGCTCCGTGAGGCTCGCGCCGGGGGAGGCCCGCTCGAGGCGCGAGAGCTCGAGCCGGGCGTCGCCGACGACGAAGGCGGCGCGGCCCTTCATGGCGGCGAGGGTGCCGAAGAACCTCGGGTCGCGCGCGAGCTTCACGTCGAGCGGGTCGAGCTCGAAGAAGGTGTAGTCGTCCTCGGGCGCGGAGTAGCCGCCGAGCGCCCCGATGCCGAGCCCGACGACGAACACCCGCTTCCCGGCCCGGCCCCCGTGCGGCTCGAGCGACGCGAGCAGCCCGAAGACGTCGCCTGCGGGCCCCGTGCGGTAGTAGTACGCGAGCGGCTTGTCGGGGTGGGCTCGCTCTTCGATCCCGTGGGAGGTCGTGCCGCTCACGATGGCGCGGAAGGTCTTCTCCGGGTTCTCTTTGACCCGGAGCACGCCGAAGAACGTGCGATCACGAAAGAGCAAATCCTCCTCGAGGAGGAGCGCTCCGGCGAGCAGCGCCCCAGCGACGACGAGCGGCTTCTTCGCCCCACGAAGAGGGTACGACGCGAACATCGCCGGGCCGAAGGTGAGCGCCGCGAGGGGCCCGGCCGCGAGCCCCAAGGGCCCCCGCCCGAGCTTGCCGAGCGCGACCACGCCGGCGGCCGCGAGGGGCACGAGGGCGAGCTCGAGGGGTCGCGCGGGCGACTCGTACTCGGTCACCACGGCGATCACGAGGGCGATGCCGAGCGGGTACTCCCAGAGGTCGGGGAAGGCGAGCGGCGCGACGATGGAGCAGAAGGCCCCCCGAGCGCGCCGCCGGTGCTCATCACGACGTAGAACCGCGTGAGGTGCGCGGCGTTCGGGCGCGTGCTCGCGAGGAGCCCGTGGCACGTGGTGGTCGCGACGAAGAGGAACGCCGCGTGCGGCACGAGCAGGGCGAACGACGCGCTCTTCGCGTAGAGCGCGATCACCACGAAGACGGCGAGGAAGCCCGTCGCCCGGCGAAAAAAGGGGAGCGTGCGCTCTCCGTAGCGCCCGAAGGCGACCATGAACGAGACGAGGTAGAGCGCGAGCGGCGCCACCCAGAAGAGCGGGATGGCCGCCACGTCAGTCGTCACGTGCAGCGTCATGGCCGAGAGCAAGAGCGACGGCACGAAGGAAAGCGCGAACCACCCTGCCTGCACCCTCCACGAAGGCTCGGGCGGTGCGGCCGAGGCACCGGGGTCGGCGCTCGGGTCCTCTCCGGCGCGTGGGCCGCCGAGGCGGTAGGCCAAGACGGCGGCTCCGGCGATGCTCGCGGCCGCCACGGCGAGCGCCACGTGGAGCGCCAGCCCTTGCGCCGTGAGGCCGAGCCACGGGTCGATCACGAAGGGGTAGGCGAGGAGCGCGAGCAGGCTCCCCCCGTTGCTCGCCACGTAGAGGGAGTACGGGTTCGGACGGAGCCCGGTTCGCGCGAGCAGGAGCTGCACGAGCGGCGACGTAGCGGCCAAGAAGAGCGCCGGGCCGAGCACCGAGCCCGCGAGCGCCAGGAAGAGCCCCAAGACCGGCGATCGCCCCTCCGCGACCCGCGCGTCGAGCAGCGCCCCGTGCCGAAACCCGAGCGCCACGAGCGCCGCGAGCGCGGTGTGGACGATCGTGAGCGCGCGCGGCGAGAGGCGGCTCGGCGCGACGTGCGCGTACGCGTACCCGAGCAGCACGGCGACCTGAAAAAACACGGCCGTCGTCACCCACACGTGCGGCGCCCCGCCGTACCGCGGCAAGAGCGCCCGGGCCGCGAAGGGCTGCATCACGAAGAGCACGAACGCCGACGTGAACGTCGCCGCGACGAAGAGCCCGTTCGCGAACCGCCTCATGCCCGCATCGTGCATGAAGTCACGAGCTCAATCGAGGGGGTCTTCTTCCGTCGCCGTCGGCTCACGGATGCGATCCTCCCCCACGTCCTCGTCCCACTCGTCGCCGTAGCCGTCGTAGTGGATGCGGGTTTTCCCGTCTGCCGTCGTCGCGAGAACGGTCGCGGGGTAGTAGCGGCCGTGCCACTCGACCTCGATTTTGCTGCCGGCGGGGCGCCCGAGCGCCGAGGCGCGGAGGACCTCGGTCGGGGTAGGGCGCGGCGTGGCCTTTTCGCTCGGAGGGGGCGCGGTGAGCGAGGCCGTGGGCGCGACGAGCGACGGAATATGGACGAGGTCGGACGAGGGCCGCCCCGCGCACGCCCAAAGCGCCGAGGTCGCTGCGGAAAAAAGGAGCAGCGCCCACGCCGGGGGCGGTCGACGAGTCGTGGTCAGGGGCGCGCTCTCTCTCATCCCCGAGGGGCTCGTTCAGCGGCGCTTGCGCCACACGCTCCCGTTGGCGCCCGCCGTGGTCCCGCGGACGAGCCAGTACACGTACGTCGCGTCGGCGAGCACGCTCACAGGGTTGATGAGCGAGTCGGCGAGCTTCTGTGGGCCCCCGGTGCAGGGCTTCGCGCAGCGCATCACCGTGCCCACCGGCGTCGAGTTCGTCTCGACGAGCTGCGCTCCCACGGTGGTCCAGTAGACGGAGTCGTCGGTGGCGGCGATGTCGCTCACGTAGGCCTGGTTCGTGGCGACCACGTTGCCGGAGCCCGCGCAGCCCGACGTGTCGCACCCGATGATGGACGCGGTCGCCGCCGCGGCGCCGCCCGTGGCCACGAAGGCCGTGTCCCCCGCGATGGAGAGGTGCTTCACCGGCGGCGGCAAGAGGCGCGTCGGGGCGGCGGTGCACCCCGAGACCGGGCATACGAAGAGGCCGCCCGTGGGGTTCGCCAGGCTCGCGTTGTCGTCGAGGAAGACGAACCTTTGGCCGGTGATCGCGGCGGCCTGGAGCTGGTCGCCGATCCGGTACTTTCCGCTCTCGTAGGTCTGCGTCTTCGCGGCGATGTCGGTGCGGTAGAGGCCGTCGAGCCCCTGGTGGGTGAAGATCTGGCCGCCGCCGCCCATCACCCACGCCGCGCGGCGATCGCCGTTCGCCGGAGCGAGGAACGTGGCCCCCGTGAGCTTGCAGCCGCCGACGTCGCACGCGGCGATGCGGCAGTCGCTGTTGGAGCCGGAGGGGCACTGCGAGAAGTAGAAATTCGAGCCCTCGACGTAGATCTGCCGCGGCGACTGGAGGCCCGTGGGGAAGTTCGTGGCCGAGCCCATCACGTCGACGAGGACGATCTTCGAGGCGTTGCAGTCGTCGGCGCGGCAGCCTCGGATGATGTCTCCCTCGTACCAGACGAGGCGGGGACCCGCGAGCGCGAGGCCCATGGGCTTCTGGAGGCCGTCGGCGAGCTTCTCGGCCTGGCATTCTCCGGCTTGGCAGAGCGCCGCGCCGCCGCACGCGCGTTTGCATTTTCCGCAGTGGGCCGCGCTCGTGCGGGTGTCGGTCTCGCACACGGTCTTCGGATCGTCGTCGCACTCGGCGAAGCCCGCGGGGCACGCGGTGGCGCCGTCTCCGCCCGCGTCGTTCGGGGGAGGCGTCGAGCCGTCGGGGGGCGCCGTGGTGGTGCTCGTGCCGGTGCCCGTCGGGCTCGTCCCGGAGTCGCTCGACGACGTGTTGACCGGGGTGTCGCTGATGCACGCCGGGACGAGGCCCGCGGCCGCTCCGAGCACGAGGAGGGAGAGCGTGACGGCGGAGCGAGCGCGGACGAAGACCATGAGACCGAACGTAGCACGAGCTTTTCGCCCGGCATCTCCTCGGGTTGCGGACCTTGACGCACCGGGCTATGGGCTGTCCGCATGGGTCTGGTCCTCGACGAGCTCGTGACGCTCCTCTCCCTCGAGCGCATCGAAGAAAACCTCTTTCGCGGCCAGTCGCAGGACCTCGGCTGGGGCACCGTGTTCGGTGGTCAGGTGCTTGGCCAGGCCCTCTCGGCGGCCACGCAGACCGTCGGCGATGGGCGCCTCGTGCACTCCCTGAATGCCTATTTTCTCCGCCCGGGGGACGTGTCCCGCCCCATCGTTTACGATGTCGATCGCATCCGGGACGGCAAGTCGTTCGCCACGCGGCGGGTGGTCGCGATCCAGAACGGCGAGGCCATCTTGAACATGGCCGCCTCGTTCCAAGTGGCCGAAGAGGGCTTCGAGCACCACGCCCCCATGCCCGCAGCGCCGAAGCCCGAGGAGTGCCCCCTCGATCGCGACCGGTACAAGCCCTACCTCGAGGCGCTCCCCAAGCTCCTCGCCGAGCGCATCCTCGCCGAGCACCCGTTCGAGATCCGCCTCGCCGGCCCCACGAACGACCCGTTTCGCCCGGAAAAAAAGCCCCCCGAGCGCCTCGCGTGGATCAAGGCCACGGGCGCGCTCCCGGCCGATCCGAAGCTCCACCCCTGCCTCTTCGCGTACGCGTCGGACCACGCGTTCGTCACGACAGCGCTCCTCCCGCACGGGGTCTCGTGGCTCACGCCCGGCATGCAGGTCGCGAGCCTCGACCACGTCATGTGGTTCCATCGCCCCTTCCGCGCCGACGAGTGGCTCCTCCACGTGATGGACAGCCCGTCGGCCTCGGGGGCGCGGGGGCTCGTGCGCGGCCGCGTGTACACCGAACGGGGGGAGCTCGTGGCCTCGACGGCCCAAGAGGGGCTCGTCCGTAAGCGCTGAGCGCGGCGCCCCGAATTCGACGGAAAATTCGGCCACGCTCGGCCTTCAACGCCGGCCGATTCGGCGCTATGGTCCCGCCCCATGAAGCTCGCGCGATTCTACGGGGTAGGTGCCGTCCTCTTCGCCGTCTCCACGGCCGTGCTGTCTGGCTGCGCCGGCCAAGAGGGCCCGAAGCACGCTCAGATCAAGGCAGGCGAGATGCCCGAGGGCGAGTCGTTCACCGGGGTCTACTTCCACCCGGTCTACGGCTACCTGCACATGGTCGAGGACGGCTCGAACATCTTCGGCAAGTGGAAGCGCGCCGACCAGAGCCGCTGGGGCGAGCTCCAGGGCACGAAGACGGGCAACCTCGTCCGCTTCACCTGGAAAGAGCACACGATCGGCCTCGTCGGCGCGGGTGCCGAGAGCAAGGGCAAGGGCTACTTCCTCTACAAGACCGGCAAAGACGTGGCCGAGCTCGACGGCCAGTTCGGCCTCGGCGACGACGAGACCGGCGCCGATTGGCACAACGTCAAGCAGCAGCGCATGGCGCCCGACCTCAAGTCGATCCCGGGCGACACCGACGCCACGTCGACGCCCACGGGCGAGACCTGGAACTGACGCGCGCGCTTCCCTAAGACTCGAGTCTCGTTCCGTGCCGTGTGTGGGCCCGCGACGTCCGCGGACCCGAGGAGCCTCCCCATGTCCGTTCGTCTGAGCCATCCCGACGTCTTCGAGAACCGCCACCTCGGGCCGAGCGCCCAAGACCAAAAGAAAATGTTCGAGGTGCTCGGCGTGCCCTCGCTCTCGGCCCTCACGGCGCAGATCGTCCCTGCGGCCATCCGGGCGGACAAGACCCTCGGCGTCGTCGAGGCCGCCTCCGAGCGCGCGATGCTCGACGAGCTCGCGGCCATCGGCAGCCAGAACGTGGTGGCGAAGAGCTACCTCGGCATGGGCTACTCGGACACGATCACGCCGCCGGTGATCCTCCGGAACATCGTGCAGAACCCGGGCTGGTACACGCAGTACACGCCGTACCAGGCCGAGATCTCGCAGGGCCGCCTCGAGGCCCTCTTGAACTTCCAGACGCTGGTGATCGACCTCACCGGCCTCGAGATCGCCAACGCCTCGCTGCTCGACGAGGGCACCGCGGCCGCCGAGGCGATGAACCTCGCCCACGGCTTCAAGGCGACCGACACGAAGCAGACCTTCTTCGTCTCGAGCGAGTGCCACCCGCAGACGATCGACGTCGTGAAGACGCGCGCCGAGCCCCTCGGGATCAAGGTTGTCGTCGGCGATCACCGCACCGTGGACCTCGCGGCCATCGGCGCGTTCGGCGCGCTCGTGCAGTACCCCGGCACGCACGGCGAGGTCTTCGACTACGCCGACTTCGCCAAGAAGGTGCACGCGGCCGAGGCCCTCTTCGTCGTCGCGGCCGACATGCTCTCGCTCACGCTCCTCGTCCCCCCGGGTGAATTCGGGGCCGACGTGTGCGTCGGAAACTCGCAGCGCTTCGGCGTGCCGCTCGGGTACGGCGGGCCCCACGCGGCCTTCTTCGCGACGAAGAACGAGTTCGTCCGTAAGCTCCCGGGCCGCATCATCGGCGTCTCGCAAGACGCCCACGGCAAGCCCGCGCTCCGCATGGCCCTCCAGACGCGCGAGCAGCACATCCGCCGCGAGAAGGCCACGAGCAACATCTGCACGGCGCAGGCGCTCCTCGCGGTCGTCGCGAGCATGTACGCCGTCTACCACGGGCCCGAGGGCCTCACCGCGATCGCCGAGAAAGTACACGGATCGGCGTGTGTGCTCGCGCTCGGCCTGAAGAAGGCCGGAATCGCGGTCGACACGGGCGCCTTCTTCGACACCATCGTCGCGCGCCCCGGCGAGGCCAAGGTCGACGCGATCGTCGCGAAGGCCGCCGAGAAGAACGTGAACTTCCGCCGCGTCGGGAAGGACGGCCTCGGCGTCTCGTTCGACGAGACGACCACCCCCGCGGACATCGCCACGGTGCTCGAGCTCTTCGGCGCCAAGGGCGACGTCGCGGCCCTCGCCGCCGAGGCCGACTCGACGCTCGGCAAGGCCCACCGCCGCACGAGCGCGTTCATGACGCACCCCGTGTTCCACGCGTACCGCAGCGAGACCGAGATGCTCCGCTACGTGCGCAAGCTCGAGGGCCGCGATCTCTCGCTCGCGCACTCGATGATCCCGCTCGGCTCGTGCACGATGAAGCTGAACGCCACGGCCGAGATGATGCCCATCACCGACCCGTGCTGGAACGCGCTCCACCCGTTCGCCCCGCTCGAGCAGGCCAAGGGCTACGCGCGCATCTTCTCGGACCTCGAGAAGTGGCTCTCCGAGGTGACGGGCTTCGCGGGCGTCTCTCTCCAGCCGAACGCGGGCTCGCAGGGCGAGTACGCGGGCCTCATGGCCATCCGGCAGTACCACATGAGCCGCGGCGAGGGGCACCGCAAGGTCTGCCTCATCCCGTCGTCGGCCCACGGCACGAACCCGGCCTCGGCCGTCATGGCGGGCCTCGAGGTCGTCGTGACCGCGTGCGACGACCAGGGCAACGTCGACCTCGCCGATCTCGAGGCGAAGGCCAAGCAGCACGCGACGAACCTCTCGTGCCTCATGGTCACCTACCCGTCGACGCACGGCGTGTTCGAGGAGCGCATCAAGGAGATCTGCGCCCTCGTGCACGCGCACGGCGGCCAGGTCTACATGGACGGCGCCAACATGAACGCGCAGGTCGGCCTCACGAGCCCCGGCCTCATCGGCGCGGACGTGTGCCACCTGAACCTCCACAAGACGTTCTGCATCCCGCACGGCGGCGGCGGCCCGGGCATGGGCCCCATCGGCGTGGCGAAGCACCTCGTGCCGTTCCTCCCGCGGCGCCCCGTGTTCGACGCCGAGGCCCCCCACACGGTGGGCCCGGTCTCGGCCGCGCCCTACGGCTCGGCGAGCATCCTGCTCATCTCGTGGGCGTACATCCGCATGATGGGAGGCTCGGGCCTCACCAAGGCGACCGAGGTGGCCATGCTCAACGCGAACTACATCGCCGAGCGCCTCTCGTCGCACTACCCGCTCGTCTACAAGGGCAAGAACGGGCGCATCGCGCACGAGTGCATCCTCGACATGCGCGGCTTCAAGAAGACCGCGGGCATCGAGGTCGAGGACATCGCCAAGCGCCTCATGGACTACGGCTTCCACGCCCCGACCATGTCGTTCCCCATCCCGGGCACGCTCATGATCGAGCCGACCGAGAGCGAGTCGCTCGCCGAGCTCGATCGCTTCTGCGAGGCCATGATCGGCATCCGCGAAGAGATCCGCGCCATCGAGGACGGCCGCCTCCCGAAGGACGACAACCCCCTCAAGAACGCCCCGCACACGATCGAGTCGATCTCGGTCGCCGACTGGAAGCACCCGTACTCGCGCGAGCTCGCGGCGTTCCCCACGCCGTGGACGCGCGACCGCAAGTTCTTCCCGCACGTGGGCCGGCTGAACAACGCGCTCGGCGATCGCAAGCTCGTCTGCTCGTGCCCGCCCATCGAAGCGTACACCTGAGGATCGGCCGATGAACGAGGGCGCGTACCGAGCTTCTTCCGTTCGGGTCGCGCCCGTCGTCTATTTGAAGGGTCAGCGGGCCATCGCGCTCGACCGCGAGCGCGGCGAGGAGCTCTGGGTCTACGACGCCGGCGCCCAGGTGACGCGCATCCTCATCGCGCACGCGTCGGTCTACCTGGCCGACGCCGAGGGCTCCGTGCACTGCCTCGATCCGGTCGACGGCTCGCGACGAGGCCGCATCCAGACGGGCGGGGGCCTCGTCTCGGTGTTGCTCGACGAGGGCGATCGCATCTTGGTGGCGGCCGAGGGAGGGGTGTTCGCGCTCACCCCCACGGGCGACCTCTTGTGGGCGTACGACAGCCGCGCCTACGCGCCCTCGCCCCTCGCCGAGGTCGGCCTCGCGTGCACCTTGGGGTTCACGCAGCAGCCCGATCGCAAGTGACCTCGCGCCGCGAATCTTCGCCAATCGTCAACGTTGACGATGGCGTTCGTCCACGTTGACGAACCGAATCGAGCCAAAAACAAGGTACTTCGTGAGAGCGTCGTTCGCCAATCGTCAACGTTGACGATTGCGTTCGTCAACGTTGACGAATCTGGTCATGCCCCCGGGAGCGAGCTCTCGCGTGTATGCGAGCATCGCGCGGCGGCTCAGTCGCGACCGGCGTCGAAGGGGCCCGCGTCGAACGGGCCTGCGTCGGGCAAGGGGCCTGCGTCGGGCAAGGGGCCCGCGTCGCCGCCGCCGCCGCCCGGGGGCGGACCGGGGTTCTTCGAGTACGTCTCGGCGCTCTTGCGCAAGGTCTCCCAGTCGTACGGGAGCGGCTTCTGCACGGGGCCCTTCACGTACTTGTGGGCCCGCGCCTCGCGCCACAGGTTGTAGAGCCGGTAGCACGACGTGTGGTGTTTGCTCTCGATGCTGCCGATGGTCACCGTGATGGGCGTCTTCTTGTCGTCCTTCACGAAGCCCGCGTCGAGGTACGACTTGCACGTCGCCGCGTCGATGTCCCCCGACTGGGCGATCTGCGCGAGCACCTCTTCGCGGGTGAGCCCGGCGTCGGCGTAGTAGCTCTCGATGGCCTCGAGGAAGCCGACCCAGCCCGCGAGCACGTCGGTCGGATCGAGGCCCACGCGCACGGACAGCTCCATCGCGAGGTCGTCGGCTTCTTGTTCGGTCGTGTAGAGGCCGATGCGGTTCTGCCGCAGCTTCTCGAGGAGCTTCTTCTCGGACGCGTCCTTCTTCTGCGCCTCGGCTTGGAGCGCGGCGATCACGTCTCCCACGGTCTTGCCCGGGGCGATGGCCGGAGGCACGGCCTGCCCGAGGCCTACGGCGAGCTTGAGCTCCTCGGTCGTGATCTCGTTCGGTCCCGCGTTCGCCTCGACGATGCGCCACTTCGACGCGCAGGCGAAGAGGGCGTTCTCGTACGTGACGTAGGCGCTCTGCTGCGCCGGGGTGGCGATCTCTCCGGGGCGCAGCGTGGGGAGCCCCGCGCGCGCGAGCCCCGCGGCCTCGGCGCACACGAACGCGGGGTCGGAGCGCAAGGCGACGATCGGCCCGAGGCCGTCGAGCAGGAACGGGCGCACGCGCGCCGACACCTTGGTCTGCCAGGTCTCGCCGCCGATCGGCCGCGCGCCCGAGAGCACGTCGCGGTAGAGCGCCTCGAGCTCCGCGGCGTTCTGCGCGGGCACGGGCCTGCGCGCGACGGTGGCGCCCTGGTCGTACCAGAAGCCGTATTTGTGCGCGTAGATCGGGCTGCCGTGCGCCCGGTAGTAGTGGGCGAGCTCGTGGGCCACGACGACGATCGCCGAGCGCTCGTCACGGAAGTGGGAGAGCAGATCGGTCGCGAAGCGGATGTGCGGCGTGGTCGCGAAGATCGTCGTGTCCTCGCCCTTGGACTCGGCCCCGGGGCAGCCGGCTTTCGCGTGGAAGCTCGTGTCGTACGAGAGCTCGCACGCGGGTTTTCCCGTGTTGAACAGCGACGCGAGCTCCTTCGGGGACCACCCCTTGGTCTTCAGGCAGGGCACGTCTCCGGCCTGCACCGAGCTCGTGTCGACGTGGGCCGTCACGCCCGGGGCCGTCTCGCCCGAGGCGAGGTTGAAGGGCACCCCGGTGCACGCCGGGAGCGACGTGACCCACGCGTTGAAGGTGTTGTTCGACTTGAGCACCTTCACGACCGGCTTCGGCGCGACGAGCTTCTGCCCGGTCTTGCGCTCGAGATCGGCGCGCACGACGGCGTCGATGCGGTCGGTCCACGCCTGGAGCCACAGGGTGATCGGATCCCCGTCGGGCACACCGGCGAGCGACTCTTCGCCGAAGGCCCCGCGCACGCGCTCCGCGTCCTCGTAGGTGCCGTCGACCCAGAGGTACTTGGAGTTCTTCTGGATGTGCTGGCCGACCGTGTGGTTCTGGTAGCTCTCGTCGGCCCCGCCGTCGTCGGGGCTCTCGGCGCTGCATGCGCCCATGCCGACCGTTCCGAGCGTGATCGCGGCGAGCCCGAAGGCGACGTTCCGCACTCCAGCGAAGCGAGAGAAGAAGGCCATGAGAGCGAGCGTACCGCTCCTCCGGACGGCGGGCGAAGGCAACGAGGGTTTTGCCGAATGGGCAATCTTCGCCCTGTTCGACGCGCCTCGTCGTCGACGGTCCGCAGCGCGCCGCTCACCAGGCCTTCATGGCCTCGCTTTCTCTCGCGGCCGCGATACCGAATGGGGCGCGCGGCGTACTCCGCGTCGAGGCCGGCGCGCGACGCCTGCCGGGAGCCATTCATGCCCAAGCTCTCTGTCGGAGATTCCTTCCCCACGCAGTCCCTCGTCACCCTCGGCGGCGAGCGCATCACCGTCCCCTCCTCGTCGCACGACTTCGTGCACCTCGAGCTCCGGCGCTTCGCAGGCTGCCCCGTGTGCAATCTGCACGTACGTGAGGTCGCGCGTCGGCACGACGAGCTCACCGCGGCCGGCGTGCTCGAGGTCGCCGTGTTCCACTCCGAGGCCGAGACGATGCGCCCCTTCCACGGCGATTTGCCGTTCGCCGTCGTCGCCGATCCCGAGAAGCATCTCTACCGGGCGCTCGGCGTGGAGTCGTCGCTCGCGTCGGTCATGGATCCGCGCGCGTGGGGTGGCCTCGTGCGGGGCATGTTCGCGTCGCACCCGCAGAGCGCCATGAAGGGCGAGGGGGGCCACATGGGGCTCCCGGCCGACTTCGTCGTCGCCCGCGACGGGACGGTGGTCGGCCTCAAGTACGGCGCGCACGCCGACGATCAGCTCTCGGTCGACGAGGTCCTCGCGATCGTCGCCGAGGCTCGGAAGACCACGAGGGCCTCGTCCCTCGAAGCCCACGCCTCGCCGCCGGCCTGACCCACGAGGGACGCCCACTCCGGCCGAAATGAGCTAGCCTCGTTCGGCCGATGCCCGTCTCCCCCACGTTCGCGAAAGACCCTGCCATCGTCGGGCCGCTCGGTGGTCTCGCGCTCTCGGGCGTGCGCGCCGCGTCGCCTATGATGGTGGTGCGCGCCCTCCGCTGGTACCGCGATCTCGCGAAGCTCGGCATCCACCTGCCGCTCTTCATGGTGCACGACCTCGGGCTCCTCTACGCCTCCCCCAAGGAGCAGCTCGAGATCGGCCCACGCCCGGGCACCGAGGCCGTGCTCGCCAAGGTGCCGAAGGGCGCCGACCTCGTGCAGACCTACCGCGGTGTGCTCTCCGAGATCGCCGAGAGCGAGGCCTCGGCCCGCGCCGCGACGATGCGCCTCTCGGACGACCTCGTCGTGGTGGTGCTCGCGCGTGTGCTCGGCTCGCTCGTGCAGCGCGCGCGGGTCCGCCCGCCGTATCCGGCCAGCATCCCGCTCGATCCCGAGATGGTGCGCGACCTCGACGGTCAGCTCCCGCAGCTCTTCGCGGCGCTCTCGCGCAACTTCGAGATGGCCATGCTCGAGAGCCTCGCGCGCGCGCGCCTCCACGTGCTCACCCTGGCCGACGCCCTCGACCTCGACACGCTGCGCCTGCTCGGCATGCTCGGCCCCGAGTCGACGGCCGCGGGAGCGCTCGCGCACGTCGATTTGCTCGCCGCGATGAGCACGCCCGCCGCGAACGATATCGTGAACTTCAGCCTCGAGCTCCTCCCGAGCGTGCTCGAGACCCACCGCACCCACGCTACGGGCACCCACGCGGTGCACGGGTACGCCGGCATCGGGCAAAAGGGCTCGCTCGACTCGCTCGTGCTCACCGAGCTCGCGTGGGACGAGACCGAGTTCGCGCGCCGCCTCATCGAGAACGAGCTCCTCTTCTACACGCGCGAGCAAGCCCCCGACGAGGCCCGGCGGCTCCACTACCTCCTCATCGACGCCTCGGCCTCCATGCGCGGCGATCGCCAGGTGTTCGCGCGAGGGCTCGCGATCGCGCTCGGCAAGAAGCTCCAGCTCGCCGGCGAAGAGGTGTGGCTGCGCTTCTTCGATTCGCGCCTCTACGACGTGCAGCGCGCGCGCCCGGGCCAGCTCCCGGCCGCGTACATGCTCGGCTTCAAGGGCGAGCGCGGTCGAAACCCGTCACGTGTGTTCGCGCAGCTCGCGACCGAGATCGCCCTCCTCCGCGCGCGCGACCAGCGTGATCCGGTCGTGCACCTCATCACCCACGCCGCGCTCCACGTGCCGCGCCCTCTCGTCACCGAGATCCGCCGCCAAGCGCACCTCTTCGGCGTCTTCATCCTTCCTTCGGGCGGCGAGCTCGACCTCGAGTACCTCGACCTCCTCGAGGGGTACGCCGTGGTCGACAACGCCACGCTCACCCAGAAGAACGCGCGCGCCGCGGCTGCCACGAAGATCGTGAGCGAGGCCGCAGAGCTCAGCGAAAAGATGCCCGCGTCGACCGCGTCGGCCGAGGCCCTGCGCGGCGCGGCGATGCAAGAGGATGCCGTGCCGCCCTCGCTCCGCACGGGGCGCATGTCGTCCCCCCCGTCCCGGCGTTGAGGGTGGGCGGTACGCCAACGCACTCCTCGCACCTGCCGACGTCCCGCGGCTTCGAGCGCCTGCTCCAGAGCTTCGGGATCGGGATCAACGACGCTGCGAACGGCGTGTTCCTGCCGGCGACCCGGGCTGCGCCGAACGAGGCAGGCGCGGCGGTGCACTCGACCGTGCACACGAACGCCTACTACCAGACCGTCAACCAGATGCTCGGAGCAGCCACGACCCGAGCTGAAGCCGAAGCAGCACTTGGTGCGATCCGAAGCGCACTTCTCTCTGCCTATGAGCAAGGTGATCTACGAGCCGCTGGTCGCGGAGGGTTACGAGTGGGTGAACGCGGTCCAGGACGAGGACTACGAGGTCTTCCTACAACTCGACGGGCAGCTCCGGGCCTCGACGTGGAAGCCGATCGCGGTCCGTCGTGTCAGAGCAGACGAACGCCAGGCCTTCAAGCCCTCCGACTTCCCTTGGCTTGGGTCAGATGCCCTCGTCATGCGGCGAGCCGCGGTGGACGCGCTGGGCGACATCCTCGACGCGAACGGTGAAGTGCTCCCACTGTCGACCGGCGACGGGGTCGAGCTGTTCGTCCTGAACGTGCGCATCGTCGACGCCTTGGACGAGGCTAACTCGTCGCTGATGAAGTTCCCTGGGACCGACCGGATGATGCGCATCAAGAAGATCGCGTTCGTCACGTCCAAGGTCGAGGGCATCGACCTGTTCCGCTTGCCTCATCGCGCGAGCCCCACCTACGTCAGCGAGCGCTTCGTCGAGCGGGTCAAGGTCGCCGGCCTCCGCGGCCTGGTCTTCGACAAGGTCTGGTCGGGATGACTCGCACCTCACCCCGCCCCCTTGCCCCCATCCCTACCCGTCTGCTCGGTCACCTGCAGAGGGATGGCTACTCCGCAGATGCTCGAGAACTATTTGCTCGCGCCTTGGCCGTTCTCGAGGCGAACAGCGGCTGTTTGAGCGGACTCTTCCCGGTTCTTCGTTTTGGCGCGGCGATCGGTGGTAAGTTTTCGCCCCACGACGGAGGGATTGATATGGCACGATCATTTGTAGTCGGAGCGGTACTTGTCGGTTGGTTTTGCGCATGTGCATCCGCTTCTCCCCCGAGCGGCGACGCGACCGACGCGGGCACCGATGCTGCCAAGCCGCTCGCGGGCTACGAGAACTGCAAGACGGACGACTCGGGCTGCCCCTTCGCCCTGTGCGATTGCCCCTCGGCGTCCAAGCTCCCGCTCACGTCGCGCCGGCGGACGGACGGCACGTGCAACCTGGACTTCGCCGACGTGTGCAAGCTGCTTTGCCCGGACCCGTCCAAGAACTTCGGTCCACCGAGGTGCTACCCGAAGGACGATAGCGGGCTCTTCGCCACGGACGGAGGGCCTGCCAAACCGACCGATGCGGCAGCCAAGACCTGCACGCCGGGGCTCTTCACGGGGTGTGATGCCGCTGCGTGCGACTGCAAGAACGGCGAACGCATCATCGGTCCTTCGCAGTGCAAGGACGACGGTACGTGTCCTTCGCTCGCGGAGGAATGCCCCAAGCTGTGCGCCCCTCGGGGTGGTTGGCAGATGTGATCGTGTCGAGGGCGAGCCGGACGACGGCCACACTAGCGAGGTGCCGCTACGTTCCCCGCCCGCTCCGACGTAACACCCCGCGATGAGAACCCAGCCCTAGGCCGTCAGCGGACTTCGAGGGCGAGCTTGCACTGCTTGGCCGACTCGGCGTCGAGGGTGCCGCCGATGGGCGCGCGGAGCCACGCCGCGATGCACTTGTAGGCCGAGCCGTTCCGCGCGATGACGTTGCCGCCCTTGTGACGCTCGTTGCCGAGGGGCTTGCTGAGCACCACGAGCACGTCGGGGTTGTCCCCGCCGCGGGCCATCACGCGCATCATCTCTTCGGGTTGGACCGTGATGAACGACTGGAAATTGTAGCGGATCTCGTCTTCGGTCGTCTCGGTGATGCCCGACTTGAGGCCCGCCTCGGGGTTGAAGACGCGGAGGCCCTGGAAGCTGTAGACGCGGTAGGCGCGCCCGGGCTGCCCGTGGCAGTCGAACGTGCCGCACTGCCTCTCGAGGATCGGGTTCACCGAGTTTCGGTAGATGGCGTAGTCGGGCTCGAGCGAGGCGCCGTCGGGGTAGGCGAAGATCGTCTTTCGCTCCGAGTCGGGCACCGACGCGCACGAGGCCACGGCCGCCGCCGCGAGGCACGACGTGGTGACGGCGAAGGCGACCTTGAGCGCACGCGGACCGAGCCACGTGCGCTTGCCTCGGGGGCTCTCGGAGCCTTGGGGGAGAGTCTCGGTCGTCATAGCGGGGTCTCGGGGCAGGGAATCAGGACCTCGGGCTCGTTCGGGGGGCAAATCTCGTTCGGGTCGAACGGGATGGCCTTGTTCGCCTCTTCTTCGGTCTCGTAGAGGCGCACGACCCCGGGGGTGTCGAACGACGCGATCTGCGGCCGGTTCTGCGCGTCGGGGAGGGCAGGCCTATGGCAGCCCGCGCACGCGCCCTCGCGGCCGATGTGGCTCGACATGGCGCGGGTCTTCCCGACCGGATCCCCGGGGAGCGGGCGCTGCACGCTCACGAGCAGCGGGAACGCCGGGCCCGCTTTGCCCTGGAACTGGCCCGCGGGGGTGAAGTCCTCGTCGAAGAAAAAGAAGTTCCCTTTGCAGTTCGTGGTCTTGCACACCGTGTTGCCGGTGGCGTCCCTCACGCGGACCCACGTGTTCTTGGAGCCGCGCCGACCGAACGGATCGACGAACACGGTGCCGGCCACGGCGAACTTCTTGTCGGAAGCGGGGCCCGAGTCGGAGTGGCAGAGATTGCAGGGCTGACCTTGCCGATGGTACGGCCCGCGCGGGATGTTCGGGTCCTCGTCGCCGAGGGCCTTGATGGCGCCGTTCGCGACGGGATCGAGCGAGCACCCGCCGAAGAGCGCGGTCAAGAGGACGGCGGCGCCGAGGATGGCGGTGGAGCGTTCGGGGCGTGGGGTAGGGCGCATGACCATTCCGATGCTGAACCAGGGAGAAAATAGCTCGCTCAGAACTCCGCGTCGAACGCGACCGTTCCATAAACGCCCGTTCGGGCCGTGAGGAAGAGCGCCTTGAAGTAGCGCGAGTAGAGAAGATCGCCGACGAAGCTCAGCCCGTAGCGGACGTCGCCTTCGAGCGAGCCGAGCGCGATGCGCACGCCGCCGCCGAGCGTGGCCGAGACCATGGGCGAGAGCTCGCGGTCGCTCGAGCGGTACGTGAAGAGCGTGGTCAGATCGCTGCCGGCCGCGAGGGCGCCGTAGGCGAGCTGATAGAAGTTCGCCGCCGTCTGGGCGTGGATGCGCACGTGCGGCCAGAGGCGCAGGCGGCGCGTGAGGTCGACCATGTAACGGATGTCCGTGGTCGTCGCCTTCTGCAGCCACGTGTCGAAGTAGAGGCGCTCTTCGAGGCGCAAGGTCGAGTTGCCGATGCGCTTGTTGAGGCGGAAACCGAAGGCGTAGCGGTCGCGCTCGGTCGGGAGCTGCTCGAGCGGGCGGAGCGGCGTGCGGTACTTGTTCACGAGGTCGATCGTGGCGCCATTGGGGACGAACGGCTGCACCGCGATCGGGTCGAAGGTGGGGATGTAGCGGTAGGGCTTCGACTGGTCGCCGCGCTCGAACTGGAGCGTGCCGCCGACGAGGAGCACGGCCGTGGGCGAGAGCACGAACGTGACGCCGAGCTCGACCTCGTGCGTGGTGAAGAGGCGCGAGTTGCCGGGATCGCCCGACTCGGACGGAGGACCGCGGTAGATGCGGTCGCTCGTGAACGAGTACCCGATGCGGGGCGTGATGAGCTTGTCGTTGAGGTCGGCCGTGACGGCGCCGCCGCCCGTGACCGAGAGGTAGTCGGGCTCGGACGAGACGTTGCCCGACACCTGCACGCCGTAGAGACCGGGTTTGTACCCGCCGCCGAGGCCGCCGGCGTACCTTCGCTCGCGGAAGGGCGGCGAGGCCGTCGACACGATGTCGGGCGAGGCCGCGCTCACGGCGTCGATGAGGAAGTTGCCGCCGATGTTCCAGCCCGACGTCGGCGAGACGACCGACGCGTTGATGCCCGGCGACACGACGTAGACCGAGTTCGTGTCGGCGTACCCGCTGAAGTCGAGGCCCAGGCGAATCACCGTGTTCTTGGTGTTCTGCGGGAGGCACTTCTGCACCTCCTCCTGGGTCTTTGCCTGCAGCATGCACTTGATCTGCGACGGGCTCACGGCGCCGCCCTGCGGCTTCAACGTGATGGCGACCGTGACGAGCTCGCGCTCCTTCACGTCGATCTCTTGCTCGAACGTGGCGGGGAGGCCGTTCACGAGGCCTTCGGCCACGACCTGGTGTTTGCCAGGGTTGACGCTGAACTTCTTGGTGAGCGCGTCGGTCGGGACGGGGCGCTCGTCGAACTTGACGACGAGGTCGGCGACGCCCGCCGGAGGTTGGAACGTGACGTGCGGGATGCGCTCGAGCAGATCCTTCACGCGCTGACGGGCGACCTTCATCACGCCGGCGTCGCGCTTCTGGAGGCCGACCTCGAGGGCCTTCTGGGCGTTCTTCGTGGCCTCGACGAGCTTGCCCGAGCGGTTCTCGCACGAGGCCAAGTGGAGGCGCGTGCGCGGCTGCTCGTCGAGCTTGAGAGACTCTTGGTCCTTCTGGATGCAGAGCTCGAGGTTGCCGGCCTGGTCGGCCTTGAGGCCCTCGAGGGCGAGCTTGAACGCCTCTTTGCTCGTCCACCCTTCGGGGACTTTGCTGTCGTCGATGGCGGGGCCGGGGTCGTCTCCTCCCGCGGCGGCCGGGGCGGCGGCCTTGGCGACCTCGTCCCACTGCGACTTGATGTTCGGTGTCACGCCCGTGGACGGGAGCTTCGCGTTCGGGTCCGCTTTGAGGGCCGCCGAGAACTGGCTCTTGGCTTCGTCGCCCTGACCGAGCTGGGACGCGACCTGCCCGAGCGACACGTGAACCTGCGCCTTGACGGGCCCCGTGCACCCCTTGCGGATGCAGAGCGCGAGGGCGTCGGACAGCTTCTTTTTGGCTGGACCGAGGCTACCCGGGTAGTCCTCGTTCATGGTGTCTTGAACGATCTTCTGGACGGCCGCGTCTTCTCCGGCGGCGGCGGGGACCGCCACGAGCAAGAGGCTTACGGCCGCCGCGAAGGGCAGGAGCTTGAGCAGGGCTCGTGACGTCACGGAAGTACGGTACACGATGGGCGCCTCGTGGTGCCTAGCGAAAAACCTCGAGTTTCCTCGAGTGCTCCGGGTTTCGGGGGTGTCGTGGGCCACGAAGGGAGGGGAAGGCTCGGATGGCCGCCCCGAGCTGCGCGTGCACGGTCCCACTCGGGTTAGCAAAGCACGTTCCCGTGCCCCTCGGTCAAGCGAACTTCTGGAAAACACGCACATTCATGCGAAGGAGGGGTGGGGGCTCATCCGAAAAGTCGGGGGCATCACGCCCCCATGGATCGAGCATGCACCATCAGCGGCGATGTGCGCACGAACGCGCCCGCGCTCACGCGACCGATCGGGCGTGCACGAACGTGACAAGGTTGGAGCGCGCGAGGGCGCGCAGCGGGTCGACGGTCTCGGAGCGCGAGGTCAACCGCGCGGAGGTCAGTTGCAGCCGCAGCCGCCGCCACCGCCGCCGAGGCCGCCCGACGCGCCCTCGGACACGCCGCGCACGTGGGCGTCGACGCCGATGGCCATGTCGTCGGTGACCATGGTGGGGTGCGCGAGCGTGCCGCGCTCGTAGGGAGCCACCTTCACGCAGCCGACGGTCGACGACAGGGCGACGAGAGCCCCGAGGGCGAGCACGACGTTTCCGATGCGACGAGCGAGGGTGTTCTGCATGGCCGACTCCTGCTCTCCACGATACTGCCCTTTTCTCGCTTTTCCAGACCAAAAAGCACGACGCGACGGATCGACCACGACCGGTCGCGCTCGATCCACCGTGCGGGCTTCGCCTCGGGAAAAATAGGGGAGACGAGGGTTGCGCGCGCGCGGCCCCCGAGCCCAGAATGGGGGCATGCGTCGGCTCTCTTGGGCAGCTCTCTTCGTGGTCTCCACCGTCGGTGCCGTGCTCGCGGCGTGCGGCGAGACCGACTACACCGCCGGCGTCTACGACAAGCGCTACGGCCAGCCCGACTCGCTCCGCGGCGCTTCGCCGCCCGAGCCGTACAACACCAATAACCCCACCGGCGACGCGGGCGGAGGCGGCACGAGCGGGCTCTGCAACGGCAAGGGCCCCATCGACGGCGGCCCGTGCAGCGTGCAGTTCAAGACCCAGCTCATGCCGCTCTTCGTGGAGAAGTGCTCGAGCCCGAGCTGCCACGGCGCACCCGCGGGCGCAAAGCCCCAGATCGACCGCGAAAACGCGGACAAAACCTACCAGAACTTCATCAGCCAGAAGCCCATCACCGGCAAGCCCTACGTCGACCCGTGCACGACCGACAAGACGGCCTCGTCGATCACGTGCAACCTCGCGGGCACCAACGCGTGCGGCAACGCGATGCCGCTCGGCGCGGCGGGCTCCCTCGGTACGCAGCCCATCTACACGCTGACCGACACGTGGCTCGCCTGCGGCGCGCCGAACAACTGAGGCGCGTGGTGGCGGCCGTTCGCCGGCCGTGACGAACCATCGCCCATTTGGTAGCGAGAGCGCATGGACGCTCTGCTTGCCCGTCTCGAGCGGCGCTTCGGCCGGTTCGCCATCCCGAACGTCACGATGTACATCGTCGGCGGCATGGCGATCACGTTCGCCCTGTCGATGCTGAGGCCCGAGATCCTGTCGGTCATGGAGCTCGACCTCGCGGCGGTGAGGCAGGGGCAGGTGTGGCGGCTCGTGAGCTACCTCTTCATCCCCCGCACGACGAGCCTCATCTTCGTGTTCTTCCAGCTCTCGTTCACGTGGTTCCTCGGCCGGTCGCTCGAGGCCGAGTGGGGGCCGCTCAAGATGAACCTTTACTTCCTCGTGGGCATGATCGGCACCACGATCGCGGCCGCCGCCACGGGCGAGCCCGTCGGCAACCAGTACCTCACGACCACGCTCTTCTTGGCCTTCGCGACCCTCTTCCCCGACTACCAAATCACGCTCTATTTGATCATCCCGATCCGCGTGAAGTGGCTCGCGCTGCTCTCGGCGGGCGTGCTCGTCGTGTCGGCGGTGCTCGGCTCCTGGGCGACGCGGGCCGGGGTGCTCGCGGCTACGAGCAACTACTTCCTCTTCTTCGGCGGCCACCTCCGCGACGCCATCCGCGACCGCGCGCGGCAGCGTGGCCAAGCGAGCCGCCTCGCCGACATGAAGGCGGGCCGCGCCGTCGTGTCGACCACCCCGGACAAGGGCGTCGTCCGCGCCTGCTCGGTGTGCCAGGCCCGCGAGGACGAGGGCGCCGACATTCGGGTGTGCTCGTGCGCAAAGTGTGGAATCCCCACGCTTTTTTGCCTCTCGCACGCGCGCGACCACTGACGCACCGACGGGCGACGGAACGTTCGTGCTCGACCCGAGAGCGCGTCGGTCACGCGAGGTCGAACGAGCCAGGAGGCCGAGGGTTTCGGCGATCTCCCGTCGTGTGATCCCTTCGCCGGCCTCGTGGAGGGGAGATGGGGCCACGCAAGGCGATCGCTACCGCTCGCGCCCTCGGCTCCGGAGCTCCTGGTGCGCGAGCCGACCGCGGTCGAGGAGGGCCACGGCCATGCGGTGTCGTTCGTTCGGCGCGACGGAGTCCGAGCAGAAGTCGCGCACGATCGCTCCGAACCACGTCGCGAACCGTTCGGAGAGGGCCTCGCTCCACAGGTGAGCCGCGACGGCGTGCAGCCTGAAACGAGAGGTCGACGAGGGCGCCCGTGAGCGCCAGAGCGACGCGAGTACGATGGCGTCAGGGGGCGGAGCGACGAAGAAATGGAGGTCGCTCGCGAAGCTCCCACAAGCGTCGCCCGGGAGGCTCCCTGTCGACTCCCCGAATTGGGCGCGCGTCTCGAGTGGCAGATCTCGTAGCCACTCCTTCACCGTTCGCGGAGTGGTCGGATACACCTGGCCCGACGGAAGGCGGCGGATCGTCACGCGTGCCATGGGGCTCCCCCCATCACCAGCCTTCGTCGTCGCTCGAGACCTGGGGCAGGGGCGGCGGTGAGAGGGACTCGACGAGCTCGGCCATCTCGCCGATGTCGAGCGCCGGAGGCATGAGGCTCGTGTTGTGCTTCATCGCCGACGGGATCGGCGGAGGGCCCTTCGGCGCGGGCACGCCAGACGCCTTGCGCAGGGCCTGCGCGAGCTCGCTCACCAACGCTTGGCCTTGCGGTGACATCCCAGGCTCCCCACGCCCCAGCCTCTCGAGCGCGAGGGCCGCGTTGGCGACGAGCTCTTTGAGCTCTCCGAGGCTCTTCCCGAGCGAGTCGATTTGCACCACGCGATCGTCGATGGCGGGCATCGCGCGCGTGGGGTGCGCGCTCGGCGTCCGCCTCGGAGGCGTCGGCGCCGCGGGCGCGGGGACGGCCGGCATGCGCGTCGTCTGCGGCGCGATGGGCGCTCGCGGCCCGGGCCTCGGCGGTGCAGGAGGCGTGACCTTCGGCGTGGGCACCCCAGGAATGGGCGGCGGCACGACGGCGCGCGCGCCCGAGCCCGGAGGTGACGTCTTCCTTTTGGGCTCGGGGGCGCTCCCTGGCCGTTCGGTCTTCTTGGTCATCCCATCCCCTCGTCGATGAACGCTTTATCGTCGCACACCGGGCGCGCCTGTCCATCCGAACCGTACTGCCGGTCGGCGCTCGCTTCACCCGCCGCCGGGGTGGCAGCGCAGCACGACCTTGCCGAAGCCCTCGTTCTGGGCCACGAGCGCGAGCGCCTCGTTCGCCTCGTCGAGCGAAAATTCTTTGTGGATGACTGGAGTTAGCCTGCGGCTCGCGAAGAGCGGGGCGAGGTGTCGGGCGAGCACCCTCGCTGCCCCGAGCTTCTCTTCGAGCGGGCGCGAGCGCATCACGGTGCCGCGGATCGAGAGGCGCTTTCGCAAGATGGCGCCGAGGTCGAGCTCGCCGTGCGCGCCCGCGAGCAACCCCACGAGCACGAGCCGTCCCTTCGGCGCCATGCACGCGAGCGACTCGTTCACGTACGGGCCGCCCACGAGGTCGAGCACCACGTCGACCCCGCGCCCTCCCGTCGCGGCGAGCACGGCCTCGGCGAAGCGCGCGTTCTCGACGGCGATGCCGTGCTCGAGGCCCATGGCGCGCGCGTCTTCGAGCTTGGCCTGGGTGCGCGCCGTGCCGATGGCCGTGGCCCCGACCGCGCGCGCGATCTGGAGGGCCGCCGTGCCGACGCCGCTCCCCACCGCGTGCACGAGCAAGGTCTCCCCTGCCGCGAGCCCGGCCTGCGACACCATCGCGTCGTAGGCGGTGAGGTAGGCCTCGGGCAGGGCCGCGGCCTCGACGAGCTCGACGCCCTCGGGGACGGGAACACACGTCTCGGCGTGCACCACGAGCGACTCGGCGTACGCGCCGCCGCCCACGAGGCCGAAGACCCGGTCGCCCACGGCCACGCCGAAGACCTTCGGCCCCACGGCGTCGACGACGCCCGCATACTCGAGCCCGGGCACGTCCTGCACCGCGTCCTTCGGCGCGGGATACATGCCGCGAATCTGGATGAGGTCGGCGCGGTTCACCGCCGACGCGTGCACACGCACACGCACCTCACCGACGCCCGGCTCGGGCTCGGGGCGATCTTCGACGACGAGGGACCCTTCACGAATGACGGCGGCGCGCATGCGCCGAAAGGTACACGAAGCGGGACCTCGCGGAAGCGCGTCGCGCCGCCTTAGGCCCGTCGCGCGCTACCTCGGCTCTTGCGGCGGGAACACGTGGTCGAAGCCGTGGGGCGCGTCGTCGTGGCAGCCCCAACAGCGCTCGGTCGTCCCGTCGAACACGAGGGCGCCGCTCTTGCCCACGATGACGTAGCGAAAGTCGCCGTGCTCGGGATCGAAGCCCTTCGCGCGCTTCTCGAGCACCATGGTCGGGCCCTTCTCGCCGCTCCCACGCTCCGTGTGATCCATCACGATTTTCGCCCCGACGGCGGCCTCGGCGACCTTGCCCTCGAGGGCCGCGCGCCCCGCGTCGTTGGCCGAGAGCGTGTACTCCCAGCGGCCCGCCGTGTGCCCGAGCGACGCCCACTTCCCAGGGATCGGCGTGACCCCCGCGCGGAGGTCCGCGGGGGGCGCGTTGGACGGCTTCGGGGCCTCTTTCGGCTTCACGATGGCCCGCGGTTTGTCCGACGTCCCCACCGGCTCGCGCGGCGGCGCAGGGCAGCCCACGAGCACGGAGACGAGCGCCACGGCGAGCGCCGCGGAGGGCCAGGGAGAGAGCGGGCCGTGTGCCATCGGCGCGGAACGTAGCAGCCCGGAGCCCGCTTTTGGTAGCGTGCGCGCGTGCCTCGCACCACGAACGACACGGCCCGCCTCCGCGCCCACCCCCTCGAACGGCCCTTTCACGTCGTGCTCGTCGAGCCCGAGATCCCGCCCAACACGGGCAGCATCGCGCGTCTCTGCGCGGCGACGAAGAGCCCTCTCCACCTCGTGGGCAAGCTCGGGTTCCGCATCGACGAGCACGCCGTGCGCCGCGCGGGGGTCGACTATTGGCACCTCGTCGACGTCGTGCACCACGCCGACTTCGACGCCTTCCTCGGCGCGTTCACGGCCGCTTCGCCCGAGGGCAAGCTGCACCTCTTCACCACCACGGCCACCTCGTCGTTCACCGCGCCGCGCTTCTCCCCGGGGGACGCGCTCGTGTTCGGCAAAGAGAGCGTGGGCCTCCCCGACGAGCTCGTCGCCCGCTTCGCCGATCGCGCCGTGGGCATCCCCACGATCGGCGCCGTGCGCTCCTTGAACCTCGCGAACGCCGCGGGCATCGCGCTCTTCGAGGCGCTCCGCCAAGCCGGCACCTTCGACGCGACCTTCCTGGGCTGAAGTTGCCGGCGCGGCTCCGAGGTTGCCCTACGTGTCGTACTCCGCCACCATGGCGGCATGAGGGGTCGCTTTTTTTCCTTTGCCCGAGCCACGGCTCCCTTCGTGGCGCTCGCGATCGTGTGCGGCGGTGCCGCGTGCACGAGCTTCGGTACAGAGACTACGCCAGAGGTGGACAGCGGGATCTCGGACCCGGCAGACGCCTCGGTCACGCCTCCGCCTCCGAGCGAAGCCGGTCCCCCACCGTCGACCTTCCGCAACGATCCGTCCCTCGGCGCCGAGGCCTTCGTCGCCGTCACCACGGGGACCTCGGTCTGCAAATACAACCCGGGAGCGGCGCCCTACTGCACCGGCCCCACGCAAGCCTCGCACACCTGCGCGCTCCGCAACGACGGCGAGGTGCTCTGCTGGGGCGCGAGCAAGTCGGGGCGGCTCGGCGCCGTCCCTCAGGGAGACTCGATCGACTCGGCGTGGCGACCGAGCCCCACGCCCGCGAAGGTCCCCGGCCTGCCCGCGCCGGCCACCGCGATCGCCGCCGGGGCGGACCACACGTGCGCGCTCTTGAGCACGAAGGCCGTCTACTGTTGGGGGTACAACTGGAACGGTCAGCTCGGTCATGGCGACGGGATCGAAGGGCAGCCCAACGCGGGGACCGGGCAGCCTCCGGGCCGCCTCCCGCTCAAGAACACGGGGACCGTCAAGGATCTGGTCGCCGGGCAGGGGCACACGTGCGTGCGCTTCGAGTCGGGCGAGGTCGAGTGCACGTGCAAGGCGAACGACCAAGAGACCGACGCCTTCAAGGCTCGCAGCTTCCAGAAGATTTCCCTCGGCTGGAAGACGTCGTGCGGCGTCGACATCGCCGGGGGCCTCTGGTGCTCGGGGGACTCCGCCTCCAATCAGATCACGAACCCACCGAACGCCCCCGCCACCATGGTGCTCGGCTCCATCGACGACGTGACCGTCGGGTATGGGCACATCTGCGCGACCCCGCGCGGCTCCGGGCGGCCGCAGTGCTGGGGCAATTGCGCGGGCTTCGGGGAGACGACCGGGGCGCAGCCCTGCTCGAGGGTCCCCGGGAACCGCGTCGCGCTCCCTAGCGTCGGCAACGGCAGCACGGTCCCCTCGGTGGTCGAGGCCGGGGGCGCGCACACGTGCTGGATCGAGGCCTCGAACGTCTACTGCTTCGGCGCGAGCACGAGCGGCGAGACCGGCGCGCCTCCAGGGCTGAAAGGCGCACCCGGCGATCCCATCCTCAGGAACGCGCGCACCGTCTCGGCCTCGGCCTCGCACACGTGCGCCGTGACCTCCACGGGTGACGTGTTCTGCTGGGGAAACAACGACTTCGGTCAGCTCGGCAATTCGGACAAGAGCGTCGACGTCGCGACGAAGGTCGTCTTCCCTCCTGGCGGCTGACCTGTCGGCCCTCGTCGCCTGGGGCATAACCAGGTACGAAGAAGAGACACGATGATCGTCTACGAGAGCACCCACTGGCTCGGCATGGTCGTGCGCGTGCACGGCAGCGTCGTGAAGCGCATCTGGCCGAGGTTCGTGGTGACCACGGCCATCGCCGCGGCGCTCACGTGGCTCCAGCGTGATCCGCGCTTTCATATGTCGCTCACGGTGCCGCCGTTCGTCATCACGGGGCTCCCGCTCGGCATCATCTTGGGCTTTCGGAACTCGTCGTCGTACGACCGCTACTGGGACGGGCGAAAGCTCTGGGGCGCGCTCACGAACCAGTGCCGCTCGCTCGTGCGCCAGCTCCACACCCTCTTCGACGCACCCGAAGGCGCGAGCCCCGAAGAGCTCGAGGCCCTCGCGGCCCTGCGCAAAGAGATGACGTACAGGCTCGTCGGCTTCGTGCTCGCGCTCCGCCTCCACCTCCGCCGCGAGAAGGACCCGGCGCTCCTCGCCCCCTACCTCCCGCCCGAAGAGCTCGCGGCCCTCGCCGAAGAGTCCTCACCGCCGGCGGCGCTCCTCCACCGGCTCGGCCTCGACCTCCGCCACGCCGCGCGTTCGGGCCTCGTCGACAAGCTCCACGTGCCCGCCATCGACGCGACGCTCTCGGCCCTGACGGACGTGGTCGGCGGCTGCGAGCGCATCAAGAACACACCGACGCCGATCAGCTACATCATCTTCATCCACCGGGCCGTCGCCGTGTACGCGGTGCTGCTCCCGTTCGGCCTCGTCGACACGGTGCACGCCTTCACGCCGGTGGTCGTCTTCTTCATCTCGTATGCCTTCTTCAGCCTGGACGCGATCGGCGACGAGCTCGACGATCCGTTCCGCCGCTCCGACAACGCCCTCCCGCTCGACACCCTCTCGCGCAACATCGAGATCTTCGCCCGGAGGCGCCTCGGCGAAAAAGACGTGCCCGAGCCCCTCGCGCCCGTGAATGGGGTGTTGCGGTAGCGGAGCCCGCGGTCTCAGCCGAGGCGCGCCGATGGGAAGTAGGGTGCCAGGCTCGCCATCGTCGCACGCGCGCGCTCGAGCGCGGCCTCCGCCTCCCCTCGGGAGGTGTTCCTGACGAGCACGAGCTCCCCGTCGACCCCCGCGCGGAACACGAAGCGGAGCCAGACGGTGTGCCCGGACTTCCGACCCAACGAGGTCTCGACGCGGATCTCTTGCACCGTGCCGTGCGGCTGCGACATCGCCGCGAGGAACGGGTCCGGGCGGAACGCCTTCGAGAGGATCCAGGCTCCGAGCCCCGCCACCGCGAGCCCGCCGAGGATGGGCAGGATCTCCTCTCCTCGCGGAAGGAGCGCGCGGCCGTGGGACGCGGCATACCCGAACACGTAGATGGCGAGGCCGAGGCCAATCGTCGCGACCACGACACCCGACACGATCGTGACGCGCTGATCGGCCCGGAACGAGTCTCGGGCGATCGCCTGGATGGGCGGCGGGAGCGCAGCGTAGGGATCACCCTGGGCCATGGGGCGTCGGCTACCACCGCGTGGAGTGGGTCGCAAGGCGACAAGGGCCGTCGGCTCGTCCCCGGGGGGCTCGTGAACGGCGGTGGCCCAATCAATCGGGGCGGAGGACCAAGCCTCGCAGCACGTGGGTCGCGGCCTCTTTGACGACGTAGAGCACCAAGACAGGCTGCTGCGCCTCGGCGGAGCCGGCGCCGGGTTTGCGCTCGAGCGGGAAGAAGGCGGCCGAGATCGTGTTCCCTGGGAGAGGGAGGAAGGAGGGATCGTTCGAGACCTCGGGGTTCTCGGGGCGGCCCGGCGGCACGATTTCGGCCTTGGCTCCGTAGCCGACGACACGCGCGGCCTTGTCGCAGGTCTCGAGGACCACGACCCTCGACGCGGCCTCGCCCGTCGAGAACGAGCCGAGCACACGACGCTCGCGCACCTTGCACGCGTCCCCCCGGCCGTTCGCCTCGAGGATGCCGTCGAGGGAGAGGGGGGTCTTCTTCGGATTCTCACCGGTGATGTCGATCGCCGCGATCGCGGGAGAGCCGGTCGATACCCAGATGGTCCCCGTGGCCCACGCAGCCCCGGTGATCGCCTTCGGGAACCCCACGGTCCACCGCACCGCCCCGACGAGCGCGGCGGAATGGACGAAGCTCCCACGGACGAAGGTCGTCGCGTCGAGGAAGAAGCGCGGAGCGCCGTTCGGAGCGCCGACCCCCGGGACATCGGCGAAGAGGCGCTCGCCGCTCGAGATGCGCACTCCGTATACCGTCGCGCCCCCGTCGCCGCTCGTCTCCGACTCCGTCCACGCGACGACCGCCCGCCCATCGTGCACCGCGTGGCACGCCGTGACGCGTCTCGAGCCAGCGTCGGCGCCAAGGTTGACGACGGGTGGAGCGTCCGCTTCGCCGCAGTGCTCGACGGTCTCGCTCGACCCGACGTCCCGCGCGTTGAGGACCACCTTCGCGCGAAGCGTGCCCTCAAGGGTCTTGAGCTCACGCGGGACGACGCTCTCGATGGTCCGCGTGACGTCGGTCGGCGCCTCCTTCGCGAAGCGCGTGGACTCGGGCCGATAGTCGATTTCCAGCGGCTCGCTGCGAGGTCCGCTCGCTCCTCCGAGGACGACGCCGGTCACCCGTGGCACGCCGCGGTCGCTGGCGTAGCCGACCAGGTATCCGCCCGCTCGCGGTCCCGCGTCGGAGACCTCGCAGCTCCCCCCGTCGCACGGAATTTCGGACTTCGTCATCACGACGGCCGGTGTGACCCGCGGGTCCACGCCGCGCGCCACCTCGAACGACGCGACGAGCGCGCTCTCGAACGGGAGCGGATCACGCGCGGCATCGGGAGTGGGGCGCTCGACGACCGGGCTCGCGTCCTCGGGGCTCGCGGCCGTCGCGGCGTCCTCGGGGCTCGTGGCGTCGGGCGCCGCGCTCGGAACGGCTCCCGCGGAGGGGGTCGGCGTCGAGTCCTGCCTCGACAACGCAACGAGGGCACCTACGGCGGCGAGAGCCACGGCACAACCGATCATGAGCTTGGTTCGATTCGCAGTCGTCATCACGAGCCTCGGGAGAGAGAAAGGCGCCACCTTAGTCCGAGTCGCGCGCCTTACGCTCGGCGCACCGGATCGCTTCCTCGGTGGCTTGCCGTTTGGTCATTCCGAAGCGGCGCGAAGTCCCATCGGGTGTCCCGCAGAGGGCTCGAAGGACCCGGCGGGGGCCCGTTTGTCCGTCTCCGCCTCGCCCCTCAGGTCGAGCTCGGAAGACTCGCGGAAGGGGCGTGTTCGCTGCGCGTTTCCACCGAGGTAAGCCCCAAAACCAAAACGACGCGACCTCCTGGCCGCGTCGTTCGCTATCCCGCTTCTCCCGCCCTCACCCGAAGGCGTTGATGCCCGTGACGTGCTGGCCGAGCACCAAGGAGTGCACGTCGTGGGTGCCCTCGTAGGTGTAGACCGTCTCCAAATTGCAGAGGTGGCGCATGATCGGGTATTCGAGCGTAATCCCGTTTCCGCCGAGGATGTCGCGGCAGGCGCGGGCCGTCTCGAGCGCGGTGCGCACGTTGTGGCGTTTGATCATGCTGACGTGCTGCGGGATCATCTTCTTTTCGGCCTTGAGGCGCGAGACCTCGAGCACCATGAGCTGCCCGGCCGAGATCTGCGTGAGCATCTCGGCGAACTTGGCCTGCACGAGCTGGTGGCTCGCGATGGGCTTGCCGCCGAACTGCACGCGGTTCTTCGCGTAGTCGAGCGCGCAGTCGAAGCACGCCTCGGCCGCGCCGAGCACGCCCCACGCGATGCCGAAGCGCGCCGACGTGAGCGTCGAGAGCGGGCCCTTCATGCCGCGCACGCCCGGGAGCATGGCGCTCTTGGGGATGCGCACGTCCTCGAGAATGAGCTCGCTCGTGACGCTCGCGCGGAGGCTCATCTTCTTGTGGATGAGGCGGGCCTCGAAGCCCTTCGTGTCCGTCGGGACGACGAACCCGCGCACCTCGCCCTGGGTGTTGCCCATCTTCGCCCACACGATGGCCACCTGCGCGAGGTTGCCGTTCGTGATCCAGCGCTTCGTGCCGTTCAGCACGTAGCTGTCGCCGTCGTCGACGGCCGTCGTGATCATGCCTGCCGGGTTCGAGCCCCAGTCGGGCTCGGTGAGGCCGAAGCAGCCGATGATCTTCCCCTTGGCCATCTCGGGCAGGTACTTCTGCTTCTGCTCCTCGGAGCCCCACGTGTGAATGGGGTACATGGCGAGGCTGCCCTGCACGCTCGCGAAGCTACGAATGCCCGAGTCGCCGCGCTCGAGCTCGGCCATCGCGACGCCGTAGCCCGTGTCCGAGAGGCCCGCGCAGCCGTATCCTTGCAGGTTGCACCCAAGCAGCCCGAGGTCCGCGATCTCCGGAATGAGCTCGACGGGGAAGGTGCCCTTCTCGAAGTGCTCGCCGATCGTCGGCAAGACGCGCGCGTCGACGAACTTGCGGACGCTCGTCTTGATGGCCTTTTCTTCGTCGGTGAGGTGGCGCGAGATATCGAAAAAGTCGGGCATGGGGGGGCTTCTACCACGCCGAACGCCGGCGAAAAGCCCCGGGGCGCGCGTCTTAGCTCAAGAGAGCCGAGACGCCGTGCGTCGTATCTCAGCGCTGGATGCGCACGGTCGGGCTCGCGCCCAAGAACTCGGCGCGGAGCGTCACCTGCTCGCCGGCCTTCGTCACGATGCGCTCGCCGCGCGATTCGCCGGTGGGATCGAACGAGAAGCGCACGTCGTGGGGGCCCGGGTCGAGCGCCACGCGGGTCGGTGTTTTTCCGCGGCCGATGCCGTCGACCGTGACACGCGTGCCGATGTCCCCGAGGAGCACGAGCTGGGACTTTTGCACCGACGGCGCGGGCGCAGGGCTCGCGCTCGTGGGAGGTGCGGCCGAGGGGCGCGGCGGTGGGGCGACGCTGCTCGCCGAGGGCGCGGGGGGCGCCGAGACCGAGGGCGCGGGTGAGGCGGAGGGCGAGGCGACCTCGACGTTCACCGGGCTCGCGTCGACCGGGGCGAGCGCGAGGGCCCCTGCGTCGGCGCGTGCGGGCACCTCGGCCGGAGACACGAGCCCGCGGCCCACGAGCACGAGCGCCACGGCGGCGATCGACGCGCCCATGACCCACGGTGCGAGGTTCTTCGGCTTCTTCTCGTCGCGCGTGGGCTCTTGCGGGCGCGCCGGGGTCTCGATGGGGCGCGTGGCGATGGTCTCGGTGCGCTCGGGAGACTCTTCGATCGGGCGCGCGACCTTCGGCGGGCGCTCGCTCTCGAGCTTGCGGGTGCTCGGGCCGGTGTCGCCCCCGGTCACGGGCTTCGGATCGTTGCCGGTGCGCGCGGCGAACGTGCGTGTGAGCGGCGCCCCGTCTCCGTCGCCCTCGCCATCGAGGCGGCGCGTTCCGGGGAACGACGACTCGGGGATGGCCGACTCGGGCTCTTGGGCCTCGCGCAGCTTGCGCACACGCTCGCCGAGCTTCCTCGCCACGTCCTCGGTCTCACGGCCCTTCAAGAACGCACGAAGCGCGCGGCCGAGCTCGTCGGCTTCTTGTTGGCGCTCGCGTGGGTCGAGGCGCATCGCCTTGGCGAACGCGTCGTCGAGGGGAGCGAGATCGGGGTGCGCGTCGCTCGGCTTCGGGTGCGGCGCGGCCATGGCCTTCTCGCACTCCTCCAGCGTGGCCCGGCGGAACGGCGCGCGCCCCGCCCACGCCTCCATGAGCAGCACGGCGAGGGCGAACACGTCGGTCGGAGGGCCGAGCTCGCGCCCCTCCATCTGCTCGGGGGGCATGTGCCCCGGCGAGCCGAACACCTCGTGCCCGGCGACCCGCGCGGGCGCCGCGATGCCGAAGTCGATGAGCTTGATCTGCCCCTCTTCGTCGATCATCACGTTGCGCGGCGTGATGTCGCGGTGCACGACCTTCATGCGCCGGTGGGCGTAGTCGAGCGCGCGGCACACCTCGGCCCCCACGTACGCGCCCTCTTCGGGCGTGAGCCCCACGCGCTTGCCCGCGGCCTCGCGATCGGCCGAGAGCAACTCGGCGACGCTCACGCCCGATACGAGCTCCATCGCCAAGAAGTAGACGCCCGTCTCGACGCCGAGCTCGTACACCGGCACGATGTTCGGGTGCGAGAGGGCGACGGTGGTCTTCGCCTCGTCGACGAACCTCCGCACGAACTCGCCGTCGTGCGAGAGCTCGTCGCGGATCTGCTTCACGACGAGCTTCTTCTCGAACCCGCCCGCGCCCTTCAACGTGGCGAGCATCACGCGCGCCATGCCGCCGCGAGACAGCTCGCGTTCGAGCACGTATTTGCCGAAGGGCCTCGGGAACATCCGCGGGTCTCTCGCCGCCCGAAGGGGCCGCCTCCCGAAATGTACCTTCATTTCGCCCCTGTCCGCACGGCGATTCGGCCCGAGGCCCCCACGTTCTGGTAGGCTTCACCCCCGATGGCGCCGAGGCTCCCCATCACCCGACGCGCGCTCGCCCTCGCCGGGGCCGGCGTTCTCGTGGCCCTCTCGGCCTGTCAGCGCGAGCCCGTCGTGATCGATCGGCCCGTGCGCCTCAACACCCTCGGCGCGTGCCCGGTCGCGGCCGACAAGGCCTACGCGCTCCTCTACTCCCACGGCGACTTCGAGCCCCAGACCTCGCACGTCGAGAGCCTCTACCTGAGGGACGCCGGGCGCCTCCTCACGGGCTTCCGGACGGACGTTCGCGCCGTCGTCGCCGACGTGTCCCAACCCGGGCAAAGTAGCGGTTTCCTTGGGGTTTCACGCGTGCCCGGGGCCGGCCCGATCGACCTCCTGCTCCTCCCTCGCGGCGAGGCGTGCGCGGTGTCGGCGCCCATCGAGCGCCGGAGCGGGGGCACGCTCGCCGCCATCGACGACGCCCACGTGCTCTACGCCGGGGGCATCACCGACGGCGGCCAGGTGCCCCGAACCTACCTCGCCGATCTCGCCAAGGGCACCGTCACGGCCCTCCCGTTCGGCCTCGGCGCGCGGCGCATCGCGCCTACGATCACCTCGTTCGACCGGGGCTCGCGTGGTCTCGATCGCGGCGCCCTCGTGGCGGGCGGCACCGACCCTGTGGGCAACGTGCCGCTCCGCTCGGCGGAGGTGTACGTGCCCGGCGCCGACGGAGCCCCCGGCGACTTCGAGCGCGAGAAGATCGAGCTCAACGACGCCCGCGCCGAGCACGCGGCCGTCACGCTCACGTCGGGGGCCACGCTCCTCGTGGGCGGTCGTGGCCCTCAAGGCCTCCTCACGACGCTCGAGGTCATCGAGCCCACGGGGCGCTCGCGCATCGAGGGCCTCGGCCGGCTCGAGGTGCCCCGCAAGAACCCCACCGCGATCCGCCTCGCGAGCGGCGAAATCCTGGTCGCGGGCGGTGAGGACGCGAACGGCGCGCCCGTGGCCGCCCTCGAGTGGCTCGCGCCCGACGCCTCCCGCGCGACGAAGCGCCGCCGCGATCTCGTCGCGAGCAAGCGCCGCATGTTCGTCCCCCTGTCGACGGGCGGGGCCCTCGCGGTCATCGCCCCCGACGCGCCCGACGCCACCTTCAAGAGCGTGTGGGTCATCAGCGCCGACGGCACGCTCGAGGCCGGAATCCCCGTCCAAGACATGGACTTCGTGCGCCTCTTCCCCGGGGCCGACGGCGCGCCCCTCTTCTTCACGGGGCGCAGGTGGCTCCGCTGGCAGCCGTGGTTCGGGGCGTTCCAGCAGCTCCTCGACGCGCCCACGCCGACCGTGGGAGAGGGCGGTCCCGCGGCGGCGGCGTCCATCACGGCGCCCGATCCGGGGCTCGCCGTGTGGGTCGACGAGCGCCCCGAGGGGGCCGTGCTCCGCGCGTTCCGTCACGGCGTCCGGGGTGATTTCGGCACCGTCCCGCGCCCGCTCCTCGTCAAAGACGAGACGTTCCTCGCCCCCGACAGGCTCCCCTCGCGCGACGCCTACCGCTTCGAGCTCGATCGCGGCCTCCTGCTCGGCCCCGGCGCGAGCGCCTTCTTGCCCGACGTGTCCTTCTCCAGGGTCGTCGTCGAGCTCCGTGTCACCGCCGCCGCGCCGCTCGTCGTCCTTCGGGACGAGACCGGGGCCGAGCTCGAGGTGGGCGGCGCGTTTTGCGCCGGCGCCGCGGCCGCGAGGTCGAGCCTCGTCGTCACGCGCGAAGGGGCCAAGGTCACGTACGCGATCGACGGCGACGCGGCCAAAGAGTGCGCGCGTGGCGTGAGCGAAAATGCTCGTATTTCCGTTGGTTTACGCGGCGCATCGGGCGCGGGGACCTCGGGCGCCCGGAACCTCTTCGTCCGCCGCGAGTGAGCCTCCCGCGTGCCTCCTTTGGCCCGCGTCGTCCACGGCGTGGGCCACGCGCTTCGGAAGAGGGCGCCCCTTCGTGGAGGTTCCGCGTTACCTTTCGGGCATGGCCCACCCCCGCTCCCACACGAGCGCCGCGGACCGCCCCGACGTGGGCAGCGGGGGAGACGTGCGGCCGCAGGTCCCGGGCGCGCGGCGCGAGCGCAACGCCGTCGAGACGAAGAAGCGCATCCTCGAGGCGGCCGGCGCCGAGTTCGCCGCCAAAGGGTACGACGGCGCCCGGCTCGGCAACATCGCGCGCCAGGCGGGTATCCAGCAGGCGCTCATCCACCACTACTTCGAGGACAAGGCGCACCTCTTCGAGGCCGTGCTCGCGCTCGGGCTCGAGTCGATGACCAAGGGGGTCTGGGATCTGCTCGAGCAGCTCGGGTTCCGCGGCAAGACCGAGCGGCGCGAGCACGTCACCCGGGACGACATCCGCATCCTCGCCGAGGCCTTCATCGGCGTGCTCTTCCGCTTCTACTCGCACAACGGCGTGTTCCTGGCCATGGTCGGGCACGAGTCGCGCACGAACCGCGAGCAGGCGCACCGCGTGCTCGTCGACAACGTGAGGCCGCTCTTCGAGGCGATCGTGGGGCGCATCCGCGAGATGAGCGAGAACGGCAACGTCCGCCGTGACGTCGACGCCCCGAACCTCGTCCTCTCGTGCATCGCCATGGCGAGCTTCGCCTTCGAGCAGAAGGGCTTCGTCACGGCCCTGTGGCCCGCGGCCGACCTCGAGAGCGAGAGCTTCATCACCACCCGCAAGGCGGCCATCGTGAACATGGTGCTCGACCACATTTTGGTCGGCTGAGAACCCTCCCGGGGGCGGCATGGCTCTCACGTCCATGGAAGCTCCACCCAAGGTCCCGAATCGGCAAGACCCCGAAGCGAAGGCTCCGGGCATCGATCCCGAGGGCCCGACGCTCATGGTGTCGGGCGTGGGCATCGGGCTCTTCGGGGTGGTCTCGGCCGCGATCGGCGGCGCGGTGTGCCCGATCTGCGTCGTCGCCGCCCCGCTCCTGCTCGGCGTCGGCGCGGTGAGGACCGTCCAGGCGTCCCGAAAGAGGGCCAAGGCCCAAAAGGTCTGACGACGGCGTGCGCCAAGCTTTGGCGCAGCGCGTCCGGCCGTCGACGTCGTGACGATTTGGCGCAACGCATCGCAAAATTTGGCGTTTTCGGCCTGGGCGCCGACGCGCGGGCGACTATGCTGCGCGCCGTTCGTTCGCCCACAGGCCCGCGCCCGCGGTGGTCGCGTCTCCGGGCGAACGTCGAGCCAGAGGAGCGTCCCGTGATCATCGGAGTCCCCAAAGAAATCAAGACCCGCGAGTACCGAGTTGGCATGACCCCCGCCGGCGTGCGGAGCCTGACCCAGCGCGGTCACAAGGTGCTGGTCGAGACGAACGCGGGCATCGGCTCGGGCCTCAAGGACGAGGAGTACGTCGCGCAGGGCGCGCAGATCGTCGCGACGGCCAAAGAGGCCTGGAGCGCCGACATGGTCGTCAAGGTCAAGGAGCCCCTCCCGGCCGAGTACGGCTTCTTCCGCGAGAACCTGATCCTCTACACGTATCTCCACCTCGCGCCCGAGCCCGAGCTCACCCGCGAGCTCGCGGCGAAGAAGGTCTCGGCCGTCGCCTACGAGACGATCGAGCTCGCCGACGGCTCCCTCCCGCTCCTCAAGCCCATGAGCGAGGTCGCGGGCCGCATGGCGGTGCAGGTCGGCGCCTCGTGTCTCCAGAAAGAGCACGGCGGCAAGGGCGTGCTCCTCGGTGGCGTGCCCGGCACGCGCCGCGGCCGCGTCGTCATCCTCGGCGGCGGCGTGGTCGGCAAGAACGCCGCCACCATCGCCGTCGGCATGGGCGCGCAGGTCACCGTGCTCGACGTCCGCGCCGAGACGATGAGCTACCTCGAGGACGTCTTCGGCGGCGCCATCGAGACGCTCTACTCGAACCCGACCAACATCGAGGCGTGCGTGGCTCGCGCGGACCTCGTCATCGGCGCCGTGCTCGTCACCGGCGCCCGCGCGCCCAAGCTCGTCACCAAAGAGCTCATCGAGCGCATGGAGCCGGGCAGCGTCGTCGTCGACGTCGCGGTCGACCAGGGCGGCTGCATCGAGACGTGCCGCCCCACCACGCACGACAACCCCACCTACGAGATCGGCGGCGTCGTTCACTACTGCGTCGCGAACATGCCGGGCGCCGTCGCGCAGACGAGCACCTGGGCCCTCACGAACACCACGGCGGCCTACGCGATCAAGATCGCCGACATGGGCCTCGTCGCGGCCGCCAAGGCCGACAAGGCGCTCCTCAAGGGCATCAACGTCTACGCCGGCCACGTCACCTGCGAGCCCGTCGCCCAGGCGCACAAGCTCCCGTACAAGCCCATCGAGAGCCTTCTCTGAGCATCGCCCCGTCACTCGTCTCCGGCGTCGAGCTGCTCTGCCTCGACGCCGGAAACACTGTGATTTTCCTCGATCACGCGCGCCTCGCCCGCGAGGTGCGCGCGCTCGGGCACACGATCCCGGAGGCCGCGCTCGTCACGGCCGAGGGCCACGCGAAGCGCCTCTCCGAGTCGGGTGGCCTCGTCGACGTCCCGTTCGTGGGCCGTGAGCGCCCTGGCGCGGCGAGCTGGGGTCGCACCATCGCGACGACGCTCGCGCACGCGGGTTTGCCCGAATCCGAGCTGTCTCGCGTGGTCGGCGCGCTCTGGGAGTCGCACCTCGATCTCAACCTGTGGTCCGCCGTTCCCGCGGGGCTCGTCGAGGCGCTCGCGGCGTTTCGTAGCGCGGGCGGCAAGGTCGCCATCGTGTCGAACTCCGAGGGCATGCTCGATTCGCTCTTCACGCGCCTCGGCCTCCGCGCCTCGTTCGACGTCGTGGCCGACTCGGGTGTGCTGGGCGTCGAGAAGCCCGATCCGCGCATCTTCGAGCACGTGCTCCACGCGTGCGGCGCGAGCCCCGAGCGCGCGCTCCACCTCGGCGACATCTTCGCGACGGACGTGCTCGGCGCCCGCGCCGCCGGGATCCGCCACGCCCTCATCGATCCCCACGGTCACTACGAGGGCCGCCACCTCGAGGTCCCGCGCGTACCCGACGTCGCCCGCACGTGCCACGCCATCCTCGCCGCGCGAGCCTGAGAAGCGCCGAAGACCTCGCCTTTTTCCTCCTCGTCACGCCGCCCCCCGCGTAAGAAAGGCCCCATGAAGAAGAAGCTCGTCGCGCTCATCCCCGGAGACGGCATCGGCCCCGAGGTCATCGCCCAGGCCCGCCGCGTGCTCGAAATCTACCGCGACGAGCGCGGCATCCCGCTCGACCTGTGGGACCTCGATCTCGGCGCCGATCGCTACCTCCGCGACGGCACCACGTTCCCGAAAGACATCGCCGAGCGCATCAAGAACGAGGCCTCGGCCGTCCTCCTCGGCGCCCTCGGCGATCCGCGCGTGCCGAACCTCGAGCACGCCCGCGACATCCTCTTCGGCCTGCGCTTCGGCCTCGATCTCTACGCGAACGTGCGCCCCATGAAGGCCCTCGACGATCGCCTCGTCCCGCTGAAGGGGCGCACCGCGAAGGACGTCGACGTCACCGTCTTCCGCGAGAACACCGAGGGCATCTACGTCGGCATGGGCGGCCAGTTCAAGCGCGGCACCCCCGACGAGGTCGCCATCAACGAGGACGTGAACACCCGCAAGGGCGTCGAGCGCCTCATCCGCGCCGGCTTCGAGTACGCCAAGAAGAACGGCAAGAAGACCGTGCACATGGCCGACAAGTCGAACGCCATGAAACACGCCCACGAGCTCTGGTACCGCTGCTTCTTCGAGGTCGCGAAGGAGTACCCCGGCATCGAGGCGAAGCACGTCTACGTCGACGCCCTCTGCCTCTACCTGGTCCAGGACCCGAGCCCGTTCGAGGTGGTCGTCACCTGCAACCTCTTCGGCGACATCGTCACCGACCTCGGCGCCGCGCTCCAAGGTGGCCTCGGCATGGCCGCGAGCGCCAACGTGCACGCCGCCGATCCGTCGCGCGTCGCCATGTTCGAGCCCGTGCACGGCTCCGCCCCGCCCCTCGCCGGGAAGGACCTCGCGAACCCGCTCGCGAGCATGCTCACCGTCGGCATGATGCTCACCCACCTCGGCTACCCCGAGGAAGAGGCCCGCCTCGAGGGCATCGTGAAGAAGGCCATCGCGGAGCGAAAGTGCACCCGCGACGTGGGCGGCGAGCTCGGCACGAAGGCCGTCGGCGATTTCGTCGTCGCCGAGCTCCGCGCCTCGTTCTGAGCGAGATACCGTACGGGCGAGCAGGTGCGATGAACTCGCACCAAACTCGAGAATCGTCCCAAGGTCCGCGGAGGGACGCGGGTTTTGCACTCGATCCCCCGCGTCCGGGAGGCTTTTTCGCCCCCTCGAAAATAAATCGTAGCTCCCCGGGAACTTCTCCCCGGCGCCGCTGTCTGGGCCAAAACCTCGGGCTTCGTGCGCGGGGGTGGTGCTCGGCGGTGCTTTCTGGGAAACTTTTGTGGCTGGGCGATTGAAGCGGAACGGGGAGCCTGTCGTCGGACATGGCTCACGAGGAGGCGACTCGATGGGTCACAGGTTCTGGAACGGGGTAGTTCTCTCGGCGCTCGGCATCCTCTGGCTCGCGTCCAGCACGCAGCGTGAGAAGCCGGTCCTCGGCCTCCACGGCGCCGAGGTGTCCGCCCTCGAGACCGACCTCGCCAGCGCCCCCAACGACCCGGCCAAGATCCAGGCGCTCGGCCAGAAATACATCGAAGCCAAGACGCCCGGCCTCGCCGTCCGCCTCGTCGAGTCGCAGCCCACCGCCGTCCGAACCGAGCCCACCGTCGAGCACATCTACGCGCGCGCCCTCCTCGAGCAGGGCCGCTCCGCCGATGCCCTCGCCGCCGAACAGCGTGTCCTCGACCGCTGCGCGTCCGGCGAGGCCACGTGCTCCTCGTTCCTCGTGGCCTCGGCCACGCGCCGCGCCGACATCCTCCGCGAGCTCGGGAAGCTCGGGGTGGAAGACGCGCAGGCTTATCCGGAGAAGAGCCAGCTCGCGTACCACAACGCCACCCGCCAGGTGGGCCTCGTGGTCTCGCGCTAAAGCTCGTCTCGCGGAGAGCGCCCACGCGACGGTGCGCGGGCGTAGGCTCGGTCCCTCTCTCTCGTGCCCCACGCGGGCCGACCCTCGAGGACGGCGTGCACGAACGATGGCCTTTGGCCACCCCCGAACCTGCGGGCGAGCTTGCTCGCGTGCTCGCGCTCGTCGTCGCGGCCGGTCTCGCCGCTGCCACGTCGGGTTGCGCTCACCCCAAACCTCCCGAGGTCCGCCCCGCGGCCGAAAATCGGGCCACGGTACGCACCGCGCCTCCCTTCGCGCTCGCGAACTACGAGGACGCCGTCGTGCGCATCGTGCTCCCGAACATGACGTGCACCGGCACGGCCGTCGACGAGGACCTCATCTTGACGGCCCACCACTGCGTCGTGAAGCGCGGCCCTCGTGGCGAGTTCCTCGACGCCGACGTCGACGCGAGCACGGTGCGGGTCGAGCTCGGTGGCGACTACTTCGCGTGGGGCGACATCAAGGCGAAGGCCATCGTGTCCCCCCCGTGCGGCGCCAAGGGCGGCGCGGGGGACGTGGCCGTGCTGGTGCTCGAACGAAAGCTCGTCGGGCTCCGCACGTTGCCTCCGCGCCTCGACGCGCCTCCCCGCATCGGCGAAGAGGTCGATCCCGTCGGCTTCGGGCGGTGCGCCACCTCGGGCGACGCGATCCACCGAAAGACCCGCGAGGGCGGCGCGATCCGCTCCACCACCGGCGAGACGTTCTTCATGGAAGCGTCCGTATGTCCTGGGGATTCTGGCGGTCCCGTGATGACCCGCGGGAGCCACCAGGTGGTCGGCGTGGTGAGCCTCAGCGCCATGGACGGCGACGAACGCACCAAAGCGCCGTCGATCATGGCTCGCATCGACGCCTACCGGAACGTGCTCGCGCAAGCCCGCCAGATCGCCGACGGGGCCTCGCGCGCCGAGCTCCCCCCGCTCTCCTGCGAGTGAGCCTTCGGCCCGCTCTTCACGGAGTAGGCGGGGCAGGAAGATCGACGACCCTCGACGCGCGCCACCAGCGGCCTTCGGGCGTGCGCTCCCAGGTCTCGCGCACGTTGGGCTCGCCATCGAGGGCGCCCACGTCGGCGGGCCAACCCGTGGTCACGTGGAGCGTGCCGTCGGCGTCGACGGTGAGCGTGTCGAGGCGGCCCTCGCCCGGGAACGCGATCGGGGTGAGCCCCGACGGGCCGATGTGCGCCAAAAAGACGCCGTTTTGGCCGTGAAGAATGGAGATCGGGCACCCGGGAAAGTCGGGGCCGAAGGTGCCGTTTTTCACCGTGGCGGCGCCCACGTAGACGTCCTTCTCGCCCCGCACGACGAGGTGGCTCGGGAAGAACGCGTACGCCGTGCTCGCGGGGATCTCGAAGACCTCCGCGTCGCGGCCAGGCGAGGCGTGCGCCACGGCGTACCCGTACCGCGTGCCCTGCGTGAAGCCCTCGAAGTAGTACACGTCCCCGCGCGACGAGGTGGCGTACGTCGGCGCGCGTAGGTAGTCGCCCGTCGCGAACGTGAAGTCGTAGCCCCGCCTCGTCAGGGCCGAAAAGTCCGGGAGCGCGAGGCCATGCGAGTCGCCATCGAAGGCGAGCGCGAAGGGATCCCGACGCTCGGCCTCCGGATCGTGGGCGGCCACGAGGGCGGTGCCGTCGAGGTAGGCGAGGCGCGCGTCTTCGCCCCCGGTGCTGACCGAGCCGAGCTCTCGTGCGTCCGGGGCGGCGGCCTCGGCGCTCACCGTGACGACCTCGTGGGGAGCCGCCGCGATCGGCACGTCGATCACCTCGGCCGCGCACGAGACGAGCAGCGCGGTGACGGGGAGGGCGACCGGAACGAGGAGGGCACCGAGAGCACGACGGGCGGTTCGAGCGAGCATGCCACGACCCTCTTCACGGCGCGTGCCCGCGTGGCTCGGCTCGAAAAACAAGCAGATTCGCGGGTTTTTGGCCGCGTGCGGGGCGCGAGTCGTGTCCGGGCTCCCACGGGGCGTGTGGTAGGCTCGACGCACCATGAGCGCCTTCTCCGCCTTCGTGAACGGTACGTCGACCCAAGCGGAGTTCCTCTCGTCGCTCCGCGCGAAGCGGGCGAGGGGAGTCGACGGGACCGGCATCGCCTACGAGGTGGTGGGCACGGGGGAGCGCGCGGTCATGCTCGCGAACGGCCTCGGTGGGCGGCTCTACGCGTGGGCGCCCGTGATCGAGGCGCTCCACCGCGAGTACCGCTTCGTCACGTGGGATTACCGCGGCCTCTTCGATTCGGACTCCCCCGAGTCGAAGCGGCGCCTCGCGGTGGTGCATCACGTCGAGGACGCGCGCTCGATCCTCGACGCCGAGGGCATCGATCGCGCCGTCTTCATGGGCTGGAGCATGGGGGTGCAGGTCTCGCTCGACACGGCCGCGAGCTACCCGGAGCGGGTCGCGGGGCTCGTGCTCTTGAACGGCACCTACGGTCACGTGCTCTCCACCGGGTTCCAGCCGCTCTTCGCCGTCCCGTGGTTGCCGAAGCGCCTGCACGCGCTGCTCGACTTCCTCCAAGACCACCCCGAGCTCGCCGAGAGGCTCGCCCACGCGGCGAGGCTCGCGCAGTGGCCGACGGCGGCGCTCATGTCGATCACGGCGGGCCGCAACGCGTTCCGCATGAAGCCGCTGCTCGCCCGTTACTTCGACGACGTGCTCGGAAAGAGCTTCGTGAATTTCCTTCGGCTCTTCCAAGAGCTCGACGCCCACTCGGTCTACCACTTGCTCCGCGAGATCGAGCAGCCCGCGCTGGTCGTGAGCGGCATGCTCGACGCGCTCACCCCGGCGTACCAATCGAAGGAGATCGCGCGCCGCATGCCGAACGCGGAGTACCTGCGCCTCGCGCGATCGAGCCACTTTTCCCTGATGGAACGCCCCGACGTGCTCGTGCCGCGCATTCGTCGGTTCTTGAGCGAGCGCGTCGTCTACTGACGACGCTCAGTTGAGGACGCGCTTCTGGGGAGCGCTCGTCGTCTGCGCTCCGGCGCGTTTGCCGAAGATCTCGTCCCAGCCATCGCGGTAGTCGTTGGTCGCGACCTTGGGCGGGCCCTTGCCCCGTGCGCCATGGCTCGGAGCGCTCGCCGCGCGCCCGGACGAGGGCGGGGCGTACGAGACCTCGACGTCGCAGACCCCGGGTGCGCCCTCGCGGGGCGTCAGCTTCACGACCTCGCCGTGGATGGGGGCGCCGTCTTTCATGGGGCGCACCTCGCCGGCCTCGATGCGGTCCTCGCGGGCGCGGAGCACGTGCACCCCCTCCCCGTCGCCCGTGGGCGGGCCGAGCAAAACCACGTCGGTCTTGGGCTTTTCGGGGGCGTCCGACATGCCGGTGAGTATATCGTACGGGCCCATGAATTCCACGACGCGAGGCGTTTTCGGGCGGGGCACGGTTCTGTTTGGGCTCGCCGGGCTCGTGGCCTGTGGGGGCGAGGTGCCGCCGCCGGTCACACCTCCGCCCGCGCGTACGGTCGAGGTCGCTCCTCCGCCGAAGCCCGAGGCTCCTCCGCCTCCCGCGAAAGAAGACCCGTTCGCGATCACGGGCACGCTCCGGCCGGAGCCGCGCCCGCCGGTGGTCGGTCGCGACGTGTCGTCCGCGCTCGAGCCCGCCAAAGGGCCGAACGTCGCCTGGAAAAAGGCCATCCCCGCGCCTCCTGCGGTGTGCAAGGCGTACACGGAGAAGCCCAAGAAGAAGCCTGCGATCGCGTGCGATACGTTCCTCGCGAGCGCCCCGGGCAAGAACGACGGCGCCGGCACGTTGCTCGCCGAGGCGCTCGCCGAGCCGAATCCCGAAAAGCGCGACGCGCGCCTGCGTGAGCTCGTGGCCTGCAAAGGGATCCCCGAGGCCGAGCTCGTCGCGCTGCGGGGCACGCTCGCGCCTCCGGAGTGCGCCGACACGATCGTGGCGCCGTTCGCCGAGAGCTCGGCCAAGCTCGGCGCCCTCGACAAACGCCTCGCGCACACGATCGTCGGCCTCTGGCTCGCAGGGAACCTCGCGCGCGCCGTGCCCGCGATCCCGCGGATGAGCCCGCCCTTCACGAAAGAGGCGGTGGCCAAGTTCACGCAGGGCCCGATCAAGACCTGGTTCTCCACGCAGGCGACCGCGGTCGACGAGCTCTCGAAGCTCGGCGCGTCGCTCGAGGGGCAGGGGCGGGCCATCGTCGCCATCGAGGCGGGCCTCGCCGACATGCGGTTCGTCGAGCGCGCGCGGGAGGTGCCCATCCCCGACGCCTGGAAGAAGGACCCGGAGATCGCGCAGATCTACCAGCAAGCCCTCGATCAGGCGATGGAGCCGCGAAAGGTCCGCGGACGGGACGCCGCGCTCACGGGCCTCCACGACTTCGCGTCGCTCGGAATCATGCAAGATGCACGTGTCGCGCGAGCCCGGCAGCTCCTCTCGAAGCTCTATGGCGGCTCGCGCATCGACGGGCTCGACGGCCTCCTCTTGCCGCCGAAGCCCGAGGCGAAGGGGCCGGCCTCGCTCGAGCACACCCTGCTCCGGAGGCTCCCGTTCTCGTTCGGAGAGCGCCTCGTCAAGGAGCCCGCGCACGACGCCGCCTACCTCGACGCCGTGCTCGACCAGGGCTTGCCGCCGGCGTTTCGCGGAACGAACGGGGTCGACGTCGCGCATTTCGAGCGGCTCGCGCGGGCGCGGCTCGAGCTCGGAAAGCTGTATTTCCGCACCCTGGAGGCCGATCAGGTGCTCGCGCTCGCCAAGGGCAACGAAGGCAAGCTCACGTCCGACGATGCCCGCTTCTACGTGGCGCTCGCGCTCGCTTTGCGGCACGGGCCCGAGGGCGCCGCGGCCATGATGAAGGCCCCGTCTCCTGCCGCGCTGGCGCTTCGTCACACGGATGCCCTCGACGAGCTCGCGAAGGGCTCGGGGCCGAACGCGGGCCTCGCGGCGTTCGACGCGGCCTGGCTGCGCATGCTCTCTCCCGCCGAGGGCGCCGGCGCCGACTACTTCACCGACGTCGCCCGGCGCTTCCGAGAGGCCGAGGCAAAGCTCGTCTCGCCGGCCGACAAACAAAAGGCCCGCGAGCGCGCGGCCCTCGCCGAAGAGACCGCCAAGGCCGCCAAATAGGCCTCGGCGCGCCCGCACTTGTGCCGTGAAAAACGCGGCCCGTTGCGGTAAGACCGGGCCACCATGAACGCCCCCGACAAAGCCGAGGCCGCGAAGGACGAGATCGAGCGCGCGCTCGACGCCTTTCAGTCCACGTTCGCCGAGGCGTTCGCGAACGCCAAGTCCGAGCAGACCCTCCGCGACGAGAACGCGAAGGTGCTCGGCAAGAAGGGCACGCTCACGGCCATCCTCGGCAAGATGGGTGCCCTCTCCCCGGACGCGCGCAAGAGCATCGGCGCCCGCGTGAACGCCATCAAAGCCGAGGTCGAAGCGGCCTTCGCGGCGCGCCTCGGGCAAATCGCCGCCGAGAAGCGCGAGGCCGAGCTCACCGCGCGCCCGTTCGATCTCACGCTCCCTGGGCGTCCCCCTGCGTCCCTCGGCCACGTGCACCCCATCTCCAAGGTCCGCGAGGACGTGATCGCCATCTTCCGTGGTCTCGGCTTCGCCGTGTTCGACGGCCCCGACGTCGACCACGAGGAGAACAACTTCACGAAGCTCGGCTTCCCGCCGGATCACCCGGCGACCGACATGCAAGACAGCTTCTGGACGAAGTCGCGCCACGTCTTGCGCACGCACACGAGCAACATCCAGGTCCGCGCGATGACCACCGTCGCGCCGCCCATGGCCTTCATCGCGCCCGGCACGGTCTACCGCCGGGACGACGACGCCACGCACTCGCCCATGTTCCACCAGCTCGAGGCGTTCCTCATCGACGAGAACGTGAGCCTCGCGAACCTGAAAGGCATCTTGGCCGAGTTCGCCGAGCGCATGTACGGCCCCGGTACGCCGGTGCGCCTCCGCCCGAGCTACTTCCCGTTCGTCGAGCCCGGGGCCGAGGTCGACATCGGGTGTGTATTCTGCAAAGAACCCGACGGCACGCGCAAGGGCTGCTCGCTCTGCAAGCACACCGGCTGGATCGAGATCTTGGGCTGCGGGATGATCCACCCCGTGGTGTTCGAGCACTGCGGCATCGACGCGAAGAAGTGGACGGGCTTCGCCCTCGGCATGGGCCTCGATCGCGTCGCGATGCTCCGGTACGGCATCCCGAACATCAAGCTGCTCTTCGAGAACGATCCGCGGTTTCTTTCGCAATTCTAAGAGCTTAGGAGAGAGGGTAGCCCCATGAAAGCAAGTCTGAGCTGGCTCCGCGAGCTCCTCCCCGAGCTCGGTCGCCTCTCGCCCGACGAGGTCGCCAAGAAGCTCACCCAAGGTGGGCTCGAGGTCGAAGGTGTGCACGTGTACGGCGCCGGCACCGAGGGGTGCGTCGTCGCCACGGTCGTGTCGATGCGCCCGCACCCGACGAAGAGCGGTCTCCGCCTCGTGACGGTCGAGGTCGCAGGTGGCACGCAGCAAGAAATCGTGTGCGGCGCGCCCAACGTGCCCGAGCCCGGGTTCCAAGTGGTGCTCGCGCTGCTCGGCGCGCACCTCCCCGCGAAGGGCATGACGATCGCGCGCCGCGAGATCGCCGGCGTCGTGAGCGAGGGCATGCTCTGCTCCGAGACCGAGCTCGGTCTGTCCGAAGAGGGCGAGGGCATCCTCGTGCTCCCGAAGGGCTTCGCGGCCCCGGGCACGAAGCTCCCCCAGGCGATCCCCCAGACGAACGACACCATCTACGAGATCGGGCTCACGCCGAACCGCCCCGACGGCCTCGGCCACGTGGGCCTCGCGCGCGATCTCGCGGCGGTGCTCGGGCTCGCGTTCCGGGCGCCCGTGCGGCCCGCGTTCGGCGATCCTGGAGTCGCGCTCGACGTGCCCATCACGATCGAGGCCGAGGACCGCTGCCCCGAGTTCTCGTCGGCGCGCGCCACGGGCATCGTCGTCGGTCCTTCGCCGCTCGCGTGGCGCTACCGGCTGCTCGCGCTCGGGGTGCGCCCCATCTCCACCCTGGTCGACGTGACGAACCTCGTGCTCCTCGGCTACGGCCAGCCGATGCACGCGTTCGACCTGGCGAAGGTGCGCGGCCGCAAGATCGTGGTCCGCACCGCGAAAGACGCCGAGCCCTTCACCACGCTCGACGGCGTCGCGCGCAAGCTCTCGTCCGACGACCTCGTCGTGTGCGACGGCGAGGGCCCCGTGGCGCTCGCGGGCGTCATGGGCGGCGAAAATAGCGAAATTTCGGCCTCGACGACCGAGGTGCTCTTCGAGTGTGCCTACTTCGACGCCCGGGGCATCCGCCGCTCGTCGCGTCGCCACGGCCTCCACACCGAGGCGAGCCACAGGTTCGAGCGCGGCACCGATCCGTGCGCCCTCCGCGACGCGCTCGCCTACGCCGTCGAGCTCACGCGCGAGGTCTCCGCGGGCGCCCGCTTCTCGGCCCCCGTCTACGTCGTCGGCGCGAAGGCCAACGCCACGCCTCGCGAGGTCGCGCGCGCCACCGCCGAAGTGCATGCATCCTTCATGAATCGGATCCTGGGCGTCGAGGTGCCCGTCGACGAGGCCTCGGCCATCCTCGAGCGGCTCGGGTGCGCGGTGTCCCCGGCGGGCCCGGGTGTGCTCCGCGTGTCGGCCCCCACGCACCGGCCCGACCTCACCCGCGAGATCGACTTCGTCGAAGAGGTCATTCGTGTGCGCGGCATCGACGGCGTGCCTGCCGTGTTGCCCGCCGTTCGTGGCTCGCGTGAGGTCGGCGGTCGCGAGGACCTCGAGCGTCGTGTGCGCGCGGCGTGCGCGAGGAGCGGGCTCTCCGAGGCCATCACGTTCCGGTTCACGTCCGAGAAGGCCCTCGAGGCCGTGCGCGCTCCCAAGGCCACCGTCGTGCTCGAGAACCCCATCAACGACCACCAGACGGTCATGCGCACGAGCCTGCTCCCGGGGCTCCTCGAGGTGGTCTCCGAGTCGCGCCGTCGTGGGGTTCGTTCGGCCGCGCTCTTCGCTGTGGGCCCCGTGTTCCTCGAAGGTGCGCCCCTCCCCGACGAGCGCCCCGAGCTCACGATCGTGCTCGCGGGAGACCGCCCGGCCTACCTCCAGAAGCCCGAGGCCTACGACGTGTGGGACGCCAAGGGCGTCGCCTTCGCCGTGCTCACCGAGCTCTTCGGCCGAGCGCCCGAGGTCGTCACGTACCCGGCCGAGAGCCGCCCCGAGGGCCTCCACCCGCGCGCCGCCGGTAAGCTCCTCGTGGGCGACGTGGTGGTCGGCTCGTTCGGTCTCCTCCACCCCGACGTGACCGACGCGTTCGATCTCCCCGAGGCCGTTCCCGTCGTCACGATCGACCTCCGCGCGGCCGCCGGGCTCGGCGTGGCGCCGAAGTATAAGGCCATCCCGCGCTTCCCCGCGTCGCCCCGCGACCTCGCCGTGGTCGTCTCGGACGACGTCCCCGCGGGGCACGTGCTCGAGGCGATCGCGTCGTCGGCCGGCGCCCTCGCCGCCGAGGTGACCCTCTTCGACCGCTTCGTCGGCGCAAATATCCCCAAAGATCACGCGAGCTTGGCGTTCCGGGTCGTCTACCGCTCCGACGAGCGCACCTTGACCGACACCGAGGTCGAGAAGACCCACGCCCGCGTCGTCTCCGAGATCGGGGAACGTTTCGGGGCCAAGCTGCGTACGTAGAACCATGAGGGGAGCGCGCGTGGAGCGTGCTCTCCTTCGGGGGTCGCTCCTCGGGGAGAACTTCCTCCCCTTCGGCGCGTCTCACGCACCCCGAGGCATCATGACGACGGCTCGCATCACGGCTCGCGCTCCCCGAAGCTACGCCCTCGCGGCCCTCGCCGGGGCCGCTCTGTCCGTCACCGCGTGCGGTGGGTCGAAGGAGCTCACCGTCTCCGCGGAGGGGCACGTCGTGCAGAAGGGGGCGACCGACGTCCTCGAGATCGTCGTGACCACGGCGCCCGGGGCGAACGTACGCGTCCACGACTCGGGGTACACGCAGTCGTTCTCGGCGACGGCCGATTTCCAGGGCCGCGCCACGGTCGTGGTGAACCTCCCGGACCCCGCCGTCGTGAAGCCCACGCCGCCGCCCCCTCCCCCGAAGTACGGAAACAGCTCCTACTCGGCGCCACCGGTCTCGCCGCCTCCCAAGAGCGTGCTGCTCGGCCCCGAGATCAAGCTCAACGTGAACGTCGATTCGTACGAGCGCCGCAAGCTGTTCAAGCCGAAGTACCGCTCGGCCACGACCACGGTCACGGTGACGCGGCCCGCCGCCGTTCGCTACGATCCGACCACCCGGCAGATCGCGTGCGTCGCCAAGGCGTGCACGGGGACCTTCTCGCTCTACCAAGAGGCGAGGCTCGATTTCTCGGACATCGAGCCCCTCGTGAAGGTCGACCTCGCGGGCTCGAAGGCGCGCACGGTCACGAGGCAGCTCTCGGTCTCGCACGATCTCGCGACCTACCTCGAGCAGGTGCCTCTGCAAGACATGTGGAAGCCCTACCCGATGGGCAACGTCGACCTGCCCCTCGAGCTCGCCTTCCAAGACGGCACCACCGTGAAGACCTCGGTGAACGTGCCCGCGAACCAGCTCAAACCCGGCCTCGTCGCGTTCCTTCGCAAGGCCCAAGGGGCAGGCGTCCTCTTCCCCGGAGAAGAACGATACCCGGGCAAGGCCGCGTCGCTCGTGTACGTGCCGAGCCAGCTCCTCTTCGGGAAGGCCGAAAAAGCCCGCGAAATCGACCTCGTCGCCTTCGTCGAGGACAAGGACCACCCCGGATGCGGGTCCGACGCCAGCATGGATGGTGAGGTGACGGTGGTCGAGCGTCGCACCGGAAAGGTGCTCGGCCAGAAGCGCCTCTCGGCCCCGAGCTGCAAAGACGACTACGACGACACGGCGGCGCAGACCTTCGCGAAGTCGTTCCTGAAGCCCGGCTGAGCGTGCGCGGATGCCTCGAAATCAGGGCCACGAACGTTTCATGTTTCCGTTCGTCGTCGCGCGGCTAACATCGCGACCGTGACCGCGGCGTTTCCAGGGGATGGCGAGCTCGTCGGCGCGATTGTCTCGCAGAAGCTGAGGCTCGTCCGGTTCATCGGCTCGGGCGGGATGGGCATCGTCTACGAGGCGCAGCCGCTCGCGGGTGGGTCGCCCGTGGCCGTCAAGATGCTCCGCGCCGAGTACCTGGACGACGTCGAGGTGCTCACGCGCTTCGTCGACGAGGGCCATCTCTGCCAGCGGCTCCAGCACCCCAACATCGCGCGGGTGTTCGAGGTCGGCCACGCCGAGGACACGACGCCCTACCTCGTCATGGAGCTGTGCGACGGGATTCCACTTGCATCCTACACGGAAAACGGCGGCCGCGTTCCGCTCGTGCAAGCGGCCACCATCGTCCAGGGCATCTTGCAGGGGCTCTCGGCAGCTCACGCGCAGGGCGTCGTGCACCGCGATCTCAAGCCCGAGAACGTGATCCTGGCGCGCGAGCCGAACGGCAAATACACGCCGAAGATCCTCGATTTCGGCATCGCCAAGGTCATGGACCAGGCGGGCGGCATGGGCAAAAAGACGGCCACCGGCGTCTTGCTCGGCACCCCGGCGTACATGAGCCCCGAGCAGATCCGCTCCGCGAAGGACTGCGACGCGCGGAGCGATTTGTGGAGCGTCGGCGTGATGCTCTACGAGATGCTCACGGGTCGCTCGGCCTTCCCCGCGCCCACCGCGTTCGCGAGGCTCGGCGCGGTCCTCAACACGACGCCCCCGCCGGTCGAGTCGATCGATCCCCAGCTCGCGCGGGTCTCGGCGTTCATGCAGCGCGCGATGGCCAAGGATCGGAACCTCCGCTTCCAGTCGGCGCAAGAGATGGGGCGTGTGCTCGCCGAGGCGATGGGCGAGGGCGAGGGCCGCCAAGAGGCGCTGAGCCGCCTCCCCGACATGCCGGCCTTCATGTCGCAGCAGGCGCCCCCCGTGGTGCCGTCGATCGTGATGTCGCGGGCGCACTCTCCGAAGGCGACCACCGCCGACAGCTTCCAGCTCGGCCCCGATGGCCGCGTGCTCGGGCCCTCGGGCACGCTCGCGAGCAGCCCTCCGTCGCCGCGCGTCTCCGAGCCTCCGTCGCCGCCCGTCGTGCAGGTGGTGGCCGCGCAAGGGGGCACGCTCCCGTCGAACGATCTGCCGGTGCTCGAGCCGGTGGCGAGCGGCGTGGCCTCGGTGCGTGGGGGCGTGCCCGTGTGGGTCGTCGTGCTCGTCGGCCTCGCGGGCGTCGCCGTAGGGCTCGGGCTCGGGTTCGTGCTCTTCGGCCGCGGCTGAACCAGCGGTCATGATCTTCGATCAAGACGTCGATTTAGCTTCGGCGCGCGTCCCACGAGGAACCGAGCGCGGCGAGTAGGCCTGGCGCTACGTCCCGCAGATCGCGCGCGTGCGCGACGAGCTCGTCGGACGTAGGTCCCTTCGCGACGAGCGGCACCTTCGCGTAGGTGTGGCCGCCCGTGCTCAAATCCTCGAGATTTCCGTGGTCGCTCGTCACGACGACGAGCTCGTCGCTCGCGGCCTCGGCGAAGAGCGCGTCGAGGAACGCCTCCACCCGCGCGATCTCGTGCCGCGCGAACGCCATGTCCTGGGAGTGGCCGGCCTTGTCCGTGAGGAAAATCTCGAAGTACGAGAGGTCGAGCTCGCGCGCGCCACGAAGCACCGCGTGGGCCGCCTCGGCCGGGGTGCGAAGCGGCGCTGGGTAACCGAACCCTCGCACGATGTCGCCCGTGAGATCGAACGTGGCCGCCGCGCCCCGCGCGACGTCGCGCCCCGTACGCAACGTGCCACCCGAGCCCGCCCCGCAGATGGTGCTCGCCGACACCGGGAACGCGCGGGTCCGAGGCTCTTCGCCTCGCACGATGCGCGTCGCGCGGGCGGCGCGGGCCTCGTCGAACCCGTTCAGGAACCCCGCCGCGAGGCCCTTCGCACGTGCACGCGCGAACACGTTGTTCTCGGCGAGAAAGGCCGCGAGCGCCGCGGTCGGGAACGCCGGGTAGTGGCCTCCCTCGCGGCCGATCGCGTCCTCTCCCGAGAAGAGCGTGGCTTGGCCCGTCGCGCTCTGAGGCAATCCCGGGTATCCGAGCGTCGCGTCGATGGCCCCGAAGGCGAGGTCGGCTCGAGGCTCGCGCACACCGTCGAGCGGCGCGAGCGTGCGGCCGGGCGCGCCGTCGAACGGGTTGTGCGCGCCGGGGCTCCCCATGCCGATGCCGTCGACGAAGACGAGGAGGGCATGGGCCACGGCGCGAGGCATCCCTCGACCCTACCAGACCCCACGCTCCCTGCTCGGCGCGCTTCGGCGCGTCGCGTCGACGTCCGCTCACGCGCACCGCGTACGTAGACTCAATGATTTCATGGGGTTAGAAGACGCTCCGCGTGGTCGCATTCCGGCGCGGCAATCCTTCCGTTTCGGCCCACGCCCATGTAGGCTCCGAGGTCCACACGCCCGACCGTGGGCGCCCTTTTTTCCCCGGGTATGCCATGACCGAAGAGTCCAACACGCTCTCCAAGTACCTCGAAATCTTCCCCTCGTGGCTCAAGTCCCTCGGAGAGGATGCCGCCGAGCTCGGCGAGGTAGTGAAGGGCTCGGCCCCCGAAGGTGCACGCCGTCAGGCGGTCGCCGGTCTGAATTACATCTTCAAGTCGCTCGACCTCATCCCCGATGGCATCGACGATCTCGGATTCTGCGACGACGCGTTCGTGCTTCGTGTCGCCGCCGATCTCGCCTGCACCGAGTTCCCCGAGGCCAAGGCCGGCGTGCTCGGTCGCCTCGCCGACGACGCGGTCCACGTCCGCGATTTCCTCGGTGACGACTACGTGCGCCTCGAGTCGTACGTGAAGAACCTCCGCAAGGGCGCGGCTCGAGGCCGCACGGTCGACGACATCGTCGGCGACGAGAGCGCCCGCACGGCCTTCCTCCACGAGGTCTCGGCGTGGTCGCGCGACTACCAGGTGCCGAGCTTCTCGCGCGACGTGAAGACGCTCATCAAGCTCAAGGCCTTCCTCAGCGCCAAGCTCGCCTGATCGGGGTGACCTCGAAGCGGCCCGAGAGTCTCGCGGCTCTCGGGCCTTCTTGCGTCTAAATCGACGGGCGCGATCCTCGAACAGACGAACATGGATCGTCGTTTTGGGCCGGGACCCAAAACCAGGAGGTTTTGCCCCGGCGGGCTTTGCGCGCAGCAGCCGCGGCGGAGGACAGCGTCGGTCTTGATCGAAGCTCATGACCGCTGACTTAGTCGAGCGGCTTGTACCCGAGGCGGAGCTTGCCGTTCGTCAGCGCCTTGATGCGCGCCGTCGCGCCATCGAAGAAGCGCTCGCGGTAGTCGGTCTCGGCGCGCGCCCCGACCTGCGCTTTGGTCGACGATTTGTTGAGTGAGAACGTGGGTTTGGTGGGGATGCGCCACGTGAGTGGCCCCTGGCAGACGACCTCGCTCCGGCCGAGATCGACCACGTAGAGCGTGCCGTCGTACGTGCCCCCGGTGAGCCCGAAGTCGCCCTTCGTGCCGTTGTCCGTCACCTGCGGCAGGCTGCGCTCGGTGTGTTTGTAGACGACGAGGAACGGCGCCCCGCGAGAGATCTTCGCCGCGAGCTCGGAGCGCGATTTCGACGCGCCCTTCTGCGCGAGGTAGACGCGTATGTCCGAGTCGCTGAGGAACGAGAACCCGGGGTCGGCTTTTCCGTCGAGCACGTCGTAGTCGACTGCGCGGACGAGCGGCGCGCCGGCGGACCCGGGCTCGGGAGCGGCGGCGGCGAGGGTGGCGTCGGTGCACGTCTTCGCGCTCGTCTCGGCGCGCTCCACGGCCCTCTTGGCCCCGGCGAGGCGCTTCTCGGTGCCGTTCACGCGGGCGGCCTCGAGCAGCGTCGCGTAGGTGCTCCGCGCCACCTCTTCTTCTTGTTCGTCGTTCGCCTTGGGGGCCTCGTCGAGGCAGTCGTCGGTCGACTTGTCGACGTGCACGACGAACCACCGCGCGCCCTTCGCGAGGCACACCCGGAAGGGCCCCTCGGTCTTCCCGTTGGAGACGTACGACACGCCGTCGAGCCGCGCCGTGGCCCCCGTCACGACGGGCTCGCCGGTGCAGACCATCTTGGCCGACACGTACATCGTGCCCGACTTGAGCATGTGGATCTCGGTCGTGTCGCAGGCCGTCTTGGCGTCGAGCGTGGCCTTCTTGCGGTTCTGGGCGCTCTTCGCGTCGAGCGCCGCGATGCGCTTCTCCTTGTCCTTCTCGTCGAAGTGAGCGCCGACGAACGCGGTGACCGTGAGCGCCGAGCCGAGCACCGCGAGCACCATCGCGACGATGGCCCGCGCGGGCGCCGGGATCCCGTTCTTCTTGGCCACGGAGAGGCTACGGAAGGCGAAGAACGCGCCGAGCCACCCCGCGGGCGCGCAGCACGTGACGAGCGCGGGCAGCGTGGTGAAGAGCGCGTAGCTCGCGAACTTGTTCACCTCGGCCGCGGCGAGCGCCTGGTTGACCGACGCCTGGGCTGCGGCCTGGTGCTGCGCGTACGCCTGTTGCTGGCGCGCCATCTGCTCGGCCCGCTCCGCGTCGGCCCGGCCCTTCGGCGTGACCGCGTTGCAGTAGGCGCACTTCGGCGCCATGGGTTCGAGCGGGGCGGAGCAGTTCGGGCACGCGGGCGGGTTCACGCCCTCATCGTACGCGGCCGGCACGCCGTTCGTTCCTCGAAAGGCACACGGCGCGTCACACCCTCACGGGCGCGAATCACGCGCGGCGTTCGCGCTCCCCTCCACGAGGACCCTCACGGGCGCACGACGAGGTCGCGAGGCGCCGAGATCGGGCCCCGCACCTCCCCTCGATCGCGCGCCTCGTGGACCTCCCGCCATTCCATTCCAGGCGCCTGGAATTTTTTTCCAGGCGCCTGGAATGGCGGAGAGGCCTAAATTTCTCGGGCGCCGCAAAGTGGCACCGAGTGCCGCGTTCGAAAACGTCGCGGTCAGGTCGCGGTCAGGTCGCGGGGCGGCCGTCGGACGGCTTGCTCCCGCCTTGGGGGGCGCCGTGCATGTTCGCGAGCAGATCTTGGAGCAGATCACGCGCCTCGGCCTTGCCCTTGAGGTGCGTGAGCAAGAGCTGCGACGCGTCGCTGAAGGCCTTCTCGAAGCCGAGCCCTTCGCGCGTGCGCGCGGCCACCTTCTCGCGGCCCGAGGCGAGATCCTCTTCGAGGGCCTCGGCGTAGCGCGAGAGCTGCGAGCGGAGCTCTTCGATTTGGCGGCGCAGGTCGCGCACTTGGCCGTCCTTTGCGGCGGCCTTTCGTTCGCGCTCGCCCAAGGCCTCGCGCCTCGCGTCGACGAGGGCTTGAGCCGCGCCCGCGCGCTCGAACACGACGCGCCACTGGGCGCTCGGAGGGGTCTGCGCGATTTGGTCGGCCTGCTGGCGCGCCGCTACGGCGCCACGCTCGGCGGTCGCGAGGGCCTCACGGAGGCGGTTCGCTTCGCCCTGTTCGTTCGCGAGCTCGCGCAGCACACGCGACTCTTCGTGGGCGAGCTCCTCGACCTTTCGACCGATCTCGGCGCGGAGCGCGCGGCCGCGACGCTCGAGCGACTCGAGCTTGCGTGTGTGGCTCGCGACCTCGCCCTCGAGCCTCGTGGCCCTCGAGGCGAGATCCCACACCTGGGCCATGGCCTGAGAGACGTCGGGCGGGGCGTTCCCGCCGGGGTACGCGCGGCTCACCATGCGCGAGAAGAGGCCCGCGCGGTTCGCCCACTCGATCACGCCGGCCGACTGCGGGGGCGGCGGGGGAGGGGGAGGCGCGTTCTCTCCGAGCTGCCCCACCTCCCACGGCACCGACGGGAGCGCGCGCTGGAGCGCCTTCAGCTCCTCGTGGAGGTGGTGGGCATCTTGGAAGCGCTTGCGCCGCTCCTTCTCGAGGAGCTTGAGCACGATGGCCTCGGCGGCCGGCAAAATGTCGGGCTTGATGGCCGTGGGCTTCGGCGGAGGGGACGAGCGCTGCATCTCGAGGAGCGTCTCGCGATCGCCGGAGCGGAACGGGAGCTGGCCCGTGAGCATCTCGAAGAAGAGCACGCCGAGCGCGTAGAGGTCGCTCGGGGGCCCGGCCTCTTCGCCGCGCGCCTGCTCGGGGGACATGTACTCGGGCGTGCCGAACACGGCGCCCTTCGGCGCGAGCCGCGGGTCCATCGCGAGGTGCGCGAGGCCGAAGTCGAGGATCTTCACGAAGTCCTTCCGGCCTCCGCGCGTCGTCATCAAGATGTTGTCGCTCTTCAGGTCGCGGTGGATGACGCCGAGGTCGTGCGCACGCGCGAGCGCCGCGCACATCTGCTCGAGGATGTCGACGCCGCGCGAGAGCGTCATGGGGCCCTTCGCGAGCTCGCTCGAGAGCGACGTGCCGACGAGGTACTCCATGACGAGATAGAGCTCGCCCTCTTCGGTCTCGCCGATGTCGTGGATGTCGATGATGTGCGCGTGATCGACGCGGTTCGCGGCCCGCGCCTCGCGAAGCATCCATGCGCGGAGGTGGGTCTCGCCGCGGAGGTCGGGGCGAATCAGCTTGAGGGCGACCACGCGGTCGATGAGGACGTGGCGAGCGCGATAGACGACGCCCATTCCGCCTTCACCCGCCCGAGCCTCCAAACGGTAGCGACCGGCGACCACACGTCCGAGCATGGGGTCTGCGGGCTTGGCAGGGCGCTGTTGCGTCGTGTTCACGCGGTATCCTCCGAAGACGTTGAGCGCACGCGCGATCTGACGAATCTTGCGCGCGGCAGGGACGAGTCCTCACCTCAGATCACCGGAAACGGAAGAAATGTTCAAGGGAGAGTGGGGTCTCTCGCGCGTCGCGAGGCGATTGCGGACGCCCGGGCCGCGGCGGGTGGGGCCCGACAAGACAAAACGAAACGAGGCCACGGGACGTACCCGCGGCCTCGCTGCACGACCGAGCGAAAGCTCAGAACGCGACGTTCACGACCGGCAGACGCAGCTCGGTGACCTGAGCCATGCCGAGCTGCCGGCGCTCCTGCATCGAGAACGCGTTGTGCGCCTCGGGCACCGGAACACCGAGCCGGAAGGCGCTCGGAGAGAGCGAGATGAGCGACGTGGCAGGCGCAGGACGAGCCGCCTGCGGCGCGGGGGTGGCCGGGGTCGGCGTCGTGCCTCCGGCGGGAGGTGCGGCAGCCGGAGCGGGCGTGGCAGGCGCCTCGACGGGGCTTCCGCCGGCCTTGCCCGGGTCGGCCGGGGGCGAGGTCGTCGGGGCCTTGTCCTCTTTGGCGTCGGGGTTGCCTTGGTACGAGATCGCGTTCAGCGTGACGACGAGCGCCGGCACGATGAGCGCGACACCGCCGGCGAGCATCACCACGGGCACGCCGCCCTGGGTCTCCGACACCGACTGCTCGATGCCGAACCCGGCGAACCCGCCCGCGACCGCGCCGAGGCCCGCGCCCACGCCGTACGCGAGCGGAGAACGAACGCCGATGATCGCCTCGGTGAAGACGACGAGCTCGGAGCCGAGCAGCGCACCACCGATGATTCCTTTGGCGGCCGGCGAGACCTCCTCGGCCTTGGCCTCGGGCGCGTACGCCATCGTGGCGCCGAAAAAGACCGCTGCCATGCTCAGCGCAGCCACACCCCTGGTCTTCTTGTCGAAAGCTCGGTTGGTCATTGCCTCGGTTCCTTTGCGACCTCTACGGCCGGGTACGGTACCATGGGGTGCGCGAGGCCGTCAGTAAGTTCGAATGGCCAGCCCGCTCGCCCGTCCGCCCGCCACTCCCGTGGCCGCCCCGCCCCCGCGCACGCCGCCGCAGACATGACTCGGCTCGACAAAGAATCTTTGAGTTTCGCGCTGTTATGCTGGGGGGGCCTCTTCCTCGCGGCGGCCCTCGGGGCGCTCGTCCGGGTGCTCCCGTGGATGCTCGAGCCGACCTTGCCGGCCTCGGTCGTGTGGCCGTTCGCGCGGAGCCTGCTCCTTCTGGCGGCCGAGGTGTCGCTCGTCGTGGCGTGGCCGCTCGGCTGGGCCCTCCACGCGACGAGGTTGGTCGCGCGCGGCGAGGCGCGGGTCTTTGCGACGTTGGGGGAGGCACCGTCGCGGACCGCCTTCGCTCGTCGGACGGTCGCCGCCACGCTCGTCCTCGCCCTCGGCGCGCTGTCGGTGCTCGGAGGGCGTGACGCTTCGGCTCCGGGGCTCGTCGTCCAAGATCTGCTGGAGCAGGGGAGGTCCGCCTGCGCCGCCGAGCCCACGCGCGCCTCGCACACGGTCCCGCTCGTGAAGGCCGTGTGGACGTGCGTGCCGGGGTACCCTCCGCGCCTCGTGGGCAAGCCGCCCGTGATGGCGTCGGGCCTGACGTTCTCCGCGTCGGCGGCGCGCGTGAGCCCCGATCTCACGCGCTTCGAGCTCGACGACGCGCGCATCCTCACGCCCCCCGTGCACGAGGGCGCGGCCATCGTGGCGCACGTCCGCACGCTCGTTCTCCGGGGAATTCCTCCCTTCGCGGTGAGCTCGACCACCCCCCCGTGGGTCCGCGCGCTCGTCCTCGCCCTCGCCACGGCGCTCGCCGCGCACCTCGCGTTCGTCCGTGTGCTCTCGGAAGGGGAGCTGCCCCGTGGGGTCGTGCGCGCCGTCGTGCTCGGTGTCGTGGGGCCTCTCGCTGCACTTTTCCTCTACCGCCGGATCGAGACGGCGTCGCTGGGGGTCGCGTGGCTCGCCGTGGTGCCCGTGGTCGCAGGTGGGCTCACGCTTCTCGTGGGGGAGGTGCTCTCACGCTTGCCGCGGGGTGCACACACTGGTACGAAATGAGGGGAAGCGAGGCGGTCGCGCCGCGCGTGTCGTGTTCGGGCCGTGCATCGCCGCGTGGCCCCCAAGGAAGAGAGAGCGAGTCACCACCATGGGCAGCATCGGCGCACCGGAGCTTTTGGTCATCGCGCTTCTCGCGCTCCTTCTCTTCGGCGCCGGCCGCATCGCCGACATCGGCAAGGGGCTCGGCCAAGGCATCAAGAACTTCAAGCAAGGCTTGAAGGAAGCCAACGACGACGACGACAAGGACGAGAAGGCCGAAAAATCGGAGAAATCCGAGAAGAAAGAGGCCAAGTCCAAGCCGAAGGACGAGTCCCCCAAAGAGGCGTGAGCCGGGGGATCGTCGACGCGTAACGCAGGGCGTAGTGCACCTGTTCGGTGCCGTCGCTTTCTGGTAGGTTCCGGGCGCGCCGACCTCGGGTCGCGCGAAAGGGATCGTCATGCCGCTCGCCTTCGCCCAACGTCTGTCTGCCGTCTCTCCCAGCGTCACGCTCGCGATGAACGCCCGCGCGGCGGACCTCCGCGCGAAGGGCGCCGACGTGTTCGCGTTCGGCGTGGGCGAGCCCGACTTCGACCCCCCGGCGCACGTGCTGGCCGCCGCGAAGGCCGCGATCGACGCGGGCGCCTCCAAGTATACCGCCGTCACCGGGATCGCTCCGCTCAAGAAGGCCATCTGCGACGCCTCCGCGCGCTCGCGTGGCTTCTCGCCGAAGCCCGAGCAGGTCACCGTCACGGTCGGGGCCAAACACGCGCTCTTCAACCTCGCGATCGCGCTCTTCGAGCCGGGCGACGAGGTCATCATCCCGAAGCCCTTCTGGGTGAGCTACCCCGAGCAGGTCCGCATGATGGGCGCGGAGCCCGTCCTCGTCGACACCGACGAAGCGAACGGCTGGCGGCTCACGCCCGAGGCCCTCGAGAAGGCCATCACCCCGCGCACCAAGGCGGTCATCCTCTGCACGCCGTCGAACCCCTCCGGCGCCGCGTACCCCGAGGCGTCGATGCGCGCTCTGCTCGAGGTGCTCCGCAAGCACCCCGTGTGGCTCATCGTCGACGAGATCTACGCCGAGCTCGTCTACGACGGGTTCGAGCACGTGTCGGCCGCCAAGATCGCCCCCGATCTCCTCGACCGCATCGTCGTGGTCGACGGCGTCTCGAAGACGTACGCCATGACGGGCTGGCGCATCGGCTGGTCGATCGCGCCCGCGCCCCTCGCGAAGGTGCTCGACACGGTGCAAGGCCAGAGCACCACCAACGCCACCGCCGTCGCGCAGCACGCGGCGCTCGCCGCGCTCACCGGCCCCCAAGACGCGATCGTCGACATCCGCGCCCGCTTCGAGAAGCGTCGCCGCGCCATGGTCGAAGGCCTGTCCAGGATCCCTGGCATTCGCTGCCGCATGCCGGAAGGCGCATTCTATGCGTTCGCCGACTGCCGTGGCCTCCTCGGCAAGAAGCACGGCGACAAGGTGCTCTCGAGCGACGAGGATTTGGCCTTTTTCTTCCTCGAAGAGGCCCACTGCGCCACCGTGCCGGGAGGCGCGTTCGGGGCTCCGGGCTACGTGCGATTCAGCTACGCCCTCTCCGAGGAGCGCATCGCGAAGGGGCTCGAGGCGCTCGCCGCGGCCATCGCGAAGCTCCAATGAAGGAAGCTTTTCCGCGTGCTTACGTACGCGGCCTATGACCCTCACGCCAGAGGGGAAATGTAGGCAAAGAAGAGTACTTTTGCCCCGCGCGATTCTTCGTGTAACCTCCCTCGCGATGCGCATTTTCCCGAGGTCATCGGGCAGGTGTGCCGAAGAGGACGCACCGGCCGAGAAACAAAATGCCTCTCTGGCGCGCCCGGGTTGAACCAATCGCGCGATTCATCGTCCATCCGGAGCTTGGGGTTAGCGGGAGTGAACCCTCGGCGCCTAGACTCACGTAATTCTCAAGGAGAGCTTGTCATGAAGAAGTCCGTTCGCTTTAGCGCCCCGATCGCCCTCGCCGCCGCCCTCGCCATCCCCGTCTTCGCTCAAGGCTGCAGCGCCGCCGAAGAGCTTTGCTGCACCGATCCGACCAAGGTCGAGATCCAGGGCCAGGCTGGCGCTCAGTTCTCCGTCGCCGTCGGCGCCGCTGCCGACCTCGCGGCCGTCGCCCAGGGCTCGCTCGACGACGTCGTCAGCGCCTGCCGCAACCTCGCGCAGGACCTCGACGCCCCGTCCGACAAGCTCGCCGAGGCGAACAACGCCCAGGGCTCGGCCGCTGCCAAGGCCTGGTGTGACCTCGCGGTCGCGCAGATCAACGCGCAGGTGAAGGCCAAGGGCGCCCTCAAGGTCGAGTTCGCGGCCCCGCAGTGCCAGGCCTCGGTCTCGGCGAAGGCCAACTGCCAGGCCAAGTGCGACGTCAGCGGCAAGTGCGACATCAAGGCCAACCCGCCGAAGTGTACGGGCGGCAAGCTCGAGGTCTCGTGCAAGGGCTCGTGCAAGGCCGAAGGCTCCGCCTCGGTCGCGTGCGAGGGCTCCTGCCAGGCCGAGTGCTCCGGCTCCTGCGCCGCTCAGGGCGGCGTGAAGTGCGAAGGCAAGTGCGAAGGCACCTGCGAGGCCGAGGCCGGCGCGCAGGGCTCGGGCATCCAGGCCGACGGCACCTGCAAGGGCACCTGCAAGGGCACCTGCGAGGTCACCGCCCCCGGCGTGAAGTGCGAAGGCACCTGCAAGGGCCAGTGCAAGGGCGAGTGCAAGGCCTCGGCGAACGTCGCGGTCAAGTGCGACGGCAAGTGCGACGGCGACTTCGAGCCCCTCAAGTGCGAGGGTGGCAAGCTCGAGGGCGGCTGCCAGGTCGACGCGAAGTGTGACGCCAACTGCGACGCGTCCGTGAGCGCGAAGGCCGAGTGCACCCCGCCGGCCCTCAAGATCACGGCCGCGGCCGGCATCGAGGCGAAGTACCTCGCTTCGCTCGAGGCGAACCTCCCGCAGCTCATCGTCGTCTTCAAGGCGCGTGGCACGGCGTTCGTCGGCCTCATCACCCAGGTCAGCGGCTCGCTCGCCGGCTCGGTCTCGGGCGACATCGGCGTGAAGGGCCTCGCCTGCCTCAACACGGTCGGCGCGCAGGTCGCGGCGGCCGTCGGCCAGATGGAAGGCGCTGTCTCGGGCTCGGCTTCGGTCGTCGCCTCGGTCGGCGGCTCCTGATCGGATAGACCTCCCCCGAGGTCTCCACACCTCGAGCGCGGCGTCCTCTTCGGAGGCGCCGCGTTCGGCTTTTTGTGGCCCTCGATTGAGGTCCGGGGGACGCAGCAAGGTCGCCCGCGTGTCACGCGGACGCGGCTACGCGCCGGTGCGCAGGCCCTTCCTCGTCGTGGTCGTAAGTGTCCGTGATTGCGTCACTAATCGTCGAAGTTGTGCCGCGGCGTCATGCCCGCGCACGTCGCGCTCGAACCTGCCCCGAGAGTTGCACTAGGCCTTCGTCGTCGCGCGCTACCGCGCACCTTCCGGAGCTATCGAAACATGAAGAAGGCACGTTCGTTCGTCGTTACCCTCGCTGCCGTCGTCCTCGCCGCCACGGCCTCTGTCGCGTGCGGAGGCCCGCTCACCTACCAGGTCCAAGGCTCGCAAGTGGCGACCGGCGCCGACGCCAAGGTCGTGGCCGACGTGGACGAGGCCAAGCACCAGACGAAGCTCACCGTCGAAGCCGAGAACCTCGCGCCGCCGGAGCGCATCTCCGACTCGGCGAAGGTCTTCGTGCTCTGGCAGCGCAAGAACGCCGACGCGCCCTGGTCGCGCATCGGTACGCTCGAGTACGACGCCGACAAACGCAAAGGGAAATTCGAGGGCACCGTCCCCGAGTCGTCGTTCGACTTCGAGGTGTCGGCCGAGGCCGAGCCGAACGTCGCGTCGCCGTCGGGCAAGGTCGTGTTCGACAAACGCGTCGCCAAGTGAGCCGGGGCTGACGTCTCGTCGCGCGCGGGGCCCATTTGCCGGGCTCCGCGTCGCGTTTCGAAGCGCCGTCGCGCGACGGCCGACGAGCCCCGGTGGGGCCTCGGGCAGCTACGTGCACGATGCACGCGTTACCGAGGCGAGCTACTCGGGGCGGACGTACTTGCGCTTGATGAGCGAGAGCACGATCTGCACGGTCTCGAGGTCGGTCGAGGTGCTCTTGTTGAGCACCGACTCGAGGTGGCCGTGGTTGTGCACGAGCTGAATGACGTCGAGCTCGGTGGGCTTCAGCTCGGAGAGCTTCGCCGCGAGCGGCACGGGCATCACGAGGCGCGTGTTGAGGTCGGGGAGCTGATCACGAAGCTCGTTGAACTCGTCGATCTGCCTGAGGCCCTCCATGAGGACCTCCTGCACCGACATGTCCATCTCGTTCGGGAAGGTGCGCTCGTCCGGGGGATCGAGCTCGAAGGTGCCCTTCACCCACGTGAGCATCCGGAAGATGCTCTTCATGGGGGGCACGTCGGTCAGATCGTTGATGAGGGCGTAGTAGAGCGTGCCCTTGCGCATGAAGATGCGGCCCACGTCGTCGTCGGTCTGGACGACGAGCACGCCGGTCTTCTTGGAGGTCGAAAAGAGCTGGAGCAAGTCGGGGAGGGGGACCTCCTCGATGCTGCCGGACATCGTCTTGCCTTGCGAGCGGCTGCGCTGGGCGGCCACGGCCTCGAGGGCAGGGGGCTGGGGCGCGTCGTTCTCGCGCATGCCGTCGCCCGCGATGACCTTGAGGATGCTCGTGCCGATGAGCACACGATCGCCCTCTTTCAGGCGCGCGCGCTTGATCTTCTCGCCGTTGACGAAGGTGCCGTTCGTGGACCCGAGATCTTCGATCCAGATCTGGTCCTCGGCCATGGCGATGCGCGCGTGTTTGCGGCTCACCATGTCTTCGACGAGCACCATGTCGAGATCGGACGAGCGACCGACGATGATCTGCTTGTCCGCGACCAGCGGAAACTCGCCACCCTGATATTTCCCGCTGATGAAGCGGAGCACGTACGACTTTCCCATACGCTGCGCTGCCGGTTTTAGGGCGGGATCCTGCATGTGAGGCGGTTCGACGGCAAAGGCTCACGGCAGAAGCGCCGCGAAATCCCTCGAGTACTTACTCCGAACTGGGGCCGAGAACCAAGAAAGAGAGTAACGAGGTCGCTCGAAAATGGTCAAGTCACGGTAAGTAGGGGGCATGGGAACTTCGTCGAGCCAGCCCTCCATCCCGCTTCCCAGGCCGATCTCCCCCGGCGGTGACCCGTTCGGCACCCACCGGTCCCTCGAGCCGGCCGGGGGCTTGCCGCAGCCCGCCAAGCGCGTCGACAGCGATTTTTCTCGGCTCTTCGAGGGGGAAATGCTCCTCGCCGTGGAGACGCTGAACATCGACGCAGCGAGCTTTCGCCAGATGGAGGAGGCCGCGAAGGCCAAAGGGGACGGGTCCGACCAGGCCGTCGCCGCGCTCGTCCGGGCGACCGTGGAGAGCCGGGGCAAGCAGCACAACCCGGTCACGGGCTCCGGAGGCATGCTGCTCGGCCGGGTGCTCCAGGTGGCTCCCGGGCACCCCGACGCGGGCGTCGTTCGTGAGGGCGACCGCGTGGCGACCCTGGTCTCCCTCTCGCTCACACCGCTCCGCCTCGACGGGACGGGCGCCATGCGCCGCGCGAGCGCCCAGCTCGACGTGACCGGCGAGGCCGTGCTCTTCGCGAGCGGCGCCTACGCTCGCCTGCCGAACGACATGTCGGAGAGGCTCGCGCTCGCCGTGCTCGACGTGGCGGGAGCGGCACCTCAGGTCGCGCGTTTGGTCACGCCGGGCAAGACCGTGCTCGTGCTCGGCGCGGGCGGAAAGAGCGGCATCCTCTGCGCCGCCGAAGCGAAGCGTCGCGGTGCGGCCCGGGTCATCGGCATCGAGGCCTACGCGCCCTTCGCGGACGACCTCCGCGCGCTCGGCGTGTGCGACGTGGTCGTCACCGCCGACGCGAGGGATCCCGTCGCCGTGCGGCGCGCCGTGCTCGAAGCCAATGGAGGCGCCGAGGTCGACGTGGCCTTCTCCTGCGTGAACGTCGACGACGCCGAGATGGGCGCCATTCTCTCGACGAAAGATCGCGGAATCGTTTACTTTTTTGCCATGTCGACGAGCTTCACGAAATGCGCGCTCGGGGCCGAAGGGGTCGGCAAGGACGTGGACCTCTTCGTGGGGAACGGGTACGCGGCCGGGCACGCCGACCACACGCTCGCGATGATGCGCGACCTCCCGAACGTGCGCGCGCTCTTCGAGAAGCGCTACGGCTGACCGCGTCGGTCGGAGAGGTCGGACGACCCCATGTTCATTCGCGGCGTGGCGGAGAGCCTCGACCGAGGGCGACCGCCCGTCGGACCGCGAGGAGCGAGAGCAGGCCGAACGCGGCGGCCATCAGAGCCGAGCCCACCATCGCGCGTGGGAGCTCGCCGGCCGCGAGCTTGCGTAGCGTAAAGGCGCAGCACCCGAGGGACAGGGCGCCGAAGAACGCCGAGTACCGTGCATAGCGCCGGCTGCCGAAAAAGCGCATCCTTGCGGGCTTTACCAAATGAAGGCTGGAGGGTCGACCTCGGCGCTCTCCGTTGACGGCGGTGCGGGCGCCACGCTAGCCACTCGGTCATGTCCCTTCGCCCCATCCTCGAGGTTGCTCACGAGCTCGGTCTCTCCCCGGACGAAGTCCTCCCCTATGGCCGCGGGAAGGCGAAGATCGAGCTCTCCGCCCTCGCGAAGCCCGCGCGGGGCAAGGGGCGGCTCGTGCTGGTCAGCGCCATCAACCCGACGCCCGCCGGCGAAGGCAAGACGACCACCTCGATCGCGCTCGCCATGGGCATGCGCAAGCTCGGAAAGAACGCCGTGCTCGCGCTGCGGGAGCCCTCGCTCGGGCCCGTGTTCGGCGTGAAGGGCGGCGGCACCGGCGGCGGCAAGGCGTCGCTCGTCCCCGCCGAGGACATCAACCTGCACTTCACGGGCGACATCCACGCCATCACCACGGCCCACAACCTGCTCTCGGCGCTCGTCGACAACGCCATCTACTTCCGCAAGAAGATGCCGAGCGGCGGCACGATCGACTCGCGCACCGTCACCTGGGGCCGGGCGCTCGACATGAACGACCGCTTCCTTCGAAACGTCGTGGTCGGGCTCGGCGGGAAGAGCCACGGAACGCCGCGCGAGGATCGTTTCGACATCACGGCGGCCAGCGAAATCATGGCGATCATGGCCCTCGCCAAGGACCACGACGACCTCGAGGCTCGCCTCGGCCGCATCCTCGTCGCACAGGACACCGAGGGCGCCGCCGTGACGGCGAAGGACGTCGACGCGGCTGCGGCCATGACCGCCGTGCTGAGAGACGCGCTCTCTCCGAACCTCGTGCAGACGGCCGAGGGCGGCCCGGCCATCGTGCACTGTGGCCCGTTCGCGAACATCGCGCACGGCTGCAACAGCGTGCTCGCGACGCGGCTCGCGATGAGCCTCGGCGACTACGCGATCACCGAGGCGGGCTTCGGGTTCGATCTCGGCGGCGAGAAGTTCCTCGACGTGAAGTGCCGCGAGGCCGGCATTTTCCCGCGCGCCATCGTGCTCGTCGTCACCCTGAGGGCCCTCAAGATGCATGGCGGCGCCGAGGTCAAAGTGGCCTCCGAGCCCGACGCCGACAAGCTCGCGAAGGGCATCTCGCACCTCGAGAAGCACCTCGAGAACGCGCGGTACTTCGGCCTCACGCCGATCGTCGCCGTCAACGCGTTCCCGAACGACACGGACGCCGAGCTCGCGCAGGTCGAAGAGGCCGCGCGCAAGCTGGGGGCGAGGTTCGCGCGGTCGACGGGCTTCGCTCGAGGTGGCGACGGGGCCCTCGAGCTCGCCAAGGTCGTGTGCGAGGTGGTCGACGCGACCGACGCCGCGCCGCCTCCCGCGAAGTATGTGTATGACGCAACCGATTCGGCCGAGGAGAAGATCCGGAAGATCGCCCGCACCGTCTACGGCGCGAAGGACGTGGCCTTCGCCCCCGCGGCGGAGAAGAGCCTCGAGCGCGCGCGCAAGCTCGGCTACGGCGCCCTGCCGATCTGCATGGCGAAGACCCAGCTCTCCCTGAGCGACGATCCGAAGGTCCCGGGGAGGCCCGAGGGCTTCGTGGTGAACGTGCGCGACGTCCGCATCTCCGCCGGCGCCGGGTTCTTGGTGCCGCTGACGGGCGAGATGATGACCATGCCGGGGCTACCCAAGGAGCCCGCCGCCAAGGGCGTCAAGCTCCAGAAAGATGGCTCGATCCGAGGGCTCATGCAGAACGACTGACACGGGCTCGACGGACGGGCCCAAGGGCCGCTCACCCGCTCGGGGGGGCGGCCTGGCTCGCCTGGGGACGCCGGCGTTTGTCCCACGCGTCGAGCACGACGAGCGCGCCGACGATCGACGCTCCTGCATAAAACCTCGGGCCGAGGCGCTCCTCGGACGGGAACACGAGCGCGGCGAGGGCGAGCGAGTACACGGGCTCGAGGGCGATCGACAGCGCGACCGTGTACGGCGAAAGCGTGCGTAATACACGGAGTGACCAGAGCCACGGCAGCGCCGTGCAGAAGAGCGCGAGGAACACGAGCCTCGTCGCGTCGTGGGCCGTGAGCGCCCACGGGGGAACGAACGGGCCCTTCACGAGGAACGTCGCGCCCGTGACGACGAGCGCCGCCGAGAGCTCGACGAAGGTGACCTTCTCGGCGGGCATCATCTTCGAGAGCCGCCCGTTCCACGTGCCGAACGCCGCGGAGAAGAAGGCCGACACGAGGCCGAGCGCGATGGCCGAGCGCGGGCTCCCGAGCTCGACCCCGAGGAGCACGGCCACCCCGAAGACCACGAGCACGCCCATGACGAGCTCACGCGGGCGCACGCGGCGCCGGAACACGAGGGGCTCGAGCAGCGCCGTGAAGAACGTCGTCGTCGAGAGGCTCGTCACGGCGACCGCGATCCCACCGAGCTTGATCGTGCCGTAGAACGCCATCCAGTGGATGGCGACGAGCGCGCCGGTCGCGACGAGCTCGAACAGCGTGCGCCTCGGCACCGCGAGGGGGATCCGCTTCTTCCGGAGCAGCACGAGCATGACGCAGGCGACGATGAGCACCCGGTAGAAGACGAGCACACGGGCCCCGACCTGGATGCTCTTGCCGAGCAGCGCGGTCATGCCCCAGAGGAGGACCGTGGCCTGGAGGCGGACGTGTGCGGCGAGCGGAGTGAGGCGCGAGCCTTCGTGTGCGGCGTCGGTCGATGCCACTCGGGTCGTCACTCGGCGGCAGGCCGCGACGCTTCGCCGGGCGGCACGGTGAGCACCGCCTCGGGCGCCGAAGGGAGAATCACGATGAACTTGGTGCCCGAGCCGACCTGCGATTTGACGTCGATCGTGCCGCCCGCGCTCTGCACGATGCTCTGGCTTATCGCGAGGCCGAGGCCCGTGCCCTTCTGTTTGGTCGTGAAGAACGGCACGAACAGGTCTTTCAGGATCTTCTCGGCGATGCCGGGGCCCGTGTCGCGCACGGTGACCTCGACGAAGTCGGGTCCACCTTCGGAGCGTGGGCTCGGCTCCTGGGCGCGGGTCTCGTCCCAGCCGCGGGGCTTGCGTCGGCGGGCGGTCGTGATCGTGAGCTTGCCGTGCCCGTCCATCGCCTGGATGGCGTTCTGCACCAGGTTGATGAGCACCTGCCGGAGCTGCTCCGCGTCGATGCGGGCGCGAGGCACGTCGTCGTCGAGTTCGAGGGCGATCTCGAGCGAGGGTTTGTCGCGCGGCGTGAGGATCTGCATCGTGCGACGGATCGCCGCGTTCACGTCGAGGGGGACGGGGTTTCCGACGCCGGGCCGCGCGTAGTCGAGCACGCTCCCGACCACGCGGTTGAGGCGGTTCGCCTCCTCGAGGATGATGCCGACGAACTCGTTCATCATCTCGGAATCACTCGAGTTTTTCGGGATGAGCTCCTCGAGGACTTGGGCGGCTCCCTTGATGGCACCGAGCGGGTTCTTGACCTCGTGGGCGAGGCCGGCCGCCATGGAGCCGAGGGCCGCGAGGCGGTCGCGGTCTTTGAGCTTGGCGTACGTGCGGGTGTTCGAGAGGGCCACGCCGATCTGACCGGCCACCGTCTCGAGCAGCGCGATCTCTTCGGGGGTGAACGCGTCGCGCACGCGGGCGTCGTCGACACACAGGAGGCCGACGAGCTCGCTCCCGTCGCGCACGGCGAGCACGACGCTCGCGCGCAGGTCCCCGAACGTGTCGGCGGCCGCGCGCAGCGGCGCAAGGGCCTCTTTGGTGCGCTCGAGGCGCTCCAGATCGTCGAGGGCGATCGAGGTGTCGAGCTCACCGAGCAGAGGAGAGATCGAGAGCTCTTCGATGCGCTCCGGAGGGCTCGCGCCGGCGGCGCCCACGAGCTTGAAGGCCGTGCCGTCCTCGTCGCGGAGGTAGAGCGCGGAGCCCGTGATTCGGCGCGAACGTTCGAGGCCGCTCATGACCGTCTCGACCATCTCGCTCACCTCGAGGGAGTGCGCGAGGCGCTTGCGGAGCTCGGTCACGTTCGTCTCGAGGTCGTACCGCTCGCGAAAGACGAACTGGTGGATGCGCTTCTCGACCTCGGCCTGCAGCGGCTCGAAGAGGACGAGCACGCAGATCGCGGCGAGCACGCCGTTCAGGTACATCGAGCCGAAGCGACCCATGTACTTCATGAAAAAGTAGAGGAGGCCCGCGATGGCGAACGCGAGGGCCGTCGACACGAGCAAGCGCCCGGAGAGCTCGTACACGTCCGCGAGGCGCTTCGTGCGGAGGGACTCGGACAGTACGAAGAGGAACACGACCGACAGCACCGCGCCGAGCGGCGGCACGTTCAGGCCCAGGATCGACAAGAGGTCGGCGAGCTGAAACCCCATGGCGAGCCCGCCGACCCCCGCGAGGAACCTCACCCGATCACGGACGGCCTTCGACGAGCTGCGCCGGCCTCGTTTCCACAGCGACCACAGCGCAGCCGCCAAGAAGCCGAACACGTAGAGGTACACCGCTCCACGCGTGAGCGACGAGTGCGCGTAAGGCGACACGCAGAGCGCGAGCATCGGCACGCCGACGGCCAGCGCCGCACGTGGCAGGGTGGGTTTCTCGTCGTCGCCGGGGGGGACGATGGCTTGGAAGAGGTGCACCGCGAACTGGGGCAGGAGCACCGTGAGCACGACGGTGACGCGAAACCAGTTCTTGTCCTTCGAGAGGTCGGCGATCGACTGGCTCACGTACCAGAACGCGATCTCGGTCGTGAAGCCCGCGAAGAGCCAGTGGACCGAGCGCCGCCCGCGCAAGAGCATGGAGAGCGCGATGGCGGCCGCGATGACTCCGCAGAAGAGCGTGGTTCGTGCGCGAAGGTCGTCCACCCGAGTGCCTCAGGGATACCGTTTTGCCCGCGAGAGCGCCACCCGAGGGCGCGTCTTCGAAAGACCACACGCGACGAAGGGCCGAGGAGGGATCGGTCCCGCGTCGCGTGGGGCTATAAAGTAAAAACTACTTTTTTCCGTCGCCCGGCGAGGGAGGCGTAGCGGGATCGTGCCAGGGCTGCGGCGGGGGCCGCTCGTCGATGCGAAGGTTCTGTTGGGTCGAGCCCACGTCGCCCATGCCGGCGCGCATGCGAGCGTCCCCACCGAGGCTCGTGGTGCCTTCGGTCTCACCGCCCGTCGCCGACTCTTCCGACGTGTCGCCCACGCCCGAGCCTTCGGGGGCCTGCGTCTCTGCGACGCACCCTCCCAGCCAGACCCCGAGCAAACCGACGAAAATCAGACCGAAACGACGCATTTTACAGTCCCTCCGTGGACGTGGCCGCGAGGCCATACTGCTTGACGAGCTGCGAGAGGCGCGGGCGCTTCATGCCGAGGAGCGCGGCGGCCTTGGTGATGTTGCCTTTGGTCTCCGAGAGAGCGCGTGCGATGCAATCGCGCTCGATCTGGCGCTTGATGTCGAAGAGCGACACCTGCCCCTGGCGCACCTGTTCGTAGGCGATCGCCGTGGCGTTGGCCTCTCCCGTGGGGAGCGGGGCGTCGTCTTCGTCGTCGGTGTGCGTGATCTGGGGCACTGACTCGAGGCTCGGGGGCGCCGGCGGCATCACGCTCGATCGGAGCGAGAGTGGGGCGGGGACGGCCTGGGCCACGGCGCGGAGGTCCTCGACGTTGTCGACGAGCTCGGCGGCGTCGATGAGCTCGCCTTCGGTGAAGAGCGACGCCGCGCGGAGTGCGTTCTCGAGCTCGCGGATGTTGCCCGGCCACCTGTGCGCCCGAAGGAGCTCGAGGGCGGCATCGGTGAGGCGCTTCGGCGTCTCGGAGCGCTCTTGCGCGATGCGGGCGAGCAGCGAGTCGGCGATCTTGCCGATGTCACCGGGGCGCTGGCGGAGCGCGGGGACCTCGAGCTGGATGCCGCGCAAGCGGTAGTAGAGATCCTCGCGGAACTCGCCGCGCTCGACCATCGCGCGGAGGTCGCGGTGCGTGGCACACACGATGCGCACGTTCGCGCGCACGGGCGTGGTTCCGCCGACACGCTCGAAGGTCTTCTCTTGGAGCACGCGGAGCAGGGCGACCTGGGTGCGTGGCGAGATGTCTCCGATTTCGTCGAGGAAGAGCGTGCCGCCCTCGGCCATCTCGAAGCGTCCGCGACGACGCGAGCCGGCGCCGGTGAACGCGCCCTTCTCGTGCCCGAAGAGCTCGGACAAGAGCAGCGTCTCGACGAGCGCCGCGCAGTTCACCGAGACGAGAGGACCTTGGGCCCTGTCGCTCGCCCGGTGGAGCGCCTCGGCGACGAGCTCTTTGCCGGTGCCGCTCTCGCCGCGCACGAGCACGGTGGCGCTCGATCGGGCGACCTTCTTGATCGACGCGACGAGCGCGCGAATCTGCGGATCGTCTCCGACGATCTCGCGCTGGGACTCGGGGGCCTTCTCGCGAGGGGAGCGCTCGGTGCGAGGCGAGGGCTCGACGTCGACCTCGGAGGGGGCCTCGGTGAGCGCCGTCTGAAGGCGCGTGAGCGCGATGCCTTCGGCCTTCGCGAGGAAGGCGCCGCGCACGTCGATGCGGAGCCCGTCGGCCACACGAGCGCGAATCTGGGCGGCCTGCTCGCAGAACCCACGTGCGGCGGTCACGTCCCCCGCGTCGCGATGGGTCAGCGCCATCAAGTGCAGGATTTCACAAAGGATTTCTTCGTCGCCAGCCTCGCGAGCGTGGCGGAGGGCGGCTCGGGCGAGCTCGAGGTCGGCTGCCCCGGCGGCGCGTGCGGCGAGCGCTCCGAGGAGGCCGTGCTCGGCCTTGGCGCGCCCGGTCGTCCCGGGGGCCGAGGGCTCGGCCAGGTGCGCGCGGCACGCGGCGACGTCGCCCTCGTCGAGGGAGATGCGCGCGGCGACGCGGTAGGCCTCGCCCACGAGCTCTTTGTCGGCCGCGGCGGTCGCGTCGGCGATGGCGGCCTCGACCTCGCGTCGCGCGCCGACCGAGTCGGCCTTGGCGAGGGAGATACGCGCGGCGACGATGGCGAACTGCGCCGCGTCGGCGGGGCTCATGGGTGCGCGCCGGCCGAAGGCGACCGTGTGGGCGGCGTGGTCGAACAAACCGAGGCGCAAGCGGAGCTCCGCGAGGCTCGCGACGGTGTGGCGGATCGTGGCGGGCGAGCCGAGGGCGCGCCGGCGTGCGAAGGTGCGCTCGAGGCAGTCGAGGGCGGTGCCGTAGTCGTGGCGGGTCCACGCGACGACCGCGAGGTTCGTCAGGGTGTAGGCGCAGGCGAACTGGTCCTCGGCGCGCTCGGCGTCGGCCAAGATGGCCCGCAACATGAGCTCGGCCTCGTCGAGCAGCCCCTTCGAAAGGATGGCGATCGCCCGGTTCATGCGCGCTCGCAGCGCCTCACGTGCGAGGCCCGCCGCGTTGGCCGCCATGGCGTCGCCCGCGAAGTGCGCGTCGGCCTCGTCCCATTTGCCTTCGGCGAGGCGGATCTTTCCGAGCAAGTTGCTCGCGCGGAGCGCGACCTTCGCGTCGCCCGAGCGGGCGAGCTCGGCCTCGGCGCGGGTCGTGTCGAACATGCCCTTCGCGAACGCGAGCTCGGCGAGCTCCACCGCGATGGCCGGCCGGAGCTCGGGGGAGGTGGCTTCGCGGGAGCGCGCAGTCTCGAGGGCCACCTTGGCGCCCGTGAGATCTCCGAGGCCCATGAGCGCGCGCCCGAGCACGAGGTACACCGAGGCAGACGTGATCCCCGCGCGTGCGCACGCTTCCGCCCACGTCCGGGCCTCGTCGAACGCGTCGGCGTCGAGGGCACGCGACGCGGCGCGGAGCAAGAGGGCCGGGTCGCCTGCGACGAGCTTCGCCCAGCGCCGCCGAACCTCTTGTTTTGCCGCAGGATCCGCGAGCATCGAGAGCGCCTCGGCGTGCACGGCGTCGGCGCGCGCGGGATCGATCGCGACGAGCAGCTCGGCCGCGTGGCCGACCGCCCAACCGTCTCTCGGGAAGTGGGCGAGGAGCGCCGAAGCGACCTTCGCGCCGTCACCTTCGGGCGCCTCGGGTCGCGCCAGCGCGATCGCGCCGTCACGGCGTACGAGCGCGCCGTCGGCCACGAGCGAAGTGACCGCCGCCGCGAGGGGGCCGTCCGTGTCGACGAGCGAGGGCAGGAGCGCCTCCGGGAAGGGCCTCCCGACGAGGGCGAGCGCGCCGAGCACGCGAGCCTCGTCCGCCGTGCGATCGACCGACCGCTCCGGGGTAGCGATGCGCGCCGCGGAGCGCGCGAGGTCGTCGACCGAGGCCTCGCCGCGCGCGCGGACGCCGTGCTCGAGGGCGACGGAGAGAAAACGATGCCGCTCGGGCTCGTCGAAGGTGGCGCGCACCTCGAACGGCTCCGCACCCGGCAGCGAGGCCTCTCCTCCCGCGACGAGCACGATGAGCGCGCTGCGCGGGGTCGAGAGCAGCTCGGTCGCCACGGCGCGATCCCAGGTGCCCTCGTCGGGGAGGGGGGCGAGGAGCACGTGGCGCGAGCGGGCCGCGGCCGCGACGAGCTCTTCGGCGAGGGTTTGGGCGTCGAACGCCTTCTTGGCGCCGAGCTCGGACGCGGCGAGGTGGAACGCGGGGGCGCCCACTCCACCTGCGCACACGCACGCGCGCGCGCCAGCCTGCTCGACACGGCGAGCCAGGTGCTCGAGCACCGCGCGCACGCTCGAGGCTGGAGCACGGACGACCAGCACGCCAGGCGCGAGGCTCGCCACGCGGTCGTCGAGCTCGACGAACCCCCGTGCCGTGTGCCCCGCGAGGGACACCGGTGCTGCGCTCACTGCCGACAAAGCCACTTGCGCCACCTTAGCCCACCCTCTCCGGTCGGCAACCCGCCGCGGCCGAGCTCGTGTGCGTGAACGTCGCCATGCCCTCCGCCCAGCACAGCCCGTGCCACTCGGGAGGGGCACGATTCTTCGTGGAATGCCGGGCGAAGCGCGCCGCCGTGCAAATCCTCACGCCCCGGCGCGTCCGCACGACGCACGGATCGGAGCGTGTGTTCAGGTGTGGGAGAGCCGGTCGAACGCTCGGGTGCCCTCCTCGCGGGGGGCCGCGGGCCAGGCCGTGGTGCTCGGGTCGACCGACCTCCTCGTCACGACGCCCGCGCGTTCTTTTCCTCCCCATCAGCGGAGCTACCACTCCGGCGCGCCGTTGATGATAGATGTAGACTGCATGTGTGCGTCGGTGCGACGCCCGCGCCCTCTCGCGGTCCGTGGGAAGGCGCCCGTGTCGCACGGTGGCCCGCGATCGCGAGGGTGATAAGCGCCGTGGCCACCCCGGAGCCGATCCTTCTCGATGTGACACGCGATTCGATCTGTTCGCCGAGCGAGCGCACCCGCTACCGTGGATCCATGAAGAAGCTCGCCCGCGCGCTCGTTGCAGTCGGCTCCGTGGTCTCGGCCCTCGTTGCTTGCGCCTCGGATCCGGCGGGCTCCGCGGGGGACGCGGCGGCCCTGCCCGATGCGAGCACACCGGATGCGACGCTGCCCGAGGAGGTGCCCGACACGGCCGTGCCCGAGGAGGTGCCCGACACGGCCGTGCCCGAGGAGGTGCCCGACGCGACCGTGCCCGACGCGGCCGTACCCGACGCCGCCGTCGACGCGACCCGGCCCGATGGTGCACCGGACGCGACGACGGATGCCTCGCTCGTCGATGCCGCGGACGGTGCGGCTGGGTGTGGCGCTACCGCCGCGAGGCTCTGCGCGCTGGGAGAGCGCTGCGGCGCGAACGCGGATTGCGCCGCGCCGAACGTCTGTACGTTGGGGGTGTGCGCGCCGCTTTGTCCACCCGGCACGTTCATCACCGGGGCTACCTGTCCCCCGTGCCCTCGTGGCCGCTACAGCGACGTCGCAGGGAGCTCGTCGTGCACGGCCTGCCCCGACAACTCGTCGACCGCGGCCGCCGGGTCGACGTCCGCCGCCGCGTGCGTCCCGTGCGCGATGGGGCAGGTCTCGAGCTCGGCCACGAACTACCAATGCACGTCCTTCGACGGCCGCGTCACCTCGGGCTCGGCCGCAGGCCCGGTCGTTCACGCGACCAACGGGGGATGGACCGGCACGGCGAGCTTGTCGGGTGGCTACTACGTCGTGACGGGGCGCAAGACCGGGGCCACCCTCAGCATCAGCTGGTCCTCGGCGGGCGCGATCGTGCAGGGGAGCCAGGTGGCAGGGCTCGTTAGGGTCAACTCGACCACCGGGGTGTACACGTGGAGCGAGGCCACGGGCTCGCGCCCGACGGTGCTCATCAACTCGTGGGATCCCGTCACCCGCGCGGTTCGACTCACGGCGTCCGGCGCGCTCATGCGCACGAACGGCGCGCCCCTGCCGAACGCGAGCTTCTCCGCGACCTTCTCGGGCATTCTCCCCTGACGTGCACGACATCCGCGCGTGCGCGGTCGGGGTCGGGGTCGGGTGGGCGGCGGTCGTCCGTCCGCGAAGGCCGACTTCGTGTAGCTTCGACGTATGGGGCGTTGGAGCTCGTTGGGGCTGCTTCTCGTGGCGGTCGTCTTCTCCTGCAATGGCAACGGCGGCGCGGACAAGGTCGGCGGTGGCAAGGGGGGAAAAGGTGGGAAGACCGAGGCGCCCGGGGAGCCGAGCGCCATCGCCGCTGCTGCTCCGAGCGGCAGCGGCTCGGTCGCCGTGACCGGCAAGGGGCGGCCCGACGGCAAGGCTCGCCCGAACATCCTCTTCGTGTTGGCCGACGATCAGCGCGCCGACACGCTCGCGTGCATGCCGAAGCTCGGCAAGCTGCTCGCGCGCGGAACGACGTTCAAGAACAACTTCGCCTCGACCCCGCTCTGCTGCCCGGGACGATCGTCCATCTTGACCGGCAAATACGCCCACAACCACGGGGTGCTCTCGAACGGAGACATCGAAGACGAGGACGGCAGCAAATCGCCGGGGGCCATCGACTTCCGGAAGAATGGCAACGAAGCGAAGACGTTCGCCGGATGGCTCCAGCAGAAGGGGTATCGAACCGGGTACTTCGGCAAGTACTTGAATGCCTACGACAAGATCCTCGAGACCGAGCCCATGCACATCCCGCCCCACTGGGACGAGTGGCGGGCCTTCTCGCATGCCGAGTACTTCGACTTCGATCTCATGGAGCGAGGCCTCGGCGAGACCAAAGCGACGCGCCGCTGCTACCTCTCGAACGAGGCCGAGGAGGACCGCGATCGTAAGGGAAATCACAAGGGTACGGGCTCCGCGGCCGAGAAGAGCGACAGCGAGGAGAACGCCAAAGGAAAGAAAAAGGGCAAGAAGAAGGAGCGCAAGTGCAAAGGGGTCGCCGACGAGGTCGTCCGGAATGGCAAGGAGAACTACTCCACCGACGTCCTCCGCGATCAGGTGATCGGGTTCATTCGTAAGGTGACCCAGGAGGGGAAACCCTGGATTGCCCACTTCGCGCCGAAGGCCCCACATGGCCCGTTCTTGTCTCCGGCGCGGTACCAGCCCGATCCCGAGGAGGCGAGCTTCTCGAAAGAGGCCCTCGACCGACTATCGAGCTGCGCGCTCTTCGACTGGAAGGGGCGCCCCCCGAGCTATCTCGAGGCCGACATGACCGACAAGCCGCAGTGGATCCAGGAGTCCAAGTCGAAGCGTACCGCCGAGGACCGCCTCGACCGCGTGCGGCACATGCAGCTCGCCAGCGTGCTCGCGACCGAGGATGCGGTCGAGGAGATCCTCAAGGTGCTCGGGGAGCTCGGCGTCGCCGACGAGACGGTCATCGTCTACACGGGCGACAACGGCTTCGCCTGGGGCGAGCACTGGCACACCCACAAGAACTGCGCTTACGAGGAGTGCATCCGCGTGCCGCTCGTCGTCGTGGATCCGCGCGCGGCGGGCGGGCCACGCACGGTCGACGACTTCACGATGAACGTGGACCTCGCGCCGACGTTCGCCGCGTGGGCCGGCGCGAGCGTGCCCGAAAAGGTCGACGGTTTGAGCTTCGCGGGGCTCGTGGACGGGAGCGCCAAAGGGCCGTGGCCGCGCACGGAGGTCCTCTCGGAGTGCTGGGGCCCGGGCACGGCCGGCCGCCCCGACACCCACGCCGCGGTGCGGACCAAGAAGTGGAAATACATCGAGCACTACGCCGACGACGCGCGCACCAAGCTCCGCGTGCACGACGGCAGCCCCGAGCGCGAGCTCTACGATCTCGAGAAGGATCCGTTCGAGGTCGACAACCTCCTCCGGCTCTCCCCCGCGAACCTCGCTCGGACCGGCCACACGAAGGACTTCGTCGACACGACCACCGCCGACCTCGCCGCCAAGCTGAGGGCGCTCGAGGCGAAATAGCCAGCGAGCGTGGGTCCCCGAAGCGGACCTCGACACCACGGGTCGGGGCGTGGGCTCAGCCTCGGGAGAACTCGTCGAGCGCCTGCTCGACCTCGTCGAAGGACGCAGCGGGGGCGTCGCCGATGGCGCGCGCGAGGGGGAGCTGCGCGCGACCGCTCTCGACGTAGAAAGGCAGGAGGGCGGGGAGGCGATCCCGCAACAAAAGACCCTGACGACGCAGGGTGGCCGCGTCGCCTCGGCGGATCGGCCCCGTCAGCGCCTCGGGGAAGCCGAGCGCCTCGACGTTCTCGGCCACGCTGCGGAGGAGCGGGCCGAGCATCTTCGGGGCGACCTCGCGCGGCACCCCGGCGACACCGAGCAGCTCCGCGCCGAGCGCCGCGAGCGCGGCCGCGCCGTTCGCCACGAGCCCCGCCGCCGCATGGTAAAGAACCTTGTTCATTTCGGGGAGGGTCCGAGCGCTCATTCCGAGCAGGCGCCCGAGCTCGCGCGCGCGCACCATGGCGCTCTCGTCGCCGTGCACGTGGAGCTGCCCGCGGTCGAGCGATGGCTGGTGATCGAGCGACGCGAACGCGATCATCGGGTGCATCTGCGCGATGCCCGCGCAGACGGGGCGGAGCGGCGCGAGCACGTCGGCCTCTTGGGAGCCCGCGACGTGGACGCACACGGCGCGCTTCGGGACCTTGCCCGAGGCCGCGAGGGCCGCGGCGAGGGGCCCGAGGTCCTTGTCGCGGACCGCCAGCACCACGATGTCCGCGTCGATGCGGGCAGGGAGCCCGTCGCGAGCCGCGCGTAGCGTCACCTTGGCGCCCCGCTCGCGGAGCGCCTTCGCCAGCCCTCGGCCCACCTTCCCCGAGCCCTGGACGTGAACACGGAGCTTGGACTTGCGTGTCGTCGTGCGCATGAGAAAGGCCCTTAGTTTACGGCGCGCCGTTCGCGAACAGGAATCGCACGTCGTCGCACGCGCGAGGCCCCCCGCGCCCCGGGGCACGGGGGCCACCATCTACTTGTAGAGTGCATGCGACTCGGCGTACTCGAGCACCGCGTGTGGCACCAGCGCTTCGAGCCGCACGTCGCGGGGGCCCGCGCCGCGCGCCTCGAGCAGCTCGCGGATCGTCGTGCTCGACACCTCCGGGAGCACCGGCGGAGGCGCGTCGGGGTGCACGACCCCGGAGCGACCGAGCACGAGCGGCGGCGCGAGCGCGACGACGTCGCTCCAGCGGTGCCACTTGTGGGTCTCGAGCAGGATGTCGGCGCCGACGAGCAGGCGAAACGTGTCGTGGGGACGTGCTCGTGCGAGGTGCTCGAGGAGGCGCAGCGTGCGGCTCTCGCCCCCGAGCTCTTCTTCGGCACGCGAGATCTCGACGCCCGGGAGATCTCCCATGGCGAGCTCGCACATGGCGAGGCGCCTTTCGTAGGGCGCGAGGGCCTTCGCGAACGCGTGGCGGTACGTGGGAACGACCAGCACCCGGTCGACGCCTCCGGTCTTTCTGGCCAGCACGCAGGCGAGCACGTGGGCCACGTGGGGCGGGTTGAAGCTGCCCCCGAAGACGGCCACGCTCGCCAAATCTCAGCCCTCTTGGACGCGCATCTTCGCCGCGCGCTGCACCGTGAGCACGTGACGGGCGGTGAGCTTGCCGGCGCCGTCGAAGAGAGAGACCTCGATGTCGTCTTTTTCGTCGTCGATCACCGCGAGGCCGCTGCCGCTCGCGCCCACGAGCCCCGGTGAGATGAACCACCGCGAGCCGATCGGCTTCACGAGCGGCGCGTCCGTCTTGCCGAAGACGATGATGTTCGCGCCGGCGATGTCCTCTTCGTCGAGCGAAGCCTTGTCGTTCACGAGCACGGCGACACGATCGCCGATCATCTCGACGGTGCGCGCGCGGTCGGGCAAGGTCTCGAGGGCCTTCAGCCGGAGGCGCGCGCGCTCGATGGCGACGAACCGGTCGATCTCTTGCGGCGACCCTTTGAGCGCGACGGCGCACGAGCGTGTCCACGCCGCCGCGTCGCTCGGATCGTCTCCCACGAGCTTTCGCGCCCAAGCGGCGACCGCGCGATCGAGCGCGCCGTCCACACCGAGGTACACGGCCCGATGAACCTTGGCACCGTTCAATAGGAACTCCGCCGCGCGACCGAGCGCAGCGACGTCTCCGTCGGCAGGTCCAAGGAGCCCCATTCTCATGCGTATTCGGTCAGTCTTTCGTTCCTTGCCCTGGAAGTAAAGCACGTCGCGTGCCTTCGCCTCCAAGTCGTCGGGTTTCCCGAGGATTCGACGAGGTGCCGACGTGGGACATTTCCGGCGGAGGTCGGACGAATCGGCGATAGGATCACGGCGTGCCCGCGCGACGTCTGAACGGCCCTGCCCGCCCGGTGACCGTGACCCTCGACGGGCGTGAGCTCGTGGCCGAGGAGGGCGAGCCGCTCGCGGCGTCCCTCGTCGCGGCCGGTGCGCTCTCGCTCGCGCGGAGCCCCAAGTTCCACAGGCCGCGCGGGCCGTCGTGTTTCCGATCCGCGTGCGATGGTTGCCTCGCTCGTGTCGACGACGCCCCCAACGTCATGACGTGCCGGGTACGTGCGCGCGCTGGCATGCACGTCACCACGCAGAACTCCCTCGGCTCACGCAAGGTCGACCTCCTCCGCGTCACCGACTGGTTCTTCCCCGAGGGCATGAACCACCACGAGCTCTTCGCGGGAGTGCCCGGCGTGCAGACGGTCATGCAAGCCTTCGCGCGCCGCGTGGCGGGCCTCGGGAGGCTGCCCGGTGGCGAGTCCGGCACACTCCCCGCCGCCTCGCGGCGCCACGAGGACGTGTGCGTCGTCGGGTCCGGGCCCTCTGGAATGGCGACGGCCCTCGCGTTCCTGCGTCGTGGTCGAAAGGTCCGCCTGATCGACGACGGCATCGAGATCGGGGGAGTCGCCGTCGCGTTCGGGCGTGATCGTGGTCCGTTCGGGCCGCTGCTCGCAGAGGTGAACGAGGCGGTCCGCGCAGGTGATCTGACCGTCTCCCTCGAGACCTGCGCGGGCGCGTTTTTCGGCGCCGATCTGCTGGTGGTCGGTGAGCGCGCCGAGGTCGTGACGGCCGACACGTTCGTGCTCGCGGTCGGCGCCCACGACGGCACCTGGGCGTTCGAGGGCAACGACGTGCCCGGCGTGGTGTCGGCGCGTGCCGCGGCGACCATGCTCGCCTCGGGCGTGCTCGTGGGAGACACGATCGTGCTCGCGCGGCCGTTCGGAGGCACCGACCTCGGCGCGTCGTTCGCGGCGCGCGCTCGGGCCGCTGGGGCCGAAGTGCTCGAGCTCGACGAACTCCCCTCCGAGGCCATCGCTTCCGTGGGCTCGTCGGAGGTGTCCGAGGTGGCCGTCATGCGCGACGGGGAGCGAGTCCTCTTCGACGCCGACGCGCTCGTGACCGACTTCCCACCGTGCCCGAGCCACGAGCTCGCCGTGCAGGCGGGCGCCAAGGTGCGCCACGAAGCGCGGGGATACGTGGTGCTGGCCGACGCCGACGGGCGCATCGCCCCGGGGGTCCTCGGTGTCGGCGAGATGGTCGGCACGGAGCTGACGCTCGAGGCCGTGCGCGCCGAGGCCGAACGCGTCGCGGAGTCCTGAGCGCGAGCGCGCCGCGCGGGTGAGGCTCAGCCCGATCGGGTGCCCGTCTCTCGGATCGGTCTGTAGGTGAGTGTGCGCCAGACGTCACGCTCGAACACGTCGAGGCGGTGACGCGGCAAGCTCGGTCCGTAGCGCGCCACGATGGCGGGCACGTCGGTCGAGACGAGGCCGGAGAGGATGAGCAGCCCGTGCGGCGCGAGGCGCGCGACGATCGCGGGGGCGAGCGCGAGGAGCACGTCTCGGAGGATGTTCGCCACGACCACGTCGAACACGCCGTCGGGCCACGACGACGCGAAGGACACCGCGCTCGCGACCCCGTTGTCGTGGGCGGCGCGCGCCGCGACCTCGTTGGCCTGCTCGTCGATCTCGACGCCGTACGCGGTGCCCCCGAGCTTGGCTGCCGCGATGGACAAGATCCCCGTGCCGCTCCCCACGTCGAGCATGCGAAACGGCCCCTTCGGGCAGAACGCGGCGAGGGCCTGGAGGCACGTCCTCGTCGTCTCGTGGGTGCCGTCGCCGAAGGCGTGGCTCGGCCTCATGACGAGCGTGCACAGGGGGCCCCCGTCGCCTCTGTGCGGGGCGCGGACGATACGGAAGCGCGGCGGAACCAGGATCTCCTCGGGTGGGCGACGTTCCATGGCGAGCTGCGGTCGGCGCCCCGTCAGTCGTCCACCAGGGCGCCGAACACGGCGAGCCCACCCGCCACGGCGACCACGTCGAAGACCGCGAGCAGCAAGAGGTAGTCGCGGAGCTCGTCGAACGTGCCTCCGCCGAAGACGAGCGCCGTGCCCGCGACGCTCGAGAGGAGCACGGGCGAAAGGAGCGGGAAGAGCACGGACGCGAGCACGAGATCCCGCGCCGAGGTGCGCACCGTCATGACCCCGAACAGAGTCCCCGTGGCCGACACCCCGAGAGTACCGAGCAGCAAGATCGGCGTGATCTTCGACAGATACTGAAGGAGCTCGACGTGAAACAGCAGGGCCACGACCGGCACGACGAGCGCCTCGACCGCGAGCAGCAAGAAGAACACGCCGAGCCCTTTGCCCACGAAGATCGCCGGCCTCGACACGGGCGAGACCAGGAGCCCCGTGAGCGCGCTCTCTTCCCGCTCCCGCTGCCAGGTCCGCCCCAGCGCGAGCACGCTGGCGAAGGCGATGGGGAGCCAAATCGCCCCGGGCGCGATGCGCACCTGCGTCTTCGGCCCAGTGCTGAAGGCGATGCTCGCCATGACCGTGACGAGGATCGCGAAGAACCCTCCGGTCGTCACGATCTCGCGGGTGCGGAGCTCGATCGCCAAGTCTTTTCGCAGGATGGCGAGTGCGCTCGCGAAGAAGCCTGGGATCTCACGCTTCGGAAGGACCACGGGGGCCCGTGTGTACCATGCACACGAGCCCCCGGCGAGGTCGCTTCGTACTCGGGCCTCAGAGCGCCTCGGACGGCTCCTCGGCGTTGGCGCGCGCGCGGATGGTGCGGGCGAGGGTCTTTCGTTGGGCCTCGGAGAGCACGGGGAGGACCTTGTCGGCCACGGTGAAGGCGGCGTCTTCCTTGGCCTTCGCGCGGGCCGCGAGCGGACCTTCGGGGCCGACCGCCTTCGGGTCGAACGCCGGTTTTTTGAAGGCCTCGAGGAACGCCTTGCCGCGCCGGCCGTGTCCCTCGTGCGCCCCGCGCCCGTGCTCGCGTGCGTCCTCGAACGCGGCTCGAAACGCCTCTTTCACGGTGTCCCGTTGTTCGGACGTGAGGTCGAGCTCTTTGGCGAGCGTGAGGAGCGGGTGCCTCTCGCGGTGCGCCTCCATCTTGGCCTTCCCTCGCGCCTCGAGGGCGTCCGCGAACGCTACCCGCTGCCCGTCGTCGAGCAGGCCGTGCAACGTCGCGAGGGCGGCCTCGTCGGCGGGGCGGCCCGCGTCCACCTTGGCGAGCGCGGCGTCGAGCTTCTGACGGAGCGCGGCCTTGTCGATGGATCCGCGCTCGATCTGGTCGGCGATGTCGAGCATGACGGCGCGAAGCTCGGTTCGGAGCGGCGCGTGGCGGGCCTCGGCTTCTTGCGCGAGCTTCTCGATCTCGGCGCGTTGGTCGGGCCTCAGATCGACGTCCCCGAGGGCGTCTCCGGCGAGCTTTACGAAGCCGTGCGTGCCCTTGCCGACGGGCGCGCGGCTCGTGGCCTGGGCCGTCTGGGCCGTGGGGGCGGCGCTGCCGCTGCATCCGGTCACGGCGAGCGAGAGGGGGAGCGCGCACGAGACCATGAGCGACGTGGAGAGGGCGAAACGGGAGAAGAGCTTCATCGAACGAGACCTCCGGTACCGACACCCTGCGCTCGAGGCGGCTCCGCCGCACGCGGCCGAGGGGTAAAGTCGGGTAAAGCGCCCGGGCCGCGAGCGATCCTCCGATCGCCACGACCGTGGGCCGTTGCCCCGTGTTCACAGGTGGGCCTCGCGGTGACGGTGTGTGTGCGGCATTTCTCGACGAAATTGGCGCCATGGCTCCGGCACGATGGCTGCATAATGCGGACGTCACGGCGTGGCTCGAGGGAGGGCTCCGCCGGAAACGCCGCGCGGCTCGGCCCGCGGCCCTCGGAGGTCTTTCATGTCGATGTCGGCAGCTCGTCGTGCGGTGGGTCTCGGTCTCGTAGTCGCTTCGTTGGCGCTCCCAGGGCTGGCTTCTGCGGCCGATCCCGCCAAGGCCGGGCCCGACCAGCTCACCCTCCAGGACGGAACCGTCGTCACGGGCACGTTCTCCGAGTTCATCCCGAACAACCGCGTGACGGTGCTCGTGAACGGCGAGAGCAAGACGTACCAGTGGAGCTTCATGCGCAAGGCCACCCACGACGGGAAGGTCGTCGCGGAGAACCAGCCGGCGGCGGCGCTCCCGCCCCCCGTGGTCGTCGTGCAGCCGCAACCGCAGCAGCAGGTCGTCGTGGTGCAGGGGCAGACCGGCGCGCAGGCGGCTCCGCAGGCCGCGCTCGAAGAGTCGGTGCTCGTGCACATGGAAGGCGACAGCGATGCGGTCCTCGAGATGCAGGACCGCAAGGAGACGAACGCGTTCTCCCCGGTCTGCAACTCGCCCTGCAACAAGGTGCTTCCGCTCGACCGCATGTACCGCATCACGGGCGACGGGATGAAGGACTCGCGCCCGTTCAAGCTCTCCGGCTCGGCCGGTCAGGCCGTGAGCCTGGACGTGAACCCCGGGCGGAGGGGCGCGTTCGCGGGCGGTATCGTGATGACCGTGCTCGGTCCGCTCACGCTGCTCACGGGCTCGCTCGTGTACCTCGTGGGCGCCGCGCAGAGCAGCCTCGTCTACTCGTCGTCGTCGGGCTTCAGCACATCCGGGGACGGCAGCGGCCTCAAGGTCACCGGCGGTATCCTCATGATCGCGGGCGCGGCCCTCACGGCCGTGGGCATCCCGCTCATCGTGTCGAACGCACGCACCAAGGTCACGCAAGACGTGTCGAGCCCCGTCCGCAAAGACGGGTTCCTCCGCACGCCGACCTTCCGCAACGCGGCGAACGACGTCCCCATGCCGGCCACCAGCGAATTCACGGTCTTCGCGCGCTCGTTCTGAGGCGCCGCGCACGTCTGTGCAAAATACACGTGAGGCCCGCGCCGGCGAGTGACCGGGCGGGCCTCCGTCGTCTTCGGGTGTGGCTCAGAGCGCCTTGACGAACGCACCGGTGAACGGCGCGGCCGAAGCGTACGAGGCCTTGAGGTCGCCCATGACCTTGTCCTCGACGAGGCCGCCGACCATCATGATCTTCACGTCCACGCGGATGCGCGCGTAGCGTTTGATCTTCTTCTCGCCGATGCTCTCGCACCAGATCTCGCCCTCGGTCTTGGTCTTGTCGGCCATGGTGCTGGGCGTGATGGTGAAGGTGTAGCGGCCCGTCTTTTTGTCGTACGTGCCGACCTCGGTGTAGCTGAAGCTGTCGCCGATGAGCTTCTTCACGGGCCCGGGCAGGTTGCCGACGGGCGGATCGAGGTGCACGCGGCGGGTGGTCTTGTCGCCGTCGGTCTTGGTCTCGAGGAGCTTCCAGCCGGGGAACTTGAGCTGCTCGAGGTAGAGCCTGCGGTTGTACTCCGGATCGAAGTGGCACTTCGTCCAGTAGGTCTCCTCGGTGCACTCGAACTCGTCGACGATGGTGGTCTCGGCCATGGCTCCTCCATACTCGAAAAAGGCGACGGGCGGCCACCCGAAGGCGACCGCCCGCTCGACCCGCGGCGAACCGCAGGGTGACTTACTTCTTCGCCGGCTTGGCGGCGGGCTTCTCGGCCTTCTTCGCGGCGGGCTTGGCCGGAGCGGCCTTGGCGCGCTTGGCGGCGGCCTTGTAGTGGTCGTAGAGGCGGGGGACGGGCCACGCCTCGAGGCGCGCCTTGAAGCCGGCGTCCTTCGTGCGCTTCTCGGTCTCGAGGATCGCGGTCACGAGCTTCTCGCGCGTGCCGAACTTCTCTTTGACCTCGGTGAAGACGGCGTGGAGGCGGAGGAGCTTCGCGTTCGAGACGTGGGCGAGGCCCTTGTCGGCGTTGGTGCGGCCGAGCCAGAGGCTCTCACCGGTGAGCTTCTCGAGGGCGGCCACGAGCTTCTCTTTGTCGCCGAACTTCTCTTTGACGGTCGCGAGGGGGCTTTTCATGGGATCTCCGGGGTGCGCAAGGTAACTTGCGCGGCAAATGAGGGCCTGTCCTCTAGCCCAGCAGGGTGTGGGTCGCAAGGCCGAAGAGTCGTGTAAGGTCGGCCGCGGTGCGCGCGTTTTCGGGCTCGAGGCGCGCACGGGACGCCTCGTCTTTCGCTTTTTCTCGTAGTCCCGTCGAAAGGAAGACCATGCGCACGCACACATGGATGGCCGTCTTGGGGGCGCTCGTCGCGTTCCAGAGCGGCTGCGGAATGGCCGCCGCCGAGGCGAGGCCGACCCGATCGGCGCCCGCCGCGCGACCTCGGGGGGACGTCGCACTCGCCGGGTCGATGCCCGCACCCGCAGAAGAGTCCGACCAGCGCGTGGCCGGCAACGCCGAGGCTCCCCAAGGTGCCCCGGTACCTCCGCCGCCCCCACCTCCGCCGCCCTCCCCCGAGACGAAGGCCCCCGGCGCCGACAAGAAGGCCGAAGTGGCGGCCGCCCCCGGCGCGCGTGACGCGTCGATGATCGTCTACACGGCCACGCTCACGATGGCCGTCTACCAGGTGCAGCCGAACCTCACGGCCGTCGAGCGCATCGCCAAAGAGAAGGGCGGCTTCTTGGCCATCCGAGGCGACAACCGCATCACGGTTCGGGTGCCGCGCGAGCGCTTCGAGGACGCCCTCGGCGCCATCGAGAAGGTCGGCGACGTGCTCCACCGCGACGTCACCGCCGAGGACGTGACCGACCAGTACACGGACCTCGAGATCCGCATCAAAAACGCGCGAGCCATGCAGACGCGCTTGAAGCAGCTCCTCGAGAAGGCCGCGGTGAAAGAGGCCCTCGACATCGAGAAGGAGCTCGCCCGCGTGACCGAGGAGCTCGAGCTCATGGAGGGGAAGCTCAAGCTCCTGAAAGACAAGATCGCCTACTCGACGATCACCGTGGTGTTCGAGGGGCGCGGCGCCGCGCTCTCGGGGGCGCAGAAGGTCCGCCTCCCGTTCCCGTGGCTGGGTCAGCTCGGGCTCGTGAACCTGCTGCGACTCGAGGAGGAGAAGCCATGAGAGCCTTGCACTTCGTATGGATCTTGGCGCTCGCCCTCTCGGCGGCCGCGTGTGGCAGGCCCTTCAAGGTGGCGACGGCCCCGGGGTTCGTCGAGCTCGAGGGGCAGGGGAACGAGGGGTACGCCTATCGAGCCACGAGCCCCGAGGGCGTGGTCGTCGCGGTGCGTGTCATGGAAGACGAGGACCGCGCCGACGTGGGGTTCTGGACCAAGTCGATCGTCCTCCAGATGCGCGACGTCTCGGGCTACGCGCTCGTGCGTACGGTCGACGTGACCTCACGGGACGGTACGCCCGGCAAGCGCCTCGAGCTCGCCCACGACGAGGACGGAAAGCCCTACATTTACTGGGTCACCGTCTACACGGCGCAGGGCAAGCTCTTCATCGTGGAGGCCGGCGCGCCGAAGGATCTCTTCGAGCGGAGCCAGGCCTCGGTCGAGTGGACGATGAAGAGCGTCAAGGTGAAGTGCGACACGATCGTCTCGCCCGTGCTCGCGTCCCGCACCTGCAACCGCTGGTGAAATCATGGGAGGTGGGGCGGCGAGCGCTACGTCGTCCCACCGAGCCTGTCCCGCCGACCCTGTATAAAGTCTCGACAACCTTTTCTTGGGTGCTAGAGGTTTCATCATGAGCCTCACACACGCGGAACGGGTCGAAGGCGGTCTCTTGGGGCTCCTCGTGGGCGACGCCCTCGGTGTCCCGTACGAGTTTCATCGGCCGGAGAATCTGCCGCCCCGCGAGGCGCTCGAGATGGTGCCTCCACAGGGCTTTCCTCGCGCCCACCGCGGCGTGCCGGCCGGCACCTGGTCCGACGACGGGGCCCTCGCGCTCGCGCTCCTCGACTCGCTCCTCACGTGCGGCGCGCTCGACCTCGACGATTTCGCGCGGCGTATGCTCGCCTGGTTCGAGGAGGGCGCGTACACCGCGGACGGGCGCGTGTTCGACGTCGGCGTGCAGACGTCGCGGGCCTTCCGCGCCATCTTGGGTGGCGCGAGCCCCGAGGTCTCGGGCCCCTCCGCCGAGCGCGAGAACGGCAACGGGTCGCTCATGCGCGTGCTGCCCCTCGCGCTCTTCCACGACGGGCCCCTCGAGGAGCTCGTCACGTTGGCCGAGCGTCAGAGCCTGCCCACGCACGGTCATTGGCGCTCTCGTGTGTCGTGCGCGTTCTACTGCGTCTGGGCGAGGCACGAGCTCTCGGGCCACACGGACGGCTTCGCGCGTGCGGCCGCCGACCTTCGCCGCATGTACGCCGACTCGGCGGAGCGCCTCGAGGTGCTCGAATTTCACCTCCGTCCGGAGGACGAGAGCCCCGGGGGAGGGAGCGGGTACGTGATCGACACCCTCCGATCCTCGCGTGACGTCCTCCGCGAGCCGTCGTTCGAGGCCGTGGTCAAGGCGGCCGTGGCGCTCGGGCACGACACGGACACCACCGCGTGCGTGGCCGGGGGGATCGCGGGCATCCGTCACGGCGTGCAAGGCATACCGGCACGGTTTCGTGAGGCCCTCGCGGGCGAGCGCGTCTATAGGCCCCTCCTCGACCGCCTGCTCGCCCGGGTACGCGCGACCTAGGCCTCGGTTTCGTCCGAACGTTTACCGGCGTGCGGCGCTCTGTTAGGGATGCGCCCGATGGGAAAGCCCCGCGTCCGTTTCGCTCCGTCTCCAACCGGCTACCTCCACATCGGAGGCGTGCGCACCGCGCTCTTCAACTGGCTCTGGGCCCGTAAGACGGGCGGCGCGTTCGTCCTGCGCATCGAGGACACGGATCAGGAGCGCTCCACGCCCGCGAGCCGCCAGGTCATCCTCGACTCGCTCCGCTGGCTCGGGATCGACTGGGACGAGGGGCCCGAGGTGGGCGGCGCGCACGGCCCGTACACCCAAATGGAGAGGCTTGCACTCTACAAGGAGTACGCGGAGCGGCTCATCGCCGAGGGCAAGGCCTTCCGGTGCTACAAAACCCGTGAAGAGCTCGAGGCCGCGCGAAACGCCCTCAAAGAGAAGGACCCGAAGGCCGAGTTCCGCTACCCGCGCGAGTGGCGCGATCAGCCCGAGCGGCCCGGCGAGAAGTACGTCGTGCGGTTGAAGGTCCCCTCGGAGGGCAGCGTCACGTACGTCGACAAGGTCTTCGGCGAGGTCACGACCCCGAACTCCGCCCAGCAAGATTTCGTGCTGCTCCGGTCGGACGGGGTGCCCCTCTACAACTTCGGCGCCGTGGTCGACGACGTCACCATGGGCATCACGCTCGTGGCGCGCGGGCGCGATCACATGGTGAACACGCCCCCGCAGATCCTGCTCTACGAGGCGCTCGGCAAGGCCCCGCCCGAGTTCGCGCACCTCCCGATGATGCTGAACCAGAAGGGCGCGAAGCTCTCGAAGCGCGACGGCGCGGTGGGCGTCTTCGAGTACCGCGACAAGGGCTACACGCCCGACGCGGTGCTGAACTACCTCGTGCGCTTCGGCTGGTCGCACGGCGATCAAGAGGTGTTCTCCAAGGCGCAGCTCGTCGAGGCGTTCGACTGGGAGCACTGCGGGCGCCCCGACGGAAAGTTCGACGACAAGAAGTTCCTCGCGATCTCGCACGAGCACCTGAAGAGCCCCGCGCTCACGTCCGACGAGGCCTACGTCGACGGGGTCCGCCCGTTCCTCGTCGCTCGGGGGCTCGTCCCGGACGCCGCGGTCGTCGCGAAGGCCCTCGGCATGATCCGCGAGCGCGCGCGCACGTTCCTCGAGGCCGCCGAGGCCATGGACTACTTCTTCCGCGAGGCGCCCGTGATGGACGAGAAGGCCTCGACGAAGCTGCTCGTCAAAGAGGCCGAGCCCGTGCTTCGAGGGCTCGCGAGCGCGATCGAGGCCGTCTCGCCTTTCGACAAGGTGGCCATCGAGGCGGCGATGCAGGCCTTCCTCACGGAGAAGGGCCTCGAGATCAAGAACGTCGCCCAGCCGGCGCGGGTCGCCCTCACGGGTCGCTCGGCGAGCCCGGGGCTCTACGAGGTGATGGAGCTGCTCGGCAAGAAGGCCTCCGTGGCGCGCCTCGTGGCCGGGGCCGACATCTGCAAGAGCCGCGCGTGACCCCGAGCCCGGGAGAGCGCCGCGCGTGTTGACCTTCCTCGAGCCCATCGTCGCGAAGCCCGGGAATCCGTTCTCGGCCTTCCTCGAGTCGGCCAAGCCGTTCTTGCCGATCCCCATCTTGAGCGCGCTCATGCCGCTCATGTGGCTCTTCTTCCGGGACACGTGGCGCGAGCTCGACGAGGACGCCCACAGGCACCGCGGGGAGCTGCTCGCCCGCGGAAAAACCGACTATCGCCCGTTCGTGGCGCTCGTCATGTGCGCGCTCATCCTGACGATGCAGGAGTACTACGGGGGCCGCTCGGCGTACCTCCTCTACGCGCGCCCCGTCCTCGAGAAGTACGACGCGGCCCACGCCGGCGCCCTCTCGTTCCACAAGTACGACGACCTCTACGGGTACACGTGGTGGGCCGTCACGCGCATCACGGGGTACGTGCTCGTCCCGTTCCCGGTGTGGAAGGCCCTCTACCCGAAGGACTCGCTCCTCGACTTCGGCCTCCGCACGAAGGGCTTCTTCTCGCACGCGTGGATCTACGTGCTCTTCTTGGCGGTGGTGCTGCCCGCGATGCTCGTCGTCGCGAACCAGCCTGATTTCGGCGCGTACTACCCGTTTTACAAGGGGTCCTCGCGGAGCTGGTACGACTTCCTCGTCTGGGAAAGTATGTACTTTGCACAGTTCTTCGCGCTCGAGATGTTCTTTCGCGGGTTCTGGCTCGGCGCGCTCCGGAGGAGCCTCGGCTCGGGCGCCATCTTCGCGATGGCCGTGCCCTACTGCATGATCCACTACGGCAAGCCCTACCTCGAGGCGGTGGGCGCGGTGGTCGCGGGCATCGCGCTCGGTTCGCTCTCGATGCGCACGAAGAGCATCTACCAAGGGTTCCTCGTGCACATCACGGTGGCGGCCCTCATGGACTGGCTCTCGCTCGCGCACCGGCACGCGCTGCCCACGCAGCTCATCGCGCCTTGATGCTGTAAGTGCCCGAAGGGATTGATGAATGTTCGGCCGGAGCGCGCGCCGTCGAGGCGTGGCGTTGCCAGGAATGTTCGAGCTTCGGCGCGTGTGGAGTAAAGAGGAGCCGCTTTGGACTACCGAGTGCTCGTCGTCGCCGTCGCGTTCGTCCTCATCCTCGTGTGGAGGATGCGCCCAGCTTTGTCCGAGGAGGAGGCCGAGCCGGCCGTGCGTGGCCTCGAGGCCGCGAAGGACGACGCTGCCCGCATCACGATCCTGATCGAGGCCGGGGAGGGGTACGCGCGCGCGCTCGGTGGTGGGCGTAAGGCGGCCGCGTGCTTCTCGCGCGCGCTCCGGCTCTCGCCCACGTCGCTCGAGGTCGCGAAGCGCGCCTCGGAGGCCCTCGCCCGTAGCCCACGCGAGCTCGAGGCCCTCGCGTGGCGGAGGCTCGGCGCCGAGCCGCTCGGCCCGGAGCACCGCGCCGTCGCCTACCACCTGCTCGGGGAGCTCGTGCGCATCTACGAGAAGAAGGCGCGGACACGGCCCAAGGCGCGCGCCATCGAGCACCTGCTCGCGGCCCTCCCGAAGGCGCCGACCGAGCCCGCGGAGCCGGCGTGAAGTTGCGCAAGGGCGCCGATTCCGGCACGCTTTCGTTCATGCACCGGCTGCGCGCGCTACGCACGGCGTTCTTCGTCTCGGCATGCCTCGTCGTGCCGGCCGTCGCCTCGGCCGACATCTACCAGTTCACCGACGCGAACGGCGTCGTCCACTTCACGACCCGGCCCGACCCGAAGGCGAAGCTCTATCTGAAGAGCACGGCCAACAACGCCACGTCGCCGCGCCCGGGCGTGACCCCGTTCGCCCCCCAAGACAAGGACCTCTCGCGCTACACGCGCTTCGACGAGTGGATCCGGCAGGCGGCGACGCTCTACCAAATCCCCGAGCCGCTCGTTCGCGCGGTCATCAAGGTCGAGAGCGACTACGACCCGCGCGCGGTGAGCTACGCCGGCGCGCGTGGGCTCATGCAGCTCATGCCCGACACGGCCGATCGCCTGCAGGTCCGCGACATCAACGACCCGCGCGAGAACATCTTCGGAGGCGTGCGGTACCTGCGCATCCTCGCGAACACGTTCAACGGCGATCTCTCGCTCACCGTGGCCGCCTACAACGCGGGCGAAGAGGCCGTGATGCGCCACCAGGGGATCCCGCCCTACCAGCAGACGCGCGAGTACGTGGTGAAGGTCACCAAGTACTACCGGCGTTACCGCGCCACGCCCGACGCGGTCGAAGCGAGCATCGGCCCGCTCGACTGAGCCTGCGCGCGCGGGGCGATCGCGAGCCGCTCGAGGTGGTGCGCGCGCGTGCGTCCGTGCGCGTGCGCGACGATGCGCGCGTCGTCGCCCGAGGAAACGTGCCGGGAATTTTGGCCCATGTAGGTGCGATACTTACACTCGGGTCGTGATGAAAACGAGCCGTCTCGCCGCGTTCGCCCTCGTCCTCGCACCGCTCGCCCACGCGGGCTCGGCCCTCGCCAAGCCGCCGCCCGTGGAGCTCTTGCACAAAGCCGAGGCGGGCTCGATGCCCAAAGGGGCGGCGCTGTCGCCCGACGGCAGCACCGTGTACGTGACGAACTTCGGCCAGAAGGACAAGAACAACGTCACGATCCTCGACGCGCAGACCCTCAAGAACAAGGGGCGCATCGACCTGCCCGGCAACGTGGTCGAGAGCGTGCTCTCGGCCGACGGGAAGACGCTCTACGTCTCGAACTTCGGGCGGAGCTCGGTCGCCTTCGTCGACGTCGCCTCGAAGCGCATCACGCACGAGGTGAAGACCGACACGCACCCGAAGATCCTCGTGCTCTCGCCCGACGGCAAAAACCTCTTCGTCGCGAACTGGGCGAGCCACTCGGTGACGCAGATCGACACGGGCTCGGCGACGGTGGTCCGCACGCTGCAGACCGGGCAGCAGCCCCGCGGCATGGCCATGAGCCGCGCGGGCGTGCTCTACGTGGCGAACTTCAACGGTGCGAGCATCGACGTGTTCAAAGGGCACGATCTCTCGCAGCGCACGCGCGTGAAGGCGTGCACGATCCCGCGCCACCTCGCGCTCTCGCCCGACGAGAAGACCCTCTACGTCTCGTGTTACATGGCGAGCCAGGTCCACGCGTACGACGTGGCCACGATGGACGTGACCCACAAGGTCGGCGTGGGGAGCGCGCCGAAGAGCCTCGAAGTGTCGCGCGACGGGCGCTACGTGTACACGGCCGACTATGGCGTCGAGACGAACAGCGTCTCGGTGGTCGACACGCGCGACTACTCGGCGCGGACGTTCACGATCCCCGGGATGCAGCGCGGGAGCGGCGTGGCCGTGGCCCCCGACGGGCGGCACGCCTACGTCACCGGGTGGCTCGACGGGCACGTGTACATGGTGGGCCTCAAGCCCGAGCCCCACGCGCCCGTGGTGGCCAAGGTCGAGTCGAAGAAGGACGAGGAGACGCCGAAGGCAGAAGCTCCGAAGGCGCCATCGGCCGAGGAGAAGCCCGTGCAGAAGGTCGCTCACGTGGTGCGCGAGGCGAGAGCTCCGCGGAAGCCCGCGCCGCGCAAGTAGTCGCGCGTATCAGCGCGCGTAGAGCCGGACGCCCGAGGCCGCGGCCCTGCACATGCGCAGGGTCTCGTCGAAGTCGGGGTGGCGGACGACGAGCTGACCGTCGGCGACTTGGCTCTGCGTCCAGTCGCGGCGAGGCTCGCCGGGCCGGAGGAGCTTCTCTTCGACGACGCAGGGCCCGCACGCGCGCAGCCACTCGGCGAGGCCCTCGATCTTGTGGATCGTGCCGTGGCCGTGGGCTCGCTTGTAGACTACACCCACCGAGTACTTCTTGGGCGTGCGCGCCTCGAAGTGGCCCCAGCACACGACCCTCGCCCACTCGCGGTAGAGGTCGATGTCGCAGGAGTAGTTCATGAGGTCGACGAGACCGGCGCCGCCGGGGCGACACGCGACCTCGCCGAAGACGGCCTCGCCGCGCGGGGTGGAGAACCACTCCATGTGCGAAAATCCGGAGTCCATGCCGAGGGCGGTGAGCACCGCGCGGCCGAGCTCGATGCCCGGCGTGACGCGCGGGTGGGAGAGGTCGCGGTGCGTGATCGCCGCGGGGCTTATCCACTCGTGATTTCGCGCGTCGAGCGGCTTCGGCACGTACGAGATGACGTTCTCGAAGACGGGCTTCCCCGCGAGCGTCACGGTGTCGTAGGTGAGCTCGTCGCCCTCGACGAACTCCTCGCAGATGGCCTCGACGAGGTGGCCGATGCGCGGCAGCACGGCCTCGACGTCCGCGCGGGAGTCGAGCCGGTAGGTGTCGGCCGAGCCCGCGCCCGCGATGGGCTTCACGATCATGGGGAAGCCGATCTCCTCGACGGCGGCCCAGACGTCACGGGCGGTGCGCGCGCGCCGCGACTTGGGGACCCGCAGGCCCGCCGCGCGCACACGCTCCTTCATCAGCTCCTTGTCGCGGAAGCCTCGGGCCGTGTCGACTGACATGCCCGGCACGCCCCACCGTTCGCGGAGGCGTGCGGCGAGCATCACCAAGGGCTCCCAGTTCGTCAGCACGCGGTCGATCGTCTTGCCTCGGAGCCACCCCGAGACGCGCTCCATGACGTCGCCCTCGTCGAGGATGCGCGGCACCTGCAGGTACGCCGAGAGGTCGCGCCGCACGGTCGAGGGGAGCGCGTCTTTGTGGGTGTCCCCCACGCCGAGCACCTCCACGCCGACCTCGGCGAGACCGCGTGTAAAATGCACCATTTCGGCGGGGTAGCTCGGAGACAAGAAGACGACGCGCACCTGCCCTGGGTAGCATGCGCGCGTCGGCCAGGCGAAGCCCTTCGCCCGAGGGAACGAGGGGCTCGCGAGGTCGTGTCCCGGGTGCGCCGGCGGCACGGCGCGTGATCGGGCCGTCGAGGTCCTTCGGCGCGGGCCGGACGCGCTCCGCCTGGCCCCCAAAGCCGAGCTCCTTCTTCGGCACGATCGGGGCGCCTGGCCCCCGTGTGGGGGCCGCACGCACCCGCGCCGCTCCGAGGTGCGGAATTCCCGCACGCTTTCGTTGAACCCCGAGGGCGTTTTCGGGTAACGAAGGCGCGCCCAGGACGTGCCCAGGGCCAGAGTGGAGGTCTCGTGGAACCAACGAAGGCGACCGCACCGTCCGAGAGTGCAGGACATACGGCCGAGCAGGCCCCCGAAGGCGCGTGGACGACCGAGGACGCGAACGACCTCTACCTCATCGACAGGTGGGGCTCGGGGTACTTCGACATCGGCGCCGACGGCCACATGCGCGTCGCTCCGCTGAAGGAGCGCGGCAGCAAGATCTCCATCTACGACGTGGTCCAGGCCGCGATCAAAGAGGAAAACCTCCGGACGCCGATGCTCATCCGGTTCCAGGACATCCTGCACCACCGGGTGAAGACCTTGAACGACGCGTTCAACGCGGCCGTCCAGGAGGAGCGTTACCGCGGGACGTACCGCGGCGTGTTCCCCATCAAGGTGAACCAGCTCCGCGAAGTGGTCATGGAGATCATGGACGCGGGCCTCAAGTACCACTACGGCATCGAGGTCGGCTCGAAGCCCGAGATGTTCGCGGCGCTGTCCGTGCACACGGACAACGAGTCGCTCATCGTCTGCAACGGCTACAAAGACGACGCCTACATCCGCACGGCGCTCCTCGGGCGAAAGCTCGGCAAGAAGGTCATCCTCATCGCCGAGAAGCTCTCCGAGGTGCGCGCCATCTGCCGCCTCGCGAAGGACCTCAACGTCGAGCCGATGATCGGCCTCCGCGTGCGCCTCATGACCCGCGGCGCGGGCAAGTGGGCCGAGTCGGGCGGCGAGAGCGCCAAGTTCGGCCTCTCCACCATGGAGATCCTCCAGGCCGCCGACATCATGAAAGAGGCCGGGATGTCGAGCGCGTTCAAGCTCGTACATTTCCACATCGGGTCTCAGGTCCCCGACATCCTCATCATCAAGCGCGCCGTGCGCGAGGCGGCCCGTCACTACGCGAAGCTGCGCCGCGCGGGCTACCCGATCGAGTACCTGGACGTCGGTGGTGGCCTCGCGATCGACTACGACGGCTCGCGCAGCACGTTCCACTCGTCCATGAACTACACGGTGGAGGAGTACGCGCGCGACGTGGTGCACGCCATCGCCGACGTGTGCGACGAGGAGCGCGTGCCGCACCCGCACATCGTGAGCGAGTCGGGGCGCGCCGTGGTCGCGCACCACAGCGTGCTCGTCGTCGAGGCGTTCGGCGCCATCGAGAAGACGGTGGAGCACAAATACGAGCTCGGCGTCGACGACCACAAGCTCGTGAAATCACTCGTGGATACGCTCCAGAACCTCTCGACGCAGAACCTCGGCGAGAGCTGGCACGACTGCATCTCGGTGAAGGAGCAGGCGCAGACCTCGTTCGAGCTCGGCATCCTCGATCTGCCGGTGAAGGCGCGCGTCGAGGAGCTCTTCTGGGAGGTGGCCGAGCGCATCCACATCATGTCGACGTCCCTCGAGGAGACCGAGGTCCCGGACGGCTTCGACGATCTGAAGAACCAGCTCGCGGACCAGTACATCTGCAACTTCTCGGTGTTCCAGTCGCTCCTCGATCACTGGGCCCTCGGCGCGATGTTCCCCATCGTGCCCATCCACAGGCTCGACGAGCGCCCCGTGCAGGCCGCGACCCTGGTCGACATCACGTGCGACTCGGACGGCAAGGTGTCGAAGTTCATCGACCTGAACGACACGCGCGACACCCTCGCGCTCCATCAGGTCACCGAGGGGCAGCCCTACTACCTCGGCATCTTCCTCACCGGCGCCTACCAAGACATCATGGGCGATCTCCACAACCTCTTCGGGCGCGTGAACGAGGTCCACGTGTTCCTCGATGACGACGAGGAGGCCGGCTACTACATCGAGGAGACCATCGAGGGGAACACGGTCGCCGACGTCCTCCAGATGACCCAGTACGACGCGCGAGATCTCGCGCAGAAGCTGAAGGCCCAGGTCGACGCGGCGATCAAACAAGACCGCCTGAAGCCGACCGAGGGCATGCGCCTGCTCGCCGACTACGAGCGCGGGCTCAAGGACCAGACGTACCTCGCGTTCTGATCCCACGGCTTGCGCAAGCTCGCGCCCGAGGCTCGCGTGCCCCGCGACCTCGGGCTGCGTCATTTTGGTGACGGACGTGCGGCGGTGTGTGTGCGAGCCGCAACGATACGGAAACACCGAGGTTTTCGCGTTGCCGCTCGGCCTTACGGGAGATAACCCGCGCCCGTCGCATGGTTCGTCCCGCCTTCGCCGGCCTCGTGGTCGTGTGTGCCGCCGCGCTTTCGGTGGCCTGCGACGTGTCGTCACGTGACCCGCGCGAGGACGAGATCGTGGCGACGCTCGCCCGCGCCGACGAGAGTCTCATCCGGACGCGACCGCGGCTCGCCGAAGGGAAGCTCGCGCGCATGGCGGGGTCCCCGTACGACTTCTTTCGTGGGTCGGTGCCGCTCTACGCCCACGACTCGCGCGCGGGCACGCGGGCCTTTTCTTCTCGGTTCGGGGTGACCGTGCCGCTCGTGCCGAGCCTCGGGGACCCTCACCCGGAGAACTTCGGCGTGCTCCGCGCCTCCGACGGCTCGCTCGGCTTCGAGCCCAACGACTTCGACGCGGCCGATCGTGGCCCGTACTTGTGGGACGTACGCAGGCTCTCGGCGGGGCTCGCCCTCGCCGCGATGGTCGCGAACCCGGACGATCCGAGCGCCCGGGCCGCGACTACGGCGGCTCGTAGGGAGGTCGCGCTCGCGGGGGTGCTCGCGTACCGCGAGGGCGTCACGGCGCGGGCGCGTGGCGAGGAGCTCGGGCGCTACGTCGACTTCTCTTCGCCGATCCTCGCCGATCTCGCGAGCCGCGCCGACCGCGACGCAGGACGAAGCCGTGAGCTCGTCGATCTCACGACCCTCGAAGGGGGCGCGCGCAAGCTGCGTCGGGGCGGTGTCGACCCCGAAGATCCGCAGAGCGTGCACGGCGAGCTGCCCAAGGTGGCGCTCGAGGCGCTCCCCGACTGCCTCGAGCGCGCGCGCCGCACCCTCGTCGCGCCCCCGCCCCCCGAGTTTTTTGGGGTGCTCGACGCCGTGCGGGAGTACGGCTCGGGTGTCGCGAGCTTCGCGCGCGTGCGTGCGCTGGTGCTCGTGCGCGGCCCATCGGACGATCCGAACGACGACGTGATCGTCGAGGTGAAGGAGCTCGTCGACTCGGGGCTCGCGGGCCAGTACCCGCCGTACGTCTACGCCGACAGCGTGGGTCGGCGCATCGTCGAGACCTCGCGCCTCGCGTGGGCGAGGCCCGACGCCGAGCCCTTGTGGGGCACGTCCACGTGGCTCGGGCTCACCGTGCAGATGCGCCGCGAGACCGAAGGTCAGAAGGGGGTGCGTGTCGAGCGAATGATCGGCGCGCGCGGCACCAAAGACGCCCTCGTCGCGCTCGCGAGGGCGACCGGTACGGTGCTCGCACGCGTCCACACCCAAGGCCCGGAAGGTGTCGCGAACGCGCGCGCGCTCTACCGCGCCATGTCCGCCGACCTCGACGGATTCGTGAACGAGCTCGCGGACTTCGGAGACGCCTACGCGGCCTCGACCTTGGCCGATCACGCCCACTTCGTTCGTGGGCTCCGCACCCACGGCATGCGCCTCGGCGTCCCCTTCGATCCCATCGACGCGCCCTCTCCCGATCTCGCTGCGCTCTTCGGGAACCCGCCTGCTCCTCCTCCTCTGCCCGAGCTCCCATGACCCTCCGAGCCACCGTCGCCGCACCGTTCGTCCTCGCCGTCGCGCTCGCGTCGAGCCTCGCTCGAGCCCAGGAGCCTGCCCCGACCCCGCCGACGAGCCCCAGCCCGGCCGCCGCCGCGCCCGAGGTCCCCGCGCCACCACCGGCTGCCGCTCCGCCTCCGCAGGTGTCCACCGTGTCGCCCGCGGCCGAGGGGGGACGGGCCGAGGCTCGGGGCGTCACGGTCGCCGAGGGGCCGCGCCTCCCGGCCGTGCTCTTCGCGCACGTCGAGGTCCCCGTCGGCCACGCCGCGCCCCCCACCGAATCCGCGACGCGTGGAGAAGGTCCGCTCCGGGTCGGCCTCGAGGTGTTCGGCCAGTACGCCCTACGAAACACGACCGGGACCGACGGCAACACGACGTTCTTCCACGCGTTCGACCTCCCCCGTGCGCACGCCGCCATCGAAGCCGAGCACGCCGGGGCGAAAGGCCGCGTGGTGCTCGAGGCCACGCGCTCGGCGGCGGAGGGCTCCCTCATCGGGGTCACCGGCGACAGCCTCGTCCTCCGGGTGCGAGAGGCGTACGCCGCGTACAAGGCGTTCGGCATGCTCGACGTGTCGGCCGGCGTGGTGCCGACGCTCACCGTCCCGAACCTCGACGGGACCTGGATGATGCGGCCCGTGGCTCCCTCGGTCCTCGAGGCGAGCGGGCTGCTCTCCCCGGCCGATCTGGGCGGGCGGGCGCGCCTCGAAATTCCTAAAGGATACGGATGGTTGGCCGTGGCCGCGTACAACGGTGAGGGCTACACGAGCCGCGAGCTCAATCGCGGGAAGAACATCGAAGGCGCCCTCGAGGTGCATCCGTTGCCCGGCACGGCGCTCGCGCCTCTCGGCGTGTTCGCCTCGTTCACCGGAGGCTCGACCGGCACCGTGCGCGCTCGCGCGAACCGCCTCGTCGGCGGGCTCGTGTGGCAGGGATCGCGGGTCCGTGCGGGGGCCATCGTCGCCCACGCGTGGGGCCTCAGGGATCTCGGGACGGCCCGCGCCCTCGTGCTCTCGGCGTTCGTTCGGGTGGAGCCCGTCGATCGGCTCTACCTCGCCGCGCGCTTCGATCACGTCGCGCGCGATCTCGAAGGGGCGCCGTCGAGCTCGGTCAGCACCGTGCTCGGGTCCGTCGGCTATCGGATCGCCTCTCCGCTCGAGGCCTTCGTGGCCGTCTCTCGGAACGTGCCCACGCGCCGCGCCGAGGACGAGCTCCCAGGCTCGGACTTCTGGGATTTGCGTGTCGTGAGCCGCGTCGTCTTCTGAAAGGAACACCCCATGCGTCGTCTCTTGTTGCTCTCGTCCGTCGTGCTCGCCGTCGCCGTCTACGCGTGCTCCGAGGCTACCGATGGCACGGTCCCCCCGGGGTCGGCCGAGGCCGGATCTCCGACCGGGACGCCCACCGGAAGCCCCACGGGCACCCCCACCGGGCAGCCCGGGGCGGACTCCGGGCCCACGTTCGACGCGGGCTCGAACGTCACGGCGTCGAACCTGCTCATCAACGAGGTCTCGGGTGGCGACGAGTGGATCGAGCTCGTGAACTCGGGCACGACGGCCCAAGACCTTGCAGGCTACAAGGTCGCCGATCGCGACAAGGACACGGGCGAGCCCAAGCTCGCAGAGGCGGTGACGTTTCCGGCGAACACCGTGCTCTCTCCTCGCTCGTACGCGATCGTCCGCGGGGGAGGCAGCGGCGACGCGGGGAAGCCGTGCCCGGACGGAGGCCAGAGCTACTGCTTCAACGCCGAGTTCGGCATCTCGAACAAAAACGGCGAGACGCTGTTCCTCATCGCTCCCGATGGCGGCACGGCGGGCAAGGTCGTCTATCCGCCGGACGCGTCGACGGGCGACCTCGCGTACGCGCGGATCCCGAGCGGTGATCCCGCAGGCGAGTTCAAGACCGTGAAGGCCACGCCGGGCGCCGCGAACGTGCCCTGACGGTCGGCACGGCGGTGGCGAGCGTGATTTTCGCCTATTTCGGCTTCGGGGCGGGCTCCGGTCGGGGCTCGGCCCGAACGCGTTTACGACGCGTCCGATCCCAGCGGCGCGCTTCGTTCGACGCCGCTCACGCGGAGGTGGGCGGCGCGAAGGGCAGGGGGAACGTGCTCGCCGAACTCCCCGTGCGCACGAGGACGAGCGCCTCGGACGTGCGCTCGTTCACGAGGACCACGGCGGATCTTCGCGCGTCTCCCGAGAGCGCAGGCAAGAGCGTGACGGTGACGTGCTCGGGCTCGATCAGCCCGTCGCGCTCGGAGTCGATGTCGAGGCTCATCTCGAGCGGCGGACGCACGTCGACGCCGAGCCACTCGAGCGCGGTGTCGAGCCCTCGCACGAGCGCCTCGATGTCGTGGAATCGGGAGGTCGTGCGGAGCGCGGTCGCGAGCGTCGTGTGCTCGAGCACAAGGGTCGTGACGCACCTGCCCGAGAGCTCGTGTACCGAGACGCGCCGCACGTCGCCCTCGTCGTGGAGGAGCGGGGCCACCTCGTTCGCGACGTGCTCGAACGGAGAGAAGAAGAACGTCGGGATGTCGACGAGGTCGCGCGCGCTCCCGCTCGTGTTGCCGAGCGCCCATCGGGGCTCGTCGTCGTTCCAGGGCGCCATCGGCTCAGGCTCGTGGGCGCGCTCCACGAACGCGTGCACGGACGGCAACATTCGGGCGATGTCTCGCCGCGTGCCCGCGAGGTGCGGAGGATCCCCTTCGGGGTGTAGCTCGCTCGTGCGGGCGTGAAGTGCCGTGTCGTCGACCATCATGGCGGGGGCCCGCGAATTGCGCCGCCGAGATAGCCGTAGGACCCGCGGAAAACAAGGTGATCCGTTCTGTAGGGAGAGGTGCGACCCGCGGAGGGCGTTGGCAGTGGTCTCTCGCGCTCACGGATCCCGGCGCCGCCTACGACCGACCGCGATCGCGACCGCCGCGGCCGAGAGGACGCCGTAACGCGAGGCGCTCTCGTTCGAGGTCGCCGAGCTCCCGCAGCAGCCGCGCGGGCGAGGCTCGATGGGCGGGGGAACACCGCCGAGAGGCGCGACGCAGCTCGTCCGCTCGAGCACCGCGGTCGCGCCCGGCGTCACCGAGACGCGGGTCTCGAACGAGCTGCCGTCCGTGCGGGTGAACGAGAGCACGTGCACCCCGACGGGCAACACGAAGGTGCCGACGCGGAGCAGCTCGTCGTGTTCGACCCCATCGATTCTGAGGCTTCGGTAGGCCTCGGCCCCGTCGATCCGGACCGTGCCCGCGTCCTTGGTGTCGCCCGCGTCGCTCGCGTCACCCGCGTCGGTCGTGCGGGGAGGTGCGCCGCCGTCGTTCGGCGCGGCCTTCGCGGAGGGAGGCGCGGAGAGGGCGAGCGCGGCGAGGAGGGCCGGGAGCGCGCTCCCTCGCGGTGCGGGCTCACGTCTGCGGGCGGTCACGAGGGCACCCGAGGGAGCCGGCGCTTCGGCTCGATTCGAACCTCGGGCTCACCGCGCATCCACCGTGAGAACCGCGGATCGCCGCCGCGGAAGAGCACCTCGCCGACCTCGTCGGACAGACGCGCCACGACCCGCTCGTGCCAGCACTGCGTCGGCCCGGGCAGGTCGGGCGCGGAGGTCTCGGCGATGTTCGCGCACGCGCACGTCGAGCCACAGCGGGGCCGCTCAGCGCACGTGCCGCACTCCTTGGCGCGCGTTCCACGAGGGAGCCTGCGCGAGGGCACGATGCCGTCGTCGAGGTGACCTACGACCCGAGATGCCTCTTTGGGCCCGTCCTCGCCTACGAGCTTGTCGCACGGGTAGAGCCTGCCCGAGGGAGCGACCGCGACGTTCCACCGGCCGACCGAGCAACCCTGGCTCACATCGAGGTCGCCGTTCACGGCGGCGGCGATCTTGTCCTCGAAGAGGGGCATGCGAGGTCCGCCTCGTGTGTAGCGCGCGACGTGATCGCACGCGAGCCCACGGAGCTCCGCCTCCCATGCCTCGAGATCGGCGTCCCCGAAGGGCGCCTCGTAGGCCACCGCGACGTGGATCGTGCGCGGGCCGAGCGACGCGAGGAAGGCCACGTCGCGCCGGAGCGAGCGCACGTTGCCGGGCGACACGACGCGCACCACGTCGTCGAAGAGGCCCACCTTGGTGAGAGCCTCGACCCCTCGTAACACTGCGTCGTGGCTCGACTTTTTGCCGGTGCCGGCGCGCGGGCGGGTGGCGTCGTGAGAGGCCCTCTCCCCGTCGATCGAGACGGTCGTGCGGACGCCGAGCGCAGCGAGCCTCTCCGCGCGCTCCCCGTCGACGAGCGTCGCGTTGGTCGTCACCTGGAGGCGCGTGCTCACCCCCGTGAGGCGCCGCGCCTTCTCGGCGGTCGACGTCAACGTGTCCCACGCGAGGAGCGGCTCACCCCCGAAGAACCCGACGTCGAGGCGACCCGCCGTGTGGTCCACCGCGTGCTCGGCGGCCAGGGCGAGCGCGCGCTCGGCCGTAGCTTGCGGCATCGCGCGGGCGTGATGCTCTCCCATGCAGCAGTACGTGCAAGCGAGGTTGCACGCGTGCGTGAGCGTGAGCGACAGGTGAAACGGCCTCACGACGACTAGCGTAGCAGCACGCCCCTACGGCGTGTCACCCGGACGAGCGACAGGGCAAGGTCACGGCTCGTCGACGAGCGCGGCCAGCATCGCTCCCAACAAAAACAGCGCCGTCGACTTGCGCGGGCCCTGGTCGCTCGGGCCCACGCACGCGGGGCACCCGAGCTCGCACGGGCAGCCCGCGATGAGGCGCTCGGCGCGGAAGAGCAGCGTCTTCCGGTTCTGGTGGATACGCTCCGAGAGCCCCGTGCCACCGGGCACGTGCTCGTACAGGAACAGCGTCGGATCGTAACCCGGCCGCGGCCCGCCCCGCGACGTCTGAGGGAGCTCGTCGGTGTCGTCGTCACTCGGGGCGTCGCCGAGCGTCGTGCCGAGGTCTCGTGGGTCGCACATGAGGGCGAGCGTCGCGACGAGCTCGAGCGCCACACCCACGCCGCGGAGGCCGTCGATCGCCTGCGCCTTGCCGCCGAGCACCTCGTCGCACACGCGCTCGGGCACCGAGAGCCAGAAGGCCGTCGTGTGCATCTGGAGCTCGGGGAGGTGGACCTCGCCGTAGCCCGTGTTCTCGTGCGTGTGGAACTTGATCTTTTTGTATCCTACAACTTTTTCGACCACGCTCACCTCGCCGTGGCCGGCGCGAAAGCCCGACTCGGGGAGCGCGGCGTCGAGAGGGCCGTGGTCCGACTTTTCGAGCACGGTGACCTGCACGTAGGTCATCGCGTCGGTGTAGTAGTCGGGCTCGACCTTTCGCACGTAGGCCTTGTGGTTCTCGTAGTCGAACCGCTCGACCTGCCAACACTCGGCGTCGTGCTGGTAGATCGCCTGCTCGTGCACCATGGTGTGCGCGCCGCGGAAGTCGATCTCGGCGAGGACGGCGCCGTTCGGGCTGCCCTGGTCGATGATGACCACGTTGTCCCACGAGACCGAGCGGAGCGAGACGTGGTTCGCGGGGTAGGCGTCGGTCGCCCAGTGGAACGCGCCCTTCGCCTCGTGCAGCACCTTGTGGCGCACGAGGTAGCCGAGGGCGTCGCGGGTGCTCTCGACGTCGAGTGGGCCGAAGGCCTCGTTCGATTTGAAGGGGAGCTCGAACGCCGCGCACTTCAGGTGCTGCACGAGGATCTCGACGTTCTCCGGGTCGATCCGAGCCTCTTCGATGGGCGCGCCGAAGAGGTAGTCGGGCTCGCGCGCGAGGTACTGGTCGAGCGGCGCGCTCGAGGTGACGAGCACACACACGCTCTCGGCTCGGCGCCTGCCGGCACGGCCGAACCGCTGCCACACCGCCGAGATGCTGCCCGGGTAGCCCGCGCAGACCACGGCGTCGAGGTCGCCGATGTCGATCCCGAGCTCGAGCGCGTTCGTCGCGACGACGCACAAAATCTCCCCCTCTCGGAGCTTCTGCTCGATCTCGCGCCGCTTCTCGGGGAGGTACCCTCCGCGGTAGCCCATGATCGCCCCGGGCGGGATCTCGCCTTGGACACGCTCGCGCAGGTAGCGGAGCATGACCTCGACGTTGTTGCGCGACTGGCCGAACACGATGGTGGGCACACGCGCCCGGACGAGGTCGGTCGTGAGCTTGACGGCTTGTTTGACGTAGCTCGCGCGGATGCCGAGCTCCGAGTTCACGACCGGCGGATTGTAGACGAAAAAGCGCCTCTTCCCGCGGGGCGCTCCGCTCTCCGTGATCGCGTGCACGTCCGCTTCGTCGAGGCCGAAGAGCCGCGCGGCGTGCTCGCGCGGGTTGCCGATGGTGGCCGTGGCGCCGATGAGCTTCGGTGTCTTTCCGTGAAATTTGGCCACCCGGAGGAGCCTGCGGAGCACGTTCGCCACGTGCGAGCCGAAGACCCCCTTGTACGTGTGCATCTCGTCGACGACCACGTACTCGAGGTTTTGGAAGGTTCGCGCCCACGACGTGTGGTGCGGCAAGATGCCCGCGTGGAGCATGTCCGGGTTCGTGAGCACGATGCCCGACCGCTCACGCGCGACACGCCTCGCGTCGCCGGGGGTGTCGCCGTCGTAGACGATCGCCGGCACGGTGAGCCCGGCGTCTTTGGCGAGCTCGCGGAGGCCCGCCTCCTGGTCGCGGGAGAGGGCCTTCGTCGGGTAGAGGTAGATGGCCCGCGCGCCCTCCTTCTTGGCCATCGTGTCGAGCACGGGCAGATGGAAACAGAAGCTCTTTCCGCTCGCCGTGGGGGTGGCCACCACGAGGGCCCGATCCGTGGATTCTGCACGCATTCGCGCGAACGCCTCGGCCTGGTGGTCGTAGAGCTCGGTGATGCCGCGCTTCTCGAGGGCCCGGCGGAGCCTGGGTGGAGCGTCTCGGGGACGTTGGCCGTCCTCCCGTCTTCCTCGGCGCGGGCCTGGTCGGCCGTGAGACACGGTTTGACCGTTCGGCTCGCGAGCCACCGCTCGAGGACGACGTCGATGCCTTGGTCGACGGACCAAGGGGTCTTGGGGCGGGAAATTTCAGGTCGATCGGGCACGACTGAACAAGAGAGCAGCTTCATGGTCCGGCCGCAAGGGGCGCGGGCCGAGGCGTGTGGACCAGGCCGTCACGCCCGCTTCTGCGGCCGTTTCGCTACGAGCTCGTCGGCTTCGGCGAGCGCGGCCTCGCGAATGGCGAGCTCGTCGTCGATCTCGCCGAGGGCTTCCTTGATGGCGTCGTCCACGCGAACGCCCTTCTCCTCGCGGGCGGCGAGGGCCACGACCCCGAGCGCGCTCTCGACTCGCCCGAGGCCGAGCACGGCCTTCTCGTGGTCGGCTCGGACCTCGAGCGCCGACGAGAGCTCGCGTTCGGCCCACGCGCGCACGTCGTCGGCGGCGCCTTGGTTCACGAGCCTCCGGGCCTTCTCCTCGAGCGCGACCACGTCGAGCTTCGCGAGGCGCGCGGCGGTCGTCTTTCGGACCGCGTCGAGCTTCTCGGCGTGGTGCACGAGCTCGTCGATCTTGGCGCGCACCGTCGCGTGGGCGCGATCCCCGCGGGTCTCTCCGAGCGCTTTCTTCGCGGCGCGACGCACGGCCGCCATGGGCGACGTGCGCGCGGCCGAGACCCACGCGACGATGCCCGAGAGCAAAAGGAGGAGGCCGAAGAACGAGGCGACGAGGCCTCCCGTGCGGCTCGCGGGCGGCCCGACCGGTGGTGCGAGCGGTACGTCCGCCGTGATGGCTCCCTGGAGCGTGGCGCGGAGCTCGGCTTCGGTGAGGAGCCTCTCTTGGGCGGCCTCGCGCACGAGGGGCACGAGGCACGGAGCTGCGACGCCGAGCGCTGCGCACGCCGAACCGGACGTACCCGTGACCACAAGGTGCGCTTCGTGAGTGGCGGGGTCGTAGCTCGCGACACGAAAGCCGCTCGTCTCGGGCTCGAACAGGCCCCCTCGGCGCGTCGTCGTGCCTGCTGGCGTCGTGTCGATGCGAGAGAGCGCGTCGTACACGGTGCCGTCGAACGTCGTGCGCACCGAGCCGCGCAGGACGATCTCCTCGCCGGGCTTGAGATCCGGCATCGACACGGGCTGGAGCTGCCCGAGCGCCACGGCGCGCGCGGGAGGAGCTTCGGGCTTCTGGCTCGCGACGCCGAGGCCCATCGCCACCACGAGCGCGCCGAGCACGGTGAGCGCAAGAGGTCCTTTTCGGCTTCGCTCCGACGGAGACGGCATGGCCTACTTGAGATACCCGTACGACGAGCCGCGGAGAAGCACCGCGAGCGGCAGGGCGTCCTTCACTTGGCCGGGGCCGCCGACCGCGCGAGACAGGCGCGCGAGGCGGAGGGCGTCCTCCCCGAGGCGAGCCTCGTTCAGCGTCACGGCGGCGCGCTTCAAGAGCTCGGCGCGCTCCTGCAGGAGCCGCATCGCCGCGAGGCGGTTCTGCCCGTCGACGAGGCGCTCGGCCGCGACGATCGAGTCGCCCGCGAGGAACGCTTGGGCCGTGGCGACGACGCTCGGCTCGGCCGACCGTGCGCTCTCCGCGTCGTCCTTCGCGTACTCGAGCTTCACGGAGATCTCGTCGGTCACGTTCTTCTTCCGGATCCGATCCTTGTACTTTACCTCCACCGTCGCGAACGGGCGCTCGCCCGTCCCCGGGGGCACCTCGACCTGCATGAGGATCGCGTGCCGGTCGTCCTTCGCGAAGGCGGGCATGAAGAAGCGCATCCCGCCCACGGCGTCTTCTTGGCGGTCGCGTTTGATGCCCTTCTTCTCGGCGTTTTTGTCCATCGCGACCTCTTGGGCGCGCACCTGCGCGGCCTCGGTCTGATCGAGCGCGCGCGAGCCGTACACGCGCACGGGGGCGATGTCGGGCCGGAGGCGCACCCTCACCTCGACGCCGAGCGCGGCCGGCACGAGCCGCGAGTCCATCTCCTTGGCGAGCGCGCCGGCGATCTGCGTCGAGTCGGCCAGGTAGTAGTAGCCGCCCGCCCCGCGATCGGCGATCGAGCTCATGAGGGGCGCGTCGAAGTCGGCGCCGAGGCCGAACGAGCTCGTCTGGATGCCGTCTTGGAAGGCGCGCGCCGACCGCTCCGCGAGCGACTTCGGGTTCGTGTCTCCGCCGTTCGCGTGCCCGTCCGAGAGCAGCATCACGATCTTCACGGCATCCTGGGAAATTCCTGGCTTGTGCGCCTCGGCGTAGCCGAGATCGAGGCCCGACGAGATGTTCGTGCCCCCGTTTGCCTGCACCTCGGCGATGGTCGAGAGGATTTGCTTCCGGCGTGCGCCGACGGGGCCGTCGGGGACGCGCACCTCCGCCGAGCTCGAGAAGGTCACGAGGGAGAAATCGTCGGACGGGTCGAGGCGCTCGACGAGGCTCGCGGCGGCCTTCCTCGCGTTGTCGATCGCGGCGCCGCTCATCGAGCCGGACACGTCGAGGACGAGGTGGACGGAGAGCGGGACGCGCTTCGTCTCGACGGCGCTCGAGCGAATGGCGATACGGAAGTTCAGGAGCCCGCCGGCGGGGGCGACCTTGGAGCGCTCGAGGTCGGTTCGGAACGAGAGAGCCTGCTCTTTCGGGGCGTCCATCTGCGGTGCGTACCGCGAGCCGAAGTCACCGACGAGGTCCTTGTACTCTGCAGGGATGTCGCCCTTCTGGACCGACGCGTCGAAGGCCGCGAGCGCGGCGCCGCCGGGGCGGTAGGTCGTGGCGTAGCGGGCGTTCGGATCGAGCTTCGGTTGGGGCGCCCTCGCGGGAGCGTCGACCGGCGCCACCTCCTGGAGGGATCTGGCGGCCTGGGCCCCTCCGAGGGGGATCGTGACGGGGGCCGTCGCGCCTCGCATCTTGGACTCGGCGCTCGCAGGCTTCAGGGCGCGCGGAGCCGGCGCCGGGGACCCGTGCCCGATGCCGTACCCCGGGGCTGCGCCTCCTCCTCCCGTCGCGCCTTGAGGCCCGAAGAGCCCGTCGTTCGCCTGCGCCGCCGGCGCTCCGGGGGCGGCCGTCGCCGTGATGGGACCTGCCTTCGCCGGGTCGGCCGCGACGGGGCTCTCTTCGGCGGCCTTGTCCTTCTTGGCCCCGAGATCGCCCTCTTCTCCCTTCGCGCGGGTCGTCGGCGCTTCGGTGGTGCTGGCGGCCTCCGGCGCGTCCCCTTTGGCGCAGCCCTGCCCCCAGATCGACACGACCAACATCACGGGGACGGGAAAAAACCGGCGAAACGTCATCGATGGCCTCTCGGTGGGGCGCTCGGGCTCTTGCGCGGCGCGGTGGAAAGAGTCGACGCACCACGGGCGAAAAAGTTCCATGGCCGCTGACAAGTCGGCGGTGCTCGGCAAGGATAGCGGCGAAGTGGCCCCGGGTGGGCCGGCATCGGATGGCCCGTGAAGCTCGTATTTACCGAGAATATGCACGCGCTGATGCTCCCGAGGGGGCACAAGTTTCCCATCGGGAAGTACGATCGGATCTACGCCGCGCTCGACCACGCCCTCCCAGGCGCCCTTCTCCTCGGGGCTCCGGCGAGCGTCGCCGATCTCGAGCTCGTGCACGACCGGACCTACGTCGCGGCGGTGCGCGACGGCACGCTCGACACACCGCGTGTCCGGCGCCTCGGTTTTCCATGGTCGGAGTCCCTCGTCGTCCGCGCGACACGCAGCGTCGGAGGCACCCTCGCGGCGCTCGAGTGGGCCATGTCGCTCGGGGCGGCCGGTCACATCGCGGGAGGCACGCACCACGCCTTTCCCGACCGCGGGGAGGGCTTCTGCGTCTTCAACGATCTCGCGGTGGCCGTGCGGGTGGCGCAGCGGGATCACGGCCTCCGCCGCGTCGCGATCGTGGACCTCGACGTGCACCAGGGCAACGGTACGGCGGCCATTTTCTCTGGAGATCCGAGCGTCTTCACCCTGTCGCTCCACGGGGCCAAGAACTACCCGTTCCAGAAGGAGCAGAGCTCCCTCGACGTCGGCCTCCCCGACGGCTGCGACGACACGACGTACCTCCGGGCCCTCGACGAGGCGCTCGAGCAGGTCGCCGCGTTCCGGCCGGAGCTGGTGCTCTACCAGTCGGGCGTCGACGGCCTCGAAGGCGACAGGCTCGGTCGGATGTCCCTCTCCCTCGACGGGCTCGCCCGGCGGGACGCCCGGGTGTACGCGCTCGCGAAGCGGCTCGGTGTCCCCATCGTGGCCACCCTCGGTGGCGGGTACGGGCGCGACATCGATCGCACGATCCGCGCGCACGTCGCCGTGTTTCGAGCGCTCGCCGAAGCGTTCCGCTGACTTCGCCGAAATCGTCGGTGAAATAGCCCTGGAACGTGCGACCATCGGCCCCTATCGATCGTCGGGAGGAGCGTACGCATGAGGCTCGTTCGAGTGGGCATCGCCAACGTGAATACGACCGTAGGTGCGGTCACGAGCAACTGCGATCGGGCGATCGCTTTGTCGAAGCAGGCCGCGGACGACGGCGTGACGGTGCTCGTGTACCCCGAGCAACTCTTCGCGGGCTATGCCCCGGAGGATCTCGTCCAGTGGAGGGCGTTCGTGTCCGCCCAGTGGCACGAGCTCACGCGCTTCGCCGAGGCGACGAAGGGCCACGGCGTGGTGTCGGCCGTGGGCCTCACGGTGGCGCGTGGCGCGCACGTCTACAACTGCGCGGCCCTCGTGCACGCGGGGGAGGTCTACGGCATCGTCCCGAAGGAGAAGCTCCCCACGTACAACGTCTTCTACGAGCAACGAACGCTCGCGAACGGTGTGCCCGGCATGCTCGACGAGGTCTCCGGGGTGCCCTTCGGCGATCTCGTGTTCGACCTCGACTTCGGCACGGTCGCCCTCGAGGTGTGCGAGGACATCTGGTCCCCCGACGGCCCTATGCGTCGCCGTTCGTACGCGGGCGCGGAGCTCGTCTTGAACCTCTCGGCGTCGCCCTTCCGCCTCGGGGTGGTCGACACGCGCCGTGAGATGATCGCCACCCGCGCGGGCGACAACCAGGTGACCGTCGTGTACGCGAACCTGGTCGGTGCGAACGACGGGCTCGTCTTCGACGGGGGCGGCTACGTGGCACAGAACGGTCGGCTTCTGCTCGACGTGCCTCGATTTCGCGAAGGAATCTCGGCGGTTACGGTCGATCTCGATCGCACCGCGCGCCTCCGCACGGAGAACACCACCTGGCGCCACGACCAGATGGCGTTCGCCGCGGCCGAGGTCGGCGTCGCGCACGTCGAGGTCGAAGCGGAGACCACACGGCGCGAGTCGCTCCGCTACCCGGCCCCCAAGAACCAGAGCTTCTTCCTCCCCGCGTTCGCGCCGCCCGGCGAGGTGCGCGGGCCCCGGGAGCGTTTCTTCGAGGACATCCTCGACGCGCTCGCGCTCGGCATCGGCGACTACTTCGAGAAGACCGGGGCCTTCAAGACGATCGGGGTCGCCCTCTCGGGAGGCCGTGACTCTCTCCTCTGCCTCTGGCTCGCGCGCCGCTACATCGACACGCGCTACGCGAACGAATCGAAGGAGGTCCGCGACACGAAGGCGCGCGAGACTCTCCGTGCGTTCTTCATGCCGTCGCGCCACTCCTCGGACGAGACTCGCAAGGCCGCGCACGCCGCCGCGACCGAGCTCGGTGTGCCCTTCGCGGTCGTGCCCATCGACGACGCCGTGGCGCCCGAGCTCCAGGCCGTCGAGACCATGCTGCAGGCGGGCGAGGCCATCTCTCCGATGACGCGGCAGAACGTCCAGGCGCGCCTCCGCGGGGAGCGCATGTGGAACTGGTCGAACAGCGCGGCCGGGCTCTTCCTCCAGACGAGCAACATGAGCGAAAAGTCGGTCGGGTACACGACGATCGGCGGCGACATGGAAGGCGCGCTGAGCGTGATCGCGAACGTCCCGAAGACCGTGGTGAACGCGATCCTCGACTACCTCCTCGAGACGACCGGCTCCGAAGGGATCCGCCTCACCCTCGAGAAACCGGCCTCGGCCGAGCTCGCCGACAACCAAGAGGACGAGCGCGATCTCATGCCGTTCCCCGTGCTCGACGCGTGCTTCGCGCTCTACGCGGGCGAGAAGATGGCCCCGAGCGAGGTGTGCGAGGCGCTCGTCTCGATGTTCCCCGAGCACGATCGCGCGACCCTCGACGCGTGGACCACCAAGTTCGCGAGGCTCTTCACGCAGAGCATCTACAAGTGGGTCCAGACGCCTCTGTGTCTCCACATCGGCAACCTCGACCTCGACCGCGAGCGGGCCCTGCAGCTCCCCGTCGTGCAGAAGGGCGAGTGGCAGCGCCCTCGTCCGTAGCGCCGAGCGACGGAGCTTTTCGTCAAACGACCGGGGGCGCGAGCTTCGCCATGCGCACCATGTCGTAGTAGACGCCGCCCACGGCGTACTCGTCCCGGAGGACGCCTTCGAAGTCGAATCCGAGGCGGAGATACATCGCCTGCGCGTGGCGGTTGTCTTTGCGGACGATGAGCCAGACCTTGCGGAGGCCGAGCTCTCCGAACGCCATCTCGAGGGCCTTGGCGACGGCCGACGTGCCGTACCCGCGGCCCTGGAGGTTCTTTCGTATCACCACGAAAAGACGAGCGTTTTTGGCGGGCCAGTAGATCTGATTGAGGCTCACCTGGCCGACGTACACCTCGTCGTCGAACACCGAGTACGCGCGGTCGTTGGGCGAAGCGACGAGGCGCTCGATGTACGCCTGCTCCTCGGCCTCCGAGATCTCGGTCTGCCGCGTGGCGAAGTACTGCATGACCTCGCGGTCGTTCACCCACGTCATGACGTGGGAGACGTGGTCGGTGGAGAGGGGCTCGAGGTGGAGGGGCATGGTGGTGTGCCGTTCAGTCGAGGGTGTCGTCGCCGTGGGCGAGGGCGGAGTCCGGGGGAGGGGAGAGCACGCTCTGGGCGCCGCCCGACGAGCGCGGCTCGGGGGAGACGAGCTTTCGTACGAGGTCGGCGCGGTTCGAGACTCCGAGCTTGGCGTAGAGGCGCCGCACGTAGGTTCGCACCGTGTTTTCGGAGAGACCGGCGATCGCCGCGACGTTCACGCCGCTGTAGCCTGCGACGAGGAGCCGCGCGATTTCGCGCTCGCGCCTCGAGAGCCCTTCGAGGGGAGCCGCGGCGGCCTTCTCCAGCGCGTCGACGCGGAGCACCGCGCAGCGCGCGCCACCGAACACGGGATCTCCCTCGAGCTTGGCCACGTGGGCGACCGAGCCGAACGGGAGGGCCGGTGGTGTCGGGAGGGCCTCGCCCCGCGCGCGCGCCTCGAGAGACTGCTCGGCCGCGTCGACGATCGCCTTCCGATTCGGGGAAATTTCTGCGTCCCAGTCGACTCCGCGCTCGCGGTTCGCGGCCCAGAGCACAGTGCCTTTGTCACGGTCGACGACGACGAGCGTGCTCGCCCCGCGTTGGAGCGCGCGGAGCGCCGACGCCTCGCGCGAGAGATCGTCGTACGCGAGCTGCGAGCGGCTCTGAGTCACCACGAAAGGCGAGAGCGCCTCGAGGGCCGCGACGTCGTCGGACGAGAACTCGGGGTCGCCCTCGCGCCGCTCGAGCCCCGCGACCCCGAAGAGCACCCCGCCTTCGTGGAGGAACACGAAGAGCGCCTTCGTGAAGCCGTCTCCGGCGTGCGACGCGAAGTAGTCGAGCGTCACGCGGTCGGCCTCGGGGTAGAGCTCCGAGGAGAGGTACGCGCGGCGCCCGGAGACGACCAGGCTCTTCGCGTCGAACCCGAACGCGGCGGAGAGCAGGGTGTCCTTTCCGGTCACGGCGCGGGTCGCCCCGTCGACCACACGCGAGCCCTCGCGGTAGGCGAGCTGCTCGTTCGTGCCGAAGCAGAAGAACGCTCCCGGCGCCGGCACCACGGTGCGCATCGCGTCCATGACGCGCCGTTTGAAGCTCTGCCTCGTGCCGGGTTGGACGACGAGGAGCTTGGCGGCATCGAGGGGCGACTCGGTCATGACCCGAGATGCTACGGTCCCCTCGGGGTTTCTCGAAAAACTTTCGAGAACGCTCGCGCCGTCGCGACGCACGTGCGGCCCGACGTTCGCACCTGAGAGGGCCTAAGGCTCCGGTGCGCCGGCCATGACGCTGCGTGGCGAAGCTCGAGCTCCGAGGCACAATTTAGGCGGCGTGGGAGCGCGGACGATGGTCCGTTCGTGGCATACTCCCGCCCATGACCCACGACGACGCGCGCGCGTCCGAGCTCATCTTCGACTGGAACGAGGTCAACCGAAAGGGCCGCATCGTCCCGCAGAACGCGACGTTCTTCGACGAGACCTTGCGGGACGGCCTCCAGAACCCCTCGGTGAAGGACCCGGGCATCGAGCACAAGCTCGAGATCTTGCACCTCATCGACGAGCTCGGCATCCACGTGGCCGACATCGGTCTGCCGGGCAGCTCGAAGCGCGCCTACGACGACGTCACGCGCCTCTGCAAGGAGGTCGTCGACTGCAAAATGAAGGTCAAGATCGCGTGCGCCGGTCGCACGGTGGTCTCCGACATCACGCCCATGATCGACATCTCGCAGAAGGTCGGCATCCCGATCGAGGTGTACGCGTTCATCGGCTCGAGCCCCATTCGTCAGTACGCCGAGCAGTGGGATCTCGACCTCCTCGTGAAGCGGAGCTCCGAGGCCGTCGACGTGGCCGTCAAAAATGGTCTCGACGTGGCCTACGTCACCGAGGACACGACGCGCTCGCGCCCCGAGGTGCTCACGACGCTCTTCCGCGCGGCCATCGACCACGGCGCCAAGCGCCTCTGCCTCTCCGACACGGTGGGGCACGCCACCCCGGACGGCGTGCGCAACCTGGTCCAGTTCACGAAGAGCGTGGTCGCTGGCACGGGCGCCGAGGTCGGCATCGACTGGCACGGCCACAACGATCGCGGGTTCGCCCTCGAGAACGCGATCTGGGCGCTCGAGTTCGGCGCCGATCGTGTGCACGCGACCGGGCTCGGCATCGGCGAGCGCGTGGGCAACGCCCAAATGGAGCTCTTCTTGTTGAACATGAAGCTCCTCGGGCAGCTCGACCAAGACCTCACGAAGCTCCTCGCGTACTGCGAGGCCGTGGCGCGGGCGGTGGGGTGGCAGGTGCCCATCAACTACCCTCTCGTGGGGCGCGACGCCTTCCGCACGGCCACCGGCGTGCACGCCGCGGCGATCATCAAGGCCATGGCGAAGGGCGACGACTGGCTCGCCGATCGCATCTACTCGGGCGTCCCGGCGGGCATGTTCGGCCGCAAGCAGGAGATCTGCATCGGCTTCATGAGCGGCGCCTCCAACGTGAACTTCTACTTGAAGGAGCGCGGCATCCCGACGAGCGAGGCCCTCGTCGCCGAGATCCTCCAGGCGGCGAAGGAGCGCGACCAGATCCTCACCGACAGCGAGGTCATGGTCATCGTCGACAAGCACGTCGCGCGCGCGTCGGCCTGATCGCCCGCCCGACGACGCGCGCCGGTGGGATCGGGCTCAGGCCGTACGTTCGATTTCCATAAAGAGATCGAGGCGTTGGCCGGGCTCGAGTCGGAGGAGCGACTCCCCCGTGCCGAGGGCATTGCCGGCGCACGTCCATGGCTCGACGCACACGAAGTCCTTTCCCGCGAGAGTCCACACGACCCAGCGCCACATGGCGGGTGATGCGCGGAGGGCGAGGGCGTACGACGGGGTCGTGAGCGAGAACGGCCGATCCCCGTGGTCGTCGAGGTGGACGTCGAGCTCGTCGCGGGTGAGATCGAGCGCCACGGGTCCCGTCGTCTTCGTGACGTTGTCGAACCCGCGTGTGGCCTCCGTGCCGAGCACGACGCGCCCCTTGTCGGCGTCGGGCACGAGAAAATACGGGTGAAAACCGGCCCCGAACGGCATCGGTGGCCCCGAGGTCCCCGTGTGGGTGAAGCTCATGTCGACTCGCATCGCGCGCCCCGTGAGCGTGTACGTGTACTCTGCACGAAAGTCCCAAGGGTACTGGGCTCGGGTCGCGTCACTCGATGCGAGCGTGAGCGTAGCGGAGGGGTGTGGTGTGGCGGACGTGCGTTCGACCGCCCAAGGGAGCGTGCGCGCGAACCCGTGTTGTTTCATCGTGTAGCGCGCGCCGCGCGCCTCGTACGCGTCGCCTTCGAGCTTCCCCGGCTGTGGGAAGAGCACGGGGTTGCCCCCTCGCACGTTCTTCGTCGGATCGAGCAAGGTCGCGCGATCGAGGTAGAAGATCTCTGCGCCGCCGAGGCGAAGCCTCGTCGCGATGCCTCCGCGCTCGGGCGCCAGCACGAGGGTGCTCTCGTTTCCCAGGGAGAGCGCGAGCGACTCGAGCTCTCCCTCGTGACGTGTGACGTCGGCCATACGAACGAAGGTACCCGAGGACATGGTCACGCGCAGAAAATGGGATCTGCGTCGTCCTCCGTCGCCGTGAGCGTCGACCCGATTCGTGATGCGCGCCGCGCCCCAGTTCCCTGTAGTCTCGGGCGTATGGTGAGCGTCATCTCGTGCCCGTCGTGTGGTGCGCCCGTGCCCCACGGCGTCGCGGCCTGTCCCTATTGCCGGGTCGCGTTGTCGTGGCCCGGCGCGCCTCCTCCCGCGAAGCTCGAGATCCCCGCCGTGCCCGAGGGGGTGGTCGAGCACCTCCGTGGGGGCAACAAAATCCTCGCCATCAAGATCTATCACGAGGCTACGAAATGCGGCCTCGCGGAGGCGAAGCGCTTCGTCGACGACCTCGAGCGCAAGCTCGGCATCGCGTAGGTAACGCGCGGCGCCCGACGAGCCCGGCGGCGCGAGGATCGACGGCCCGTCAGCCGCGGAGCAGCTCGTGCCACGTCAAGGGGAGCACGGCGCGCGGCGCCACCTGCGCGCGCGTCGCCGGAGAGAGAGACACGAGGTCGGACACGTGCAACTTCGCCTCCGCGACGTCGGCCCCAACCGCCATCTCGAGACCGAGGGCCATCTCGCCCACGTCGGGCCAGCGCGCGTCGGGCGAGCGCAGGAGCGCCGCGTGGAGCGCCCGGGCCAGGGCCGGCGGGACCCACGGCGCGTTGTCTTGCACGTGCGGCACGTCGCGAGCCGAGTCGACCACGTAGTGGAAGAACGACCCTGCACGTTCGAACGCCGGGCGCCCCGCGAGGGCGTGGTAGAGCACCATCGCGAGCCCCCAGAGATCGGCGCGCGCGTCGGCATGCTTGGCGCTCGTCGACTGCTCGGGCGCCATGTAGGCGGGCGAGCCCATGCCCGTGCCGGACGCCGTGAGGGTGCCCGATAGCTCGCCGAGCTTCGCGAGGCCGAAGTCGGAGACGCGGACCGTGACGAGGCCCTCGGGGGAGCGCTCGAGGAAGAGGTTCGAGGGCTTCACGTCGCGGTGGACGATCCCGCCCTGATGCAGCAGCGAGAGGCCACGGCACGCCTGGAGCACGACACGAACCGCGGCGCCCGGCTCGAGCACGGTCTCCCGCTGGAGGATGGTCTCGAGGTCCTCACCGACGAGCAGCGGCATCACGAGGTACGGGGAGCCCGTCGCCCCGTCGACGCCGTGGTCGAGGATCGGCATGAGGTTCGGGTGAGAGATCGAGCGACAGACCGAGATTTCGCGCTCGAAGCGTGCCCGGCGCTCGGCCTCCTCGGACGCCTTCGACGCGCCGATGGCCTTCAGCGCCACGCGCGTTCCGTCGGGCCCCTCGGCCGCAAAGACCACGCCCATGCCGCCCTCACCGAGGTGCGACAAAAGCGTGTACTTTCCATCGACGACGGAGAGGGGCTGGAGGAGTGGACGAGCTGGCACGACGATGTCCCCGGAGGCTCTCGAACGGACGGTAGCACGAAGGCGCGGAGTCGGGCCTCGGACTCGCCGCACGCCCGGCGACGTGCGATGATTGGGGGATGTCGGACCTACGTTGCCCCACCTGCGGCGGGACGCTCACCCCCATGGACATGGCCAAGCCGAGCTGCACGTACTGCGGCACGGTGCTTCCGCATCACGCGCGGGCCGCGCAGCAGGTCGCGGTGGTCAACCAGATGATGGCGGATCGCAACGGGAACGGCATCCCCGACGCCTTCGAGGGGCTCATCGCCAACGCTCCGCACGGTCAAGTGCACCTCATCGGTACGAGCGTCCAGGTCGGCCCGGGCGCACCCCCGCCTGTCACGCCTTTCGGCGGCGGAAACCCGATGGGAGCCGTGCATCTCCAGCAGGTCGCCGTGGCCCAGTCGGTCGCGCGCACGTCCAGCCTCGTGACGGTCATCGTCGTCGTCTCGATGGTGTTCATGATGGTCATCGGCGGCGTCGTGGCCGGCATCGTGGCGTTCACGGCCGCGCGATAGCGCGCGTCTCGCTTCGCTCAGCTTCGGTCGGGGCGGCGGCCGGGGACGAGCGTAGGCGTGCTCGTCCGTTCGCTCGGGGCAGGCATGCGCACGCCGAGGGGAGCCGCGCCGCCGGTCGGCTCGAGGCCGATCGGGCTCGTCTGCGATACGGGGCCACCGAGCGCGCCGAGGGAGGCGAGCATCGTCTTCGACGCGGAGGCGCTCGCCGTGCGCGCGAGCAGCAGCAAGGGGCCGTCCCGCCACACGAACGTGCCATCGCCGTTCGTACCGAAGAGCGCCGTGGCCTCGTGGTACGGCCCGATACGCTGCCCGAGAAGCACGAGCGAGCTCGCGAGCTCCGAGAGAACGGCGAGGTCGGACGCGGAATGACCACATTCTCCGACACTCGCCACCAACCACCGTTCGCCGCCGAGCTCGGCGTTGAATGCCATCCCCGACGCGCTCTCCCCGCACGCGCGCTCGAGCACGGCGGTGGCCCGCGCGACCGCCTCGGGCGAGAACCTCCGCGCGGCGGCGAGCAGGAGATCACAGGCGGAAAACCGAAACTTCGGATCGTAGCTCCGCTTTCGGGGTGCGAACGTCAGGTCTCCGGCGAGGTGCGCGAAGCCGAGCAGGGCCTCCCACGTGTGCTCGCGGAGGGCTGCACGAAACGCGTCTGCCGTGAGGTGCCCGCGCTCGACCAACACCTCGCCGAGAGGCGCGCCCGTCTGCTGGCAGTGCCGGAAGGTGGCCTCGAGCTCGCTGCGACCGAGCGAGCCTCGTCGGAGGAGGCGCTCGGTGAGCGTGCGCCCCGAACCGACCTCGGCCGCCCAACAGATCTCTCCGGCTTCGACGTAGATGGTGCCGATGCGAGCGGAGGCTCCGCATACGTCCACCTCGCCCGTTTGCCCACCCGCGATGCTCTCGACGTGCTCGAGGAGCCGAGCCACGAGAGACGAGCCATTTCGCGCCACACCGACGCTCGGCGGAGGCGCTTCGTCGACCTCGACGCGATCGTCCGGCTCCCCAGGATGTGTCATGGCTCGCCCCTCACGGTCGCCTCCCCCACGAGGGCGAAACTCTCCCTCGCGCCTCTCATGATGGGCGTGTTCTCCCGACCTCGCAAGTGCCGCGCGGCGCAGCTACGTGGTGGAGCCGCGCTCGAAGGGATCACGCGTGGTGGCTTCGAGCGCGGCGGCCGCTGCCCGCGCGTGGCCGAGGGCGACGTCGGCCTCGACGCTCGCGCGGCAGACGAACACGACGGCGCGCTTTCGCCTTGTTTTCAAGCGGATGACGAGGTGCACGTGCTCTCGTGCCGTGACGACGATCTCCTCGGTGGGCGACGGCGCGCGCTCGTGTCGGCCCCGGTCGAAGACGGACTCGGCCGCCGCGAGCGCGGCGCTCCGCAGGAGCTCGGTGGTCGATGCAGCGACCAGTGCGGCCCCTCCGTGCGCGATGGGATCCGACGCTCGCAACCCCAACAAGGCTCCCGTCGTCGCGTCGACGTAGCTCACCGCGACACACTCGGGGACCTCCGCTTCGGCGGCCGCTAGTGCTTGGTCGAGCTCCACGTTCCCCCCCATGCTTCCCTTGATGGCTTCGAGCGTACCTTCGCTCGTGCAGACGACACAAGCGAAGGTACCTCGGGCGCTCGACGTGATGCCGCGTCAGTCGGCCAAGGCTGCGACGAGAGTGTCGATGTCCTTCTCGGCCACGCCACACAACGCGACGCGCAGCGTGCCCTTCCCGGGAACGACGAAGACCCCTTTTTCGCGCATACGAGCGGCGCGCGCCTCGGCGTCGTCGGCGAACACGGTGACGAAGAAACCCCCGTCGTAGCGCGGATAGCGGAGCTTGCCTTTGGCCTTGGCGTTGAACGCGGCCACGCGGGCCCGCAGGTTCTCTTTGAGCGCGTTTCGCTCGGCATCGCACGCGGCCTTCAGCGCCGGATCGGTGAGGAGCTTGGTGACGGCGTAGAGCCCGCCGCGGTTGCAGTTCGACCACGTGCCGCGGCACGAGTAGGTGAGCGCCGCCTCGACACGCGCGCGCTCGACGGGATCGGGCTCGCAGGCCACGAGCGCGCCGACGCGGAGGCCGTAGTGCGTGAACGATTTCGACGCGCTCCACGCGAAGAGGAGCCCACATTTCCCGAGCAGCGGCGCGAGGAACCGCATGAACGCGCGGGGCTCGCCGTCGGCGAAGGTGAAGTACGCCATGTCGCTGAGGAGCGTCACGGGAGCCTTCTCGGCGTGGCGCGCGAGCACCGCCGCGACCTTCTCCCACTCCTCCATGCTCATCGAGTACCCGGTCGGGTTGTGGCATGGGTCGTTCAAGAAAATCAGCGCGCGCCCTTGTTTTGCGAGCTGCGCGCCGAGGGCGGCGTCGAGCGCGGTGACGTCGAGGCCTCCGCCGTCGTCGAACATGCGGAACGTCTCGATGCCGCGGTCACCCTCGTCGGCGAGGGTCTGGTACGGGCCCCAGTAGTACGAGGTCGTGAGGAGCTTCTGCCCGGGCTCGAGGAAGTTGGCGATCGCGTGGCGGAGCGCGCCCGTGCCACCTGGCGTCGCGACGCCGCACGCGGCGGCCGCGAGCTCGGGCGTGAGCGAGAAGAGATCGTCGATCACCGCGCGCACGAACTCGGGCGTGCCGGCGATCGGGGCGTAGGCGGCCCACTCGGCGTCGGGCACCTCGTGGATGGCGCGTGCGGTCGAGGGCAGGATCGCGAGCCGACCCGCGTCGTCGAGCAGGGCGCCGACGGTCGCGTTGACGATGGCCTCCCCCTTCGACTTTCGAGCAGTGGCCTCGCGGTTCAGCGCGAAGATGGGGTCGTCGGAGGGGCGAGCGGTTCGAGCGGGGACGAGGCGCGACATGGGGTCCTTCTATAGGAAATTTCTCGCGCGGATGCTGCCCTTCCGTGCTGTCACGAGGGCGCTTCTGAGGTACTTTGAATGGCGCTATGCGTCGATCTCCGTTCCTCCTGGCGCTCCTCGGGGCCCTCGTGTCCTCCGCATGCGGTCCGACCGTCTTCAAGGGCCCCACGGGGCCCGAAACGGGCGCGCAGGGGCCGAAGGGCCCGACTGCGGCGGTGGTCAACGCGGTCGAGATGCCCTTCGCGGTGCACACACGCAGCCGCAACGGCATCACGCGGCTTCACGCACAGCTCGGCCAGGGCGATTTCGTCTCGTCCGGGGTGATGGTCGCGAGCACCTCGGACCTCACCAAGCCGCTCGCGAAGATCGAGGACGCGAGCGAGATCCTGGCCGTGGGCGGCACGCCGGACGACTTCTATACCTTCTCGGCGACGACGATCGGCAACTCGGTGCGCCGGGTGAAAGGGGGCACGGTGGGCCCCTCGAACCGCGCGAGTGGGGCAGAGACCTACGTGTCGGTGGCGGTCTCCGAACAAGGCGCGTACGTGCTCGTCGGGAACAAGTCGGCGCCACAGCCGTACGCCAAGGCTCGGCTCGACATCGTCGCCACCGAGGCGAAACCCTCGGGCCTGTCTCTCGCGCCGCAATACTGTTGGGACACGGTCGGCGCGCGGAGCGGCGAGGTCATCGTCGCGGGGCGTGCGTGCCGTGAAGCCGACGGTCGCGTCGTGGTGCAACGGTTCTCGGGCGGCGCGAAGACCGGCACGCTCGACACGCTCCCGTTCACTCTCCCCAAGGACGCCAAGGTCAAGGCGGTGCACCTCCATACGCAGAAGACCGGGGTCTTCGTGACCGCGACCATCTCGGCGGCCGGAGGTGAGCGCCCGTACGCCGCGAAGTGGGACGGGAAGTCCTGGACGGCGATCGACATACCGGAGCAGTTCGCGGAGATCCTCTCGTTCTCGGAGGGGATCGACGGCGCTCTCTTCGTCGTCGAGACCCAGCTCGCGGCCCGCACGGCGCAGGTCTGGAGGCGTGAGCCCAAAGGGGCATGGCGGCCCGTGCCCCTGCCGAAGCTCCGCGAAGAGTCGCACTACGTGTACTCGAAGATCGCCGGAAAATACGTCCTCCAGAAGCCTCCGCAGTTCGTCCCGCTCACCGTGTCGGCGCGATCGGTCGACGAGGTCTGGGTCGCGGCCTCGATCGAGGACGGCGACGATCTCCTCCACTCGCTCTTGCACAAGAGCGCCGCGCCGACGTTCGTCGAGTGGCCCGACATCCCACGGCCCGCGCCCCCGCCGCTCGCCGAGTGCCACGCGAGCTACTTCCTCGCGCTCGGGCCCGTCCCCCCGCAGCACGGGAGCTACCAAGAGGTGCGGCGTCTCCTCGCGGGTCATCACGAGGTCGAAGGGCTCACGTTGCTCGAGACGGTGCAGGGGGGGAGGCACGTCTACGGGGTGCACCACACGAGCCGCGAGTCGGTGCAGCGCGTGCAGGAGCTCTTGGCGAAGGGGAACATCAAAGGCGAGCTCCGGTGCGAGACGCCCGCGGCCACGCGCCTCGTCGGGTTCAAGCTCTCCACGGGCGAGCTCGGGATCGAAGAGGGCCCCGAGACGCCGGCCCAGCCCGACTCCCACGAAGACTGAGGGGCGTCCGCGCGCAAGCGAAACCGACCTGAAGCGGGTCGTTTTGCCATTCTGTCATGGCCCGGGCGCGCGCTGTCGGTCCCGTGCCACGTTGGCGTGCGTGGGGTTCGGAGCCGCCGATTCTACGAGGGTTTTCGGGTGGCACGGGCTATGCTGAAGGCCGCCCGATGCCTCGATTTCGCACCCTTCCTGCGTGCCTCGCGCTGCTCGGCGTCCTCCTCGCCGCGGGCGCCGCTCAGGCACAGTCCGTCACGATCAGCAACAAGCAGTCTCTCCTCCGCCTCACCCCGGACGGAAAGACCGTGACCAAACGCCAGATCAACCCCGAGGCCATCAACTACGCCGACTGCCTGGCGAACCAGGTGCTCGAGATCAACTACGTGACGTCGGGCGGCGACGCGAACAAGACGCTCGAGGTCTGGGCCGGGCAGCAGGACTGCAAGCCCATCGCAGCGCGCACGGGGACGACCCAGCAGTGCTGGCGCCCGTTCGGCAACCTCACGATCGCGCAGACCGGCACGATTCGCATCCCCGTCCGCAACATCATCAAGAGGAGCACGGGCACGAACGTGATCGACGCGACGGGCGATCCTTCCGTGTGCTCCGGGATCGCGCTGTCGACCTTCAGCCTTTATTTCATGTGGTTCCAGGGCACCGGGACGGACCCGATCGGTACCACCGATCAGGTCGACATCCAGGTGAAGACGCAGGGCCCCGCCGCGCTCACGGGCCTCCAGGTGCTCCCCGGCAACACGCGCCTCATCGTCACGTTCGACGCCGTCGGCGAGGCCGGGGTCACCGACCAGCGTGGTGTACGCGTCTACTGCGACGACCGCCCGACGTCCTCGACGACGACCACCCGAGAGGTCGAGGTCTGCCCCGACGCCAGCGCCTCGCTCGACGCCGGAGAGGACGCCGAGCCGGTCGACGCCGCCTGCACCAAGCGCACCGAGACCGTATCCACGGGGAGCGCGCAGTGCAGCTCGTCGGTGCTCGTCCCGTCGCAGTCCGACGGCGGGGCCCCGGTCCTCCCGGACGCGAAGTACCTCTGCGCCGAGCTCGGGGGGAACACCGGCAGTCGCGTGGTCGTCGAGACCGCGTTCGATTCCAAGCTCCGGAACGACACGAAGTACGCGGTCTCGGTGGCCGCCGTCGACTCGTTCGACAACGTGGGGACGTTGTCGACTCCTCAGTGCGCGACGCCCGGGCAGACCACGGACTTTTGGGACATTTACCGGAGCTCCGGGGGCCAAGCCGGGGGATGCTCGGCCGAGGGCTCGTCCGAGGGGAGCCTCGCCGCCGCGGTGCCCTTCGTGGCCGCGCTCGGGGCCATGATGCGTCGTCGTTCGAAGAAGAAGGTGGTGTCGTGATGAGGCCGTCGCGCCTTTGTTTCGTGCTTGCCGGTGTCCTGGCCGCGGCCCCGTGCGTGCTCGTAAGTCCCGAAGCTTGCGCCGAGTCGTCCCTCACGCGGCACTCGAAATACGAGAGCCCGCAGCGGTTCGCCGCCGAGGTTCGGTTCTCCCCGTACGTCCCGCAGATCGACAGCGAGCCGGGCCTCACGGGGAAGCCCTACGAGTCGACGTTCGGCACGATGCCTCGCCTCATGTTCGCGGGGGAGCTCGACTGGCAAGCCTTTCGTATCCCGCACCTCGGCTCGATCGGACCTGGCCTCGGGTTCGGCTACACGAACATGAGCGACACGGCCCGCCTGCTCCGGGACAACAGCCCCTCGGGGGACGAGACCTCCCTCGACATCTGGCAGTCCTACGCGGTCGCCGTGCTTCGTGCCGACGTGCTCTGGCGCGACTTCGGCGTGCCGATCGTCCCCTACGGAAAGGCCGGCCTCGGTCTCGGGCTCTGGCGCGCGGCGAACACGGGCGGTACGGCCGAGTACCAAACCGGCGCGGGGCCCGTCTCCGGGAAGGGGTACTCGTTCGGGACCCACTTCGCGCTCGGCGCGGCGCTCGCGCTGAACTTCATCGACCGCGGCGCCGCCGTGAACCTCGACCAGTCGGTGGGGATCAACAACACGTACTTCTACGCCGAGTACTACTTCAGCACGCTCAACGGGATCGCCCAGTCGAACGCGCTGCGGGTCGGGGCGAACACGTGGGCCATGGGCCTCGCGTTCGAGTTTTGATGTTTCGTAAAACTCAATAGTTACGGTGCTTTGATGGCGCCTTTGCGGCTCACGAGCGCCCCTGGGGAAAGAGGGCGTTCAGGAGCAAGAGCGCCACGCTCGCGACGTAGGTGCTGAGCCCCAGGATCACGAACGTGAGCGCGCGGCCGTAGGCCAAGGTCTTCCTATCGCGGTTCTCGAGGGCGTAGAGCACGGCGTCGCGGGGCGGGCAGGGGGCAATCTGCGTGGTCCAGCGCACCACCAAGATCCCGCCGATGCAGAGCGCCGCGCCGACGAGCACGAGGACGAGGCCCGCGACGATGAGCACCGCCGCGGCCACGCTCGTCTTGGCGATGTTGGCGCCGCTGAAGCCCGTCACCGTGATGGTGATGCCGGTGAGCGAGAGGAGCGTCTGCGCGCGGGCCGCGAGGCTCTGGAGCTGCCCGTCGACGAGCGCGAGCACGCGGGTCGCGTCTCCCTCGTAGAGAGCGAGCAGGTGCTCCGTCTCTTCTTCGCGTGTCCGCGCGGGCCGGGCGACTCCCATGGGCTCACATCCCCGCGAGGATCTCGAGCAGCGGAGGCACGGTGACGAGGAGCTCCTGCGCGAGCTTGCGGTCTCCGAACATCACGAGCGCGCCGCCCGACCCCGCGCGGGCCGATGCCGGCGCCATACCCGCTCCGAGGACCTGCTCCGGGAAGAGGAACTCGCCCGCGCGAACGGTGCCGACGACGCGCTCCCCATCGACCAGATCGAGCTGCCCCACGCCGACGACGACGATGCCCGGTACCTGCGCGCCGCGCTCGACGAGCGTCTCTCCTTCGAGGAGCGAACGAACGGCGAGGCGCGAGGTGACGAGCTCGCGCAGCATGGAGTCGATGCGCGTGCCGAGCGGACCCTGGGTGACGCCGGCGAGCGCCTGGAGTGCGTCGCCAGCGGCGCGTAGGTCGTCCTCGACCCAAGGGCAGCTCCCGAACGCTTCCCCGACGGCGGCGTCGTCCCACACGGCGACGGTGCCTCCGGAGGCCGAGCCGACGAGCCGGATGGCCACGCGTGCGTCCGGGGTGCCCTGCGCGCGCAGCACGTTGCCCTTGGAAATCCGACCGATCGTGACGTCGACTTTCGCCGGCGCGATGTCGACGTCGCCGTCGAGCACGCACGCGAGCGCGAAGCTCTCGATCACCTCGGAGGGCACGAGCCTGCGCACCGTGGCCTTCGCCGCGAAGGTCTCGCGCGCGTCGTCGGGGAGGTCTCCGAAGGCCTCGATCGACGCGATGTCGGGGGGGCCTTCGGCGCTCGTCGCCGTGGAGGTTTCGGGGGAGGTCTCGAGCTTCGGCGGAGCCTCGGAATCGGAGAGGAGCGACGCGGCGACGTGCTCGGGGACCGCCGCGACCTCGCGTGTGGACACGTCGGTCGGGGCGACCGGGGCCTCGACGGGGGCGCGAGGGAGGTCTTCGGTGTCGGCGGTGGCCGTGGGGCGTTCTTCCGTGAACGACGCGCGCGCCGGGGGCTCGGGGGACGCCTCGAGGACCGCGGTGCTCGGGTCGACGGCGGGCACCTCGGCCGTGCGATCGGCGCGACCTTCGGACGAGGACGTGGGCTCGGGCGCGTCGGGCTCGGGTTTCGCGGATACCGTGGCGAGCGGTTCGGCCTCGGGCGTGGCGTGGGGACGCGGGGCCTGGCTCTCGGAGAGGGCTGGGCGAGCTGCGGGAGCCGCTGGCGTAGCAGGTGTGCGAGCGGACGGAGCCGATGCCCTAGGAGCAACACGCGCTACGCCACTGCCTTCGGGGCGGGGAGGGCCCTCTAGGCGCCTGGCGCCGTCACCAGGGGAGGTGCGCCTGGCGCCGTCACCAGGGGAGGTGCGCCTGGCGCCGTCACCAGGGGAGGGGCGCGGCGGGCCGGGGCGGGCCGGGGCGGGCCGAGGGGGAGTTGGTGCGACCTCGACCGGGGTCGGCTCCGTTCGCGGCTCGAGCTCGGGGGCCGTCGGCGGTGGCTCGGGAAGCGCGGGCTCTCCGCGCTCGTCGTCCTCGCCGCGGGGAGCCTCGGCCGAGAGCGGTGGCTCGAGGCGCCGCGCTTGGGTGTCCTCGTCCTCGAGCTGCGTGTCGATGCGCGCGCGGGGAGAGTGGCGCGGGTTCGGTCGGAGCTTCGTGCGCTCGTCCTCGTGCTCGTCGGGGTCGTCGGGGGCGAGGGAGGGGAGCGCTGCGGTCTTGTTCGTGGCGTCGGGAGCCAGGGGAGCTGGGCGACCGGTCTCCGTACGCTCGTCGTCGTCGGGGGGAGGGGGAGCGCTGCTCGAGCTACGTTCCTTCGCGGCCTGCGCCATCTCGGCGAGGTGGTTCATGTCGACGATGGGCGTCGGCATGGGAGGGCGCACGTCGGGCAGGGGGACCGGAGGCAGGCTCCCGGGGACGCGAGGCGAGGGCCGCGGCGGCACGGACCTTCGTGCGGCGGGGCGCTCCGACGTGCGCTCCGTGGAGGGTTTGCCCGCGAGGGTCTCTTCGTCCTCGCCCGCGGGGTCGTGTCCTCCGAGTTGGGAGAGGAACTGCGGCGGCACGGGGAATTTCCGCGACGACGGCGCTTGGGATGGCGGATGCGAGGACGGAGGGGACGATGCTCGCGACGTCGGGGAGGGAGGCTTGGCCGGCGACGGCGCCGGGGACGCCGCGGCTCGCGGAGGCAGGTTCGCCCGAGGCAACGCCGGCGCGCGTGGGATCGCGGGCATCACCGGTTTGGGCGCGCCAGGGGGAGCCGACGGAGGCGCCGAGGGCGGTAGAGATTGCACGTCGGCCGAGTCGAGAGAGACGGGCGCGAGGGAGACTCGAACGTCGACGTCGTCGATGGAGACGTCGATAGGGGGGAGGCTGGGCTTGGCTGCGCTCGCCTGCTCGAGGGCCTCGCTCAGCTCCGCCGCGGCGCGGCCGAGCTCGATGGCGCGGTCGTCGTCGTTCTCGTCGGCGGCGGCGCGCGCGGCGCGACGAAGCCACACGAGCGCGTCGGCGCGCTCGTTCCTGCGCCATTGCGTCTCGGCGGTCTGGAGCGCCCAAGAGACGTCTTCGGCGTCCGTGTCGCGTGCAGGCGGAATCCCGGCCATCGGTCCGTCGGCAACGCTATCCGAGAACGGCGAGCTTGGGAGAAAAGTCGTGCCGTGCGCCGGTGAGGGGTCGCGGGTGGTCACCCGAGCTGCCATGCATAAGTGCCTGGTATTGCTTGGGTTTCATACTGCCTGCGAAAGAGGCACGCTCGGCGGAGATGGCGCGGTGTTGGCACGGAGAATGCCGGCGACGCGCTGCGTGAATGCTGCTTGAATTCGATAGAATTTGGCCTAAGACGGAGCATCGCCCGATGCTGTCGGGTACGTCTTCGGTTCGCTGCCCTCCTCGCTTATGCGACCTCCCACGAGACCCTCCTCGAAAGGTTCGAGTTTGACGCGCGAGTCCTCAAGCAAGGCCGAGTTTCGTGTCACGGTGACCGGTGTTGCCGGTCGCTCCACCGAGGTAGGGTCCGAGCCGCCGCCTTCGTCCTCGAGGACGAAGGTCACGCGGATCACACGATCCGATGCCGTCGACGTCGACGAGGTTCCGTGCTCGTCGAACATGACGATGGAGGCGTGGGCTGCCATGAACGCCGAGCTCGGGCACTCGCCCGAGGAGTGCATTCGTACGCGGATGATCGGCGAGCTCTCACGCATGATGCGTGACCCCGAGATGCCCGAGGACACCCGCACGGCTGGGCTCACGTTGATCGGGTGGCTCGCGCGGCGCATGCCGGGCGAAGCCGCGCATGCGCTGGGCGCGCCCCGCGAAGGGGTGACGAGGGCGAACCGGTCGACGAGCGACGTCGGGCCGCGCGGCAAGGCCGTCGCGGTCACGAGCGTCGCGGAGCGCCGAACCGGGAAGCGGTGAGGGCCGCGCGGGTCGTCCCGCTCGTGCCCCTCGCTGCGCTCACGGCGCTCCTCGTCGCGCTCGTCGGCTCGCGCGCGCTCCGCGCGCCGAGCCGCCGCGCGCCCGCGTGCCCCGAGGCCCCCGCCGCCCTCGTGTCGGCCACGTCGCCGGCCGAGCCGGCGACGCGGCCGCCGGGGCTCCCGCGCCTCACGGGCCCCACGCCGCCGCCCGCGGCCGCGCCGCCGGCCCCGGCCGACGTCGCGGCCGCGCGCGTCGCCCACGCGGGCACCACGGGGCACGTGCCCCACGGGGGCCCACGTCGCACGCACCGCGCGTGGGCCCAAGGCCCACGCACGGGGCGCGCGCACGTGGCCTTCGCGGTGCCCGTGGGGGGCGCGGCGGCGACCGAGGTCGCCGTCGCGCCCGACGGGGCGCGGCTCTACGTGGCCACGCTCGCGGGCGAGCTCGTCGCGCTCTCGCGCGACGGGCTCGAGCGCTTCCGTGTGCCCCTCGGGAAGGACAAAAAGGGGCACCCGGCGCGGAGCTACGTGGCGCCGGCCGTGGGGCCCGACGGCACGGTGTACGTCGGGAGCGACGCGGGGAAGCTCCTCGCCGTGACGCCCGAGGGGCGGGTGAAGATGTCCGTCGACCTCGGCGACGAGGTCGACGTCGCGCCGCTCGTGCTTCCCGGCGGCGACGTCGTCGTCGCCGCCGGGAAGGCCGTGGTGCGCGTCGACCCGCGGGGGAACGTCGTGCAAAAATTCGAGGCGAAGAAAAAGGTGTATACTGCACCCGCCCTCGTCGGCCGCGATCCGTCGAAGCTCGACGCCCACGATCTCGTGGTGGTCGGCTCGCAAGACGACCACGTCTACGGCCTCGTCGTGGGCACGTTCGAGGTCGCGTTCCGCACGACCCTCGGCGCCGACGTCGACGGCTCGCCCGCCGTCTTCGACGACGGCACCTTCGCCGTCGGCACCGACGCGGGCGAGGTCGTCCGCCTCGGCACGGACGGGCGCGTGCTCGGCCGCACGAGCGTCGGTGGGTTCGTGCGTGGGCCGCTCTCGATCGCGCGTAACGGAGACGTGCTCGTCGGCACGTACGGCCCCGCGCCCAAGGTCGTGCGCGTCCGCGGAGACGCGATCGTCGGCGCCTTCCCCATTCAGGGAACGGGTGCACGCGAGCACGGAATCCACGGTGGCCCCCTCGAGGACGCGGCCGGCACGCTCTACTTCGGCACCCAGGACGATCACGTCTACGGCGTCTCGACCGAGGGCGAAATCGTCTTCGATTTCGCGACCAAAGGCGACGTCGACGCCCCCCTCACCCTGCTCGATGACGGCACCCTGATCGTCCCCTCCGAAGACGGCACCGTCTACGCGATCGCGCCCTGATCCCTTGGGACGCGCCTGACAATTTCGTCGTCTCTGCTATTCGATTCTTCGATGGGACTTCTTCTTTGCGCCGTATGCGATCGTCACGTGCGTCCCGACTCCCAGCAGTGCCCTTTCTGCGGCGCTTGTGTGTTCGCACCGGTACCTGCCGCCACGCGCGCACACCGGGCCGCGATCGTGCTCGGCGTCGCCTCCGCCGTGCTCGCGGTCGAGTCGTGCTCGGTGGTCGCCGTCTATGGCGCCTCCGGTGGGGAATGGTTCGACGCTTCGCGCCCCGCGCCTCGTGACGCGGCGACTGCCCCTCGTCCCCCCGCCTCGTGCGAGCAGCCCGCCGCGCTCCTCGATCTGACGGCTCCGCCGCACTTCGCGGGCGTGTGCTCCGACGAGACGCTGGTCGCGATCTCCGATGCGTGTTTCGAGCGCAAGCCGAGCTGCAACGACGTGCTCGCGGCCAACGGTGCCTGCGCCGCGTGTGCTCTCGGACCCTACGATCGAAGCGGTGGGTCCGCGTCGCAGCTCGGCGCCATCGCCTACGACGAGAGCGGGGAGGTTTCCACCTACGCATGTGCCGCGCTCGTCATCGGGAGGCACGACTGCGCCATTCCCGCCCAGCGCGCCGTCACGTGCGTGACCACGGCGTGCGCGTCTTGCGAGCCCTCGCAGCTCCCCTCGTGCGAGGCCGATGCCCGGGCCGGCTCCTGCGCGCCGGAGATCGCGGCAGCGAGCTCGTGCCTCGATCTCATCGTCGCGCGTCGGGGCGAGTGGCTCGCGCGGTGCACCGGCCCCACGTTTCGTGACGGCTTCCTCGCGGTCGCCCACGAGCTGTGCGGCGCGCCTGCGAGCGACGGTGGGCTCGACGCGCCCGGCGATGCTCCCACCGACTGACGACGCTCGCATCCAACCACGATGGGCGAGCTTTCCGGTCTTCGGAAGGTGGGTCACCGGCGTCCTGCCGAGAGCCTGCTACGGTTCTCCTATGGCTCTCTTCCTTTGTGCAGCGTGCGACCGTCACCTCCGCGAGGACGCCGTCGCCTGTCCTTTTTGCAGTGCAACCACGCGAGCGGAGGTTCCTCCGGAGACGCGCACGAGCCGCGCGGCGATCGCGCTCGGCGTCGCGTCCGTCCTGCTCGCCGTCGAGTCCGTCGCGTGCTCGGCGGTCTACGGCGCTCCCATCGAGCGGAGCGATCCTCCCGCGCGCCCCAGCACGGATGCCTCGTCCCCCGACGGCGCCTTCGTTCCCCCGGCGCCCACGGGCCCTGCCTGCTACGACCCCGGCGGAATCGAGCCTATCGTGGGCGTGCCCCCGGCGCTCGCGCAGGGAGTCTGTACGCCGAGCGCCCTCGCGGCCCTCGCCGACGCCTGTCTCGACGGGGGGCCGAGCTGCCAAACGGCGATCGCGGCCGATCGTCCGTGCGCGGAGTGCGCGCTCGGGCCCTACGCCGGCCGTTCGGGCCCGTCTGCGCCTCTTGGGGCCATCGTGCCTGCGGGAGGTGACACCGTGGCGGCGGCGACGACCACGTGCGCTGCGCTCGTCATCGGCCGCCCCGACTGCGCCGTGTCCGCCCAGCGCGCCGTCACGTGTATCACCACCGCGTGCGCGTCGTGCTCGGCATCGGATCTCGCGACGTGCGACCCGAGGGCCGAGGCCGCCGCATGCAGCTCGGCCTTCACGGTGGCGCGCTCGTGCCTCGACACCATCGAAGCGCGCCGCGGAGAGTGGCTCGGTCGATGCACGGGTCGCACCACGCGCGACGCGTTCCTCGCCGTCGCCCGAGAGCTCTGCGCTTCGCCGGTGGCCGACGCGGGCGCCGACGCCTCGGCCGACGCCTCGCGGGACTGATTGTCGTAAACGCCCGAATGGATTGTTGATTACGACGAAGGTTCGGCCGCGTCGTCGTTCGAGGCGATCGGGAACGTCAAACGAAAGCGCGCCCCCGGTCGTTCCCCTTCGCGTGCTCCGGTCAGCGCGAGGGTGCCGCCGTTCGCCTCGGCGATCGTGCGGACTACGGCGAGGCCGAGCCCCGAGCCCTTCTCTTTCGTCGTGAAGAAGGGCTCGAAGACCCGCTCTCGAAGCTCGGAGGGCACGCCGGGCCCGTCGTCGGCCACCTCGATGGCGACACGACCGATCTCGCCCCTCACGGCGACCCGCACCTCGCCGCCGGGAGACGCCTCGAACGCGTTCCGTACGAGGTTCGTCAGCACCTGTTCGAGCTGCCCGCGATCGAGGAGGCACACGAGGCCTCCTTGTCCCGTATCGACGTGCAGCTTACCCCCCGCGGCGATCGCGTCGAGCAGCGGTCGCATGCTCGCGACGACACCTGCCACGTCGACGGGCGAGCGACGCACCGAGCCCTGGCGCGCGAACACGAGCAGTTGCCGCAAGAGGCGCTGCTCCTGGGCCATCGCGTCGTCGAGCAGGGCTACGGCGCCTCGCCCGACCTCTCCGAGCGGCTCTCGTGCGAGCACGGCCACCTGCAGCGTAGCGAGCTGCACGATGTTGGCGAGATCGTGGGCGACGCCGGCTGCGAGCCGCCCAAGGGCCGCCATGCGCTCTTGGGCGGCGAGCCGGTGCTCGGCGGCGGCTCTCGCGCGCTCGGCCTCGGTGCGTGCGGCCTGCTCGAACGCCACCGAGAGGAGGTCGGCCATGCTTCCGGCGAAGTCGACGTCGCGTGTCGTCCACGCCCGAGGGCCGCCTCCGCAGTGCTCCTGGCAGAGCATCCCGACGATCTTTCCGGACTGGAACACCGGGGCGTCCAGCATCGAATGGATGCCGTTCGGCTCGAGGTAGGCGTGGCAGAAGGCCTCGGTCGTCGGATCGCGCCGCGCGTCCTCGGTCGCGATGACTCGTCGCGTGCGCCCCGCCTCGGCGTACCGCGGGTAGTCGGCCATACGCAGGGCCACGTCGCAGGGGACATGCCCCTGACCTCGGACGTGCAAGTGAACGCAGCGGAGCACATCGTCGTCGTCGAGCATCCACAAGCTCGATCGTTCGACGTCGAGCGTCTCGCTCGCGATGCGCGTGACCTTCGCCACCGCCTCGTCGAGCTCTGCCTCCGAGGACACCCCCGCCCGCGCGATCGTGAGCCGAGCCTTCTCGAACGCGCTCATCCGCTCGTCGGTCATGCGCCCATGATGCACTTGCGCAACGGGACCGCATCCTCAAAATGACGTATCTCCGGTCGCCGTTCAGTCGGTCGCTCGTAGTGTCATCCGATTGCCGAATGGTCCTGAGGCCTTGGACCTCAGCCGGGCTCGAGGAACCGCGTGAGGACCTTCATCTCGCCCCACCCCGGGAAAAAGGCGAGGACGGCCGGCTCTGCCAGCTCCAAGAGCTCGACGACCTGACCCACTCCGAACTTTTTGTGGCGCACCCGAGCCCCTCGCCGGAGGGCCCCGCCGCGCGGCTCGTCGTAGCGCTCGTGGGCGTCGTCGTGATCGACGTAGCGCTCTCCGGGCGCGCGCGGGGGGCTCTGCGCCGCGGCCCTCGCCGCTTGAGGATGACGGAAACCGCCGCCCATCGTGGCGCGTGGCGTGGCGTCGACGTAGCGCGAGGCCTCCGTCGCCTTCGCGGCCGAGGTCGCACTCGCGAGGACGACGTCTCGTGGGACGTCGCGGAGGAAGCGGCTCGGGGCGCCCGTTCGGGTCGTGCCGAACACCTGGCGCATCTTCGCGTACGTCATGACGAGCGTCTCTTTGGCGCGTGTCACGGCCACGTAGGCGAGCCGCCGCTCCTCGTCGAGCTCCTCGTCCCCGCGGAGGTCCATGCCTTTGTAGGGGAACATGTCCTCTTCCATGCCGGTCAGAGCGACCACGTCGAACTCGAGGCCCTTGGCGCTGTGCACGGTCATGAGCGTCACCTTGCCGGCGGGCTCGGCGCCGTCGAGGTCGGAGTCGAGCGAGACCCGCTCGAGGAAGCCCTCGACCGTCGCCTTCTCGCCCCGCGCCTCGCACTCGGCCGCGTAGTCGTCGAGCGAGCCCTCGAGCTCGGCGAGGTTCTCGAGGCGCGAGTCGGCCTCGGGGCTGTCGTCCGCCTCGAGCGCCGTTCGGTACCCCGTCTTGGCGAGCACGTCACGGAGCACGTCGGCCGGGGATCGCGTCTTGGCGAGCTCGGCGAGAGCGGAGAGCAGCTCGCGCACCTGGCCGAGCCGCTTGCGCGCCGCGGCGCCCAGGTCCGGCGCCTCGTCGAGGTGCCCCATGGCCTCGAAGACCGACGTGCCCCGCTGGGTGGCGAGGTCGGTCACGCGCTCCATCGTGGTCTTCCCGATGCCGCGCGCAGGGACGTTCACGATCCTCAAGAGGTCGACGTCGCTCCTCGGGTTCGTGAGCACGCGGAGGTACGAGAGCGCGTCCTTGATCTCGGCCCGCTCGAAGAACTTCATGCCCCCTACCACTTGGTAAGGGACGTTCGCCGCCCGCATCTGCTCCTCGAGCACACGCGACTGCGCGTGGACCCGGTAAAATACGGCGATTTCCTTCGGGTCGACGCCCGCCCCGATCGCGTCCCGGACGAGCCTCACGACGTACGCGGCCTCGTCCCTCTCGCTCGCCGTCTCGATCACGTGGACCTTGGAGCCCGCGTCGTTCTCGGTGAAGAGCTGCTTCGGCTCGCGCGTCGACGAGGGGGCGATGACGCCGAGGGCGGCCCGCACGATGTTGGCGGTCGAGCGGTAGTTCTGCTCGAGCTTCACCACCTCGGCGTCGGGGTAGTCGTGCCGGAAGCCGCGGATGTTGCGGACGTCGGCGCCGCGCCAACGGTAGATGGACTGATCGTCGTCGCCGACCACGCAGAGGTTTCGGGTCCGCTCGGCGAGGGCGCGGAGGAGGCGGTACTGCGTGCCGTTCGTGTCCTGGAACTCGTCCACGAGCACGTGGGAGAATCGGCGACGGAGCGCGTCGCGTGCCTCGCGGACGGCGGGCTCGGCCCCGTCCTTGGCCTCGAGGATGCGGACCACGCGGAAGATGAGGTCCTCGAAGTCGACGGCGTTCGCCGCGCGGAGGCGTGCTTCGTAGGCCACGTAGGCCTTCTGGGCGGCCTCGTCGAGGTAGGAGTCGATGCTCATCTCGTCCGGGCCGCGCCCCTCTTGTTTCTCCTTGTGGACGCGGGCGAGCATGGCCCTCGGGGGGTAGCGCTTCTCGTCGAGCTCGAGGTCCCGGAGCACGCGTGTCATGACCGAGCGTTGGTCCTGCGCGTCGTAGATGACGAAGCTCGACGTGAGCCCCGCACCTTCGGGGTACCTGCGCAGGATCTTGGCGCACGTCGCGTGGAACGTGCCGACCCAGAGCTCACGCGCGGCCGGGCCCAGCATGCCCTCGAGCCTGTGCCGCATCTCGCCCGCGGCCTTGTTGGTGAACGTGACGGCCAGAATGCGAAACGGCGGCACGTCGTGGCGGGCGACGAGGTTCGCGATTCGGTACGTGATGACGCGTGTTTTTCCGCTCCCCGCGCCCGCGAACACGAGCAGGGGGCCCATCGTGTGGGCCACCGCCTGCGCCTGAGGGGCGTTCAGGCCGTCGGCGAAGGGGTCTTCGGCCGGCCCTTCGGCCTCGAAATCGTCGTCGGAGAACACCCCCGGGGTTCTACCAAAGGGCTGCCGGCCCCGCGGCAAACATTGTCGGCGTCCGACCCGCCCAAGGCCCGCGCGACCCGGTGCCCACCCTCGACGCCCGGAGCCTCGCCTCGCCCTCTGTTTTTACCCCTTCCCTCGGGCGGACCGTCTTATAGTTGTCGTACTTTCCGCCATGACCGACACGAACACCGAAACCAAAGCCGAAGCCTCCGAGAACCAAGAGCCCGTGAAGGCGGAGGTCGTCCAAGAGGCCGCGCCCGAGGCCAGCGGCGACCCTGCTCCTGCGGTCGATCCGCTGGAGGTCGCGAAGGCCGAGGCCGCGAAGCTCAAAGAGCAGCTCATGCGCACCGCGGCCGACTTCGACAACTTCCGCAAGCGCTCGAGGCGCGAGGTGGAAGACGCTCGAAAGGCCGGAAAAGAAGACCTTCTGAAGGAATTCTTGCCCGTGTTCGACAACCTCGATCGCGGGATGCAGAGCGCCCAAAAAGCGACCGACGTCGCCGCCGTGGCCGAAGGGCTCTCGATGGTGCTCCGGCAGTTCGTCGACACGCTCGGTCGCCAAGGCATCACCAAGGTGCCCACGGTCGGCAACCCCTTCGACCCGTCCGTCCACGAGGCCATCCAGCAGGTCGAGAGCGACGAGCCGCCGGGCGACGTCATCGCCGAGGTCCAGTCGGGCTACGTCCAAGGCGGGCGCCTCGTCCGCGCCGCCCTCGTGGTGGTCGCCAAGCCGCGGTCGTCGTAGTCGCCGAGAGGCACTTCCGCTTTTTCAAGGGCTCGAAAATATGAGCAAAATCATCGGCATCGACTTGGGGACGACGAACTCGTGCGTGGCGGTCGTGGAGACGAGCCCCGCCGGCAAGGTGGACGTGAAGGTCATCCCGAACGCCGAAGGGGCACGGACGACGCCGTCGATCGTCGCGTTCACGGCGAGCGGGGAGCGCCTCGTCGGTCAGCCGGCCAAGCGCCAAGCCGTGACGAACGCGACGAACACGGTCTACGCCGCGAAGCGCCTCATCGGTCGCAAGAAGAAGTCGGACGAGGTCGTGCGCCACGCCGAGCGCTCGCCCTTCAAGATCATCGAGTCCCCGAACGGCGACGCGTGGATCGAGGTCGGCGGCAAGCAGATGGCTCCGCCCGAGGTGAGCGCGATGGTGCTCACGCGCATGAAGGAGATCGCCGAGACCTACCTCGGCGAGACGGTCACGGACGCGGTGATCACCGTCCCCGCGTACTTCGACGACGCCCAACGCCAAGCCACGAAAGACGCCGGCACGATCGCGGGCCTCAACGTGCGGCGAATCATCAACGAGCCCACGGCCGCCGCCATCGCCTACGGTCTCGAGAAGAAGCAGGCCGAGCGCATCGCGGTCTACGACTTGGGCGGAGGGACGTTCGATATCTCGATCCTCGAGATCTCGGACGGCGTCTTCAGCGTGAAGGCTACGAACGGCGACACGTACCTCGGCGGCGAAGACTTCGACCTCCGCATCGTCGACTCGATCGCCGAGTCGTTCTTGACGGAGAACAAGGTCGATCTCCGCAAGGACAAGATGGCCCTCCAGCGCCTGAAAGAGGCCGCCGAGAAGGCCAAACACGAGCTGTCGTCCTCGATCGAGACCGAGATAAACCTCCCGTTCATCGCCGTCGGGGCGAACGGCGCTCCGCTCCACGTGGTCCGCACCATGAAGCGGAGCGACCTCGAGATGCTGACGGGCGACCTCATCGAACGCAGCCTCGAGCCCTGCAAGAAAGCCCTCGAGGACGCCAAGCTCCGCCCGAGCGACATCCAGACCGTGGTGCTCGTCGGTGGCATGACGCGCATGCCCGCGGTCTACAAGGCCGTCAAAGAATTCTTCGGCGCGGAGCCATCGAAGAGCGTGAACCCGGACGAGGTCGTCGCGGCCGGCGCGGCCCTCCAAGGCGCTGCCCTCGACAACGACGCGAACGTCGAGGTCCTCCTCCTCGACGTGACGCCGCTCTCGATGGGCGTCGAGACGGGCGGTGGCGTGTTCACGCCGCTCATCCCCCGCAACACCACGATCCCCACCGAGCGCAGCGAGGTCTTCACCACGAGCCTCGACAACCAGCCCTTCGTGCCGATCCACGTGCTCCAGGGCGAGCGCCGCATGGCCGCCGACAACCGCAGCCTCGCCCGCTTCGAGCTGACGGGCATCCCTCCCGCACCGCGCGGCGTCCCGAAGATTCAGGTGACGTTCCGCATCGACGCGAACGGCGTCGTCTCGATCGACGCGAAGGACCTCGGCACGGGGCGCTCGCAGCAGGTCAAGGTGACCCCCACGAGCGGCCTCGACAAGAACGAGATCGACCGCATCATCAAAGAGGGCGAGCGCTACGAAGCGACCGACGCCGTTCGGCGCGAGCTCGCCGAGCTCCGGAACGCGGCCGAAACGCTCCTCTACACGACGGACGCTGCCCTCGAGGGGTACGTCGACCTGGTCGACGCCGACACGCTCGAAGACACACGCGAGTCGGCGAAGCGTCTCCGCACGCTCGTCGACAGCCAGGGTGACATCCAGTCGCTCCGTTCCGCTTACCAAGACCTCGAAGCGCGCACGTTTCAGCTCGCCGAGAAGCTCTACGGCAGCTGAGCCTATCCTCTCGAGGCGCCCTTGCTGCTATGAGGGGCGCCATCATCCATGGCATCGCACGGTCATCAGCCTCAGGGCGGCAAGGATCTCGCCAAGGTCGCCCTCGCGGCGCTCGGCGTGGTCTACGGCGACATCGGCACGTCGCCGCTCTACACGATGCAGGAGTGCTTCGCGCATGACGTGAAGCCGACCGAGGCCAACGTGCTCGGGGTGCTCTCGCTCATCTATTACGCCCTGCTCCTCGTGGTGGTGGTGAAATATCTCACCTTCATCATGCGAGCCGATAACAAGGGCGAGGGCGGCATCCTCGCGCTGCTCTCGCTCGTGAACACGAAGAAGGCCATGGGGGTGCTCACCCTGCTCGGGCTCTTCGGCGCGGCGCTCCTCTACGGCGATGGCGTGATCACACCGGCCATCTCGGTCCTCTCGGCGATCGAGGGGCTCGACGACGAGTCGCATCGGCTGAAACCGTTCATCATCCCGCTCACGGCCATCGTGCTCGTCGTGCTGTTCGTCGTGCAGCGCCGCGGGACCGCGGGCATCGGCGCGGTGTTCGGCCCCACGATGATGATCTGGTTCACCATGATCGCGGTCATGGGCGTGCCATGGATCCTGCGCCACCCCGACGTGCTCCGCGCGCTCGATCCGCGCCACGCCGTCGCGTTCTTCGCGGCGAACAAGTTCCACGGGTTCGCGGTCCTCGGCTCGGTCGTGCTCTGCATCACCGGGGGCGAGGCGCTCTACGCCGACATGGGACATTTCGGCCGCAAGCCGATCGTCCTCGCGTGGTACGTGATGGTGCTCCCGGCCTTGCTCTTCAACTACACGGGCCAGGCGGCGCTCCTCCTCGAGCGCGGGACCATCGAGGAAGGACACAGCGTCTTCTATCGGCTGATCGTCGACGAGGCGAGCCCCTTCCACAAGCTCGCCGGGGACGCCGCGCGCTACCCGGTCGTCGCGATCGCCACGGTCGCCACGGTGGTCGCGTCGCAGGCGCTCATCTCGGGCGCGTACTCGCTCACGCGCCAGGCCGTGCAGCTCGGCTTCTCTCCGCGCGTCACCATCGTGCACACGTCGGGCGAGGCCGAGGGCCAGATCTACATCCCCGAGGTGAACTGGGCGCTCATGGTGGCGTGCCTCGGCCTCGTGTTCGCGTTCAAGCAGTCGACGGCCCTCGCCGCGGCCTACGGCATCGCCGTCACCGGCACCATGGGCATCACGTCGATCCTCTTCTTCGTGGTGGTGCGCCAACAGGGAATGGCCACGTGGAAAGCCGGCCTCCTGCTCGCGCTCTTCCTCTCGGTCGACCTCGCCTTCTTCGGCGCGAATCTCCTCAAGTTCGTCGATGGTGGCTGGTTCCCGATCGTGTGCGCGGCGCTCGTCTTCACGCTCATGACCACGTGGAAACGAGGCCGGATGGCGCTCGCCCAGTCCATGGCCGACGCCACCCTCCCGATCGACCTCTTTTTGGCCGATCTCGAGGTGCAAAAGCCTCACCGTGTGCACGGCACGGCGGTGTTCATGACCTCGAACCCGGACGGCGCGCCGCCCGTGCTCCTGCACCACTTCAAGCACAACAAGGTGCTCCACGAGCGCATCCTGTTCCTCGCGGTCACCACGACCGACGTGCCCGAGGTGCCCGAGGCCGAGCGCTTCGAGGTGGGCGAGATCGGCCAGGGCTTCTTCCGCGTGAAGCTCAAGTACGGCTTCATGCAGACGCCGAACGTGCCTCAGGCCCTGCGCCAAGCCAAGGAGCGCGCGGGCCTCGACATGGACCTCGACGACGTGAGCTTCTTCCTCGGACGCGAGACCCTGCTCGTCACCGGCAAGTCGAAGATGGCGCGCTGGCGGAAGAAGATCTTCTCGCTCATGTCGAAGAACGCCCGGCCCGCCACGGCCTTCTTCGGCATCCCGCCGAACCGCGTGCTCGAAATGGGGACCCAGATCGAGCTTTGACACTCGTGGCGTAAGTGCTCGATATGTAAGTGTATTTGCTCGGTGTTGCTGGGCGCGGTGAGTGCGACGGAAGCCCGATCCTGCGCTGGGCGTTGTAGTCTCCAAGGCCTTGCGTCTCGCTCCTCGATTGCTCGTCGCGTTCGGATTCTTGGCCACGCTCGGCACGGCGGGGCTCGGAGTGCTCGTCCGCGAGGACCGCGTGACCGCCGAGACGAAGCGCTTCTCGGACGAGGTCGCGCGCGCGTGCGAGTCGACCCGGGTCGAGATCGTCCACCAAGCGGAGCGCGACAAGAAGCTCGTCGGGGGCGCGTGCCAGGCGGGGGAGCTCGTCGACCGCGCGCTCGTCTCGCTCGAGGCGGGTGACTTCTCCGAGCGGAGGCTGGGGTTCGCGCAGCTCGTGCCGCAAGAGCGCGTCGCGTTCGATCTCGACGAGCTCCTCTTCGCGGTCGAAGGGGGCGACATCGTGGGCGCCGAGCCCAAGTCGCTCCTCGCCAAGAAGAGGCGAGAGGTCGAGGCCGAGATCGGCAAGGGCCCCGCGAGCTACGCGTTCCGCACGGCCGGAGGGCTCGCGATCGTGTCGCGGTGCGCGAAGGCGAGCCACGGGCACACCGCAGGGCTCATGGGCGTGAGGCACGTCGCGCCGCTGCTCGCGCAACGAGGCAGCGCGCTCGGGGTCACGGTCGAAGAGGGCACGCGCGAGGCTCGCCCGGACGAGGTCACGGCGTCGTGCACCGTCTCCGATGGGCACGGAGCCGCCGTGGCCCTCACGGTCGCGAAACCCAAGGCCGAGCTGTCATCGGCCCTCCTCCGTATCGACGAGCGCATCCTGCTCGCGGCCGCCGTCACGATGGGCGTCGCGCTCCTCTTCGCCGTGCTGCTCGCGCGGAGCCTCGGCCGCCCGCTCGCCGAGCTCGCCCGCGAGGCACGGCTCGTCTCGTCCGACGCCGCGAAGCCCCTCGCCGGGCGTGTCAAAGGCTCCGACGAGGTGCGCGAGCTGGTCGTGGCCTTCGACACCATGATCGAAGATCTCGCCGTGACACGTCGCAGGCTCGCCGCGACGTCGCGTGTCGCGGCGTGGCGGGAGGTCGCGCGGCGGGTGGCCCACGAGGTGAAAAACCCGCTCGCGCCCATTCGCGCTGCCGTCGAGACGCTGCGTCGCCTGCGCGCGCGCGACGATCCGGCGTTCGACGAGTACTTCGACGAGGCCACCCGCACGGTGCTCGCCGAGGTGCACCGCATCTCCACGATCGTGACCGAGTTCACGCGTTTTGCGCGCCTCCCGCAGCCTCGCCCCGAGGACGTCGACCCCGCCGACATCGCGCGCCACGTCGTCACCGCCCACGAGCCGCTCGCCGAGGAGACGAAGCTCGTGCTCGACATCGCCGGGCCGACGGTGCACGTCTCGGCGGATCGGGATCAGATCGTCCAGGTGCTCACGAACCTCGTGCAAAACGCGCTCGACGCCGTGCGAGGGCTCGCCGGAGCTCGCGTCGTGCTTCGGGTCGAGAGCGACGCCCACGGGCGCGCACGCTTCACGGTGACCGACTCGGGGCCCGGAATCTCGCGCGACATCGCCGCGCGTCTCTTCGAGCCGTACGCCACCACCAAGGCGCACGGCACGGGGCTCGGCCTCGCGATCGCCCAGCGCATCGCGATCGAGCACGACGGCGAGCTCTCCTATCTCGGTCCCGGGGACGACGGCAGAGGTGCCATGTTCCGCCTCGTGCTCCCGCCCGAGGGCCCGAAGCCCATGAGCGAAGCGCCCCCGAGCCCTCCTCCGTCGGTGTAAGGTGGGGCATGGCCCAGGCGAGGACGCGCCATCGATGACGACCCCCGCGAGCACGACCGAAGAAGCCTCTCTCGCTCGCCCGCCGTTCGAGCGCATGACGGCCTCCGAGAAGCTCTTCGTCTACCTGTGCACGCTCTTCGTCGCGTGCCTCCTCTTGGGCGACATCATCGGCGGGAAGACCCTGCACACGCCCCTCGGGCCCATCTCGGTCGGCATCGTCCCGTTCCCGGTCACCTTCCTCCTGACCGACATCGTCAACGACTTCTACGGGCGTAAGGGGGCGCGCTTCTTGACGATCCTCGGCTTCGTCATGGCCACCTTCGCGTACGTCGTGCTCCAGATCGGTACGTACGCGCCCATCGACGAGTCGACGTATTTCACGCAGGCCGAGTTCGCGAAGATCTTCGGCGGCAGCGCGCAGCTCTTCCTGGCGTCGATCGTCGCCTACCTCATCGGTCAGTTCCTCGACATTTACGTCTTTCAATTCTGGAAGCGACTCACCCAGAGCCGCCACCTTTGGCTCCGTGCCACCGGCTCGACGCTCCTCAGCCAGATCGTGGACACGGTCGTGATCAACTGCATCTTCTGGGGGTGGACGGCCGCCGCCGATCCCGAGGGGTTCCTCGGAAAAATGCCCGCTGCGGAGCGCTGGGCGTGGATCGGGAAGAAGATCGGGCGCGAGTACGGCATCAAGGTCGTCGTGGCGATCGCGTTGACCCCCGTGGTCTACGCGCTCCATGCGGCGATCGTGAGAGGTCTCAAAATCGAGCCCGAGAAGCTCTCGAAAGACGGGACTGTCTCGTAGTCGAGCGTCGGTAGGCGCAGGCGGAGCACGGGCCAACATCGTGATTTGAGCTGCGGACTTACGTGGGAGGATGGTCCCATTTCCACGGTTTGTTCGGCCCGACTCGGCGATTGACTTTCGTGAAAGGATTCGTAGGGTTGGCGTATGGCACGCGCCGCCGCTCCGAAGCCCGCGAACAAACGCGGGAGCCCCGAAGCCGTCGAGAAGCGGCGCGTGGCGCGGCACTTCAACGACGTGCTCGGAGGTGGCTCGTCGGCGGCCCGTCGCGATGGCCGCACCGAGAAGCGGCGTCAGCGGCTCATGAAAGAGCTCGAAGACGGCCTCGCGCGGGGCAAACGCGAGCTCAAGCCGATCGACGTGCTCCTCCGCGTGCAAGAGCTGCTCGAGCTCGGAGAGCCTCTCTCGCAGCTTCGCAAGGTCGTGAGGGTCCGCCCGGTCCCGCCGGACACGTCCCTCGACGAGCTGTGCGACGTGGTGACGCGCCTCCATGACGCCTACGGTTTCCGCCCCGAGGCGTACCGCTTCGTGGGCATCGGCGACGAGGTGCTCGCGAGGGCGGGCATCGTGGGGCGGGCCAAGGGCGAAGGGGCCCCGGGGCCCACGAAGAAGGTCACGCGCGCCCGTCCTTGACCTCGCTCGGGCAGATGGGTAGCTACGGGGCGTGCTCGCGACCCCTCGCATGCGTCCGTCTCTCGTCGGTCTCGTCGGCGTCGTCGCGCTCGCGATGCTCGGGCTCTCCCCGAGGCCTGCGGGTGCCACGGCCGCCGAAGACGCGGAGCGTGCGCGCCGCGCGGTCGTGGTCGCCAAGATCGGCGAGACGCCAATCACGGTGGGCGAGCTCGAGTCCCGTCTCGCGGCGGTGCCCCGCTTTCAGCTCCGCGATTTCGGCGCGACCCCCGAGGAGATTCGCCGCGGTTTTCTCGAGCGGATCGTGATCCCCGAGGTGCTCCTCGCCGAGGGCGCCAAGGCGTCTCGTGTGGCGGACAAGGCCCCGTGGGTCGGTCAGATCGCGCGCGCCAAGAGCGGGGCTGCCCTCCGCGCCGTTCGCGCGCAAGTGCCCCTCGGGGAGTCCATCACCGACGCCGACGTCCGGGCGTACTACGACAAGAACCTGTCCTTTTACGACTCGCCCGAGCGCATCCACGTCTTCCGCATCCTCGTCGCGACGCAGGCCGAGGCCGATGCCCTCATAGCCACCCTCAAGAAGGACCTGACCCTGAAGGCCTTCACGGACCTCTCCCGCGACAAAAACCTCGACAAAGCCACCGCCATGCGAGGCGGAAACCTCGGCTTCCTGGGCCCCGACGGAGCCTCGAACGAAGCGGGCCTCAAGGCCGATCCGGCGCTGGTCGTGGCGGCCAAGACCGTGCGGGACGGCGAGCTCGTGCCGAAGCCCGTCGCGGAGGGCGCGAGCTTCGCCGTCGTGTGGAGGCGCGGGACGGTGGCCGCCACCAAGAAGACCCTCGAGGAGGCGTCCGCGCAAATTCGCGACACGCTCGTGCGGCGGAAGCTCGAAGAGGCGACGCGCTCTCACATCGACGAGCTCAAGGCGAAACACGTCTCGCAGCGCGACGACGGCCCCCTCTCGGTCTTCAACGTCCCTGTCGACGACGGCCCCCTCGTACCCAAGTCCGACGCGGCCGCGAAGCGCTGATTTTCGGCGTCCGTCGAGGACGTCAGCCCTCTTGGGGCTCGCGGTTCCGGAGCGCGGCGAAGGCGGCGGCGCGCTCGGCGAGGCGCTTCGATCGCCCTTCGCCTTCGCCGAGCACCTGGTCACGCACGACGACCTCGACCACGAACGTCGGCTCGTGCTCGGGGCCTCGTGTCTCTCGCACACGGTACGCGGGGCTCGGCTGCCCTTCGGCCTGCACGACCTCTTGGAGGAGGCTCTTGGGATCACGCGTGTCGAGCGCCTCTCCGCGCGCCATGCGCGTCGCCACGATCTCGCGCACGAGCGCGCGCGCGCCCGGCAGGCCCACGGCGTCGTAGACGCAGGCGACGAGGGCCTCGACCGCGTCGGCGAGCACGTTGGTCTCTTGCCGCTCGGTGCCCGAGTGCGCGCCCTTCCCGAGGGCGATCGCGTCGCCGAGGCCGACCTCGCGGGCCCACGTCGCGAGCGCCTCGGCGTTGACGAGCGCGGCGCGCATGCGGGTGAGCGCGCCTTCGTCGGCCGTGGGGTTCTCGAGCGCGAGGATCTCGCTCACGCAGAGGCCGAGCACCGAGTCTCCCAAGAACTCGAGCCGCTGGTTGTCGGCCATGCCCGGGACCTCGTTGGCGAAGCTCGGGTGCGTGAGGGCCTCTTCGAACCTGGGGAACGTGGCGGACCCGGTGAGGCCGCCGAGGCGCACGAGGAGCTCGGCGCGGGCCTCGTCGAGGCGCTCGCGGGCCTTGCGGCTCGCCCCCTTCACGGGGACCGGGGGTCTCGAGGGCCGCGTCGTCACGGCGCGCCCCCGTAGGCGAGCTCGGCCGCCCGCGCGCCGTCGAGGTCGAGCACGGTGAGCCCTCGCGGCTCATGCGTGGCGAAGTCGACCCGGACCTTGCCCCACGAGAGCGCGAGGTCGGGGTGGTGATCGTCCCTCTCGGCCCGCAAAGCCACCCGGACGACGAACGCAAGGGCCGCCGCATAGCTTGAAAAAATGAATGTTTTCGATATTTTATGACCGTCGCTGCTCCACCCGGGGTGGTCCGCCAAGAACAGGTCGACGGCCTCTTTCGGGAGCACGGGGGGGCGCGGCATCCCGCTGACTTTGCCCTCTCGTCTCACCTTGCACAAGCCACGACACGCGGTGGGCACGCGCCGCGCGTGCTCTCGGTCCGGATCGGTCTCGAGTGAATCGATGGCCATTCACGCCCGTCGCACTCGGGCCGCGTCCTCGTGGCGCTTCTTCCATTCGAGGCTGCTCGTCTCGCTCCTTCGCTTCCTTGCTCTTCTCGGTGCTCCTCGCGGCATGAAAGTCGTCCCGCTCGCCCTCGCAGGTCTCTCCGTGCTCGTGCTCTCGTCGCACGCGCGTGCCCAAGCGCCGACCGGGCCGCCACCGCCGCGTACCCCGCAGCACGAGGCCGAGGTGCGGCGCGAGCTCGACGCCGCGTCGGTCCAGAAGCAGGCGGGGCCCGTGTACGCCGAAGAGAGCAGCGCGCTCGATCGACGCCGCTACGACGCTTGGATCGCGCGTGGGCAGGCTGCCCAACCGTCGCCGTTCCGCCTCGTCTCAAGGCCCATCGGGGTCGATCTCCTCGGCGAGGTGCGGATGACGGCGTCGAGCGGCATCGCCATCGGCTCGCGCTTGGGGGGCTACGTCTCGGTGCTCGAGTGGCTCGGCGTCGAGGGGCGAGTGACGCTCGCGTCCGAGGCGTTTCGTCGAGGTCACGACGTCACGGGGGGCGTGTACCTCGGAGCCCGCGCGTCGACACCGCTCTCGAAGGGGGCGCTCGTTCTCGCCGGCCTCGGGCTCGCGGTCGAGCGCACGTTCACGGGGGATGGTGGAGCCCCGTCGGCCGTCTTCGTCCCCGCGCTCACGCTCGGAGTGCGCCGCTGCGTCGTGGCCTTGCCGAGCGACGCTGGTTGTGTGGCGTTCGCGATCGACCTCGCCGGAGTGCTTCGTCTGCCGACGGACGGAGACTCCGAGCTTCGGCGAGCGCGCGCCGGGTTCTCGTTCGCGATCGGCCCGGCGGTGCTGTTTTGAGGGCCGCGTGGGCTCGCGCGTTCCTCGTGTGGGGAGCGCTCGTCGCGGTGGCCACCACCTCGGGGAGTGCGTCGGCCGACGTGCCCGGGTGTGTGCCCGGCACTCCGTTTTGTGCGCAGTGGGGCCCTGCGGGCCCGCAAGTGATCGTGCGGCCTCCGCCCGTCCAAGGAGGAATGCAAGGCGGAGGAGGCGCGGGCGCACACGGACAGGCCCAAGCCCAAGCCCAGGCGCGCGCCGCCCTCGAGGCCCAGTGGCGCGCCGAGTGGGACGCCTACCTCGCGTGGAGGGCGAACATCGCGGTTCAGGTCGACGTCTCGGTGCGCGCGCGCCTCCAAGCCCAGGCGAGGGCCGCCCTCTCGCGCACCCCGGACCCGTACGCGATGCGGCCCCTCTACGTGCCCCCTCCGACGTACCCCGACGTCACGTTCCCGCGCCTCTCGCTCGGGCTCCTCGGGCTCTGTTTCGGCCACTTCCTGGGCGACACCGCCGCCGTGTACGCCGGGTACTGCCCGTCCGTGCGGTACCGCGTGGGCGCGCTCGCGATCGCGCTCGACCCCGCCATGCTCGCGGTCGAAGAGGCTCGCGTGCCCTATGGGGCGTTCGCCCTCCGCCCCGGCGTGACCTACGCGCTCGTCCGCGGGCGCAACGAGACGTGGGGGAGCGAGCTCTACGTGAGCGCCGGCCTCGACGTGTACGTCCCCACGGGCCCGCGTCGGCCGAGCGCCGCCTTCTTCGGCGCCCACGGCGGGCTCGGCGTGCAGGCCACGGACGGCACCTGGGTCTTCGGCGCCGAGTGGCGGCTCACGAGCCGGGTCGCCTTCGAGCCCGCCCTCCTGGGGGACGGGACCGCCACGAACGTGTCCGCGTTCCGCCTCGGCAGCGAGGCACGGTTCTTCGTGGGGTTCGAGTTTTGAAAACTAAGTAATTTCATGATTTTGCGTGGGATCCTTGGGTGCGTGCGACCTCGACCGCGTGGCCTCGGGAAGGCCCTCGAAAAGCCGGGAACTCTTCCTTCGCGCCCCTGTCCATTCGGTCACGGAGGACACGATGGCCTATGCTGCGCGGGTGGCTCTTCTGGCGTGCCCGTTTTGCCGTGAAATGTTCGAAGAGGGAGAGTCGAAGACCTGCCCGGTGTGCGGCATGGCGCTCACCCCCTTCGAGAAGCTCCCTCCCTCGCACGACGCCCACGCCGAAGACGGCTTCGTGCCGGCCATGCCCGAGACCGAGCTCTTGCCCGTGACGTACCTCGGGCGCGGAAAGGGCCCGCTCGTCGCCGTGGCGCTGCTCGGTCTCCCGCTCTTCTTTTTGCCCTGGATTCACCTCCGGATCCCGTACGCCGAGGAGCTCTCGGCCTTCGACTTGTCCCGGCATCGCCTCGGGTGGCTGTGGGCCGTGGCCGTGGCGTGGACCGTGCTCGTGCCCACCGTCCTCAGCCGCCGGAGCATCGTGCAGATGCGGGGCGCGCGGGTCGCGGCGGCGTTTCTGGCCGCGATTCCCGCCGTGAGCGCGGCGATCCTCCTGCTCCGCCCGCCTCACGGTCAGCTCTTCACGGTGCAGTTCTCGTACGGGTGGCCCCTCTACGGGACGCTCGCCCTCTCGCTCGTGGGGCTCGGCCTCGCCCTCCGCCTCGGTGGCCCGGTCGACGACATCCGGGTCACCCGCGGCAGCTCCAAGGGGCAGACGCTCCATTGACGACGGGGTAGCGCCGCACCCGTCATGGAGGCATCCTTGACGGGCGGTGGCCGCGACCAAGAGAAAACCGAAAACCACCGGCGAGCTTCGGCTCGTCGCGTCCCACGGCGCGCTCCTCGCTCCGCCGAACGCACCGCCGCGCGCGGCTCCATCTCCTCCCGACGGCGCGCCCTCGAGCGCGGGTGAGCCCGAGCGGCCCGACGCGCTCGACGTGACCGAGGTCCCCGCCGCCGTGCTGTGCGCGCGGTGCGGCTTCCCCGACTGCACCGGGACCTGCGAGGTGAACGACGCCTCGGGGGTGTTCGTGCTCGTGCCGTGGGAACGCGGAAACGCCTCGTTTTCCCGTCTCTTCGCGACCTCACGCGCCGCCACGGTCGACGCCGAGGCGTTCTTCGAGAGGCTCGGGGACGGCCCCATCGGGCCCGCGCTCTCGTTCGCGATCGCCGCGGAGCTCGTGTCGGTCGTCGCCCTCGCGCTCGTCGTGTGCGCGCCCATCGTCGCGTGTTTTCCGTACGAGCTCCGCGAAGTGCTCGGCGACCCGGGGGCCCGTCGTCAGCTCTTCGTCGCGGCGCTCTCCATCTTGCCGGCGTTCGCGCTCGTGCTCGTCGCGGCGCACGTCTTCCACGGCCTCTCGATCGACCTCGGGGCTTCGCGGCAAGGGGCGCGCGCGCATCGGTCGCGGGCGCTCCGTTTCGGCCTCTACGCCTGCGGGTGGGACCTCGTTCTCGGGCCGGTGGGCGCGTTCGTCCTCGCCGTCACGGGTGGGCCGAAGGCCGTCGTCGGCGCGTTCTCTCGCGCGTCGGGGCTGCCGAGCCGTGCGACCCACGCCCTCCTCGCGAGCACCTACCGCCTCGAGGGCGACCCGGCTCGCCGCGCCCTCCGGGTGTCGTACGCGGGCGCGGCCATCTCCACGGTGCTCTCGGCGGCCTTCGTCGTGATCGCGGTCGTGAAGCTCGTCCTCGCGTGAGGCGAGCCCCCTCTCAGTCGCCCCAGGGCCACACCTCGGGCGCGAGCCCGTCGTACGTCTCGAGCTCGTACTCGCGCGCGGCGATGCAGCACTCGCTCGCCACCGGGAACACGGAGCACGCGCCCGGGCGAATCGTGTAGATCGCACATTTGTTGTCGCGCTTCAGGTGATGGCACCGGCCGTTCTCCTTCAGCGTGAGGATGACCTTCCCGTCTTTGCGCTTCGACCACGGCTTCTTCAGCAGGTCCTCGCGGCCGGCCTCGCGGAAGCGCGCCTTGTCCTCGTCGTCGAGCACGACCTCGTTGTCGCGGCAGCACGCGCCGCAGGCGAGGCAGTCGAAGCTCACCTTGCGGGTCGCCTCGGGGTGGATCGAGTCGCGCTCGGCGCGGCGGCGCACGATGTGGAGCGCGTCGTCGGGGACCTTGACCGTCGCAAGGCCAGGAAACTTCCCGTCTTTTCGGACGGTCCAGCGGTCGAGCCCGAGGTCGAAGATCGACCAGATCCCGAGGTCGGTCCAGTCGTCGTTCTGCTTCGGCGCGGGCACGACGAGGCGCGCGCGGTTCGGCGACTCCCAGTACACGGCGTGCCCTCCGAGCTTCACGAACGCGGCGGCCTCCTTCCAGTACTTGGCCTTGAAGCTGCGGACCACGCTGCGGACGACTCGTGCCATGCGCCCCTCCTACTCGAAGTAGCACGCGCCGGGGAAGGGCCCGCGCGTGGGCGATTTTCCTTGCGGCGCGCTCGCCCCTCGCGTTTGGCTCACGGCCCCCGTGTCGAACGCTCCGCGAGAACCCGAGGCCAAGGTCCCGTTTCCCCGCGTCTTCTGGGTCGCCATCGGCCTCGAGGTCATCGAGCGCATGGCCTTCTACGGGGTCTACATCAACCTGAGCGTGTACCTCGGGCAGACGGTGGGCCTCTCGGACAAGGAGATCGGCGGCCTGCTCGGCGTCTTCGCGCTCACGCGCTCGTGGGTCCCCGTCGTCACCGGGGCGCTCTCGGACAAGCTCGGGTTCCGTCGCTCGCTCGTGCTCTCGTTCGCCCTCTACGCGCTCGCGTACCTCGCCCTCTTCGGCGTGGCCTCGTTCCGAGAGCAAGGGGCGCTCGTGCGTGTGCTCGCGTGGGGCGCCGTCCTCTCGATCGCGGTGGCCGGCGCGTTCTTGAAGCCGGTCATCCCGGGCACCGTGCGCAGGTACGCCCCACCCGAGCGCCGCACCCAGGGCTTCTCGATCTTCTACGCGTCGGTGAACGCGGGCAGCGTCGTCGGCAAGGTGCTCACCAAGATCGTGCGTGTGCTCCTCACGCTCCGCGCGAGCATCGTCAACTCCGTGATCGCCTCGCTCGTCGGCCTCGGGATCGCGCTCGCCGCGTACTTCGAGCCGAGCGCCGAACCGCTGCCTTCGAGTGGCGAAAAATCGAACGAAAACGGAGATTTGGAGCGGCGAGACGCGGGCTTCGCGGCGAGCCTCGCCGAGGTCTTCACCGAGCCTCGGCTCATCGGATTCCTCGTCGTCGTGAGCGGGTACTACCTGCTCATCGAGCAGTTTTACCAGACGTTCCCCGTCTACATCGTGCGCATGTTCGGCGAGAAGGCGCCGCGCGAGGAGATCTCGCTCATCAACCCGTTCTCGATCGCGCTCCTTCAGGTCGTGGTCGCGCGCTTCACCAAGAAGCTCCGCCCCCTCCCGGCCATGGCCTTCGGCATCTTCGTGGGCGCCGTGTCGATGGCGCTCATGGGGCTCGTGCCCACGCTGTGGGGCGCGTGCGGGAGCTTCTTCGTCTTCGCGATCGCCGAGATGATCTACTCCCCGCGGTACTACGAGTACGTCTCGTCGTTCGCGCCGAAGGGGCGCGAGGGGCTCTACATGGGGCTCGCGCTCGTGCCGTCGGGCCTCGGAGGGCTCGTCGGTGGTGTGCTCTCCGGGCGGCTCATCGCGGCGTATTTGCCGAAGGGGGGCGGGGTCCTACGGCCCGGGACCGTGTGGGGCACGTACGCGGCCATCGGCGTCGTCTGCGCGCTCTTGCTCTGGGGCTTCGCCGCGCTCTTCCCGCCGAAGGTCGAGGCCACCGAGGCCACCGAGGAAAAGCCGTGACGTCCCGCCCGAGACCTGCGCGTGAGCGGGCCCGAAGTGACTGGAAAGACAGCGAAATTCGGCGATGTCAGGTCGGGAGCTGCGCCTTCGCGAAGCCGCTCCAGCACGCGTCGTAGTCGCCCTGCAGGGCCGAGGTCTCCATCGCGAAGCGCGTGGGCGCGATGACCGCGCGGGTCTCGAACATGAAGGCCAACGTGCGCTCGATTTTGTGGGGCGCGAGCGGCACCGACACAGCGCGCTCGTAGGTGGCGACGTCGGGGCCGTGGGCGCTCATCGCGTTGTGCAGCGAGCCTCCGCCGGGGACGAACCCGCCGCCTTCTTTGGCGTCGTACACGCCGTGCACGAGGCCCATGTACTCGCTCATGACGTTGCGGTGGAACCACGGCGGGCGGAACGTGTCCTCGCCGACCATCCAGCGCGGCGGGAAGATCACGAAGTCGCAGTTGGCCGTGCCGGGGACCTCACTCGGCGACGTGAGCACGGTAAAAATAGAGGGATCCGGGTGATCGAAGCTCACCGTGCCGATCGTGTTGAAGCGCGCGAGATCGTATTTGTAGGGTGCAAGTGTCCCGTGCCAGGCGACCACGTCGAGCGGCGAGTGGCCCATGGTCGCTTCCCAGAGGTGCCCCTGGAACTTCTGCACGACGCGCGTGGGCACGTCGCGGTCCTCGAAGGCCGCGACGGGCGTGAGGAAGTCGCGTGCGTTCGCGAGGCCGTTCGAGCCGATGGGCCCGAGCTCGGGCAGGCGGAACGGCGCGCCGTAGTTCTCGCACACGTAGCCTCGCGCCTCGCCGGCGGAGAGCTCCACCCGGAAGCGCACGCCGCGCGGGACGACCACGATCTCGCCGGGCGCGACGTCGAGCACACCGAGCTCGGTCGCGACGCGGAGGCCTCCTTGCTGTGGAACGATCAAGAGCTCGCCGTCGGCGTCGTAGAAGACCTTGTCGACCATCGACGTGTTGGCCACGTAGAGATGGATGCCCACGCCCGTCCCGTGGGCGGGCGCGCCGTTGCCGCCGATCGTGACGAGCCCGTCGACGAAATCGGTGCCCGGCGGAGGCGAGGGGAGCGGGTCCCACCGGAGGCGGTTCGGGGAGGGCGGCACCTCGGTGAACGGCCCGGTGCGGAGGAGCCCCGTGCCCTCACGCTTCACGAAGGGCGTGTGCCCCGCGCTCGGGCGCAGCCTGTAGAGCCAGCTCCTGCGGTTCTCGGCGCGCGGCGCGGTGAAGGCCGACCCGGAGAGCTGCTCGGCGTAGAGGCCGAAGGGCACCTTCTGCGGCGAGTTGCGGCCCTCGGGCAGCGCGCCCTCGACGGCGCTCGTCACGTGCGCGTTCCCGAAACCCGGCATGTAGCGGAGGTCCATGGCGCGCGACTCTACCAGAGCCCCGCGGGGCTGTGCGGGCCCACGGGGTAGGCCGAAAAGTCGATAGGTTACGGATGTTTGTGGAACGAGGTGGGACTCGGTCGGGCCGAGGGCCGTGGGCGTCGCGGGGCTCGGCGTGCGCCTTCGGAGACGCGACTTGTCCGACCATTCTGCGGGCCTCGAGAGGAAACATCCCGTATCCTATGGGGCCCTTGCCGAAGCTCACCGACTTCTCCTACGCCGCGCACGCCGGGAGCAACACGTTCCTCCTCGACGACGACGGGGTGTGCCGCCGCATCCTGACGCGCGGGAAGAACCGCGCCGCGACGAACCCGTCGACGCAGCGGTGCCTCGGCGCGCAGTACGTGGCGAGCCTCGATTTCTCGAGCGAGAGCGGCCTCGTGGAGCGCCCCAAGGAGGGGTGCCCGCTCCTCTTCGCGCGGGTCGACGAGCGGGGGCGTGTGTCCCTCGTGCGCACTGCGCCGCTCGAGCGCTTCGAGGAGATCAAACAGCCCGAGCGCGAGCCCGAGACCGACGAGCACCCGCGCTTCGGCGCCCCCGATCCCGACATGCTCCCGCCGCGCACCTTGCGCGCCGAGGCCGACGCGCCCCCCACGCGCCGCGAGCCCACGGTCGACTCCCGCAGGCTCGCGCAGGCCATGCCGAACCTGCCCGCCGTGGTGCGCTCCACGATGAAGGTCGACATCGACTACCTCGACCCTTCGGACCGCACGCAGCAGCGGCCCGCGCTCGACCCGCGCAAGCTCCCGCCCCTCGTCGACGACGACGGCGACGACAACGACGCGACCATGGTCGGCGATCGGCGCATGCTCGAGGACCTCCCCATGCCCGACGACGACGCGACCGTGGTGCACGAGCGCCCGGCGCAGTTCCGAAAGCGCGGCATGCTCCCGAAGGACCGGCCCTCCGAGTCCCTCGTGCCCGCGCACCCTCACGCCCGCGCGGCCGAGAGCCAACGCGCGCTGCCGAAGCCCCCACCCTCGGGGCGACGACCGGGGCGCTAGGCCGTGATCGTCGAGGCCCGCTCGTTCTGCTTTTTCTGCGGCAAAGCCGGCCGCGCCGACGCCCCGTGCCCGTCGTGCATGATCGCGATGCCCGCGGTGTTCTGCGGCGGCTGTGGCGCGCGCTCGTCGCCGCTCGCCCCGTCCTGCGGCACGTGCCACGCGCCGCTCGCCGAGCCCCGGTTCGCCGAGCTCCCGTGCCCCGCGTGCACCGCCGCGCGCCGCCCGAGCGGTCCCATGGTCCCCGTGGCGTGCGGGGCCGTGTCGCTCCATGGCTGCGTCACGTGCCGCGGCGTGTTCGTGTCGGCGCGTGCATGGTGCACGCTCTTGTCGCACCCCGAGCTCGAGCCCAAGCTCCCCGGTGAGGCGCCTCCGGGGGCGGGCGCGGTGCTCGAGATGGTCGCGTGCCCCCTCTGCAAGAAGCGCCTCGAGCGAGGCCGGTTCGCGGGCCGTTCGTCCGTCGTGGTCGACATGTGCGAGCGGCACGGCGTGTGGCTCGACGCGGGGGAGCTCTCGGGGGTGCTCGGGTTCGTCCGCCAAGAGCGCGCGGCCCGCCCCGACGTCGACGCGGCCCACGCGAGCCTCGATGCCGCGAGGCGCGCAGGCGACGTGTACGTGCGCGGAGCGGCCCAGGAGCTCACGCGCCGCGAAGAGCGCAAGCCCTCGGGCTTCCCGTGGGCGCTCGCCCTGGTCGCGGCGCTCGGCTTCTCGGCCCTAAGTTATGGCACCTACCAGAAGTTCTTCGCCCACCACGGCGAGACGGTAAAGGGCGCCGCCGAAGGCGCCCAAAAGGTCCTCGGGAAGTAGCTACTTGGGGCGCTTCGCGACGTAGATCCCGCCGCCCTCGGTTCGCCTGATCGTGACGTAGAGCGAGCAGTCGTCGCGCGTCACGTGCGTCGGGCTAGCGTACACCAGTCCGCCATCTCCACCTTGAGGCAAGGTCAAGGTAGCGATCTCTTGCGAGCCTGCAAACTTGTCGGAGAGCGTGGCTCGTGTCGCTCGGCGCACCGTGTAGTTGCGCGTGAAGTAGAGGGTAAGTCCGTCGTAGGAGATGACGAAGGTCCCTGGGTTGAAGTCCGTTACGGGGATCCCCCCGCTCACCACGTTCCCTAGGCGGTCTCCTTGAAGGAGGGCCCAGGGACCCTCCGGGGTAGACCCTAGCCAGTAGTACCTCGAGCCATCCGCGGAAATAAGGGGATTGCTGCCAAGGAAAGCGCTCCCGTTCACGAGTGTGAGCTGGGTGGGGGCTCCGAAGCCGGAGTCGATGGTCGAGCGGGACACCGCGTCACTATACGGGGGGCTGGTTGCCAAGACGGAGCTCCGCAGGATGATGAGCCCGTCGCTCGAGAGCGAGTGCGCGAGCCACTGCCCGGCTGCGCCTGGCGCTGGGGGAAGTTGGAGCGGCGCTGCGCCCGTGAAGGGCGCGTCGGGGCCCGACCTGCGAACTTGGATGACGTCGTTACCCCGGCCGAAGATCGCCACCGTCTGGGCCGCGTTCATGGTGAAGCCGTACTCGCCCAGGTTCGAACGCAGCTCCTCGACCAGCACGGGGGGGCCAAAGTCCTTGTTCGGATCGCAGGCCGCGGTGGACGGTGCATCGGCGCCGGCGTCCGTGACGCTCGCCTCTCCGCCCCCAGCATCGACGACGGGCGCGGCGACGGGGTCGTCCCCCATGCATGCCATGAGACCCACGAGCGGCAACACGACCCGAAACGACGGCTTCATGCGCGCACTCTGTGAGCAAAGCGCTGCCCGGTCAAGCCCGCGGCGGGGCTCTCATCGTCTCGGGTGCCGCGGGGTCATGCCGAGGTCACTGCGGGCGTTGGGCCATCCACAAATCGGTGCCGCCCGAGCCGCCGGGGCGTGTGCTCTTTAGGATCATCACGCAGCCGTCGCCCGTGAGGAAGAGCGGCGCGTCCTTCGCGTTCGACGACAGCGCGTCCACGCGCACGCCCGCGCCGAACGAGGCGGCCTTCGAGGCGCGTGTCGCGCGGAGCACGTCGTCGCTCATGCCGTTCGAGTAGTAGAGCGTGAGCTCGTCGGCCGAGAGCACCGGGTTGTACACGTCGGCCGGGGTGACCTCGCGGCCCGTCCCGAAGATCGCCGGGGTGGCCCCGCGCGCGGCCTGGTGCAGCTTGAACGTCTGGAAGTCGAGCCAGTAGAGCGTCTGCCCGTCGGCCGAGAGGTGCGGCGAGAGCGCGTCCGACAGGGCCGTCCCCCCTACGGTGACCGCGCCTTGATTCGCGAAGGGCGCCCCCGCCGCGCCTCGCGTGGCCACGAACACGCCGATCCCGCCGGCCGTCTGCCTGTGGAAGTAGAGGACGAGCCCGTCGGGCGAGACCGTGGGCGAGTACTCCGAGCCCGGCGGCGTGTTCACCACGGCGAGGTTCGTCTCGGTCGGCGCCGCGAACGCGTCGGTCACGCGGGCGCGCGTGGTCTGGAGAAGGCTCGTGTTGGGCGCGCCCGTGTTCTCGCGGTGCATGAACGCGGTGAGCTCGTCGCGGGTCATGCTGAACGACGCTTCGTCGAACGCCGAGCTCACGGTGGCCATGAACGTGGGCGCGTCGAACGTCTTCGCGGGGTCGCACCTCCTGTCCGTGCCCGTGTCGACGGCGCCGTCCCTCGGGGCGCTCGTGTCGGCGCCCGCGTCGGGAACGGGGGTGCTCGTGTCGGGCACGTTCGTCGGCGCGTCGGTCGGCGCCGTGCTCGCGTCGGCCGGGGTCGCGCCCGCATCTTGGGAGCCGACGGGGTCGTCCCCCACGCAGGCGGCGGCGGCGGTGGCGAGCACGAGGGCGAGGGCAGGGGCGAAGATCCAAGCGCGCATGCCCTCAAGGTCGCTCGAAAGCGCGGGCTCCGCAAGCCGCAGCGCGACACCGGGTCGGGGGGAGCGCCTCGCCGCGGGCGCCCACACGCGTGCTTTTCTGGTAATCCTTCGGGCGCCCCCTGCGGCTCCCACCGAGAGGGCACTTAGGAGACCTTGGCAATGCGCCCCGGAGAAGGCCGAACGGCCGCGAAGAAACCAGGCACCCTCATCTGCGGCAAGTGGAAGGTCGACCGCGTCATCAAGGTGACCGACCAGCTCGCCACGTACGAGGCCCGTGATCCGAAGGGCGCCAAGGTCCATCTCAAGGTCATCCACCCCTACAAAGCCGACGACGCCCCGCTCGTCGCGCGGTTGAAGCGCGAGGCCTACGTCGCGAACCGCATCAAGCACCCGAGCATGGTGCGCGTCCTCGGGGACGGCATGACCGACGAGGGCTCGCTCGCGATCGCCCTCGAGCTCGTCGACGGCGAGACCCTCGAAGAGCTCCGCATGAAGCGCGGCGGCATGCTCCCTCCCGACGAGGTCATCAAGTACGGCTCGGCCCTGTGCGACGCGCTCCAGGCCGCGCACGACGAGCAGATCGTCCACCGCGACGTGCGCCCCGAGAGCTTCATGGTGACGAAGCAGGGCGAGCTGCGCGTGCCCGAGTTCGCCGCGGCGCGCGTGCTCGGCGAGACGGTCGAGGCCAAGGAGCGCACGGCGGCGGGCGCCACGCTCGGCTCGCCGGCCTTCATGTCGCCCGAGCAGGCCCGCGGTCAGCGCGATCGCGTCGACGCGAGGTCCGACGTGTTCGGCCTCGGGGCCACGCTCTACACGCTCGTCTCCGGCAAGACGGTGCACGCGGCCGACAACCCGCTCGCTGGGCTCCTCTCGGCCTCGCGTGACCGCGCGAAGCCGGTGCGCACCGTCATGCGTACGGCCATCCCCGATCACCTCGCCGACGCCATCGACAAGGCCCTCAAGTTCGAGCCCACCGACAGGTTCCCGAGCATGCGCGCCTTCAAGCGGGCGCTCACCCCCAAAGAAGAGGCGAGGCCCGCGGCGCCGATCGCGCGCACCGAGGCGTCTCCGGTGCGCCCCTCGCAGAAGCCCCCGCCTCCGCTCCTCGGCCGCCCTCCGACGGCGCAGCCCTTCGCGCCGAGCCCGCCTGCCGTACCCGCGGCGCCACAGGCCCACGCGCATCCCGCGCAGCCAGGTCCGATGGCGCGCCCGTCGGGCATGATGGCCGCGCCCACGCAGGCCTCTCCCGCCGTGGCGCCGCAGGGGCACGCGCATCCCGCGCAGCCAGGTCCGATGGCGCGCCCGTCGGGCATGATGGCCGCGCCCTTCGCCCCGACCCAAGCGTCCCCGGCCATGGCGCCGCAGGGGCACGCCGGTCCGACGCGCCCCTCGCCCTCGATGCCGCCACCGGCCGTGCAGCCTCCGCAGGCCGCGCCCGAGGCCCCCGCGCGGCAGAAGCCTCAACGTCCGGACATCGCGCTCGTTCGGCAAGAGGTCGACGAGGAGTCCACGGCCGTGATGGACCAACCTCCGCCGGGCATGTCGGCTTCAGGATCCACCCCTCCGCCTGCTCCCCAAGGGTATGGTGGCCACGGGCACGCCCAAGGGTACGCAGGTCACGGGTCGATGCCGCCGCCCGCCATGGGCATGGGGCAACCTTCGCCGGGCATGGGCGCTCAGGGAATGGGCATGGGGCAACCTTCGGGCTCCGTGCCGCCTCCCGCGCACCCCGGCGCGGGCCAGGGAATGGGCATGGCCCAACCTCCGTACGGCGCGCCGGCCGCGGCGATGCCCTCGGGCTACGCCGGTCAAGGGCCCGGATCGCCCGGTCACGCTCCGGGGCCGTTCGGTCAAGGTCCCGGATCGCCCGGTTACGCTCCGGGGCCGTTCGGTCAAGGGGCCGGATCGCCCGGTTACGCTCCGGGGTACGCCGCTCCAGGCTATGGCGGCTCCGCGCAGGGCATGGGCCCGTCCGGTCCACCCGGTGGCGCGCCCGGCGCGTACGCGGGGCAAGGGTTGGGCGGACCGGGGCCGGCGACGAGCGGACCGGGCCCGCAGTGGGGCGGAGCGGGCGGGAGCGGGCCGTACCCCGGCCAAGGCATGGGCGGAGCGGGCGGGAGCGGGCCGTACCCCGGCCAAGGCATGGGTGGACCGGGCCAAGGTATGAGCGGAGCGGGCGGGAGCGGGCCGTACCCGGGGCAGCCCTACGGGGCTCCGGGCATGGGGAGCGGCTTCCCTGGGCCGATGCCGAACGCGCAGGGCGGGCCGCAGGGCTTCCCTGGGCCGATGCCGAACGCGCAGGGCGGGCCGCAGGGTTTCTCTGGCCCGATGGGCGTGATGCCGGGGCAGGCGCCGGCGTCGAACCGGACGTTCGCGTACGTGGCGGTCGGCATGGGGGGCACGCTGATCGTGCTCGCGCTCGTGTACGCGTTCTTCTTCATGAAGCCAGGTTGAACCCGCCGTAAGGATCGGTCGTGGGATGGGGCCCGTCGGGCGCGCCGATCGGCCTTTCGTGCGCGGATCCGGGCATGTCGGTGGGGGCCCTCGAGGGCGCGGCACTCGCGAGAATTTTGCGCGGAAAAACAAGGCCACGCCCCGCGTCAACGAGCCATGGACACTTGCGCGCGAGGGTGGTACTCCGCGCGCCGAATCCTTCGCTCGGCCCGTCGGTCGCGACGCAATTGCAGCCTGCGTCTCGGCCGGCGGACCGGGTCTTCCCCGCGCACGGAATGCCCGTTGTCGCGGCCCTCTCGAGGCCCCATGTCGCTCTTTGCGGTGAGCACGAAAGACCTCCTCTCGAACGCCCTCGTCACGGCCGGATCTGGCGCGTCCGAAGGCGGCGTGAACGTCGACGCCGACGGCACCATCGTCGTCCATATCGTCCTCTTCTTGATCCTGATGGCGGCGTTGAAGCCGCTGCTCTTCGATCCGCTCCTCAAGCTCTTCGAAGAGCGCGAGAAGCGCACCATCGGCGCCCGCGAGAAGGCCGCCGAGGAAGACAAGAAGACGTCGAAGGCCTCGGGCGAGTACGCCGACCAGATGACGAAGGCGCGCGCCGAGGGCAACGCGGAGCGCGAGAAGCTCCGCTCCGAGGGCCTCAAGAAAGAGGCCGACATCCTCGCGCGGGTGCGCGCCGAGGCCCAAAAGACGCTGGAAGAGGGGCGCGCGCGGGTGTCCGAAGAGGGCAAGGCGGCGCGCCAGGCGCTCGAAATCGAAGCCGCGAACCTCGGGAAAGACCTGGCTTCGCGCGTGCTCGGACGTGAGGTGCGAGGATGATTCGGAAAAGCTTCAAGACGGCGTTCGTGGCGCTCGCGTGCTCGCTGGGGCTCACCCTCGGCGCGACCGAGGCGTTCGCGCAGCACGCTCCGGAGGGCGCGGTCCCTCACGGTGCGGAGGCCGCGAAGGGCGGAGAAGGTCACGGCGGAGGCCACGAAGGTGGCCACGGCGAAGGTCACGGCGGCGGTCACGGTCACGGCCCGAAGCCGATGAACATGACCGACTTCTCCAACAAAGAGACGCCCCCGTACGTGGCGCTCCTCGTCAACTTCGGCCTGCTCGCGTTCGCGTACTACTCGCTCGGCAAGAAGCCCGTCGCCGAGGCGCTGAAGCAGCGCAAAGAAGACATCGGCAAGGAGATCATCGAGGCGCAGAAGCTCCTCGACGACGCCCTGGCCCGCGGCAAGGACGCCCGGAAGAAGCTCAAGAACGTCGACGGCGACAAGAAGGAAGCCGTGGAGACGCTCGTGGAGACGGGCGAGGGCGAGCGCGACAAGATCGTGCGCGAGGCCGAAGAGAAGGCCGCGCGTGTGGGACGTGACGCAAGCTTCCTCGTCGAGCAAGAGGCGAAGCAGCTCCGCCTCGACATCACCAAAGAGACCGTGGAGCTCGCCGTGGCGAAGGCCGAGGCCCTCCTCAAGGCCACGGTGACCCAGGCCGACCACGATCGCCTCGCCGAGGAGTTCTTGGCCGAGCTCGCGACCAAATCCGAGAAGCCTGCCGTGAAGGCGGGAGGTGCGGCATGAGCATGATCCCTTCGGCCGTCGCGCTCCGCTACGCGAAGGCGCTCTTCGCCTTGGGCGAGGAGTCGGGCCAGCTCGACGCGATCGTCGCCGAGCTCGGTCGCGCCGCGAGCACCTACGAGTCCTCGGCGGAGCTCCGCCAGGCCCTCGAGAACCCGCTCGTCCCGCACCCGGCGAAGCGCAGCATCGTGACCGAGGTCGCGCAGCGGCTCTCGCTCGGCGCGTCGTCCAAGAACACGCTGCTGCTCCTCTCGGACCGGCGCAGGCTCCGCGCGCTCCCGGCGATCGTCCGTGAGCTCCGCGTCCTCTCGGACAAGAAGCGCGGCGTCGTGCGGGCCGTGGTGACCACCGCGAAGCCGCTCAGCGCGGCGTACCAAGAGCGCCTCAAGGTGCAGCTCGAGAAGATGACCGGCAAGAAGGTCGAGCTCGACGTCTCCGAAGATGCCTCGCTGCTCGCCGGTGTGGTCGCCCGCATCGGTGACCGTGTCTACGACGGCTCGCTCCGCTCGCGCCTCGCCGAGATGCGCACGCAGCTCCTCCCGAACTGATTCACCGCCGGCCCGCGCGCCGGCCCATGTTTTCGCGCCGAGGACCGGCGCACAGGCTTCGCGGCGAACGCCGCCCAGAACGAAATCCCGAGGAAATCCATGCAGCTCCGCGCCGAAGAAATCTCGCAGATCATCAAGAAGCAGATTCAGAGCTACGAGAAGGCCACCCTGACCACCGAGACGGGCACGATCCTCTCGGTCGGCGACGGTATCGCGCGCATCTACGGCCTCGAAGGCGCGATGGCGGGCGAGCTCGTCGAGTTCCCCGGCGGCCTCGTGGGCCTCGTGCTCAACCTCGAAGCCGACAACGTCGGCGCGGCGCTCTTCGGCGACACGACGGCCATCAAAGAAGGCGACGTCGTGAAGCGCACCGGGCGCATCATGGACGTGCCCGTGGGCGAGGCCCTCATCGGCCGCGTCGTCAACTCGCTCGGCCTCCCGATCGACGGCAAGGGCCCGATCGAGTCGCCGCACAAGCGACGCGTCGAGATCAAGGCGCCGGGCATCCTCGCCCGCCAGCCGGTCAAGGAGCCGCTCCAGACGGGCATCAAGGCCATCGACGCCATGGTCCCCATCGGCCGTGGCCAGCGCGAGCTCATCATCGGCGACCGCCAGACCGGCAAGACCGCCGTCGCGCTCGACGCGATCATCAACCAGAAGGGGCAGGGCGTTTACTGCTTCTACATCGCCATCGGCCAGAAGCAGTCCACGGTCGCGGCCGTCGTCGACAAGCTCACGCAGAACGGCGCCATGGAATACACGACGATCATCGTCGCCTCCGCGTCCGAGTCGGCTCCGCTCCAGTTCATCGCGCCGTACACCGGCGTCACCATGGCGGAGTACTTCCGCGACACCGGCCGCCACGCCCTCTGCATCTACGACGACCTCTCGAAGCAGGCCGTCGCGTACCGCCAGCTCTCGCTGCTCCTCCGCCGCCCGCCGGGCCGCGAGGCGTACCCGGGCGACGTCTTCTATATCCACTCGCGCCTCCTCGAGCGCGCCGCGAAGATGGCCGACCGCACCGCCGTGCTCCCGAAGGGCACCAAGTGGGAGGATCGCCCCGCGGACGCGAAGGTGTTCGTCGGCGAGCAGGGCCACGAGCCCGCCAAAGAGGAACTCAAGGCCAAGGGCGACGGCTTCGAGATCGTGAAAGATCCGAGCTCGGGCGGCTCGCTCACGGCGCTCCCGATCATCGAGACGCAGGCCGGTGACGTCTCGGCGTACATCCCGACGAACGTCATCTCGATCACGGACGGCCAGATCTTCCTCGAGTCGGACCTCTTCTACTCGGGCGTCCGCCCGGCCATCAACGTCGGTATCTCGGTCAGCCGCGTCGGCGGCTCGGCCCAGATCGGCGCCATGAAGAAGGTCGCCGGTACGCTCAAGCTCGACCTCGCGCAATACCGCGAAAAGGCTGCGTTTTCTCAGTTCGCGTCGGACCTCGACAAGGTCACCCGCGACATGCTCGAGCGCGGCGTCCGCCTCGTCGAGATCCTGAAGCAGGGCCAGTACGTCCCGCTCCCGGTCGAGAAGCAGATCGTCATCGTCTACGCGGGCACGAAGGGCTACCTCGACGAGCTCCCCGTGGCGAAGCTCCGCGAGTACGAGGAGCAGCTCTACGCCTTCATCGAGTCGAAGCACGCCGACATCTTCGAGACCATCCGCACGAAGAAGAAGCTCGACGACGTCGAGGACAAGCTCAAGAAGGCCCTCACCGAGTTCGGCAAGGCCTTCGGCAAAGGGAACTGACGGATGCCGTCGCTCAAGTCGATTCGTAAGCGGATCGGGAGCGTCAAGTCGACGCAGAAGATCACGCGCGCCATGAAGATGGTCGCGGGTGCTCGCCTGAACCGCGCGCAGCAGCGCATCACCGCCCTCCGGCCCTACGCCCAAAAGACGCAGGAGATCCTCGAGGGCGTGACGGCGGCGCTCGATTCCGGTCAAGAGGAGGGGCAGCAGGCCGACTCCGAGGCGATCGAGGTCGAGAAGCCGGTCCACAAGCTCCTCGCGCGCCGCCCGATCAAGAAGGCGCTCTTCGTCGTGCTCTCGAGCGATCGTGGCCTCTGCGGCGGCTACAACGCCAACGTGGTCAAGCTCGTCATGCGCGAGTGGGACGCGCGCAAGGCCGAGGGCGTCGAGGTCACGTTCGCGACGGCGGGCAAGAAGGCTCGCGAGGCGATCGTGCGCAAGCGCGGCACCATCGCGAAGGACTTCCCCAAGATCTACGACGGCCTCGACCTCGAGAAGGCCAAGCTCGTCGCCGACTACGCGACGGACGCCTTCTTGAAGGGCGACGTCGACGCGGTCTATGTGCTCTACACCGAGTTCAAGAGCGCCATGACCCAGCGCCCGTCGGTGCAGCAGCTCCTGCCCCTCGCGACGCCCGCGAAGAAGGCCGAGGACAAAGAGGGCGGCGCCGCGCTCACCAAGTACGACTACGAGCCCAACGAGAAGGCCCTGCTCTCGCGCCTCGTCCCCATGTACGTCGAGATCTCGCTCTACCGCGCGCTCCTCGACAGCCAGGCGAGCGAGCTCGGCGCGCGTATGACCGCGATGGACGCGGCGACGCGCAACGCGAAGGAGATGATCGGCCGCTTGACGCTCGTGTACAACCGCGCTCGTCAGGCCGCGATCACCAAGGAGCTCATGGAGATCATCGGCGGCGCCGAGGCGCTCAAGTAGCTCTTCGAACACGCCTGCGTGCGCACGAGAGGCTCACGTCCCGAGGGACGGCGAGCCTCTCGGCGTTTGGGCGCAAGGTGCCGAAACTATGAACGAATCTACGGAACGTCGAGCCCCGTGCGGGCGTCGGCGTCGCTCGTGAGCCCGCTCCGGCTCACGGCCCCGCAGAGGATCTCGTAACGACCTTCTTTGCCCGTCGCGGTCACGGCGATGACGAGCTGCCCTTGGGAGCGCCCGTCGTCCGGGACGGGGATCGTCGCTTCGCCGGCGAGGGAGGCGGGCTTGTCTCTCACGGTGGAGGTCGAGGGGACCGCGCCTTCGGGGAAGACGGTGCAGAGCACGTCCTTCACTGGGTCGTCCGACGCGCCGGCCGCGTAGTTCAAGGAGCCCTCGACGAGGAACGTGTCGTTCGTGCGGCTGACACGCGTGACGCGCACCGAGCCTATCGTCGGCCGGCCGGAGCCGCAGCCTTGGACCGAGAGCGCGGCCGTGGTGACGGCGAGCGCGACAGAGACGCGGGCGGTGAACGCGGCGAAGGTCCCCATGCGGCGATCGTCCTCAAGATGGGCGCGCTTGTCCAGCGCGGCCGTGCACTTGCCCCTGCCTTCGGCGAGGAATGGCCCTATGGTCCGGCACATGGGTTACGAGAGCCTCAAGGCGTGCGTCGACGATCTCGAGAAGCAGAAGCTCTTGGTGCGGCTCGACGAGCGTGTGGACCCGTTCCTCGAGATGGCCGAGATCCAAAGGCGAATCTTCGCGCGGGAGGGCCCGGCGCTCTACTTCGCGAACGTCGCGGGGACGCGCTTTCCTTGTGTGTCGAACCTGTTCGGCACGAAGGCTCGTGCAGAGTACATCTTTCGGGACACCCTCTCGCACGTGCGCGCGCTCGTGGCAGCGAAGGTCGATCCGGCGAGCCTCGCGTTCTCGCCGCTCCTCGCGACGAAGCTGCCGTTCGCGGTGATGCACCTCCTGCCGAAGACCGTGAAAGACGGGCCCGTCACGGCCGAGCGCATCTCGGTGAGCGCCCTGCCGAAGATCGTGAGCTGGCCCGGGGACGGGGGCCCGTTCGTCACGCTCCCGCAGGTCTACTCCGAGGATCCCGAAAGCCCGGGGCTCCGCCACTCGAACGTCGGGATGTACCGCGTGCAGCTCTCGGGCAACCGCTACGTGACCGACGCGGAGGTCGGGCTCCACTATCAGATCCATCGCGGCATCGGCGTGCATCACCAGCGGGCGATCGCGCGCGGTGAGCCCTTGCGCGTGCGCATCCACGTGGGCGGACCGCCGGCCTTCACCCTCGCCGCGGTGATGCCGCTGCCCGAGGGCCTGCCCGAGCTGTCGTTCGCCGGAGCCCTCAACGGTCGCGCGGCGCGCATGATCGCGGGCGCGCCCCACACCCACGCCGACGCCGACTTCTGCATCTCCGGTGAGCTCGTCGGCCGCGAGACGAAGCCCGAGGGGCCCTTCGGTGATCACCTTGGTTACTATGCGAAAACACACGACTTTCCTGTGCTCAAGGTCACGAGCGTGACGTGCCGCAAGGGGGCCATTTGGCCCTTCACCGTGGTGGGCCGGCCGCCCCAGGAAGACACGGTCTTCGGCGAGCTCATCCACGAGCTCACGGCGTCGCTCGTGCCCGACGTTTTGCCCGGGGTGCGTGAGGTGCACGCGGTGGACGAGGCCGGGGTGCACCCGCTCCTCCTCGCCGTAGGGTCCGAGAGGTACACGCCGTACGCGAACGACGACGCGCCCCAGGAGCTCCTCACCCAGTCGAACGCGATCTTGGGGCAGGGGCAGATGTCGCTCGCGAAGTACCTCTTCATCGCCGACGCGGGGGACGCGCCGCCCGGTCTCCGAGACGTGCGCGCGTTCTTCCGCCACGTGCTCGAGCGCTTCCTGCCCGAGCGGGATCTCCACTTCCACGTGCGCACCACGATCGACACCCTCGACTACTCGGGCACGGGGCTGAACCGTGGGTCGAAGCTCGTCGTGTGCGCGCGCGGAAAAAAGCGCCGCGAGCTCGGCGTGTCGGTGCCGGAGGGGCTGCCCTCGGCGTTCCGCGAGGCGAAGATCGTCGACCGGGGGATCCTCGCCCTCTCGGGCCCCGCGTTCGTGTCTCACGAAGAAGCCGCGGCGCTCGTGGAGGAGCTCCCTCGCGAGGGGCTCGCGGGCCTCCCGCTCGTGGTCTTGTGCGACGACGCGTCGTTCGTCGCGAGCTCGTTTTCGACCTTCTTGTGGGTGACCTTCACGCGCTCGAACCCCGCCGTCGACGTGCACGGGACCTCGCCGTTCGTGAAGCACAAGGCCTGGGGTTGCCGCGGCTCGGTCGTCATCGACGCGCGGTCGAAGCCGCACCACGCGCCGCCGCTCGTCGAGAACCCCGACGTGAGCGCGCGTGTGGATCGCCTCTTCGCGCGCGGAGGGCCGCTGGCGAAGTGGGGCTAGTGGCTCTTTAAGTGCCCGAAACTACGGGTGTATTTACTGGCAGACCGAGGCGCACACCTCGGTCACGCAGCCCTCGAGGGCGGCCGAGCGCACCTTGCACGCGGCGCGCGTCGAGTAGCAGAGCTCGATGCAGCCGCAGTCGGTCTGGCTGCAGGAGGCGACGCAGCGCTCGAGGGCGTCGTCGCAATCGGGGGAGTCTTTTCGGAGGGCGAGCTGCTGGGCGCACTTGCCGACGTACGGGGCCGTGACGGTGCAGTTGCACGTCGCCAGCGGCGCGGTGGTGAGGCACTCGAGGCAGGTGACCGTCTTCGTTCGGGTCCACGCGAGCCTCGCGTCGCAGGCGCGGCGGAGGTCGTTCGACCCGTTGGTGACGAACACGGTGTCGTCCCCTCCGCAGGCACCGAGCGTCGAGACCACGGAGAGAGCAGCGAGGACGAACGAGAAGGAAGCGCGACCCATGACCTAGCTTTTGCCCCGAATCGGGCCGCTTTTCAAGGTGGGGCTCGGGCTCACAAGAACGGGTCGAGGTGGGTCGTGGGGCTCTCCGAGGCGAACTTGACCCGCGCCAGCACCCGCGCGAAGAACACGGCCGAGGCCAAGACGAGCACGCCACCGATCGCTCCCTCCACGTCGTACCGCACGTGCCATCGTGTCCAGACGAGCCCGGCGACGAACGCGACGAGCGCCGCCGGGACGACCTTCAGCCCGCGCCGGAGGCCGTCGTCGACCTTGGACGTCGGGAGGGAGAAGCGCACGAGCAGCGACAGGCCCACGAGCGCCCACGTCTTGGCGAGCAGGAGGGTGCCGGCCGCGGCCTTGGCGAAGAAGGTGAGCTTGTCGACCGTGCCGGGGAGCCGGTAGCCCCCGAGGAAGAGCACCGCGAGCACCGCCGACGAGAACACGAGGCCGACGCGGTAGGCGGTGTCTGCCGAGGTGCCGTGGCGCCGTCCAAAGGGGCGCGTGCCGAGGTACCCCTGGGCGAAGATGCACGCGAGCACGAGCACGAGCGCGAACGGCGAGCGGAAGGCGTTCCATTCCCACGGCGCCGGGCCTTGCCCCCGCACGACGTCGATCCCGCGGAGCGAGCCCGTGGTGCCGACCGCCGACACGAGCGCGAGCACGAGCGGGAGAGAGAGGACGATGGCCGTCGCGAGGGCCCTCGCGCGTGGGAAAAATCCCTCTTCTTGGCCCATCGCGATCGCGATCGAGGAGGCGACGAAGGCGACGAACAGGAGGAGGAGGTCGAGATCCTCCGCGACCAAGGTGCCCGCGCCGGGGAGCACCATCACCGTCGCGGAGGCGACCGTGAGCACGGCCGGGGGGAGCCACGCGAGCTCGCGGGTCGGCTTTTGACCGACGAGACCCTTGGCGCTCGCGCGCACGAGCCCCGCGACGTCCCGCCTTCGGATCGTGCGGAGCCGCGCGGCCATGGCGAGCTCGGCGCGCGCGAGCCGGCCCTCGAACGGGGCCACGAAGGCGACGACGACGACGCACACGAAGCCGATGAGCGCGAAGACCCACGAGAAGTCTCTCGGCAACCCCGACGCGAGCCCCACGAGGGAGACCGTGCGGGTCTCTTCGCGCGCGCCGCCGTGCCGGAACCCGAGCTCCGCCTCGCGCCCGCCCGCGGGGCGAATGTCCGAGAAGCGCGAGAGCCGAACACCATCGAACGACGTGAGCACGTCGCCCGTGACGAGCCCGAGCTCCTCTCCCCGCGACGCCGGCGCGACGGAGTCGACCACGAGGCCCGTGCTCGTCGCGTGGGCCTTCACCCCGAGGAACCCGAGCACGCGCTCGCCCTCGGCCTCGAAGGCGCGATCGTCGTCCACGCTTCGGGCGCCCGGGAACGCGTCGAGCACGACGCCCTGGAGCGTGGCCGCGATGGGCGGGGCCGACGTGCTCTGCGACGGGAACACCACCTCGAGCTCGCCTCGGAACGTCGTGTGCTCGGCGTGCGCGCCCGTGCCGGTGAAGGTCTCGAGGAGGCCCTCGGCGACGGGGACCTCGATGCGGTCGTGGCCTAGCACCGCGCCCTGCGTGTCGATGCGCGTGCGCTCGGGCGCGCGCCCCGGGCGGAAGAGCGTGCCCCGAAACGAGAGTTTGGCCGTGCGGCCCTGAGGGAAGCCTGCGCCGTGCACCTCGACCCTGTCGTGGGCCTCGAGCTCGTTCGGGGTGACGTCGTGCACCTCGACGAGCCGGAGCGGGAGCTCGCGCTGGCAGCCCGTCACGAGGGCGGCGACGAAAAGCAAAAACGATAGGAGTTTCGCTAGGTTCGCAGACGGTGCTCTCACGGGATCTCCCACCCTATCCGCGCTGGGCCGAGTGGCAAAATTCCCGGCGTGTCCGGCGCGATTGGGTACGCTCAAGGAATGGTCCGCTTCTCTGCCCGCGCGATGACCCTGGTTCGGGGCGGAGCGCTCGCCCTCCTCGGCGCGGGCCTGTCCGTGTCGTGCAGCGGAGCCTTCGGGATCGCCCCCGAGGTCGACGGTGGCCCCTCCGGCATGAGCGACGCCGGGCCCGGCGAGGCCGCGGCGGACGTCGTGACGCTCGTGGAGGGAGACGCGGCCGACGGCTCGACGCCTCCGTGCGACCTCGACGGGCCGTTCGTCTCCATCGAGCACGTACCGGACCTCTCGTCCTCGGGCGGAGAAGTAGGGCTCGGTCTCACGCCCGACGGCCTGGCCGCTTTCGTGATCCGCGACAGCGTGACCGACGCTGGCTACGGGCGGCACCTCTTCGTCGCGCGTCGTGCCTCCACCGCCGACCCGTTCGGCGCGGTCTCCGAGGTGCCCGGCTTCGCGAGGCCCGGGGTCATCGCCGACAACCCCAAGGTGTCGGCCGACGGCAACTGGCTCGCGCTCGAGGTCGGCTCGTCGAACCTCGACATCGCGTTCGTCCCGCTCGTGCCGGGCAAAGATCCCGACGCCCAGCTCGTACGGCCGATCGAGGGCATGAGCACGCCTGGCGGAGAGTTCGACTCGTTCCTCCTGCCCGACATGAGCGCTCTCTATTTCGTCTCGGGGGGCGCTTCGGACCGAGCGATCTTTCGCGCGACCTTGGACGTGACCCGCAGAGCAACCGACGTCACTCGGCTCTCGTCGCTCTCGTCGACCGGAACCGAGTACGATCCCGTCGCGACCCCGGACGACCTCACCCTGTACTTTACACGCGAAGTGATGGGCCGCGGGGCCGAGATCATGGTCTCGAAGCGCGCGTCGAAGAGCGTCGAGCACACGGCGGCCGTGCCGGTGACCGAGCTCCTCTCCGTGGGCGACGACGTGCCCGTCGAGATCGCCGACCGCGGCTGTACGTTGTACTTTACATCGAACGACCGCAAGCCCTCGAAGGGCGGGAACGACCTCTACGTCGCGAGGAAGGCGAAGCGCTGACGCGTGACGGGAGCGCGAGGCTCAGCGGCACGTGTCGTCGTTGCCCGCGCCGTTGCCTTGGCAGCCCTTCGCGCACATCTCGCGGATGGGGCTCGTCCCGTCGCACTTGGCGCGGAAGGTGCCGTCGGGCGAGCACGTCCACACCTGGCCTCCGTTCCACCGCGAGGCCGCGCAGTCCCACGCGAACGCGGGTGGAGGGGGGTGGGCCCGCGTCGGCGGACGGAGGCTTCGGGGTGCCGATCGCGACCTTCGGGAACACGCGACAGATCGCGTCGAGGTCGTGCGCGACGCAGCTCCCCTGGCCGGGGCAGTAGTCGAGGCACTGGCCGACCGGGCGGTAGAACCTCTGCCCCGCGTCGTTGCAGGTCGACGCGGGCGTGCCGTCGGGAGAGCTCTTCGTGCGGAGGAGGTCGGTGGGGGCGGCCGGGTCGGGGACGTGGCCGGTCGTGAACGCGAGCGCGCGGGCGCCCCTCGAGTGGCACGCGAAGAAGTCGAACGTGCTCACGCTGCTCCGGAGCCGCTCGGGGAGGGTCGCTTCGGTCCGCGTGCGCGCGATGGCCTTCGCGACGTCGACGCCTACCCAGCGGAGATGCCAGGGCTCGGGCCGGTATCCGGCGCCGTTGCATTTCGGGTAGCTCACCGTGAAGCCGTGCTCGTGCGCGTGCTCGAGCAGCCACCGCTCCGTCGTTCCCACCGTGGTGCACGAGAACGCGTCGGGGGTGCCCACGCCCTGGAGGTCGACGGTGGTGCCGAGCTGATGCTCGGAGTGGCCGGGGTAGGCGCTCACGCACTCGTCCTTCCACCTTCCGTAGGCGGCGACCTGGGTGTCGAAGTCTCGGTAGGCCGAGAGCACAGACACGTTGGCTCCGCTCGCGTTCGCGGCGGCCACGAGCGCGGCGAGGGGGCCTTGCGCGACGTCGCGGAGCTGGAACGCCGTGCCCCCGCGACGGCCGAGCGCGTCGATGCCGACGAGGCCCGGCGGGACGTAGCGGCAGTCGCCCTTGGGGCCCACGATCGCGTGGTGTTTGTCGACCCACTGGAGCTCGTTCGCGAGCGCCGCTTCGGTCACGCGCAGGTCCGAGTCCACGAGGTTGTCGTCGAGCGTGCCCGGGCCCTCGTCGGCCACGGCCGAACACGCGATGGCGACGGGGGCGACCACGAGGAGCGCGACGACCGAGCGCAGGTACGACATCGTGCGCCGCTGTATGCATGCGTCATGCCGTTCCGGCAGACCGTCGGTCGCCGGGTTTTTCGGAGCCTCTCGGGCGCTCGCCTGCACCACCGAAGATCCATCGGCGAGCGCCGGGGATCCACGAAGCTCCCCGATCCGACGCGATCCCGTGATGGTAACGTCGGCTCATGGCGGACTACGCGGTCATCATGGCGGGCGGCTCGGGGACTAGGTTTTGGCCGGCATCACGGGAGGCGCGGCCGAAGCAGCTCCTCGCGCTCGGGGGGGCGACCGGAGAGTCGCTGCTCGCCGCCACGGTGAAGCGCCTTCACCCGCTCGTCCCGAAGGAGCGCGTTTTCGTGGTGACCGCGGCGCGGCTCGCCGAGGCCACGTACGCGGCCCTCCCCGAGGTGCCGCGCGAGAACATTTTGTGCGAGCCGAAGGCCCGCAATACGGCGCCGTGCATCGCCTGGGCGACGAGCGTGCTGCTCGCGAAGGACCCGGACGCCACCATCGCGGTGCTGCCGAGCGATCATCACGTCGAGGACGAGGCCGCGTTTCGGGACGTGCTCGCCCAGGCCCTCGCGGCCGCGAAGACGGGCGTGTGCACCACCGTCGGCATCGTGCCCACGCGCGCCGAGACCGGCTTCGGTTACATCGAGGTGGGCGACGATCGTGGGGGCGGCGCGAAGCGTGTGCGAGGCTTCGTCGAGAAGCCCGATCGCGCGCGCGCCGAGGGCTACGTCGCGGGCGGAAAGCACCTCTGGAACGCGGGCATGTTCTTCTACCGCGCCGACGTCATGCAGAGGCTCCTCGAAGAGCACCTGCCGGCGATGGCCGAGGGCGCGAAGGCCATGGTGCGACGCGTGAACGCGGGCGACGCGGGCGCGGTCGCCGAGATTTTCCCCACCCTCGAGAGTATCTCGATCGACAACGGCGTCATGGAGAAGGCCAAGGAGCTCGCGGTCGTGCCGGGGAGCTTCGGCTGGAGCGACGTGGGCTCGTGGCAGAGCGCGTGGGAGCTCGCTGCCAAGGACGGGAGCGGCAACGCGCTCCCCGAGGGCGCCTTCGTGAAAGATGCAGAGCGCAACTATTTCACGAGCCTCGTCGCGGGAGGGAAGGCCAAACACGTCGCGTTCGTCGGCGTGTCGGATCTCGTGGTCGTCGAGACCGACGACGCCGTGCTGGTGATGCCGCGCGAGCGGGCCCAGGACGTGAAGCTCGTGGTGGAGGCGCTCAAAAAGGCTGGAAAAACCGAGCTCTTGTGAGCCCGGGAGCGCTCACTGATGTCGTGTTGCAAGAGCGTTCGAGATACAACGAAAACGCGAGCTTGCGGTCGACGCGCCGGTGGGGAAATAAGGCCGGCGCCATGGCAAAAAACGGAAAGAAGAGCGCCCTCCAGCAGGCCGCGTCCAAGAAGCTCGCCGGGATCGGCCCCAAGGCCCCGAGCCCCGAGCATGTCGCTCACATGATGCTCCACGCCGAAGAGCGCGGAGAGGTCACCCGCGTCGGCCTCGAGGACGGCTCCTGGGGCTGGGCGGTGCCGGGGAAAGACGGCACCACGCAGGTGCTGAAGCCCACCCCCGAGATGCTCGAGGCGCTCGCCCGCTGGGAAGCCGGCGCGGCCCACCCGCAACACTGACGTTCGACGCCCCGCCTCCGCGCGCCGGTGCCCTCGTGGTCCGGCGCGCGTCGTTCGTTCGGCCCCTTGCTTCTCAGGGCTTCCACTTCGCCGTGGCGCGCTTGGTCGCGGCCGGCGAGCGTTTCTTCGGCTTCGGTGCTTCGGTGAGCCCGCTCTTCTTTCGCGCCGCGGGCTTCTTTCCGTAGGGCTCGTACGCCCCCTCGCGTGAGGCCTCGGTGATCTCGGACCCGAGCTCGGCCTCGAGCTTCTTGAGCTCGTCGCGGAGGCGCGCTGCCTTCTCGAAGTCGAGGGACTCGGCCGCGGCGAACATGTCGGCGCGGAGGGCGCGCAAGAGCTCGGTCGGGTCTTGGGCGGTGTCGTCGCCCTTCTTGCCCTTTTTGCCGTCGCCTCGCACCTTGGGCACGTCGAGGTAGTCGATCGTGCCGGCCGCGGGGTTGAGGTTCATGATCGCGCGCACGACGGTTTGCGGCGTGATGCCGTGTTTCTCGTTGTAGGCGAGCTGGATGGCGCGGCGGCGGTTCGTCTCCTCGATGGCCTGCTTCATCGCCTTGGTGACGTTGTCGCCGTACATGAAGACGCGCCCGTTCGCGTTACGGGCCGCGCGGCCGATCGTCTGAATGAGAGAGCGCGGGCTGCGCAAGAAGCCCTCTTTGTCGGCGTCGAAGATGGCGACGAGCGACACCTCGGGCAGGTCGAGGCCCTCGCGGAGGAGGTTGATGCCCACGAGCACGTCGAACTCACCGAGGCGCAAATCCCTAAGGATATCCATGCGTTCGAGGGTGTCGACGTCCGAGTGGAGGTAGCGGATCCGCACCCCGAGCTCGCGGTAGTAGTCGGTGAGATCCTCGGCCATGCGCTTCGTGAGGGTCGTGCAGAGTACACGTTCTCCTCGCTCGACGCGGAGGCGGATCTCCCCCAAAAGGTCGTCGACCTGGCCCGCGACGGGGCGCACCTCGATGATCGGATCCAGGAGGCCCGTCGGGCGAATGAGCTGCTCGACGAAGACGCCCTCGCTCTTCTCGAGCTCGTAGTCGCCGGGCGTGGCCGACACGTAGATCGCCTGCTTCACATGGGCCTCCCACTCGTCGAACTTGAGCGGGCGGTTGTCGAGGGCGCTCGGGAGGCGGAAGCCGTACTCGACGAGGGTCTCTTTGCGTGCGCGGTCGCCGCGGTACATGGCGCCGATCTGCGGCACCGTCTGGTGCGACTCGTCGATCACCATGAGGAAGTCGTCGGGGAAGTAGTCGATGAGGGTGGGCGGAGGCTCCCCGGCCTTTCGGTTCGAGAGGTGGCGCGAGTAGTTCTCGATGCCGTTGCAGAACCCCATCTGCTCCATCATCTCGATGTCGTACTGGGTGCGCTGCTCGAGCCGCTGCTTCTCGACGAATTTCCCCTCTTTGTCGAAGTGATCGAGCCGCTCGCGGAGCTCTTCGCGGATCTGGGCGACGGCCTTGCGGAGCTGATCTTGGGGCGTCACGTAGTGCGAGCCCGGGAAGATCGCGTACCTCGGGAGCGAGCCTTTCACCTTGCCTCGGAGCGGGTCGACCTCCTTGATGGCCTCGATCGTGTCGCCGAAGAACTCGATGCGGATCGCCGTGTCTTGTTCGTACGCGGGGAAGACCTCGACCACGTCCCCTCGGACGCGGAACGTGCCGCGGTGAAAGTCGACGTCGTTTCGTTCGTACTGGATGTCGACCAGCATGCGGAGGAGCGTGTCGCGGCGGAACTCTTCGTCGACCTTCAAGTCGATGAGGAGGCCGTGGTAGCTCTCGGCCGAGCCGATGCCGTAGATGCAGCTCACCGAGGCGACGATGATCACGTCCCTCCGGGAGAGGAGCGAGTGCGTCGCCGCGTGACGCATGCGATCGATGGCGTCGTTGATGATAGCGTCCTTGTCGATGTACGTGTCGCTCGCGGGGACGTACGCCTCGGGCTGGTAGTAGTCGTAGTACGAGACGAAATACTGGACGGCGTTCTCGGGGAAGAGCTCGCGCATCTCGCCGTAGAGCTGCGCGGCGAGGGTCTTGTTGGGCGCGAGGATGAGCGTGGGGCGCTGCGCGTGCTGGATCAGGTTGGCGACGGTGAACGTCTTTCCCGAGCCCGTGATCCCGAGCAAAACCTGGTGTTTTTCCCCGCGTTCGAGGCCCGCGACGAGCTGCGCGAGCGCGGCAGGCTGGTCGCCTCGGGGCTCGAAGGACGAGACGAGCTTGAAGGGGCGGTCCGACATGGAGCCCCGAATGTTCGGTCCGAACCCGGGTTATGGCAAGCCGGACCGGCGCCTTAGTTCGCGCGGACCTTGGCGACGCGTTGAACGGTGAACCGGGCCACCTGGCCCGGGCGGTCGACCGTGTAGAGGCACTCGGCGTCGACGGCGATGGCGCGCGCGGCGCCGCCCGGCATCTCGCAGATGTCGGAAGGATTCGTGCGCGAAATCGCGTAAAGGCGCGTGCCGACGCCCGCGGTGAGGGCATACACGTGCGTCGCGTCGGACGTGGCCTGCGAGACTCCGGAGAGGACCTCACGGGTCGTGCCGAGGATGCCGCTCGTGACGTACTGGAGCGAGCTCCCCTCCAGCACGAAGCTCGCCGACGGTCTCGCGTCGTTCGAGTCGACGAGCGCCGTGATGGTCCCCTTCGGGTCGAGCGCGTTGCTCTCGACGTCGCTGCCTCCGCCGGGCACGCGATGGACCCGAACCAAGTCCGTACCGTCGACGATCGCGACGTGAGGCACGGCGCCCCGGGACACGAACGGCAAGGGCTGGGTCGCCGCCTTGTTCGTCAACGCGGTGGGGAGGACCTCGACCTCCAAGTTCGACTGGATGACGAAGGGGAAAAGCCCCTGCGCGCTCGACACGACGCCCCCTCCGATGATCCCGTTGCTGTTCCAGGCGGATACCGTGTACCCGGCGGCCGCGGGCCCGGAGAACGGCATGACGACCCAGTCGGAGCCGGTCCATCGCATGAAGCCGTCGAATCCTCCCTTTTCGAAGATGGCGACAGGGCTCACCGCCCCGTTCCCTCCCACCGGGATCAGACCGACCGAGGTCGCTTGCCCCTTCTGCTCGCTCCCCGTGAGCGCGGTCACTTGGGGGATCGTGGCGGAGAAGCTCACGGTCTCGACCGCGGCCGGACCGAGCGTCGGCTTCACCCACACGACCACGCCGCCCTGCGCGACGATGCGGGTCGGGTTCTCTCCTGAACCGTTGGCCGCCCCTCCGCACGTGCTCTGGGCGAGGGCGCACGGACGAATGGTGCCCGAATCGACCGGCACGGTCGCGTCGACCGAGGCGTCGGCGGGAGCTCCGGCCTCGACGAGCGCGACTCCCCCCTCGACGTCGCCTGCGCCGGTCCCGCTCCCGCCGGACTGGTGCGACGAATTCTCTTGGAGTGTCGTGCACATGCGCGTCTCGGGGTTGCACGTCGTGCCCTCCGCGCAGAGCACGCCGGCGCACGCTTTGGAGAGGAGGATCCGTTGCGCTACCTCTTGGCCTTCGACGAAGCGCACACGACGACGCGCGACCACGCAGTGCGCCCCGCCGAGGAGAGGCTTGCCGTCCGCGCCGACCTTCGGTCGGAAGCTCGCGTCGAGGCCACACGCTTCGGCCGTCCCCTCTTTCTCCGAGCCGACGACGGCGACGAGATCGTAGGCCCCCGCGTAGTCGGGGTTCGGGGTGACGGCCAGATCGCCGACCGTGGCATCCCCCGTGGCTTCGGCCGGGATGCACGTCTCGGCGTGCTCGGGGCGCGGGAGCTTTCCGTCGAACACGAGGGGCTCACCGACGCGTGCGATCGCGAAGAAGACCGGCTGCGTGAGGCTGCCACTCGGCTGGCAGCCGAAGTTCGTCACGTACGTCGCGCGGACGGACGTCGACTTTTTGCAGGAGATGGCCGCGAGGAGCGCCGGGACCGTGAGCAGCCCGGCGAGGAGGAGCATCTTCGAACGCACGACCCTAGGGTAGCCTTTCTCGTACGAACGGGCAGGTCGTTTCGGAGGTCTTCCCGCGCGTTCTCCCGGCACACGATCGACTTTTTTCCACCCATCGGGGCGCGGACGCGCAAGACTCGGCGGCGATGCCCAACGTGCCTCTTCCTACGGTCGCCGTGCTCGGCCTAGGGGCGCTCGGCGGCGCGATCGTGAAGCGCCTTCGGAGCCTCGATTTCCCTGTCTGCGTGTGGAACCGCTCCTCGGCGCGTGCCGAACGCCTCCGTGGGCTCGGGGTGGTCGTCGCGCCCACCGCGAAGGAGGCCGTGCTCGACGCGAAGATCGTCGTCACATGCGTGGCCGACGCCGAGGCGTTGCGCGCCATCGTGACGGGGCCGGACGGGTGCGTGAAGGGGCTCGGCGGCGTGCAGCGTCAGGTCGTGTGCGACATGTCGACGGTGGGCCGGGCGTGCGCGCGCGAGATCGCGGCGGCCGTGAAGGCACGAGGCGCGAAGTACCTCGATTGCCCGGTGAGCGGCACGGTCGGGCCGGCTCTCCGCGGAGAGCTCGTGGCGCTCGTCGGTGGTGCGGAGCCGGCGATTCGCCGCGCCGAGCCCGTGCTCCAGGCCCTCGCCAAGAAGGTCATCCACTGCGGGGGCGTGGGGCAGGGGCAGGCGATGAAGATCGTGTTGAACGGGCTCGGCGCCCACCACCTCGTGGCGTTCACGAGCATGCTCGTGCTCGGAGAGCGCGCGGGGCTCTCGCGCGAGCACGTGGTGGAGGCGTTCACGTCGGGCGCGTTCTCAACGCCGAGCTACCAGGGCAAACGCGCGAAGGTGCTCGCGCGCGACTACTCTCCGGACTTCGCCCTGTCGCTCGCCTTGAAGGACTCGGCCCTCGCCGTCGAGCTCCAGTACGAGCTCGGGATGAAGCTGCCCGTGCACCGGGCCATCGTTCGCGACCTGGAGGACGCCGTGCGCGCCGGCCTTGGCGACGAGGATCTCTTCGGCCTCGAGCGCCTCTACGCGGGCCGCCCCAAACCGCCCGCCGACTGAATCGCAAGCGATTCCGGATGTTTAGCTGCGGTAGTCGGCGTTCTCGCTGATGTACTCGTGCGACCGATCGGAGCCGAGCACGACGGACCGCCCCGTGCCGCGGCCGAGGTCGATCGTGATCTCGACGGCGCGCTCGTGGGGCGGGAAACGTACGGGCGGGGCGAACGTGAGGCCATCTTCGGGGGCCACGCTCGCGTAGAGCTCGGCGCTCCGCATGTGCTCGACCAAGAAGGTCTCCGTCTCGGGGTCGAGGCGGAAGACACCGTTCGCGAAGATCGTGCGACCCGCCATGGAGAGCGTGCAGTCCGAGAGATCGAGCCCCGGGGCGTGCGCGCCCACGTACTTGCCCACGGCCATCACGAGCCGGCCCACGTTGGGGTCGTTGCCGCAGATGGCGCACTGGAGGAGCGGTGAGCCCACGACGGCCTTGCCGATGCCGCGGGCGAGCTCGTTCGAAGGGGCGCCCGTGACCTCGACCCGGATCACGTGGTGCACCCCCTCGCCGTTGCGCACGACGTCCTCCGTGAGGGCACGGCACACCTCGGTGAGCGCCTCGCGAAACGCGTGCAGATCGCACGGAACGCGGCGGCTCGAGACGAGCGCGACCGTGTCGGACGTGCTCGTGTCGGTGTCGATCGACATGGCGTTGAACGTGGGCTCGACGGCGTCGACCAGGGCCTTTCGGAGCTCGTCTCGGGGGACGTCGCAGTCGGTGAGGAGGTAGACGAGCATCGTCGCGAGGTTCGGCTCGATCATCCCCGCGCCCTTGGCGATGCCGACGATGCTGCCCTGGCCCACGCTCGCGCGCCGGATTTTCGGGTAGAGGTCGGTCGTGACGATCGAGGTCGCGGCGGGCAGGATCGACTCGGCCTGGAGCGCGGCGACGGCCGCGGGGAGCGCGGCGATGATCGCGTCCTTCGGGAGGCGCCAACCGATGACCCCGGTGGACGACGGGAGGATCGAAGAGGCGGGCACGCCGAGCTCGGCCGCGAGCGCCTCGCACACCGCGAGGGACGCCTCGACGCCGCCGGGGGCGCACACGTTGGACACTTTGTTGTTCACCACGATGGCCGAGAGCGTGGGTGAGCCGAGGCGCTCGCGCCCGATCGTGACGGGCGCACCCGGGAACGCGTTCTTCGTGAACACGGCGGCGAAGGCGTCGGTCGGCTCGTCCATGGCGATCACCGTGAGGGCCATGGTCCCTGGTTTCTCGACCTCGACGGGGACGAACGAGAGCCGAGTCGTTCCGACGCGGAACCCCGACGGGAGAGCCGACTGAGAGACGAGCCACGCGCGGTGGGATTCGAGGGTCTTGTGTTCCATGAGGTCTCGGAGAGTGCGTCGATGCGCGGACCACGGCCGCGGTGTTCCTGTACTCTACTCGACGGGCCTTGGCTTCACTCGGCCTCGCGCGCTCGCCCCGAGCTCCCGCGTCCCGCGACGAAAACGAGGAAGATCATGCCGCTCGCACCGTGTGCCCACTGCTCTCGTCATGTCCGCGCCGAAGACGAGACGTGCCCTTTTTGCCGCGCGAGCCTCGAGCCGCGGGCGATCGAACGTCCAAGGGGCCCGACCCCGAGCCTGTCGCGCGCGATGCTCGTGTTCGGCGCCAGCGTCGCCCTCGCGGCGGGGAGTGAAGCGTGCGGGGAGCCGCATACCGTCGTCTCGCTCTACGGCGCGCCGCCCACGATCGAGGACGCTGCACCTCCGACAGCTCCCGACATGTCGGCTGCTGCGCCTCCCGCGCCGGCGTCGGCGTCCGCGCCTCCGCCTGCGCCGATCGAGCCCGCGCCCACGGCTGCGCCAAAGCCTTCCGCCTCGGCGGAGCCTCCCAAAGGGGCGATGGCGTCGGCGTACGGAGCTCCTCCGCCGCCGAACGGGACCCCGAAGCCGAAGCCCAAACCGAAGATGCCCTGAGTACGAGTGCCCTGGGTAGGAAAGAGGCCGACGACGGGGGTCGGCCTCTGACCGTCAGCCCTTGCGTGGGCGGGGGATCCCGAAGCGCTCCATGCGCCGGATGATCGTGCGCCTCGAGACCCCGAGGATCTCCGCCGCGCGGCTTTGGTTCCACGCGGCCTCGCCGAGGGCCGAGATCAGCTTGGTTCGCTCGGACTCGCTCGGCGGGCCGTCGTCGTCGTCGAGCAGGACGTGCTCGGCCGTGACCTCGCCGCTCGGGGCCCGGCGGATGGCGCCCTCGACGACGTCGCGGAGCTCGCGGGTGTTGCCCGGCCACGAGTGCGCGCGCAGGCGCTCGATCGCCTCTCCCGAGAGCGTATGGGTCGCCGAGGCGAAGTGACGGGCGAGGGCCTCCACGTCGTCCGGACGCTCGCGGAGCGGGGGCAGGGTGATCGCCATCGCGAACGCGGGTGGGACGAGCGCGGAGCGAGACCGCTCGTGGGACGCGCTCGTCGCGAGCACCCGCGCGTCGACTCGTCGGGTGACGCGAGAGCCCGCGCGCGCCACGAGCTCTCCCGTTCGGAGGAAGCGGAGAAACCGCTGGTCCACACCGGCCGGGAGGTCGTCGATGTCCTCGACGATCACCGTGCCACCATCGGCGCGCGCGAGGATGCCTTCCCCGTCACGGATGGAGTCGGTACCGAAGAGCGCGTCCTCGTGGGGGAGCTCGCGCGCCGACAACTTGATGAGCGGGCGGCCGGCGCGGGTCGAGCGCGCGTGGATCTCGCCGACGTACGACGACTTCCCTACGCCGGGCTCGCCGCGGACGAGGATGGGCACGTCGGCTCGGCCGAGCGCGTCGAGCAGCGACTCCAAGCTCGATGTCACACGGTGAACGGTCGCGCGACCCGCCGATGTCGGGGGCCGAGCGTGAAGCGGAACCATCGGGGCCTCCCCGTACGCGGGCATTCGCAAAAGGTATACCCCCCGATCGTGGCCCAAGCGGCACCTTGTCGCCAAGGTTTGCCGAATGGAAATCACTTTTCTCCAAACGAGGGGAACGAACGCCGCACGGTCGAGGTTGAGGTCGTATGACCTATTCGGTTCCGAAGATTTCGTTCTCTCGAAATGGTCGCGACGTCGTCCGGCGAGGTGTCGCGTTTGCGGCATTTCTGGGCGCGCTCGTGACGGTACGCGCCTCGTTTGCCGATCACTATCACGTGCCTTCGGGGTCGATGGAACCCGCGGTCGAGGTCTCCGATCACGTGGTGGTCGCGAAGGCGGCGTACGGCCTGCGCGTGCCGTTCACGAGCCACTACGTGACCGGCGCCCCCGCGCCGCGTCGGGGGGACGTCGTGGTGCTCTCGTCGCCGGAGGACGGCGCCGTGTTGCTGAAGCGCGTGGTCGCCGTGGGCGGAGACCTCGTGGCCGTGAGGGGAGGTCGCGTAGAGCTCTCCGCGGGTTCGAGCGCAGGGGAGTCGGCGCGCGAAGGGCGAGACTTCGTCGCGAACGTCGACCTCGGGCCCGGCCCCGACTTGCCGACGACGCGCGTGCCGGAGGGCTTCGTCCTCGTGCTCGGGGACAATCGAGGGAACAGCCGCGACGGTCGAACCTTCGGCTTCGTGTCGGCCGACGCGCTGCTCGGCCGGGCGGTGCTCGTCGTCGGCCGTAGCGGGGCGCGCAAGCTGTAGCTGTACGTAACTATTCGCGATTCAGGTCGAAGGTGCGAAGCCCGTGACGAGCCCGGGGTGACCTCCGAAGACGATGCCGTCGAGCAGCACGTCGTCGTCGACGAGGGCCAGGGTCGGGTGCGACGGGTCGATGACGATGCGTGAGCCGGGGCCGTCGAAGCCCGACGCCAGCGCGCCGTTCCAGGCCGCCTCGTACCAGAGCTGCTCGGCGGGGGTCTTCCCCTCCGGGACGAACGTCACGCGTGCGCGCGTGCGGAGCCGCTCGTGTGTCTCGAGGGAGCGGAGGTCGTCGAACGGGTCGGTCACGACGTGGCTGTCGATCCCGGTGCAGAGGCGCACGCCGGCGTCGCGCATGGCGCCGAGGTTCGGCAGGCCGTCTCCCAGGTCGCGCTCCGTGGTGGCGCACACACACGCGAACGCCCGAGCCTCGCCGAGGAGCCTCGCCTCGTGCGGCTCGAGCTGGGTCGCGTGCACGGCGACGAAGCGGCTCGACAAGACGCCGAGGTCGGCGAGCAGCTCGGCGGGGCGCTTGCCGGTCTCGGCGACGCACTCTTCGACCTCGCGGGCCTGCTCCGAGACGTGCATGTGGAGGGGGAGGCCGTGGAGCTCCGCGTAGCGCGCGAGCGGCACGAGGAGGTCGGGAGGCACGGCGCGCACCGAGTGCGGAGCGAGGCCCACACGAACCCGAGGGTTATGCTTGTAGAGTGCACGTAGTCGCTCCACGTCCGAGAGGACCTGGTCGACGTCGGTGTCGCAGAACCTACGCTGACCCGGCTCGGGGGGGCGCCCGGGGCCGCCGCGGAAATACGCCGTCCGCAGCAGGGAAATGCGGAGGCCTGCCGCGAGGGCCGCGTCGACGACGCGCTCGGCGAGCTCCGTGCGGTTCGCGTAGGGTGTGCCATCGGGTGCATGATGCACGTAGTGGAACTCCCCGACCGTGTCGACGCCGGCCCGGGCGAGCTCGTCGAACGCGACCTTGGAGACCGCGTAGATCGTGTCCGGGTCGAGCGCCGAGGCGGCGCGGTACATTTGGCCGCGCCACGTCCAGAAGTCGTCCGAGGTGCTCGCGTGGCGGCGTTGCGCCTTTCCGCGCATGCCCCGTTGGAACGCGTGCGAGTGCGCCGTGGTGAGGGCAGGGAGGAGGAGGCCTTGCGGGCTACGTTCGAGCACGGGCGAGCCCTAGCAGCCCGGCAGGCGTGCTTCAACGTGGATGCGCCGCGCCCTCGGGCTTGTGGAGGGCTCGGACGGCGAGCTCGAGGGCGCCGAGGGCGAGGAGCACGAGCGCGAGCGCCCACGCGATCTCGACCTGCGTGCGCACGGACGCGCCCTTTTTCCCGTTCGCGGTCGTCTCGGTCGCGCGTGGAGAGGTGTCGAGCTCGCTCGCCGGGAAGGACGCGATCCGGACCTCGTCGCGCGCGCCCTTCACGGTGTAGCGGCCGACCAGCGGGGGAAAGACGCGGGTCCCGTCGGGGCCCTTCGAGAGCGGGAGGGGCTTTTCGTCGGGGCCGAGCACGGCGCGAACGTCCGTCGTGGGGACGAGCCACGCGGCCCCGACCTCCTTGCGGCGCGGCGTCGCGTGCCTCCGAGCGGCGTCGGCGAAGTCGTCCAAGAGGGCCAGAAATCCCGGGCGAAGCACGAGATCGGAGCCGTCGACCGAGAAGGGGAGGGTGACGATGCGAGCCTCTCCCGGGCCGACGTCTCGGCGAGCGACGAGCGGTGCCCCGTCGGTGAACGTGAGCAGTCGTTCGAAGGTCGATACGTCGGCTTCGGCGAGGCGTGTGCGTTTGTCCGCGAAGAGCTCCGTGAGGCTCTTCACGGGCTCCGCGAACGCTGCGTGTGCGGTCTTCGGGTCGGCGCCCGGCGACGTGTTCTTCTCCCACGTCGGCGGCCGCGTGAGCACGGGCTCGAGGGTGGCGCCGAGCGGGGCCTCGGCCGCGCGCGGACCCAAGGCGACCATGAGCACCCCGCCGCCGGCCAAGAACTGAGCGATGGCGCGGCGCTGCTCGGGCGTGAAGCCGGGAGGGTCGTCGAGCACGATCCCGGCGAACGACGAGAGCTCTTCGGCGTGATCAGGGAGCTGGGGCAAAGGACGGATCGCGAGGTCCGTGTGGAGCGCGGAGAAGGCTTGTTCGACGACCGGCGCCCCTCCCGTCACGGTGGTCTCCGTCGTCGGATCGACGACCACGGCGATCGCGCTCGGGCCCGACTCGGTCAGCACCGGGGCCGCGTCGTTCGAGGGGACGGCGTCGGGCGTGGCGAGGCGAGCGACGAGCCCGTCGGGGGCGTTATCTGGGATTTTTACGACGATTTCGGCGTTCTGAGAGGCCACCCCGGGCGAGCTCGCGACAGCCTTCCCCGCGCTCGTCACCTCGATGGCGCGCCCGGCGAACCCCTCTCCCGGGCTGCACGCGACGCGCACGCGCACCGTGGTCGCGGTGCGGTCGGCGGTGAGCACGGCGCAGTCGGGGGTCTTCGCGGCGAGCTCGGGCATCGGCACCACGAGGGGCACACCGAGGCCTCGGCCGAGCGGCGCACCGCCCGCGTTTCCGTCGGCCAAATCGCTCAGCAAGACGACCTTCTTGTCGACGTGCGGCAGGTCCTTCAGGAGCCCCTCCGCCAACGTGAGCGCGCCCTCGAGATCGGTGGCGCGATCGCTCGGGGTGGCGTCCGCGAGGGCGGCCTTGGCCGCGCCGAGATCGGTCGTCGGGGCGAGCCACACCCGAGGAGGCGCCCCGGCGAGCACGATGGCGACCGCGTCGCCCTCACGAGCGCTCGAGAGGAGCTGCGTCGCGCCCGCGATGGCGCCCTCGAACCGTGCGCGCGGGCCGGCGCCGAGAGGTGCGCGCATGCTGGCCGAGTCGTCGAGCACGATCGTGAGCGCGACCGACGCCCCCCCTTCGCGGTCGAGCGTGAGCCTCGAACAACGGACGAGCGGGGAGGCCCCGAGCAGCGCCAAGACCACGACCGTGGCGGCGCGGATCGCGAGCAGGCCTCGGTCCTCGATTTTTGAACGTTTTCGAGCCTTTGGAGGCATCGAAGGGACGAGCCTCGCCGCGGCGAACGGGCGCACGTCGGCGGCCTTTCGGCGGAGACGGTGCGCGAGGATCGGCGCCACCACGAGGAGCGCGATTCCGAGCGCGAGCGCGGTGACGAAGCTCACCAGGCTCGCCTACCACGAACCCGACGAATCCCCCAGCGAGGCTCGGGGGTCATTTGCAGCGGCCCGAGACACAAAGGCCGGAGCAGCACTCGTCCGGGATTCGGCACAGTGCAAAAGGCCCTCCGCACGGCCCGGGGTCGGGCTTGCCGACACCCCCGAGACATACCCCGTTCGCGCACCCCCCCGAGCAGCACTCGGGGCCGGCACCGCACCCCGCGCCCGGGAGCTTGCACTGCCCGCCGTCCGTGCGAGGAGGGGGTGGGCTCGACGAGGGCGTCTGGCCTTGGCAGACGTCGCCTTGGCACACGCCGCTGCAGCAGTGGCTCCCTTGCGTGCAGCCGGCGAGGGCATCCTGGCAGGGTGGGGGATCGAGCTTCGCGTCTTGGCAGAAGCCTCCGCCTTGCCAGCGGCAGCTCCCGCTGCAGCAGTCGCCGTCGGACCGGCACGCGTAGCCGTTCTGGGTCTTCGTGCAGGGGCCCTCGTCGGTGCTCTGCGACGAGCACCCGAGGACCACGGCGGTCACGACCGCGGAAGAAAAGAGCGCTCCTCTTCGCATGGCTCAGCGCCGGGACATGAAGATGCGCAGCAAGAACACGAAGAGGTTCCGGAGCTGCACGATGAGGCCGAGCGCGTCTCCCACGGCGTCGTCCATGCGGCTGTTGCGGAAGATGTGGCTCGTCTGGAAGAGCAAGAACCCGATCGAGAGGAGCGCGCCGACGCTGGCCACCGCGAGCGAGAACGGCTCGCTGCCGAGGAAGATGGCCAAGATCGCCGCCGAGAAGACGACCCAGAAGCCCATGGCCAGGGTGGCCTTCAGGTAGGAGAAGTCCTTCTTGGTGACGAAGACGTAGCCGGTGAGCGCCGCGAAGATGCCGCCGACCATCACGAAGGTGTCGCGTACGGGGTTCGCGGTGAGGGTCTCTCCGCGGCTCGCGAGGAGCTGCGCGACGAACGCCATGGGCGCGAGCTCGAGCCCCATGAGCGCCGAAACCCCGAAGAGCGCGATCACGTTGAGGACGCGCACGCGGCTCACCCAGCTCGCGACGAGCGTGGCGACGAAGAGGAGACCGAACGCGAGGAAGTGGAAATGGAGCAGGAAAGCGGCGGCGATCGGCACCTCGACCGAGCTACCGTCGTCGAGCGGGACCATCTCGGTCGGGCTCAGGTAGATGACGGCGGAGCCCGCGCCGATCGCCAGCGCGGCCGACGCGGCGAGCAGCCCGTAGACCTTGCGGAGGTACGCGACGCGCGCGGAGCCCAACGCCGGCGCCGCGCCGCCCGACGCCTGCGCGTGGAGCTGGTTCGCCGCGTTGTCGATCGAGCCTCCTGCGTGCGCGTGGGCCATTGCGGGCTGGGGGCCGCCGTAGGTCGCGAAGGCAGGCTGCGGACCGCCATACCCCGCCGGAGCCGGACCGCCGTAGCTCGGGGTCGGCCCCCCGTACGACGGGACGGCGCGAACATGGAGGCCCCCACCCGGGAGCGGGGAGACCTGGAGGGTCATGCCCTGGGACGCGGCTTGACGCCGCAAGTCTTCCACGGCGTGTGCGTCGCTGCTCGGGTGCCCTGTGCGGATCGCTCTCTCCCAGCTCATGCCGGAGAGGCTATCGCCTCGTTGGGCCGAGCGGAAGCCCGCCTCAGGGGGACCGGCGAGGCCGACCGGCTTTGGCCTGGCACTCGGGGCACACCCCGTACATCTCGTGTTTGTGGCTCTTCAGGATGTAGCCGTATTTATTGGCGATTTCCTCCTGGAGGGCCTCGATGCGCTCTTCCTCGAACTCGAGGATTTTGTCGCACTCGACGCAGATGAGGTGGTCGTGGTGGGACTCTTCGTCGGCGAGCTCGTAGCGGGTGAGGCCGTCCCCGAAGCGGCGCTCCAGGGCCACGCCGCACTCGGCGAGGAGCTTCAGGGTGCGGTAGACCGTGGCGTAGCCGACCTTCGGGTCCCGCGCGCGCACCTGGGCGAGCAGCTCTTCGATGCTGACGTGGTTCGGGGCGCCGAAGAAGGTCTCGACGATGAGGCGACGCTGATCGGTCGACCTCAGGCCCTTCTTCACCATGTGCTGGTGGAGGAGCGCGCGAAAGTGCTCTAGATTCGGCGGAGCATGGTGGTGCGGCTTCGGTTTCATGACAAAGGCCTCTCCACGTGCTCGACCTTTCGCACACGCTGCCCAGACGTTCCGTCTGCGTCAAGCTGCAAAGCGCTCCGCCCCGGATTTGGGACCGACGGCCGCGCGGCTGCCCGTGCACTGGGGATGGGGCTCGTCCTTCTCGGGGCGATCGGCAGCTCGACCGTGGCGCGCGCCGAGGAGCCGCGTCGCCTCGGGTACGATCTCCGCGTCGACATTCCGGTCACGGCGGTCGCCGCGGGCACCGCGATCGGGCTCTCGTTCGCGTCGGGCTCGCTCGCCGCGTCGTGCCGATGGTGCGCGTCGAACGGGCTCGACGACGCCGTCCGTGACGCCCTACGCCGAAACGATCCGTCGGCAGCGAGGGCCACGAGCGACATCCTCGCGGTGAGCTCGCCCTTCGTCGGGATCGGGCTCTTGTCGCTCGCGTCGCACGACGAAGGAGCGCTCGAGCACGCGCCCCTCGACGCCCTGCTCGTCGGCGAGGCCACCGCCATCGCCATGATGCTGAACGGCATCTCGAAGGTGACCTTCGCGCGTGAGCGGCCCTTCGTGCACGCGCTACCCGAAGGAGAGAAGGGCGCGACGCCGAGCCCATCGGACAACAACGTCTCGTTCTTCTCGGGCCACGCCGCCTTCACGTTCGCCATCGCGACGTCGGCCGGGACGATCGCCCAAATGCGGGGCTACCGCATGGCTCCGGCCATCTGGGGGGTGGGCCTGCCGCTCGCGCTCGCGACGAGCTACCTCCGCATCGCCGGCGACAAGCACTACTTCACGGACGTGCTGGGGGGCATGGTCGTGGGCTCGGCCGTCGGCGTGCTCGTGCCGCTCCTCTTCCACGGGCCCGTGTCGGAGCGCGTCGTCGTGGGCGGGGTCCCCGTCCAGGGGGGCCAGATGATCACGGTCTCCTTGCCGTCTCCCTTCTGAAAAGGGCCGAGCGCGCCTCGCGAATGAGGGAGAACGGGCCTCGCGCGAGCGAGCCATTCTTGGACCGCACCGAGACCTTGCATCCGAGCAGCGCAAGGTTGGGCCACTGGTCATCCCAGTGACCGGTGCGAGCCAAGATTGTCCCTCTCGGCAAGAGGGGGATGTGTACCCGTGTGGTCTTGCTGCGATTTTCGTAGCTTTCGTGCCGCCTCCTCGCGAAATCGCGTACCTTGAACCGAGGCGTGGAGGTCACTCGTTGAGCAACTCAGGCAAGTACCGACTCATCGCGGAGCTGGGCCAAGGGGGGATGGCCAACGTATTTCTAGCGGTCACACAAGGGGCGTCCGGCCTCGACTTCAGCAAGCTCGTCGTGCTCAAAAAGCTGCGCGAGCATCTGGCGACCGACCCCGACTTCGTCTCCATGTTCATGGACGAGGCCCGCCTCGCGGCGCGCCTGAACCACCCGAACGTCGTCCAGACGTACGAGGTCGACCGAAGCGACGACGAGCTCTACCTGGCGATGGAGTACCTCGACGGGCAGCCGCTTCATCGCGTGCTCCACCGCGCCCGCGACAAGTTCACGCTGCCGATGCACCTCCTCGTCTTGACCGACGTGCTCGCGGGGATTCACCACGCCCACGAGCTGCTCGACTACGACGGGAGCCCGCTCAACGTCGTGCATCGCGATGTCACGCCGCACAACATTTTCGTGACGTACGACGGGCAGGTGAAGGTCGTCGACTTCGGGATCGCGAAGGCCGAAGGCCGGGGGTCGGAGACCAAACACGGCGTCATCAAGGGCAAGGTCGCCTACATGTCGCCCGAGCAGGCGCGGGGCGAGGTCGTGGATCGCCGCGCGGACGTGTTCGCCGTCGGGGTGATGCTCTACGAGGCGTGTGTCGGCGAGCGCATGTGGAAGGGCCTGACCGACTCGGAGATCGTTCGGTCGATCTACCGCAGCAAACACCCCGTCTCCCCTCGGGCCAAGAACCCGGCCGTGGCCCCCGAGCTCGACGCGATCGTTCAGAAGGCACTCGCAGGCCTCCCCGACGCGCGCTACGCGTCCGCGGCGGCGCTCCAGGCCGACCTCGAGGCGTACATCGACGACCACCTCCAGCGACCGAGCCATCGTCAGCTCGGGAAGTTCGTGAGCGAGCTCTTCGAGGACCGCCGCGCGCTCAGTCGTCAAGTCATCGAATCCCAGTTGGCCGACCTCAAGGCGGCGAAGAGCGGCACCAAGGTGGTCGCCATCCCCGACGAGAACCTCCCGACGACGATCCCGGTGCCGTCGACGTCGTCCGCTGCTGCGTCGTCCACCGCGCCCGTCGTCGCTTCGTCCACCGCGCCGTCCGACGCGCGGGCGTCGACTCCGAAGGGGCCGGCCCCGGTCGAGTTCGAGATCTCCGGGGCGGATCTCCTCGGGAAGAAGTCTGCGCCCGAGGAGCCTCGGAGCGGCGCCCCGACAAGGCCTCGGAGCTCGCGCGCGGTGGGGTATGCGGCCGTCGCGGCGGGAGCTCTCGCCGTCATCGGCGCCGCGGCCTTCGCGGCGACGCGCGAGGCTCCGAAGGCTGCCGCGCCGCCCGAGTTGCCCTCTTCGGCGCCGTCGATCACGGCCTCTCCGCCTGCCGAGGTGACCGTGACCATTCGAGCCACGCCGAACGAGACACAGTTCACCATCGACGACGGGCCCGTGCTCGAGAACCCCTACTCGGCAAAGCTGCCCAAGGATGGGAAGGACCACAAGGTGAAGGCCCTCGCCCGGGGCTACGAGACGAAGAGCCAAGTTGCACGTTTCGACGGGGACGTGTCGATCCGGTTCGCCCTCGGGCGGGTCGAGGACGCGGGGAAAAAAGGGGGCCACTGAGGCTGTGGGTCGTTTTTCCGGCGCGTCGCCCGACGCGCGCCGAGCTCGCGGGGCCCCACCGGGGGGAGGGCCCATCCAAACCGACGTGAAGGGGCCGAAGTACCATGGTGAATCCCCGAAAACCCGTCCGATTGCCGAGCCTCAACGATGACGAGGGGCAATTCGAGACGACCTCCGCGCAGACGAGCGTGGGGCTCCTGTCGGAGGCGCCGACCTCCGAGGCAGGCCGTGCCTTTTTGGTGCTCGTCTCGGGTTTCGGCGAGGCGGGGACGAACCACTTCATCTCGGAGGCCGGGCTCGTCATCGGCCGCGCGAGCTCGTGCGATATCGCGCTCGACGACGGTGGCGCTTCACGCAGGCACGCTCGCATCATGCCGCTCGACGGCGGGGAGTTCCAGCTCGAGGACATCGGGAGCTCGAACGGCACCTACCTGAACGGCCGAAAGATCGACGGGCCCTACAGGCTCCTCCACGACGACCGCATTCGGATCGGCGGCACGGTGTTCCGCTTCGATGACGGGCGCGGGGTGGCCCACTCGTCGGAGGTCGCGTCGGCACCCTTGTCGCGCCGCACCACGGCGTGGACCCTCGACTCATGGACCCGAAAGTACGCGGCTCAGCAGCCCCGCTACGAAGACGCGGCCGAAGTGGCGAAGGTCGTCGCGCGCCTGAAGCGCCTGCCCCCGCTCGTGACGTCGTGGGAGGTCGAGAAGCTGAAGGCGCAGCTCGCCGAGGCCCAGCGCGGCGAGCGTTTCGTCCTTCAAGGGGGCGACTGCGCCGAGACGTTCGACGAGTGCGAGCCGGGCTCGATCACGAACAAGCTGAAGATCCTGCTTCAGATGTCGCTCGTGCTCATGCACGCGGCACGCAAGCCCATCGTCCGTATCGGCCGCTTCGCAGGCCAGTACGCGAAACCGAGGTCGAAGCCGACCGAGGTGCGTGGAGGAGTGGAGCTGCCGAGCTACCTCGGCGACCTCGTGAACCGGCCCGAGTTCACCCCCGAAGCGCGGAGGCACGACCCGCAGCTATTGCTTGCAGGATACAATCATGCGTCTCTGACGCTCAACTTCGTTCGCGCGTTGTGCGCCGGGGGCTTCTCGACGCTGCGGCGCCCCGAGTACTTCGATTTCGCGATGTTCGAGCGGGCCGCGCTCCCGAACGATCTCCGTGAGGACTACTCGCGCATGGCGAAGCGTGTGGCCGAGGGCCTCAGCTTCGCCCGGGTCCTCGGGCAAGGCTCGAACGACGACATGTCGAACGTCGAGTTTTTCGCGAGCCACGAGGGGTTGAACCTCATCTACGAGTCGTCGCAGACCCGCAAAGTGCCGAGAAAAGAGGGCCACTACTGCCTTACTACCCACCTGCCGTGGATCGGCGAGCGCACGCGGGACCTGGCCGGCGCGCACGTCGAGTTCTTTCGCGGCATCGCGAACCCGGTGGGCATCAAGATTGGACCGAAGGCCGACCCCGGGGAGGTCGTCGAGCTGGTCGAGGCGCTGAACCCGTCGGACGAACCCGGGAAAATCGTGCTTATCGTGCGGATGGGCGCGGGGGTCGTGGCCCAGAAGCTCCCGGCGATCATCGAGGCCATTCGTCGCGCACGCCGGACCGTGCTGTGGATGAGCGACCCCATGCACGGGAACGGCTTCGTCACGCGCACCGGCATCAAGACGAGGAACTTCGACGATATCTTGAAGGAGCTCGACGAGTCGCTCGACGTGCACGACGCGTACGGCTCGGTCTTCGGCGGCGTTCACTTCGAGCTCACGGGGGACGACGTGACCGAGTGCGTGGGCGCCGGCACCCTCGAGACCGACCTCGACCTTCGGTACCTGACCACGTGCGATCCGAGGCTGAACTATCGGCAGGCGATCCAAATGGCCTTTTCGATCGCCGAGCGCATCGGCTCGTCGTCCGTGCGGCGCTCTTCCACGATCCCCCCGGCGCTGTGAGCGTCGCTGCCCCAAACGAGGAAACGATGTCCAATCGGTTCGAGGACAAGATCGCGCTCGTGATCGGTGGTCGCGGGGGGATGGGAGTCGCCATCTGTTCGATGCTCGCGGCGGAAGGGGCGCGCGTCTTCTGCGCGGACCTGCCGCCGGCGTCGGGTCAGCCGGGCATCGAGCATCTCGACGTCGACGTTACCTCCGCCGAGAGCGTGGAGGCGACATTCGGCAAGGTCGTGGATCGTGCGGGTGTCCCCGATGTGGTCGTCTTCGTCGCTGGGGCCTTCGAGGCGCGAAGCTTTCTGGAGACGGACGACGCTCTCTACAACAAGCTCTACGCAGTGAACGCCATAGGAGGGGCTCGGGTGGTGCGGGAGGCTGCGAAGACCATGCGGGCTGCCGCGCGCCGCGGTTCGATCGTCGTCGTGGCCTCCCAGAGCGCCATGGTCGTGCGCCTCGCCCAGGCGGCCTATGGCTCGTCGAAGGCGGCGCTCTCCTACGTCACGAAGGCTGCCGGGCTCGAGCTTGCGCCGTTTGGGATCCGCTGCAACCTCGTCATGCCGGGCGTCACCGAGACACCCATGGCAAGGGCCGTTTGGGAGCGCGGCATCGGGTCGGCGGAGGGGCACATCGCGGGGGATCTTGGCCGCTTTCGGCCGCCGATTCCCCTCGGTCGTGTGGCGCAGCCCGAGGACGTCGCCGAGGCCGTTCTCTTCCTGGCCTCCGATGCGTCGCGGCACGTGACCATGACCGAGATCGTCGTCGACGGCGGAGCGTCGCTGCGGGCATGAGCGCCGACAGCCCGGGCCGCGCGGCGAACCTCGAGAATTGGCAAACGACGTTCGCCGCCGCGTTCGTCTACCCGACGCGAGTGCGGTTCCAGGATGTCGACGCCGCGAAGGTCGTCTTCTTCCCTCGGGTTCTCGAGTACTTCCACGACGCCTACGTCGCGTTCTTGGACGAGAGGCGCCTGGGGCTCCCGGAATTGCTCGCGAAAGGGGAGTGGGGGCTGCCCATCCGGCATGCCGAGGCCGACTACATGGCGCCTCTCCGCTTCGGCGACGCGATCGAGGTCGCCATCGTGGCGAAGGCGATCGAAGAGCACGGGTTCTCTTTGTGCTACCGGGTCGTTCGCATGGACGCAGGAGGCCCCGTCGTCGCTGCGCTCGGGGAGACCCGCCACGTCGCGATCTCCGTCGGCGACGGAAGGCCCCGACGCAGACCGCTGCCGCCCGAGGTCGCAGCCGCCCTGGCCGTCGTGCCCGAACGTCCCGCTTCCGTCTCCGTTGGCTAGGGTGTGCACCAACCTTGGCTCATCCGAGCAAACGGGCTGAAAACGCTTGTGGGAGAAGCTGCGACCAACCTTGGCCTACTTCGAGCGACTCTCTTGACCACGGAATGCGAGCCTGCTGTACTCTCGACATGACCGTCCAAAGATGCAAATGGGCAATCGCGCTGTCGGTAGTCGTACTGGCTTATGGGCCAGCCGCACACGCTGACGCTCCGGCTGCGTCGGGTGGTGCCTCCTGGCAAGAGAACGCCGACAAGATGGCCGAGGCTCGCCGCCGATACGACCTCGGTCTCAAGCTCTACGAAGACGGGAACTACGAGGCGTCCCGAATCGAGTTCGAGCGCGCCATGTCCCTCGCGCCGAGCTACCGCATCCTCTTCAACATCGGGCAGGCTTACAAGCAGCTCAACAACTACGTCGCGGCGGTCTCGGCGTTCGAGCGGTATCTCCAAGAGGGGGGCGCCGAGGTGCCCGAGGACCGCAAGACGCAGGTCAAGAATGACATCGCCGAGCTCCAGAAGCGTATCGGCCGCATCCGGATCTCGACCTCCCCCGGGGCCGAGATCACGATCGACGGTGTGGTCGTCGGCAAGGCGCCGCTCGCCGGGCCGATCCCCATCAACCCGGGCCTCAGGCGCTTCGGCGCGCAGCTCTCCGGGTTTCTGCCCGCCACGAAGACCATTACGGTCGGTAGCTCCGACAACCCCGAGCTCAACCTGACCCTCGAGCCGCTCCCCAAGGGCACCGTCGTCGAGCGGCGGTCGAACCCTTGGATCACTCCCACCATCGTCGGTTGGAGCGTGACGGGCGTGGCGGCGATCACGACGGGCATCTTGGGTGGCCTCTCCTTGGGCGCGCGCTCGGATCAGAACGACCTGCTCGCGAGGAGCGGGGTCAGCGCCGAAGACCTTACGGCCGCGCGCGACAAGACCCAGACCCTTTCCGCTGTGACCGACGTCGTGCTCGTGACCACCGCCGTCGCCGCGGGGGCGTCTCTCTTCTTCACGTACAAGCTCGTCACGACGGGCAAGCCGGAGAGCGAGTCGGGGAAGACCGGGGCCTCGCTCACGTTGGTCCCGGGCCCGGCCTCGTTCGCCGCGCTCGGGACGTTCTGATTCGGTGGATGGACAAGGAGGTAACGTGATGTCGAGCCGCTGGAAGATTGCCTTCTTCGCGCCCCTCGTGGCGCTAGGAGCGATCGTTTCTGCGTGCTCGAGCGATCCGGCGCCTCCTGCGGCCGACGTCTGCCTCTCCGAGACCAAGATCGACCGGTTCAAGGAGCTTGTCATCGTCGACGAGGCCGTGGTCGCCGACCCGCGGGGGCGAAACGCCACGAACGGACCCTGGTCATTTCGTCACACGATTGAGCAGGTCGCGCCGGCTCAAGGAGACCTGTCGGCGTTCACGCTCGGTTGGCTCGGAGAGTGGATCAACGTCAAGGAAATGAACGGCTTCCCGGCCGATCGCCCCAACGAAGGCCGGGCCGATTCGATGAACGAGCGCGTCGTTTGCCCATGGCTCAAACGAACGCCGGGCAACGAGTGTGACGCCACCTGCGGGACATGCAAAACCCGGAAGATCGACCTGTCGCTCGCCCCGTTCCGGCTCATCGCGATCGCGAACCGCATGGACGAACGCACGGGGAATCCAATCGTTCCTCGGGGTGAGGGGCGTCTCATGTTCGCGCTTACGGACGGCCCGGCGGACGACCCGGCGTCCCACACCATGCCCATGACCGTCATCTTCGAGTACTTCCTATCGGAAGAGCGCAGCCTGAAGGAGTGGGCCACCGTTTGGCATTCGCTCGGCAAACACGCTGCCTTCGACGAGCCGTACAAGGCAGAGCTGGAGATGGTGACCCGCGCCTTCACCGATCGTGGTGCTCGAAAAGACGCTCCGAACCAGAGTGCCCTCTACCATGTTCGAACGAACGAAAACGCGCTCAACTGGATTTGGCAGTTGCGCGAGTTCGGGCTGACGCCCACTGGGGAGCTGAGGCAGCAGCTGGTTCGAAATACTCCGGCCGAGTCCCTGAACGGGACCCCCGCGCTGGTCCGTTGGGTACAGGCGAATGCGGAGGCGATCCGCTCCGGCCGCTACGAGATCCCCGCGACACTGCTCGGCCCGGTCGCGGACCAGCTGCTATACACGTGGCGCCTGCCGGGGGTCGACGAGCCTACGCGCGCGGCTTTCGCCTCGGGCACGTGCAACGGATGCCACTCGTCCGAGAAGGCCCGTATCGACCTTGTATTCCACGTGAGCCCATTTCGGCAAGGCGCCGAAAAGCTCTCACCCTTCTTGAACGACCCCAACGGTCGGCCCGATGAGCTCACGAAGCGCTCGGAGCTCATGGCCCGCGCACTGTGTGGGCTCGACTAGCCCCATCGACGAACGTGCGACCTCCCCCCGAATGCGGAGGCGGTCCTCGCCCAACTCAAGGAAACGTAGGGAAGAGAATGTCCAAAAAGAAACTCGTCTACGCCGTCGGTTTGGTCGGGGTGGGAAGCAGCGTCTTCGTGTTGGCGAGCTGCCTCTCGGACCCGCGAGAATCCGAGGCGGTGAGCGTCATCTCGGCCTGCGACATGGGCGCCCTGTCGACCGACCCCGCGAATCCTCAGAGCAGCATGCGCGCGTACCTCGACGCCTCGAAGCAGCTCCTCGCGGTCGCGACGGAGGTCGAGAAGGAGCTGACGGCGGCCTGCAACGCGCTCGACACGGAGCTCGGCCTCGCGACCGGGCAGGACGTGACCTCGGCGTGCCAGGCGATCGGCGCGCGCGTCGCCTCGGTCAACAAGGGCTCTCCTCTTCCGCCTCCGGGCGCGCCCATGTGGGCCGAGCTCCGCGCGGACGCGATATGCCAGCCCACGCCCCGCGCCTACGACGACTGTGTGTCGTCCTGCGTATCCGGCTGCGACGTCAGCAAGTGCGAAGGGCCCGTTGCGGGCTCCTGTGAGGGGACGTGCAAGGGCACCTGCGTGACCACGGCCGACGATGCCCCGTGCACGGGCCGGTGTGTCGGCTCCTTCGCGATCAACGGTCCGCCGGCGACGTGCGATGGACAGTGCACGGGCGTGTGCACCGCCGCGGCTTGGAGCGGGCAGTGCGAAGGGGCCTGCGGGGGCTTCTTCATCGGAAAGTGCGGCGGAACGTGCACGGGCCAGTGCAACGGGGCGCCGATCAACGTCGCCCCGGCCTCGGACGCTGGCACCGACGCCGCGGTCTCGGACGCTGGAGACGGCGGGGCGCCGGAAGGTGGCCCGCCGCCCGGAGCCGGTGGCCCTCCGAACAACGCGGATGGCAACTGCAAGGGCGTCTGCGCTGGGGTGTGCAGCAGTCAGGCCGACGGCACGTGCCAGGGAGCTCCCTGCCTCGCGTTCAAGGCTGGCGGTCCGCCCGACCTTGCGCCGTTCAAGGGTGGCAACTGCTCTGCAGGCGCCGGCCTCTGCGCCGGCCTCTGCGAGTCGGCCGGCGGCACTGGTACGACGACGTCGTGCCGTGGCACGTGCGCCTCCGCGACTCCGCAATGTAAGGGGTTGTGTGTCGGCGCATGCGAGGGGAAGACCGCGAACGGAGCGTGCACGGGCACGCTGAAGTGCGGCCAATCGCGAGAGTGCGAGGTCGCGTGCAAGGCCAAGTCGGAGCTCGCGCTGAAGTGCGCACCGTCGAAGACGGTAGAGGCCTACGGCGTGACCGACCCGGCGCTCGCCGCCGCGTTCAAGAAGCACGGAGCGCAGCTCGGCGCGGCCACCGCCCGCGTCAACGCCCTGCGAACCGCCTACGGCTACATCGGCAAGCGTGCCTACGGCGACTTCGTCGCGATCGGCCTCTCGGGGGACCTCGTGCGAGCGTGCGCGGCCGAGGGCACGAAAATCAACGACGAAGCGAACGAGAAGATCCGGAAGATTCTCGCAGCTGACCCGCGGCTCAAGAACTGAGGAAAATCATGCCGAAGAACACCATGGGAATGCACAGAATCCTCGCCGTCGCCGCGGCCGCCATCATCCCGCTCGCCGTCGCGTGCTCCGTGACCACCAACACGACGGCGGTACAGTGCACTTCGGAGGCGGAGTGCCTCTCGAAGGGCCCCGAGTTCGCCGGAACGACCTGCGACGCGAAGACGCGCACGTGCGTGCCGGCCCCCACCGATCAGGGGCTCTGCAAGACGAACCAGGAGTGTATCGACGCAGCCGGAGGCGCCCCGGCGATATGCCGCAAGCGCGACCGCAAATGTGCGCCGCTGGTAACGCCGGAGTGCCCCACGGTGCTCGCTCAGCCCGGTGAGATCGCCAACGACAACGCGATCGTCATCGGAGCGATCTCGCCTGCGGGCGCCGACGCCCTCGGCGACATCTTCGAGCTCTCGATGTCTCAGGCCCAGCTCGACTTCGCCAAGCAGTCACGAGGTCTGGCTCCCGCCCCTGGAACGACCGACTCGAGGCCGCTCGTCATCCTGTCGTGCCGCGAGTTCAACGCCGGGGGCTTCCCGGCGCTCATCACGGCGGCAAGACACCTGGCTGACGTGGGTGTCCCCATCGTGGTGGGCCCCGCCGACCCGGCCAACGCCGCGGCCGTCGCTACTCAGGTTTTCGTACCCGCCAATATTCTCACGATCCTCCCAACGGGCATCGTTTCGTCCCTCGGTGGTATTCCGCGCCCCGATACCCCTCTCGTCTGGTCGATCTCGCCGACCGAGAAGCAGGCCGCGATCACGTCCGGGGCGCTGGTCACCAAGGAGCTCGAGCCGAAGCTGAGAGCCGAGGGCATCACGGGTCCGATCCGCGTCGCCATGGTCGTCGAGGACAACCTCAACGGGCAGTCGGCGGCGGACCTGATGGAGCGTCAGCTCAACTTCAACGGAAAGTCAGCCGCTCAGAACTCCTCGGACGGGAACTACCTCCGCGTGAACATCGGGGACCTTATCGACCCGATCGGTAACCCCGCGCCCGAGGCGAAGATCTCGGCGGCCCTCGGCGCCGTGTTCGGGTTCAAGCCGCACATCATCTTTCATTCGTACGCGCCGCTGGCGATCGCTCGCACGTTCTTCCCCCTCGCTCTCGGGTGGCCCGGCGGTGTTCCCCTGCCGTACCATATCGACACGATCGGGACGCTTGGCGCGTTCGAGCCGCTGTTCAGCATTTTGAACCTCGTCCAGCCGCTGCAAAAGCGCGTGTTCTCCTACCAGAATCACGTGCTCCCCGCGGATGACGCTCGCGCACAACAGTGGATCATCAAGATTCGGAGCACGTTCCCCCAGCTCCGCACGAGCCCGCAGGTCGAGGGCTCGATCGTGTGGTCGTGGTACGACGCGGTGTATGCCGCGGCCTACGGGATCGTCGCGAACGGGAACAAGCCGCTCTCGGGGGACAGCATCGCGCGCCTCATCCCGAGCCTGGTCCAGCCTGGCACGCAGGTGAACACGGGGACGGACGACATCTCCAAGGCCTTCTCGCAGCTCGGCAGCGGGGCGGGAATTCAGCTCCAGGGCCTGTCCGGCAACATGGACATGGATCCGCGTACGGGATTCACCACATACGACGTAGAAATGAGCTGCCCCCGGGTCAAGGATGGTAAGGTCATCGCCTTCGGGCCGTCTGGCTTCTACACCGAGAAGGGTACGCCGGTCGGAAACGTCGAGGCCTGCGGCAAATGACGGGCCAGACGGGCCAAGAGGTAGCCTCGAATCGCGACTGGTCGAAGTTCGGCTTCGACCAGTTCACCTGCACGTCGGGGGCGCGCTTGGCCCACTTCGCGGGGTCGGCTCGCGGAAAGTCGGTGCTCGACGTCGGCGCGGGGACGGGGTCGGTCGCGATCGCGGCGGCCCGCCTCGGCGCTGATGTGACCGGCATAGAGCTCGTTCAGGCGCTCATCGATCGCGGCGTGGCGAACGCGAGCCTCGCCGAGGTCGACGTGCGATGGCAACAAGGGAACGCCCAGACGTTACCCTTCCCGGACGCCCATTTCGATATCTGCACGTCCCAGTTCGCGCACGTCTTCATGCCCGACCCCGCGCTCGCGGCACGCGAGATGTTGAGGGTCACGAAGCCAGGCGGTACGGTCGCCCTCTCGGTCTATCTTTGGAAGTCGTGCGTAAGCGAAATAAGTGACGTGATCTCGAGGTACGTTGGGTACGCGCCCGGCAAAGAGCCTCGCCCCTGGGACTGGGGCAAGCCCGACTACGTGATGAGCACGCTTGGCGAAGAGGCTGGCGAGTACTCGTTCGACACCTATACGATCCGCGCTCCCTACATGAGCCCACAGCATCATCGCGACCACCTCGAGGCGAGCTGCGCCGACGCAACCGCGCTCCGAGGTCGGCTCGACCCCGCCGCGCTCGCCGCTTTCCGCCGCGAGGTGGACTCGGTGATCGCGCGATACTACGAGCCTCAGGAGAGCAGTCTCAGGCTCGAAGTCTTGCTGACGAAGATCGTGAAACGCTGACGCCGAACGAAGGTGTGGGCTCGCCGCGGGTTTGCCGCGGGCAGCCGAGGGGAAGCAATGTCAGAAGTCGAATCGGAGAGCCTCGATGGCTTTCCCATGGGTTTCGTCGTCGGTCTCGCGTCGTCGGGCCATCAAGTCGAAGGGGACAACCGCGACTCCGACTGGTGGGAGTTCGAGACACTCCCCGACTCGGGCTGCGTCGAGCCTTCCGGGAGGGCCGTCGAACACTTTTTGAGATACCGCGACGATATCCGGCTATTTCGCGATCTCGGAATGACGGCGTATCGGTTCTCGGTCGAGTGGAGCCGCGTCGAGCCCAAGGAGGGACAGTTCGACCCCGCTGCCATCCGGCACTACGTCGACGTGGTGCGGGCATGCCGGGAGAGCGGCATCTTCCCGATGGTGACGTTGAGCCACTTCAGCATGCCGGCATGGATCTGGCGTGAAGGCGGCTGGACCTCCTCTCGCGCACCCGAGGCCTTTCGCCGCTTCGTGGAGCACGTCGTCCCCCAACTCGGGACCGAGGTCGGTGCCTACTGCACCTTGAACGAGCCCAATTTGCCGATGTGCGCCTTCTACGACCGAAAGGGTGAACGCTTTCACAAGGTGAACGGCCTGGAAATGCCCTTCCCCATGTGCCACGCCCAAGAATCTCGAGATGTCCAGCTCGAGGCCCACCGCCTCGCCGTACGTGCCGTACGCGCCGCCTCGTCCGCCCCGGTGGGGATGACGCTGAACATGAGCGAGTACGTCGCCGTCGACGGCGGGGAATCGAAGGTGGAAGAGATTCGCCGTGAGTGCGAGGACGTATTCCTCGAGGCGTGCCGCGAGGACGACTTCGTCGGCGTGCAGAACTACGGACGTCGTCTCGTCGGGCCCGAAGGCTTCCGAAAGTGGGAAGGGGAGGTCGACTTCTTGGGATGCGACTACGCCCCGCAGGCCCTCGACGCATGTCTGCGTCACGCGGCATCGGTCTCGGGCAAGGCGTGCTACGTGACCGAACACGGGAGCTGCTTTCCTGGCGACGATCGGCGTCGCCGGATGGTCGACGACGCGATGCGTTCGATCGCCCGATGCCTTCGCGACGGGGTCGACGTCCGCGGGTACTTTCACTGGTGCGCCTTCGACGCCTTCGAGTGGCGCATCGGATACAAGCTCGACTTCGGCGCCATCGCCGTCGATAGAGAGACTCAGGTACGGTCGCCCAAGCCGAGCGCCCGTCGGATAGGAGTCATCGCGCGATACCTCGCCGGGCGATCCTGATCCGGGAATGAAAACCGACCTGGCCCGAGCCGACGTCGAGCACGACTTCCGAAGCTCGGAGAGACTAGAGGGGATGTGCACATGAGTGACTACGTCGAGGTCGTCTTCTGCATCGACGACGCGTACGCACTGCCAGCCTCGGTGACCATGCGCTCGATCCTTGCGACGACGCGCCGGGCGGTCCGTTTTCACGTGGTGGACGGCGGGATCACCCCGTCTAGCGTAGAGAAGCTCGTGGCGTCGGGTGGCCCGAACGTTCGTATCCTCGCGCCACGAACCGCGTCGAAGGACCTGAACGAGAGCCACCTGTCGTCCTACTGGAGCGGCGTGATACTGCGGCGCCTCGAGCTACACGAGCTCTTGCCGGACATCGATAGGGTGCTCTCTCTCGATGCCGACCTCCTCGTTCGAGACGATATCGGTCTATTGTGGGATCAGGGGATCCGCTCCGACTGTCCGATGCGAATGGCCCTCGCGACGCTCGCGCCCTTTGGGTACAGCGGCCTCTACGAACGCGGCTTCGGAAGACGCACCGCGTACTTCAACTGCGGGGTCATGGACCTGAACCTGAAGGTCCTGCGCCGCCGAATGCGAGAGGCGGCCGAGATACTGCACAAGTTTCCCGACTTTCTCTTCCCCGAAATGGACGCGTTCAACGTCGCCTTTCAGAACGAGATCGATAGGATCGAAGCAAGGTGGCACGTCCAGCTTCATTCGTACTATCGCATGTTCGGTCCCGGGGCGTCGCCGGCGGAGCTCGGCGGTCTGATCGAGGAAGACGAGGCGCGCGCCGCATCGGAGAATCCCGCCCTCGTGCACTTTCTCGAGCGCTGGAAGCCGTGGCACGCGGACTCGCAGTCGCACCACGGTGAGCTCGCCAAAGAGTGGGCCGACCACGCCCGCGCGACGGTGTGGCGTGACACTTTGCCGGCGTTCGGTGCTGCGACGATGCGGTCTCGACTCAAGAAGGAGCTCCGTGACGTGCTCCGCCCGGTCGAGAGCGTGGTCGATGGACGGAGCCTCGTCGAAGAGGTTTTTTCGGCGCGATGACAGGCGAGGTGCGTATGTTCGAGGAGCGCGTGTCGGGGATCTTGCTGCACCCGTCGTCGTTGCCGGGGCCGCACGGGTCGGGTGACTTGGGCCCGTCTGCGTATCACTTCGTGGACTGGCTGCTCGTGGCCGGCCAAAAGCTCTGGCAATGGCTACCCACCGTGCACTCCGGGGAGCTCCAAGCCCAATACTCGCCCTACATGGCGCTTACGGCCTTCGGAGGTAGTCCGCTCCTCGTCGCGTTGGAGCCGCTCGTCGACCGTGGCTGGCTTCGATCGACGGGTGAGCCTGGATTTGGGGCCGGCCGCATCGCGTTTCCCGTCGTCGATGCGTGGCGGACGGCCAGGCTCCGTGAGGCATGGTCGGGATTCGAAGCGGGTGCCACCGGCGAGGACCGAAGCGCGTTCTTGGCATGGACGAAGGAAAACGCGAGCTGGCTCGACGACTATGCGCTGTTCATGTCGTGCCAGGGCGCGCATGCTGGCAAACCGTGGTGGGAGTGGCCACAAGGGCTCGCGTCCCGAGGCGCCGAGGCCCTCGGTCGTGCGAGGGCCGAATACTCCGAGGAGATGCGTTTTTGGCGGTTCGTCCAGTGGTGCTTCGACTGGCAGTGCCTCGCCCTGAAGACCTACGCGGAGGAGCGCGGGATCGAGATCGTCGGGGATCTCCCGCTCTTCGTCGCCAGGAACAGCGTCGACCTATGGGTGGCGCCGGAGCTCTTCGTGCTCGACGACGCCGGCCGTCCCACGTGGGAGGCGGGAGTCCCCCCCGACCCGATCGCCCCGGACGGGCAGAAGTGGGGGCTGCCTCTCTATCGATGGGACAAGATGGCCGAAGATGGCTTCGGTTGGTGGATTCGGCGCGTACGGCGCACACTCCGCTACTGTAACCGATTCCGGATCGATCACTTTCGGGGGCTGGCGGCATACTGGGAAATTCCTGCGGATGCTCGTATGGCGTCGGAGGGGCGGTGGGCGCGCGGACCCGGGAGGGCGTTCGTAGACGCGATCACGGCCGCGGTCGACGGGGCGCCCATCATTGCCGAGGACCTCGCGTTCATCGTCACGGAGGACGTGCACGCCCTGCGTCGCCAGTACGGAATTCCTGGGATGAAGGTGCTGCTCTACGCATTCGGCGGAGACGCGCGGAACGAGTATCTCCCCCACAACTTCGCACCCGACTGTGTGGCTTACACTGGCACACATGACAATGACACGGCGCGGGGGGCGTGGGACTCGGCGTCGTGGCGGGACCGCCGGTTCATGGCAGCCTACCTGGGGACGGACGGCAGCGACGTGCATTGGTGCATGATTCGATCGCTCGCCGCGTCGGTTGCGAGAACGGTGATCTTTCCCTTTCAAGACGTGCTGGGGCTCGGCAGCGAGCACCGCATGAACGTCGCCGGCACGGTGAGCGGCGCCAATTGGAGCTGGCGTTTCGAGTGGAGCATGGTCGGACCCGACCCAGCGCGAATGCTGGCCGAGATTACCTCGAGTAGCGGACGATGCGCCTTCGAGAAGCTCGGCGTCGGCTCCCCATTTGCGCCTCCAGGGCCGCCTGCGGTCGACGACCCGTGGAAAGCCTATCCGTTTTGACCGCGCACGTGTGCACCGTTCTCCACGGTGAAGGGTGACGCACATGTCCAAGGAACCGAAAAAGGCCACCCTAGGGTTCGTGTTCGTCACCCTCTTCCTCGACGTGCTCGGGATGGGGATCGTCCTCCCGATCGCCCCGAAGTTGATGGCGTCATTTGGCGTCGCCGTCGAGGGATCGAGTCGACTGTATGGGGCGTTCGTGGCCGTTTACGCCCTGATGCTCTTCGCCTTTTCGCCAGGTCTAGGCGCCCTCTCGGACCGAGTCGGTCGTCGTCCGGTGATACTCTTTTCGCTGGTGGGCTCGGCTGTTGACTACCTCCTGATGGCGCTCGCGCCGACGCTGTGGTTGCTTTTCCTTGGTCGCGCGCTCTCGGGTCTGACAGGGGCGAGTGCTCCAGCCGTGGGCGCCTACATCGCCGACGTGACCCCACCCGAGAAGCGGGCCCAGAGCTTCGGCACCATGGGCATGATGTTCGGAATCGGGTTCGTCGTCGGTCCCATGATCGGCGGGCTCCTCGGCGACCTCGGGGAGCGGACCGGGATCGGTATGCGGCTACCGTTCTTCGTCGCAGCCGCGGTCACGGCCGGCAACGCGGTCTTCGGGGCATTCGTATTGCCGGAGTCACTCTCCCCCGAGAACCGGAAGGCGTTCGTGTGGTCCAGCGCCAACCCATTCGCGGCGTTGCCTGCCCTACGGCGCTACCCCGCCGTGTTCGAGTTGGTGGCGGCGCTCTGCGTCCGCCAACTTGGCGAGTACGGCTATCACGCGACGTGGGTCCTGTACACGACCCACAAGTTCGGCTGGACGATGAGGGACAACGGAATCTCACTGGCCGTCGCTGGCCTGGTGATCGCTTTCGTTCAAGGCTTTGCGCTTCGAAAGCTGATGCCTCGTTGGGGAGAGCAGAAGGCTGTCGTGGTCGGGTACGGGCTCTCGTTTCTCGCGTACGTGCTCTTCGGTGTCGCAACCTCGGGATGGATGCTCTATGCCATTCTTGTGGCCACCGGTCTCTCGGAGCTCGCAGGCCCTGCCACGGCGGGCCTTGTTAGCCGCCACGTCCCCGCGAACGAGCAAGGGGCGGTCCAAGGAGCGATCACGAGCGTCGGCAGCTTGACCGCCGTCATCGCGCCGGCGATCGCCACGTCGGTGTTCGCGTTCTTCGTCTCTCCTCGCGCACCCCTTCAGTTTCCGGGGGCTCCGTTCTTCGTAGGGAGTGTATTCGTAGCGATCGCCTTCGCCCTCGTTCAACGCTCATTTCGCAAGCACCCAATCCCCCCGGCTGGCGCCGCGGCGGTGGAAGGGCCCGCCGCGGCCGAGGTCGGTCCGTCATGAACGTCCTCTTCACCACCCAGCCGGGCATGGGGCATCTCCGCCCCCTCGCGACACTCGCGCGCGGGCTCATGGCGCGCGGACACGACGTCCGCGTCGCCTGTGCTCCCGGACTCTCTCCTTTGGTGGAGTCCCTTGGGCTTCTACCGATTCCGGCGGGCTACGACTTTACGATGGCCGAGGCGTCCCGCGCCTTTCCTGACATGCCAGAGGCCGGACCTGCGCGCATGCCGTGGATGATCCCGTTCTTCTATCGCAGGACGGCCGTGCGCACGGCAAAGGACCTAGTCGCCCTACGAGGCACGTTCCGTCCTGACTTGGTAGTCCGAGACTACCTCGAGCTCGGAGGGGCGCTGTTCGGCGAGCTCAGTGGGATACCCCACGTCGCCGCTGGCCCCATCTGGTTCCGCGGTGAGCCCGCCGTCAGTGAGAGCCTTCGAGGGGCGTGCGAAGACCTCGGCATCGGCTCCACGCGCGCCGAGGACGTTCCCTTTCGTTACGGAGCCTTCGCCGCTCAGCCGCCATGGTGGAACGCTCCGAACGAGCTCGTGCCTCCGAACGTGACATACGTGCGCCCCGAGGCTCCACCCGCCACGGGGCCGGCCCCCGGCTGGTTGAAAGAGATCGCCCATGAGGCCACGGTCGTTCACGTAACGCTGGGAACTACGGAGGCCAACCGCACCCCCGGCCTCTACCGCACCATCCTCGACGCGCTCCGTGATGAGCCCGTCGAGGTCGTCGTGTCCGTCGGACGGCCCTATGTTGCAGACGAGCTCGGGCCTGTCGCGTCGAACGTCCACGTCCACGAGCTCGTGGAACATGGGCATCTGCTTCCTCGATGCTCCGTGGTCGTGAGCAACGGGGGCTATGGGACGGTGATGGCGAGCCTCGCGTGCGGCGTTCCAGGTGTCGTCGTGCCCATCCAGGCCGACCAACCGCGGAATGCTGCCCGCGCGTCGGACCTTGGCTTTGCCGTGTCCGTGCCGAGACCCGAGTGGTCCGTCGACGCCATTCGGTCGGCGGTTCGGGCGGTGCTCGGTGGTGGGAGCTATCGTGCGGCCGCGATTCGAGCAAAGGCTGACATTGAGCAGCTTCCCTCGATAGAGGAGATTATCCCGAAGGTCGAGGCGCTCGTATGAGACTCGGGGCAGCCGGGATCGGGGGCGTTCCCTAATAGCCCCGTCGAACCCAATCTAGAGCTCGCGCCTCGAGCGCATCGACGAACGCCCGCTTGCCGAGGGCGTAGTCCTTCGCAACCCCGCTGGCCGCCGCGGCGATAGCCTCCTTCGTGTCGGCGTAGAGCCGCGCTTCGTCCGGGTGTGCGCGTAAGTAGTCCCTCACGGCGAGCTTCGTGAGGACGCTCGGATGTGCGCGGGGTAGGAGCTGGAGGTGTACTTCGTGCGCGCCTTTGGCGAGGAACGTTATGTCCGGGTCATCGACGTTGCGCTCGTAGATGTAGCCCGCGTCCCGGAGCGCATCTCTGTCGAAGGGCTCGAGCCGCCTGGTAAGCTCGACGACGATGTCTACGATCGGTTTCGCGGATAGACCAGGAACGGACGTGCTCCCGAAGTGCTCGACGGCGTGGATGGCGTCGCCGAGACTACGCCTCAACTGATCGGCCTCGAGGTGGAAACGTTCCGCCCAGCCGGGATCATAGGGGAGCACGCGCACCTCGAGCCTTGGCCATTGGTCTCCGGGGTTGTCGAAGGGGCTCTGTCGCGCCATGTTTGCCTCGCTGTGATGTGGATGGGCTGTACCAGGTCGGGGTGTCGTGTATATTCTAGTCGATGGGCGACGACCTCGCTAAGCTCGAACCGAGTGAGAGGGGGGGGCGGCCCTCCGGTCGTACGGCTTTCGGGTTCCTTCTGCTGGTCGTCTTCCTCGACGTCCTATCGCTCGGGGTCACGCTGCCCGTACTGCCCCGCTTGGTGGTCGTCCTCGGGGGTAAGGGCGACAGCGCCAGCGTATACGGTGTGTTCGTCGCATCTTGGCAGGTTGCGCACTTGCTTGCGGCACCGATGTTGGGCGCACTCTCGGACAGGTACGGGCGGCGGCCGCTGTTGCTGATTTCCTGTCTCGGGCTCGGGCTCGACTACGGCCTCATGGCGGTGGCCTCGTCTCTCGGCACACTGATGATCGGTCGCCTGATCTCAGGGGTCACCGCGTCCACCTTCTCGATCGCTGCAGCCTACGTCGCCGACACCACGGACGGACCGGATCGCCCACAGCGCTACGCGTGGCTCGGGGCGACGTTCAGCACCGGGTTCATCGTCGGGCCGGTCGTCGGAGGGATCTTGGGGCGGATCGATTTGCGTCTTCCGTTCTGGGTCGCTGGCGCCGTCACCGTGCTCACTGCCGCGGGGGGGATCTTCCTGTTACCAGAATCGCTCCCGGCCACCAAGCGGACCTCGTTGACCCTGGGTAGACTCAATCCTATCGCGGCGCTCGGCGTTCTGAGCCGTACGGTTCGGCTTCGGTGGCTCGCCGCCGTGGGGCTGACGTACTTTGCTTCTCAGTACGTCTTCCAGAGCGCATATGCCTTGTACGTTGGTGCTCGCTATGGTTGGCGTGAGCTCGAGATCGGGATGGCGCTCGCAGGTACGAGCCTTACGGGGGCCGTAGCGCAGACTCTGCTCGCGAAGCCCATTTCGAGGCGCTTCGGCGAGGGGAGCGTCCTTTCCCTTGCACTCGTCCTCGCAGCGGGGAGTTTGGTGTTCGTCGGGTGGGCGCCGTTCGGCTGGCTCTCGCTCTGCATCGCCCCCGTCGCCGCGGTTTCGGGGTTGGCTCGCTCGATGCTTCAGAGTAGTGCTAGTCGTGAGGTGGGGCCCTCGGAACAAGGGCGATTGCACGGCGCCCTCGTGTGCTTGGGTGGCCTCGCTGGGGTCGTGTTTCCGACGATTTTCACGTCGAGCCTGTCGTGGGGGGGAACCCATGGTGTTCCGGGCTTGCCGTTTTATGTCGCCGCAGTCTGCGCTTCGCTTGCTGCCGTAGTTTCGATGCTCGCGCCGGCTCGCTGAGCCTCAGGCGCGCGGTAGGTGCCCCAGGCGCGCGGTGTGCCCTCGTTGGCGGGGTCGAGGGGGCGGACCGAAGGCATTCCTCCCTCGGCGTCTTCGGGACGCCGCCCGCGACCTTCTCGCTCTGGGCGCGTGGGCGCCCTTCAACGCTCCCGCCATTCGTCCTTCGGCTCGAAGCCCGTCCGCTTCGCCCACTCGGCGGCGCGTTCCTTTTGTCCGAGAAGGAACGCGTGCTTCGCTTCCACGTAGCCTCGGTAGTTCTCGGCACCGTCATGCGAAGCGGACGCGGCCGCGAGCTTCGCCGCAGCGTAGGCGGCGGCTTCCTGCGGTTCGGCGCGTAGGAACGCCGCATGGGTGAGCATGGACTCGAGTCGAGCGAGCCCCCGCGGTCCGACGAGATGAAGGCTGAACCCTGCCCCGCGGTTCTCTCGTTCTACGGTAGTCTCCGGAAGCCAAATCGCCCACGTGTCGCCCCCGGTGGGGGCGTGAGGCGCCGGGCCGACGACGAAGTATTCGAGGCGCTCCAGTGCCAATCGTAGGTCGTCGGTCGGTCGGTCTTCGGCGAGTACGATTGCGATGTCATGGATGGGTTTGGCTAGAGGGATCTTCGGCACGGATGTCGAGCCGAAATGGATGACTTTTGAGCGAATTCCCTGCATGGCGTTGAGCACGCCACCGATGCGGTCGCTCTCCCGAGCGACCTCCTCCAGCCAACTTGGCGACCACGGCTCGAGGTCGAGCGCAGGGTGAGGGAGGCGATTCAGCCGAATCATGGCGGAGATGAGCTCGCGTCGCGTCCAGGCGACGTAGGCTGCCGCGCCCAGCGCCGCGAAGGCCGCGAGGGGGTTCGTGATGACCAGCGCCGCTGCGGTCGAAGCCCCAACGATGCGCAGTGAGCGCTCCCGCTCCGTCGTGAATGGTACGCGAAATCCCTCGTGTACGGCCTTTGCGATGCCGTGCCAAGTCCTCGTGAGCTTGTAGCGATGCGACATGTGCGCTCCTCGCGAGCGTGGCTACCCGGGGCTGCGCTCGCATGTTGGGAACCAAGGACAGGTTGTACACCATGGTCGTCGAAGTCTGATTCGTCATCGGGGCTCGAGTGCGAGCCCGAACCCGAAGCGGAAGAGCGGGTCCGCCAGGTCGAACGGCACGTCTTCGCGTTGCGCGTCGACCGAGGTCGAGGTGCGTGGAAGGTGGAACGGCAGGCGCCCCTTCGGAGGGACGCGGCCGGTGACTACGTCAATCAAGGGGCCGTCGTTCGAGCCGAAGTGCGCGAGGATCGCCACGGGCGGGCGGATCTCGACGAGCTCGGTCAGAATCCCCGGGCGCTCCATGTGAACGAGCACGACGACACGCCTCCCGGTGGTAGCCAGTTTGGCCACGTTGGATAGTTCTGACTCGTTGTCGGCGCCAATGTAGGATAGCGCTCCTTCGCGAGTCACGCGAAAGAACGAAGTCCCGTCCTTTCGTGTGACGTAGGGTGTGTCGATTTTGACGACGACGGCGTCGCAATTCGCGAGGTCGCTAGGGACGTACCCCCGCTCGATGAGCTCGGCCGGGTCGAGGCCGGGGGCGTGCAGCTTGAAGTTTCGGCCGAGCGGGAGGATTCGGTTCGGGTTCGCGAGCACGACCACCGACTCCGCTTGGGCTCGAAGGCCCTCCGCGACGAAGTCCGGGCGCCCCACCTCTCGCGCGGCCACCGCTTCGTCCACGAACGGGCTCTCGAACACGCCGAGGTCGAACATGATGCGCAGGACACGCCGGGCCGATTCATCGATACGGGACTCGGGCAGCTTTCCCGACCGCACCAACGCTACGATGCCGCTCGTTTCGTTGTCGTCTCCGAGTTGGTCGCACCCCGCTTCGAAGATCCGCTGCCGGAGCGCTTCACGCGGCGTCTCTTCGAGCCCCCACGGCATGTAGTGGAGCCAATCCGTCACGACGAGCCCCGTGAAGCCCAGCCCCTTGCGAAGGTGGTCCGTCACGATGACGCGGGAGAAGCCCATGCCCACGGTATCGAAGCCCTCGGCGATGCCGTACCCGGGCATGATGCCGGCCGTCCCTGCGGCGATGGCGCGCGTGAAGGGCTTCTCGTGGAGCGAGAGCTGGCCCCCAGGGTACGTTTGCCACTTTCCGTAGTGGTTGTGGGAGTCGTACCCACCTTTCATGGGGCCGTTGCCTGGGAAGTGCTTCGTGACCGTGGCGACGCTCGCGGGACCAAGCTTCGCGCCCTGGAAGCCGCGCACGTAGGCCTCGACCATGGTCCCGACGAGCTCGGGGTCCTCTCCGAAGGTGTGCTCGATGCGGTTCCAGCGAGGCTCGGTCGCGATGTCGGCGCTCGGGGAGAGCGCGACGTGGAGCCCGAGGGCCCGGTACTCGTGCGCGGCGATCCGCCCGAAGCGCTCGACGAGGTGCGGGTCACGTAGGGCCGCGAGGCCGATAGGGTAGGGCCATCGCGAGATGTGCGCGGGGACGGGGTCCTTGGGGTGCCATGCGGCCTTCGTGTGGCGTGGATCGCTGCTCAGGATCGCAGGGATCCCGAGCCTCGTACGCTCTGCCGCGGCTTGGATTTCGTTCGAGTACCGTGCGGTCGTCTCGGGCGGCTCCTGACGCGCGGGGAGCAGCAGCCAACGAACGTGCCGCTCTCGGACGAGGCGATCCGGGGGCAGGTCGTCGAGGGGCGGGATCGTCTTCAGATAGGGCACCTCCGGGACTCGCGGCTTGCTCCCCGAAGGCGACGGAAGAATCTCTCCGCGTGGCCCCGAAAACCCGCGGACCATCGGGTGGAGCAGGAGCCCGGCCTTCTCGTCGAGGGACATACGTCCGATCAAGTCGGTCACGCGCTCCTCGGTCGGACGGCGCCAGTCCTCGTACGGGGTGAGGGACCCGCTCCGATCGAGATCGCGGAACGTCAATCCGTCCACGACGATCCGCTTCACGTCCCTCGACGTGATACGGGGTTGGGCCGGCGCGGCGACGTGCACAACCGTGACGGGCTCGTGCCGGCACCCGGTGGTGACGAGGGCCGCACCCGCGAGCGCGACGACGAGCGCGCGCCTCATGGGCGCATGCCGAGCGCGCCCGGCAAAAAGGTGCTCCTCAACGTGGCTGTCTCGACGGAGAGCGCCGTGAGCATGGGCATGAGCTTCAGCGACGTCTCCGTGTATTCGTCGATCGGGCTCGAGTCGGGTACGATGCCGGCACCCGAATAGAGGTAGGCGTTGGGGTAGGCGAGCACGCCGCACCGCAGCGCCACGGCGAAGTGCGCCGAGCCGCTCGGCGTGAACCACCCGATGGGCGAGGCGTACCAGCCTCGGGCAGTCGACTCGTGTGCGGCGAGCCACTCGGCGGCGTTCGCCTTCGGGAGGCCACCGACCGCCGGGGTGGGGTGGAGCGCCGCGAGGAACGAGGGCCACCCGACACCCGACCGAGCGACGGCCTCGATGGGCGTGTTGAGGTGCAGGATATTGCGAACCTTCTTGATCCCCGGGCTGCTCGCGTGGTCGACCTCATCGCAGAGGGGGCGCAGACACTCGTCGATCTGATCGACGACGAGCTTGTGCTCGTGCATGTCCTTCGGGCTCGCCATGAGGCGATTGCTCTGAGCTTCTAGGCGAGGGGCGTCGGTGCCTGCCGAGCGGAGCGTCCCGGCGAGCGCCTCCGTGTGGAGCTTTCCGCGCTCGAGCCTGAAAAGCGTCTCCGGCGTGGCCCCGAGGAACGTGGCGTCTCCCCGCCGGAAGGCGAAGCGCAGCGAGGTGGACATCTCGTGCCTGAGCCGTCGAAGCACGGAGAGGTCGGTCGTGGCGCGCCCGATTTCGACGAGCGTGCGTCGATGAGCCACGAGCTTGTGAAACGCCCCGGAGACGAGCGTTCGGCGGATGGTCTCGATGTACGGGATCCAAGCGTCGATGGGCGTCATGTGAACCGCTGCGGCGGGCACGACCTCGGCCTCCGTCTGGGCGGATTCGGCCTCGAGGAGGTGCGCCCATACGCCAGCGATCTCGCGAGCCGCCGCGCTCGCCGCTTCGTCGTGCGCGATCGCGGCGTGGAGGAACGCTCGCTCTGCGGAGCGGGCATAGAGAAACCGCGGGAGTCGAAAGTCGGCGTCTCCGAACGCCTCCCACGGCTCGTCATTCGCGGCGCCGGGCAGGAACGCTGCCCCGCCGAAGTAGCGGACGTCGAGGTCGTCCGGGACCGCGTCGCCGAACCGAAGGAGTGGAGGTAGGCGTGTGTGAGCGTCTGCGAGGGCGTCGAAGCGCCCCGCACCGGTCGCGCTCACGCGATGGGCCTGGCCGAAGCCAGCGAACCCTCGCTCCAGCGCTGGGTCGTTCCAGATCACGCCATTGGCCAAGAACGCGCCCTCGAGCACGTGCTCGAGCGAGACGAGCGGTGCCTCGAAAGAGACGATGCGGATGGTCCCCGGCCCCCCAGAATCGGAGGAAGCCAAGATTGTCTCGCTTCGGTTCATGACCGCTCGTACCGAGGGCGTATCCGTGGATGACAACATCGATCTGAAAGAGTAAAGTTACCGTTGGGAGAAGTATACAAAATGTCGTCTTCGCCTCCTCCTCACGACGACGCCCTCGACGCCCTCGTGGCTCGGCTCGGAGAGCTCCCGGGGGTACCGCGGGTCCTCGAGCTCCGAGCCGCAGCGCGAAAGGCGCGCCATTTGGCCCGGCTCGGAATCCTCTCGGCCATCGAAGAAACGAGCCTCGCCGTCGACCTCGACCTCGCCACCATGCGCATCGCACGAGAGCTCGACGAGGGTCTTCCCTGAGGCGGAAGCCGGAGCCCCTGACCGGACTCGCGCCCGCTTAGGAGAGGCGCTCCAATCTTGGGACGATCTCTGACAGCCTTGGGCGCACGAGCTTCCCGAGGGTGTTCGTCGGGAGAGCTTCGACGACGGCTCCCAAGCGGGGCCTCTTGTGGGGGGCCGTACGTTCTTTGAGGCGCGCCACGATCGAGGCGAGGTCGGGCCCTCCTGGTTCGATCACGACGGCGAGGGCCACGATTTGCCCCCAGGTCTCGTCGGGTACTCCGAACACCGCGGCCTCCCTCACGCCATGGATCTCCTCGACGAGGAGCTCGACCTCGCGTGGGTAGACGTTCTCGCCGCCCGTGACGACGAGGTCCGTGCGCCGCGCGTGGATGGCGAGTCGCCCTTCGCCGTCGATCTCGCCGAGATCTCCGGTCGCATAGAAGCCGTCGACGTCGAGCTGCAGCGGGCCTTGGTCGACGTACCCGGAGAACAGCGTGGCGCTGCGCACGGTGATCTGCTCGTCGACGATGCGCACCTCCGTCCCCGGGATCGGCGTGCCGACGTGTCGACCCGTGTCCGACGTTCCCCCGAGGGTCACGTGCGAGCACGCCTCCGTGAGCCCGTACGTGACGACCAGTGGCCAGCCGAGGGCGCGCCCCTTCTCGACGAGCGCCGGCGAGGCCGCCGCGCCGCCGAGGAGCGCGATCCTCAGCGCTCGGTTCGGTGACGCGTTCGCCTCGACGAACCTCGCGAGCATGGTCGGCACGAGGGACGCGATCGTCGCGCCGCTCGTTTCCATGAGGTCGAGCGCGCTCCTCGGTTCGAAGGCCCGCCTCCCGAAGTGAATCACGGACTTCTTGGCGAGCAGGCACCGCACGAGCACCCCGAGGCCTCCGACGTGAGCGAGCGGCATGCACAAGAACCATCGATCGTCTGGCTGCCAGCCGAGGACCTGCGCGCTCGCGCGAGCTGACGCCAGGAACGCGCGTCGTGACAGCAAGGCACCCTTCGGGCGCCCCGTCGTCCCCGACGTGAAGACGATGGTCGCCGGCGATTCGGGATCCGGCGCGGGCGCTCTCTCGGGGCCGCCCGAGTCGTAGCTCGTGTCGTCTGCCGCGCGGGCGATCTCGTCGGCGTCGAGCACGAGGTCGGGCCGCGCGACCGAAGAGAGCACGTCGACCTCCGCGCGTGTCAGCTTCGGATGCAGCGGCACCGCGGTGAGCCCCATGCCGAACAACGCGAGGAACAGGACGTGTACGTCGGGGTCGGGGTGCGCCACATAGGCGACGCGCGCAGGCTCGTGAGACGGAGCGTCAGGCAGACGCGAGGTGATGAACGCCCTCAGGCGTCGAGCCCGGGCGGCGGCCTCGCCGAAGCTCATGAGCCCGCCGGCCGTGACGATGCAGGGCGAGGCCAGGTCGTCGTAGGTGGAGTCGAAGTACCATGCGTTCGTGCTCAAGGTGTACCCGAAGACCATGGTAACGTGACTCATGGCCTCGTATACCGACGTTCGCGATCGCGCCAACCTTGGCTTCGTCGTCGAGGAGCCCAAGACGACGCCTGTCCTGGGATCGTTCGATCTCGTGGTGCTGGGCGGCGGCCCCTCCGGGGTGTCTGCGGCGTTGGCCGGGGCCGAACGTGGCCTGAAGGTCGCTCTGGTCGAGCGTTATGGCTTCCTCGGGGGCATGGCCACGGCCGCCTCGGTGAGCAACTTCTGTGGTCTGTATGCCAATGTCGGAGGCGACGTCCGCCAGGTCGTCCACGGCTTCGCGGATCGGGTCCTCGAAGGCCTGCGGCGTCGCGATGCGCTCGCCACCCCTCACTCGGTCCTCGGGAAGACGCTCGCGGTGGCGTACGACGCCGCCGTCTACCGTTGCCTCCTCGACGAGTTGCTGGTGAAGGCCAAGGTCGAGCTTCACCTGCACGCGCTGGCGGTCGGCTGCGCGGTGCGGGACGGGGGCTTGTCGGGCCTCTTCATCGAGACCAAGTCGGGGCGCGGGTTCCTCGCGGGGAAGACGTTCGTGGACGCCTCGGGCGACGCCGACCTCGCGACGTGGGCGGGGGTGCGCACCGAGAACGGCATCGACTCCGGCTATCTCGCGTATCCCACACTGATGTTCCGCGTAGGCAACGTCGACGGTCCGCGCGCGAAGGCCGAAGGCAAGCCGAAAATTCGGGAGAAGATGGCGGCCTATGCCGCGCGGACCGGCGTTCGGTTCCCTCGTGTCGCGGCGTACGTCAACCCGCAACCGCACGACTCGGAGTGGCGCGTCAACGCGACCCAAATCTCCTTCGATGGTGGCCCACTCGATGCCACACGCCACGCCCATCTCCGCTACGCCGAGGTGGAAGGGCGCCGCCAGGTCCTCGAGCTCTTCGACTTCCTCCGCTCGGATCTCCCGGGCTTCGAGAAGGCGTATCTTCTCGATATCGCACCGCAAATTGGTGTTCGTGAGACGCGCCGCATCGTCGGCGCGTACGTGCTCACCGGGGAGGACGTCCTGCGCTGTAGGCGCTTCACCGACAGCATCGGTGTGAACGGGTGGCCGGTCGAGCGGCACGTGCGCGGAGACGTCGACTGGCAGTGGCTCGACGAGGCCGGCTACCACCAGATTCCATTTCGAGCGATGGTTCCGGATGGGGTGACGAACCTCCTCGTCGCCGGCCGCTGTGCGTCGACGACGCAGGATGGTCAGGCCTCCCTCCGGGTCTCGGGTCCTTGTTACCAAATGGGGGAGGCCGCCGGGGTCGCGTCCGCCCTCTCCCTCGAGAGCGGGTGCCCTGTCGGCTCGGTCGACGTGGGGAGCCTTCAGTCTGCCCTTGTCGACCGAGGTGCCAATCTTGGATGATGGCACGATGACCTTCAAAGTCGACGAGGTTCGCCTCTCCATCGTACGCATGCGTCTCGTCGTTCCGTTTCGGGCGAGCACGCACGGCGCCGACGAGCTCCTCCACATCCTCGTGCGCCTCCGCTCCGGAGACGTCGTGGGGTGGGGCGAGGTCTCGACCACTAACGACCCCTACTACCTCGGCGAGACGACCGATCTGGCTTGGGGAATGCTGTCGGACTTCCTCGTCCCCAAGGTGCTCGGAAAGACGTTCTCGACCGTCGAGGAGTTTCGCCGGCTCTACTCCGTCGTGAAGGGGAACACGTTCGCGAAGGCCGGTCTCGAGGCTGCGGCGTGGGACGTCGTGACTCAGGCCAAGGGCGTCTCGCTCGCCAGCGCGCTCGGCGGTACGCGGACGGAGATAACCTCCGGTGTGGCGCTCGGCATGGAAGAGGAGGCCCGCCTCTACGAGCTCATCGACGACTACGTGGCGCAAGGGTACCGCCGCGTGAAGCTCAAGATCGCCCCTGGAAAGGACGTGAAGGTCATCGAGGGGGTGCGGAGGCGCTTCCCCGATCTGCCCATCATGGCCGACGCGAACTCGGCGTACACCCTGGCCGACGTCGACGCTCTGCGCGCTCTCGACGAGTTCGGTCTCACCATGATCGAGCAGCCCCTCGCATACGACGACTTCGTCGATCACGCGAAGCTCCAGAGCCTCATCGCGACCCCCGTCTGCCTCGACGAGAGCATTCGGTCCCTGAACGACGCCAAGACCGCGCTCGCGCTCGGCTCCTGCAAGATCGTGAACATCAAGGTCGCTCGTGTCGGGGGGCTGCTCGAGGCCAAGGCCATCCACGACCTTTTCCACGCGGCCGACGTGCCCGTGTGGTGCGGGGGCATGCACGACTACGGGGTAGGGCGCGCTGCCAACATCGCGATCTCGTCTCTCCCTGGGTTCAGCATTCCGGGCGACATCTCGGGGTTCGACAAGTACTTCACCGAGGATCTCGTCGAGCCCGAGATTCGCGCGGACCGCGGCGCGATCGCCGTGCCCGATCGCCCGGGGATCGGCTACCGCCCCGTCGAGGAGCGCGTCGCCGCGAGGACCGTTCGTTCGCGCACGTTCACCCCGGAGTGAGCTTCGCCGCGTCGATAGCCTGCCAAAGGCGGCGACTCTGGGCGATCGCGCCGCTCGGCTCGAGCACGACCTCGACGAGCTCGAGGCCGGAAGGTGGGGCGGAGAGGGCGTCGCGGAGTGCGTCGCGGCTCGTGACTCGGACGTGCCTCGCTCCGGCGGACGCCGCGACCCCGGAGAAATCGGTGGAGTGAGGGGTGAGCGTGAGGTCGAGCACGTCGCGCTCGAGGCCCTTCACCCCGACGATCGGGAGCTGCTCGAAGATCCGGCCGCCGCCGTTGTTCAGCAAGACGATCCGAAGGTCCGCGACGAGCGAGCGTGCCTGCACGAAGGTCCCGACGTCGTGCAGGAGGGTCACGTCGCCGCAGAGCAGGGTCGTTCGGCCGCCGAGCGACTTCGACACACCGGCTGCGAGGGCGACGTTCCCGTCGATGCCGCTCGCTCCCCGCTGCGACACGACCCGGAGCGCGGGGCCTCCCACGTCGGTGTACGTGTCGAGGGCGCGAACCGCCAAGCTGTTGCCGACGACGAGCGTGTCGTTCGCGCCCATGCTCTCGACGAGCACGCGCACGGCTGCCCCTTCGGCGAAGGGCTCTCTCTCGACCTCGGACCTCATCACGCGGGAGACCTGCGCGTCGATCGCACCGAAGGAGGACGGGCGCGGCTCTCCGAGGCCCTCGCCGAGGAGGCGACAGGTCTCGCCGATGTCCCCGAAGAGGACGTCGTTGGCGAGGCCCGAAGGATCGCAGAAGTCGTCCTCCGACAGGACAACGAGCGAAGGCGTGACTCCCAGGGTCTCGAGCTTCGGGAGGACTTCGAAGGTAGGAGGGAGTCCTACTTGGATGACGAGGTCGGGGAGCTCGGCCCGAGAGAGCGCCCGGAGGACCAAGTCGAGGTGTGCGACGCGGATCGCGCCGGACGGCAGCTCGCCGTAGCGGAGCTGGCTCGTCGCCTCGGTATAGACGGGGAAGCTCGTTGCCCGAGAGAGACCGAAGATGGCGTCGCGCTCGAGGGCTCGCGCCGGGAGGCTCGGACCGCACACGATGATTCCGCGCTCGGCGCCCCGGATTCGCTGTCGAGCGCGCGCGACGGCGGCTTCGTTCGGCGTTCTCCTCGAGCGCCCGGGGACAGGGATGGGCCGAGCGAGGATCGCGTCGACCTCGGCGACGAGCGCGAGCTCCTCGGTGCCCTCGGGGCCCTTCGGCTCGAGCGGTTTTCGCGCGCGGAAGTTCAGGTGCACGGGGCCGGGTCGGGGATCGTGCGCCGTCATTACGGCCTGCATGGCCAACCGTCGCGCCCCGAGGAGCCACGAGCGCGTGCCGTCGGGAGCGGGGAGGTCGTAGGACGCGCGCGTGTACTCTCCGAAGACCTTGACCTGATCGATGGTCTGCGGAGCGTGCCCACTCTGGAGCTCGTGCGGTCGGTCCGCCGACAGCACCAGCATGGGCACCCCCGTGAGGCAGGCCTCGACCATGGCGGGGAGGTAGTGCACGAGCGCCGTCCCCGAAGTGCAAACGAGCACGCTGGCCCTCCCCGTCACGCGCGCCTGGCCCAGCGCGAAGAACGCCGCGCTCCGCTCGTCGATGACGCTATGGCAACGGAGGCGAGGCTCGCGCACGGCCGCGACCACGAGCGGCGTCGACCGCGAGCCGGGGCTCACGACCACGTCCTCCACCCCCGCGTCTGCGAGCGTCGCGAGGAGGAGGCGCGAGGCCTCGGTGAGAGCATTCTTGGCGATCATGGACCCTCGTGCGGACAGGGAGCGAGCTTCGCGCGGACTCGTGCGTTCTTCGGTCAGTAGCGCCAGGGGAACTTCGCGAAGTCCGGCTTTCGCTTCTCGACGAACGCTCGCCTGCCTTCGTCGGCCTCTTCGGTTCCGTAGGCGAGCCTGCACGCCTCGCCCATGAAGAGCTGCGTCCCGACCATGCCGTCGTCGGGCAAATTGAACCCGTATTTGAGCATCTTCATCGCCGTCGGCGATTTCGAGTTGATCGCCTTCGCCCACCCGAGGGCGAAGCTCTCGAGCTCCGCGTGGGGGACCACGGCGTTGACCATGCCCATGTCGAACGCCTCTTGGGCGCTGTAGTCGAGGCCGATGAAGAAGATCTCCCTCCCTCGTTTCTGACCGACCTGATGGGCGAGGAGGCCCGAGCCGTACGCCGAATCGAAGCTGGCGACGTCGGGGTCGGTCTGCTTGAAGATCGCGTGCTCTTTGCTCGCGATCGTGAGGTCGCACACGACGTGCAAGCTGTGGCCACCACCCACCGCCCACCCGGGGACGACGGCGATCACCACCTTCGGCATGAAGCGAATCAGCCGCTGCACCTCGAGGATGTGCAAGCGCCCCGCGGCGCCTACGTCGACCGGCTTGCCGTCCGCGCCCTCGTATTGGTAGCCGTGTTTTCCGCGGATGCGCTGGTCTCCGCCCGAGCAGAAGGCCCAGCCGCCGTCCTTCGGCGAGGGGCCGTTCCCGGTGACGAGCACGCAGCCGACGTCGGTCGTCTTTCGCGCGTGCTCGAGCGTCTCGTAGAGCTCGTCGACGGTCTTCGGGCGGAATGCGTTGCGGACCTCGGGCCTATTGAAGGCGATGCGCACCGTGCCATGCTCGACGGACCTGTGGTACGTGATGTCGGTGAACGACTCGAACCCGGGGACTTGAGTCCATCGTGAGGGGTCGAAGGTGGTCGAGACCGGGCTCTTGTGTTCCATGGCGCGCTCTTTCGTGGTTGGGCGCGCAGCGGTGCGCGCGCGTCGTCGCGTGGCGTCGTTCGAGGGGACGTCGTCAGGGGCCTAGGTGTAAGCGTTCGGCGTAAACGGGTGAGGCTCAGGCGGAGGCGGAGGCGCTCGAGGGGGCGCCGACCTGCGCTCTTGGCCCCTCGTTTACGCCGATGAGCACGACGGTCGTATTGTCTTTTCCGCCCGCGGCGTTGGCGCGAGTGATGAGCTCGCTGATGGTTCGATCGAGGTCTTTGGCGTTCTCGGTGACGATGCCCTCGATGACCGTGTCGTCGACCATCTTCGTGAGGCCGTCCGAGCAAAGCAAGTAGATGTCCCCGGGGAGAGGCTTATCGACCAAGATGTCGACCTTGACCTGAGGGGCGATGCCGACCGCGCGGCGAATATGGGCGGCCATCGGGCCCTCCACTCCACGCGCGGCGAGGGTATGGTCCACGGTGAGCAGTCGGAGGTTTCCCCTCCGCCACCTGTAGCACCGGCTGTCTCCGACGTGGGCGATGAAGACCCGCTGCTTTCGCTCGGAGAAACGGGCCCCGATCACCGTCGTCCCCATGCCGTGGAGCTCCGAGTTACGGTTCGCCTCCCCGAAGACCACGGCGTTCGCGGATTCGATGGCCGAGGAGAGCTCGAGGGCTTTCTTGGGCACGTCCCGGCGCGCCACGTCGAAGTGGAAGTCAGCGCGATCGAACGACTTTTGGATGGTCTCGACGGCGAGCTTGCTCGCGATGTCGCCCCCTCCGTAGCCGCCCATCCCGTCGGCGACGACGAAGAGCGAGTGTTGGCGGCTTATGAGGAGGCTATCCTCGTTTTTTCGGCGCTTGAGACCACAGTCGGTTTGGCCGGAGGCCGACACCAAAATCAAATCGACAGGACCGGTCGGCTCGTCGGCGTCGGCGTTCTCTTCGTATACGACGACGGCTCGTGACTCGCTCGCCACCTTCTCCTCTTCGCCGTCGGCGGACGAGAGCGTCGGGAGAGGTCGCTTGGGGGTCGCTCCGACCTTGGTGACGTCCTCGTCGTCTTCTTCGACCGTGGAGGGGACGTCCGGCGCTTTGGGGACCGCTTTCTTCGGGGCGGCCTCGGCCTTGGCCGACTTGGCGCGCGCCGCCTCGGCTTTCATGGCCTCGTTCTCTCGCCGCGTCTTGGACACCTCTCGCGCCATGAGCACGACGGCGACGAGCAGCACGATCCCGGCGATGACGATGATGGGCGTGATGGGCACGTGGTTCTCTTAGCGTTGCCAGGGGTCTGTGGTGTCGAGCGGGGGCTTCTTGCGTGACGACGGCTCGCCGCTCGGGGCGACGACCGTGGCCAGCGACGGTGCGCCGTGAGGCCGTGCGGGCGTTGCGCCCTTGTGAGCGGAGGGCGAGGGGACCTTTGGTTCGGCGTCGAGCGCGATGTCGACGGCGAGCGAGGGGCTGTCGAAAGCGACCGAGATCTCCTTCGGCGTGTGCCCAGGGGCCTCGGCGCGGACCGTGTGTTGACGCCCGTCGCGCGGATATGGCGCGCGGGCCGGGTTGTCGGCGAGTGGCGCGTCGTCGACATAGAGGACAGCGTCCGCCGGCGTGGCACGAACGAACAGCGCGGTCACGTCGATCGGGAGGGCGCTCGGCGAGACAGAGGCTGCGGGAGCCGTGGTGGCCGCCGCGGGTCGGCTCGAGGGCGAGGTCATTTTGCCAATCAAGAATCCCGAGACGACCACGGTGACGGCGACGACGAACCCGAGGATCGCGCTCCCCCAGGTCGGCCTAGCCGCCCTTGCCCCCGCCGTATCGGCGCGTTTCGGCCCCGCGGCGGACGAAGCGGCTCGCCCCCCGGGAGAGGGTCGGGTGACCGCCAAGGGCCGTGGCGCGAGCTTCGGCGAAGGCAACGTCGTGCCTCGCTTCGAGCGCAGCGTTGGCGTCCACGGACGGCTCATTTCTTCGGAGGAGCCCAGGGATCACCGGTGTCGAGGCCCGGCTTTTTGGTCGGGGTGGTTGCCGGCGTGGTGGCCGGTGTAGGCGGAGGCGGAGGCGCGGCCGTCGCGACTTGAGCCCCCGAAGCGGCGGGCGCGGTCGCGTGCGGTGGGTACCAGACGGGGGCGGGCTTCTTTCCGGGGGCCTCTCGCTCGAGGCTCACGTCGAGGCTCAGCTTTCCGCTGTCGAGCACGACCCACTCGTTGTGCGGGTTGTACCCTGCGGCCTCGACGCGCAGCCTGTGCTTCGCGCCGTCTCTCTTGAAGGTCCCCGACGCCGGGCTGCTCCCGAGGAGCGCGTCGTCGAAGTATACCTTCGCCTCGGCCGGCTTCACGGTGATGGTGATCGCGCTCATGGCGTCCCCCGCGGGGGCTGCCGAAGGTGGCGGTGCGGCGGTCGGTGGTGGCTCCGTCGAAACCGTGGGACCGGCCTTTCGGTTTCCCAAGATCGCCGCGGCCGCGATCGCGACGACGGCCGCCGCGGCGATCGCCCCGTAAAGCGCCATTTTGCTCTTCGGCGCTGCGGGGGGAGCCACGGATGAGACGCTCTGCGGAGCGGCGATGGAGTCCGTCCCGGTCGGGATGTTGATCTCGAACGACGCCGACGCGTTCGTCGGTGTGCCGCCGCCGATCGCGAGCTGCGGGAGCGACGTGGCGCGCTTGGACGACGCGCCCTTTCCCTCTTTTCCGAGCTGGGCCTCGATGATGCCTCGAATTCGGGTCCGATCCTCGGAGAAGAGGTCGCTCACGTACTTCCCGAGCTCACGCGTCGAAGCGCGCAGGGACGGGTGGGCCGCGACGTAGTCCTCGATTGCTGTCTGAAATTCGACGCACGTGGCGTATCGGCCGTCGGGCGTGGCCGCGAGGGCCTTCATGCAGATCGCCTCGAGCGCAGGGTCGACGTCGGGTTTGACGCTGCTCACCGTGGGGATCTGGCCCGTCGCGAGGCGCTGGAAGATCTCCGCGTCGGAGAGGCCCCTCCACATCTTTTTGTTGGTGATGGCCTGCCACATCATGACGCCCACCGCGAAGATATCGGCGCGCCGGTCGACCGACTTTCCCCCGAACTGCTCGGCGGGCATGTAGGCGCATTTGCCCTTCATCACGCCGGTGCGGGTGTCTCCCGACGAGTCGGCCGCTTTGGCGATACCGAAGTCGAGCACCTTCACCGCGCCGTCGTACGTCACCATGATGTTGTGCGGGGACACGTCACGGTGCACGACGTTGAGCGGGCTCCCGTCGAAGTCCTTCAGCTCGTGCGCGAAATCGAGCCCCTGGAGGCAGTGCATGAGCACGAGCAGGTGGAACTTGAGCGGAAACGCCTCCTCGATGCCGATGCCCGATGGATCCGAAGGAGGCGGACCGTCGCCGCCTTTCAGGACTTGGGAGTTCTTCAGGACGCGGCGCAGGACCGACTCGAGGGACTGCCCGTCGAGGTACTCCATGCTGATGTAGTGGTACTCGCCGTCGAATCCGACCTCGTTCGTGTGGACCACGTTCGGGTGGTCGATCCGGGCCGAGAGCCGTGCCTCTTCCATGAACATGCGGAGGAATTCGGGCTCCTCCGCGAGCGCGGGCCGGAGGCGCTTCACGACGATGAGCTTGTTGAAGCCCGCAGGCCCTTGGACCGCGGCGAGGTACGCCGTCGCCATGCCTCCGCGCCCGAGCTCGGCGAGCATGGTGTGGCGCGGACCGGCCGGAGCGGCGGACGGGAGTTGGCGCGACGGGGGAAAGGCGGGGTCGTTCACGTTGGAGTCTCCGTCGGGGCGAGAAAGACCCAGCACACAGGGGCCGGGTTCGTTCGCGGGGCCGCTTTGGGCATCCACGGTCGCCATTTCAAGATATCTCGGCGTCGAAGGCGCGTGCAAGCCGTCGCACGTGCGAGCGAGCCAATTTTGGCGCGCTCCTTCTCGCGCACATCGGCGTGCATGTGGGGTGCATTCGCCGCGGGCGCCTCCGAGGGACGTGATCGAGACGGAGCGAGGTTGACCCGCTTCGTCTCCGCACGGTACGGTGAAGACGTGTCCAGCGACACGCCGACGGATAGGCCGGTTCCCTCGCTCGAAGGCGAAAACGCTGGCGATCGTGCGGGCGCGGCCACCATGGTCCAGGCTCCGACCGGTGGGACGCTCGCGAGCCTCAAGAGCGATCCTCCACAGGACGGCTCAACCTTGGCTCTCGGCGCCGACGACATCTTTACGGAGTCGCGGGCGCACACGGAGGTCGTCCCTCGCGACCTGCTCCCGCCCATGGGCCCTGCTCGGGACCACGATCGTGCCGAGACGGCCATTCTCGTCACGACGGGCCCCACGCGCCCCTCCCTCGAGGGTCCTGCGCTCGACGCCCCGGTCGTCCCTTCCTCGCAGGGTGGGTTCCTGCCTCCCTCCGAAGCCCCGCCGCGCCCGGAGGCCACGACCGACGTCGAAGCTCCCTCCGTGCTCGCGGGAAACCTACCGTTCCTCGTGGTGGCGTTGGTGCTCTTCGCCATCGCCGCGGCCATCGTCGTGAGCGCGCTCGGCCGGGGGTGAGCTCTGGCGGCGCGTGTCGTCGAGCCTGCCCGGCGCGTGTACGCTGCGCTCGTATCCATGGTGCCGCCCCGCGTCGCTCGCTCGTCCGAGCTCCGGCTCCGCTTCGTCGCGAGCGTCGGATGGGTGGGCCTCGTCCTCGCCGCGTGCCTCGAGCGTCCTCTACCCCACGTCCCCGAGGCGGGGGGGAGCCGCGCCGTCGCGTCCGAGAACGCGAGGTGCGTGTCGTGTCATGCGGAGGAGGGGCGCGAGTGGGCTTCGTCGAACCACGCGCTCTCGTTTCGGCACGAGACGTTCCAAGCGGCCCTCGCCATCGAGCCGCTCCCTTTTTGTGTCTCGTGCCACGCGCCCCTCTCTCGCCCCACGGCACCGTCTCGTGAGGCCGAGCACGTCGGTGTCGGGTGCGTGTCGTGCCACACGTTCACCGCGGGCAAAGCCGATCGGGTCTCCGAGGCGAAGTGCGTCGCGTGCCACGAGTTCCCGTTTCCAGGCTCGTCGCGCCTCCTCCAACGCACCGCCACGGAGCGCGCCTCGGCGAACATCCGTGCATCCTGCATCGAGTGCCACATGCGCCCCGTATTCGGCGGCGCGCGCAGGCACACCGACCATCGCGTCTTCGCGTCGCGCGACGCGGAGCTCGTGCGGTCCGCGGCCTCCATCGAGGCCCGTCGGGACGGCGAGTGGCTCGTCGTCGTGTTCCGGCGCGCCGCCGCGGGGCATGCGTTCCCGACCGGCGACGTCTTTCGACGCTTGAAGGTCGTGGTCGTGGCCGACGGCGCGAGGCGCGTCGTCGTGCTGGGTCGCCACGTGACGAGGGACGGTGAGACCGACACGCGCCCATTCGCGGACGGGAGCGGCGAGACCGTCGCGCGAGCCTTCGTGGGCTCCGCCGAGCGCGTGACGTACGAGGTCCTCTACGAGCGCGTGGTGCACCCCGTCGATCCCTCCGGCATCGAGGCCGTGGTCGACGGGAAGGTCGAGCTCGCGCGGGGTGAGCTCCCTCCCTTCGGGCCGCGTTCGAGCACGCTACGAAAGGAAGAACGGCGAGACAACCGCCCGCCGTTCGACTAACAATCGCCCCATGATTCTCGGTGGATTCGGTGGTGGTGGGTTCGGTGGGAAATCGGGGGCTCCGGCGAAGGCGAGCTCGCTCACGTCGATCGGCGAACGCGACTTCGAGGCCGAGGTCTTCCGTTCGACCGAGCCCGTCCTCATCTACTTCTCGTCCCAGAGGGCGGGGCAGGCCGGGCAGCGCACGGACGCCGAGGTGGAGGGGGTCGCGCAAGAGCTCGAGGGCAAGCTCAAGGTCGTCAAGGTCGACATCGAGAACGCGCCGACGCTCGTGCGTCAGCTCCGCATCCAGCAGGTGCCGATGTTCATGGTGTTCGCCGGAGGGCGCATCGTCGACGGGCAAGCCGGCGCCCTCACGAAGAAGGCCCTCCGCACCATGGTGGAGCCCCACCTCCCGCGGCAGGCGGGCGCGCTCAAGGCCGTCGAGGTCGCCGAGCTCGCGAAGCGCGGGATGATCTCCGTGGTCGACACACGCGACGCGGGCGCCTTCAAGCGCGCACACATTCCTGGCGCCACGAACCTCCCGGTCGAAGAGATCGAGACCCGCCTCGCCGAGCTCTTCATGCTCGCCGGTCAGCCCGTGCTCTATTGCCGGGCGGGCGACAAGACGAAGGAGCTGTCGGCGCGCCTCGTCGAGCAGGGCACCGAGGTCGGGTACATCGAGGGCGGCTTCTTGGCGTGGGAGGCCGAGGGCTTCCCCATCGAGCGAGGCTAGCAGCCTGTTGATTTTCGGACCGAGGCCGTTCTGCGGCCGCGCCCGACCGCCGAGGCGCGATCCGAGGAGCGCCCGGAGCCTACTTTTGTAGGTGAGGACGCACCGCAGGATCGCAGCGAAGGCGGTCGGGATGCGGCGGCGAGCGGCCGATGGGAGAAAATCAACGGGCTGCTAGGCTTGCGCGTCCGGCTCGTCGTGATGAGGCGAGCCGGCGCGAAACGTGGTCTCATCGACGCATGATCCGCGAAACGGCACCGGGTGGTGGCGGCTATGGTCCGCCGCCGGGAGGGGGCGGTGGGTACGGCCCGCCAGGGGGCGGTGGGTACGGTCCTCCGCCAGGGGGTGGAGGGTATGGCCCGCCGCCGGGAGGTGGAGGAGGGTATGGCCCGCCGCCGGGAGGTGGAGGCAACGGTCCGCCCGGGGGTGGAGGGTATGGCGCGCCGCCGGGAGGTGGAGGCTACGGAGCTCCGCCGGGAGGTGGGGGTGGTGCGTACGGTCCGCCTCCGGGCGGTGTGCCCGCGCTGCCACAGCCGCCCGCGCCGGCCGGAAAAAAGAAGAGCTCTCTCGGGCTCCTCCTCGGGGTCGGCGGCGGTGTGCTCCTCGTCGGGATAGCCGTCGTAGGGTTTCTTGTGTTCGGCGGGAAAAAGAAGCGAGTTCTTCTCCCGGTCGACGCCAAGCTGATGCCCGGTGGAACGACGGAGGTCGCCACGCAGCTCATCGAGGCCACGCGCGAGACCGACGAGCGCGTCAAGAACGCCTATTTGGCGGCCGAGCTGGGCGCCGAGATGTGCAAGCCCGGCGCGCCGCACTACGCGAGCTTCCTCGAGCGCCTAGGCACCCGCACGCCCAAAGACGCCCGCGAGTTCTTCTTCGACAAAAAGGCCATCGAGCAGGCGAGGGAGGTGCTCTCGTGCGGAGGTCTCCTCGGCGGCTCGCTCGCGTCGCCGTACCAGACCATGCTCGCCTTCGAGGACGGCGACGGCAAGAAGCGGCGCGTGGGCATCGCCCAGGAGAAGCTCACGGGCCTCCCCGATTCGCTCGGGTTCGCGAAGCAGAAGTTCGGCGCGTCGCAGGGGTACTGCCGCACTCAGGACGCTCAAGGCAACACGACCGACTGCAAGGCCGACTCCCACGCGATGTTCATCGCCGAACCGAACTGGTTCATGGGCACCCGCGACTCGCTCGACGCCATGGCCGACGCCATGAAGAAGCCGAAGGAGGAGCTGACGGCTAGTGTGGCCTCGCTCCGCGACGCCGCCGGAGAGCTCGATGGGTTGCCGGTCGTGAGGCTCCAGGCGCAGCCGAAGTCGTCGAAGGAGTTCTTCATGATGCCCTGCACCTTCGGGGCGTTGAGCTCGTCGGCGCCCATGAAAGACTTCAACGACGGCTGCTTCCCGAAGGGGGTCGACAAAGCCATCGAGGCGATCGACGCGAAGCTCAAGGCCGCGGGCTACGAGTTCGACGGTGACTACGTGAAGGCCGGCGCCATCCACGGATCCATCGTGCTCGTGCTCCGAAACGCCGACTCGGCCAAAGAGGCCGAGAAGGACGTGAAGGAGATCGTGACCGACTGGAAGAGCCACGTCGAGGACAACGAGACCAAGCTCATTCGAGCGTCCCGCGAGTACCCGTACGACGCGCGCACGAAGCGCTTCGCGGCCATCGCCGACAACTACTTCGCGGCTCTCAAGGCCATGAAATACCAGCGAAATGGCCGCACGATCCGGCTCTCGTTCGCGAGCCAAATCTCCCCCGAGGACAAGGCCGGCCTCGAGGAGGCCGAGAAGTCGACCGCCGACAAACGCCGCGCCGTCGCCGAGATCGTCGAGGCCCTCCGAGACAAGAAGGCGATCCCTCAGAAGGCGCTCGCGAAGCTCGTCGGGGAGAGCTGGGCGAAGTACCTCGCGTCGCCTCCCCCCGAGGGTACGGCGGCGCGCGTGCCTCTCACGCCGGAGCAATGCGCGGACGCCGTCAAGAAGACGACGCCCATGAAGATCACCGACTTTACGACCTCCGAGGCGAAGACGTTCTTCATCCAGCTACGGTACGCGTCCTGCGCGAAGAACCCTCCCCAGGTGCTCGGGTGGCAGCGCGACTGCATCGCCCGCGCCGTGAAGGCCGCGGACCTCCAGGTGTGCGCCGCCATGAAGCCCACGAACGAGCCCGCCGACTCGGAGTACGGCGATCGCGCGCTCAAGAAATAGGCGACGCGGCGCTCACTTGCCCTTCGCGGCGGCCCTCGGGTCGAGGGCGTCGCGGAGGGCCTCTCCCACGAGGTTCGACGCGAGCAGCGTCACGAGCAGGAAAATACCGGGAAACACGAGGAGCCAATAGGCGTCCGGGCGGGCGCGCACGTCGCTCATGACCTGGCCCCACGAGGCGTACCGCCCACGATCTCCGACGTGCAAGAACTCGAGCTGCGCCTCGAGCAGCACGACGGTGCCGAGGCCGAACGTGGCCGAGACGATGGCCTGCCCGCGCGCGTTCGGCACGACGTGGCGAAAGAGCACGCGCATCGGAGAGGCGCCGAGGGCCCGCGCGGCCATCACGTAGTCTCGGGAGCTTACGTCGAGCACCTCGGTGCGGACGAGCCTCGCGACCTCGGCGAAGCGCGCCGCCACGATCGTGGCGAAGAGCGTCGTGAGCGACGGGTTGGGGAGCGCCGCCTGCACGCACAGCACGAGGATGAAGCTCGGCATGGCGCTCATGGTGTCGGTGAGCCTCTGCACGGCGAAGTCGAACGTGCCCCCGAGGTACCCGGCGACGGCGCCCAGCAGCGTGCCCAGCGTCACGTAGCCGACCACCGTGAGCAGCGCGAACCCGAGCTGCGTCCGCACGCCGTGCACCGTCTGAGCGAACACGTCTCGGCCCGAGTCGTCCGTGCCGAAGGGGTGCTCCCGCGAAGGCCGCGCGACCTTGTCGGGGCTGGTCCGTGTGGGCCCGAAGCGTACGGCCGGGAAGAGTGTAAATCCTTGATGCTGCTTCTCTATTTGCTGGTTATCGAGCCCCGTGAGCGAGCCCGGGTGCGTGATCGCGGGGAGCACGTAGACCGTGCCGTCGATGGTGCACAGGAGCGGGAGATCGGCGGCGAGGAGGTCGGCGAAGATCGACACGAGCGCGAGCATCGCGAGCACCAGCACCCCCGCGCGCGCGCGCCGCCGCTCCGTGAGGCGACGGAACGCGTAGCTCACCGTGCCTGGGGTCGCTCTCTTGGAGACGGCCGTCGTCGTGCCTTTCCGGGTCACGAGAGCCTCCCGCCGAGCTGACGCTCGCGCACCCGCGGGTCGAGCGCCCCGAGGGCTACGTCGCTGCCGATGAGCATGGCCGTGGTCACGCTGGCCGAGAGCAGCACGGTCGCGACGATCCACGCCGTGTCGTGGGCCTCGATCGCGCGCAGCGTCTCCCACCCCATCCCGCGGATCCCGAAGACCTCCTCGATGACGAACGCGCCGCCGAGCAGCGTCGGAAACTGGAACCCCGCCAGCGTGACCGTGGGGAGCACGGCGTTCCTCAGCGCGTGCACCACGGTCACTCGGAACGCGCTCACGCCCTTCGCGCGGGCCGTGCGCACGTAGTCGGCCTGAACGACCTCGAGGAGGCTCACGCGTTGGTGCCGCGACAGCGTGGCCGTAGCCGTGAGGGCGAGGGCGAGCACCGGTACGGCGACGCCGGCGTAGCTCCGCACACGCGCCATGGAGAAGAGGAGCTGCGCCACCCAGAAGGTCGGCAGAGAGTACACCGCGAAGAGCACGACGGTGACGACCCGGTTCACGCCTCTCCCGCGCCGCCACGCGGTGAACGCCCCGAGCGGCACGGCCACCGAGAACGCGAGCAGCATGGCGAGGGCGGTCATCACGAAGGTGACCGGCGCCCGGGCCCCGAGCTTCTTCGCGATGGGCTCGTTGTCGCGGCTCGAGAGCCCGAGCTTGCCGAGCGCCGCGCCCGTCATCCACTTCGCGTAGCGCGTGTCGCCGATGCTCGCGGTCATGCGCACCGTGCCCTCGCGCACGACGAAGTCCGACTCGTGGATGAACCACCACGACAGCCAGTCGCTCACGGCGCGCTCGACGTCGGCCTCGGACGCGTCCGGGGGGAGCGCCGAGGAGCGCTGCGTCGCGTGCGCGAGGAGCTTCGTGATGCGAGAGAGGGCCTCTTTGTCGCGTGTGCGCTGGGCCGCGTCGAGGAGCTCGGGCACGGCGAACGTGTCGACGATCTCGAGCTCGCGCTCCCGAGCCGAGGTGCCTTTCTGGACGTACCGGTCGACCATGCGCTTCACCGCCGGGCCGGTGAAGTCGGTCGAGCGAACGTCCCAGAAGCGCTTCCAGAAGAGGAAGGCCGTGTCGGGTCCGTCGTTCTCGGGGACGTCGAGGCCCATGCGTCGCGCGAGCGGAAGGAGCGCGACGGCCACGCGTCTACGCGCCTCGGGCGCGAGCCTCTCGAGCTCCGGGAGGGCATGGGGCAGCGCGGCCCCTCCGAGGCGTACGAGCATCGCTCCGGCCACGCGGGCCTCCTCGTCGTCGTTCGCGACGTGCGTGATGCAATCGTCCACGCGCGAGCGCACGTCCTCGGGCCTCACGTTGACCACCTTCGGCAGGTCCAAAAAGAGCTGACGCCGCCGCTCGTCGAGCTCGAAATAAGCCTCGGGCCGCGCGAGCAGGGCGAGGTGCTCCTCCGGTTTGAGCCGCGACGCCGGGTCGGGCAGGAGGGTCGTGATCAAGAACACGACGAAGCTCACCCCGAACAAGGTCGGGACCGCCCAGAGGGCGCGGCGCAGCGTGTACCGGAGCATCGTGGGGGTACTATCTCAAAAAGGCCTCGAAACGCGAAGAACGGCGTCTCCCGAACCGTGCCTCGGCCCCGAGGTCCGTGGTAGCCTCGGCCTCGCATGAACGACATCGAAGCGCTTGTGGCGAAGGCTCGTGAGTGGATGGCGAACGACCCTGACGCGGCGACCCGCGCCGAGCTCGAGGCGATCCTCGCGTCGCCGGATCTCGCGTCGACCGATCTCGCGGATCGTTTCGCGCAGACCCTCGAGTTCGGCACGGCGGGCCTCCGCGGCGTGCTCGGGGCCGGCCCGAACCGCATGAACCGCGCGGTCGTCCGCGTCGCCACGCACGGCCTCGCCGAGGCGCTGCTCGAACACGTCGACGCGCCGAAAACCCGTGGAGTCGTCATAGGTTACGACGGTCGTGTCCTCAGCCGGGAGCTCGCCGCCGACACGGCCTCGGTCCTCGCCGCGCGGGGGATCCGCGCCTACCTCTTCCCCGACCTCGGGCCAACGCCCCTCACCGCGTACGCGCTCACGGCGCTCGGCTGCGCGGCCGGCGTCGTGGTGACGGCGAGCCACAACCCGCCGGAGTACAACGGGTACAAGGCCTACTGGGAGAACGGCGCTCAGATCGTCCCCCCGGTCGACGTGCACATCGCGTCGGCCATCGCCGAGGCCCCGCCCGCGAAAGACGTCCCCTTCCTCCCGCTCGACGAGGCCCGCGCGAAGGGGCTCGTGGTCGACGTGCCCGCGACGATCGTGGAGCAGTACCTCGCCGCGGCCGCGTCCCTCGTGCCCTCTCGCGGGCAGCGCCGCGACCTTCGAATCGTGTACACCCCGATGCACGGCGTCGGCGGCGCGTCCGTGACGGCGCTGCTCGCGCGGCAAGGTTTCACGAACGTGCACGTCGTGAAGGAGCAGGCCGAGCCCGATGGGAAATTCCCCACCGTCGCCTTCCCGAACCCCGAAGAGAAGGGCGCCATGGACCTCGCGTTCGCCCTGGCGCGCGAGGTGGGCGCCGAGCTCGTGCTCGCCAACGATCCCGACGCCGATCGCCTCGCCGTGGCGGTGCCCGACGCCTCGTCGCCCACCGGATACTTGCAGCTTACAGGTAATCAGGTCGGTGTGCTGCTCGGACACCACGTCCTTTCGAACGACTCGGAGCCGAGCACGGCCGCGCTGCTCGCGTCCCTCGTCTCGTCGCCCATGCTCGGGGTCGTGGCGCGCGCGCTCGGCGCCCACTACGAAGAGACGTTGACCGGCTTCAAGTGGATCGCGAACCGCGCCATGCAGCTCGAGGCCGACGGGAAGACGCGGTTCCTCTTCGGCTACGAAGAGGCCCTCGGTTACACGGTGGGTCGCCTCGTCCGCGACAAAGACGGGGTGAGCGCCGCGCTCGCGTTCGCGGAGCTCGCGAGTGAGCTCGCCGCGGTGGGCTCGAGCGTTCGCGACCGGCTCGAGGTGCTCTACCGAAAGTACGGCCTCTTCGTGAGCACGCAGGTCAACATGACCCGCAAGGGGCAGGCGGGCGCTCAAGAGATCGCGGCCATGATGAACGGCCTCCGCGCCGCGCCCCCTTCGTCCATCGGCGGGCGCAAGGTCGTCGCGTACTCCGACCTCGAGGCCCAAGAGCGCACGGTCGACGGGAAACGCGAGAAGCTCGCGCTCCCCCCGAGCAACGTGCTCGTCTTCGAGCTCGAGGGTGGCAGCCGGGTCATCGCGCGCCCGAGCGGAACCGAGCCCAAGGTGAAATTTTACGTCGACGTGTGCGAGCCCATGACGGCCACCGAGCCCATGTCCGCCGCGAAGGTGCGCGCCGAGGGGACCATGAAGGTCCTCGCCGACGCGTTCGTGGCGCTCGCCGTGCCTTCCTGAGGTCGCACCCGGGCTGGATCGCCGTTTCCCCCTCCGCGCCGTCCTTTCCGGCGCGGAATGTGACCGGTCCGTGGCGATCTTTGTGGGGACAGGGCCCGTGGTTCGGCTACCTTTCGACGCTGACCCGAAGAAGGGCAGCATCTTCAGCGGACAGGGCCGACGCGCACGTAGCGAGAATCGGGAACGTTCGGAACTTGCGAGGGATCCCTCGCACCTTCATTTGATGTCCTGATTCCTACGCGACTGCGAGGCCACGATTGAACATTCTCACGTCTCTTGACCGCACCTCCGACTACTCCAAGCGCCAGCTCGAGGTCATCCTCGGGGCTTGGGTCCTCTCCGGGCTCGTCGATCGCAAGGCCGCGATCTCCACGCAGAACGGCGACGTCTCCGAGGACGACTACGACAAACGCTCCATCTACTCGCTCTTCTACGCGCTCTACCGGTCGATGGGCGACGTCCCGAGCGACAAGGGCACGCGCTACGAGCTGACGTTCAACACTTGGGGCTACACCTGGCCCGAGTCGTGGGGCCCTGCCCGAACGATCCGAACGACCCGCAGCTCTACGGCCGCAACGCGTACACCGGGCTCTACCAGTTCCCCGAGGTCAAAGAGTACGTGGCCGCGCGCGATGGCCGCGTGCACATCGTCGAGCTCGGCTGTGGCACGGGCGCGGGCGCCCACCACGTGTGCAAGAACGTCCTCCCGAAGGCGACGTACGAGGCCGTGGACATGCAGGCCGCCGCCATCGAGACGTGCCGCCGCAAACACGTCCCCGAGCTCGGCGGTCGCCTCCGCGCCACCTGCGCCGACGCCACCGACCTCTCGATCCGCTCGGGCACGGCCGACTTCGTCGCCGTCAACGAGACGCACGTCACCGAGCAGACCGGCATGGTCACGGTCGAGGACGAGCGCTTCTTCTCGACGGCCTACCGCCTGCTCAAGCCGGGCGGGTACCTCGTGTGGGGCAACGCGATCCCCGAGTCGACCTGGGAGCCGTGCTTCGGCACGCTCGCCGCACTCGGCATGAAGAAGCTCCACGTCCGCGACGTCACGAGAGAGGCCATTTTGGCCCGTGATCTCGATAAGGGCCGCGTCGACGCGTATGTTGCATACTGCATCGAACAGTTCTCCGGCTTCAAGATCCCGGTGCTCGGCGAGAAGCGCCGCCTCGAGGCCGAGCTCGCCATGAAGAACTTCTACCGAAACCCTGGCACGAACCTCTACGACCGCATGGTCGACGGGACCGACACCTACAAGGTGGTCTTGTTCCAAAAGCCCGCCTGACGGGCCTACGGGGGTGGACGGGAGCGCCGCCGAGCTCGGTGAAAGGCGCTCCTACGAGACGAGGGTGAGTCGTTCGGCTCCCCCTCGTTTCCTTTTTTCGCTCAGCTCTTCTTTTTCTCTTCGCGGAGCGCGAGCCCGGCGGCCGCCGCGGCGATCAGGGCGAACAGGAGCCCGAGCTTCCCGGAGCGCCCGAGCTTGGGCTTCGCCGGGGACTCGGGGGCGGCCTCGGACTTTCCGAGCCCCGAGTGTTTTTGCGCGGTGACGAAGAGCTTCCGATCGATGAGCTTCGGTGGCGTGGCGGAGAGGGTGCCGGCATCGGACACGCTCGCGTCCGGGGCCTCGGCGTCCGCGGCTCCCGCGTCGGACGCGCTAGCGTCGACGAGACCCTGCATCCAGCCTTGGGCTTCGGCGCGCTTCGGCTGCGGCCGCGCCGGCGGCATATACGTGTGCTCTTCTTTCTGGCCGTCCGTGTAGGTGTAGACGAGCTTCACGTTCTGGATCCGCGCCGGGAGCCCGCCGAAGGTGACCGTCTCGGCGACCTCCGCGAGCGGCGAGGCCTCTTTCACGAGGGCCCGCGCCGGCATGGCGTAGCCGGTCGCGTGCACGTGGGTGTCCTTCTGGAAGAACGCGGTACGATCCTCGGCCTTGATCTTCGAGAGCTCCTCGAGCTTCCACTCGCTGCGCACGAAGGCGGGCACCTTCTCGCCGGGGGTCTTCTTGAAGGCCTCGACGTCGAGCACGTAGATGCGGGTCTTGTCGTCGCAGAACTTGTACGGCTCGCGGGGGCTCTCGGGCGAGACGACGTCGTAGTTCTGGAGGTACTCGAGGTGGGGGTTGAGCTTCGGATCGAGGCCCATGCAGTCGGTCGGGAAAGCGACGACGTGCCCGTCGATGGGCTTCGAGAACGTGACGGCCACCTTGAGCGGGCGCCGCCCCTCGGGGAGGACGTCGGCCGAGGCCACCTGAGCGAAGAACAAGGAGGCGGTGAGGCTCGAGGCGAGCACCGAGGCGTTCACGAGGCGTTTCATCGGCGCGCACTCTCGCAGAGCTTTCGCCAGGTTTCCACGGCGAAACGCGCCTCTTCGGCCTTCGGGGGGCCGGGCCCGAAGCCCCCTCCGCCCCGCGCCCCGCTTCGGGAGAGCGTCGAAAATGGCGCCTTCGGGCGCGCTGATCTAGGGTCGCGTCGTGGTCATCCTCGAAGGCTTCGGGCTTCACGGCGGCAAGCCGGCCACGGTCACGCTCCGCGCGGCCCCCGGGCCGACCCATTTCGTCCACGAAGGTCGGGCTCACGCGCTGTCGTCGTTCGTCCCGTCGGGGGAGCGTCGCTCGACCGAGCTCGTCTCTCCGGCGCTCTCGGTGCGCACGGTGGAGCACCTCTTCGCGGCGCTCGCCGGCCTGTCTCTCTACGAGGGCGTCGCGGTCGAGGTCGTGGGCGACGAGCTCCCGCTGCTCGACGGTGGGGCCCGCGCCTTCGCCGAGGCCCTCCTGTCTCTCGGGGTCGCCCCGAGCTCACCGCGCCTCCGCGTCGCTCGTGATGCGACCCTCGAGCACGGGCGCACGCGCATGTGCTTCGAGGTCGCCGACGAGACGCACGTGGCGGTCGTCATCGATTTCGGCGATCCGAGGCTCGCCCCGACCGCGGAGTGGCGCGGAGACCCGGACGACTTCATCTCGCGCATCGCCCCGGCGCGCACCTTCGGGTTCGGCCACGAGGTGCTCGAGCTCGCCGACCGTGGCCTCGCCTCGCACGTGCCCCCCGAGAGCGTCGTCCTCGTCACCGACGAGACCATCCTCTCGGCCGGAAGGCCCCCCGAGAGCGACGAGGCCGCGCGTCATAAGCTCTTGGATCTCCTCGGAGATTCGTTCTTCTGGGGCGGGCCCCCGGTGGGTCGCTCGAGGTGCGAGATCCCGGGGCACGCGAGCACCCACGCGCTCTTCGCGCGCGCCATCGAGGCGGGCATCCTCGTGCGCACCCGCGCGTGACGGCCGTTCCCGGTTGACCCGCCCGAGGCCCAGGTGGTGAGGTGCCGCGGGTGGACGACAAGGCCAAGCGAAACGTGATGCTCACGGTGATGGTGGCCGCGCTCGGCTACTTCGTCGACATCTACGATCTCATCCTCTTCAGCATCGTGCGCGTGCCGAGCCTCAAGACGTTCGGCCTCTCGGGCGAGGCCCTCACGGACGTCGGCGTTCGCCTCATCAACTGGCAGATGGGCGGCATGCTCATCGGGGGCATCCTGTGGGGCATCCTGGGCGACAAGCGCGGCCGCCTCACGGTGCTCTTCGGCTCGATCCTCACCTACTCGCTCGCCAACATCGCCAACGGCTTCGCGCAGACGGTGCTCCAGTACGAGATCATGCGCTTCGTCGCGGGCATCGGTCTCGCCGGCGAGCTCGGCGCGGGCATCACCCTCGTGGCCGAGGTCATGCCCAAAGAGAAGCGCGGGATCGGCACGACGGTCGTAGCGGGCGTCGGCATCCTCGGCGCGGTCGTCGCCGCCCTCGTGGGCGACGCGTTCTCGTGGCGCATCGCGTATTTCGTGGGCGGTGGGCTCGGCTTGGGCCTCCTCCTCGTTCGCGTCGGGGTCACCGAGAGCGGCATGTTCCGCGTGGCCAAGGCCTCGGGCGTGCGGCACGGCGACTTCTTCGCGTTCTTCCGCAACGGGAAGCGCCTCCGCCGTTACCTCGCCGTCATCACGGTCGGCGTACCCGTCTGGTACGCGGTGGGCATCCTCGTCACGTTCTCGCCCGAGATCGCGAAGGGCATGGGCCTCACCGAGCTGCCGAAGCCCTCGACGGCCGTCATGCTCATGTACATCGGCCTCGCCATCGGCGATTTCGGGAGCGGCTTCTTGAGCCACCTCTTGAAGAGCCGAAAGCGCGTGCTCGCGGGGTTCCTCGGCCTCTCGTCGCTCGCGACCGTCGCGTATTTCACCGTCGGCCGCACGTCGCTCGTCGCGTTCTACGCGGTCGTCGTCGTGCTCGGTGTCGCCTCCGGCTACTGGGCGGTCTTCGTCACCGTGGCGTCCGAGCAGTTCGGCACCAACATCCGCGCGACGGCCACCACCACGGCGCCGAACTTCGTGCGCGGCGCGGTCGTGATCGTCACGTCGAGCTTCCAGGCGCTCAAGGGGCCGCTCGGCGTCGTCGGGAGCGCGGCCCTCGTGGGCGTGGTCGTCCTCGTGCTCGGCTTCGTGTCGCTCCTCGGGCTCGAAGAGACGCACGGCAAAGACCTGGACTTCGTCGAAGAATAGTCGAATGAAAACGGGGGCTTGCCCGCTTGGGCAGCCCCCGCATGATCGAGCCTCGTGGGGCTTCAGTTTACCGTCGGTAGCCGCGCTTCGCTCGGTCGCAGCTCGCCACGCGCGCGCGCCTCTTTGCGCTGGAGCGCGGCCTTCACGAACCGCGCGAAGAGCGGGTGCGCCTGCGCGGGGCGGCTCTTGAACTCGGGGTGGAACTGGCACCCGAGGAAGTGCGGGTGATCTTTGAGCTCCACGATCTCGACGAGCTTCTGATCGGGCGACGTGCCCGACAAGACGAGACCCGCCCCCGTGAGATGATCGCGGTACTCGTTCGCGAACTCGTAGCGGTGGCGATGGCGCTCGCTGATCTCGGTCGTGCCGTAGGACTGGGCCGCGAGCGAGCCGGGCGTGAGCACGCACGGGAACGCGCCGAGCCGCATGGTGGCGCCCTTGTCGCGTTTGTCGCGCTGCTCGGGCATGAGGTCGACCACGGCGGTGGGGCATTGCGGGTCGAACTCGCTCGAGCTCGCGTTCGCGAGGCCCGCCACGTTGCGCGCGAACTCGATCACCGCGAGCTGCATACCGAGGCAAATGCCGAAGAACGGGATCTTGTTCTCCCGCGCGTAGCGGATCGCCTGGATTTTGCCCTCGACGCCGCGATCCCCGAAGCCGCCGGGGACGAGCACCGCGTCGAGGTGGTCGAGGCGGCCGGTGGTGCCGTCGCGCTCGATGTCCTCCGAGTCGATGTACTCGAGCTCGAGCTTGCAGTCGTTCTCCATGCCGGCGTGGACGAGGGCCTCGTGGAGCGACTTGTAGGCGTCGCGGAGGTGCACGTACTTGCCCACGACGCCCACGCGCACCTGCCCGCGGGTCGGCCGCGTGAAGCGCTCGACGATGCGGCGCCACGCGCTCACGTCGGGCTGGCGCGTCCAGATGTTGAGGCGCTCGACCACGAGCTCGTCGAGGCCCTCGGCGTGCAGCGCCAAGGGGAGCTCGTAGATGCAAGATACATCGACCCCGGAGATGACGGCCTCGACCGGCACGTTCGTGAACATGGCGATCTTCTCGCGCGTGCTCCGGGTCATGCCCGTCTTGGTGCGGCACAAGAGGATGTCGGGCTGGATGCCGATCTCGCGCATCTCCTTCACGGAGTGCTGCGTCGGCTTCGTCTTGATCTCGCCCGCCGTCTCGATGAAGGGGAGGAGCGTCACGTGCAGCGAGAGCGCGTTCTGCGGGCCGGCCTCGAGCTTGAGCTGGCGGATCGCCTCGAGGAACGGGAGCGACTCGATGTCGCCGACGGTGCCGCCGATCTCGACGATAGCCACGTCGACGTGATCGGTGGCCTCGCGCACGCGGGCTTTGATCTCGTCGGTGATGTGCGGGATGACCTGCACCGTTCCGCCGAGGTACTCGCCGCGGCGCTCCTTCTGGATGACCGCCTCGTAGATGCGCCCGGTGGTGAAGTTGTTGGTCTTCTTCATGCGAGCGGTGGTGAACCGCTCGTAGTGACCGAGGTCGAGGTCGGTCTCGGCGCCGTCGTCGGTGACGAAGACCTCGCCGTGTTGGTACGGGCTCATCGTGCCCGGGTCGACGTTGATGTACGGGTCGAGCTTGACGTGCGTCACCCGGAGGCCGCGCGCTTCGAGCAGCGCGCCCACCGAGGCCGAGGCCAGGCCCTTGCCGATCGACGACACCACCCCCCCGGTGACGAACACGTATTTCGTGGGCTTTCGGCTCATCGGGGCGCGTTCCATGACACTCCTCGCCGAAAGCTGCGACCCGAAAGAGGCCCACTTCCGACGTCCTTCGGGAGGGCCGGATACCACACCGCGTGACGCGATGCGAGACTCGCCGTCGTCGATCGCGAAGCACGCCCGGATCGTTTCACGGCGGAGCCTCGGCGTGCACCTCGCCGCGCGCGCGCGAGCCTACAAAAAGCGACGAGGCAGCCCCGAAGGGAGCCACCTCGTCGACACGACCTCGCCGTGAAACACTCTAGAACGCGTAACCCGCGCCGAGGTTGAAGGTGAACGGCACGAGGGTGCCGCCCGTGAACGGGATGAACCCGATCTCGAAGGGGCGCGCCACGGCGAAGAAGCCCTTGCCGGGCCCCTCGACGAGCGGGAAGAACCTGCCCTCGACGCCGAAGCCGAAGTGCGCGCGCAGGTCGATGTCGCCGTAGGCCGGGCCGCCGTAGCCGTAGGGCGCGATCGTGAGCTCCATCTCCTTGATGGGGATCGCGATGTCGTACCCCATGCGGAGCACGGTCGCGGCCGCGAAGCCCGTCCGGAAGAAGAACTTCTGCGCGCCGCCGATCACGAAGCCCTCGTGGGAGCCGTTGATGTGGTACCCGCCCGAAAACTCCATCGGGAAGGCGGTGCCGCCGAAGGTGTTCAAGAACGCGGTGAAGCCGAGGACGTTGCCCTGGACGTAGCCCGCGCCGCGGCTCGATTGGGCGCTCGCGCTCGACGAGACGAGGAGCGTCGCGCCCGCGACGAGACCGGCAGCGAAAAGACGTGAGAGAGCTTTCATGCCCCGAGGCTACATGCAGAGTGCAACCCGGGGGAAGCCAAAAGGCCGCCTTCTAACCTAAAAAGAACGGCAAAATCAGCTGCTTAGAATGCATATCCTGCGCCGACGCCGAACCCGTAGAGCACCGGCGTCGTTCCGCCCGAGCCCGGCAAGATCGTGATCTCGAAGGGCCGCGCCATGGCGAAGAACCCGTTGCCCTCGATGGGGAAGAACTTGCCCTCGACGCCGAACGACATCGCGGCGCGCGCTCCCTGATTGTTGAATCCGTAGAAGACGCCGGCCGCTCCGTACGGTGCGATGGTGATCTCCATGCGCCCGCCCCGGATCGGGATGGCGATGTCTCCTCCGAGCCGGAGCTGGGACATGCCGCCGTCGAACCCGCCGCCGAAGAGGAAGACCTGGCGGAAGCCGATCACGAAGCCGTCGTGGCGGCCGTTGATGTGGCCGCCGAAGTCGAAGTCGAACCGGTACGGTGTGGTGCCACGGTAGCCCGAGTTGAGGGGGGCGCCGAAGCCGAGCACCGTGCCGCCGACGTAGAGCGGGTCGCGGGTCGAGGTCGCGGCGTGGGCCTCGGTCGGGAGAAAAGCCGTGCAAAAACCAGCCAGTGCGACGGTGAGCCCGAGCTTCGCCAAGGTCTTCATGCGCTGCAGCATCGCAAACTCGAGCGGGGAGGGGAAGGTGGTCACCCGACCGGCCGACGATCCGCGCCGTCACTGGTGCAGGGGATCCACCCACCCGGTACCACCTGGATCCATAACGAATTCATGAAGTTAGCGCTTGCGTGTGGGCGCGTTCGCGGCCCACGATGAACGCATGACGGAAGCCTTGCCACGACGCCACGGTGCACGCGCGAGCCGAGCGCTCGCACTCACCGCCGTGCTCGCCGGTCTCGCGCTCGCGAGCTGCGCTGCGCCGGCCCAAAACGATGACGACCTCGTCGACGAAGTATCGGCCGATCTCACGCAGCAAGAGCTCGCGTGCGAAGGGTACGACACGGCGGCGGCCCGCAGGATGGCGCAAGCGGGAGGGCGCCGCGAGGGGATGCGGTCGCAGAAGCGCTGCTACCGCTACGTGAAGCAGCACCTCGAGTCGGCGGGCTACTCCGTGCCCGGAGACGTGGCCTCGGGAGGCCGCTACGCCGGGAGCGCGTACCAGTTCACGACGTGGGCGCGCCAGAACCCCGCCGCGCTCCGTCGCCTCGGCTTCAAAGAGGTGAAGCTCAAGCTCGGCGAGGCGCCGCCTCAGGGCGCCATCATCGTGTGGGGCCGAGGCGAGTGCGGCTACAGCAAGTCGCACGGCCACATCGAGGTCGTGAGCACGGCCGACGGGAGCCGCGCGTGCAGCGACTTCTGCGGCCGCGTGAAGACGTCGCGCCGGTGCGGCATCCCCGACGTGTTCATCCCGGTCCGCGCCGACGGGCAGCCTGCGCCCGAGTGCAACACGCCGCCTCCGCAGGGCGAGTCGTGCGTAGGCCTCGCCGACGGGTGGTACTGCAGCGCGCGGTCGGACTACTCCGCGTACGAGTGCAAAAACCAGCAGGTTGCCCTGGGCTACCAGTGCGCGACCGGTAAGAAGTGTGTCTACTCCGGGCAGAGTCGCCAGGCGACGATGCAGAACGGGCTCCCCCAATGCCGCTGATCACCACCTTGAAGCAGCGCCGCTTCGTCGTCGTCCCTCTCGCGCTCGTGTCGGCGGGCGCCCTCGTGTTCGCCTGCTCGTCCGGCGGAGACATCGCCCCCGTGCCGACCGGTGGCGGCCAAGGCTCGTCCTTGCCTCCGAACGAAGAAGAGGTCGTCACGCCGATCTCGCCGCAAGAGCAGGCGCCCTACAACGCCGACGAGGTGTGCGCCTCCCAGTGCTTCGCCGACTTCGGCGGTGGCGCAGCGCTCCTCCAGGCGCTCGACGACTGCAACGTCGAGAAGTGTTACGCCGACGAGGACGACGACAACACCGCCGAGGCCTCGTGCGCCGCGATCGGCTCGGGAGCGTCCCAGATCACGTACGGGCTCGCCGAGCGCGACCGCTGCCTCTCGCGCTCGTGCTGCGCCGAGGCCACGGCCTGCTCGAAGAACGCGTCGTGCTCCTCGCTCGCGAGCTGCATCGAGCGGTGCCAAGTCAAGCTATAGTCGACGTGTGACCCACGACCCGAGAGAGGGCTCGTCGCCCGATCTCGGGGGCGAGCACGAAGGCCCGAGCTCGCTGCCGGCCTCGTCCGACCCGATGGTCGTCGCGGGGCGCTTCGAGCTCGGCGCGCCGCTCGGGGTGGGCCGGCGCTCGTCCGTGATGCGCGCGCGCGATCGTCGGACCGGCTTTCCCGTCGCGGTGAAGCTCGTCTCTTCTGGGGACGGGCGCGCCGTCGACGTCGCTCGTGTCGCGGCCGAGGCCGAGGCCCTAGGGAGAATGGCCTCGCGCCACGTGGTGACCGCGCACGAGCACGGCGAGGACCCCGTGCTCGGGGCGTACCTCGTGCTCGACGTGGTCGAGGGCGTACCCCTCGGACCGAACGTGCTCGGGAGGCCTTTTTTGCCGCACGAGGTGCTCCGTGTGGCGCGAGGTCTGCTCGCGGGCCTCGCCGCGTCGCACGCCGCCGGCATCGTGCACCACGACGTGCGGCCCGAGAACGTGCTCGTCTCGGGCGAGCGGCTCGAAGGGGCCGTGTTGGTCGATTTCGACGCGTCGAGCGCGGTGCGCACCCGGGGCGAGCCCTTGCGTGGCGTCGCGCCGTACGTGGCGCCGGAGCGCCTCGCAGGAGCCCAGGGCGACTCGCGCAGCGACGTGTTCTCGGCGGGCGTGCTCCTCTTCGGGCTGCTCGGGTACCCCGGCACGCCCGAGGAGGGGCCGTTCGCCGTACCGCTCTCCGCGGTGCCGAAGCCGCTCTCGACCGTGCTCGAGCGTATGGTCGCGCGTGACCCGGCGGCGCGCTTCGCCACGGCCACGGACGCCCTCGCCGTCGTGCTCGATCTCGACACGGCGCCCATCGAGGACGGCGTCGATCCGCGGGCGCTTCCTCACGTCGCGGTGGCGGGCTCGGAGGGCCCCTCGCGGGCGAGCGGAGCTCCGGTCGAAGGCTCGGTAAACATTGGGCTTTTTCGCCTTTCGGGGGATCCGCTCGTCGCCCTCCGCGAGTGCCTCTCGCAGCTCGACGTGGTGCTCCTCGGGGCCCTCGCGCGGCGCCCGTCGGAGGTGGGGCGCGTGGCGAAGCTCGTGCGCGCCAGCCTCGAGCTCTCGTTCGGCGAGGCGGCGTCGTGGGCCGAAGGCTCGGAGCTTTCTCGCGCGTTCGCCGCGGCGCTCCTCGGGGCACGGGCGCGGCGCTCGTTCACGATCGTGCGAGAGCTCGACCCGGAGGCGCTCGACGTCGAGACCCACGCGCTGCTCGCGACGCTCGTCGGGGTGCTCGCGACCCCGTCGTCGAGCCTGTCCGCGCTCTCGGTCGTGCGTCGCGCCTCGGCGAGGCTGCGCGCCGAGCCCGGGACGGTCCGTGCCTCGCGCGCGACGCTGCTCGTCGCCGAGGCCGCCCTCTCGGTCATGGCCGAGTCTCGACCCGCGCGGTCGGCGATGGGCGAAATCGAGGTCCTCTCGGCGCAGAGCGAGGGGCACGCCGTCCCGCCGCTCGATGCGCTCGCGAGGGCGCTTTGGCTGGGCCAAGTGGCGTCCAACGAAGATCCCGTGGTCGCGCGCGAGGCGCTCGAGAGGGCGGCGAAGGTGGCGCTCTCCGCGAAGAGCGCGCTGCTCGAGGCGCGCGTGCTCTCGGAGCTCGGGAGGCTCCTCGTGCAAGACGGCGCGACCCGAGAGCTCGGGACCGGCTGGCTCGTCCGCGTCGAAGAGCTCGCGGCGCACGGTGATGCGCCGACGTTCGTCCACGCGAGCCACCACGACCGCGGAGGTGCGTGCCTGCTCCGTGGGCGCTACGAGGACGCGGCTCGTCACTACGCCAAGGCGAAGGACGTGCTCTCCGACGAAGGGGAGACCGACGGCACGATGCTCTCGGTGGCGAGCCTCGTCCTCACCGAGCTCTCGTGCGGAAGGCTCCCCGAGGCGCTCGAGACCGCCAAAGACCTCGTCGAGCCGAGGCTCGCGACGTGTGACGCGCGCACCGCAGCCTTCGCGTTCTTCGCGCGCTCGCAGGTGGCCCTCGCGTCCGGAGACAGGAGCCGCGCCCACCGCGACGTAGAGCGCGCACGAGACTACGCCGCGAGGGTCGCGCGTGGTGCGAGGGACGCCGTCGGCCTCGTGGAGATCGCGGCCGCCCTCTTGCGCGTGCTCGAGCCCGAGCCGCCTTCGGGTCCGTCCCTGTCGGGCACGCTGGGCGCCCATCGCGGCGGCGCCGTGCGCTTTTTGCCCATTCTCCGCGCGATCGTCGCGAGGGTCCCGGATGCCTTCGTCCGCGTCCCTCTGCTCGACGCGATCGACGGCGCTCTCCGCGATTTCGGGGGCGCGGAGACGACCGAGCGCGCCACGTTGCCCCCGCCGGAGGCGACCACCGACGGCCCGCCCCCTCGCCCCTCGGGATGACGCCGCGCGGCACCGTGTCGGCTGTCGCGCATTCCGTGCGCCTGTGGCAGAGTCCCGCGCCATGGAAGCCACCGGAAAAAAGAGCCGCCTCGGCATCGTCGGCTACGACTCGTTCCACTTCGTCGTCGAGAACATGGAGCGCTCGCGCAAGTTCTACGCCGACAGGCTCGACTTCAAAGAGGTCGCGCGCGCCGGCGACGAGCTCGCCTCGCGTGGCGGGCAGGCGTCGACGGTGTACGGCGCGGGCGACGTGCGGGTGTGTGTCTCGTCGCCGCTCACGCAGGCCTCGAAGGCCGCGCGCTACCTGAAGCGGCACCCGGCCGGCGTCATGAGCCTCTCGTTCCGCGTCGAGGATCTCGACGCGACGATGGCCTTCCTCGAAGAGCGCGGCGGCACCTTCCTCGCCGATCCCCTCGAGGACAAGGACGAGAAGGGCGGCACGTACCGCTCGGTCGAGATCGCGACGCCCCTCGGTGACGTCGCCTTCCGTTTCGTCGAGCGTAAGGGCTACGCGCGCTTCGCTCCGGGGTTCGCCGACGTGGGCCCGGGCAACGCGAGCCAGCCCGAAAATGCCTATGGTATCCGCAACATCGACCACGTCACGTCGAACGGGCTCACCATGCAGCCGATCATTGCATGGTACAAGGACGTGCTCGGCTTCGAGCCCTTCTGGGACGTGAGCTTCCACACGAAGGACGTGGCCAAGGAGCGCGCGTCGGGCTCGGGGCTCAAGTCGATCGTCATGTGGGACCCGGGCAGCGGCGTGAAGTTCGCCACGAACGAGCCGCTCCGCCCCTTCTTCCGCGACTCGCAGATCGCGAAGTTCGTCGACGACAACGCGGGCAACGGCGTGCAGCACATCGCGTTCGCGGTGACGAACATCCTCTGGTCGGTCGAGGAGCTGAAGGCCCGCGGCGTCGAGTTCATGCCGACCCACCCGGCGTACTACCAAGACCTCCCGGCGCGCCTCGCGAACCTCGGGATCACCAACGTGGCCGCCGAGCTGCGTGAGCTCGAGCGCCTCCAGATCCTCGTCGACGGCGCGCACGACAAGTACATGCTCCAGATCTTCATGCGCGAGGCCGCCGCCATGTACGACGAGAGCCGCGCCGGCCCGTTCTTCTACGAGATCATCCAGCGCGCGGGCGACGAAGGGTTCGGCTACGGGAACTTCCGCGCCCTCTTCGAGAGCATCGAACGGGCTCAAAAAGCCGCGCAAAACGGCTAATTCGCCCCATCACGGGAGGCTTTGGAGCCCGCCGAGCCTCCCGTCGCGCGCGGGCACGTAGCCGCTCGCGCGCGAGGAGAGCACCACCACGTGATCCTCGTGCACCACGGGCAAGAGGTACGCGCGGTCGTGCACGAGCCGCTCGAGGCGCGCGTACACGGCCGCTCGCGCCGACGTGTCCAGCACGGAGTCGCCCTCGTCGAGCAACGCGTCGAGCTCGGCGTCGCGGACGCGCCCGCGGTTCGAGCCCACGGGAGGGACGTTCGAGCCGTGCAAGAAGGTGCGGAGGACGTTGGGCTCGATCACCTCGGGGAGCTGCAAGAGCGCGAGCTCGAAGTCGCCTTTGCCGAGGCGCGCGAGCAGCGTGCCGAGCTCGACCGACACCACCTCGACGGTCACGCCGATCTCGGCGAGCTCTTCGGCCATGACCCGCGCGAGCAGCTTGCGTGCGCGATCCGTCGAGACGAGCAGCGTGAGCGTCGGGTGCTCTGCCGAGGCCTCGCGGAGGAGCGCGCGGGCGGCCTCGACGTTCCGTGGCTCGCTCGGAAAATCGCGGGGCGCGGCCCAATGCCCGGGTGGGAGCACGGCGTCCGCGGGGCGTGCATGACCGGCGAAGAGCGCACGCGCGAAGAGCTCTCGATCGAGCCCGAGGGAGATCGCGCGCCTCACCTTCGGGTCGGCGAGCGCGCCTCGATCGCAGCGCGGCAGGAGGTAGGTGACGCTCGCACCCGGGCGTGTCACGACCCGGAGGCCGGTCCCCGCGCGTGTGTCCTCGAACGAAGGGAGGAGCGTGGGAGAGAAGGCGTTCTGCACGACGTCGGCCCGGCCCGCGTGGAGGCGCAGCGCACGTGCGTTCTCGTCACGTACGGCCCGTAGCACGACGCCGTGGGACCCCGGCCTCGAGGGCTCGAGCGCGACGAACCCCTCTCCGAGGCGCGCGACCTTGTACGGGCCGAGCCCGTCGAGGGTGCCGTCGGGGGCAGGGGGACTCGCGGCCTCGTCGGCGCGGAGCACGGGCAGCTCGAGGTCGGTGAGGAGCGTCGCGTGTGGCCGCGACAGCGTGAAGGTCACGTCGAGCGGACCGTCGGCCTCGACGCGCTCGATCGTCTCGAGGACCTTGGCGTGGCGCGAGGCGACCGCGGGCGCCTTGAAGGCCGATATCGTGGCGACGACGTCCCCCGCGGCGAGCGGCTTGCCACCGTGAAATCGTGCGTCGTTTCGGAGCTTTACGTGAAGCTTGAGCGGGCCCTCGAACGTGTACGAGGCCGCGAGGACCGGCACGGGCGCGAGGGTCTCCGGGTGGATCCCGAAGAGCCCCGCGTGGAGGAGGCGCGTCGCGCGGAGGCCTACCGCGTCGGTCGCGTACCGCGGATCGAGCGTCTCCGGGGGGCTCGTCACGAGCACCTCGAGGGGCCTCTCGCCGCGCTCGGGTGCGGTCGTGCAGGCGGCGCTCGCGAGCGTGAGCCCGAGCCCCACGAGCGCTCGGGCTTTCCACCCGGCCCGAGTGAGGCTAGACCCTCGGCCATGCGACGTGGAGTTCTCGCGGGCCTCGTCTTCGCCGTGGTCCTGACCGCTCGGCACGCCTCGTCCCAAGGGGGCGCGGGCGACGAGCCATCCGCCAAGGGGGGCGGCGGGCAGGGAAGCGTGCCCGAGCTCGTGGCGGCCGTGCGCGCCCTCGCGAAGGACAAGTCCTTCCGCGACGCCCAGGTCGGCATCGAGATCATGGAGATCGACTCCGGCGCGGTGTGGGCTTCGCACGGAGAGCACACGGCGTTGAACCCGGCGTCGAACGCCAAGGTCTTCACCGCCGCCGCCTCGCTCGCGCTCCTCCACGGCTCCTTTCGTTACCAGACCACGCTGAGCGGTGCACTGAAAGGCACCACGGTCGACGGGCCGCTCGTGCTGCGCTCGAACGGCGACCCGTCGCTCCAGACCGAAGACCTCTACGGCCTCGTGCGCGATCTCGTGGCGCGCGGCGTGAAGAAGATCGAGGGCGACATCGTGGTCGACCAGCGCTTCTTCGACGGCGAGACCACGCCGCCCGCGTTCGAGCAGCAGCCGAACGAGTGGGCCTATTTCCGCGCGCCCGTGAGCGCCGTCGCCATCAACGAGAACACCGTCACGCTCCACGTACGCCCCACTCAAGACGGGCAGAACGCTCACGTGTCGTTCGATCCGCCCGGGTTCGTCGACATCGACGGGGCCGTCAAGACGAAGGGCTCCGGCGCCGACACCGTGGGGCTCGCGCTCGCGCCGAACGGAAAGAGGCTCACCGCCAAGCTCTCGGGGGCCGTGGCCGAGGACGCGAAGCTCGTCCACTACGTTCGTCGCGTCGAGGATCCGACGCTGCTCGCGGGGTACGCGCTGAAGTCCGTGCTCGAGGATCGTGGCATCAAGGTCACGGGCGACGTGAAGCCGGGGCAGGGCGGCGGCAAGGCCACCGTGCTCGCCCGTCACGAGTCGGCGCCCCTCTCGTCGCTGCTCTATTCGCTCGGAAAACAGAGCGATAACTTCTACGCCGAGATGATCTTCAAGTCTCTCGGGGGCGAGCGCAAGGGGCGCCCCGCGAAGAGCGCCGACGCCGCCGAGGTGGTCACCAAATGGCTCGCGGCCGGCAATATGCTCGAGCCCGGCACGGTCATCAAGAACGGCTCGGGGCTCTTCGACGCGAACCGCGTCACGGCCCACGGCGTCACCCTCGTGCTCCGTGACGCATGGAACGATCCGTCGCGCCGCGCCGAGATGGTCGCCGAGCTCGCCATCGGCGGCGTCGACGGCACACTCCACAAGCGCTTCCGAAACCGCGCGAAGCACATGGCCATCCGCGCGAAGACGGGCACCCTCGACGACACCATCGCGCTCTCGGGCTACGTGCTCGCCCCGCCCGGCAAGAGCCCCGTCGCGTTCTCCATCTTGTTCAACAAGGTCTCGGGCAAGGGTGGCGCCGCGAGGTCGGCGGCCGACGAGCTCGTCGAGAAGGTGCACGACAAGCTCTGGTCCCACGGCGGCTAAGTCGCCGAATCAAAAGGGGAAACAGGCTTCGCTGTGTCGGCCGCGGTGGCGTTCGCGCGCCTCCCTGGGCCCGGGTTGGGGCCGTCGGGGGCGCGCGCGCCGCTCGAGTGGCTCAGTCCCTCATGTGCTTGCGGAGCTTGCCCAAGGCTTGCTCCTGGAGCTGACGGATGCGCTCGCGCGACAGGTTGTACTTGTCGCCGATCTCTTTCAGCGTGAGCTCGTCCTCGTCGTCGAGGCCGAAGCGCCAGCGGATGATGCGCGACTCGATCGGCGTCAGCGTCGACAAGAGGCGCCGCACCTCTTCGCCCCACTTCTGGGACACGAGGCTCTCGTAGGGCGAGACCATGTTCTCGTCCTGGAGGAAGTCGATGAACTTGCGGCCGTCCTCGTCGCCGACCGGGCGATCGAGCGAGAAGGGCGTCTCCGCCCACGAGCCCTTCACCTTGTCGAGCTTCTCCTTGGGGATGCCCGTCTCGTGCTCGAGCTCGGCGAGCGTAGGCTCACGGCCCATGCGCGCGACCACGGCCTGCGTGGCGCGGGCGACGCGGTTGTGCGTGTCGAGCATGTGCACGGGGATACGGACCGCGCGGCCCTTGTCGGCCAAGGCGCGGCTGATGGCGTGCCGGATCCACCACGACGCGTACGTCGAGAACCGGTAGCCACGCGTGTGATCGAAGCGCTCGACCGCCTTCATGAGGCCGATGTTGCCCTCTTGAATGAGGTCGATGAGCGGCAGTCGACCGCGGTTGTAGCGGCGCGCGATCGACACGACGAGGCGCAGGTTCGCCTTCACGAACTTGTTCTTCACGGACTTCGAGCGGAGGCTCGCCGTCGTGATGCTCGAGAGGAACTTCTTGTACTGGGGCGTAGCCGGGAGCTTCGCCGTGAGCGACACCTGCGAGTCGGGCACGACGGCCACGCCCTCTTCTTCGCGGTCCTCTTCTTTGTCGACGGGCGCCGTGCCGAGCTTTCGCACCGTCTCTTCGGCGTGCTGGATCCAGAGGCGATCGCTGTCGGCGAGGCGGATGGCGCGCGCGAGGGCCGTGGCCGTCTTGGCCCACTTCTTCTCGCCCTCTTTGGTGAGCTTGCCCGCTTTATCGAATGTTTTCCGGAGCTTGCGGAGCTCTTCGAGCTGCGGGAGATCGAGCGCGTCGTCCCCCGTGGGGAGGTCGGCCTCGAGGGAGTCGAGGGCGAAGCCCGCCGCCGGGAGGTACGCGAGGATCGCGACCCAATGATCGACCTCGGCCTGCTCCACCTCGATGGCGGTCTCGAGCTCCTCGTCGGGGCCCATGACGTTGTGCGTGGCCATCTCGCGGAAGTAGCGGGCGAGCATGGAGTCGCCGCTGCCCTCGTCGGAGGCCTTCTCCTTCGGCGGCGGGGCGAGGCTGTCGGCGTCGATGTCGAGCTCGATGCCCGCGGGCTCGGCCTCGACCTCGGCCTCGAACTCGTCCTCGAGCACGGCCTCTTCGACCGGTGCCCCCGCGTCGTCGTCGGCCACCTCTTCTTCTTCGACCGCCGGAGCGAGCGCGTCACGAGGGGGCGCGGCGTGGGCGGCTGCGGTGCTCTTGCTCTTGCTCATGGGGGAGTCCTTGCGTGGGCGGGCGGAGGAAGAGGGAAGGAAGGCGGGCGTGCGAGGCGGAGGCGAGTGCGAGGCAGAAGAGCGAGGCGAAGAGGCGAAGCGAGACCGGTGCTCGCGCGTGGGCACATCGACCGAGGTGCAGGCGGTCGTGGCGCCGTTCGAGGTGGCGCCGTCGAGGCCCTTATTTCTCCGGGGATGCCGTCGAAATGTGCAACCTACACTTTGACAACGAGGCGGTTCGGGTTCAGAGCTAAGCGCGTCCCCCATTTGGGGACTTCCAAGCGTATCGAGGGGAAGCAGCGGCGGTCTTCGGGGGCACGAGAGGCTCGGGCTCCGAAGAGCATACGTGGCCTCGCGCCCGCCGTACCGCACTCGTTTGAGAGCGGCGCGAAGGTTCGGGGCTCTTGCTGCCCATGCAATCCTCGTTCCTCGAAGCGACGTGTGGGCGCGGGTGCGAAAGGCCTTGGGTCGACGCACCGCCCCGTTGCATGGAAGCACGGAGTGATGGCGGCCCGACCCACCCTCTACGCGCGGCTCGCCGCCTCGGCCTCGGCCCGGCCAGGCACCGGGGCGCTCTTCCTTTTTTGCACGGCTACGCACGGAGTTGCGCATGGGGCGATGGCGCTCGCCGCAGGCGCGCTCGTGCGGCATTTGGCGGGCTCTTCCGCCGACGTGAGCGTGGCCGGGCTCGGACCCGCGGGGGGAGCGACGATCGCGCTCGGGGGCCTCGTCGCCGCGTTCGTGAAGCTCGTCTCTGCCGTGGGCGCGGCCCGGGCGCGGGCCCAGCTCGTCGGTGCGGCCTCCGAGCACCTCCGCGAAGAGGTGCTGGAAGCACGGCTGGCCGGCGAGGTGAGCCAACCGGGGCACGACGATCATGGACCTGCACCGAAGTTGGCAACCGAGCGCGCCGCGCGGGACCTCGCCGCGTTGACCACACATGTGCGTGAAGTGGAGCTCGCGCTGGACGCGGGGGTGCTCCGAGCCGCGCGCGCCCTCTTCGAGCTCGTCCCGGTCGCCGTCGCGCTCGTGCTCGTGGATCCGTGGCTCGCGGCGGGCGCGCTGCTCGTGCTCGCGCCGTTCGGTGCGGCGCTGTCGAGGCTTCGACGCGGCCTCGGGGCGCGGCAAGCGCGTGTCCTCGTCGAGACCGAGTCCCTGCTCGCCGCGGCGGACGACGCGGTGACCCACGCCGATCTCTTCCGTGTCTACGGGGCCGAGGACAGGGCGCGCGCGACCGTGCGGTCGGCGGGGGCACGTGTCGCCGAGCTCGGGACCTGGGTCGCCGTTCGTGGGGCGCTGCTCTCCTCCGGGAACGAGGTCTTGGGGGCGCTCGCGCTGCTCGCCGTGGTGGCGGGGCAGGGGGCGCTCCCGGCCGCGAACCGAGCCCATGTGGTCCCGTTTTCTATCGTGTTTTTCTTGGCTTACAAGCCCATGAGGGACCTGTCCGACGCGAGGCTCGCGTGGTCGAAGGGGGAGGCCGCGCTCGGGGCCATCGCACGCGCCGTGGGGGGCGTCCTGGGGGCTCGCGGCACCGCCTCCGGGGGAGCTCCCCCTCCATCTCTCGCCGCCGCGCCCCTCGACGGGCTCGTCTGCCGGGGCCTGGTTCTCGCGCACGTCGGAGGGGCGCCGATCGATCTCACGCTCGCGCCGGGCGAGATCGTGGGGATCGTGGCGCCGACCGGTCACGGCAAGACGAGCCTGCTCCGCGTGCTGCTGGGGCTCTCTCTCCCCGAGCGAGGCGAGGTGACATACGGAGCGCGGGCGCTCTCGGCCGAGCTCGGGCCTCGTGAGCGACCGTTCGCGTGGGTACCCCAAGACGCCGCGCTCGTCGCGGGGACCGTGCTCGACAACGTGGTCCTCGGAGGTCGCGTCGACGAGGCCGCCGCACGTTCCGCGCTCGACTCGGTGTCGGGGGGCCGCCTCGGCGCCCGCGCGGACGGGGATCCTTCGGCGCTCTCGGGGGGCGAACGTCAGTGGGTCGCGCTCGCGCGTGCGCTCGTGTCGGGTCGGCCGATTCTCCTGCTCGACGAGCCCACGAGCGGCCTCGACGCGGAGAGCCAAACGCGAGTGCTCGAGGCCATTTCCAGCCTCCGCGGCACACGCACCGTCGTGCTCGTGACCCACAGGCGCGAGGCGCTGTCCGTGTGCGACCGGGTCTACGATCTCGAAGCGCGCGCGTTCGTCGAGCGAGGCCCTTTGGCAGGGGATGCACCCGTGCGCCAAACGCGCGCTATTTCTTGAGGCGGGCCTTCAGCGCGGCGAGCTCCGCGTCGACCTCACGCTCGACCCGCGCGGCCTTCTCGGCGCGCTCCTCGGCCTCGCGTTTGTCGCGCGCGGCGCGCTCTTCGTTGGCGCGCGCGGCGGCCTTGAGCTTGTCGTGGGCGGCTCGTTCGCGGTCCTCGTCGGTCGCCTCGGGCTCGCTCTCCGGTCCGGGGCCGAAGAGGCCCTCTTCGAGCTTCTTTCCGAGGCCTTTGGCCTGTTCGACGCTCTTCTTCGCGAACGCCTTGGCCGCGGCCTTGCTCTGCTCGACGGCCGCCTCTTGGGCGCGCTCGGCGAGCTTGTCGGATACCTTTTTTTTCCAGTCGTCGAAGATGCTCATGGCGCGAAACCGGTACGGCCCTCTCTCTTCGAGCGTAACGCCGCGCGCGAGCTTCGCTCGAAAATTCCCGCAGGGCTCCTCGGCTATTCTTCGGCGCTCCCGGCGTCTCGGTCGGCCTCGAGCTTCGGCGCCGCCTCCCCTCGCGGCGAGCTCCCCGGGATCTGGTACGGCTCGCCGCGGAGGCGCTTCATCGACGTGACCGCGCGCCACGTGAGGTACGCGCGGTTGAACGACACGACCTGCGAAGGCTCGAAATAGGGGTTTTGGATGCCGCCGAGCTCCGAGAGCAAGAGGACGAGCTCGGCCACGCTCACCGGGCAGCCCTCGAGGCGGATCCACGGGCGCGTCTTGGCCTCGAGCAGCTTCGCGCCCATCTTGGCCATCTTCACGTACATGTCCTGGTGCTCGACGGTGTGCGGGTCGATCGTGTCGCGGCCCTTGTACTTGTTCGACACCTGCACGAGCTCCCCGCCGATCATGCCCTCCCACTGGACGCAGTCGCCCACGAATACGACCTTCTCGCCGTAGCCCACGTCGAGCGGGCCCTTGTAGTGGCCGAACACGATGTGGATCTTCGGGAGCTTCTGGTCGCACTCCTTGTCGTAGAGCCGCAGGATCTCGATCACCTCTTCCATGACGCCGGGGCAGCCTCCCCAGCAGTAGGCGTCGTGGTCGTGCCCGTGCTCGGGCGGCGGGCCCGCGTAGGCCGAGATGCGCGTGCCCTCGAAGTACTTCTCGACGCGCACGAGGCCCACCTGAAAGCCTTGGGCGCGGGCCTTCGCCTCGTCGAGCGTGACGTCACCCGAGAGGGAAATTTTCGAGAGATCCGTGGTGCCGAAGCCGCGGTCCTCGGCGAGCGCGATGTGCTCGACCGAGCGCGGATCGAGGCCGATGATGGCGCACCCGACCGCGTCGATCGCGACCTGGTTGTTCCCCACGATGACGAGGTTCATGTCCCGAGGGATCGGGGTGAGCATGCGGCCCTCGCCCGCGATGATGCAGTCGATCACGACGAGCTGGGGCTGCACCACGTACTGGAGGTCGGCCACCTTGCGGTTGAGGGCGTGGTCGTGGTCGATGAGCCTATGCCGGTCGTCTTGGATGCCGATGTAGTTCTTCATCGAGAACGTGACGGTCGTCCACGGGTGGCTCTTGAACTTGGGGCAGTTCACGAAGAAATCGGCGCGCGCGACGGGCTCGGGCGTGAAGATCGCGTCGCGGAGGCGGCCCTCGTGCGTGAGCGGGATCTCGACCTGAGGCACCTCCTCGAAGAAGTAGTGCTTCGCGCCCACACGCTCGAGCATCGGCATGTACCCGGCCTCGTCGAACACGAACCTCGTGGGCACCGTGATGCCGCACCGCTCGCCCACCGCGAGCTCGGTGATGCCCTGGTCCTCGTCCTTGAGGGCGAGCAGCACACCCTCGACGAGCTCTTTGCGGGTGTGCGCGTGCTCGAAGAGCGGGCCCGCGGCGACCACGTTCGGCTTCAGCAGCGTGCGGCCCTTGGGCGACAGGCCGAGCTCGCGGATAGCGTCGCGCACGATCGCTCGGATCTTCTGCGGGTCGTAGCTGTCGCAGTGCCGGAGGATGACTTTGGCGTCGCGCGTGGGGTGCATCCGAGGATTGTCGAGAATCCTCGGGCGTCGCGCAACGCGCGTGTGCGGTCCCACGTTCAGGGAGCTTCGGCGAAGCGCGTGATCGTCTCGAGGACCGTGCGGTTCGCCGCCTCGTCGAGCCCCGAGAGCACGCTCGTGTGGGTGCCCCCCCGAACCGGGACGAGGCGCGCCGCCGGCAGGGCCGAGGCCACACGCTCGCCCATCGCGAAGGGCACGAGCTCGTCGTTCGTGCCGTGAATGACGAGTGTTTTCAAGGAGATGTGAGGGGCTTTGGAGAGCGTGTCGAAGCGCTCTTCCATGAGGAGCCCGACCGGCAAGATGGGCGCGAGCCGCTCTCCCATGGCCGTCATCGAGGTAAACGGCGAGACGAGCACGAGCCGCGCCCCGAGGCCCCTGTACGCGACCTCGGCCGCGACGGCCGAGCCGAGCGAGTACCCCACGAGGACGATCGGCGAGACGTTCCGTGCGGCCAGGGTGCGCACGAGGGCGATAGCGTCGCTCGTGATGCCGGCCTCGCTCGGGGCGAGCGACGACCTTCGGCCGTACCCGCGGTACTCCATGGCCACGAAGCCGAGGCCCTCCGAGGTGAGCGCCTCGCCGAGCGGCACGAGATCGTCCACCACCTCGCCGTTGCCATGGAACATGACCAACGTCGGCCGGCCCGGGCGCGCCGTGCGTTCGAGCGCGAGCACCTCGGCTCCGTCTCCCTGCAGCTCGAGCGTCCGGAAATCATGCTCGAGGGCCGCAGGTGCGGGCCGCACCGGGGCAGGGTAGAGGAGCTTTTTGTAGCCGAGGCGCGCGGCGACGCAGAGGCCCACGTAGGCGAGCGCGAGGGCCCCGAGCACGCGGCTCACGCCCCGAGCCACGCGCGCGCGCGTCACTTCGTGATGGCCTTGCCGCACGAGGAGGGAAGGCTCGCCGCGAGCGCGCGCCCGTCGATCGGGTTGAGATCGTCGACGCACTGGGCGCCGCCTGCCTCGGCCTCGCATTTGGCGTAGTCGACGCCGGCTTGCTCGGGGCCCTCGCACGTGTCGGTGAACCACTGCCGGCACGCCTCTTCGCTCTTCGTGGAGGTGGCGCCGGTGCCGGGCTGGAGGAAGCGGCACTGGGACCCGCCGTTGCACGCGCAGGCCTTGGCGCAGATGGCCTCTCCCATCTTCTCGCACTCGGACGGGCCACCGCACGCGCCGAGCACCCCGAGGGCGACGAGGGCGAGGCAGGCGAGGGCGAGGGTAGGGCGAAGGAGCGATGCGACGTTCATAGGGAAAAACCGGGCGGGGAGCCCTTCTTGGGCACGACCACGGTGCCGGGAGCGTAGCGCCTCCTCCCCCATTCGGCGAGCACCATGCCCGCCGTGATGGCGACGGGGAACGAGTGGTTGATGCCGTACATCGGCACGCCCACGATGGCGTCGGCGCGGTCGAGCGCCTCGTCGGGCACACCGAACCGCTCCGACCCGAACAGGAATACGACCCCCTCGGGGAACGGCGCCGCATCGTAGAGAGAGCGCGTCGCTCGGTCTTTTTCGATCGCGTAGACCGGCCGACCCTCGACGGCCTCGAAGAGGCCCGCCACGTCGGGCACGCGGACGATGGTCTCGTACTTCTCCATACCCATGGAGGCCTTCTCGTAGTGGGGGGCATCTCCCACCATGAAGATCTCCCGGACGAGGAAGCTATGGGCCACGCGCACGATGGCCCCCGCCGCGAACGCGTTCCCAAGGCTCATGAGGGCCACGGACACGCCATTTCGAAGCGGAGCGAGCACCTCGCGCAGCTCGTCGGGGCCTTCGTCGATGGGAACGGGCAGGGCCATGAGGGCTCTCTACCAGAGGGGAGGGGCTCGGTATTTCTCCATCTCTTCGAAGATGAAGTACCTTTCCGGCATGCGCTTCGTCCGCCGCCGCGCCGCCCTTTGGATGGTCTCGCTCGCCGTGCTCACCGCCGTAGGCTGCGGTCTCAGCTTCGGTGTCGACGAGCTCACCACGAGCGACGCAGGCCCCGACACGTCTCCGCCCGATCGGCCCGACGGAACGCTCCCGGACGGCGCGCTCCCGGACGGCGCGCTCCCGGACGGCGCTCCGATCGACGACGAGCTCATCGACGACGACGCGAGCTTCCCTCCCTCGAACATCGACGCCGCGACCGGCTCGTTCGTCCTGGACGCGGGCACGAGCCTCGGCGCGGCCACCGAGATGGTCGCGTCTCAGGGGGGCACCCTCACGGTGACGGCGGGCGATGGCGGCACCGTCGACATTCCACCCAAGGACGTCATCCTCGACCCGACCTGCTCGTGCCTCGTGGTCTCCGTCAAGGATTGGACGATCCCCACCGGCACGACCGTGACGATCACGCAGGATATCCCGGTCATCTTCGTCGCGAGCGGTGAGGTGAAGATCGACGGGACCCTCATCGCGAAGGTCACGACGGGGACGCAGACGAAGAACGACGGTTTCGCCGCGCTCGGCGTGGGCTCCGGCGGCGGAGGTGGCGGGAGCGCGACCCCTGGCGCCATGGGAGGACCGGGCGCCACGGCGGCCAACCCTCGGACCGACGGCGGAGATCCATACGTGCCCGGGCCTCGGCCGTGGCTCGGCGGAAAAGGTGGAGATTCGTTCGGCATCGACACTCCGCCCCTCACGTGCGGACGGGGTGGCATGGGAGGGGGCGGGCTCCAGATCTACGCACGCGTGCTCCGTGTCGGCGCTTCGGGGCGCATCACCTCGTCGGGCTTCGGAGCCGAGCGCGGATGCACGGGGCCCTACGGCGGCGGGGGTGGTGGCGCCGGTGGAAGCGTCTTCGTCGAGGGAAGGCTCGTACGCATCGCCGGGCAAGTGCTCGCGTCGGGCGGTGGCGGCGCCGGCGCGGGGTCGACGATGCCCGGGGCGAACGGCGGTGTCGACGGTGGTGCGGGGAGCGCTCCTGCGGCCGGAGCAGGAGCCGGAGGGAACGGCGGAGACGACGCGCCTCCAGGCGACGGCGGCGCGGGCAGCCGGGGTGGAGGAGGCGGGGGTGCTGCGGGCGGTGTCTTCCTCCGCGGGCTCAACGTCAAGACGGACGCGGGGACCTTCGTGCCCTCTGCCAAAGCTCCGTAACCCTTGCGTTTTCGAGGAAGGGGCGTGCCGTTCGATCGCGCCCACCGTCGCCCGCTCGGCGCGCGCGAAGCGTGGTAGCTCTGGAGGTTCATGAACGCCGCCAAAGCCGTCATCTTGGGCATCGTCGAGGGCCTGACCGAGTACCTGCCGGTCTCGTCGACGGGGCACCTCATCTTGGTCCCCCACTTGGCCGAGGCCCTCGCGCGGCACATGCCGATGTTCGAGGCCTTCGCGAAGGCCGGGGAGGCCGAAGAGTCGTTCGACGTGGTCATCCAGTTCGGCGCGATCCTCGCCGTGCTCGTGCACTACCGCACGCTCCTCCGCGAGCGCCTCTCGGGCCTCTTCCGCAAAGAAGCCGCGAGCCTGCAGCTCCTCCAGGCGCTCGTGCTCGGGTTCATCCCTACGGCCGTGCTCGGCCTGCTCCTCCGCAAGAAGATCAAAGCGCTCCTCTTCGGGCCGATGCCCGTGGCCGCCGCGCTCATCGTGGGCGGCATCGTCATGATCGTGGTCGAGCGCATGCGCAAAGCCAAGAAGACCGAGGGCCTCGTGGGCCTCGAGCACGTCACGCCGAAGCGCGCGTTCCTCATCGGTCTCGGGCAGTGCGTATCCATGTGGCCGGGCTCGTCGCGATCGATGTGCACCATCCTCGCCGGTCAGGCCACGGGGCTCTCGACGGCCACGTCGGCCGAGTTCTCGTTCCTTCTCGGGCTCCCCACGCTCGGCGCCGCGTGTGTCTACGAGGCCCTCAAGTCGCGGCACGCGCTGGCGACGGGCATCGGCCTGCCGAGCTTCGTGCTGGGCCTCGTCGTGAGCTTCTTCGTGGCGTGGGCCGTCATCGCCGGTTTCATCAAGTACCTGCAGAAAAACGGGCTCGAGCCGTTCGGGTACTACCGAATCCTGCTCGGGATCGTGGTCGTCCTGGTGATGCGCGGCGCCTGAGGGCGCGCCGACTATCCCCCAGCGACGGCTTCGGGCTAACCTAGGGCCTCCCACGAGCCTGCACGACATCTTCGACTTTCCCTGAGATCGGCGCTCTTCATGCGTTTCGCGCTCCCCACCCGGGCGGCCATCGGCCTCGCCTTCCACCTCACGCAGCGTCGGCTGCTCGTGCGGGTCGCGTGGGGCATGGGGGCGCTCACGGCGCTCGTGGGCATGGGCGGGGCGGGCATGCTGTCGCGTGGTGGGGAGCACCCGCCGCTCGTGCCGTGGCTCCTCCTCGTGCAGAACGCGCTCGCGTACGGGATCGCCGTGCTCGTGGCGTTCGGCGGGGCGACGCAGGCGTTTCGGCGCGATCGGGACGACGGTGTTCGCGCGCTCCTCCGCGTGAGGGGGCAGGGGACGCGTGAGTACGTGATCGCGCGGTTCGTCGCGCTGCTCCTCGCCGTGATGATCCCTACCGTCGGGGGAATGATGCTCACAGGCGGCGTGGCGCTCGCCGTCGCGCCCAAGGTCCGCGCGCTGCCCGAGGTCGCACGCGCCGTCGCCGTGGGTGTAGGCTTCTGTGCGTCGTTCTCGTTCCTGGTCACCCTCGTGGCGCTCGCGGCGCTCGGTGCGCGGGGCCGGGCCGGGGGCTATCTCGTGCTCTTGGCGCTCTTCGTCGTCCCCGATTTTCTCTCCCCGTGGACGGCCTCGCTCGTGCCGCCCGCGTGGTCGACGCTCGTGTCCTTGCCGGGCATCGTGGGCTCGGCGCGCGACGCGCTCTGGCCGGGCACGTTCGACGGGCCGCTCCTCGTTCGGTCGCTCGCGGCGCTCGGGCTCGCGTCGATGGCGCTCGCGGTGCTCGTGCGCGCCGAGCTCGGGCGGCTCGACTTGGAGAAGGCGCCATGATCTCTCTCGAGGGCGTCAAGGCGAAGCTCTTGCCGAGCACGGAGGCGCGGAGGGCCGGGATCACGACGAGCGCGCTCTCGCTCCATCTCGGCCCCGGGTGCCACGCCATCACGGGCGCGTCGGGAGACGTCGCCACGCCGTACCTCGTCCTCGCCCTCGCGGCCGGTGTGCTCTCTCCGCGCGCGGGCAAGGTCACCGTGTTGGGGCGCCCCGCGGGGAGCTCCGGCGTCGTGGCCGACGTGGCCTTCGTCCCGCGCCACGTCGTGCTCCCCGACGGCCTCTCCGTCGCGGGCCTCGCGGGCCTCGACGCGCGCATTCGTGGTCGTGTGCCCGTGGCGGCCGCCGATCGCCTCCGCCCGCTCGGGCTCGAAGGCCTCGTCTCGCGTCGCGTCGCAGCGCTCTCTCCTTCGGAGCGGAGGTCCTTGGGCCTCGCGCTCGCGTTGACGTCGGGAGCCAAGGTGCTCCTCCTCGAAGAGCCCTTCCTCGACGTGCTCCCTCAGGTGGCGGTGGCGGTCTCTGCCGAGGTCCGCGCGTTCGCCTCCGTCCCCGGGAAGGTCGTCGTCGTGGCCACCGCGTCTCGGCGGGACGCGGCCTCGCTCGGCGCGACGGCCTACGTGCTCGCGAACGAACGGCTCGTGCCCGCACCGACCTCGACCGACGCACGCGGCGCGGTCCTTCGCGTGGTGCTCGCCGACCCGATGCGCCTCGCGGCGGTGCTCGCCACGGAGGGCTCGGCCGTGTCCGTCACGGCGAGCGAGGGCGCCGTCGAGATCGTCACGAACGATCTCCGCGCCGCCGCCGACACGGTCGCTCGTGCCGCCGCCGCCGAGCCCCTCGGGGTCGTGTCGATGAACGTGGTGGTGCCCTCTGCGTCGATACCCACCGAGAGCTTCGGTACGGCGCTCCAGCGCGGGTCCATGCGTCCGCCCCCGCCCGCCCCGGAGGCGCCATGAGCTTCTTCGCGCTGCTCTCGCACCCCCTCGGTCGCGTCGCGCGTGCCCGAGCCGCGGCGCTCCCTGTGCTGGCGTGGGCCGTCTTCGCGGTGTTCGTCGCGGCGGTCGCTCGCACGCACACGACGCCCGTGTTCGATGCCCTCACGAAGGGCCTCGGCGCGGTCTCCTTGCCGCTGGTCGCGTTCGCGCTCTTCGGGCTCGTCTGCCCCGAGGGCACGATCGCCGGCGCCGCGAGGCCGCTCCTCTTCGTCGGCGCTCCTCACGCGCGCGCTCGCGTGGCCGTGCTCCTCGGCCTCGTCGGCACGACCGCCCTCGTGGGGGCGGCGCTCGGCGCGGCGGTGGTGCTCGTCGCCCATGGTCCGGCGGACCCTCCGCTCGGTCGTGACGTGGCCGTGAGCGCCGGGGTCTCTGCGCTCGGGGGCGCCGCGTACGCCGTGTACTACGCGCTCGGCGCGGCGCTCTTCGGGGCCTCGGGCCGAGGCACGTTCCTCGTGCTCGATCTGGTGCTCGGCGGCCTCGGCGCGGGCGCGATCCTCACCCCCCGCGGCCACGTCCGCGCGCTCTTTGGGGGAGCCCACGTGGTCGACCTCTCGGCGCGCGGGAGCTCGATCGTGCTCGCGCTCATGCTGGTCGTCTTCGGGGCCTTGGCGCTCGCGCGGAGCTCCACGCGGGAGTGAGCCGCGCGGAGCGTGTGGCCCGCTTTCGTGAAGAGTTACGGCTGCTTGCGGGACGCGAGCACGAACGCCAGCACGCTCTCGCCCTGCTTCTCGTCGAGCTTCGCCTTCTCGCGCATCTCGGCCACGATGCCCGGCCACTTCGCCTCGGGGATGGCGTCGACGTCGGGGTGATTGTGGCAACCGTTGCACTTCTCGGAGAAGAGCTTGCGCCCCTCGGCGAGCTTCTCGGGGGTCGTGCCCTTCCACTTGGTGGCGGCGGCCTCGGCCGCGGGCCCTTCGACCGGGGGAGGAACGACGCCCGTCTTCGGGAAGCCGCAGGCGGCGAGCGTCAGGAGCGAAACCGTGGCGACCGTGAGTCGAGTGCGCATGCCGGGCACCATGCTCCGAACGGCATGGCTTGGGAAGACCTCTCGGGTCGTGTGCCACGCGCCACGGGGCCGCCGAGCGGATCGCACCCTCCTACGCTCGCCCGTCACCGAGGCGCGCGAGCACGTTCTCGGGGATCGGCACCGGGGCTTTGTCGGGGCCGAGGATGACCATCTCGACGACCCCGGCGACGAGCAACGTCTCCCCACGGTAGACGTCCTGCTTGAAGGAGAGGCGGTACTCGCTCACGAGAGAAGGCGTCGTGCGCACGTCGAGGGTGTCGCCGAAGACGGCGCCCTGCTTGAACGACAGCTCGCACCGGTACACGACGAACCCGAGGCCGGCCTCGCCGAGCTTCACGAGCTCGCCCACGCCGAGCAAATGCTCGCGCGCGCGCTCGAAGTACTTGAGGTAGTTCGCGTGGTACACGAGCCCCGAGTGGTCCGTGTCCTCGTAGTAGATTTGCACCTTGTGGGACGCTGTGAGCACGGCGCGAGCCTATACCAGGCTTGCTTGGCCCGAGGTGAGCGCATCGGCGCGCCGCACCCCGCTCTTCCTCACGGGGCGCACGCCGACGCGTGGACCGAGGGGCGCTTGCCTTCGCTCGCGGTGAGGAGCTCGCGCCCGCTCGCCGAGTACGTGACGGCCTCGCCCTGAGGCTCACGCCCCGCGGGGATCAAGGTCGGCGGCGAGGCGAACATCGTCTCGAGCCCGCCCGTGAAGCGGTACTCGAACATGGCCGTGTACGTGCGAAGGGTGACCCTCTTCTCGCACGGGTGGAACGCGCCCCCCGTGACGAGGCCCCCTGCCTCGGCGGGCAACGTGAGCGTCGCGATGCGCGTGAGCACGGCCTCGGTCGCGCTCTTCGCGCGGTCCTTGTCGAGCAGGTAAACGCCACCCGTGCCGGTGGGGCTCTTCTCGACGATCACGAGATCGCCCTCGGGTGAGACGAGCAGCGCCTCGGCGTTGTGGGGCCCGTCGGGGTAGGTGAGCTTCGTGGTCACGGCGCGCACCGAGCCCCCAGGGCCCGAGGGCTCGGGTGTGCGGTAAATAGCGATGTTCGCTCGCTTTTTGTCGTTGTCGCCGATGTCGGCGAGGTAGAGGCAGGTCCCCTCGGGGCAGGGCCCGACGCCCACGTCCTCGATGTCGTTCGCGTCGACGCCCTCGAGCGTGTAGGTCGCGAGGAGCGCGCCCGTGCGATCGATCGCGAAGAACCGCGCACCGTCGCCCGAGTCGTTGTGGGTATAGAAGACCCCGTCTCTCGTGCGGCTCGCGGCGAGCCCCGAGAGCTCGGTGATCGCGTCGGTCTCGACACGCCCGACGGCCTCGGGATCCGTGTAGGATGCACACGCCCCGCACGACGTGGGGGCGCCGGCGTCGGGGAGGCCCTTGGGAGGCGGCTCGCTCGCCGAGGTGCACGCGACGAGCGCGAGGCACGTCACCCCGAGGGCTCGCACGATCGCGCGCGGCACGCGTTACGCTCCGGCCAGGGCGACGGCGTCGACCACGTCGGGGTGGGCCACGAGCTTCTTCATGCGCGCCTTGAGCTTCTCGCACACGTCCGCCCACTCGGCGCGCGCCTCGTCCGTGAGCGTGACGACCTTCTTTTCGGCGCGTAGGCGGGCGTAGGCCGCGTCGTCGGCGGCGCGCACGCGCTGGGTGAGCAGCGATCCCGTGGCCTCGGCCGTGCGTCGCACGATCGCGCGCGCCTCGGGGGCGAGCGAGTCGAACCTGCCCGAGCTCACCACGATGCCGCCGATGCCGTACGCGACGGGGCTCGGCGTGACGTACTCCAGGAGATCGGCCCACTTCAGCTCGGTCACGGCGAGGGACGACGCGAACACGACGTTGACGTGGGCCGGACGCGCGCCCCCGTCGGGAGAAGGCCCGGTCGCCGAGCGAGGGAGGAGCGCCCCCAACACCTCGGTCGTCGCGAGGGTCGGTGGCCGCGTGGTGGCGCCCTCGAGGTAGGCTCGCCCGACGAGATCCCCCGAGCGCACGAAGGCCTGCATCTTCCCGAGATCCCGCGGCGAGATCACCTCGGCCTCGCGCGAGAAGAGCCGCATCGCGCCCGTGTCGCCCTCGGCGAGCAGGCGCACCCCGGCCTTGTCGAACCCCTCGGCGGCGCGCGCGCGGATCGCGTTTCGTGCGCGATCGAGGCGCGAGTACCCCGAGACGAGCCCGGGCAGCTCGAGCGCCGCTACGTCGGGCGAGAAGGCCGAGAGCCCGGTGCCCGTGAGGGCCGCGCCGTCGAGCGCGCGGTCACGCACCTTGGCGACGAGCTCGGGCTCGTCCCCTTGAGAGCCGGCAAAATACAGGGAGATCTTGAGCTGACCGCCCGTCTCTTGGGCCACCGAGGCGGCCCACGCCGCGAGGGTCTTGCCCCACACCGAGTCGCGAGGCGCGAGGGTGCCGAGGCGGAGCTCGTCGGCGGCGCGCGCCGACCGCGGGAAGGCGGCGAGCCCGAGGGCCCCCGCGACGAGACCAAGCGAAGCGCGGCGAGAGATCACACGCGAAACGGTACGGAATCGCGCCCGGCCGAGCAAGCGGCCTTCCGTCACGGCATGGGTCGCACGCCGTTCGATTCAGCGCGATGGAAGAATTTTAGGGAATGTCGTCATCCGTGCGACGATGGTGCATGCCCATCGTTCGCCGCGCCTCCTCCGCACCGGTCCTCGCCGCGCTCGTCGCGCTGCTCGTCACGCCCGCCTTGGGGTGCTCCAAAAAGAAGAACGACGCGGGCGGCGCGGAGGCGGGCGCCGCGGCCATCGTGCACGCGCCGTCGCCGAAGGAGCGTCCCGCGGATCGTGTCGCGCCCGTCGCGCTCGTCGCGCCCGTTCCGCTCGCCGACGGCCCGCCTCTCCTCACCCACACGCCCAAGGATCCGCGCGGCCCGAAGGAGTACGTCGATCGCGCCGCGCTGCGGAGCCTCCTCTACTTCAAGAAGTACGCGCGCCTCTCCGCGTTCTTCGAGGAGATCCAGGCCCGGTTCGAGAAGGACGCGGCCGACGAGCACCTCGTGATGGAGGCGCTCGACGCCTTCGCCTCGGCCGACGATGCGCTTCGGGCGGAGCTCGACGGGTGGGTCGAGAGCGGCGACACGTCGTTCGCTCCGTACCTCGCGCGCGCGGCGCACCACACCGAGGTCGGGTGGACCTCCCGCGGCGCCCTCGTCGCGTCGAAGACGTCGGCCGAGTCCTTCGAGAAGCTCGGAGACGGGCTCACGCTCGCAGGGAAAGACGCCGACAAGGCCCTCGCCATCCACCCGAAGCTCGAGGCCGCCCGCGTGCTGCTCATGCGGAACGAGAAGGGGCGGAAGAAGGACACCCCGCCGCGCGCGAAGGCGCTCCTCGCCGAGTCGGAGCGCGCGTGCCCCTCGTGCTTCGCGCTGCGCTTCGCCTACGGGTATGGCCGCATGCCGCGGTGGGGAGGGAGCTTCGAGGAGCTCGACGCCTTCGCGAAGACGCTCCCGGTGGAGAAGCGCCCCGAGCTCGCGACGATCGCCGGGCTCTCGGACTACGAGCGGTACCTCCAGGCCACCGGAAAGAAGGATCTCGACGCGGCGCTCGCCTCGCTCTCCGCGGCCTCGGCCCACTACGACGCGCCGCTCTTCGCCCGCGATCGCGCCGAGGTCCTCGAGCGAAAGGGGGACTCCGCGGGGGCGCTCGCCGCGATCGACCACGCGCTCGACCTGCGCCCGGGGTATCCGGAGTACCTCGCCACGCGGGCGGGCATCCTCACGTCGTCGAAGCGCTGGGTCGACGCGGGGCGAGATCTGCTCGCGGCCGTGCGCGTCTCGCGGACGAACGCCGAGGCCCGCCGCATCCTCGCGTGGGTGGTGGAGTGGCTCGTGTGGGAGGGCTGGGAGAAGAAGCTCGCCGGAGAGCAGGACGCCGCGCTGGACCGCCTCGAGCTCGCCCTCGAGCTCGCCCCGACCGACAAGGCCGCGCGCCAGACCCACACGTCCATCGTGCTGGGAGAGCCCGATCCGTCGAAGCGGATCCCCGCGCTCGAGGCCGCCGTCCGCGACAAACCGAACGATTTTCGCGCGCACCAGGCCCTCGACTACGCGCTCGCGCGGCAGGGAAAATACCCGGCCGTGATCACGATGTGGAACGGCTACTTGGGCCGCAACCCGAAGGACGGCCGCGCCTACCTCGAGCGCGGCGGCGCGTACCAACAGCTCGGCGACGCCGCGGCCTCCCACGCCGACGCGAAGCGCGCGTGCGACCTCGGGTTCGCCGAAGGCTGCGTCGAGGCCTCCCGCGGGAGCGTACCGCGCTGAGCGCGAGCGCCTTGGGAAGAAAGAGGGCGACGGTTCGTCGTCGGCCTCGAGCGCGAGCGACGCTGGTTCCTCGGATCGCGCGGGTTCAGACCCGATTCCAGGCGTGCCGCGCGTAGAGGAGCGCGAGGGCGAGCACGACGAGCCATGCGATTCCCCACGCGGGGGCCAGGCTTGCGACGCCACAGCCGCTCGCCTTCGCGACGACCGGTGCGAGCACGACGAGGACCGGAATGGAAGCGAGCCCTTTTCGGTGCTTCTCGCGGTCCCTCTTCTGGATCTCGGCGACACGCTCGCGGAGGAGCCGCTCCTCGACCTCGGCTTGGGCACGGAGGACGTCGAGCCGGTCGTCGTCTCGGCGCTCGCCCGGAGATCGAAACGGATTTTCGCTCATGAAGGGCCTCCTCCCTGGCTCGCCTACGGCGCTTTGCAGGTCGCGACGACCTCGGGGGCGAGGGCGCGCGCCGCTCTCCGCTTGGCGAACACGTTGGCGAGGCGCTCGTCGAGGCCCGGATCGCTCGCGCCGAGCACCTCGTTCAAGAGGCGCTCGTAGAGCAGCGTGTCGCCCGTCGGGCACGCGACGCGGAGCGCGTACTCGAGCTGCACGACGAGGGCCTTGCGCTGCGTCTTCTCGAGGAGCACCTCGTAGGCGCGGCGCGCCTCGTCGGCGCCGTCTTTGGCCTCGGCCTGCGCGCCCGCGAGCCACGTCGAGGCGCCGAAATGCGCATAGCCCGGGGCGAGCCGGTTCGAGCGCTCGAGCAACACGAGCCCGACGAACGGCTCGAACACACGCGCCGTCGGATCGCCCTTCGCGAGGCGGGATCGCGCGAGCCAGGCGCGGCCCACGAAGTACGCGAGCTCGCCGTCCGCGCGGCTCGTGAGGCGCTGCTCGCAGTGGGCCGAGAGGCCTTCGCGCGTGCGTCGCGCCTCGTCGAGGTTGCCTCCGCGCTTCGCGAGCGCCGAGAGCCCGAACCCCACGGCCCGCTCGAGGGCGTGCCGCTCACGGAGCTCGTAGCCTACCTTCGCGCGGTCGTTGCCCTCGCGCGCGGCGGCCTCGCGTGCGTCGGCGAGGAAGAGCGTTCCGTACATCGTCCACCCGCGCACGAGCGCGAAGAGGACGTCGTCGTCGTGAGGGGCCATGCGGTAGAGCCCCTCGAGCTCGGCGAGCTGCGAGAGCGTGCCGGCGAGCGCGACCTCCGTGTCTCCCAAGGTCTCGAGGGCCTCGGCGCTCGCGCGTGCTTCGGCGATGCGCGCGTCGACCACGGCCCCGCGCAGGCACCCGGGGAGGGCCAGGGCAGCGACGAGAAACGCGGCGGTGAGGGGCGCTCTTCTCATGGGTCAGCGGGTGGCGGCGAGCACGAGGCAGGCGGCTCGCGCGCGGAGGGTGGGATCGTCGTCGGCGAGCAAAGGAGCCGCGCGTGCGACCCGACCGAGCGCCGCGAGCCCGGCCGCGGCCCGCAAGCGGAGCCCGAGCTCGCGTCGGCGCGACTGCTCTTCGAGCCAGAGCTGCACGGGCAGGTAACGGAAGCCCGCGAGGATGCCGCGCGCGCGGGGAGCGTGGGTCACGTCGTCCTTCTGGCCGGCCACGCGGACGAGCTCCACACGCGCCCGCTCGGCGTCGGCCGGCACACGCAGGAGCTTGCCGAGCGCCGGGAGGGCCACGTCGCGGTCGGGGTCGCGCGAGGCCTTGCGGAGCTCCTCGAGCCCTTCGCCCTCGGGCCGCACGAGCACCACGGCGAAGGCGCGCTCGAGCGAGGAGCCGTCGCGGAGGGCCGAGAGGGCGACGCGCGCGGCGTTGTCACGGAGGAACGTGTCCTCCGTGGTGTCGCGCGACGTGGGCATGCGCAAGATGGCGCTGGCGACGGTGAGGCGGTCGCTCCCTTCTCCGAGGCGCGCGCGGAGGGCGTCACGGCCGCCGAGCTCGTAGAAGGGCGAGGTGGCGAGGCCCGAGGCGACGTCGTCCCGGAGGGCAGATTTTCCGGTCGTCCATGCGTCGCGCAGGCGGTCGAGCGCGGTGCGTGCGAGGCGGAGGGAGCGGCGCTCGTCCTCGTCGGCCGAGTCGACGAGCCCGGAGAAGACGTCTTTTTTGCGGCGGGCCACGGCGTCGACGGCGGCGCGCAGGGCGAGGTGGCGCACCCCGTCGTCCGGATCGAGGCGGGCGGCCTCGAAGAGCGCGTCGAGCTCGCCGAGGGTGGCCCCGTCGCCGGCCGCGAGGGAGGCCATTTGGCGCGCGACGACCTCCCTCATGAGGAGGGCTTGGATGCGGGCCTCGGCGTCGTCGGCGGCGGTGAGGCCACGCTGGGCGATCGCGCGGTACGCGGGGCTCGGATCGTCGCGGTAGCGGCGGGTGTCGCTCGGCTCGAAGAGCCCCTCTTCGACGCGCACGCGGGCGATTTCGGCGCCGAGGCCGTCGTGTTTGTTTTCGCGTTTCTCGAGGGCCGAGTCGAGGTCTTTGGCGCACGCTCGGAGCTCGCGGACCTTGGCGTCGTCGCGCCCGTCGACGAGGCCCGACACGTCGCGCTCGAGCAGGGCCTTCGCGATGTCACGCGCCTCGCCGTTGGTGAGCGCGCCTACGCGGTGCTGGCGATCGATCTCGGCCCGGAGCGCGGGGATGTCACCGCGCTCGGCGTGGCGCACGGCCGACGACGCGCAGCCGGTACCGAGAGCGGCGACAACGAGCGCCACCGGGATGCCGAGCCAGCGCGAGAGCCTCGAGGGCGGAGTGTACACGGGGAGCAGCTTACCAGGTGTCGCACCCCTTGGGAGGATCACACAAGGTGCCGCTTCTGTTCGGGTTTTTGACTCACTGAAACGTGATGGCCACGTTCAGGCTCAGGGGCACCACGTACCGTGACTCGCTCGGGATGACGGTCGTGGTCGCCTTCATCTTCGAGTCGTAGCGGGTCGCGGTGATCTCGTCCGACTTCAACGCGAAGAACGGCGCGTCGGCGCGCAGGCTCAGGGCCGCGCCCACGTGCCCGGTGCGCAAGAAGGCCGCGCCCGCCTCGGCCGAGGCCGTGAACCCCGAGCCGTCGAGGTCGGTGTCGTAGTCGCCCCTCGGGGCGCGGCTCACGTGAAAGTACCCGACGCCCACGCCGAGGCCCACGAACGGCGCCACGTCGCCGTCCGTCAAAAAGTAACGCCCGCCCACCCCGACCGAAGCCGAGACGAGCTTCCCGTCGGTGCTGCCGATGCCCCCGGCGCGCGCTTGGCCGGCGAGGGCCCACCGCTCGCGGCGAAACTGGAGGCCGAGGTACATGCCACCGGCCGCCGAGAACGTGGTCCCCGCGGGCGTCGCGCCCGATATGCCGAGCTCCACCCCCGGCTGGATCGGCTTGCTGACGACGGGCTTCGTGCTCTGCGCGAGCACGTTGTCGACCGTCTCGCTGTCTTGCACGGTGGCCTTGTGCACCATCGCCTCCGCGAGGCGCGGCGCCACGACCGGCATCTCCTCGAGGCTCGCCGCGAAGGCCCGGCGCTCCTCGTGGGTCGTGCCCTCCGTCATCACGACGAGGATCTTTCCCCCGAGCCGCCCGAAGCGCACCTCGTAGGGCGAGCCCTGGGCCCCGCGCTGCGCGAGCTCGGTGCACACGATGTCGAGGCTCGTGCGGACGTCGGGCGCCTCGAACCCGGTCGTGTCCCCGAGGGTGCAGACGACCCGGCCCGAGCGCAACGTGAGCGCCGGAGCGGGAGACGGAGCGGGGGCCGTAGCGGGAGACGGAGCCTCGGTCTGTGCGCCTTGCGCCTGCCCAGGCACGGGCGTCGCCTCGTCGGCTCGCGCGGCCCGCTCGGAGGCGCCCACGAACGCGAGCGCCACGACCGAGACGACGGCCACACGCGACAGACGCCGAAGGGCCGAGAAGAGGGGAGACGAAGCGTTCGAGGCGACCGGACCGTGGGGCTGGCAGAGCATGCCTGCCCTTTCGCAAGGCATGCGCCACGGCGGTCCCAGGACCGAAACCCCAGTTTTCTCGGCAAATCGAGCCTTTTCCGGCGTGCCCACCGGCTCCGCTGGGTCGGAAGGTTCACAGGTTGAACCACTTTGGGTCCACAGGGGCCGAGTCGCGGTCGTCCTGGGGCGCCGCAGCGGCTGCGGGCGGGCGCACCGGGTGCGTCGGGCTCATGGGAGAAGGCCGATTTCGCGGGCCAGCGCGTTCGCATGCGGTTTGCAAGTCACTCGATGTGTCGCATGCTTGAGGTGCGGCGCCGGTCGGCCCGCGGGTCGGGGTCCTTTCTTTCCGTCGGTTTCGGAGGTGGTGCCATGCGTCGTGTCGTGGTCGTCGTTCTGGTCGCGGGGCTCGGGGCAGGGGTGGGCTTCGTCGGGTGCGGGGAGACCGCCACCATCGACGATCCGGTCGACGCCCAGGCCGACGCCTTGGCCGACACCGGCGCGGACACGGGCGATCCGTGCTCCGGCAAGGCGCTCCCCGAGTGCCCGGCGAAGTGCACGACCTTCCCGATGACGGGCGCGTGCACGTCGGGCGATGCGTGCGCCATGAACGAGATCGGCGACGCGTGCGCGTGCGTGGGCGGCGCGTGGCAGTGCACCGTGCACCCGCCCCTCGGCCAAGGGTGCAACCTCGTCTGCCGAGGGTTCGCCCCTCCGAAGGACGCGGGCGCGGATGGCCCCTCGGCCGACGCGAGCGACGGCGCCGCCGTGTGCGACGCGACCATGAAGGGCGCGTGCGGCGCGAACGCGTATTGCCTCTCGAAGGACTGCAAAACGGGCGTGTGCGTGCCCCTGCCCACCGAGACCAAGAACACCTTCGATCCCGTGTGCGGGTGCGACGACGTCAACTACTGGAACGACGACGTCGCCGGCGCGCGAGGCATGAGCGTGAAGGCGAAGGGCGAGTGCGCCAAACCCGTGACGTGCGGCGGACCGGGGCCCACGCGCGCCTGCCCCGCGGGCCTCGGGCTCTCGTGCGACATGATGGCCGGGAACGCCGTGCAGTGCGCGGCGCAGAGCGTGCCCGGGGTCTGCTGGGCGCTGCCGAAGACGTGCCCGACGATCGTCATCGGGCCGGACACCCGCGGCTGCGGCCAAGTGCGCTGCGCGTCCCGGTGCGATCTCGTGCGCGCCGAGGCCACGTACTACCGCGACGTCACCTGCCCCCAGTGAGCGGGGTTCGGGTTCCTCCTTCGCGTGAGGCGTGGTAGCGAGGTCGGGCCGTGAGCCGCCCCGTCGTCGTCGTCGCGAACCGCAACGCGCTCCACCTGCGGGCGCCCGGGCCCATGCTCGAGGCGCTCCGCGGCGCGCGCTCGCACGGGGCGATCTTGCGGGAGACCTGGTCGCTCGACGCGCTCGCCGAGGTGGCCGATTTCGCCGCGTCCCGTGACGCGCGGGCGGTGGTGCTCGCGGGAGGAGATGGCACGCTGATGGCGGGCCTCACCGAGCTGCGGCGTGCGTTCGCGGGTCGCGAGATGCCGTCGTTGGCCATCGTCCCGGGCGGCACGGTGTGCACCGTCGGGCGGAATTTCGGCGTTCGCGGGCGCCTGCCCTACACGAACCGCGTGCTCTCGGCGGTCCTCCGTGGCACGAGCGGGCGCGCCGTCGTTCGCCCCCTCGTGGTGCGTGAGCACGAGGGCAAGACGCGCGCGGGGTTCATCTTCGGCCTCGGGCTCGTCTCGAGCTTCTTCGACGCTTATTACGACGGTCGCCCGCGGGAGGCGCTCGGCCTCGGTCACGCGGCGCGCATCGTGTCGCGTGTCTTCGCGGGCTCGTTCGTGGGAGGCGAGCTCGCCCGCCGCGTGCTCAGCCCTCAGCCGGCGCGGATCGCGGTCGATGGCGCCGAGGTCCCGCACGACGGGTACAGCCTGTTCGTGGCGAGCGTGGTGCGCGACCTTGGGCTCCACATGCACCTCACGTATCGCGCAGGCGAGCGGCTCGATCGGTTCCACGCCGTCGGGAGCGCGCTCGGCCCTTCCGCGCTCGGCCCGCAGATGCCCCGTGTGCTCGCGGGGCGGGCGCTCATGGGGCCCGGCGTCGACGCGCTCGCGAGCACCGTGTCCGTCGACTTCACCGGCGAGCGGCGCGGGTACGTGCTCGACGGCGAGCTCTTCGAGGCGACCCGCGTCGAGGTCTCCCTCGGCGACGAAGTCGCCATTTGCAGGCCTTAGGGCCTCGCGCGAGCCGAGCGCGGCCCTCGACGCCGCGATGTCACGAAAGGTGCGCCCTCGTTTCGCGAGCGCGCGTGGGCCTGCGCGACCGCGGTTACAGCGTCTCGAGGTAGGAGGCGAGGTCGGCGCGCTCGTCCGCCGTGAGGTGGCTCGTCTCGTGGGCCCCGACGCCGCACCGAAGCTCCTTGAGCGACGTAGCGCACCCCGTGTGGAAGTACGGCGGGTGCGTGGACACACCCACGAGCGAGGGCACCTGGAACATGCCGCCCACCCCCTGGAAAAAACCGGGTTTCGACAGGCGTGGCCCCGTGTGGCAGGTCGCGCAGGCCACGTCGGCGCGCTCGAAGAGCGCTTTGCCTCGCGCGGAGGCCTCGGTCGGGGCGGCCGTCCTCGGGCCGGGGATCGCGAACATCCACGCCTCGAGGGCGTCCTTCGCCTCTTGGTCGAGCTTCGGCCCGCTCATGCGGCCGGTCATCACGCGGTCGGCCAACACGGACACCGTGGGGACGTCACCGCGCCAGTGGAAGGGCGCCGTGTCCTTGAGGGTGCCTCGGAGGGAAGTCGTACGCACCGGGCCGCTCGCGTCGAGGGTCCAGATGAGGCCGTCGTCTCCGCCCTCGGCGTGGCACGACGCGCACGCGATGCCCGACCGCGTGCCCGCGTGGAAGATGGCGTGCCCCGTGTCCTCGCGGGAGATCGACGAGAGCGGGATGACGACGCGTTCGGGGAGGAGCTCGAGCTGCGCGGGCTCGCGCGACTGGACCACCATGGCGCCCGGGCCGCGAAACGCGACGGCCGTGGCTTGCCCCTCGATGGTGAAGCCGCGCGCGCCCGGGAGGCACGTCATCGAGGGCCCCTCGGTTCGATCGAAGACGTACACCTGGGGCAGTGACTTCGTGTGGCCATTTCCCGCGGCGACGATCGCGATGGACGTCTCTTCCACGGCGACGTCGACCGGGAACGCCGCCAAATTCGGCCCTCGCTGTGTGAGGAGCTGTCGTGCGGGTTGGCCGGGTCGCACCTCCCCCGAGTGCGAGAGCCGGCTCAACGCGGGCTGAACGATGGACCCTCCCATGATGCGGTCGTCGCATCCGGTGTCGCTCGGGGCGGGGGGAGCGCTCCCGCCGTACGGCGTCGAGCCCGAGCGCGAGGCGGCGAGCCGCGCGATCTCGTGGACCACGAACGGATCCTGCCCCTTCGGATCGACGACCATGCGCATCGCCTGCATCGTGTTCGCGCCGCTCGGGACGGCGGTCTGCACGACCTCGAACTTCGGCCCGAGCTCCACGATCTCGACCTGCCTCAGCCGGCTCACGAGGACCTTCCCCGCCGCGATCACGACGTCGCGCAGGCCTCCCGAAAGCTTCGCCACCGTCTCGGGGAGGGCGGCCGCCGAGGGATCGGTCGCGAAGCGCACGACCTCGCCGCCCTCGCACACCACGAGGCCATGGGTGCCGTCGGGAAGCATCGTGAGCCCTCGCGGCGCGGGGCAGACCTCCCACCTCTTGCGCACGACCCCGCCCTCGTCGAGGGTCGCGATGGCCCCAGCGCCGCGCAGCACGACGTGCACGAGACCTCGGGGATCTTGGATCACGCGGCCGGGCTCGTCGCCCGGAGCGAGGTGCACGGTCGTCACTTCCTTGCGAGCCGCGTCGACGACGTAGACGGCGTCCCGATCGGGATCGGCCGCGACGATGTGCCCATTGCGGAGCACGGCGAGCGTGCCACCGGAGATCGGCGGGGGAGGGAGCTCGGCGCGGACGGTCGGGCCGAAGTCCGGGTGCGGGATGCCGGCCGTCGCCGACCCCGATGGGCTCCCCGAAGGTGCGCGCCCCGTGGGCGGCATCAGCGGCACGAGCACGACCGTCTCGGGGCCGTCCGAGCACGCGGCGATGGCGCACGGGGCGGTGAGGGCGGCGAGGACGATGGCGCTGCGACGGTTCATGGGCACCCCTTCAGCATCGCGCATGCCACGCGCCCGTCGAGGGGAAATCGCGGCCCTCTTCGCGCGCGCCGCGGCGCACGGTGCGCCACGTTGCACACCCCGTGGGGGCTTTGCACACCCCGAAAACACGAAGCCCCCGCGACGGATCGCGAGGGCCTCGTTCGAGCCGAAGGTAAAGAAGGGTTACTTCTTCGCCTTCTCCTGCTCGGCCTTGTACTTCTTGATGAGCTCCTCGCCGATACCCGACGGGACCGCCGCGTACTTCGAGAACTCCATCGTGAACTCGGCCTTGCCCTGCGTCGCGGAGCGGAGCGTCGTCGAGAAGCCGAACATCTCGGAGAGCGGCACCTCGGCGTCGACGTGCGCGAAGCCGTCGCTCTCGGTTGTGCTCAGGATGAGGCCGCGGCGCTGCATGAGGAGGCCTGTCATGCCGCCCTGGAACTCGACCGGGCCCTCGACCGACACCTTCATGATCGGCTCGAGGATCTGCGGGCCGGCCTTGGGGTACGTCTCGCGCCAGGCGCCGCGGGCGGCCTCCTGGAAGGCGATGTCGCTCGAGTCGACCGCGTGCGAGCCGCCGTCGTTCAAGGTGATCGCGACGTTGACGACCGGGGCGCCGATGAGGAGGCCCTTGGCGAGCATCGAGCGGAAGCCCTTGTCGACCGCGGGGATGAACTCGCGGGGGACGATGCCGCCGACGATCTCGTCGTTGAAGACGTAGTTCGCCTCGGGCCACGGCTCCATGAAGCCGCCGATCTTACCGAACTGGCCGGAGCCGCCGGTCTGCTTCTTGTGCGTGTACGCGTAGTCGACGCGGCGGGTGATGGTCTCGCGGTAGGCGACGCGGGGCGGGCTCGTCGTGACCTCGGCCGCGTACTCGCGCTTCATGCGCTCGATGTAGACGTCGAGATGGAGCTCGCCCATGCCGGCGATGATCGTCTCGCCCGACTCGGGGTCGGCGCTGACGCGGAAGGTCGGGTCCTCTTTCGTGAAGCGACGGAGGGCCTTCGACATGTTCGTCTGGGCCTTGTTGTCCTTCGGCGTCACGGTGAGCGAGATGACCGCGTCGGGGACGAACATGCTCGTCATCGCGACGTTCATGCGGCCGTCGCAGAAGGTGTCGCCCGAGTTGCAGTCGATGCCGAACATGGCGACGATGTCACCCGGGTCCGACGACTCGATGTCCTCTTGCTCGTCCGAGTGCATACGGACGAGGCGGCCGACCTTGTGCTTCTTGCCGGTGCGGGTGTTGATGATCTCGGCGCCCTTGGCGAGCACGCCCTGGTAGACGCGGACGTACGAGAGCTGGCCGAAGCGGCCGTCCTCGAGCTTGAACGCGAGGGCGACGAGGGGGTCCTTGTCGCTCGACGAGAGCACGACGCGCTCCTCGTTCTTGTCGAGGTCGACGGCCGCGTTCTCGACCTCGCTCGGGTTCGGGAGGTAGGCGTTGACGCCGTCGAGGAGGAGCTGGACGGCCTTGTTCTTGTAGGCCGAGCCCATCATGACCGGGGCGATCTTGAGGGCGATCGTGGCGTTACGAACGGCCTTGTGAATGAGCTCCTCGGTGACCTTCTCCTCGAGCATCGCCTCGGCGAGCGCGTCGTCGTGGAGCGAGAGCTCGTCGAGCATGATGTCGCGGTACTTCTGCGCCTCGGCGGCCATGTCCTCGGGGACCTCGCTCTCGCGGATGTCCTCGCCGTTGTCGCCGTAGAAGCGGTACGCCTTCATCTTGATGAGGTCGACCACGCCCTCGAACTTGTCCTCGAGCCCGATGGGGAGCTGGAGGAGGACCGAGTTGAGGCTAAGCTTCTCTTTGAGCTGGTCCTTGACGCGGATCGGGTTCGCGCCGGCGCGATCGAGCTTGTTGACGAACGCGATGCGGGGGACGTTGTAGCGGCGCATCTGGCGGTCGACCGTGAGCGACTGCGACTGCACACCGGCGACGCCGCAGAGCACGAGGATCGCGCCGTCGAGCACGCGGAGGGCGCGTTCGACTTCGATGGTGAAGTCGACGTGGCCGGGCGTGTCGATGATGTTGATGTGGTTGCCCTTCCAGTAGCAGTGCGTGGCCGCCGACTGGATCGTGATGCCGCGCTCGCGCTCGAGATCCATCGAGTCCATCTTCGCGCCGACGCCGTCCTTACCTTTGACGTCGTGGATCGCGTGGATGCGCTTCGTGTAGAAGAGGATGCGTTCGGTCAGCGTGGTCTTGCCCGAGTCGATGTGGGCGCTGATCCCGATGTTTCGGATCTTGGCGAGGTCGCTCATGGGCGCGTGCCTCTAGGCGGCCTTCGCCCGACTTTCCAGTGAATTCGGGGAGTGCCCACGAAAACGGGCCCGGAAGCCGTCTTCGTGCGCCGACGAACGGTCGTCGGGGGCCCGTCTGTGAACCCATGGTCACTGAATGGTTCAACCAGTGAACGTCTCGATGGGTCGCCCCGACGAATTCTCGGGGCGAACGGCGGTCCCCGCGTGGCACGAAGGGTGCTGAAGGTGTGGGCATGAAGCCCTTCGTCTTCGCCGCCGCCCTCGTCCCCTCGGTGCTCGTCGCGATCGTCTCGGCCTCCGTCGCCCACGCCGACGACCTGCCCGCGTTGCCCGAGCCCGCCGTCACCGCGGCGCCCACCGTCACCGCCGCGCCCTCGGTGACGCTCGTCCCGGCCGCCCCCGCGGCGACCACGCCTCCTCCCGCCGCCGCGCAGCCCGTCGCCGCACCCTCGACGCCCACGCTCGTCGCGCGGAGGCGCGCGGAGACCGAGGGAGAGGAAGCCCCGCGCGAGTGGTACGGCTACCAGACCCTCGTCGTCGACCTCGCGGGGATCGGCATGACCGCCGGGGCCGCGGGGGGCGGGTACCCGCTCGCGATCGCCGGGCTCGCGACGTACGTGGTCGGTGGTCCCATCGTGCACGCGGCGCACGGGCACGGTGCGAAGGTCGCGATCGACCTCGGAATCCGCCTCGGCGCGCCCACCGTGGGGGGGCTGACGGGCATATTGCTCGGGTGCGCGGGGGGCTGCAGTGGCGATCTCGGAGGGCTCGCAGGGGCGATAGGCGGCGCCTTCGGCGCGGGGCTCGGCGTGGTGACCGCGATCGTCATCGACTCGGCGGTGCTCGCGCGTGAGCCCGCCGAGCAGGGCAAGGAGTCGGCGAAGTGGGACGGAAAGCCCATCGTGCGCCCCGAGGTCACGTCGCTTCCTGGTGGCGGCGCGGTGGGTGTGGGGGGGGCGTTTTGAGAGCGTGGGCCTGCGTCGCGGCAGCCCTCGCTTGTGGAGCCCAGCTCGCTGTGACGAGCCCCGCCCGAGCCGACGAGCGCGCCGAGCCGTCCGCTTGGTCCCCCCATGCCGTCGCGCCCTCCGAGGACGGGCACGAACCCGAGAAGGCAGGTACCCGGCCTATGGGGCCCGCGTACGGCTGGATGCTGGGCATCCCTGACGGGGCGTCGCTCGCCCTCGGCGCCGTGTCGTTCGGCGTCGCGGTCGGGGCGAAGAGCTCGGACGCCTGGCTGCCTCTCGCGGGGGCGGCGGTCGGAACGTACGCGCTGGGCGCGCCGATCGTGCACATGGCCCACGGGTATCCGCTTCGGGGGCTCGCCGATCTCGGGATCCGTGTCGGCGCGCCGCTCGTGCTCGGGGCGGCGGGGACCGGGCTCATCTGCGCCTCGAACAGCGGCGCTTGCAGCGGTCTGGGCCTCGCGTGGGCGAGCGTCTTCGGGTTCGCGATCGGCGGCGGCGTCGGGGCGATCTCGGCGATGCTCGTCGACCACCTCGTCATCCCGTCGGACAGCAGCGCCCGGTGGACGGCACGCTGGGACGGAAAGCCCATCGTGCGCCCCGAGGTCTCGGCGCTCCCTGGGGGCGGCACGGTGGGCGTGGGCGGCGCGTTCTGAGGGCCGCGCGGCACTTTTGCCCTTGTCGAGGCCGCTCCGAGCGCCGTCGCGAAGGGCGGGGAGCGCATCCGAGGGTCGACACGTGTCGGGGACGGCGCCATACTCGAGCCGTGCGAAGAGGGGGGATTTTCGTGGTGCTCGTGGGCTGCGCGGCAGCCTGCACGTCGTTCGGGGCCGACGGCACGTCGCCCTCCGACGCGTCGGTCGCGGTCGACGCCGCGGTGCCCGATGCCGAGCCCGGGGTCCTCGACGCCGCGCCCGAGCCCTCCGACGCGGCGACCGACGCGAAGCGCATCGATCCCCCGAGGGACAGCGGGCGTGACGCACCCCCCCGCCTCGACGTCGCCTTCCTGACCAGCCTCGTGCCCGACCCGGGAGGGCGAGACGCCGCCGATCGCGTCTGCGCCCAAGAGGCCCTGGATGCCACGCTCGCGGGTACGTTCATCGCCTACTACGGGGTCGCGCCCGTCCTGATGGGGGGGATTGGGCAGCCGCCCGAGGTGCGGGTGCTCCCGACCGGCACATGGAGGTGGGCCTCGACCGCCGAGGTCGCCTTGCGCGGCGCGAGCCCCACCATGCTCGAGGGCACCGCGCGAGGGCCAGATGGAAGCCTCGTGAGCGTGAGCAGCGCCATCGAGGTCTGGGTCGCCTGGTCTGCGATGGGGTTCAAACCAACCTCGTACGCGACGCTCCCGAACCTCTTCCGCAACGGGGAGGGAGCAGGTGCACGCCGCCTCCTCTGTTTCGAGCGGCTCTGACGGGCCGCCGAAGGCTCCCATTGTCCCTTGACTCTTCCCACCACCCTGGTATCTAAGCGCCCCCGCTCCCTCGTTGGAGCCTCACGACCTCAACCAAGGCGCACCAAGCACCGCAAAAGACGAATGGTCCTCCTGACATAAGGATCGGGTTACCCCCAGGGCGAGCACGCCAAAGGCTCTCGCCACCGCAACTGGAAGCGGTACCCCGACACCCTCTCCGGGCCCCCCGAGCACCTGACGCTCGGGCCTCTCTCGAAAACGCGAGGAGGTCGGCCGGAGAGGGTTTCGTGCGTCTTGGACCTCGAAACCGCAGTCTCCCTTCCTCCTCCTGGAGCTCCCCGTGGCCCGCGAATACTCGCTCGAACGCACCCGCAACATCGGCATCATGGCCCACATCGACGCGGGCAAGACGACGACGACCGAGCGCGTGCTCTATTACACGGGTGTAAACTACAAGATCGGCGAGGTCCACGAGGGCGCCGCGACCATGGACTACATGGTCCAGGAGCAGGAGCGCGGGATCACGATCACCTCGGCCGCGACGAACTGCTTCTGGGCGCCGGTCGAAGGCCCGCACCAGGGCGTGCGGCACCGCATCAACATCATCGACACCCCCGGCCACGTCGACTTCACCATCGAGGTCGAGCGCTCCCTCCGCGTGCTCGACGGCGCCGTGGCGGTGCTCGACGGTGGCAACGGCGTCGAGCCCCAGACCGAGACGGTCTGGCGCCAGGCCGACAAGTTCCGCGTCCCGCGCATCGTGTTCGTCAACAAGATGGACAAGCTCGGCGCCGACTTCGAGATGAACGTGCAGACGATCCGCGATCGTCTCGGCGTCGTCCCCGTGCCCATCCAGTACCCGGTCGGCGAAGAAGACCAGCACCGCGGCGTGGTCGACCTCATCCGCATGCAGGCGTGCATCTTCGACGAAGAGTCGCGCGGGCAGAAGTACACGTGGATGGCGATCGGCGAGGCCGCCAAGCTCGTGAAGGGGCTCGAGCCCTCGACCCTCGAGGCGAAGGCGAAAGCCTTCCGCGAGCAGATGATCGAGGCCTGCGCCGACATCGACGACGCGATCATGGCCAAATTCCTCGACGGCAAAGCCGACGAGGTCACCGAGCAAGAGATCGTCGAGGCGCTCCGCAAGGGCTGCACGACGTTCAAGTTCTTCCCGGTGCTCTGCGGCTCGGCGTTCAAGAACAAGGGCGTCCAGCTCCTCCTCGACGCGGTCACCAACTACCTCCCGTCTCCGCTCGACATCCCCCCCGTCAAGGGCGTGAACCCCGACAACGAGAAGGAAGAGGAGCGCGCGGCGGACGACAAGGCGCCCTTCGCGGGCTACGCCTTCAAGATCATCAACGACCCGCACGGGAACCTCACGTTCTTCCGCGTGTACTCGGGCACCCTCACCTCGGGCACGATGGTGATGAACTCGACCCGCGGCAAGCGCGAGCGCATCGGCCGCATCCTCCGCATGCACGCGAACAAGCGCGAGGAGCTCACCGAGGCCGACGCCGGCAACATCTACGCGGCGGTGGGCCTCAAGGACACCCGCACCGGCGACACCCTCTGCGACGAGAAGAAGCCCATCATCCTCGAGAAGATGATCTTCCCGGAGCCGGTCATCAGCATCGCCATCGAGCCGAAGACGAAGGCCGACGTCGAGAAGCTCTCCACGGGCCTCCAGAAGCTCGCGGCCGAGGACCCGTCGTTCCGCATGCACACCGACGAAGAGTCGGGGCAGACGATCATCTCGGGCATGGGCGAGCTCCACCTCGACATCATCTGCGACCGCCTCCGCCGCGAGTTCAAGGTCGAGTCGAACATCGGCAAGCCCGAGGTCGCCTACCGCGAGGCCATCTCGAAGAAGGTGCCCTGCGAGTACAAGTACGCGAAGCAGTCCGGTGGCCGCGGCCAGTACGGTCACGTGCTCATGGAGATCGAGCCCGGCGAGCCGGGCTCGGGCTACGTGTTCGAGAACGCGGTCGTCGGCGGATCGATCCCGAAAGAGTTCATCCCCGCCATCGAGAAGGGCGTCAAGGACGCGATGGGCCGCGGCGTGCTCGCGGGCTACCCCATCATCGACATGAAGTGCCGCCTCTACGACGGCAGCTACCACGACGTCGACTCGAGCGCCCAGGCGTTCGAGGTGGCGGCCTCCCTCTGCTTCCAGGACGGCGCCAAGCGCGCTGGCCTCCACCTCCTCGAGCCCGTGATGAAGAACGAGGTCGTCGTCCCGGAGGAGTTCATGGGCACCGTCATCGGTGACATCAACTCCCGCCGCGGCAAGGTCCTCGGCATGGGCCAGCGAGGAAATGCACAGGTCATCGACAGCGAGGTTCCCCTCGCGCAAATGTTCGGCTACGTGACGGACCTCCGGTCGATGACCCAGGGCCGCGCCACGTCGTCGATGCACTTCGCGCACTACTCCCCCGTGCCGAACCAGGTGCAGGAAGAGATCGTCGCCAAGGTGCAGGGCAAGTGAATGGGGCGCTCGTAAGCGCCCGCAAGAGTTAAGAAAACGGAGAATCGAGAGAAGTCATGGCGAAAGAGAAATTCAACCGCAGCAAGCCCCACGTGAACGTCGGCACCATCGGTCACATCGACCACGGCAAGACGACGCTCACGGCCTCGCTCGTGAAGGTTCAGTCGAAGAAGAACCTCGCGAAGGTCATTTCGTACGCGGACATCGCGAAGGGCGGCACCGTCCGCGACGCGACGAAGACCGTGACGATCGCGGCTTCGCACGTGGAGTACGAGTCGGAGAAGCGCCACTACGCGCACGTCGACTGCCCCGGCCACGCCGACTACATCAAGAACATGATCACGGGCGCGGCGCAGATGGACGGCGCGATCCTGGTCGTGTCGGCGCTCGACTCGGTCATGCCGCAGACGCGCGAGCACGTGCTCCTCGCTCGCCAGGTCGGTCTCCGTCACATCGTGGTCGCGCTCAACAAGTGCGACGCGGTGGAGGACGCGGAGATGCTCGACCTCGTCGAGATGGAAGTCCGCGAGCTTCTCTCGAAGTACAAGTTCGACGGCGACAACGCGAAGATCGTCCGCGTGGCGGCCTTCCCGGCCCTCCAGGGCGAGCCCAAGTGGGAGGAGTCGATCGGCAACCTCATCGCGGCGCTCGACAGCGAGATCCCCGAGCCCGAGCGCGACGTCGACAAGCCCTTCCTCATGGCGATCGAGGACGTGTTCTCGATCAAGGGCCGCGGCACCGTGGTCACCGGCCGCATCGAGCGCGGCGTCGTGAAGACGGGCGAGGACGTCGAGATCATCGGCTTCCGCGACACCCGCAAGACCACGGTCACGGGCGTCGAGATGTTCCGCAAGATCCTCGACGAGGGCCGCGCGGGCGAGAACGTCGGCGTCCTCCTCCGCGGCATCGAGCGCACGGACGTCGAGCGCGGGCAGATCCTCTGCAAGCCGGGCTCGGTCACGCCGCACAAGAAGTTCATGGGCGAGGTCTACGTCCTCAAGAAGGAAGAGGGCGGCCGTCACACGCCGTTCTTCACGAACTACCGCCCGCAGTTCTACATGCGCACGACGGACGTGACCGGTACGTGCCACCTCCCCGAGGGCACGAAGATGGTCATGCCGGGCGACAACGTCACGATGACGATCTCTCATCACCCCCGTCGGCCTCGAGGAGCAGATGCGCTTCGCGATCCGCGAGGGTGGCCGCACCGTCGGCGCGGGCATCGTCACCAAGGTCCTGGAGTAAGCCATGTCCGCCACCACCATCCGTATCCGCCTCCGGGCGTTCGACCACCAGCTCCTCGACAAGTCGGCCACCGACATCGTCGAGACCGCCAAGCGCACCGGCGCCCGCGTCGCGGGTCCGATCCCGCTCCCCACCCACATCTCGCGCTACACGGTCCTCCGCGGACCGCACGTCGACAAGAAGTCGCGTGAGCAGTTCGAGATCCGTACCCACAAGCGCCTGCTGGACATCCTCGACCCCACGCAGCAGACGCTCGACGCCCTCATGAAGCTCGATTTGTCCGCCGGGGTGGACGTCGAGATCAAGACGCCTCGCTGAGGGGAGCCGAAGTCATGGCAAAGATCGACGTTTACAATCTCAAGCGCGAAAAAGTCGGCGAGCTCACCCTCGCGGACGAAGTCTTCGCGGCCGAAGTCAAAGAGCACCTCTTCTACGAGGTCGTGAAGGCGCAGCTCGCCTCGCGTCGTCAGGGCACCGCCGGCTCGAAGAACCGCTCCGCGGTCTCGGGCTCGACGAAGAAGATGCTCAAGCAGAAGGGCACCGGCGGCGCTCGCCACGGTTCCAAGCGCGCCCCGATCTACGTCGGCGGCGGTCAGGCGCACGGGCCCCGCCCGCGTGACTGGTCGTACCGTCCCCCGGCGAAGGTCCGCGCCTCGGCGCTCCGCTCGGCCCTCTCGAAGTTCCACAAGGAAGGCCGCCTCGTCGTCGTCGACGCGTTCGAGCTCGCCGAGGTCAAGACCAAGGGTCTCCTCGCCACGCTCGCGACGCTCAAGACCGACAAGAAGGCCCTCGTCGTCGACGCGAGCACGAACGAGAAGCTCAAGCTCTCGATCCGCAACGCGGCCGATCACTCGTTCCTTCCCCCGGAAGGCGTCAACGTCTACGACCTCCTCCGCCACGACACGCTCGTCCTCTCGAAGAGCGCGGCGCAGGCCCTCGAGGCTCGTCTCTCCCCGAAGAAAGCCGGTGGTGCACAATGAGCCACGAGCACATTCTCCTCCGTCCGATCGCGCTCACCGAGAAGGCCTCGATGCTCCGTAACCAGGGCAACCAGGTCGTGTTCGAGGTCGCGCGCAACGCCAACAAGGTGCAGATCCGCGAAGCGGTGCAGGCGCTCTTCAACGTGAAGGTCGAGAGCGTCAACACCCAGAACTACCGCGGCAAGGATCGCCGCATGGGTCGCGGGTACGCCAAGCTGCAGAACTGGAAGAAGGCCATCGTGACGCTCAAGGCGGGCGACTCGATCGACTTCTTCGCCGAGGCCTCGGAGTAAAGCGATGGGTATCAAAGCGTTCAAGCCGACGTCGCCTGCACGTCGCTACTACTCGGTCTCCGACTTCAAGGAGATCACGCCGGGCAAAAAGCCCGAGAAGAAGCTCCTCGAGCACCAGACCTCGAGCGGCGGCCGCAACGCTCACGGGCGCATCACCTCGCGCTTCCGTGGCGGTGGGCACAAGCAGCGCTACCGCATCCTCGACTGGAAGCGCGAGAAGATCGGCGTCCCGGCGAAGGTCGCGAGCATCGAGTACGATCCCAACCGTACCGCCCGCATCGCGCTCCTCCACTACGCCGACGGCGAGAAGACCTACATCCTCGCCCCCGACGGCCTCAACGTGGGCGACACGATCGTGTCGAGCCGCACGGCCGACATCAAGCCGGGCAACTCGATGCCCGTCCGCCACATCCCGCTCGGCACGACGATCCACAACATCGAGCTCCGCAAGGGCAAAGGTGCGCAGATCGTCCGCTCGGCCGGCGCGGCCTCGGTCCTCATGGCCAAAGACGGCGACTACGCGCAGGTGCGTCTCCCCTCGGGCGAGATCCGCAAGGTGCACCTCGACTGCCGCGCCACCATCGGCCAGGTGTCGAACCTCGACCACGCGAACGTCAGCATCGGCAAGGCCGGTCGCTCGCGTTGGCTCGGTCGCCGGCCGCACAACCGCGGCGTCACGATGAACCCGGTCGACCACCCGATGGGCGGCGGCGAGGGTCGCAGCTCCGGCGGGCGCCACCCGTGCTCGCCCTGGGGCCAGCTCTCCAAGGGTCTCAAGACCCGCAACAACAAGCGCACGGACGGCATGATCGTCAAGCGCCGTGGTCAGAAGGGTTAACCCATGCCTCGTTCAATCAAGAAGGGCGCCTTCGTCGACGGCCACTTGGCCGAGAAGGTCGCCGCCGCCTCCGCCACCCAGTCCAAGAAGGTCATCAAGACCTGGTCGCGCCGCAGCACCATCACCCCCGACGCCATCGGCCTCACGTTCGCGGTCCACAACGGCCGCAAGTTCGTGCCGGTGTTCGTCACGGAGAACATGGTCGGGCACAAGCTCGGCGAGTTCGCGCCGACCCGCACCTTCCACGGCCACTCGGGCGACAAGAAGGCCAAGGTCAAGGGCAAGTGAGCCCCTGATCGCCACACGCCGGGCGCCCCTCGAGGGTGCCCGCGTGTGACCCGAAGAGCCCACGGAGCGCGAAGCTTCGTGGGCTTTTTCGTGGGTCGGGGGACGAGCGTGGAAGGGAGCTCGGCGTGCGAGGATCTTCGGCGTGGTTCGTGGGTTCGGGGGCGCTCGTCGCGTTCGTCATCTCGTGCGGTCCCACGAAAGAGGTGAAGGGCCCGAGGCCTTTCGAGCGGTGTGAGGAGCCGAGCTCGAACGGCGTCCCGAGCAAGAACGACGAAACCATGGTTCTGCTTCGTCCAGCGCTCCGGGCCTGCTTTCAAGAGGCGCTCCGCGAAGACCCGCAGACGCAGGGCTGCATCGTGCTGAGCCTCACGGTCCGTGACGGCGAGGTGCGCGAGAGCTTCGTGGAGAAGGTCCACGGGCTCGACGCGTCGCTCACGGAGTGTGTGCGGAAGGTCGTCGCCGGAGCCACCTTCGATCCCGCGGGTGGCCGCCTCGTGGTGCCGGTCACGTTCCTTCAGCAGCGTCCGAGTGCGCCGAGCCCGTAGCCGAGCCGCGTCGACTTGCCGGGAGGCCATGACCTCCCCGATCACCCGGATCTCCCATGTCCCTCCGCCACGAAGGGGCGCGCGGTCGCGGGGCGCGCTAGGCTAGGGGCTCGATGGTCCTCGTTCGTAGCCTCGTCCCCGTGGCGCTCTTGGGCTTCGGCTTCGCCCTCGCCACGGGCGCGTGCAGCGGCTCGTTCGCGGGCATGGGCGAGGGAGACGGGGGAGGCGCGGCGTGCACCCCGCGCGCGTGCGCCGACGACGCGTGCGGCACGATCGACGACGGATGTGGTCGCGCCCTCGACTGCGGCGGCTGCCAGGGCACCACTCAGTGCGTGGACAACCAGTGCAAGTGCACCCCGCGTTCGTGTGCCTCGGCCGGTGCTACGTGCGGTCAGCTCACCGACGGGTGCACCGGCAACGTGCTCTTCTGCGGCACGTGCGAGGGCGACGGGGGCGCGCCCATGGACGCGGGCTCCGACGCGGGGGACGGCGGCCTCGGCGCGGCGCGCCTCTACTGCGGCGCCGACAACCGCTGCGCGCCGGTGCCCTGCACCCCTAAGACGAAGGACGAGCTCTGCAAGGTCGTCGACAAGAACGTGCGCCCGTGCGGCATGATCGCCGACGGTTGCGGCGGCGTGGTCGACTGCGCCGCGACGAACTGCACCGGCACGGGCCAGACGTGCGGCGGCGGTGGCGTCGAGGGGCGCTGCGGCTGCAAACCGAAGACGACCGGGACGGCCTGCACCCTCGGCACGTGCGGCAACGTTGCGAACGGCTGCGGCGGCACCGTCTACTGCGGCTCGTGCAGGTAGCGCGGCGCGTTCGACGAGCCGCGCGAGCTACCGCGCGAGCCTCGTGAGCGCGTAGCCCACGGCCGCCGCGTGGACGAGCGCGCAGCCGATCATGGGCACGAAGAAGCTCGCCTTGCGCGTCTTGTGGCGGAAGACCCGCATGCCCAACGCGCCGCCCACGACGCCGAAGGCGAGCGACAAGAGAAGTAGCGTCCGCTCGGGGACGCGCCTCGCGCCCTCCTTCGCGCGTGCCTTGTCGAGACCGAACGCGGCGAACGTCACGAGCCCCATCACGGCGTAGAGCGCGAGGCCCGCGGCGACGGGGAGCGGCATCGTCGGGAGGGAGGGCACCGCGCCTTCGGACCACGAACGGCCCCCGCGCGCAACCCCGACGGAGCGCCTTCGAGGGAGGGCTCGGACCCGAATCTTCGCCAATCGTCAACGTTGACGATTCTGGCCGCGCCGTCGACGCGCGAAATGTTCGAGAAAAATAGGCACTTGCGGAGAGGCTCCTTCGCCAATCGTCAACGTTGACGATGGCGTTCGTCAACGTTGACGATTCTCGTCGCGGTCGCTCCGAGGCGGTGCTCTGCCTCCCTATCGCTCGGAGGGAGCTCCCCTCGACGACCTCACGGTCCGATTGTGCGACGGGCCTCGCCTCGCGGCCGAGGCGTACTACGATGCGCCTCGAGGTCGCTTCTCGCCGGAGGGTTCATGGTTCTCGCGAAGATCGTCGTGGCATCGTTCGTCCTCGGGGCCCTCGTCGTGGCCTGCGGCGGCAAGGTCGAAGGCAGCGAAGGCGATGGCCCGTCGTCGTCCGCCTCGCCCGCGCCCGGGGTCGTCGCTCCGAACGCCTGCCAGAAGGCCTGCCCGAACGATCCCGAGCCACCGGCCGATGCGGTCGCGCAGTGCAAGAGCGGCGAGGACCCTTCGGGCGCCGGGTGCAAGAACGAGTACGTGGCGGTCCTCAACTGTTTCGCCGGAAAGGTCGTCTGCAAAGACGGGAAGACCGACCCGGAGGCCTCGGCGCAGGCGCTCTTCGTCGCCTGCGGGAGCGCCATCTTCGCCTACCAAGGCTGCGCATCGAAGGGCTTCGACGCAGGGCGCCTCGGGCCCTGAACCCCGGCGCGGGATGCCGTTGCGTCGGCGGTCCGGCGCGGTGCTACATTCGAAAGGATGCGCGCGCTCCTCGCAGGTTCGTGGGTGCTGGTCATGGTGGGGTGTGGGCTGAGCTTGTCCATCGACGAGACCGCCCCGGCTCCCGTGCCCTCGACGAGCGTCACGCCCAAGCCTCCGCCCACGCCGACGCCCACGTCTCCTCCGGGTGGGGACGCCGCGGTCGATGCCGAGCCGAGCGGAGACGGCGGAGGGCCCGACGCCGAGCTCGTCGACGGGTCGGACGGCGCGGTCGTCGTGCCCCCGGATCCGGCCAAGGTGAGCGTGTCGTACGCTGCTGGAAAGAACCGGGTCGTCTATGCCTTCGACGTCACGACCGCCACGTTCACCGCCCAGACTTCGACGGGGTGCCCGGTCGCCGAAGAGACGGCCGTCATGGCCGACGGCACCGTCTACGTGACCTCGCAGGACAGCCGCGAGCTCTTCACCTGGGCGGCCGGTGCCGGCTGCACACGCATCGCCAACAACCTGAGCCTCCCCTTCGCGCTGGGTACGGCCGATCTCGGCGGCGTCGAGGAGCTCGTCGGGTACCGTAGTGGCGACTACGTCAAGGTGAGCCGCGCGACCGGCGCCGTCACGACGATCACGGCGGGCGCCCTCGGCTCTCTGCGCCCCAGCGGGGACGTCACGCGCATCGGGACGAAGGGGTACCTCGCCGCGCAGAGCGGCACCGGCGGCGGCGCGTTCGCGTGCCCGGCCGGAGGCGACTGCGTCGTGTCGGTGAACCTTACCGACGGCCGGCCGGTCGCGCTCCTCAAGCACTTCGTCGGGCTCGGCATCTTCGGCATCGCGCACAGCGGCGGCATGCTGCTCCTCTACGCGAACGGCCAGGTGTTCCCGCTCGATCCGACCACGCTCGTGCTCGGTGCGTCGCTCGCGGCTGCCCCGACCGGCGCCGACTTCTCGGGAGCGGGAGCGCCCGCGTTCCCGACACGCTGAGCATCGTCAGGCTCAGCGGGGGCGCGGCTTCGACGGCTTCGGCCCACGGCGCGTCGAGGGTTGGGGGCGCGAGGTCGCGCGCTTGGGCGCTTCGGGTTTTCGTCCCGCGCGTGCGTCGCGGGGGTCGCGTTCGCCCGCCGCCGCGTCGCGCTCCCTCGAAGCGAGCTCGGGGGTGGCGTGCGCGACGTACACGTGGTGCGTGCGCGCACCGCGGCCTTCGCGTTCGAGGGTGAATCGAAACCCGGCGCCCCGCAGCGCGCGCTCGAACCCCATCGACGGGCCCTCGCACCACACGGCCAACGTGCCCGTGGGGGTGAGCGCGTCGCGTGCCCTCCGCACGGCGTAGACGCCGTAGAGCGGGTCGTTCGGGCCGACCTGGTGCTGAGGGCCTTGGTACATGTCGAGCACGATCGCGTCGAAGCGGTGCATGCGAGGGTTCTTGGCGACGTGCGCGACGAGCTTGGACACGTCGGCCACCTCGAGCTTCACGCGCGGATCGCGTGTGGCGTTCTGCGTGAGCTCGCCCAAGGGCCCGCCGCACCACTCGACCACGGCGGGGTTCAGCTCGGCCACGGTGACGATCGCGTCCTCTCGGAGGACGTCGAGCGCGGCGCGAAGCGTGTACCCCATGCCGAGCCCGCTCACGAGCACGCGCGCCCCGCTCTTCTCACGGAGGGGCTCGCACGCGAGCTTGGCGAGCGCGTCCTCCGAGCGGTGCGCGGCGCTGCTCATGAGGATGCGCCCGTCGATCGTGATGAGAAAATCCTTCTCCCCTCGGCGACGGAGCTCGAGGCTCCCGTCTCTCGTCACCACGGTCGCGAGCGTCTCCCAGGGTCGGGTCATGGGGCGGTCTTTAGGCGAAGGGCGCCCTCCGTCGAGCGACTTTCGGAGCGCCCGCACCAAAAAAAACCGAGCGCGCCGCGTCGCACGCTGCCGAAGCGCCCCACCTTGTCCGACGCTCCCGCGGCCGATACCCTGCGTCCAACAGGGGAATCATCGATGGAATCGTCACCCGTGGTCCGCATCCTGATCGGCGTCGTCTCCGTCCTGTTCCTCGTGGGCTACATCGCGTGGAGGTTCATGCGGGCCGGGCAGGTGGTCGAGGCGCAGGCCGCGTTCGGGAACGACATGTCGTCGTACTTCGCCGCGATGATGCAGGACCCGCGTTGGCTTCGTCTCCAGCAGATGGTGCAGGCGCGCTACCCCCTCGCTCCTCCCGGCACGAACCCCCAAGCGTACGTGGTCCAGCACGTCGCGCTCGTCGACGACCAGGCCCAGATGTACGCGCAGCGCTCGCACGGCGCCACGCGCGTCGTCGCGCTCCTCGTGCGCGCGCAGCCGAGCTCGCAGATCTACGTGTCGATGGACCTCGCGAACGGCAGCGTGCGCGAGGATCCGGCGCCCTACGGTTGGACCTACCTGGGCCCGCCGAGGTAGCGCCTCCCCTAGCAGCCCGTTGATTTTCTCCCATCCCCCGTCGGGGACTTCCAAGGGTCGTCGGCCGCTCGCCGCCGCATCCCGACCGCCTTCGTTGCGATCCTGCGGTGCGTTCTCACCTACAAAAGTAGGCTCCGGGCGCTCCTCGGATCGCGCCTCGGCGGGTCGGGCGCGGACGTCGAACGGCCTCGGTCCCCCGTCGGGGACTTCCAAGGGTCGTCCGAAAATCAACAGGCTGCTAGGCACGAGCGTCGAGCGGGAGATGTGGCCTCACCGCGAGGCCTCGGGTCCTACTTGTCATCGCTACGCACCTGCGAGGCTGGCGTGCGGCGCCGTCGCGGCCGAACGCCCGCGGTGTCTCCCACGGGCTCCACGCGGCCGGACGATTCCTTGTAAGGTTTCGGGCGGCGGCCGGACTATCCCTGTGTGAGCATCGACATGGCACTCGAGGGCGGAGCGGGAGAGGGACGGCAGGAGCGGCTCTCTCGGCTGCTGATGGAGCACGGTAGGCCGCTCGAACGCATCGCGGCGAGCTACGCGCGAACCCTCGCGGATCGGGAGGACCTCCTCCAGGATTTCGCCCTCGCGCTGTGGACGGCGCTCCCGTCGTTCCGCGCCGAGTGCAGCGAGCGGACGTTCGTCCTCCGCGTCGCCCACAACCGCGCGCTCGGCTTCCTTGCGAAGCGCGGCCCGAAGACCGCGGACGTGGAGGACCACCTCGACGACGTCGTCGCGACCTCGGGGAAGAACCCGGCGATCGCCTACGAGCGAGGGGAGCGTGGGAGCCGGCTCTTCGCCGCGGCGCGTGCGCTGCCCCTCGGGCATAGGCAGGTCGTGACCTTGCTGCTCGAGGGGCTCTCGCACCGCGAGATCGCCGAGGTGCTGGGCACGACCGAGAACAACGTCGCCGTGCGGGCGAACCGCGCGCGCGCCGCGATGCGTGCCCTGCTCGAGGACGATGGAGAACGAAAAGGAAAAGGAACAGGAAGTGGAAAGGAGCCGAGCGATGAGCGGTGACCAAGAGCTCGAGGCGTGGCGTGCAGAGTGGCAGTCCCTTGGCGGTCGCGAAGGCCTCGCGCAGGAGCTCGCCGGGCGGGTCGGGAGAGATGGGCAACGCATCCGGCGCGGGGTCGCGCTCGAGATCGCAGGGGGCGCCTTCGCGACGGCGCTCAGCGTGTGGCTCGTGGTCCGCGCGCGTGGGGAGCTCGTGGTGTCGGTCGTGTGCGCCGGGATCCTGCTCTTCGTCGGGGTGTGGGTGACGCGCATCGTGACGCTCCGGCAAGGGACGTTCGACACGATGGGCAGCGGTCTCGACGCGTTCGTCGCGCTCACGCGCCGCCGCGCCGAGGACGACGTGCGCTGGGGCCGCTTCGCGATGCGCGCGATGCAGGTGCTCGCGGCGCTCCTCGTGCCGTGGGGCGTGTGGGCCTTCGTGGCGCGCTACGCCCTCTACCGCGCCGAGCCCTGGCGCGCCGTCGTCGGCTTCGGTACGGCGGCGGTCATCCTCGGCGTGTCCCTCGTGTGGCAGCGGCACAAGCTCCGCAAGGTCGAGGCCGAGCGCGAACGCTTCGAGGCCCTCGTGGCCGACACGACGATCGTGTGAGCGCGTCTCGCCTCCCGGGTCGTGGTGCCTCGTGCGCACCTCCTGGGAGGCGAATCTTCGCCAATCGTCATCGATGACGATTGCGTTCGTCAACGTTGACGAACCGAATCGTCGAGAAAAATAGGCCTCTCCGAGAAGCCTCACTTCCCAATCGTCAACGTTGACGATGGCGTTCGTCAACGTTGACGAATCTCGTGGAGCGCCGCCGAGGGGGCCGGTTTCGTTGGACGAGGCTGTCGAGGACTGTCTCCTCGCGCGAGCCTGATCCTGCAAAGCGACCGGGTCGACACCAGCCTCGCCCGCACCGACCCGCTGCCAAACAGTCAAGACTCGGTCGGAGGCTCGAGCCAAGGCCTGGGGATTCTTCGCGCCTCTCGAGCGGAAGGCTCGTATTCGGAATGCCCATCGCCCGTGCGGCAACGCGAGGCGAAGGCCGGTCATGCCTTCGGTTATTCCGGCCTCTTCGGGACTTGTTCGCAGGGTGCGTGTGCGGCATCCTGCTTGCGTGCGCCGGAACCTACCACGATCGAGCCACGTTGAAACCATGAGCGCGGCCGGCCGGCTCTCGGTCGAGCGCACAGCAGAGGCCGGCGGTCGCTTGGTGGACGGCCGCGCGCGTCTCTTCCTCAAGGATGGATTCCACCGCTCGGCTTTGGAATCCCACCTCGCCAAGGTCAACGACGTTACGGCGTGGAGCTGGCCACGGGCGGCCGCGGGGCGTGCCGAGCTGGCCCCGGAGGTCGGCCAATGACGAACCAGTTCCTCCCGTCGGCGCCCGCGCCGGGCGAGATCGTTCGCGTTCGCCAGCGCCAGTACCTCGTCGAGGACGTGCAGCCGCCGCCGGAGCCCGGCGAGGCGACTCTCGTGTCGATGTCGTGCCTCGACGACGACGCGCAGGGCGAGGCACTCGAGGTGCTCTGGGAGCACGAGATCGACACCGAGGTCGTCCGCGCTTCGTGGGACCGGCTCGGGCGTCGCAACTTCGATGCGCCGTCGCGGTTCGCGGCGTACCTCCACGCTCTTCGCTGGAACTGCGTGACGGCGACCAACCCGAGGCTCTTTCAGTCGCCCTGGCGTGCGGGCATCGAGGTCATGTCGTACCAGCTCGAGCCGCTCCGCAAGGCCCTCCGGCTGCCCCGCGTGAACCTCTTCATCGCGGACGACGTGGGACTCGGCAAGACCATCGAGGCCGGGCTCGTGCTCCGCGAGATGGTCATGCGCCAGCGCGTGCGTCGCGCGGTCGTCGTGGCTCCGCCTTCGGTCGTGATCCAGTGGAAGGAAGAGCTCGAGCAGCGGTTCGGGCTCACCTTCGTCATCTACGACCGCGACTACGTCGCCCGCTGCCGCCGCGAGCGCGGCTACGCGGTGAACCCGTGGACCACCCACTCGCGCTTCATCCTTTCGCACGCGCTCCTGCGCGACGAGGAGTACGCGGCGCCACTGCGAGACCTGCTCAGCATCGACGAGAACGGCAAGCCGCGCGACGGCGCTGATCCGGGCTCGCTCCTCATTCTCGACGAGGCCCATCATGCGGCGCCCGCGAGCAGCTCCAAGTACGCGATCGACTCGCAGTTCACGCGCGCCGTTCGCGATCTGGCCGAGCGCTTCGAGCACCGCCTCTTCCTCTCTGCGACGCCGCACAACGGCCTCTCCAACTCCTTCTCGGCGCTCCTCGAGATCCTCGATCCCCAGCGCTTCGTACGCGGCACTCCCGTCGAGCCGAAGCTCCGCGACGAGGTGATGGTCCGCCGCCTAAAGATGGACCTTCGCGAGATCTCTGGTGGGTTCCCGAAGCGCATTCCGGTTCCGGTGCCGTTGGATGGGTTGCCGCCGGACGCGCCCGAGCTCGAGCTGGCGAAGCTGCTCGACGAGTACTGGGAGGCGCGCGAGGAGCGGCTCGAGGGGCTGCCCCCGAAGCAGCGCGCCGCGCAGGGCCTAGTCCTAGTCAACCTGCAGAAGCGCCTGTTCTCGTCGATCGAGGCCTTCCATCGGACCCTAAAGGCGCACCGTCGCGCCCTCGAGAGGGCCGCGGCGGAGTCACACGCGCCACCGACCGCCGCCAACCTCGAGCTGCTGCTCACGCAGCCCGACGCCGAGGACGAGCGCTCCGAGCTCGCGGAGGACGAGGTCGAGACTGAAGAGGAGCATGCTGTCGAAGCAGCGACCGCCGCGGGCGGCGGGAAGCCGTCCGCGCGCGAGGTCGATCTCGTCAGCCGCATGGAGCAGCTGGCCGAGCGCTCGCGTCGCCTGCCCGATGCCCGGGTGCGCTGGCTCGTCGACTGGGTGCGTCGAGAGATGTGCCCGAAGCTTCCGGCGCTCGGCGTGCCCTCAGCCTCTGCCCCGGCCGAGTGGCTGCCTCGGCGCGTAGTCATCTTCACCGAGTACGCAGACACCAAGCGCTACCTCGAGCAGCAGCTCAAGGCGGCCATTGGCACCACGGACCAGGGCGACGATCGACTCGCGACCTTCCACGGCGGCATGACCGACGAGCTACGCGAGCAGGTGAAGCGTGCCTTCAACACCGACCCGACGAAGCACCCGCTACGAATCCTCGTCGCGACCGATGCGGCCCGCGAGGGCGTGAACCTGCAGAACCACTGCGCGGACCTGGTTCACATGGATCTGCCGTGGAACCCCTCCCGCCTCGAGCAGCGCAACGGTCGCATCGATCGCAAGCTCCAGCGCGCCGCCGAGGTTCGCTGCCACTACTTCGTCTACGCACAGCGCGAAGCCGACCGGGTCCTCGAGGTGCTCGCCGAGCGCACCAAGGTCATCCACGAGGAGCTGGGGAGCATGCCCCCCGTGCTCGAAGAGCGAATGACGCGCCGGCTGGCGAAGGGCATCGGTCCGCGGGGACGGAAGGAGCTCGCCGAAGCGCTCCGCAAGGACACTGCAGAACCGCAGAACCAGGCCGCCCCCGAGGAGCTCGAGGGGGCGCGCGAGCGCAAGGCGGCTCTGCAGAAGCAGCTCGACGAGCTGCGTAACATCCTCGACCAGTCGCGTCGTTCGCTCGACCTGAACGAAGGGCAGCTCCACGGCGTGCTGTGCGAGTCGCTGGGCATGCTCGGCGCTGACCTTCTGAAGCCCGCGACGGGCCGCACCGATCAGGCCTTCGAGGTCCCGGCACTCGATCGCCGCGCGGGTGCCGACCCTACCTGGGCCGACACGCTCGACACGCTGCGGAGCCCTCGTCCGCGAGGGATGAAGGTCTGGGAGTGGCGCCGCACCGCGCCGATTCGCCCGGTCGTCTTCAAGGACCCCGGACACATCGACGAAGACGTCGTCCATCTGCATCTCGAGCATCGTCTGGTGCAGCGCCTCCTCGGGCGCTTCCTCGCTCAGGGCTTCGTCCTCGACGATCTCGCTCGCGCGTGCGTCGGGCAGACTGACGACGCGGTTCCGCGCGTGCTGCTGCTGGGCAGGCTCTCGCTCTATGGCGACCGTGCGGCGCGCCTCCATGACGAGGTGGTATCCGTGGCTGCACGCTGGACGGATCCGACGGCTCGCAAGGGCGGGCTCAAGCCCTACGCCGAAGACGCGCAGGAGAAGTCCTGGGACTTGCTGCTGGCATCGATCTCCAAGGGCAGTGACCCAGCAGCCGCGCCCGAGGTTCAGAAGAACATCTTGCGCTCGGCATCGTTAGACGTGACAGAGCTGCTCCCGCATCTTCACGCGCGTTGCGAGCTGGTGGCCGGAAAAGCGATCGCCAAGCTCAACGAGCGCGGGCAGCGAGAGGCCCGCGAGATGGTAGAGATCCTCGCGGGGCAGAAGGCGCGCATCGAGCGCGAGCTGGCGAAGGTCGAAGGTCCGCAGCAAGCCTTCGAGTTCAAAGGTTTCAACGACGAGGAGCAACGGCAGCTGCGCGACAACGCGAAGTTCTGGCGGCGCCGTATCGAGGCCATCCCGCGCGAGACGGAGCTCGAGCCAAAGCGCATCCTGCAGAGCTACGCGGTACGGGCGACGCGCATCGAGCCCGTGGGGATCGCCTACCTCTGGCCGGTGACGGGGTGAACCATGGCGACTGACCACGAGCTTCGAGTGCATCGCGACTGGATCGGGCTGCTCCAGCCCGTTGGTCTCGTCGTGTCGCCGCCGGCGCTGCTGGCCGCGCAGGCTTTCCCGGACAAGAACATCCTGAAGGAGCAGCAGACGCTGCTCGCGCTCATCACGCCGCCCGCTCCGAAGGACGGCGAGAAGAAGTCGGAGGAGCGCCCGCCGCTCCCGCTCAGCTTCGAGGCTCTCGCGACGCAGGTGCTCGGCTGGAAGCCGAACAAGCTTGCGGGCAGTCCGAGCGGCCCCGCGCTGCCCGAGTCGATCGAGCTGGTGCTGCCGGAGTTCGGCGAGACGCTCCGCCCCACCTTGGCAGTCCCCGCCGTCAAGGAAGACGACGCGGAGTGGATGATCCTCGTCCAGGAGCTGGTCGACGGCACCTCGTTCGATGAGCCGCCTGCCGAGGAGACGAAGAAGTGGCACGCGAGCCCGCAGATCCGGCTCGAGCGGCTGCTCCGCGAGACCGGCGTGCCGATCGGCATCCTCGCGAACGGGCGGTTCATCCGGCTCGTTTACGCGCCTCGCGGCGAGTCGTCGGGGCACGTCACCTGGCCCGTGCATCGCCTGGTCACCGCGCTCGACCGCGACATGCTCTCGGCGCTCTGCATGCTGCTCGGCTCCGCGCGGCTGTTCGCGCTGCCGCGTGACCAGCGGCTGCCGCACCTCCTCAAGGAGAGCCGCAAGTACCAGAACGTCGTCTCGACGAAGCTCGCGGGGCAGGTGCTCGAGGCCCTGAACGAGCTCTTGCGCGGGTTCCAGTCGGCGAACGAGGCAGCCAAGGGCGGCCTGCTCGACGCGACCGTGCGCGAGGATCCGGACCACCTCTACGGCGGCCTGCTCGCGGTGCTGCTCCGGCTCGTGTTCATCCTCTACGCCGAGGAGCGGGGCCTCCTGTCTTCGTCCGCGGCCTACGTGCGGAACTACTCGCTGGTCGGCCTCTTCGACAAGCTCCGCATCGACGCCGGCCGCTTCCCCGACACGATGGACCAGCGCTACGGCGCCTGGTCGCGCCTGCTCGTGCTCTTCCGCATGGTGCACGACGGCGCTAGGCGCGGTGACCTGCGCCTGCCACCGCGCTACGGGCACCTCTTCGATCCCGACGGCTGGGCCTTTCTCGAGGGCCGACCCCTTCGCATCAACCGCGTGATCGGCGCCCCGGTGGAAGTGCCCAAGGTGCCCGATGGCGTGGTGCTGCGCGTGCTCGAGAAGCTGCTGCTGCTCGACAGCGACCGGCTCTCGTACCGGGCGCTCGACGTGGAGCAGATCGGCTCGGTCTACGAGAACATGATGGGCTTCCGCCTCGAGCGCGCGTTTGAGACCTCCATCGGTGTTGGCAAGCAGCACGTGGTCATCGGGCTCGAGACGCTGCTCGCGAAGAAGAGCGCGGAGCGCGAGAAGCTCCTCAAGGAGACGGCGAGCGTCGAGCTGACGGGCAAGGCCTCCGAGGCGCTGAAGGATGCCGGCACCGTCGAAGATCTCGTCGCCGCGCTGAGCCGGCGTATCTCGCCGCTCACGCCGCGCACGGTGCCGACTGGCGGGCTGTACCTGCAGCCCACCGACGAGCGACGGCGCTCTGGCTCGCACTACACGCCGCGCGAGCTCACCGAGCCGATCGTGCGCACGACGCTGCGGCCGATTCTCGAGGACCTCGGCCCGAACCCGAAGCCCGAGCAGCTCCTCGCGCTCAAGGTCTGCGACCCTGCGATGGGCTCGGGCGCGTTCCTGGTGGAGAGCTGCCGCCAGCTCGCTGAGCAACTGGTGAAGGCCTACGACGTTCACGGACGCCCGACCGACATCCCACCCGACGAGGACGTGCTCCTCTACGCGCAGCGCCAGGTCGCTCAGCACTGCCTCTACGGCGTCGACAAGAACCCGTTCGCGGTCGACCTCGGCAAGCTCTCGCTTTGGCTCGCGACGCTGGCGCGCGACCACGCTTTCACGTTTCTCGACCACTCAATCCGCCACGGCGACTCGCTGGTCGGGCTGACGCGCGAGCAGATCGCGAGCTTCCACTGGGCGCCGGAGAAGCAAATTCCGGTGATCCGCACGTTCGTGGACAAGGCGATCGCCGAGGCGATGGCGCTGCGAGCGAAGATCCCCGACCTCGCCAACTCGGATGACGTACGCGAGAAGCGGCAGCTCCTACGGGACGCGGACGACGCGCTCGCGAAGGTGCGGATGGTGGGCGATGCGGTAGTGGCGAGTTTCTTCTCAGAGGACAAGCCGAAGGGACGGGAAGAAGCGAGACAGCGGTGGGAAACGAAGGCACAGGCCTGGCTATCGGGACGCGACTCGTCCGGCGATGTTGCCGGCTTCGTCGCTGATTTGCGCGCGGGCGAGAAGCCGGTGCCGTGTTTTCACTGGGAGGTCGAGTTTCCCGAGGTGTTTTCGTCGCCGCGCTGCGGATTCCACGGCGTTGTTGGCAACCCTCCGTTCCTCGGTGGTACGCGGATCAGTTCGCATCTCGGCAAGACGTACCTCGACGCTATTGGCTCGCTGTTCCCCGGATGCGGCAACCGGGCCGACTTGGTCGCTTACTTCTTCCGCCGGGGGTTCTCTTTGATTCGGGCGGGCGGGTGTTTGGGACTGCTGGCGACCAACACGATCGCACAGGGCGATACACGCGCAGGGGGACTTCGAGTTCTGCGTCATCACGGGGCTTGGCTCTACGATGTCAGGAAACGAGTCCGGTGGCCGGGCACCGCGGCCGTGGTCGTCAGCGTCATCCACGTGGCGAAGGAACGCCAAATCCCCTCGCCCGTTCTGGATGGAAATGCAGTCCCCCTCATCACGGCCTTCCTCTTCGATCGAGGGTCTGATGACGACCCTGCACCCCTGAGGTCGAATCATGGTCGGGCTTTTTCCGGCATTGATCTGAAGGGCCTCGGATTCACCTTCCAGGATGGCAACGACAAGGCTCACCCGCTATCTGCTGCGCGTACGCTGTTGAGCGTTCATCCCGAATTGGCGGAGCGCATCGTGCCGTTCGTCGGCGGGGAAGAGCTGAACGAGGAATTGAACCCCGGGAGCGAACGACTGGTCGCGTGCCTTTCGGACCTCGAAGAAGAAGATCTCCAAACGGTAGCTGCGCTCGCCAACCTCATCGTGCCCAAAGTCGCATCCCAGCGATCAACGATGAGCGGCGACGTGCGCGACTGGCCCGCATGGAAGTTCTGGAGACCTCGCCCGGAGTTCTTGAGAATTCGGGGGATGTTCCCCCGCTATCTCGCTCGACCGTCGATCAGCAAGCATCACGCGCTGCGGTTCCTTTCGGGGCGAACGCTCCCATCGCACAATGTAACTGTGCTCATGTATGAAGAGTGGGCAGCGTTCGCTGTTCTACAGTCCCGTGTGCACGAAGTCTTTGCATCGTCGCTCTCGTCTTCACTTGAGGACCGGCAGGGATATCGGCCATCCGACTGTTTCGAGACTTTTTCGTTCCCCGAGGACTGGGCGATCATACCGGAGCTCGAGAGCGCTGGTTCGAAGTACGAGGAGTGCCGAAGCCAAGCAATGACAGAGCGTCGCGAAGGTCTGACTGACACATATAATCGCTTCCACGACCCGGACGAATCTGCTCCTACAATCCTCAAGCTTCGGGAGCTGCATGCCGCAATGGACCGGGCCGTCCTCGATGCCTACGGCTGGACCGATATCCAGCCGATCTGCGAGTTCCTCCTCGACTACGAGGAAGAGGACGACGAGGCGGAGTCCTCCGCCGGTCGCCGCAAGAAGAAGCCGTGGCGCTACCGTTGGCCTGATGATGTCCGCGACGAAGTGCTCGCCCGTCTCCTCGAGCTGAACGCCCAGCGCGCGAAGCAAGAAGCCAACAGACCGCCGGCAGTCGCTCAAGCAGCGGAGGCAGCTGACGGCAAGAAGTCTCGTAGTCGCGGGAAGGGCAAGAAGCCGACGCCGGTGGGTCAGGGCGGTTTGTTTGGCGGGGAGAGCGAATAGATGACGACCGTTCTGCAGAAGCTCTCGCTCAATGCGTATCGCGGCGTCACCGGCCTCGTGCTCGAGAACCTCACGCCTGTGAGCCTCGTGGTTGGTGCGAACAACTCGGGCAAGAGCTCGATCCTCGAGGCGGCCGGGCTGCTGCTGCGCCCACCCGATCCCGGGCAGTGGGTCAGCGCTGTTCGCCGACGGGACGCCGATCTCGCGCTGGTGGATGGCATCTGGTCGATGTTCCCTGGTGCTGAGGCGGTCCATCCCGAGGACGGCCCCCAGCAGTCGTCGGCCATCGAGCTCAGCGCCACGCTGGGTGACCGGGAGCGCACCGTGTCCGCCACGGCACAGGCCTCGGAGCTTCCTGGCGCTGCAGAGGGAGCTGAGCTTGCAGTTCGCGTCGACGTCAGCGTCAACGGCGAACCGGCGATTGAGCTCCGCTTCCCCGGCATCAAGCCGGTGGTTCACCAGGTCCCCGTCTACCGTGTGTTCACGGTGACACCGTCCTCGCACTACTCGACGAGCGTGTTCGTCGAGCAGCTTAGCCAAGTGGTAGATGCCGGTCGCAAGCAACTCGCCGTGCAGCTCATGGGGCTGTTCGACGCCGAGGTCGAGGACCTCGACGTGATCAAGTCGCACGGACGCGAAGCGGTTCGCGTGACACACGCGAGTCGTGGCGTCGTCGACCTCTCGTCGTTCGGCGACGGCGTTCGTAGGGCGGCTGCTTTGGCCCTGACGCTCACGCGGGCCTCGCAGGGGGTGCTCCTCATCGACGAGATCGAATCCGGTATCCACCACCGCGTGCTTCGTCCCGTGATCGGCAAGCTGCTGGAAGCGGCGGCTGCCGCCCAGGTTCAGATTCTGGCGACGACGCACAGCCTCGAGGCCGTGGACGCCATCATCGGCTCCATCGAGGACCGCGGCACGCCGGACGCGCTCAGCGCCTTCTGGGTGCAGCGGCAGGACGGCAAGCACGAGGTCCGCCGCTACGACTTCGCGAAGCTCTGCACGCTGCGCGAAGGGGGGCTCGACATCCGATGAGCGCCTTCTTCTACATCGTGACCGAGGGCGTGCACGACGTCGCGTTCCTCGGCCGGCTCTTGTCGGTGGCCCACGGGGCGAGCCGCATCAAGAAGCTCGAGGACCTGGACGACGCGCTGCGCGGCTGGCTCGGCGGCTTCAAGTGGCCCAACAGGAGCGGCGCCCACTACGACATCTCCCGCCTCGCCGTTCCCGCGCCCGCGTTCTACCGGCTGGCCACGAACGAGGTGGTGGCGCTCCGAAATGCCCAGGGGCTCACCGAGATCGGCAAGACGCTCGAGATCGACCTCGAGGCGTTTAGCCGCGCGCAGAACGGACCCGAGGCGATCGGCGTCGTGCTCGACAGCGACGATGAGCCGGCGGAGCAGCGCTTCGCGAAGCTGAAGACCGCGCTCGAAGCTGTGAAGCTTCCGGCGCCGCCCTCGCTCTGCGCGGTGAGTAGCGGCAGCCCCAGGGTGGGCGTCTTCGCGCTCCCCGAGCCCGGGGCCGCGGGCACGCTCGAAGACGTGCTGCTCGCGCTCGGCGACGCCGCCTACCCGGAGCTGGCGGCGGCCGCGCGGGGCTACGCGGACCAGTGGAGGCAGAAGGCAGACGCCGAGCCCGCCACGCTCGACTGGAAAGAGCTGAGGAAGCCTGCCGGCGCTAAGAAGGCGATGATTGGCGCGATGACCGCGGTCCTCAAGCCCGGCAAGTCGACGCAGGTGTCGCTCGAGGACAACCGCTGGGTGAGCGAGCACACGAAGGCGCTTGCGTGCCTGCAGCCGAGCCTCGCCTTTTTGAGCGCGCTGTTCGGCGTGCCGACTATGGGCTCTGAGTACCGCGAAGCACCTTCGGGGGCGAATATATGAGCAATGCAAAATTGCTGGCTGTCACGGTCGAGCGCTTCAAGTCGTTCGAGGCGCGCACCCGGGTTGAACTCGCGCCGCTCACAATCATCTTGGGGCGCAACAACTCGGGCAAGAGCTCGCTGATCCAAAGCCTGCTTCTCCTGAAGCAGACCTTGCGCGACGCGCGATCTGACGTGATGTTCAAGCACGAGGGGGACGTCGAGGCATTCAACCTCCGCGAGCTGACGTTCGGCTGGCCGGCGCAGGCGGATTCCGTGCCCGGCCCCTCAATCGTCGTCGAGTGGGAGTGCGATGTTGCCGTGCGCGCGACATTTGAACAGCCTCGGCCGCCAGATCTAGCCAACCTAGCGAAGCTGTCCGGGGTCCCGTGGCTCGCCAGCCCGCCGGAGCGACGCACGCTCCGCACGACGATGTCCATCGATACCCTCGAGGTCCGCGGCACTACGAAAGTGGGATCGATTCGACTCGAATCGATCGAGGCAGAACGTACGACGACTCTGGCGATCACAGTTGGCGAGAGTGGTTCGTCATGCACCTGGAACGGCCAGAGTGCCTCCAAGATCGATGTTGAGTTCGACCACTTTATTCCGTACCTGCGCGTCGACCGTGGCGAGCTGGGGCCGCGCGATAAGCAGCGCGCCTGGCACAACGCCCACCTCGTTCTATTCGCCCAACCCCTAGAGGATCTGAAGAAGCTCCTGTCGGACATGCAGTACCTGGGCTCCAGCCGCGAGCCTCCGCCAAGTCTGTACAGGGTTAAGGCGGCGCCAAATGAGCTTGGCGTGAGCGGGGAACTTGCGGCCAATCTCCTCCATCGACGCGAGCGCGAGATTGTCCATTTTCTCCCGTTGCTCGACATCTCGGCCGGAGCGTTGAACGTTTCGCGAACGGTCCGCGCTCGCCCGCTTGTTGACGCTGTCAACGACCTTATGAAGGCGCTGTCCGTGCGCGCGAATGTGCGTGTTCAGGAAGTTCAGGAGGTTGGATTCCGGGTGCTGTTCGGCGAAGCGAGCCTCGTGCACGTTGGACGAGGTCTCGGTTATCTCCTCCCACTCGTGGCGATCGGCCTGTTCGCAGACCCGATGCGATTCACTGGAGCCGCTGAGGACCTTCCGTTGAACGAGTATGCCAAGTGCTGCGGCGCCTTCACTCAGGTCGCGCTCGAAGAACCAGAGGCGCACCTCCATCCGAAGGTTGCCAGTCGGCTAGCGCACTGGCTGGTCAGCCTGGCAATGTCGAACCGACGCATGATGGTTGAGACGCACAGTGACCACCTCGTGCGGCGGCTGCGCGGCCTCGCGGCGCGCGCAGGCAAAGGATCCGATCTGGAGCGGTGGTTGCTCGAGAACGTCGTGGTCCTCAGCGTCGAGCAGGACGCGCAGGGTCGCTCGACCGTGACGTCGAGTCGTCTCACCGCTGAAGGTGGCGTGGGGGAGGTGTGGCCCGCCGACTTCATGGATGAGGCGACTGACGAAGAGAGTGCCATCTACTATGCGAAGCTCGACAAGACGAAAGACGACGCCACCACCGGGAACGTGAACTGGAACGACAGCGACGAGCCCGAGAGGGACGAAACGCCATGATCGGCCTCCTCGACCCTGCGCTGTTCCTCGCCCGCGCCGAAGCCGAGGTGGTGAGCGACCTCGAGGTCGTTCTGCGCGCATGTCGCGAGCACAACGTCGAGCTAACGCCGCTCCGCGAGTATTGGCCCGCGCTCTGGAACGAACTCGGGAGCACGCTCGAGAGGCAACTTTCGCCGCAGGCGAAGCGGACGCTACAAGCGGTACGCAGCGCCGCCCCGCCGTCCGACGCGCACATCGCCTCGCTGTCGGCAAACGCGGGCGTCGCATGGCGTCGAGGATTCACCGTGCTGTTTGGCGGCCCCCACCTCCAGCCGCCGTGGACCGACAGAATGGCCCTCGCCGTGATTCGAGCTGCTTCGAACGGCCAGCAGGCGGTCATGTTCTGCCGCCGAGTGAACGGGCGCAACCTCGTCATTCACGCCGCTGGGAACTCCACGCTGCACGAGAACACGCGCTGGGTCCTCCACGTTCAGCCGAGCGGTGTCGGCCCGCGACAGGTGCTGTGCGTTCATCACCCACGCAACCTTCGTGAACGTTGGACGTCGCGTTTCGACTGGCGCCTGCCGACCACGTCTGACGGAGCGCGTTATCCCTTCTGCGTGCCGAACCAATGGTGGAAGGGCTCGACGACCGCGTTCCGCACCGTCTCTTCGAAGCCAGCCTGGATCGATGCGCACGGCAACGGATGGGCGCGCCCGAACATCAACGGCGGGGCTGGGTACCACTGGGACGTCTTCATTCAGGACACAGCGGCGCAACAGGCGATCGGTGTGAACCAGATCAACGTTGTCGAGTTTGGCGCTCCGTCGCCGGAAGGCCGACCCGGGCACCTGCACCATGTGCCGTCGGCGAAGCAGGCGGCCGTGATGGATGCGGGGTGGTCATGCTGAGGGCCTGCCGGACCATGGATCTTATTCAACCGAAAGAGGGATCGCAGCTATGACGACCTCCGCAGAGATCCGGCAGAGGCTCATCGAGACCCTCCAGCTCGACTTGGTTGGGCCCGGCCCTGGCCACGCGCTCGAGGCGGAGCGCCTGTGGGAGAGCGAGCCTCCGTCTCGCTGGTACCTCACGGGCTTCCTCGTTCCCACCCAGGCCCCCGAGTCGCAGCGGCACGACCCCGAATCCGAGGAGGTCCTCGACGCGGTCGTGGGCTCCGACGAAGGCACGGGTGACGACGACGTGGAGCCCGACAAGGCCCCTGCGCGCAAGGTCTTCCTGCCATCGTCGCTCGGCATCAGCGTGCTCGTGCCGAAGGGGGTGAAGACGCTCTCGGCCGAGGTGTTATGGGGGGACTACACGAAGGTCTCGACGGAGGATCCCGAGCACCCCGACCGCAAAGCGTGGCAGCGCACGCAGCGCAGGCACACCGTAGACGTCTCGCTTCCGCCGAAAGGGCTCGGTCGCACCGAGCTGCCCGATAGCCGCGGCGTGTGCCTCTACGCTGCCGCGCGCGATGTCAGCAACCTCGGCCCCAAAGGAAACGAGCTGCCCGCGGGCACGCGGGCTGTCTCGGTCTTCGTCGTGAACGAGCGCGACCCCGAGGGCGAAGAGCGCGTCGACGAGGGGCACCTCTTCCAGGCCCAGCTGATCCTGAAGCTGAAGGAAGGCTTCGTCGCGCGACCCAACCTTCGCGGTCTGGTCGATGACGACGCTGACGAGCGCATCGCCGATGTTCAGTACCGCGACGCCTTCGAGTTTTCCGTGGGCCACGGCGTCTCGACCGACGTGATCGTCGAAGGTGACGCGTGCTACGAGGTTCGCAGCACGTGGATTCCGGTCGCGGCCGTCGAGAAGGTCGACCCCACCAGCATCGCCGGCGTGGAGCTCTCGATGGAGAAGCTCGCGGCCGTGAAGACGGCCGCGGAGGCAAAGGCCGCGCTCGGCGCGTTCAGCACGGAGTACGGCGCCTGGATCGCCAAGCAGCGCGCGGCTGCGCCGACCCAGCCGCGGCGCGCCGAGGTCGCGAAGGACCTCCTCGATCGCTGCGAGCTGGCGCGGCAGCGCATCGCCCAGGGGCTCGTCGAGCTCGAGGACCCGCTCGTGCTCGAGGCCTTCCAGATCGCCAACCGCACGATGGCGTCGGCGGCGCGGCAGCGAACAGCGCAGCTCAAGGGATGGCGACCCGACCAGGTAAGTGCTCCGACGTGGCGCCCGTTCCAGCTCGCCTTCGTGCTCATGAACCTTCGCGGCATCGCGAAGCCCACCGACCCGGAGCGTGAGGTCCTCGACCTCCTGTTCTTCCCCACGGGCGGCGGCAAGACGGAGGCCTACCTCGGCCTCGCCGCGTTCTCGCTCGCGCTCCGCAGGCTGCGCGATCCGAGCGTGACCTCGTCGGGCGTCAGCGTCCTGATGCGCTACACGCTGCGCCTGCTGACGCTGGACCAGCTCGGCCGCGCGGCCACGCTCATCTGCGCCCTTGAGCTCGAGCGCCAGAAGGACGTCGAGAAGCTCGGCAAGTGGCCCTTCGAGATCGGCCTCTGGGTCGGTCGCAAGGCGACCCCGAACCGCATGGGCAAGAAGGGCGACAACGACCGCACGTCGGCGCGCGCGCGGACGATCGCGTTCCAGAACGACAGCAAGTACAAACCCGCGCCGATCCCCATCGAGAACTGCCCGTGGTGTGGCACCAAGTTCGAGGCCACCTCGTTCCGCCTCACTCCCACGACGGATCAGCCGACCGATCTGCGCATCACTTGCGCGAACGAGGACTGCGCGTTCACCCGCGACAACCCGCTCCCGATCGTCGCGGTGGACGAGCCGCTCTACCGACGCCTGCCGTGCTTCATCATCGCCACGGTCGACAAGCTCGCGTCGCTGCCGTGGCTCTCGACCCCGGGCAAGCTCTTCGGAAAGGTCGAGCGGTACGACGGCGGCGGCTTCTATGGGGCGGGCGACGGTGCGGGCGGCAGCAAGCTGCCGCGGCCGTTCTTGCCGCCGGACCTCATCATCCAGGACGAGCTGCACCTCATCAGCGGCCCCCTCGGCACGATGGTCGGCCTCTACGAGACCGCCGTCGAGACCCTCTGTCGCCGTGAGGTCGCTGGCAAGACCGTGCTCCCGAAGATCGTGGCATCCACCGCGACCGTGCGGCGCGCGGAGGCCCAGGTGCGCGCGCTCTTCAACCGCTCGCAGGTGGACGTGTTCCCGCCACCGGGGCCCGATCGGCGCGATTCATTCTTCGCGCACACCGTAAGCGCCACCGAGAAGCACCCTCGACTCTACGTCGGCGTGGCAGCCCAGGGGCGCAGCTTGAAGGTCGTGCTGCTGCGCACCTACCTCGCGATGCTATCGGCCGGGAAGAAGCAGTACGACGCCGCCGGTGGCGCCGCCAACGCAACGAACCCTGCCGACCCGTACATGACACTTCTCGGGTACTTCAACGCCCTGCGCGAGCTAGGTGGAAGCCGCCGCATCGTCGAGGACGAGGTGAGAAGCCGGCTCCAGGGCTACTTCCGCCATCGAAGGGTGGCAGAGGCCGATTGCCCGTTCGTGGATCGCACGATCCAGTTCGACGCGATCGAGCTCACGTCGCGCGAGCCGACCAACCGCGTCGCACAGGCGAAGCGTCGCCTCGCGCTCCCGTTTGCGGAGGACGGCCGGGTCGACGTCGCGCTCGCGACGAATATGATCTCCGTCGGTCTCGACATCACGCGCCTTGGCCTGATGGTGGTGCTCGGTCAGCCGAAGACCTCGTCCGAGTACATCCAGGCCACGAGCCGCGTCGGCCGCGACGAGGAGCGCCCAGGTCTGGTCATCACCCTGCTCAACGTGCACAAGGCCCGCGACCGCTCGCACTACGAGCGGTTCGAGGCCTACCACGAGACCTTCTATCGGGCCGTCGAGGCGACGAGCGTGACGCCGTTCGCCCCACGCGCTGTCGACCGCGGGCTCGCCGCCGTAGTGGTCTCTCTGGCCCGCCACGGCGAAGCGGCGCTCACCCCTGCGGCCCGCGCGGTGGACCTAGCGATGCATCGTGCTCGCCTCGGGTGGCTCAAGACCACGGTGCGGGCGCGAGCCGAGAACCACACGAAGGATCTCGATCCCGCGGAGCGACAGGAGCTGGGCGGGAAGATGGATGCGCGCGTCGACGACTTGCTCGACGCTTGGGAGCAAATCGCCGCGGAGAAGGCCGCGGTCCAGGCGGGCCTCCAGTACGGGCCCTTCGAGGCAAAGCCTCGGCCACCGCTGCTTCACGACCCGCTCGACGCGGACCTGAAGAAGGAGCCGCCACACTCCAACCTCCGCAAGTTCAAGGCGCAGTGGTCACTACGCGACGTAGAGGCAGAGGTGCCCGTCATCGTGCGACGCCTCGACGGCGGCACCCCGGAGGCGACGTGAGCATCGTCAAGATCCGTCAGAGCCAGATCGTCTCCACGTATGGGCCGGGCGCGCTCGTCGATCTCCCGGACTACGCGGTGCTCGTCGCGGGCCTCGAGCACTGGTCGGGCGATGCGCAGCTCGTCCCTGAGCCCCGACTGCTGGCGAACCTCCGCCGCCGGCTCGGCCTGCCCTTCCTCGAGCTGCGCTCGCCGCCGGTACCGGAACGCGAGGACGAGCTCGGTATCGGCGTGGTCGCCTGGCAGTTCCCCGAGTGGTTCGTCGCGCAGTTCGAGGTGAGCAGCAAGGAGTACGGTCGGTCTCGACCGCTCGTGCACCGCAAGGCGCTCGTGAAGGGGCGTTACGTCGGCGACGACCCGGCCGGCAAGCGGAAGCGCAAAGACTGGCCCGTCGTGCCCGTTCGCTTCGTGCAGGCCTGCCCCAACGGTCACGTGAGCGACATCGACTGGCCGCGGCTCGTCCATGGCATCGGCGTTGCGTGCGGCGGGCAGCTCTGGCTCGACGAGCGCGGTACGACTGGCGACCTCGCTGAGCTGTTTGTTCGATGTGATGGGTGCACAAGCGAGCCGATGTCGCTCGTGCGCCTGCAGGCCACCTCCGAGGAGCGCTCGGTGCTCGGCGAGTGCCGCGGCGATCGCCCGTGGCTCGGGCCGATCGCGAGGGAGACCTGCGTTGGCCCTAACGACAAGCCCCACCGCAACAAGCTTCTCATCCGCCACGCGAGCAACGCGTACTTCCCGGTGGTCGAACGCGCGATCTCGATCCCAGACCACGACGAGCGCCTGCGAAAGGCCGTCGATTCGGTATGGGACGACTTCCTCTCGGTCGCCGAGAGCGCGGCGGACATCAAGCGCGAGCGCAAGAAGCAGCGCGTGCAGCTCGCACTCGAAGGGCTGACGGATGCCGAGGTCTGGACCGAGTGCGAGCGTCGTCAAGGTGGAGCTACGGAGACCCAAAAGGGCCTGAAGGACGTGGAGCTCGACACGTTCCTCTCCGTTCCCGACGAGCTCGGAGACGACAAGCCCGAGGGCGACTTCTACGCGCGACGCCTGCCGCTCGATGTCAAGCGCAGGGGCGCCATCGGGTCAGTCGAGCGCGTGGTGCTCGCCCATCGACTCCGCGAAGTTGTCAGCGAGATCGGCTTCACGCGCTTCGAGTCCCCAGCGCTTCCCGTGGACTCGGAGGTTGACCTCGGCGTGCGCCTTGCCGCGCTCGCCCTCGAGACCCGCTGGCTGCCGGCCGTCGAGAATCGCGGCGAGGGTGTTTTCCTCGCGCTCGATGCCGCGCAGGTAAAGGCGTGGACGAATCGCCCCGCGGTGAAGCAGCGAGCGCTGGAGTTCCATGCCGGGGTGCAGAGCACGTCGAAGAGCCCGATCCCTCTCGAGCGCGTCGAGGAGATCTACATGCCGTACATCATGCTGCACTCGCTCTCGCACCTGCTGCTCACGGCCATCGCCCTCGAATGCGGGTACGCGGCGGCAAGCATCCGCGAGCGAATCTACGTGCGCGACGGCGCCTATGGTTTGCTGCTCTACACTGGCACGCCCGACGCGGAGGGGACGCTCGGCGGCCTTGTGCAGGTTGGCCGGAGAATCGCGCGCCATCTCGACGCCGCGCTCGAGCTCGGACGTCTTTGCAGCAACGACCCGGTCTGCGCGCAGCACAAGCCGAACCAACTTCACGAAGGGCGCACCATGCACGGGGCCGCCTGCCACGGATGCCTGCTGATCGCAGAGCCCTCGTGCGAGCGGCGCAACGAACTGCTCGATCGTTCGCTGGTCGTTCCGACGGTCGACCTCGCGGACGCCGCGTTCTTCGCGGGGGGCCAGTGATTGAATCGCTCCCGATGCTGTCTGCGACGGCGCTCGGGGCGCTCGCTGGTGCCGTGGAGCGCGGCGCCCTCGTGGCTCCGTTTGGAGCCATGCAGGTCGGGCGTCATGTCGCGAAGGGCGAGCAGGCCGACGCGCTGAGCCTGATTGCGGCGCTGCACGCTGCCGGCCTCGAGGCTGGCGGGCTCGTCGCTGCGCTCCGCCTGGCGGAGGCGGCGCGGAGGACGGCCGAGGTGAAGCCGCAGCCATCGCTCGTCTGGTCCGATCTCGACATCGCGGGCTCGCGCGATACGGCCGTCGTCTGCAACGAGCTCTTTCGCGGGGCGCGTGAGTCGGTGCTCGTCTCGACCTTCAACCTCGGCCACAAGGCGAAGGAGGGCGAGGCCAAGGGGAACCCGGTGCTGCTCCCCCTCGCGAAGCGCATGGCCGAAGTCAGCTCGTTGACGGTGCGGATGTTCGTGAACCTCCGTCGGCTCGAGTACATGGCGCAAGCCTCCGAGCGCGATGTCGAGGGCGCCTTCGTCGGATGGTTTCGCAGGGAGATCTGGCCCTGGGAGCCAGTGCCCGAGGTCTACTACGACCCGCGCTCGCTCCAGGCGGTGGGTGAGGAGAGCGCGTGCCTCCATGCCAAGTGCGTCGTCGTGGACGACGCGCGCGCGTTTGTCACCTCCGCCAACCTGACTGAGGCCGCCCAGGGCCGAAACATCGAGGCCGGCGTGCTGCTCGAGGACGCGGTCTTTTCGCGGGCGCTGCGGACGCAGTTCGAGAGCTTGATCGACCGGGGGTACGTGCGAAGGCTGAGTCTCGACGTCGGGTGAGTTCGCGCACCCCCGTACATCCTTCCGCACCCCGAATCTTCCCCAATCGTCAACGTTGACGATTGCGTTCGTCAACGTTGACGAAGCAAATCCTTGGGAAAAATAGGCCTCTCCGCGAGGCCTCATTTCCCAATCGTCAACGTTGACGATTGCGTTCGTCAACGTTGACGAATCTCTGGAAGGCTCCGCGGGGGCCGTCGTACGCTTCGCGCATGACGACCAAGAAGGGGGGGCGTCCGCTCCCGAAGGCGCTCGCGGTGCGAGCCAAACAGGCGGCCGATCTCAAGGTGGCGAAGGCCCTCGCGGCCGCCAAGAAAGACATCGCGCTCATCGCGCAGAGGCGGGCGCAGATCGTCGAGTCGTTCTATGACATCGGCGAGGCGCTCGTTCGGCTCAAGAACAAAGACGTGATCGCGGCGCTCGGGCGGCGGTCGTTCGCCGAGGTGTGCGAGAAGGACGTGGGCATGAGCACGGCGCAGGCCGACCGCCTCGTCGACATCGTGACGCGCATGACCCGCGAGGAGGCGATGAGCGTCGGCTCGAGCAAGGCGGCGGCGCTCGTGGGGCTCGCGAACGCCACCCCCGAGGACGACAGCCCGGGGGATCTCTTGCGGCGCCGGAAGGCCCTGGTGCTTCCGAGCGGAAAGAAGATCGTGCCCAAGGCCGCGAGCGCACGCGCCCTCGCCGAGGCGAGCGCCGAGATCCGCGCCGCGGGCCCCGCGAAGGGCAAACGTGGGAGCCGCGTCGGAGAGGCCGAGCGCGACGTGGCCGAGGCGCTCACGAAGGCGCTCACGAAGCACGGCGTCAAGGTCGTCGCTTCCGCGGGCAGGCCCGGGAAGCCCTCGACGCTGCGCATCGAAGGGGTGACCCTCGAGAGCCTCGCCGCGCTCGCCGCGGCGTGCGCGAAGGCCGCGAAGTAAGCGAAGGGGTAGGGGTGTCCGCGGCGCGAGGCGCGCGCTCAGGCGCAATGCCGCGCCCCTTCGATCATCGGCTGGGTACCCAGCGGACCTGCATCGAGGCGCGGGGCACGCGGGGAATGGCTTGTCCCGCGAAGGCGAAAGCCGCAAACGAGAGCTTGGCTGCCAAGATCATCCCGTCGAGGCCGAACGTCCCGGGCTCCGCTGGCTCGTCGCCGAGTCGCGCGCGGACGAGCGTCATCCGTGCCCGCCGTGCCTCTGCGCGAAGGAGACGTTGCTGCTCGTCGTCATCGCTCATCCCCTCGATGATACCACGCCCGCGGTCATCGATCGGCGCAGCTCACGAGCCCCGTCCCAGGTGGCTGCCGTTCCCTACGCCCTAGGTCGAGGTCGCCGCGACGTTCGGGCTGTCGGCGAGCTTCGTCATCGAGGCGGGGTGAAGGCCGATCGCGAGCGGGACGAGCAGCGCGAGGATGAGCACCAGGGCGAGCACCGCCACGTGGTCGTCGAGGCTCATTCGGGCAGGCTCGCACGGCACCTGCCGGACGGTGCGTCGTACGCGCATCCGACACACGGCGGCACCGCGGCCGTCTTGGGCCGGGGCGCAACACTTGGAGGTGGGGCCCAGCGGGCTCTGCCCGTGGGGCGGAGAGGTGGGGCCTTTAGGCTCGGTCAGTTGCGGGGCTTCTTGAAGTTGCCGTTGTCGTCGAACGCGTTCTCGTAGTGCTCGGTCCGGCACTCGGCGAGGCTCGGGCCCTTGTGACGACGGAGCACGGCCCGCACCTCGTTGGCCGCCTGATCGTCGTCGAACGGAAGCGCGTTCGCGGGGAGCTCGATCACGATGTGACGGTCGTCGACGGTGAGCACCTTGTACTCGTGGCTCGTCAGGCGGGCCCGGAGCTCCGGGGCCAGGCTCCCGAGCGACGGGGCGTCGGGGGAGGTCCGGTTGGCGTCGACGCAGTACTCGAGCCGGCGCGGACCGCTCGCCGCGGCGGAGTGGGTCGTCGTCGGTGCCGGTGGTGAGGGCCTCACGGACTCGAGCAGGCCGCAGTGGACGCAGGCGACGGCGGCGACCATGCCGAGGACGAGGGTCGAGGTGTGTGCGCGCATGAGGATCTCCTGGGGTCGAGCGAGGCGCCATCCAGGGAGAATCCCAGGGCCACACTGCTCGAGTCCCCACGGAGCACCGGTCGTGCCACGCCGAGGACGCTCGCGGGCCGGCGAAACATGGCGAATCGCCGCAGTTTCACCCGATCATCGGGGTCGCGGGGCACCACCTCAGGAACGACCCGTACCTCGCCGGGGGGCCCGGGGGACGAAGCGAACGTGAACGTGTCGATGACGACCTGCGCCGGGTCGCGTGCGGCCCGCGTCGTCCGTGTGCCCCGTGCCTCTGCGCGAAGCAGACGTGCTCGTCGTCAACGCCGATCGGCGCAGGTCACGGGCCCCGTCCCAGGTGGCTGCCGCTCCCTACGCTCTACCCGTCGAGCGAGCGCGCAGGTAGCCTCGGGTCGGTCGGAGATCCCATGAAGTCTACACATATCGCGCTCGCCATGCTCCTCCTCGGCTCGACCTTCGCCTGTGGAGCGAGCGCACCCGCCGTCGCCCCCGAGCGCGCCTCGGGGCAGAGCGGCCTCATGGGCGGGACGTTCGCGGGGCAGAACGCGTGCAACCCCAAGAACCACGAGCGCCCCTTCGTCATCGAGTGGGACGGCACGGACATGTCGCTCCTCGAGTCGGTCGCGGCGTACGACGTCGTCTTCGCGTCCTACAAGGGTTGCGAGCTCAAGATCGTCGACGGCTGCCGCGACGACTCGGTCAAGGCGCGCTTCGGCGCCTATCGCCCCGTCGAGTGGACGAGCGGCTCGGTCGAGCGGATCGAGGTCCGGAACGAAGGCGAGCTCTTCGCGAAGCTCCCACTCGGCGCCGCGTCTCTCGGGGGCCGTGTGCGCGCCGGCGAGTCGTTCCTCATGGAGTACTTCGTCGCGGGTACTCGCACGTCGACGCGGCAGTCCATGGGCCGCAAAGAGCTCGCCGCCGTTCCCGCGTGCAAAGAGGCGACCCACTACGTGTACGCCTACAACCTCGGGGCCTTCGCGCTCGGGAGCCAGAGGTCGATCAAGGGCGACGTCGGGGCACGGGGGCCGGGCGGCGCGGCCGGCGCAGCGTCGAGCTCCGAGAGGTCGGCCGAGAAGCGGGGCGGAAACCTCTCGGTGTGCCGCGGCGATTCGGCGACCGAGGTCTCCGGCTGCAAGACGCCCATTCGCCTCACCCTCCGCCCGATCGACGACGGGCAGGGCGACCTCGTCGCGGGGCCCGAGGCCGCGCCTCCCGACGCGAGCCTCGCCGGGAAGATCCAAGCCGAACGGAGCGCCGCGACGAACGCCGAGGGGCACCTTCGCGCCGCCGAGGAGAAGGCCCTCGCGCACGACGACACCGGCGCGCTCGCCGAGTACGACGCGTACGACAAGCTCGAGCCCGACGCGGCGAAACACTCGACGAACCCGGCCTCGAAGTTGTCCCAGCCACGCGCGGTCGCCCTCATGAAGGTGGGGAAGTGCGAGGCGGGGCGCGAGCTTTACCGCAAGAGCCTCGAGAAGATGGGCTTCCCTCCCGCGTCGGTCGACACGGTCACGTCCGACACCGTCGCCCGCTCGTGCACCGGGCTAAAGGGCATCACGCCTCGCGAAGAGCTCGTCCGCGCGATGAAGGTCCTCCACGACGGACACTACCTCGGAGGGGTCGACCCGAAGGCCTGCCAGGCCGCGTTCGCGACGGCCAAGCGGCTCGAGTCTCAAGTGAAGTGGCAGGCGGACTCGGATGTGGACGTGATGCTCCTACCGGAGCGCCTCGCCGACTACCCCGCAGGGTGCCTCGCCCGCGCGGGAGACTGCAAGGCCGCGTTCGCCGCGTTCAAAGAGCGTGACTCGCGCCACCGGGCCGACGCAGCGCTCCGCCCCGACTTCGATCGGAAGTACACGACGTGCGCCGGGAAATGACCTCGGACGCGCCCGGCGTCGATACCCGAGTCACGGCTCGGCGCCGCTTCGTTCAGCGCCCGGGGATGCCGTAGAGCTCGTTCAGCCGGGCCGCGAGGGCTCGGGCGTCCTCGACGGAGTACACGCGGGCGATGCTCGGCCGAGCGCTCGCGCCTTCGTACTTGAGCTCGTCGTCGCACCGTTCGCGGAGGGCTCCGCTCCGGTCCGCGGGGAACGCCTTGCACACGTCCAGGATGTCGTCGGTGAGAGGGTAGGGCTGCACGCTCGGCGCGATTCCCTTTTCGGCGTCCCCCTCGGTTGCTGCAAAACGCAGCTTCTCGTGGAGGAAGGTCGACACTTGGACGGCCTCGGCGGGGGTCAATGCGTTGACACGAGCGAGGGTCTCCGACGTGGCCTGCGAGCACAGTTGGGCGTTTCGCAACGTCGGCGCGAGCGGACCGTTCGCGACGCACTCGGCGACCACACGCGGGTCCCCGTCGGGCCGGGGGAGCATCGCGCGCGCGCCGTTCGGGTCCGCGACGATGATCCAATACTCGCGCGCGAGCGTCACGTTCGGGTTGTTCTCGTAGGTATAGCCATCGGTCAGCACGAAGTCCGTCGCGTGCGGATGACGGGCCTCCTGGGCACAACCGCCAAGTACGGCCGCGAGGAGAACCGAAGCGAAGAGGGCGCTAGCAGCCCGTTGATTTACTCCCATCGGCCGCTCGCCGCCGCATCCCGACCGCCTTCGTTGCGATCCTGCGGTGCGTCCTCACCTACAAAAGTAGGCTCCGGGCGCTCCTCGGATCGCGCCTCGGCGGGTCGGGCGCGGACGTCGAGCGGCCTCGGTCCGAAAATCAACAGGCTGCTAGCGCGAAGCTTCATGGCCCGCACCCGAGCACGATCGGTGCCAGTCCAAAAAGCTCCGACTGCGCGAAGGTGCGCCCTGATCCGAACGGACGAAGCGCCGTGCCAAGGTGTGCCGGTTCCGCGGGTGCGCAGCGGGCCGTTCCTTGGTGCGCCTCGCGACGTCTCGGGATTTTCGTGCGTCGCGCGAGCCGGGAAATCTGCTCTCCTCGAGGCCGACGACGATGAGCAAGCCCGAAGACAAAAGCGCCCACGAGCCCGACGACAAAGACGCCTCGGCCTTCGCCGAGCAGATGCGCGCCGCGCGCGAGGCCCATGAAGAGAACCCGAGCGAGCCGTGGTCGCCGGATCTCGGGGCGCCGCCACGCCCGGCCGACGTGCCTGCGTCGGCGACGTGGGACGACGAGACCCAACGGTGGAGCCGAGGTCCCGTCGGACCCGACGGCAAACCGCGTGGCGCGTGGACGTCCTGGGCGATGAACGGCGCGCTCCTCACCGAGAAGACCTACGATGACGACGGCGCCCAGCTCACCTCGGTGTCGTACCGCCCGGGCGGCGAGGTCGCCGCGCGCTACACGCGGCAGCCCGACGGCAACGCCCTTCACGAGTGCTTCTACGAAGGCGGGGCGCCGTGGTGCACCACCCTCTACCTCGGCGACGCGTCCTCCGGGATGGTGCCCGAGGAGCAGGTCGTGAAGGAGACCCTGCGCGATCGCGAGGGCCGCGTGCTCCACGAGATCTCGTACGAGCGGGACGACGCCGGGATCGTCGTTCATCGCCATCGCGGCCCCGAGGGCGTGCTCCTCTTCGAGAACGCGCGCGCGAACGGCGGCCGGACGCTCACGTTCTACGTTGAGGGGAAGAAGGCGCTCACCGTCACCACGGCAGACGGGCGCGACGACGCGCGCGCGGTGCTCCACCTCACGGGCGGCTCGGAGGTGACCATCGACGGCAAGGGGATCGACGAGCGCACGCGGCGCGTCGACGTCGAAGGGACACTCGGCGGACGCCTCTTCGAGGTGACCATCCGCAGCCTCCCGAGGCCCGCGGCGGTCGCGGCCTTCGTGGCGAAGAACGCGTGGGCCGCGAAGGTGGACACACGCGCGCCCTTCGGGGAGGCGTCGGCCGCGAGCTTCCTCACCGGCCTCACCTCGCCGATCTCCTGGGTCGTCGACGTCTCGATCCTGGGGCTCGGCAACGTGCTCGACGAGAAGAAGGCGCCGAAGGTCCTCCCCACCCTCGAGGCCCTCGCGAAGGAAGGCGCGAAGGCGGCGGTCGCACGCGCGGCCGGTCATCTCGGCATGGTGCTCGACCTCGACGAGAAGACGCTCGCGACGATCGAGCGCCTGGTCGGTGCGTCCGGCGCGGAGGGCGAGGCAGGCGAGGGCGACGAGGACGACGACGAGAACGACGAGGACGAAGACTCCGACCTCACGCTCGGCACCGTCACCTTGCCGAGCGGCAAGCTCGCCATCGTCGACATGGGCGCGCTCGGGCAGTGGAGCCACGACGCGCCCCACCACGCCGACCTCTCCGGGAGCTCGTGGGCAGGGGTCGCGGGCAAAGAGCGTGACGACTACATGGACCTCGTGCTCACGGGCCGAGACGCGAAGAAGGCCTTCGCGCGCTTCGTCACGGAGCACGGGGCGGAGTACCTCTTCGACGTCGAGCAGCCGACCGCCGAAGAAGCACGCACGCTCTTCGCGGCGCTCGCGTCGGCCGAGGGGCTCTCCGCCGCGCTCGAGGTCTCCCCGCAGCGGATCGGCCACGGCGCGCGCATCCGCATGCTCGAGGAGGCCGCGCTGCCGTTCGGAGAGCTCGGCTTCGCACACGTGAACGTCGTCTGCGTCTTCGGCCTCCCGAAGGACCGCGAGATGAAGGTGGTGGGGAAACACGACGACGACGGCCGGTGGGAGCACGTTTCGCTCGTGTGCAAGGAGACCCCTCCGGCGTCGAAGGAGCGCATCGGCTCCGCGAGCGTCGAGGAGGCGCGGCTGCTCTTCGCCGACGCCGAGGCGCTCTCCGCGTGGGACCACGAGCGCAGCGTGGACGGGCTCCGTGACTTCGTCTTCTGGGGCGGCAACGAAGACGCGATCGCGGCGCGCCTGGGAGCGGGGCTCGCGTACGAGGGCGAGGAGTACTACGGCTGGGTGGACCTCCCGCCGGGCGTGCTCCCTCCGCACTTCGTCGGCATCGTCGTCGGCGCGATGGAGCAGCGGACGCTGAGCGTCGAGATGCGCATGCACTCGAGCCACTACGCCATCCTCCGAGGCGCGTGGACGTCCCCGAACGAGGCAGGCACGGCGACGATCGGCGGCGCGAAGATGTGCGGCTTCTTCTCCTCGGTCGGCGACGGTGTCTTCCCCGTCGAGCTCGAGCGCGACGAGGCCGGCGAAGTGTGTCGCGTCACCGTCCGCATCGCCGGCGCGGAGGACGAGGACGAGGACGACGAGGACGAGGACGAGGACGAGGACGACGAGGACGACGAAGACGACGAAGACGAGGACGAGGACGAGGACGACGAAGACGACGAGGACGACGAAGACGACGAGGACGACGAGGACGAGGACGACGAGGACTAGGGTGTGTCCCTGAACGCCGGCTCTCCCTCTCGCCCGTGCCCGTGCCCGTGCCCGTGCCCGTGCCCGGCGGACGCAACGAGGTGGTCGAGAGCCAGCATCGACCCTCGACCGCGGCTCGTCGTGAAGCTGCCGCCGAACCCAGCGCCTGATGGATCACGCCGCAGACCACGGCACCTTCCGCTCCGACCCGCTCCGACCCGGTCGGGCACGGGCACGGGCACGGGCACGGGCACGGGAAGACCGACCCCGAAACGAACGTGCCCAAGCTCGCGGTTCTACGAACGCCCCGGATCGTCGCGACGGATCTTCAGCGCGGAGCGAGGGCCTTGGCGCTCGCGAGGACCTGCTCGCCGTCCTTGTCGTTCGACGTCGCGATCAGGACGAGCGTGCCCGTCGGTTGAGACGTGACCACGATCTCGGGCATCGTCGGGGACACCTCGAGCACACCCGTTCGGCCGGGCGCCTTCCGATCGACCCGAGCGGCCTGGCAGCGGAGCGCACTTTCGAGGCGCTTCGCGTCGAGCTGGGCGCCGAGCAGGATCTTGGCGCCGCGGGTGTGGTGCTCCACGTGGTCCGAGCTGAGCTCGTAGTGGGGCTCGACGCTCACGACTCCGCGTGTCAGCGCGTCTGCGCCCTCGGTCGAGCAATTCGCCACGAACGCCGCATCGGGCCGGTGCGGGTCTCCGAGGCACGAGGTGACGGCGAGGAGCAGCGGCAGCGCCGCCGTAGCGAGGGGTGAGAGGGGACGGGAGATCATGACGTTCCCGTCAGCAACGACCGTGCCCCGCGCATCGGCCCGAGCTCCGGCGCTCGCACGCGCGTTCTGCCGCTCGGCGCGGTGCGCTCCGTTCGATCTGCCGCGGCGGGCCGCGCAAGGTGTGCGCAGGGGAGGCAACGTTTTCGTCTCGACGGCGTCGACGTGGCTCGAGACCGAGCTCTCGGCGATCTCGGGGCGGACGTGGAACACGACCGCGCGGCGCGCTCGGCACCAGGAACGACGACGATCGCGTGACCAAGGTCGACGAGGCGCTGCCTCGAGACCTGATACGGTGACCGGATGAAGCTCTCCCGAGTCCTTCCCATCGCCCTCACGGCGATCCTGCTCGCGTGCAACACCCCCGCGCCCTCCCAGCACGACGCGGCGCCGGCGCCGACCGCGAGCGCCGCCGCGAGCACGGCGACCGCGACGCCGAGCGCTCCGTCCGAGCCGCCACCGAAGACGGGGAAGACGGTCGACACTCCGGCCGGCACGGCCGCCGAGGTGGGCACCGAGGTGAAGCTCGCCGGGAAGACGCTCTATCCGCCGGCCGACTGCCCCGCGGGCGGAAAGGACGGCTGCGCGAAGGTCAAAGCGCTCCGTGACTCCAACGAGGGCGTGAAGATCCTTCGCCACTTCGACGGGCCCGGAGGCGCGCGGAGCATCTTGCTGCTCCAGGTCATGCCCGCAGGGAACGCTTGCAACGGTGGGTCGCTCTTCTTCGTGCGCCTCGCGGGCAACGCGCCCCCGCAGTTCTCGGACGTGTTCGACCACTGCGGGGGCCCGGACCCCATGGTCGGCGCGATGGCCGACAAGATCGTCGTGAGCGTGCCGGCGCACCCACCGAACCGTGGCACGGGCACCATCGCGGCCAAGAGCATGGAGTACGACATCGCCACCGGCGTGCTCGCCGCGGCGGGCGACAAGGGCGGCAAGAAGAAGGGCGCTCACTGAGCTCCGACCGCCTCCGAGGAGGGCGCTCTCGCGACGCGCGGGATCCCGAATCTTCCCCAATCGTCAACGTTGACGATGGCGTTCGTCAACGTTGACGAACCAAATCACCGAGAAAAATAGGCCTCTCCGAGAGGCCTCATTTCCCAATCGTCAACGTTGACGATTGCGTTCGTCAACGTTGACGAATCTGTGGAAGGCCCCGCGGGGGCCGTCGTACGCTTCGCGCATGACGACCAAGAAGGGGGGGCGTCCGCTCCCGAAGGCGCTCGCGGTGCGAGCCAAACAGGCGGCCGATCTCAAGGTGGCGAAGGCCCTCGCGGCCGCCAAGAAAGACATCGCGCTCATCGCGCGGAGGCGGGCGCAGATCGTCGAGTCGTTCTACGACATCGGCGAGGCGCTCGTGCGGCTCAAGAACAAGGACGTGATCGCGGCGCTCGGGCGGCGGTCGTTCGCCGAGGTGTGCGAGAAGGACGGGGGCATGAGCACGGCGCAAGCCGACCGCCTCGTCGACATCGTGACGCGCATGACCCGCGAGGAGGCGATGAGCGTCGGCTCGAGCAAAGCGGCGGCGCTCGTGGGGCTCGCGAACGCCACCCCCGAGGACGACAGCCCCGGCGACCTCTTGCGGCGCCGGAAGGCCCTGGTGCTTCCGAGCGGAAAGAAGATCGTGCCCAAGGCCGCGAGCGCGCGCGCCCTCGCCGAAGCGAGCGCCGAGATCCGCGCCGCGCGCCCTTCGAAGGGCAAGCGCGGGAGCCGCGTGGGAGAGGCCGAGCGCGAGGTGGCCGCGGCGCTCACGAAGGCGCTCACGAAACACGGCGTCAAGGTCGTCGCGGCCGCGGGCAGGCCCGGGAAGCCCTCGACGCTGCGCATCGAAGGCGTGACCCTCGAGAGCCTCGCCGCGCTCGCCACGGCTTGCGCGAAGGCCGCGAAGTCGGCGAAGGGGTAGCGCCGCGCGAGCTTCGTTCGTGCGCGCACGTCGACGCCTCGAGAGCCGATCTCCGCCCGTCGAGGACGTCGGCCTGACGCCACGGCTTCGTCTCGTCAGCAGCGCCTGTCATGGGCACGGTGCGCCCAACACCTTGGCTCCGCGCTGGCTGGCGAGGTGCCTCGCTACCGTTCCGCACTCGCCTCCTCGTCCGCGTTCGCCTCCGCCTCTGGCTCGAGCTCGGGCGATGAGGTCGGCTCGTCGTGGCGGCCCGAGGTGCCCGCCGAGAGGCGCACCCGCCGGACCTCGCGTGTCGACTGCACGAGGTCGTCGATCTCGGCGTCGGAGAGGCCCTCCTGTCGCACGACGTGGGCGACGACGCGACGGAAGGTGCGGCGGACCTCGGCGCGCGCGTCCACTTCCATGACGTTGGCGCGCCCGAGCCGTGTGCGGGCCCAGACCGCCGCGCAGACGGCCAGGAGGCAGAGGCTCGCGAGGACCGCCGCTCCGATGGCGCTCTCGAGCACGATGGCGACCACCGCGCCGACCGCCGACACCACGACCGCCGTGAAGACCCAGACGACCACGCGCCGCGCGCGCCGCGCTTCGGCCATGGCCGCGTCGTGTCCCTCGCTGACGGCTCGGACCTCCCCGCCCGGGTCCGCCGTGAGCGATCGGACGAGGCGAGGCGGGAGACGGAAGCCCCCGCAGCCCGGGCATGCCCAGCGGAACGCCTCGCTGCGCACCGCGCGGATGCGCACGCCGCAGTGGGGGCACTCGTGCGCAGACCCCCACACGTGCCCGCAAGCGGAGCACTCGCCGCGATCGTCCGTCGCGGGAACCCCACACCGCGCGCACGTCCTCGCGCTGCGATAGTGGGCCACGCCGAGATCATCCCTCTGTCGTTTGGGCATGTCAACGCGGGCCGGGAGCGCGCGGGACCTCGGAGCGCGGGGCCATCCACGGTCGCGCGTCGCGCGTCGGGCGGCGTGCGGCGTGCGCGGCGAAGGGGGAGCTCTCCAGGATCGAGAGGAAGCGCTCGGGTCCTCGTCCCCGCTCAGAGGCGCGTCCCGGGGACGTCCGTCTCGGCTTCGGCATGCTCTCCTTCCGCGGCCTCCTCGAGGGCGCGTTGGGTCGCCTCGTCGGCGCTGGCTTCGGCCGCGACGCGCACACGGGCACGCGCCGCAGGGTCGACTCGAACGGCCCTTCGTGCGGCCTGCTCGCGCGCGCCGAGGGGGGCGGCGGGGTTCTCGACGACGCGGAGGAGCGCGTCCGCCGTGGGCTCTGCGCGCCGGTAGGGCCCGTCGCCCTCGGCGAGGGTCGTGAGGTCGGCCGCGGCGCCGTTCGCGAGCGCTCGGTACCGCGCGAGGGCCACCTCGATCGCCCGAACGAGCTCGGCCCGCTGCGGATCGAACACGGCCTCGGAGCGCAGCGGCAGGAAGACCGAGCCACGCTCGAGCAAGAGCTCGATGGCCTTTCGTGCCGGCGCGTCGCTCACGCCACGTACCTCGGAGAACGGATAAAACCGCCTCCGCGCGAGCCTCCGTACGGTGATCCCGTCGGCCCCGACCGTGACCGACGCCGCGCTCGCGAAAGCGCTCGCGACGATGGGTGCCAGCATGAGCGCGAAGTTCGTGATGCCAGGGCCGACCGCGTCGAAGGCGAAGGCGGCGCCTGCGACGGCCACGAGCCCGACGAGGATTTGCTCGCGCCACGGCAAGACGAGCCGGCGCTGTCCTCCTCGGAACGTGCGCCGTCGGTCGTCGTCGGCGAGGCTCAAGGTCGAGAGCGCCGCGCGCGCCGACGCGAGATCCGGGAACGTGAGCTCGGCGAGCACGCCGCCGTCGCTCCGAACGAGCGCGAGCGTCGCCCCCGTCACCTCGGGATCCTCGACGGCGCCCCGTGACTTCGTCGTGATCGAGAAGTCGACCCCGTCGATCCCCTCGACGGGTACCGACGCTTGCGTGGCGAGCTCTTGGAATCGCACGACGAGCCGGCCTTCGTCGCGCCGCACGAAGGCGAGGTCCCCGCTCCGTCGTGACCCGAGCCACGTGAGGAGGATCGGAACGAGGCCGAGGGCGCCGAGCAGGGGCGAGAGGTCCGCGAGCCGCACGACGGCACACGCGAGCACGGCGGCGACGCCAAGGAGCGCGAACGCCCGCTGGGTCTTTGGGCTCGGCACCGAGACATCGGCGCGGATCTCCGGCGAGCGCGGCTCGTGAGCCGACTCGCCCCTCGTACGGGCCGTGGGCACGAGGAGGAACGTAGCAGGGTCCTTCGGGCTACCGCACCTCGACGGGCACGAGCTTCGTGCCGCCGAGCGAGCCGAGGCGCAGCTCGATGGCGTACTTCCCGCGGGGGAGCGGGCCCTTGCCGGTCGCGGGCGTCTCTTGCGTGGCGGCGGCCTCGAGCACGAGGACGGCCTTGCCGCCGGGGGGCAGCGCGACGAGGGCCTCCTCGCGGTAGCTCCCGTCCCACCCGTGGATCGCCGGGAGCAGACTGCCATCGGTGTTCACGAAGCGCGCCGCGAGCCTGCGATCTTCCACGCGGTACCGCCGCGCGCGAGGGCCGTCGTTCTCGAGCGTCACCGTCACGCGGGCCACGCCACCCGGAGCGACCGTGGGGCTCTCGGGGGTGAGCGTGAGCCGCGGAGGAGGGCCGGCCTCGTCGGCGTGGGGTGCTCCGCAGCTCGTCCCCGCGCGGACCATGACGTGCCCATCGGCGGCGACCTTCGTGTCTTGCTCCGCGCACGCGCAGGCCGTGAGCGTGGCGTCCAGGCGGAGCGCCGCGCCCTCGCACCCCTTGGGGACGTCAATCACGCGAGGGACCGGGATCGGCTGGGGCTTCGGCGGGGGGAACGTCGCCCCGAGACGAACGGACGGCGCGCTCTCGACGGTCGGGGCGGAAGACGCCGAGCTCTCGGCCCGTGGGGTGCTGCGCGGCGTGGTCGCCTCGGGCGCCCCGGAGCACGCGAGACCGAGTGTGCTCAAGGCGAGCGACAGGAGCGGGGCGGAGCTCGTGGTGGAACGTCGTCGCATGGCGTGCGTTCTACCTCACGGGGGCGGAGATCCTTGGGCTCGTCGGCGTCTTCGTGCCGGGTTGGAAAGTGACGCTCTCACCGCACGAAGGCCGTCGGGATCGCCCGCTCGGTCGGCGCCTCGGGCGCACGATCCTTCTGCGCTCCCTCGTCGACGGCGCGCATGGCCCGCGCTCGCCGCGCGTTCGCCACGAACGACGTGAGCTGACCGAGGCCCATGACGCTCACGAAGGACGACGCCGACACCACACATCCCCAACAGATGCTCATGAGGCTCCTTACGACGCGCGCGGCCCACGGTTACTCCGCTCCTCCAACGTAGCGTAGCGGGGCATCTCGTGGATCACTTGCCGTTTGGGCTTCCCCGCGCGGGAGGTGGCGTTCGATACTCGAGGCGATGGCCTCTCGTCGCCTCGGTCCATGCGCCGCGCTGGTGTCCCTCGTGATCCTCGCGGGTCTCTCCCCACGTGCGGCGCGCGCGGGCGGGAGCCCCACCGTGTACGACAACCAGAACCTCCACCTCATGGGGAGCCGCGCGGCCGGCATGGGGGGCGCGTACACCGCGCTCGCGTGCGACGAGGTCGCCCTCCACTACAACCCCGCGAGCCTCGCGTGCGCCCGGCACTCGCACCTCGAGCTCGTGGCCAACGCCTATATGGTGCAGAGCCTGTCGATCCCCGGCGCCTACGGGCAAGGACAAGACATCGGCGCCACCACGTACCACTCGATCCCGAGCGCCGTCGGTGCGGTGTACATCCTCTCGGAAGGCGAAGAGGACACCGGGCGCTACCGCCAGGCGTTCGGCTTCCTCATCACGGTCCCCGCGTCGATCGCGCTCAAGGCCGACCCGACGAGCCCGTCGACGCGGAACTTCCTGTCGGCCACCGTGCGTGACGACGTGCTCGCCGGCGACCTCGGGTACGGCATCCAGGTGCTCCCGAAGCTCTCCCTCGGGGCCTCGCTCGGAGGCGCCATTCGCATCTTGAACCAGTCGACGAGCGTGCTCGTCACGAACCCCATCGCCCAAAACGCCACCGAGTTCGTCTCGCTCGACGAGGACGCCGAGGCCCTCGCGCTCGGCCTCCGCGCGAAGCTCGGCGCGCGTTACACGCCGACCCGCGCGCTCTCGGTCGGGCTCTCGGTCGCTACCCCCTCGCTCGACGTGTACGGCTCGTACAAATCGAGCACCAACGTGGCGTACGCGGGCTTCGGCGAGAACGGCGCGCCCGTGCTCGACGCGGCGCCCGTGCGCTACACGGGGAAGAGCGCGGCGAGCTTCCCCATGAAGGTCTCCGCGGGCGTCGCCTACTCGGGGGAGCGCCTCACCGTCTCGGGCGACGTGTCCCTGTCTCTCCCGCGGGAGGTGCGTCAGGCGTACGACCTCGTGCCCGTGAGGGTCGAAGGCGTCGAGCCCACGGCCTCGGAGAACACGGTGCTCTCGCGCGTCCTCACGCCGAACGTGGGGCTCGGCGCGGAGGTGCGGGTGACCCGCGGCGTGGCGGTCGCCATGGGCGCGTTCACGGATTTCTCCACCGTGAAGGCGACCACGTCCGAAGAGGACCGCATCCACATGTTCGGCCTCACGGGCGCGCTCAGTCTCACGGGCAGTCAGACACGTGGCACGTTCGGGCTCTCGTTCTCGTATGGCGAGGCGAGCACGATCGTGCGCAAGGGCGAGTTCTCGCTCGCGACGATCTCGAACCCGGCCACGGGCACGTCGACCTTGTCACGCTGGAACCTCGTCGGGGTCATCGGGTCGAGCTACGCCTTCTTGCCCGACGACGTGGCGGCCAAGGCCATGGAAGAAAAGCAGGGCAAACCCAAGCCCCCTTGAGCCTGCCGCCGGCGCAAACGGTGCGCGCGAAGAGGCGGAGCTCGTGTCCGGCACACCGTGGGGGCGTCGGCGAGGTTGCCCTCTCGCCGGGTTTTCCGTAAGCGTGGGGCACCATGCCCATGGCTCCGAAGAAGGCCGCGGCGATCGTGCTCGTGCTCGCCCTCGCAGGTGGGGGCGCCTACGCGGCGGCTTCGCGCGGCGTGCGCGTGACGACCGTGGTCGCCGAGAAGAAGGACCTCGAGCATCGTATCGTCGCGAGTTGTCGGGTGCTCGCGCCCTCCCGCGTGACCGTGTCGGCCACGGCGTCGGGGCTCGTGGTCTCGGTCGGCGCCGAGCTCGGACAGCACGTCGACACGGGCAAGCTGCTCGTCCAGATCGACGACAAAGAGGCCCGCGCACAGCTCGCGCAGGCAGCCGCCGCGGTGGAGCAGGCACGCGCGCGGGTGTCCCAGCTCAGGAGCGTGGGCGCCGTGGTGGCGAACCAGTCGCTCACGCAAGCCCAGACGAACCTCGACAAGGCCCAGGCCGACTACGACCGCACGCAGAAGCTCGCGGCCCAGGGCGCGGTCGCTGCCGTCGAGCTCGACACGGTCAAGCGTGCGCTCGAGCTCGCGAAGGCCCAGAAGGCCGCCGCCGAGGCCCAGAGCCTCGGTTCCTCTCCCACGGGCGCCGACACGCGCGTGACGAGCTCGGCCCTCCTCCAGGCCGAGGCGCAGCGGGCAGGCGCCGAGGTGCGGCTCTCTCAGCTCCGCATCCTCGCGACGAGCCCGGGCACGGTGCTCACGCGGGCCGTGGAGCCGGGGGACGTGGTGCAGCCCGGGCGCGCGCTCTTCACCATCGCCGCCGACGGCGACGAGCAGCTCACGTTCCAAGCCGACGAGCGGAACCTCGCGGCCATCGCGCTCGGTCAAAAGGCCTTGGCGTCGGCCGACGCGTTCCCGAACGAGTCGTTCGAGGCCGAGACCTCGTACATCGCGCCGTCGATCGATCCGCAGCGTGGCACCGTCGAGGTGCGGCTGCGCGTGCCCAAGCCCCCGAAGTACCTCTTGCCCGACATGACCGTGTCGATCGATCTCCTCGTCGCCTCCAAGAAGGACGTGCTCGTCGTGCCGACCGAGGCCGTGCGCGGTGCGGCCACGCCCACGCCGTGGGTGCTCGCCGTCGAGGGGGGCAAGGCCCACCGGCGTGACGTGAAGCTCGGGATCACCGGCGAGGGCACGACCGAGATCGTGTCGGGCCTCGAGCCGGGGACGGAGCTCGTCGTCCCCGACGGCCGCGTGGTGCCCGAGGGAAAACGCGTCACCGCGACCCGCAAGGAGCCCTGAGATGCCCTTCGAGTGGTTCGTGGCCATGCGGTACCTCCGCGAGGGGCGCACCCAGACCTTGCTCGTGCTCTCGGCCGTGTCGGTGGGCGTGAGCGTGGTCGTGTTCCTGTCGGCGCTCATCTCGAGCCTGCAGACGAGCCTCATCGACAAGACCCTGGGCTCGCAGCCTCACATCACCGTGCGCGTGCCCGACGAGGCCCCACGCCCGCTCGCGCGGGGCGACGAGGCGAAAAAGCTCGCGCGCTCGGTGCAGAAGGCGCCGCAGCGCCTCCGTTCGATCGATCAATGGCCCCGCCGCATGCGGGAGCTCGAGGGCGTGCCGGGCGTCGTCGCCGTGTCGCCCACGGTCGTGGGAGCGGCCTTCGCCGAGCGGGGCAGCGCGAAGAAGCCGGTCGTGGTCCGAGGCATCGAGCCCGAGCGCTACCTCGGCATCCTCGACGTGAAGAAGAAGCTCGTCCAAGGCCGGTACGACGTGGCAGGCAGCCAGGTCGTCATCGGGGCCGTGCTCGCGAAGGACCTCGGCGTCACCGTCGGCGAGAAGATCCGCGTGGTCACGGCGGAGGGCATCGACGACACGCTCACCATCTCGGGGCTCTTCGAGATCGGCAACAAGGGCGCCGACGGCGCGTGGATCCTCACCTCGCTCCGCCAGGCTCAGTCGCTCTACGCGCTGCCCGGCGGCGCGACGGCGCTCGAGGTGAAGGTCTCCGACGTGTTCGAAGCCGAGCGTGTGGCCGGCGACGTGCGCGCCACGATGCCCCTCCTCGCCGAGAGCTGGATGGTGCTCTCGGCCGAGCTCTTGTCGGGTCTCTCGGCGCAGAGCAGCTCGAAGAGCATGATCCAGTTCTTCGTGGTGGTCGCCGTGGCGCTCGGCATCGCGAGCGTGCTCATCGTGTCGGTCGTCCAGAAATCGCGCGAGATCGGCATCTTGCGGGCCGTGGGCACGCCGGCGCGCCGGGTGCTCTACGTGTTCCTCATCCAAGGCGGCGTGCTCGGCCTCGTGGGCTCGTTCATCGGCTCGGCCATGGGCGCGGGTTTTTCGCTCTTCTTCGGCACGCTCGCGCTCGACGAGAAGGGGCAGCCGCGTTTCCCGATCGTGCTCACGTGGGACCTCTTCGCCGGGGCCACCCTGCTCGCGACGACCGTGGGCCTCCTCTCGGCGTTCCTCCCGGCCCGTCGTGCGTCACGCATGGACCCGGCCACGGCGATCCGCAATGGCTGACACCGAGGCGAAGAAGGCGCTCCTCGTCGAGGGGGCCATCAAAGATTTCGGCGAAGGGCCCGCGCGCTCGCGGGTGCTGCGTGGCGTCGACATGCACGTGCTCGCCGGGGAGCTCGTGGCGCTCGTCGGGCCGAGCGGCTCGGGGAAGAGCACGCTGCTCAACATCGCGGGCCTCCTCGATCGCCCCACGGAGGGCAAGGTCGTCATCGACGGGACCGACACGACCACGCTCGACGAGGCTGGCCTCACGGCGTTCCGTGGGCAGAAGCTCGGGTTCATCTTCCAGTTTCATCACCTCTTGCCGGCCTTCACCGCGCTCGAGAACGTGCTGCTCCCGGGGTGGGGGCGTGGAGGCGCGCCGAGCCCCGAGGCGCGAGAGCGGGCCCTCACGTTGCTCCGCGACGTGGGCCTCGGCGAGCGCGCGAGCTACCGCGCGACGCAGCTCTCGGGGGGCCAGGCGCAGCGCGTGGCCGTGGCGCGGGCGCTCTTGCACGAGCCTGCCCTCGTCCTCGCCGACGAGCCCACCGGCAACCTCGACACCGAGTCGTCGACCGAGGTGCTCGCGCTCATGCGGCGGTATAACCGCGAGCTTCGCACGGCGTTCCTCGTCGTCACGCACGACCCGCGCATCGCCGACGCGTGCGACCGAATCGTCCGGATCGTCGACGGGCGCATCGTCCCCCCGTGACGGCACGAAGAACCGCGCTACGCTGACCGGCATCGGGTCATCCATGGAACCTTCCCGTCTCCCCGAGTCCGTCCGTGACATGCTCTCTGCGCTCGATCTTCGCGCGCCCGAGCCCTTCTACGCCGAGGTCGCGCGCCTCTACGCCGACGACATGGTCTTCCGCGATCCGATGCAAACCTGCCGCGGAAAAGAGCGCTTTTTGGCCATGAACCGGAAGCTCGTGAAGATGTCGCGCGCGCTCCGGTTCGACGTGTCCGAGGTCACCGGCGACGCGTCGCTCTTCTACCTTCACTGGGTCATGACCATGCGCCCCGTGCTCGGGCCCGAGGTGCGCGTCGAGGGCGTGTCGCGGCTCCGCGGGCGCGACGGCCTCGTGGTCGAGCACGTCGACTACTGGGACCTCGGGGAGCTCTTGGCGTCGCCCGTCGGTGGCCAGGCGCTCCTCCATACGCTCTTTCGCCCCTTCGTCTGATTCCAACCAGGAGCCCTCATGCGAACCGTCGTCGCCGCCGCCCCCGCCCTCGTCGCCCTCGCGCTCGCGCTCTCTCCGTCCGATGCGCGCGCCGACGTGCCCCCGCCCAACTCCTCGGGGTGCACCACGAAGAAGGCCGGCGATGGCTGCACGCGTGACGACGGTGCGCAGGGCACGTGCGCCACGTCGACGTGCTCGCGCATCAACTACGACTGCGACGGCGGCAAGACGCCCTGCGGCCAGGTGAGCTACGACTGCCTCACGTGCGGCGCGGGGGGCGCCTCGGGAGATGGCGGCGCGGCCGACGGGGGCTCCGGAGGGAGCACGTCGAGCTCGAGCTGCGCGGCCTCTCCGCGCGGGGCGGCTCCCGGTGTCTTCGCGGTCTCGCTCGCGGTCCTCGCGGCGCTGGTGCTCGCGCGTCGCTCTTCGAAGGAGAGCTGATCACGAGGGGGGGGCGTCGTCAGGGCCCGCGCTCGGCCGTGGCGACGTCGCGGAAGGTGACGGTCACCTCGGTGGCGCCGAAGGCTTTCGCGAGCCTGCGGAGCTCGGCCTCGGCCTGGGTGCGCGCGAGCTCTCGCGCCTTCGGATCGGCGGCGGCCTCGGCGAACGCCGCGAGCGCACGCTTTCGGGCGATCCCCTCGAGCTCGAGGTTCTTCTCGGCGAGGAGGCCCGTCCGGCGCGCGTGCACGTGGGATCCGATCTCGTCGAGCCGGGTCGAGAAGACCTCGGGCTCGGGCAAGAGCAGGCTCGCCGTCTTGGTCTGCGCGTCGAAGGTGAGGTCGCCCGGGCGCACCTTCCCGAGGTCGACGCCGAGCACGGCCTCGCCCTTCGCCACGTAGAGCAGCGTGTCCTCGGCTTCGACGAGACCGAAGAGGTGCTTCTGCGTGTCGGTCACGTCGACCACCTTCTCGAGGCGCATGGCGGCGGTCTCGAGCTTGCCCAGGGCGGCGAGCTTCTCGATCACCGTGTCCGACGGGGCGACCAAAACCTTGTGCTCGGTCGGTGCGTCGGCCGCGGTCTTGGACGGGGCGAGCGTGTGGGCGCCCATCGCGAAGATCGCCACGAACGCCGAAGGCCACGCGAACCTCCCGAGGCTCTTGGCGAGCTCGACGGAGGCGCGGGGCGGGCTCGGGGGAGGGCTCGCGACGGGCTTGGGCTCGGGGGCGGTGCTCATCGGGGAAGAAACCGGCTCCGCCTACGCCCCATTCCCGAGCACGAATGGACTTTTGGGCGCTCGACGCTCGAGCACGTGCGAACGGAGCTACGCTCCCGTAGGCTTCGTACGATGGACGATTCTCGCCACGAGCCCGGCCCCGGCAAGGTTCACCCGAAGCTCCGGGCGTTCGTCACCGAGGTGCTCGGCCGAGCCGCGAAGCTTGCGCACAGGCCCACGCTCGAGGGCATCGAGAACCTGCCCGACGGGCCCTTCTTGCTCGTGGCGAACCACGGGGCAGGGATCGCCATCTCGGAGCTTGCGTGCTTCTCGGCGCTCTACCTGGAGAAGGTCGGGCACGAGCGGCCGCTCGCCGGCTTCGCGCACCCGATCGCCTTCATGTTCCCGGGCTTTCGCGACCTCATGAAGAACCTCGGCGCCGTCCCTTCGACGTACGAGAGCGGCTACGAGACGCTCGCCTCGGGCGTCCCCATGCTCGTCTTCCCTGGGGGTGACCACGAGACGCTGCGGCCCGTGTGGGAGCACGATCTCGTCGATTTCGGCGGGAGAAAAGGCTTCTTGCGGATGGCCCGAAAGGCGAACGTGCCGATCGTGCCGATGGGCATTCGGGGGAGCCACCTCACGGTGCCCATTCTGCTTCGGTCGCGGCACGTGCTGCCGAAGCTGCTCGTCTTGCCGAGGCTCGTGGGCTTGAAACGCTTCGCGCTCACGGCGCTCGGGGTCGCGGGCGCCGTGGCGATCGTCACGCGGCCGTGGCGGCCGTGGGTGAAGGGCGTCGCCACGTGGGCGTGGCTCACGTCACCGTTCGTATTTTTGCCCGTCGTGCCGGCGACCGTTCGTTTTCGCATCGGCGAGCCCATCTCGCCCGCGGAGCTCTTCGGGGAGGATCGTGAGGCCGAAGAGGCCACGGACGGGGTGCTCGAGCGCGCGCTTGCCCGGGTGCAGGGCGCGGTCCAAGGGCTCGTGACGGCTCTTGGGGAGTGAGGGGGAGAGGGCGAGAGCGGGGGAGAGGGGGAGCGGGAGCGGGAGAGAGCGGGAGAGCGGGCACGGGCACGGGCACGGGCACGGGGAGAGCGGGAGAGCGGGAGAGGGGGGAGAGCGGGCACGGGCACGGGGGAGAGCGGGAGAGGGCGAGAGCGGGCACGGGCACGGGCACGGGCACGGGGGAGAGGGCGAGAGCGGGCGCGACCGGGACTAGCGGAGGGCGAGGACCCGCTTCGGTGCCTCGGGGAGGAGGCCGAACGGGTCGCTCGGGCTCGGGGCGAGGGCGGTCTTCTTGAAGGGGGAGAGGTCCTTGCCGAGGCCGACCATGGCGCTCCCCGACTCTTTGACCACGAGGATGCTCGAGAGGAGCCCCTTCTTGACGAGGCCGAGGTGCGTCGCGAACTTCGGGTTCGTGAGCGCGCTCGGGGCGCCGGCGACGAGCTTCTCGCCAGCCTGAACGAGGTGCGTCGTCTTGCTCACCATCTCGGGCACGATCGTCGCGAGCAGCACGGACAGGTCGCCGAGCTTCGTGAGCTCGGTCTTGGCCGTGGCGTTCGCGCCGCTCGCGCGATCGAGGGCGACCTTGAGGTTCGCGCCGGCGTCGATCTTCTCGCTGAGCGCGCGGCTCGAGAACTGCCGAATGTGCGACGTGGTCTGCGTCGCCTCCCAGGTGAGGGCGTGGAGCTCTTGGGCGGTCTTGAAGAAGTCGTCGTACGAGTCGATGCCGAGCTTCACGTACTCGAAGTCTTCTTTTTCGCCCTTCTCGTTCTTCGCCACGAGGAGGAAGTTCGTGTCCTTGTCGCCCTCGAATTTGTCGAAGCCGGGGCCGAGGTCCTTCAAGGCGACGTGGCCGGGGGGAGGCACGTCGGTGAGCTCCTTCGCCATTTTCGCGGTCACGTCGGCGAGCTCGGCGCCGGCCTTCGCGAGCTCTCCGGGGAGCTGGTCGAGCGTGCCCTCCCAGTCGTGCTCCTTGTGCTCCACCTTGCCGTCCGCGTGGACGATGGTCGACTCGGTGTGCAGCTTGACCGGGATCATGTTGCAGCCCGTGGCCGAGGTGGCGGCGAGGGCGGCGAGGGCGAGCAAAGGGGCGATGGCGAAGGTTCGTCGCATGGGGTACCTCGAGTGAGCCCTCCATCGTACGGCGACCCGACGGGCGCTCTCCCCAGAGAAATGTGTGTAACGACCGTTACGTGTACGCGTGGGCTGCGCGAGCTCCCACACGAGGACGCAAAACGAGCGAGTGAGAGCCAGGTCGAGGCCTCGAGGGTTCGACGAAAATCGCCAAGGCCACGAACGTGTCAGCGGAGGGCGGCGCACGTCGTGCGCGCGTGCGCCCAGCTTGCGTGAGCTCGGCGCGGGGCCGCGACAATCGCCGCGATTTCACCTTGGATCGGCGCGTGCAAAAGGCCGGGCCGAGGAGAAGCTCTCGATGAAACGGATCGTGATCCTTGGCGGTGGAACGGGCGGGACGATGATGGCGCAGAAGCTCGTGCGCGCCCTCCCGGAGGACGCGTGGAAGATCACCGTGATCGACCGCGACGACCTCCACGTGTACCAGCCCGGTTTGCTCTTCGTGCCCTTCGGGGCGTACCGCGAGAGCGAGATCGTGAAGCCGCGCTCGCGCCTCTTCGACCCGCGCGTCGAGGTGGTGCTGGGGGAGATCGATCGCATCGCGCCGACCGAGAACGTGGTGCACGTCAAAGGCGGACGAAAGCTCCCGTACGACGTGCTCGTGGTCGCGACCGGCTCGCGCATCGTGCCCGAGGCCACCGAGGGGCTCACCGGCGAAGGCTGGAAAAAGACCGCGCACGAGTTCTACACGCTCGAGGGGGCGCTCGCCCTGCGCGACGCGCTCGCGTCGTTTCGCGGCGGCAGGTTCGTCGTGAACGTGATGGACATGCCCATCAAGTGCCCCGTCGCGCCGCTCGAGCTCGCGTTCCTCGCCGAGGCGTATTTCACCCAGCGTGGCATGCGCGACAAGGTCGAGATGGTGTACGCGACCCCGCTCGAGGGGGCCTTCACGAAGCCGAAGGCCTCGGCGGCGCTCTCGGGCATGATGGGCGAGCGCGGCATCACCGTCACGGGAGACTTCTCGGTCGCGTCGGTCGACGGAGCGCGGAAGGTGCTGAAGGCCTACGACGGCCGCGAAGAGCCCTACGACCTGCTCGTGACCGTGCCGGTACACGCCGGCTCCGAGGCCATCGCGACCTCGCAAATGGGGGACGCTGCGGGCTTCTTCCCGACGCACAAACACACCCTCCAGAGCCTCCACTTCCCGAACGTGTTCGCGATCGGCGACGCGACGGATCTGCCCTCGTCGAAGGCCGGGGCCGTGGCCCACTTCCAGTCGGAGGTGCTCTTCGAGAACGTGCTGCGCTTCGTCGCGGGGAAAGAGCTCCTCGCCGGGTTCGACGGTCACGCCAACTGCTTCATCGAGACCGGCCACGGCAAGGCCATGCTCATCGACTTCAACTACGAGACCGAGCCCTTGCCCGGCAGGTTCCCTCTCCCCGGCGTGGGCCCCTTCACGCTGCTCGAGGAGAGCGCGGTGAACCACTGGGGCAAGCTCGCCTTCAAGTGGCTCTATTGGAACGTGCTCCTCGAAGGCAAGGAGCTCCCCCTCGATCACCGCATGCTCATGGCCGGCAAATGGAGCGAATGATGGACGTCGCGACTCAAGAGAAGCTCTCCCACATCGAGGCCAAGCTCGACGTGCTCACGTCACACATGGCCTATCTCGTCGAACGCCAGAAGAAGACCGAAGAGCTCTTCGCCGAGGCGACTCCCATCTTGCGCGAGGTGATGAACGTCGCCACCCACAAGCTCGACGATCTCGACAAACGCGGCTATTTCCTCTTCGGGAGCGAGCTCCTCTCGGTCGGCGAGCGCATCGTCGAGGGGTTCACTCCCGATGACGTGAGGCAGCTCGGAGACGCCGTGGTGTCGATCTTGGAGACGGTGCGCGCGATGACGCAACCCGAGGTGCTCCAGATCGCGGGCGAGGCCTCGGCCGCGTTCCAATCGGTCGACAAGGTCGAGCCGATGGGGATCTTGGGCATGGTCCGCGCCACGCGGGACGACGAGGTCCAGCGCGGCATGGCCGTGATGATGGATCTCATGCGCCACGTCGGAAAAGCCGCCGAGGTCATGGCGAGCAAGAAGAAGCCGAGCGCGGCCGAGTCGAAGCGCCAGAAGCTCGACGCCATCACGGGAGCCCGAAAAAAGAAGGCCCTCGGCGTCGAGAGGCCCGCGCCTCGCCCGCAGTCTCCGGCGAGCGCGCCACGGGCTCGGGCGCACACGGTCGCAGCGACGCCTCCACCCACGACGCGCCTCGGAGGTGTCGAGTTCACGCCCGATGGTCACCTCGCCGACGCCTCCGCGTGGACACCCGAGCTCGCGAACGACCTCGCCGCCGCGCTCGGCGTGGCCCTCGGCGAAGAGCACCTCAAGGTCATCGCGTTCGCCCGGGACGACTTCGAGAAGACCGGGGTGTCCCCGAACATTCGGCGCATCACGCTCGGGCTCGGCGTCTCCACGAAAGACCTCTACGCCCTCTTCCCCAAGGCGCCCGGCCGCACGATCGCCAAGATCGCCGGGATCCCCAAGCCTGCCGGCTGCCTCTGATCCACGAAACCTCGTTGCCACGCGAGAACCCCATGAGCCCCATCGCCCAAGCTACGCGCAAAGTCGCCATCATCGCCTCGCACGGAGGCCTCGACGAGGCCTATCCGTCCCTCATCCTCGCCAACGCCGCGCGCCAGGCCGGAATCGAGTGCTTCGTGGTCTTCACGTTCTGGGGCCTCGACATCATCACCGAGAGCAAGGTCGATCACCTGCACGTGAACCTGGCCGGGAACGCGGCCTCGGGCATGCCGACCATCGTCGCGGGGCTCCCGGGCATGGAGAGCCTGGCCGCGAAGATGATGAAAAAGCAGATGGAGGAGCTCGATCTGCCGACCGTGCGCGACATGCTCGGCATCCTCGACGAGGCGGGCGCCGAGCTCTACGCCTGCGAGCTCGCCATGAAGATGTTCAAGCGCGAGAAGGGCGATCTCATCCCGCAGGTGAAGGACGTGATCACCGCCGGTGATTTCTACGACCTCGCCGACGGCGCGCAGATCATCTTCACCTGAATCCGCGTCCGCCGAGGGCTCTCGCTCAATGGAGGGCCTTCGCGACGAGCGCTCGTGTGTGCGCGAGGAGCTCGGGGCCGCCCGGGTCGCCGTGGCCCGGCACCACCACGGTGGCCGTGCCGTACCTCGCCGCGACCGCGTCGAGCGCCGCGGGCCAGGTCGTGAGCGACGCGTCCGCGACGTTGCCGAGGGTCTTCGCGTCCGAAGCTTTGATCATGCACCCTCCGAAGAGCAGCCCTTCGCCGGGGAGGCTCACGACGACGTTGTCGGGCGCGTGGGCGGGGCCGGGGTCGAGCACCTCGGCCTCGACCCCGGCGAGCACGAGGCGCTGGGGAGACACGATCGGCTCGGGGCGAAACCCAGGGTGCACGAGGAGCGTGGTCGTCCTCTCGGTGGCGTAGAGGGTGACGCCCGCCGCGAAGAGCGTGGCGAGCCCACCCGTGCGATCGTCGTGCGAGTGGGTGAAGACGGCCTTCTTCACGGGGCACCCGCGGGCCTTCGCGAGCTCGAGGAGCCGCGCCGTCGGCTGCTCTCCCCACGCCGAGTCGACGAGCGCGCCCTCTCCGCGTGTGCACACGAGGAGCCCATTCGACGGGAAGCGGCCCACGTTGGGCAGCACGCGGTACGAGGTGTGGACGAGCACCCGCGGCGTGAGCTGGCGCAGGTCCACGCGGGCCGCGAGATCGTCCTCGGGCGCCGCGGTGGGGCTCGTGGGCTCGCGGCCTACGCCGATCTCGCACGCCGAGGCGAGCCCCGCGAGGAGCGCGGCGAGGGCGAGTGGGCCGAGGGCGCGAGCGTCGAACATGGCCGCATCGTACGCCGATCCCGGCCGTTCGATTCCAAGTAGGGAGATGTGCGTACGCGCTCGCGCGGACGTGCGCGCACCGTGCGCGCACCTCGGCCGAGCCGGTCACACACGCCGAAATCCCGGGAAATCCAGGCCCGTTCGAGGTGCTCGGGCTGGGCACGTCGGCTGCACTACCCGGAGCACGGGCCGCATCTCGCGAGCCCGGCTCGTCCTAGGGAGGTCTTCGCATGAATCGTCTGGCCACGTCTGCGCTCACCGTCGTCGCGTTCTCGTTCGTCGCCGCCGTGGGCGGTGAGGCTCACGCCCAGTCGGCCTGCAACTCGGGCTCGAAGGTGCTCACGGCGATTTGGGCGCAGTGGGGCGAGCGCATCAAGGCGAAGCAGTGCAAGTCGTCCGAGGAGTGCCTCGCCAACACGCAGAAGAAAGAGGAGCTCTTCCGCGAGATGCTCACGTTCTGGAACCAGCAGGCGCAGGGCTCGTGGGCGACGATCGGGCCGCGCCCGCTGCTCGTCGCCGGCGCCAAGAACGACGGCAAGGTCATCGCGGGAGGCTCGCGCCTCTTCGTCTCGCAGACGCCCCTCGAGGGAGACACCTGGGAGGTCGTCGTCACCAAAGAAGGCAACGGGGCGGCCGAGGTGACGGTCTCATCGAGCGACGGCGCGGGGTGCACACAAGGGCCGAGCGTGTCGTTCGCGAAGGGGGACAAGAACGGCACCAAGAAGAAGCTCACCCTCACCGGCGCGAACGGACGGATCGGCGTGGTGAAGGTCGACGCGAAGGGCACCGACGCGTTCGACTACGAGTTCACCTTCGTGAAGAAGTGAGGTCCACGATGAAGAGCAAAACTCTCGCGGTCGGGGTCGCCTCGCTCCTCTTGGGCACGGTCGTCACCGGCGCGCGTGCCGAGGGCGCGGGCGACATGAAGTACGGGACCCGCGTCGTGGCGCAGGGCTTCGAGTCTTCGTCGGGGTACAGCGCCTACATGTGCGAAGGCAGCGGCGTCTGGGCGAAGAAGGCCAAGTACTACACGAAGACGGGGGACTACCGCTCGGACGTCGACGTCTTCTACTCGGAGGCGGGCAACTCCGAGCGCGTCTACACGATCCGGCCGAATGGCGACGTCGTGAAGCACGGCTCGACCTACGTCGTCGCGAAGCTCGGGTACGTCGGCGGGGCCGCGAGCGTGACGGTGACCGTCTCGGATCCGTCGGGGATCAAGCGCGGCTCGGTGACGTGGACCCCGGTGTCGGGTGGCTTCTACAACGCCCAGGGCGCGTCGATGGGGACGTACGGGCGCGCGGCCGATGGCGACATGCGTATGCTCGCGTTCACCTTCTTCTACCTCGCCAAGGAACACGGCTGCCTCTCTTCGCGCTGAGGCCTCCTACCTCGCGGAGGAGCACGGGTGCCTCTCTTCTCGTCGAGCGGCGGCGGCGAGGTGGCGCTATTTCGTGGAGATTTTCCACTTCTTCATGAGCCTGTGGAGGACGAAGCGGTTCTTGAGGCCGAGGTCCTTGTAGGCCCTGTCTTGGACGCCGCCGTGGCGCTCGAGGGCCGCACGGACCTCCTCCTCCGTGAGCGTCTCGGAGGGGCGCCGTGGGCCTTCGTCCTCGGCGCGGGCCATCTCTTCGAGGACCTCGGGGTGGAGCTCGGCGGTGTCGCCTTGGGCGCGGCCGAGGGCGAGCCAGAGCAACGTCTCGAGCTCGCGGACGTTCGTGCGGTACGTGTGAGCGACGAGCGCGCGCACGAGCGGGAACGAGAGCCTTGGCTCGCCTCGATCGTCGAGGAAGCGTGCGCCGATGTCCGGGTCGGCCTCGCTCACGCGCCGAAGGATGTGCCTCGCGAGCAGGGGGACGTCCTCGCGGCGCTCGTCGAGCCCGGGCACCGTGAGGCGTAGGCGGAACCGCGCCGCGACGTCGTGTTTGAGGGCCGCGACCGGGCGGTTCGTCGCCGCGACGAGGCGCATGTCCGTTCGCCGCACGCGCGCCTCGCCGAGCCGTTGGTACTCGCCGCGCTCGTCGAGCACGCGGAGCAATCGCGCCTGGATCTCGTCGGGGAGCTCACCGAGCTCGTCGAGGAAGAGGGTCGTGCCGTCGGCCTCGCCCACGAGGCCCTTGCGCTCGGGCGTGCCAGGGTTCGGATAACCGCCGAGGTTCCCGAAGAGCTCCGCGTCGGCGATCCCCTCGGGGATGGTGACCGCGCTCCGCGAGACCATCGGCTTCTTTCCGCGCTTCGACAGGGCGTGGATGGCCTGCGCCACGATCTCCTTGCCGGCTCCGCTCGGGCCGAGGACGAGCACGTGGGCCGCGCGGGCTGCCACGAAGGCGACGTGCTCCCGGAGCTCCCAGGCGAGCGGGCTCTCTCCGACGATCCCGAGCCCGTCGGCTTCTCCGAAGCCAAAATCGGCCGCGAAGGCCTCGCGGAGGCGCGGGAGAACGGGGGGCCTCTCGACGCAGAGGAACGCGACCTGACCTTCGATCTCGCACGTCTCGCCCGGCGTGAGGGTGAGCGTGTCCACGGCCTTCCCGCGCGCGTCGAGGAGCCTTCGACGCCCGAGGTTCTTCACGAGCACGCCCTCGCGGTGGCGCACGACCTCGCACTGGCGACGCGAGATCGCAGGAGAGTCGAGCGGCGGGCGAGCTTCGTTTTGCCCTGGGCGCTGGCGCACGAGCGGGGCGAGCTCGTCCTCGTCGGGCTCGCGCCCGAGGATCTTCGGAGTCTCGGGCGCGAAGAGCAGGTCTCCCACGCGGCCAGGGTCGTACGCGTGCACGATCACGAGCGCGAGCCTCGGCCCGGCGGAGCTCTCCTTCGCGGACGGCGAGGGCTCGTCGATGGTCTCGTTCACCATGTGTACACGACCCCGGGGGCCCGCGCGGTTCGGCTCGGACCGGGCCTCGCGAAGTGAAGGATGGCTGCCGCGACGAGCGCCGCCGCCCCCACGCCGACGCCGATGGTGGACGTCCACGCGAGCCCGATCGCGCGATCCATCGCCGCGGCGCCCTCGGGCGTGCAGGTCGAGCGGGTGGGACAGCCCGCGTCGCTCTCGGCCTTCTGGCCGAAGGCGAGGCCGCCCACGACGCCGCCCACGACGACGAACGCAGCGCCCCCTGCGACGAGGAGGATCTCGGGGGCGCGCGACGGGGCCGCCGGAGCCGAGGCGGGCGGGGTGGATCGTGGAGCGGGCTCGACCTGCGCGGGCTCGGGAACGAGCCGCGGGAGCACGAGCGCTCGGATTTCACCCGGCGCTCCGGCCTCGAACGCGCGCTCGATCGGCAGGTAGCCCGAGGCTCGCGCGGCGACCACGTGGCTGCCCGCGTCGACCGGCAGGGGGAGGCCGAGGGCCGCCGGGCCAATACGTGTATCATCCAAGTAAATCGTGGCCTCGGCGGGGCCCTCGGACGTGATCTTCACGAAGGTCATCTTGGGGCGCAGCTCGGCGAGCTTCGCCCGCGCGAGGCCCTCCCGATCGCGGCGGCCGTCCTTCACGGCGACCGAGGCGGCCTCGTTGAAGGTGGCGTAGGCCGACGCGTAGCGCCCGAGCCGCTCCCAGCACGCGCCGAGGTCGAGCAGCGTGCCCCCGCCCGGATCGATGCGCTGGCTCTCCGCGAGCTTCGGGCAAGCCTCGGCGAAGTCGCCACGCTCCATGAGCGCGACCCCTTCCTCGAAGAGCACCTGCGCCACGGCGGCCGCGCTCGGCTGAGCGTGGGCCGTTCGGGCGAGCGTTCCGAGCGCGACGAGGGCCCCGAGGGCGAGACCCCTACTTCCGATCATGGGTCGGGATGATGCCAGAGTCGTGCCCGGCCGTGGGCGCCACGTTGGGGGACGGAGGCTCGACCGTCGAGACCGAGGGGCGCGGGGCAGGGCGCGGGGCCGCGGGCGCGAGCGACGCGGAGGGCTTGGGCGTCGCCGGGGCTGGAGGAGGGCTCGCGTCGGGCTCGTCTCGGAGGGCCGACGCGGGCGCGAGCGTGACCGCCGGAGGCAGGGCCTCCTCGATCGCGATGGGCGGCGCCTCGGCGCGTCTCGGGAGCGTGAGGCGCACGGCACCGGCGCCCGCGAGCACGAGCACGAGGCCGAGCGACACGCGCCCCACGCGCCCTACATGCCCGCGTCGCTCCGCAGACGGCGAAACCTTCGTTCGAGGCTCCGACGGAGCCGGGAGGTCGTGGTGCGCGTCGTCGTCGCGGAGCGCGCGCGCGATCTCGGCTGGGGTGGGGCGCTCACCGGGGGCGCGCGTGAGCATGCGATCGACGAGCGCCGCGAGCGGGCGGGGGACGTCGGGCGCGGCCTCGGACAGAGGTGGCAGCGGTCCGCTCGTGATCGCCTTCAGCGTGAGGCCCACGGTCGGCGCGGCGGTCGGTGGCGCGCCGGTGAGCGCCTCGTACAGCATGACACCGAGCGCCCACACGTCCGCGCGCCCGTCGACGTCGAGCTCTCCGAACACGACCTCGGGCGCCATGTAGAGAGGCGTGCCGACGAGGTCCCCCGTGTCGGTCATGCGCGGGCCCGACGTGAGCGTCGCGATCTTCGCGATGCCGAAATCGAGGACCTTCACCTCCTCGTCGCCGTCGGCTCCCCGCGCGAGGAAGACGTTGTCGGGCTTGAGGTCGCGGTGCACGACGCCCGCCTCGTGCGCCGCCACGAGCGCCTCGGCGACCGGCGCGAAGATCGCGCGGGCCTCGTCGAGCGCGAGCGGCCCGCGCGCGAGCCGCGCCGTGAGGGTCTCCCCCTCGAGCAGATCCATGACGAGGAACGGCGCGCCGCTCGGGAGCTCGAGCACGTCGAGCACGGTGGCCACGGCGGGGTGCCGAACCGCGCACGCGGCCTTCGCCTCGCGAACGAGGCGGCCGTGGCTCTTGGGGTCGGAAGTCTTCGATTCTCTTAGGAATTTTAGCGCAAAGGCCTTGCCCGTGACCGTGTGCGTCGCCGCCCACACGACGCCCATCCCGCCCTCCCCCACGACGCGGTCGAGCACGTAGCGGTCGGCGACCACCGTGCCTCGAGACAGCTCGTCGGCGAGGACTTCCATGAGGGCCATCGACGCCGAAGGGTAGCAAATTCGCGCGGCCCGAGCCCGGGTGGGCGAACGGCGTCACGGCTTTGCTATATGTGCCTCGTGCGTGTCTCGCTCCGGCTCGTCGTTGCGTCCGCGGTCGTCGTCGCGGCAGGGTGCCACCTGCTCGTGGGGACGGAGGAGCGCACGGTGGGGGTCGCGACCGAGCCCGACGGCGCCCCGAGCGACGCGCCCGCCACGCCCGACGCGCCGGTCGACGCGGGCCAAGATGCCCCCGAGGCGAGCCTCGACGCGGGCGCGTGCGATCCGACGAAGCCCTTCGATTCGCCCGTCCCCGTTTTGGGGGTGAACAGCGTCGGCGGCGAGTTCGGCGTGACGCTCTCGGCTGACGAGCTCGAGATCTTCGTCACGTCCACGGGGGCCTCCGGTGGGGTCGCGTCGGTCCATCGGGCCACGCGCGCGCGCGTCGGCGAGCGGTTCGAGGGGCTCGAGCCGGTCACGCTCGCGGGGGTGCCCTCCGCGCACTGGGGCGTCACGCTGAGCGCGGACGGCAAGGAGCTCCTCGTGTCGGCCGGCCCGCGTCCGCGGCGTGTCTACCGCGCGTTTCGCCCGAGCGTGATCGAGCCGTTCGGCCCGGGCGAGCTCCTCCCGTTCGAGGGCGCGGCGGCCGGGGTCGCGTTCGACACACCCTCTCTCGGGGGCGAGGGGATCCTCTACCTCTCGCGCGAGCAAGGCCCGCAGTTCGACATGTTCTTCGCCTTCCGGAACGACGCGGGCGGCTTCTCGGCGCCCCGAAACCTCGTGGCCTTCAACACGCCCGGCACGAGCGAGGACTGGCCCGTCGAGTCGCACGACGGCAAGGTGCTCTTTTTCGCGAGCGGCGGGCTCTCGGCCACCGAAATCCTCGAGGCCCGGCGCGAATCGCGTGGCGAGCCCTACCCGGTCGGGCGCACACTGGCCTTCCCGCAGTCGGCGCTCAAGCACCCCGGCTTCGTCTCGCGTGACGGTTGCCGCTTGTACCTCGTGATGGAGAACGCACCCGGCGGGAGCGGCGGCTCGGACGTGTTCGTGGCGACCCGCGGCCGCCCCTGACCCACGTAGATTTTTCGCGAAGTGCGCGGGCAAAAACCGCGTAAGCTAGAGAGTCTCGCGCGCGTGTGGGGGCGTGTACGAGAAAGGCGGTCCCCGGCGATGCGTTCGTGCGAAACCCCGAGCTTCCCCCAAGGCGCCGCCTCATCGCGGAGGGCGTCGTGAGCGTCGTACGGGCGCCCGCCGCAAAACGTGTGCTTTACATTGGCCCGTCGGCCGAGCAGGGGCGCGCCTTCTGCGCCTCGGTCGGCGCCGCCGAGGGCGTGACGCGGGTCTCTCCCGACGGCAAGACGCTCGCGTGGTCCGACATCGTGTGCACGTTCCTCGTCGAGGAGCGCGCCGTGGGCCTCGTCGACGAGCTCGCGAAGAGCTACGTGAACCTGCTCGTGCTCGACCTCCGCGGCGACACGGCCTCCGAGCGCGAGAACGCGACCCGCGCGATGGCCGTGCTCGACGAGCTCGACGCCCCGGAGGACGTCGAGGTGCGGTACGGGTTCCACCGCATCCTCGCCCTCGTGTCGGGGACGAGCGCCTTCTCGGATCGCATCGTGCTCGAGCTCGGCGCGCGGGGCGTGGGGCGCGTGATCCGCCACGCGGCCTACGAGACGTCGACCACCGTCGATCCCTCGTTCGGCGCCCGCTTCGTCGACGAGGCGACGGTCGCGCTCAACGATCGCAAGCTCGGCAAGCGCGCCCTCTGCGCGGCCGGCGGCGGCATCACGGGCATCTTCTTCGAGCTCGGCGTCATGAAATGCCTCGACGATGCCCTCGATCAGGGAGGCGTGAACGGCTTCGAGATGTTCTTCGGCATCAGCGCCGGGGCCGTCGTCACCGGGCCCATCGCCGTCGGTTACTCGGTCGACGAGTACATGGCCGCCGTGGCCGGGGTCCCCGGGGGGCGAGTCCCCGCGCTCGATCTGCGCCTCTTTCGCCTCGGGCACGTCGACGTCCCCGGTTTCGTGCGGCGCTTCGGCATGGCCGCGCGTGCGGCGTTCGGGAGCGTCGCGCGGCCGCTGCTCGGGAAGGGGCGGGAGCTGTCACGCGAGCAGGTGCTCTTCGGGTACCTCGACCTCGTCGCGCCGCCCTTCCGCGCCGACAAGTTCGAGGAGCTCTTGCGAGGCATCCTCGACGCCCCCGGGGGCACGAACGACTTCCGCAAGCTCGCGCGCCCGCTCTTCGTCGGCGCGACCGATCAAGACGCGCGCCGCCACGTGCTCTTCGGCGACGAGGAGCACGCCGATATCCCCATCAGCCAGGCCATCCAAGCCTCGCTCAGCATCAACCCGGCGTTCTCGGCCACGTCGATCCGTGGCCGCTACTACGAGGACGGCGCGATCACGCGCACCACGAACTTCGCCGAGGCCATCCGCCGCGGCGCGACGCTCATCTTCGTGGTCGACCCGTTCCTGCCCTACGTCGCGCGCACCCCGGGCTACAACGACCGCCGCGGCATCCTCTACAACATCGACCAGGACGTGCGCACGATCTCCTACACGCGCTACGAGAGCTCGCGGAACCACGTCCTCCGCAAGCACCCCGAGGTGAAGAGCTACACGTTCGTGCCCGCGAACCGTCAGCGCCGCCTCATCTCGCAGAACCCGATGGATCATCGGCCGTACCTCGAGATTTGGCGGGGCGCGTACCTGTCGACGTACAACCGGCTCGTCCACCTGCGCCCGCGCCTCGAGGGCGATCTCCGCGCCCACGGGGTCGGCCTCGACTTGTCCCGCGCTGAGGCGGTGGCCGAGCGCCTCAAGGCCTCGCGCGAGCTCTCCCTCTCGGACTTCTTTCCGGACGGCAAGATCGCCATTCGCACCCCGCCGCTCGGCGGTCACGGTCAACGGCGTACGGTCGAGCCGCCCCGGGTCGCGGTCCAGCTCTGACGTTCGACGTAGCCGCGTCGCGTCGTCTCGAGGCCGAGCTTCGTCTCCCGCGGATCACGGCGGAAAACGGGGCTCGACCGTCGCGCGTGCCCCCGACCTTCGGCCAAGGTTTGGTAGAGTCGTCGCCTGGAGGAGCACGTGAACGCACACCTTAGGGAAATCCTCGATCTGGTCGTCCGCTGGGTCCACATCATCGCGGGCATCATGTGGATCGGCAACTCGCTCCTCTTCAACTGGCTCGATCGCAACCTCGAGAAGGCGCCGGGCAAAGGGAAGCTCTCGGAGGGCGAGATCTGGCTGCTCCACTCGGGTGCGTTCTATCAAGTCGAGAAGAAGCTCCTCGCGCCCGGCGAGATGCCGAAGACGCTCCACTGGTTCAAGTGGCAGAACTTCACCACGTGGGCGAGCGGCATCGCGCTGCTCGTCGTCGTCTATTACATGGGCGGCGCGGCGCTCCTCCCCGATCCGCAGATCGCGAACCTGCACCCGCACATGCTGATGACGATCGGCATCGGGAGCATCGTCGGGGGGTGGGTCGTCTACGATCTGTTGTGGAAGATCGTAGGCAAAAAGAGCCCGATGGCGGCCACGGTGCTCTCGATCGCGGCGCTCTTCGGTCTCGCGTTCGGCCTCACCCACGCCATGAGCGGGCGCGCGGCGTTCCTGCACGTGGGCGTGGTGATGGGCACGTGCATGACCGGCAACGTGTGGATGACCATCGTGCCCTCGCAGCGCGAGCTCGTGAACGCCACCGAGCAAGGCCGCGAGCAGGACAAGGCGCTCAGCCTGAAGGCGAAGCAGCGCAGCATCCACAACAACTACATGACGTTCCCGCTCCTCTTCATCATGGTCTCGAACCATTTCCCGGCCGTGACCGGGGCGAAGGCGAGCTGGGCGGCCCTCTTCGTGGTGATGACCACGGGCGCGCTCGTGCGCCACTTCATGAACGTGCGCTTCACGTTCAAGCCGTGGTTCCCCATCACGGCGGGCGTCGTGCTCTCGGGGCTCGTGGGCACGTACGTGCTCACCGCGCGGTGGGACGAGCCCAAGGCCACGGCCGACGCGTCGGGCCCCAAGGTGGCCTTCGCCGAAGCGCGCTCCGTGATCGAGACGCGCTGCACCTCGTGCCACTCGCAGAACCCGACCGACGACCTCTTCAAGGCCCCTCCGAGCGGCGTCATGCTCGACACCCCCGAGCGCATGAAGCTCCTCGCCCCGCGCATCCGCGAACGCGCGTACGTGCTGAAGACCATGCCCCTCATGAACAAGACCCAGATCACCGACGCCGAGCGCGACATCTTGGGCCGTTGGGTCGCCCAGGGCGCCAATATCGACTGATGGCGATCGTTTAACTGTACGAAAATACTCGTGTTTATGTCGCGCTCCGGAAAAGCTCTCGGGGCGCGAACCCTTTTGTGTGCGCGCGGCTCTCACGCAAAGAGGCTCGGGGACACCGCCCCGATAGCGCGTGACGCGGCGCCACGCCGAGGTCGCGCCTCCCCAAAAAGATCCCAGCACCGGAGCACTCCCCATGGCCCAGATCGAGACGTTCTACGACCCCGCGACCTACACCCTCACGTACCTCGTGTACGACCCGAGCTCGAAAGACGCCGTGGTCATCGATCCGGTGCTCGACTACGACCCGCTCTCGTCGTCGACGAGCTCCGAGTCGGCCGACAAGCTCGCCGCGTTCGTGAAGGACAAGGGGCTGAAGCTCCAGTGGGTGCTCGAGACGCACGCCCACGCCGACCACCTCTCCGCTTCGGCCTGGCTGAAGACGCATTTTCCCGGCGCCAAGGTGGCGATCGGGGAGCGCATCCGCGAGGTACAGGAGACGTTCAAGCCCGTCTTCGACTTGCCCGAGTCCTTCAAGACGGACGGCAGCCAGTTCGACAAGCTCCTCGCCGACGGTGAGGTCTTGAAGGTCGGCGCGCTCTCCATCGAGACCATCGCGACGCCGGGCCACACGCCGGCGTGTGTGACCTTCAAGGTCGACGACGCGCTCTTCACCGGGGACGCGCTCTTCATGGAAGACTACGGCACCGGGCGCTGCGACTTCCCGAAGGGGTCGTCCGATGCGCTCTACACGTCGGTCCACGACAAGCTCTATGCCTACCCCGACGCGACGCGCGTCTTCGTGGGACATGACTACCAACCGAACGGGCGCGACGTGAAATGGGAGACCACCATCGGCGCCTCCAAGGAGCGGAACATCCAGCTCCGTCAGTCGACGAGCCGGGAGGACTTCGTGAAGGCGCGAAACGCCCGCGACGCCACGCTGAAGGCCCCGCGCCTCCTCTTCCAGAGCGTTCAAGTGAACATCGACGCGGGGCAGCTCCCCGAGGCGTCGAAGTCGGGAATTCGCCACCTGCGCATGCCCGTGAACCTCAAGAAGCCCACCGGGCGCGACGGCACCCCCAAAGGGCCGTGAGGGCGCTCGTCGTCACGGTGCTCCTCGGGGCTTCTCTCGTCGGGTGTCGAGCTCCGAAGAAAGAAGCCCCCGAGGCGAGCGCGGCCCGCGCCAAGGCCGTGCTCTCACCCTTCCAGACCGAGCTCAAAGGTGCCCTCGAGAGCGCCATGGCGTCCGGAGGACCCGAGCCGGCCGTCGAGGCGTGCTCGTCGATCGCGCCTGCCCTGGCCGCGAAGGCCTCGGCCGGGGGCGTGACGGTGGGCCGCACGTCGCCGAAGCTCCGCAATCCCAAGAACGCGGCGCCTCCGTGGGTCGTGCCGGCCATGACCGAGCTCGCCGCGGCGAAGAAGGAAGGTGACTATCGGGTCGTCCCGCTCGCCGATGGCAAAGTGGGATACGCGGAGACGATCCTCGTCAAGCCGAAGTGCCTTCTTTGCCATGGAGCCGACGTCGCGCCGGGAGTCGCCGCGAAGCTCGCGGCCAAGTACCCGAGCGACGCGGCTCGGGGCTACTCGGAGGGAGACTTTCGTGGGGTGTCGTGGGTCGAGCTCCCGCCACCGTGAAATCAGCCGAAACGGTCACGACACCGAAGATGCCTTCGGAGAACGAGGAACGGACATGAGCGCCGAAGCGCCGAGCGCGCCGAAGAGAGCACGAAACCCCTGGGCCCGCGCGGCGGCCGCCGTCGTCGCCGGGGCGACGATAGGGTTCCTCTACTACCGCTTCGTGGGGTGTCGCACGGGCACGTGTTTGATCTCGTCCAACCCGTACGTGTCGACGCTGTACGGGGCTTTCGTGGGCTTCTTGCTGGGCAAACCGAAGGCCGCGCTGCCACCGGCCAAGCCCGGCTGAGCGTGGTGTCTCGAGGCGTCGCACGGAGCGTGCCCCACGGAGGCGCGTGACACGACGCAGCGCGAAATCCATCGGAATCCGAGATCGCTCGGTTGCGATGGACCGCCGACCCGCGATAGAAGCGGCGCCCATGTCGTTTCGTCACGTGATCCTGGATTTCGACGGTACGTGCACCCGCGTGGAGGACGTCCACGAGGCCTACGTGGCCGAGTGCATTCGTATCTTCGAGGCCGAGGTCATGCCCGGCACCGCGAAGGATCTCCGCGCGGCCCTCGCCGCCGTCAAGAAGGCCTCTCCGGGCGCGGGGTGGACGCTCGCCGTCACTCCGGCGGCGCCCGCGTTCGCCGATCCGTACGTCGCCGTCGGCGAGGCGGTGCGCCTCGTGGTCAAGAAGCGCCACATCACGAAGGCCGTCCCCCTCGACATGCACCACCGCGCGAACGAGCTCGCGCAGGCCCCTTGGCGCGACGAGATGATCGACGTGCTCGAGGCCTTCCGAAAAAAAGAAGATCACGATCACCTTCGTCTCGAACTCGAAGACCACCAAGATCGGGCACCGCCTCGACGATCTCCTCACGGGGCGCCCGGCCCTGCGCTCGCAGATCCGCGTCCTCGGCGACGCTGGCAAATTCCGTATCCGCGAGCTCGAGGACGACAGCGTCTCTCCCGCGCTCCGGAAGGCCTTCACCGCGCTCCCGCCCGCCGAGCCCGCCCTCGTCGGAGGCAGGCCCGTGTACCTGCGCCGAGGGGGCTACATGGAGGCGCTCGCGAAGGTGTGGGGCGGCAAGGACCTGGCCGCGCAGACCCTCGTCTGCGGCGACATCTGGGAGCTCGATCTCGCCATGCCGGCCCTGCTCGGCGCCCACGTGCACCTCGTGAAGCGTGACGCCCCTTACGCCACCTACCCGTACGAGACACGCGCGATCGCGGCGCTCGGGGCCCGGGGCTCCTTCGGGGCCCTCCGCGACGTGCTCGCGCGCCTCTGAGCGCCTCTGGGCCCGGGTCAGCGCTTCGCCGCGGCGAGCGCCTCGCGCACGGCGCCGAAGCAGGTGTCGGCCTCGGGGCCGCCCATGCCGAAGAAATAGGTGCCGGGCCTCCCCTCGGTCCCAGGGAAGCCTCCGATGGACATGCCGTCGTCTCCCGGGGCGTCGAGCTGGCCCAAGGCCGCGGTCATCATGAGGCCGCGGGTCGCCGTCGCGCCGAGCAGCGGCACCGACATGACGGTCGCGGGGCGCGTCGGGCCGCCCGTCGCGACGATGAGGTGCGTCGCGCCGAGCACGAGCACCATGTCGTGCTCCGGGTCGGGATCGGCGGGGTTCGAGCGCCGCCCGAAGAGCTTGCCGAGGAACGAGGTCTGCGGCGGGTTCTCCCGATGCGTGATCCATACACGTAACCTCTCGAGCCCGAGGCTCGCGCGCTCGGCGTGGGCGCGGAGGGCTTCGAGGATCGCAGGTGGGAGGCCCTCGAGGGAGACCTCGCGGGTCGTGCTCACGTAGAGGGGAGGGGACATGGAACCCTTCGATTCTAAACCGATTTTTGCCCGAAAAAGCAAAACCGCCGAGCCCTCGTGTGGGGGGCTCGGCGGCCTCGGATCACTCGGGTCGCCCCGAGCGGCTCACTCTTCGCCGACGAACTTCGCCGTCGCCGGCTCGAGCACGCAGGTCGTGCCGTTGAAGCGCTGGGCGCCGGGCTTCGAGCCGAGGTTGTCGCTCGGGAGGAGCGAGTCGGACTCGACGAGGTTGTGGTAGACCTCGATGAACTCGGCGCGGCGCTGCGAGAGGATGCGCAGCGTGTCCTCGGTGAAGGCCGCGGCGCTCGCGGTCTTGCGGTCGGAGCACGCCTTGCCGTACGCCTCGAGGGTGGCCGTGTGCGCGGCGGCGTCGTCCGTCTTGGCGATGCGGGCCGCGAGGCCCTTGGCGCCGCGGGCCGTCGACTTGGCGAGGTTCGCGCCGAACTGCGCCTTGAGGTCGGCCGGGTCCTTCCAGGTCTTCGGGAGCGCTTCGGCGAGGCCGCAGCGGGCCGACGAGAACGCGGGCGTGGTGAAGTCGGTCATGAGCACGTCGGCCACGAAGTCGGCGTCGACGAGGCCCTGGCGCACGAGCTCCTGCACGGCGTCGACGTCGGCGTACGACTTCTCGGGGCCGTTCATCGGGAAGATCGAGTCGCCGGCCTGGCCGCCGATCTTGCTCGCGAACTTGGTGAGGGTGTCCGAGTAGGCCTTCGAGTCGACCGAGAGCGAGTCGACCGTGGGGAGCTTGAGGCCGACGCTCTGCTCGAGGCCGAGCTCGACGCCCGTGCCCGTACGGGGCGCGCGGAGGAGCGGGCTCACCACGAACGCGCCGGGGAGCATGCTCGAGAACGTGCTCACCGTGCCGAAGCGCTGGCTGTTCTTCGAGTGCGCGGCGATGAGCGTGCCCTCGCCGACGTCGCAGAAGAGCTGCGTGAGCACACCCTTGAGATCCCCGCCGGTCTTGGCGCGCTCGACGCGGCCCTTCGAGTGCATGTGCGTCGACGAGATGATGCGCTTCTCCATGTCGTCCGCGCGGACCACCTTGGAGAACATGCGGTTGAAGGTGGCGTCGGGCGACTTGGGGTCGACCACGGTCATCCACGTGGAGGTCCAGTTGGCCCACGAGTCGTGGAGCTCCTTCATGATCGGCGCGCCCGACGTGTGGCAGTTCATGCACTGGAACGTCGGCTGGGCGCCCTTCGCGCTCGAGGGCACCATGGTGCCGTCGCCCATGCGCTCCCACGCGCCGCCCTTCTCGCGGTAGTACACGAACGCCTGGATCTTCTCGCTCCAGGCCATGACCTCGGTGCCCGCTTGCGGGGCGCCGCTGCCCGACGCGAACGACGCGACGTAGAGCTTGTCGGTCGCCACGCCGGCGCCGCCCGCGATGACGAACCGGTACGTGTTCTCGAGCGAGGGCTTGTCGCCGTTCTCGGACACGACGAAGAACTCGGGCTTCACCGTGGTGCCCGCCGAAGGAGCCGGGGCCGGGGCCGAGCCCGAGGCCGAAGGAGCCGGGGCCGCGGGCGCGACGCCCTCGAGGCGATCGAGCAGCGCGCTCAGGGTCGTGGGGCACGCCTCGGTGCCCTTGCGGTTCGAGACGCGCTTGCCCTTCACGATGATCGTGCACTTCGCGTTGCCGAGCACGCCCGACAGGAACGTGTCGTCGGGTACGCCGGCGACCGTGATGTCCTCGATCGAGGTGTCCTCCTCCTCGGTCGTGGCGTCCGAGCCACACGCCGGAAGAGCGAAGCCCGAGACAACGGCGGTCGAGAGGGCGAAGAGGGGGAGCAGCGAGCGACGAATGGCCTTCATGGAGTGGACCTCAAGTTTGGTAAAATCAGAATATTTTCGGGCACTTGTGCGAGTGCCGCGGTTACTTTTCGGCCGGGAGGAGCGGGAGCGGGACCCGCGAGCCCGGGAACATCTTCTCGGCGAGCGCCTTGCGATCGTTCGACCGCTTCTTGAGCTCGGCGCGCCCTTCGGGGGTCTGCACTTTGCCCATCTCGGCCTTGATGCGCGCGACCGACTCGGTGAGGTAGGCCGTGCGCGCGGGGCCGATCTTGTCTTTCGCGGCGTCGTCGAGGAGCGCGTTCGCGTAGTCCCTGCGGGGGCCCGCCGGGATGAGCGCCTCGACCTGCCCGCGGACGACCGTGCGGACGTGAGCGTCGACCTTCTCGGGCGACGACGGCAGCTTCTCGAGCACCTTCGGGTAGAGGCCGCAGCGCGTCGGCGAGAAGATGTCGTTCTTCTCGTCGAAGAGCCGGATGGCCGTCACCGTCTGGAACGAGAGGACGCCCTTCTTCTGGAGGCCACGCTCGATGCGTTTGTCCATCTCGGAGCGCACCGGCATCATCGTCGGCAGGACGTCGAGCGAGTACGACGGAGGCCGCACGAGCTGGCTGCCGAAGACGAACGGGTCGACCCAGAGCTCGATGGGGGCCGTCTCGGTGCCGCTCGTGTAGCGGAGCTCGGTCTCGCAGAAGACCGACTTCAGGAGCCCCGAGATGCGCTTCGGTTGGTCGCCGTCGATGTTGGCTTGGACGAAGCCCGTGCCCGTGACCACCGTGCCGTCTTGGCGAGGGAGGCCCTCGTTCCAGGCCGTCATGCCGGCGATCATGATCTTCTCGAGGTCGTTCGCGAACGAGAGCCTCGGGTGCGATTTGTCGAGCGAGGCGGCCTCGCTGACGATGGCCTTGGTGTCCCCGCTGATGTTCGTGTCGACCGGGAGGAGCTTGTGCGTCGACACCCAGTTCGTCCACGGCTCCGACATCTCGTTCATGAGCGGACCCATGTTCACGTGACAGTCGTTGCACATGCGGTTGCCCTGCGCCGGCGCCTTGGACGTGCGCTTCGACGTGGGCTTCTTCTCGTAGACGAGCACCGAGTTGTCCGGCATGAGGCGCACGCGCTTCATGATGCCCGGGCCCTTCGGATCGGGCCCCGGGTTGAACACGTAGAAGTTGTAGAGGCCCGTCCTCCGATCGAGCGCCATCACCTCGACGTGGTCGAACACGAGCGTGTCGCCCTTCTTGCCGGCCTCGCTGTCGGGGTCGGAGAAGAGCGCCATCATGAGGCTGTAGCTGCCCCACTGCGGGTCGTAGACGCCCTCGGGCGGCACACGATCGGGCGTGTTGCACCCGGTGATGACCGCGCGCGGGAGGATGGTGCCCGTCTTCGAGGCCGTGCCCGCGGTCTGGCGGGTCTGAGCCTCTTCGACGACGAAGACCTCTTTCGAGTCCGTGCGGGCGCAGGCACGCCCGATCCCGAAGAGCTGTTCGGCCTGCTGAACGGTGCCGGGCACCTTCTTCAGGTCCTTCTTGAGCGCGTCGGCGACGCGGTCGTCTCCGAAGAGCCCGTCGGCTTCGGCGATGTCTTCCTCGGACTGCTCGACCTCACCCTCGCCCTCGCCCCCGCACGCCGGGACGAAGCCCGCGAGGAGGAGCGCCGAGGCGAGGCCGAGCGAGAGCCTAAGGCCCCCACGAAGCTTCATTTCGCGCCCTTCGTCCAGTCGGCGCAGAAGGCGCTCGCCGTCTTCAGGGTGCAGGTGCCGGGCTTCTCGACCGCGCGGGCCGGGGCCGTCATGACGATGTCCTTGCCGAAGGTGTCGTTGCAGAGCTTCGAGAGGTTCTCGCCGTAGTCGAAGTCGTTCTCGAGCTCGGCGACGCGCGTCGCTGGGATCTCGCAGATCGTGAGCTGCTGCGACTCGGTGCCGTCCTTGAGCTTGGCGCGGCGGCAGCCCGGCGGCAGCTTGTCGGCGGCCGACCACGTGCCCTGGAGGAAGCCCGGGAGCGCCGCGGGGAGGGCGTCGTACTTGCAGCCGCACTCGAGCGACGCGCGCACCACGATCTCGGTGATGTGCGGGTCGGACATGCGCCAGTCGACGCCGCCGTTCTGGAGGCGGTTCACCGACATGCACGAGTACATCGACTGCTGCTCTTCGTAGCCGGGCGTGTTCGCCGCGGCGACCTTCGCGCCGAGGCCCTCGGCGACCTTCCAGTTTTTGCTGGTGGCGAGGCCGTTGCGCTCGCAGGCGGCCTTGAGCTTCGCCTTGGTCTCGGGGTTCGCCGTCTTGCTCGCGAGGTAGCAGGCCGCCGCGCGAACGTAGGCGAGCTCCTTGCTCTTGCCCTTGTCGACGCTGAGGTTGATCGAGTCGCGGATGAGCGTGGTGGCCGCGCCGCGCGTGTTGAACTGGCCCTTCATGCGGACGAGCTTCGGGTCGACCGTGGCGTTCAGGTTCTCCTTCGAGGAGAGGGCCTGCGCGAGCTCGCCGTCGATGGCGCCCGAGTACGTGTTCTTGCCGTTCTGGTCGAAGCGCGTCTGGCCGTCGACGTCCGAGTAGACCGACGTGAAGAGGCACTGGAGGGGCTTGCCCTTCACGATTTGCCCCGCCGTGGTCACCTTCTTGCCGTCGGAGATGGCCATGTACTCGCAGTACTCCTGGCCGCGATCGAGCTCGCCGTCGACGCCCTCGCGGTCGCCGCACTGCCACCGAACCACGCCCTGCGCGGTCTCTTGGGCCTTCACGGCCGAGTGGCGGGTGATGTTGCCGTCGCAGAGCTCGGCGAGCGCCCAGACCGTCTGCGCCGACTCCGGCGTGATGTCGTCGACGCTGACCTCTTCCTCTTCCTCCGTGGTGGCCGAGCTGCAGCCCATGGCGAGGGTGGCGACGAGGGCGGAGATGGTCGAAAAGGCAAAAATTCGGCGTGCGCTCATTTGCCTACACGTAGTCCATGGCCTGAGGTGCGGCAAGGCGCCGAGGACGGATTTATTCCTCTAACGGAGTGTTCAACAATGGGTTTTTCTCGATGTTTCTTGGTGGTCGCCGGGCGGACCACCTAAAAAAATCGTTCGTAGGCTAAACAAATCGAGCCCCTCGAGGCACACGAAGGTCCTCCCCGTCGCCACGGATCGCGCAGCGCTTGCGTGCACCTCCGCGCGCCTCGTGCGCGGCGATCCAGGTGCGCACAGCGATATTTGCGCGCCAAAATGGGCCGAGGGCCGCGGCCATCGTGCGCCGTCGGCCCCCGGGTGCCTCCTCGAAGAGGTGCGTCAGGTCGGGACGCCGATCTGCTCGATCTCCCACGTGGCGACGGGCTTCACACGATCGCGGAGCATGGCCTCGACCTCGGCGTCGGTCTTGGGCTCGCCGAGGCGCACGAAGCGTCGCGAGAGCACGTCGTAGCGGCCCGCCCAGAGGAGCACCGACACCAAGAAGAAGTCGATGCCCTGGAACACGATCGCGCCCTCGGCGGCGTACTTCGCGCGGTTCTTGAGGAGCTCGGCCGGGTGATCGGCCCAGTGGCGCGCCGCCATGAGGTGATGGCTGATGTGGTAGCCGTCGTTGAAGCAGCGGCGGTTATACCCGCTGTTGATGCACGTCACCGAGTTCGCGATGCCGTTGTTCTTGCGAGCCGTGTTGATGAACGCGTGCTGGCCCCAGTTGCCCACCATCATCATGAAGCGGCACGTCACGTAGGGGACGAGGAACACCGTGACGCCGAAGCGCCAGTCGAGCGCGATCCCGCCCGCGATGACCGCCATGTGGCAGAGCTCGCTCACCACGGCCCGGCGCGCCATGTCCTTCTTCTTGTGGCGCGCGAGGTAGAGCGGCAGCTCGATGAGCGAGAAGAGGAAGAAGCGCGCGAAGTAGGCGAGGAAGTGGAGGAAGCTGTCGCGCTGGTAGCGGATCGTCGACGAGAGATCCGTCGGCATGTTGTCTTCGGCGTGGTGCATCCCGATGTGGTGCTCGCGGTAGCCCGTGGGCATGCCGAAGAAGAACGTCATGAGGTAGGGGTGCGCGCGATCGAGCACCTTGAGCCGCTTCAAGAAGGGCCGGTGCATCGTGTTGTGCAGCATCAAGATCACGGGCGACACGAAGTAGCCCCAGATCACGAGGTACACGGCGATCGGCACGAGCGGGTGGACGAGCCCGCGCTTCAAGAGGAAGAGGAGGCCCACCATGCCCGAGCCCATGAGGGCGACCATCTGGAGCGTGAGCCGAATGAAGACCTCGTCGCGTTTGTCGTGCAGGATCGACTGACAGAAGCGGGTGAACGGGCCGTCTCCGTAGGTGGGGGCGGCGGCCGGATCGGTCAGCTCGAGGGGCGCGAGATCGGACATCGTGGCGGTCTTTAGCCCGATCCCGTGGACGGTGCCAGGGCGTGACGGTGCGAACCTTCGTTCGCGGTTCGGCAGGCTCCAACCTCGCGAAACTGCGCAGGATTTAGAACGTGGAACGAACGGCGAGCCCGGCCCCGGCGGGGCTCGGAGCGACGGGGAACGACCGCGGCAAGAGGAGCGCCGTCCAGAGCGCGCCGAAGCCCACGCCGACCGCGATCGTGCTCACCCAGGCGAGGTCCCGCGCGCGCTCACCCGCCGCGAGGGCTTCGGTGTCGGTGCAGTAGGCGCGGGCGTCGATGCACGTGGAGGTGTAGGTGGAGCGCGCGGAGACGGCCATGATCCCCGTGATCCCTGCCACACCGAAGCCCGCGAGCGAGACCCCGAGGGAGGCCCACGAGGCCGCGCTGAACGAGGCCCGTGGGTGGGCCTGGGCCTCGTCGGGGGAGGCGGTCGCGGAGCCGGGCTTCGTGGTGAGCACGTACGCTTTCGGCGTGAACCCCTCGGGGGCGGGAGGCGCGGCGGTCGAAGGAGGAGCTGCGGTCGGCGGGGCGGGCGCGGGGAGCGCGGGGCTCGCCTCGTCGTCGATCGCTACCTTCTTGTGCTCACCCTCGCGGAGGTCGAAGGCCCGCGTCGAGGGGGCGGCGCCGTCGCGCTCGATGCGCGCCGTGTGAGCGCCGGGATCCAGCCGAACGGGCTCGCCGAGGTCGTCGATCTTCTGGCCATCGATGGAGACGCGCGAGGGCGCCCCCCGGCCCGGAGAGAGGACGAGCACGACGGTGGGCACCCGTGGCCCGAGCGCGGCGAGGTGAGCGTGGGCCTCGCCGAGGCGATCGGCTCGGCCGTCGGCGCGGGCGCGGGTCGCGGCGCTCAGGTAGGCGCGCTCGGCCGACGCGACTCTCCCGGCCTTCTCGAGGCACAGCCCGAGGTTCATCAGCGTGCCGCCTGCCGGGTCGAGGCGCTGGCTCTCTTCGAAGAGGGGGCAGGCGCGGGCGTAGTCGCCGGCTTCCATGGCCTTTTTTCCCTCCCGGAACATGCTGTCGGCCGTGTCCGTCGGCGCCGAGGGCTGGGCGGCCGCGACCCCCAGGAGGGAGAACGTCGCGAGACAGGCGAGCGCCCCGACGAACCGCGCCCTCACAGCACCCTCTTCAGGCTCAGATCGAGCTGGCTTCGCGCCAGGCGGAGCAGGCTCTCGAACTCGGCGCGCCCCACGTTCATGCGCTTTTCGAAGGCGATCCGCGTGCGATCGAGCACCGCCTCGCGCACCTTCGCCACCCAACGCGCCGCCGTGGCCCGGTGCACTCCGTAGAGCTCGCCGAGCGCGTCGATCCCGAGGCCGTCGACGGCGTGCTGCCGGAGGAGGAGCCGCTCCTTCGCGTCGAGGCTCGCGAGGGCGTCGTGGAAGGCCTCTTTGAAGGCGGGGCGGTACGCCTCTTTCACGAACGCGAGCTCGACGTCTCCGTCGGCCACGGCCCGCGAGATGACGCCGCTCTCCGAGACCTCGCGCTCGGTCTTTTTCCGAGCGCGGAGGGCCGCGCGCGTGGCCGACACCCCGATCCAGCCGGAGAGCTCGCCGCGCCCGGCGTACTGCGCGATCTTCGGCCTCTCACCGGGCTTCGCGACGAAGAGGTGCTCCCGGAGGTTCTGTTCGATCTCGGCGATTTCGTCGGGCGAGAAGCGTTGCCCGCGGAGCCTGCCTGCCGCCGACCCGTGGACGTGCGCGCGCTCGATGGTGCCGATGGCGGCGGCGTCCCCTTGGCCCGCTGCGTGGGCGAGCCAGAGGTCCTCGACGTGGACCTTCGCGACGGCCTCGGGGGTCGGCGTCTCGAGCACCTCCACCAACCGGCGGACGAAACCGGTCGCGTGCCGCGCGAGGGCGGGGTGGGCCTCGGTCGCGCGCGCCGTGGCGTCGACGAGAGCGCTCGCGAGGGCCTCTGCGGCGGCGGGCGGGAGCCCTGCCTCGCGTGCCGTGGCGAGGGCCGTGGCGCGAACGTCCATGGGGGCACCATAGCCCAGCGGAGGAGGCCGACAAGAGCTCGCCGCGGTGCCTCCCGTCCTCGTTCCTCCCGCATCCCGGCTCGACCTGGTAGGCTCCTTTCTCCGTGTCCGACCTGCCGTGCCCTCCCGAGGACGAGCTCCTGGCCTTCGCGAGCGGGGGCGCGTCCGAGGCGGTCCGCACGCGTATCGTCGGGCACCTCGCCGGATGCGACGAGTGCCGCGAGGTCACGAGCGAGCTCTCCAAGGCCCGCCTCGGGGTGGCCCCCACCGAGACGCCCGATCCGCGCCACTCGGCCCCCCCGCCATACGAGCGACCGCCCGTGCTGGTGTTCGATCCGGGGGAGACGATCGCAGGAAAATTTCGGGTGGTGCGGGTCCTCGGGCAGGGAGGCATGGGCGTCGTGGTGGACGCCGAGCACCTCATGCTCGGCAAACGTGTCGCGCTCAAGTTCATGAGCCCGAAGCTCGCCGAGGACTCCGAGGCGGTCGCTCGGTTCGTGCGCGAGGCGAGGGCCGCCGCGCGCCTCGTGAGCCCCCACGTCGTGTCGGTGCTCGACGTCGCGACCCTCGACGACGGCACGCCCTACATCGTGATGGAGCGCCTCGTCGGGTGCGACCTCGCGACGCTGCTCGAACGAGGCGGGGCGCTCGAGCCGTCGCTCGCCGTGGGGTACGTGCTCGAGGCCATGGAGGCGCTCGCCGAGGCGCACGCCGCGGGCATCGTCCACCGGGATCTCAAGCCCGCGAACCTCTTCCTCGCCGAGCAAAAGAGCGGTTCGTCGATCGTGAAGGTGCTCGACTTCGGGATCGCCAAGTCGGACGATGGCGCCCTCGGGGGCGGGGTCACGACCTCGCGCACGGTGCTCGGCTCGCCGCGCTACATGGCCCCCGAGCAAATGCAGAGCTCGAAGGCCGCCGACATGCGGGCCGACGTGTGGGCGCTCGGCACCATCTTGTTCGAGCTCGTCTCGGGGAAGCCGGCGTTCGGGGGCGAGACCCTCGCCGCGCTGTCCGTCGCGGTGTGCGCGGGGCCTATCCCTAGCTTGGCCGACGCCGCGCCGAACGCCCCGCGGGCCCTCGTCGAGGCCGTCGCGGGGTGCCTCGAGCGCCGAGTCGAGGCGAGGTTCTCGGACGTCGGCGTGCTCGCGCGGGCCCTCTCCTCCGTGGCGCCCGCCTCCGCTGCCGCGAGCCTCGCCACGATCGAAGCGGCGTTTCCCGGTCGCGCCGAGGCGCGCTCGATCGCCCCGACCGAGGAGGCCTCCCGCGTCTCGGCCGAACGACCTGGCGGCGCTCGTAAGTGTTGGATAGGTATGGCTTTTGTTCTCGCGGTTGGGTTCGGCGCCGCGGCGGTGTGGGGCGTCGGCCGCGCACGCTCGACGCAGGGAGAGCCTGGGCCGGGCCCGACCGCGACCGCTCCGGGCGCGGCCTCCTTGGTGCTCGTGCCCACGCCCACCCCGAGCGTCGCGCCCACGTCGGAGCCGTCCGCCGCGCAGCCCGAGGCGGCTCCTTCCGTCGCGAAGGTGCGCTCGAACGCGAGCGCCAAACCGGGCGTCGCAGGTCCCACGAGCCCGTCTCCCGTCCCTCCTGCGCCCTCACGGCCACCGTCGGCGGCGCCTCACCCCACGCCGTCTTCCCCTTACGACGAACGGAGATAGCGCTCCCTCTGCGGCTTTCGTGCCTCGGCCGGACGTGTACGCTACGCTCGGCGCCGCATGTCGACCGACGAAGCCGAGATCTGGGTGGTACGCGACGAGATCACCTCGCCGCCGAGCCGAGCCGTCAGCATTCGAAAGCTCCGGCGTGGCGTGAAGCTCGGCAAGCTCCGCCTCGAGTACGAGGTCGCGCGCGTGGGCACGGATCGCTGGATGACCCTCGCCGAGCTCTTCGACTCGCGCAAGCCGAAGCCCGTGGTGCTCACGGAGTCGTCGGTGGTCACGTCGGCGCCGAACCGGGCGACGTCGGAGGAGGAGGCCGCGCGTGTGCTCGAGCGCCCGCACAGGCCACGGCTTCGTCGCATCAGCAAGGCCTCGAACGCGCCCCCGTCGGATCCCGAGCCGCTCGAGCTCACCGCCGACGACGTGCTCTCCGACCCCGACCTCGACGTGGACGACGACGAGATCGACGTCGTCGCCACCTCGCAGCTCCCGAAGGTCATCGTGGATGGTCTCGAGGATCCGCTCCCCTTGCTTACGGCGAGCCCCGACGCGACGCCCACACCGGCCGCGCCCGAGGCCCTCGGAGACCCCACACCGTTGCTCGCCGCCGCCGCCTTCGAGCCCGAGCCCGAGACGGCTCGGCCGAAGGTGTCCGTGCCCGCGCTCGCCCCGCCCGACACACCGGCCTCCGTGTTCAGCTCGCCGCCCCCTTCGGTGCGCGCCGCCGCGCCCACGCTCTACACCCGCGAGGAGTCGGGGGGCGTCACCGTGACGGCCATCGACGTGCCGTTCTTCGCCCTCGTGCGCCTCATGATCAAGGTCGCCTTCGCGAGCCTTCCGGCGCTCGTGCTCCTCTCGGTCGTCCTCTCTCTCGTGCTCTTCGGCGCGCGCTGGGTCGCCGTGGCCGCGGGGCTCGGCGCGCGCTGACGCGTCTCAGCGGCAGCCCGTGCCCGTGCAGGGGCACGTGGTGCCCGGCGGGCACGAAGCCGAACAGTCGGCCGAGTTGCACGTCGTCGTGCAGCCGCCCCCCGTGCAAGAGACCGGGCACGTCGAGCCTTGGTCGCACACCGACGTACACGCGCCACCCGTGCAGCCGACGTCGCAGCGGGCGTTGGCGGAGCACCTCACCTTGCAGCTCCCGCCGGTGCACCCGATCTTGCAGGTGCTCTGCTCGCGGCAGGTGACGTCGCAGCTCCCGCCCGTGCAGGTCATCGCGCACGTCTCGCCCGCGGGGCACTCGCACGGGGTGCCGGCGGTGCACGAGACGTCCTTCGAGGGCTTCGTGCCGCCGTCTCCGCCCGCGCCGACCTGCCAGTCGTACGAGCAGGCCGCGAGCACGATCGCCGAAGGGGCCGCGAGGGCGGCGAGCCGGCAAACGACGGAGCGAGAGGGCGTGGGAGCGGCCATGAGGGGACGACCTCGACCATACGGCCCGGCGCGGCCGAGGTCACCTTCTTCGTGCGCCTCGGCGGGTGCTACGGTGCTCGGGTGAACCGCGTCGTGCAGGTCGCTCTCTGGGTAGGGCTCGCGGGCTCGGCCGGGAGCGTCGCGTGCTCTCGGCGCGATCCCGTGCAAGATGCAACGAAAACGGCTCCGACCGCGGCCTCTGCCGTCGCGCCGCTCGAGGCTCGTCCCTCCGCGCCCTCGAGCGGGTCCCCGTGCCCCACGTCGCGCCCGTGCCGCATCTTGCCCTTGGGGGACTCGATCACCTTCGGGCTCGGCGGCTCGCCCGGGGGCTATCGCGTCCCTCTCTTCCGGCTCGCCCGCGAAAAGAAGCACGAAATCGTGTTCGTGGGCCGGGTACGCTCGGGGCCTTCGGCGGTCGACGGGGCGCCGTTCTCGCCCGCGCACGAGGGCTACTCGGGGTACACGGTCGCGCCGTGCGGAGGGCGCGAGGGCCTAGCGCCGCTCGTCGACGGGGCCCTCTCCACGGAGCCGCCGGACGTCGTGCTCCTCATGATCGGCACGAACGACGTGGCCGTGGGATGCGATCTCGCCGCGAGCGCGAAGGCCCTCGAGGCGATCGTGGATCGTGTCGCCGAGCGTGCTCCGAGCGCGACCACGATCGTGGCGAGCCTCGTGCCCACGCAGAGCCCGGCCATGGACCTCCGGGGCGACGCGTACGTCGCGGAGGTCGCGAAGCTCGTCGAGGCGCGCGCCGCCCGCGGGGTGCGGATTCGCTACGCCGACATGCGCGCGGCCTTCGCGACCCGAGAGGGCTACCGCACGCAGCTCCTCGCCGACCTCGTGCACCCCAACGACGCCGGTTACGCGGTCATGGCAGAGGTGTGGGCGAAGGTGGTCTGGCCGTAGCGGCACGCGATGCGTCATGCCCCCGCGTCGAGGCGCGTGCAGGTTGCATGGGTGCGTGGGCCGTGGAAGGGTGCGCGTCCCGATGATCGCACGTCCCCTTTCTTTCATGCCTTTCGTCGTCGCTCTCTCGTCGCTCGGGCTCGCCGTCGCGTGTGGCAGCACCACGCGCACCGTGACCGACGATCCCGTTCCCGACTCGGGCCTCCCCAACTTCCAAGATGGCGGCGGCGACCTCTCGTGCAAGGGCGGCAAGATGTGCGTGGGCAACGCCATCCACACGTGCGACGCCTCGAACAAGCCTGGCGAGAAGATCGGCGAGTGCAACGGCAAGACCGAGGTGTGCATCGGCGGCGAGTGCCAGGGCGGGTGCGCCGCGGCCGACGTGCTCACGTCGAACGTGGGCTGCGAGTTCTGGGCCGTCGATCTCGACCAAGAGAACGACTTCTCGAACAACGCCGCGAGCGCCCCGTGGGGCCTCGTCATCTCGAACGCGGGTGACAAGGCCGCCGAGGTGTTCATCGAGTCGAACGACGGCGGCCCCGGGAAGACCCCGGACATCAAGCTCGTGAAGCGCGTGCTCGTCGAGCCGGGCACGCTGTCGACGGTGGAGATGCCCACCCGCGAGGTCGACGGCAGCACCCAGGGGAAGAACGAGGGCCCGGGGACGATGCTCTCGTCGAACGCGTTCCGCGTCACCTCGAGCCAGCCCATCATCGTCTACCAGTTCAACGCGCTCCGATCGCAGTTCTCGAACGACGCGTCGCTGCTCTTGCCGACGGGCAGCCTCGGCTCGATCTACCGCGTGCTCTCGTGGCCCTCGGGAAAGCCCATTTCCATCGGCGGGAGCCCCATCGATCGTGGCTACGTCACGATCGTGGGGACGAAGGCGGGGACGCAGGTCGAGGTCACCGTCGCGAACGCGATCGTCGGCGGAGGCGGCGTGCCCCCGACACCCAAGGGCGGCGTCGTGAAGGCCACGCTCGGCGCGTACGACGTTCTCAACCTCGAGACCGACGGCATGCCCGGGGACATGACCGGCACCATCGTGACCTCGTCGCAGCCCGTCGCCGTCTTCACCGGCACGGAGCTCTCCGGCGCTCCTGGCGCGAAGAAGCCCCCGCCGCCCGATCCCGAGGCCAAGCAGTGCTGCCTCGATCATGTCGAGGAGCAGCTCTTCCCGGTCGAGTCGTACGGCAAGGCCTTCACGATCCCGCGGAGCCCGGTGCGGTCGCGTGGAACCTACACGGATTACGACATCATCCGCTTCATGGGCGTCGCCACGTCGGCCACGGTGATTACGAACCTCCCCGCGCCCGACGACCGCTTCACGCTGAACCCCGGCGAGGTCCGCGAGACGTTCACCAACAAGGACTTCGTGGCCGAGGCCTCGGAGCCGATCGCCATCGCCCAGATCTTGGTCTCGCAGGACTACACCGAGGAGGTCATCGGCGATCCGTCGCTTACCATCTTCCCCGCGATCGATCAGTTCCGCGAAAACTACCTCTTCCTCGTGCCTGGGTCGTGGACGCGGAACTACGTGGCCATCTCGAAGCCCGAGGGCACCAACGTGACCATCGACGGCAAGGTCCCCACGGACTGCGTGACCGCGCCGCTCGGCTCGGTCGGTGGCTCGGCGTGGGTGGCCCAGCGCTGCCCGCTCGCCGAAGGCCCGCACACCATGAAGGGAGACAAGGCCTTCGGCATCGCCGCGTACGGGTACGGCCGCGCCGGCTCCTACGCCTTCGTGGGCGGCGCGAACGTGAAGAAGATCTACAACCCGCCGCCCATTCGGTGAGCCTGGCTCACGTCTTCTTCTTCGGGTACCACTCGCCGGAGCGCGCCGCCTCTTCGCCCGCGGCCTCGATGCGGGCGGCGCTCTTCGGGTCGAACATGCGCACGAGCTCGAGCTCCAAGAAGAGCGCGCGATCGTTCCTGTGCCTCGTGCCGACCTCCTTCCCGTCGCGGAGGGTGACCTCGGTCTCGTCGTAGAAGTACTTCATCCGGCACCCTCCCGGGTCGGACTGGCCGTGCACCTCGTAGAACGTCGTCGTGACGAGGACGTCGTTGCCCGCGCCCTTGCCCTTCTCGGTCCGCGGTCGCGTGCGCTTGATGGTCGGGTCGACGTCGTCCCACGTGGGGCTCGCGAAGAAGAGCTTGTTCGGGTCGTCCGCGCCTTTCACGGCCGTGACCTTGTCCCACACCATCGCGAAGGGCTGCTGGAAGACGTAGGCGTCGAGCTCTTGGGTGAGCGCGTTCGTGCGCGCGAAATTCGCCTTGAGGTACCCGCAGCCCGCCGCCCCGAGCGCGAGGCCCAGGGCGGAGGACAGGAACGCGCGGCGGTGAAGCGTGGGGGGCTGCGACGAACGGGCGTGGGGCATGCGAAGGATCCTCTCGGGAAGTGGGCGCGCAGGGGAAGGAAAAATGCGCCTTGAATCGGGAGGTTGCACGGGCCGTGCCCAGGGCGCACGTGTGCCGGAGCGCCGAGCTCGCGGCGCGTTTCGAGGCTACGTGTGAGCGCGGGTTCTCGGCCGCGGAGGAGCCCGCTCGGTACGCTCGACCGGCCGTCAGCCCGGAAGGAACCCGTCGCGCACGAGCCTCGCGCGGAGGTCCTCGGCGCTCGAGAAGACGTGGCTCGATGCGCCGTGCGCCTCGGCGCCGGTGCAGTTGTCGGCGCGGTCGTCGACGAAGAGGCACGCCGCGGGAGGGCAGGGGACGCGCGCGAAGAGGGCCTCGTAGAACGCGGCCTCGGGCTTCCGCGCGCCCACGTGGTGGCTCGCGACGACGCCGTCGAAGAGGGCGTCGAGGGCGAACGTTTCGCGCACCTCCTCGATCCACACGGGGTAGTTGCTCGCGACGTAGAGGCCCACGCCGGCCTCCCGCAGGTCGACGACGAGCTCGCGCATCCCGGGGAGGAACGCGTACCCCGCGCGCCGCTCGGCGTGGAACGCGCTCATGTCGAAGGTGTGGCCCGTGCCCTCGCGGAAATACCCGGCGGCGAAGGTCGCCTCGTCGATGTGCCCCTTCTCGAACCTCGGCCACACCTCGGGGTTCCGCGCGGCGCCGATCTCGCGCAGCTCGAGCCCCGTGGCCGCGCGCAGCGCCTCGCGGTACGGATCACGGAGAACGGTGTCCATCAGATCGAAGAGTACCGCGCGGCGCATGCGCCGAAGGTAGCGCGTGTCCTGCCTGTCGTGCGTGGCGGAGGGGCTCGCGAGCCTGAACCAGCACCACGAGGGACGATTGCGTCGTTCAAAATACTAGTTAACACATTGACGAATCTGCGCTCTCCTCGCGGCCATGGTGAACGTCACGCGACGTGCGAAGGGGGTGGCGGCGGTGGCCGTGGCGGTCGTGGCCATTGGGCTCTGTCACGCCGGGCGCGCGGGCGCGACGCCTCTCCCGCTCACCACGCCGCTCGAGCCCGAGGTGTCCTACCCGCGCCTCTCGGGGGGCTTCCGGGTGCCCATCGGGGTAGGCGTCGGGTCGCTGCGCGGAGGGGTCACGCTGGGCCTCTCCGCCCGTGCTGGCGCCGAGCTCGGGAGCCTCTTCGGGGTGTACGGTGAGCTCGGCGGGCAAGGAGCCTTCTACGGTGGGCTCTCGGCGTCCGCGGGCGGCGCCGTGGCCTCGATGCTCCCGTACGCCGCGGTCCTCGGGGCGTTCAAGATCCCGCAGCTCGAGCTCTCGTTCGGCCCCGCGGCCGGGCCCTTCTTCCCGTTCCCCCAAGGGCGTGACGGGGTCGGCGCGCGCTTCGGGGCGCTCGCGCGCCTCACGTGGATCGCGGTCCCGGCGCGAAAATCCACGGGCTTTCACTACGCACCGAGCTTCGAGATGCTCGCGCTCGGAGGCCCTCAAGGATCGAAGCGCTGGGAGGCTACGGTCGCCACGACGGTGAGCTTCATCGGGTTCGAGTGGTACTGACGCGCCGCTCGTTCGCGCGCCCCACGCACGTTATTCGTCGCGACGTGTCGAGAGTGCTTGCAATCGCCGACCCGTTTGGTAAGGGAAGCGCCCCCCGAGGTTCGCCCCGGGGTTGCGGTTTCACTACGACCCTCCCGGCCTCCGGTGAGGCTCCCTCGTAGGAGCAGGAAATGAAGAAAGTTACCGGTCAAATCAAGCTCCAGCTGCCCGCCGGCAAAGCGAACCCCGCTCCCCCGGTCGGCCCGGCCCTCGGTCAGCACGGCGTCAACATCATGGGCTTCTGCAAGGAGTTCAACGCCAAGACCGCCGGCGGCGACATGATCATCCCCGTGGTGATCACGGTCTACTCGGACCGGTCGTTCACGTTCATCCTCAAGACCCCCCCGGTCGCCGTGCTCCTGAAGAAGGAAGCCGGCCTCGCCACGGCCAAGAAGCCGGGCTCGGGCTCCAAGGAGCCCAACAAGACCAAGGTCGGCAAGGTGACCGAAGAGCAGGTCGACAAGCTCGCCAAGATGAAGATCCAGGACATGAACTGCACGGATCTCGAAGCGGCGAAGCGCACCATCCGCGGCACGGCCCGCTCGATGGGCATCGACGTGGTCGCCTGATCACGCACTAGGCTTTTTATCGCGCTCGCCTCGAAATGGTTCGGGGAGGCGCACTCGAAAACCTCGACACCACCGCCCGGAGAGCACCTCCGGGGCCGCGAGAGCGGACGGTGGGAGGCCCGAAAGGCTCCCAAAGAGCTCTAGGGACCGAAGGGAGGCACATTGGCGAAACTGTCCAAGAATCGCACGAAGGTGACGAAAGACGTCGACACCTCGCGCAAGTATACGGTCGAAGAGGCATGCGCCATCGTCAAGGCGGCGAAGTTTGCCAAGTTCGACGAGACGGTCGACATCGCGGTTCGGCTCGGAGTCAATCCGAAGCACGCCGACCAGATGGTCCGCGGAGCGATCGTCCTCCCGCACGGCACGGGTCAAACGGTGCGCGTGCTGGTTTTCGCGAAAGGCGACAAAGAGCGTGAGGCCCGCGAGGCCGGCGCCGATTTCGCCGGAAGCGACGACATGGTGGCCAAGGTCAACGAGGGTTTCCTCGACTTCGACCGCGTCATCGCCACGCCCGACATGATGGGCGCGGTCGGTAAGCTCGGTCGAGTCCTCGGTCCCCGGGGTCTCATGCCGAACCCGAAGGTCGGTACGGTCACGTTCGATATCGGCAACGCGGTCCGCGAGGCCAAGGGCGGCAAAATCGAGTATCGCGTCGAGAAGGCGGGCATCGTGCACGCGCGTATCGGCAAGAGCTCGTTCTCGGAGTCGGCGCTCGCCGACAACGCGAAGGCCCTCATTGGTGCGCTCATCCGCCAGAAGCCCTCGACGGCGAAGGGCACCTACATCCGGAGCATCACGGTCTCGTCGACCATGGGCCCCGGCCTCAAGGTGGACCCCGCGGCGTTCTTGGGCAAGACCGAGGAGGCCTAAGCCATGGCAGCCGCCACCAGCACCAAAGCAGGCAAGACCACCATCATTGGTGAGGTCAAAGGCAAGTTCGACAAAGCGACCTCGGTCGTCCTCCTCGACTACAAGGGGATGACGGTCGAAAGCGCGACGAAGCTCCGTGCGAATTTCCGCAAGGCCGGCGTCGAGTACAAGGTCGTCAAGAACACGCTCATCAAGCACGCCCTCAAGGAGAGCGCCTACAGCGACAAGCTCGGGAAGACCCTCACGGGGATGACCGGCGTCGCGTGGAGCTACGAGGACCCGTCCGCCGCGGCCAAGGTCGTCAAGGCCTTCCGCAAGGACGAGGGCGACGCCGGCCAGAAGCTCCAGATCAAAGCTGGTCTTCTCGACGGTGGCATCCTCGACGGCAAGCAGGTCGAGGACACCCTCGCGACGATGCCGGGCAAGGACGAGCTCCGCGCCCAGCTCCTCATGACCCTGCAGGCCCCCCTTACCCAGTTCGTCCAGCTCCTCCAGGCCCCCGCGCAGAACTTCGTTTATCTGCTCAAGGCCAAAGAAGACCAAGGCTGAACGAGCCGCGTGCACCTCGCCACCGGCGGAAGCTCGTCGGTATGACCCGATTCAAGACTTTTAGAACGTTTGGAGATTACGAACATGACTGACATCACCAAGGACCAGGTCGTCGACTACCTCTCGAACCTCCCCGTGATCCAGATCGCGGAGCTCATCAAGACCCTCGAGGACAAGTGGGGCGTCAAGGCGGCTCCGGCGGCGATCGCCGTCGCGGCGGGTCCGGCGGGCGCGGCTCCGGCCGCGGCCGAGGAGAAGACGGAGTTCAACGTCGAGCTCGCCGAGGCGGGTGCGAACAAGATCAACGTCATCAAGGTCGTCCGCGAGATCACGGGCCTCGGCCTCAAGGAGGCGAAGGACCTCGTCGAGGGCGCGCCCAAGGTCCTCAAGGAGGGCGTTTCCAAGGCCGACGCCGACGACATGAAGAAGAAGCTCGAAGAGGCCGGCGCCAAGGTGGCCCTCAAGTAGTCTTCGTCCGATACGTGCATCTTGCACGTGTCATCGAGAGCCGTCGTTCCCTCGAGGAGCGGCGGCTTTCGCCTTTTTGTGGCCGGCGTGGGGCGCGGGGGCCCTCCGCGGGGGTAAGCTCGGGTGCCGTGAGCCTCGACGAAGCCTCTCGTCCCACGTTCCGAGCGCGGGTCGTTCCGCTGCGGGACGAGCGTCGCCTCGCGTGGGTCGTGGGGCTCTTGGGTGGCTTCGATGCGCTCTACGTGCTCGGCACCCGGGGGGTGCACGAGCTGCCCGAGCTCTTCGGCTCCCCGTATTGGACCGTGACGCTCGTGCTCGCGGCCTGGCTCGTCGCGCCGCTGCTCTCGTTTCGTCGGGCTCCGCAGGTGCACGAGCTTCGTGTCGCGGGGGGCGAGCTCCGCGTCGGCCGCGAGGCGCTCGCCCTTCATGGGCTCGTGGCGCGCGTCGCGAAGGTGCGTAGGGGCGTGAGCGTCGCTGTCGCGAGCGGGGTCCAAGGCATGTTCCTCGAGATGGAGCGCGAGGGAGACGCCCTACGGCTCCTCCGTGAGCTCGGGATCTCGGCCGAGCACGCGCGTTCGGCGCGACCCATGATGCCTCTGCCGGTGCACGGCGTGGGGCTCGCGAGGAGGCTCTCGGCGCTCGCGGGCCTCGCCGCTGCGGCTCTCTACGGGGTGTTCGTCGGCACGCTCGACCAAGGTTCTCTCAAGCCCTATTTCGCGATCCCGGCCCTCCTGTTGGGAGGGCTCGCGTGCCTCTTCTTCTTCGTCGAGCCCCACGTGTGCGACTACAGGAGGGTAGGGGACCCGTCGAAGCACCACGCGGGGAGCGCGAGGGCCGAAGCCCACTTCCACGTGCACGCGACCGACGTGTCACGACCCGAGGCGCCCACGACCGTCGACGCCGAGGCGACACCTCCGAGGCTCGCGGCGCTCGCGCGGGGGAACGAGCCTGTGGCCGCGTGGCTACGCCGGGTCGACGCGCTCGGCGAGGGGGCCGATGTGTACCGCGGGGCGACCTACACGGCCGACGAGCTCGCCGCGGTGGCGGCCGACGAGGGGGCGGATCCGAGCGCACGGGTGGGCGCGGCCCGTCTCTTGCGAAGACGTCATGGTCGGTCCGAGACCGAGGTCGTCGCGATGACGGGCGCGGCGCTCGAGCCGCGGGTGCGAGTGGCCGTGCTCTCCCCCGAGCGCGCCGCGGGAGAGCTCGAGCAAGCCGAGCCGCTGTTTGCGTTCGACGAGGAGCCGGACGGACCCGTTTCGGCCGAGAAGCGCTGGACGACGGGCCGACGACCCTTGGAAGTCCCTGACGAGGGACGGGAGTAGATCGACGGGCTGTCGAGCTCGACGTTCGGCCCAAGCACGCCTGGCGATGCGCCCATCTCCCTACATCCCGCACGCGCCTCCGAGGCACGTGCTTTCGCTGGTGCGCGGCGCCCGAGACCCGCTACGGTAAAACCGTGAAGAGGTCCGTCGAGGCCTCCCTTTGATCCCTTCGGTGAGGAGCACGCCGCATGAAGCGTTTCGTCGGGTTGGGCCTCGTGGTGTCGGTCTCGGTTGCGTTGGCCTCCTTCGCGTGTTCGTCGGATCCCACCGTCACGGACGACGCCGGAACGTCGCCCACGGGCACGGGGACGAGCACCTCGCAGCCCCCAGGTCCGGCATGTACGACCGACTCGGAGTGCGACGGCGGCACCTGCCAGAACGGCGCGTGCTCGAACGCCTCGCGCATCGACGGCAAGAAGAACGGCGACGAGACCGACGTCGACTGCGGCGGAAAGACGGCACCCCGCTGCGGCGCCGGAAAGGCGTGCCTCCAGCAGGCCGACTGCGACAGCCTCCCGTGCACGGGCGGCGTCTGCAAGAAGTCGAGCCCTGACGACGGCGTTCAGAACAACGATGAGACCGACGTCGACTGCGGCGGCCTCGCGGCCAAAAAATGCGAGGACGGAAAGACGTGCGCGAACGGCCGCGACTGCGCGAGCGGCGTGTGCCGTGCGTTCGTGTGCCGCGCGCCCACCATCACCGACGGCGTGAAGAACGGCGACGAGACCTACATCGACTGCGGCGGCACGCTCGCGCCGGCATGCAAAGCGGGCGAGTCGTGCGCGGTCGCCCGTGACTGCGAGAGCGGCGTCTGCAACCAGACCACCAAGGCGTGCGCGCCCGCCTACACGACCGACGGCGTGAAGAACGGCACCGAGACGGACATCGACTGCGGCGGTCCCTCGGCGCCCGTGTGCGCGGCCGGGAAGACCTGCGCCGTGGGCGGAGACTGCGACAGCGGCTTCTGTTCGCTCGACGGTGGCTCGCTCAAGTGCGAGCCCCGGAAGGCTGGCCGCAAAGACGGCGACGAGACGGACGTCGACTGCGGCGGCACGGTGGCGCCGAAATGCGCCGCCGAGAAGAGCTGCGCGGCCGATCGCGACTGCGCCTCGAACGCGTGCAGCAGCGCGAAGAAGTGCCTCGAAGGCCCGAGCTGCCGCCCCGTGCTCGGCGGACAGACGTGCGGCACGGGCGACGTAGGCGGCGCCGGCGTCGCTCACGAGAGCTGCTGCAAGAGCATCCAGGTGCCCGGCTACACGGACCCGCGCCAGCCTGGCAAGACCGTGTGGCTCGACAAGTACGAGATCACCTCGGGCCGCATGCGCGCGTTCGTCGCCGCGGTGCAGGCCGCGCAGGGCAGCCCCAACATCAAGGGCTACATGGCCGCGAACCGGCCCGCGCGCTGGGTGAACGGGTGGGAGAACGCGCTGCCGGCCACGGCCGAGGGCCAGACCGAGACGTTCACGGTCCAGAACCCCACGGTGGACCTGCTCTACCCCGGGCAAGACAAGTACCTCACGAACCGAACGCAGACGACGTGGTCGGTCGCGAGCGGCACCTTCAACTTCCGCCCCGGTCTCTACTTCTCGCTCATGACGCCGGGCGCGACGTTCTTCCCCGAGTACGTGACCCAGGCCGGCGTGGGCTGGCCCACGAACGACTACGCGGTCACCCACAACCAGAACTGCTCCACCACGGCCGGCTCGTACGGGTACGGCACGTACTACTTCCCCGACGCGGTGGCCATGCAGTACACTGGCGGGCGCCGCTTCTTCACGCAGGATCAGATGGACGTCAAGTCGATCAACTGCGTGTCGTTCGCCATGCTTACGGCGTTCTGCGCCTGGGACGGCGGCCAGCTCGCGACCCAAGAGGTGTGGGACACCGTCTCCGGCAACGGGTCGCGTCTCGGCGGTGCGCCCTCGTGCGCGAACGGGATCAACGCGGGCGCCGACGGCTCGAACCGCTGCGACGGCCTCCAGGGCCGCGCGCTCGTCTACTACTACCCGCCCGACGGCGGGAACACCTACGACGGCTCGGCGCGCATCGCGCCTCCGGGGCGCGTACCGGCGGACGAGGTGATCATGCCCGGCGCGGCCGAGGGCTGGCGCGACATGAAGGGCAACGTGATGGAGGCCGTGCTCCTGCCCGACAACACGTTCACGTACAAGGGCTATGGGCACGGCTGGAGCAGCGTCACGCACCACCGGAACCAGATCTCGACGCCGCGCATGATGGCCGGCGCGTTCGGTGCACGCTGCATGCGTTTCAAGTGAGGGGTGCGATCGAGCCGACTTTCGACTAAGCTCCACGGCGTGTCGGAGGAAGGCTCGTCCAAACCGCCCATGCCCACGGAGCCGCTGGGCGAGGCCGAAGAGCCCGTGTTCCCCTCGGAGGACGAGGTCACTGCGGAGTATCCCGTGGCGCCCTTCGTCGCCGCGTCCATGAATGGGGCTGCGGCTCCTCGCTCGCCCACGCCCACGCCGACGCCCGCACCTCCGCCCTCGGTCCACGACGACGAGCCCACGATCGAGCGTGTCGTTCCCGCGGCGGTGGCGGCGGCCCGTCGCGAGGACGAGTTTCGCACGGTGAACATCTCGTTCTCGGAGATCCTCGCGCGGATCGGTCCGAGGCACCTCGGTGGACCCGTGCCGCCCATTCGCGACGATCTCTACACTACCGAAGGCGGAGCGGCCGAGGCTCCTCCGCCGTCGACCACCGAGCTCGACGGCGAGTGGAACGACGACGGCGGCACCGAAGGGTGAGCGTGCGTTGAGGCTCCGTCTTCGAGGCCGCGCCGTCGAACGGGTATGGCTCCTCGCGCGGGCGACGACCTGGGCTCGAACGTGCGGGCGAGCGCTCGTTTTGGCGTCGTGTGTGTTGAGTGCGGCCGTGGTGTCGTGTGCGGGGCCGCAGCCGCCGTCGACGCCGGTCGCCGAGGTGATCGACGTGCCCCACGGGTGGTCGTACTGCGACCCGGGCGAGCGCGTGAACCTCTCGCGCGAGAACGCCGACGTGATCGAATCGGACGCGCTCCGCATGCGCACCCGGTCGCCGTACGACGTCATCGTGGTGCCGGGGTACACGCCCGACGACGCCAAGAAGCCGATGCCCGAGGTGCACCCGGTCGCCGCGGCCCGCCTCGACGAGGCCATCGCGCTCTACAAGGAAGGCAAGGCGGGCCTCGTGCTCGTCACGGGCGGCGCCGTGCGCCCCGAGGGGACGCCGTACACCGAGGCCCTCGTGATGAAGCGCTACCTGCTCGAGCATGGCATCTCCGAGGCAGCGATCGTGGTGGAGCCGTGCGCCCGTCACTCGACCACCAACCTGCGGAACGCCGGGCGGTTCATGCTGAAGTACCACCTCCGCACGGCCCTCGTCGTGACGAGCGCGGACCAGGCGTTCTACTTCGCGAACGGGCGCGTCTCGAGCTTCGAGCTCCGCTCGCGCACCGAGCTCGGGTACATGGTCGGCAGCCTCAAGAACCGCACGTCCACCTCGATCGAGTTCGCGCCGTCCGCCGCGGTCCTGCGCCGTGGCCCCGACCCGAGAGACCCTTGACCATGGGCCCGCCCTCGAGGACCGACTTGGGCCCTAGCAGCCCGTTGATTTTCTCCGCTCCCCCGTCGGGGACTTCCAAGGGTCGTCGGCCGCTCCCCCGTCGGGGACTTCCAAGGGTCGTCGCCGCCGCATCCCGACCGCCTTCGTTGCGATCCTGCGGTGCGTCCCCCGTCGGGGACTTCCAAGGGTCGTCCTCACCTACACAAGTAGGCTCCGGGCGCTCCTCGGATCGCGCCTCGACGGGTCGGGCGCGGACATCGAACGGCCTCGGTCCCCCGTCGGGGACTTCCAAGGGTCGTCCGAAAATCAACAGGCTGCTAGCGCGCGGCGCGCTCCGTTTGGCGCGAAGAAAAAGTGACGGCCTCTGGCACGCGCACCTTCCACGCAAGACGCGGATTTTGCATGCTTTTGGGGTGCACTGAACGCCCGGATAGGTCTCCTCAGGCAAGGCGCGTGCCGTCGTGCTTGACTTTGCCCCGGATGCCTGTCAGGTAGCGCGTCCCCACCTATCCTTAGCCTTGCCCAGAGGCCCCCGGAACGCGCACCGGGTGCCCTCCTTTTCTCTTCGAGTCGTGCCGCGAGCAGGAGCATTCGATGGCGAGCGTCATCCAGTCGAACTTCAGGATCCGAAAGAACCTCGGCAGCATCAGCCGGGTGATCGAGATCCCCAACCTCATCGACATTCAGAAGTCCTCGTACGACAAGTTTCTTCAAACCAACGTGCCGTCGAACGACCGCACCGAGGTCGGCCTCCAGGCCGTTTTCCGCAGTGTGTTCCCGATCAAGGACTTCAACGGCACGAGTGAGCTCGTGTTCGTGTCGTACAACTTGGAGAAGCCCAAGTACGACGTCGACGAGTGCCGCCAGCGCGGCATGACGTTCGCTGCCCCGATCAAGGTGACGACGCAGCTCATGATCTACGACTCGCGCGAAGGCGGCGAGCGTATCGTGCGCGACATCAAGGAGCAGGAGGTCTACTTCGGCGAGATCCCGCTGATGACCGACACCGGTACGTTCATCATCAACGGCACCGAACGCGTCGTCGTCAGCCAGCTGCACCGCAGCCCGGGCGTCTTCTTCGACCACGACAAGGGCAAGACGCACTCGAGCGGCAAGCTGCTCTACAGCGCCCGCGTCATCCCGTACCGCGGCTCGTGGCTCGACTTCGAGTTCGACCCGAAGGACATCATCTACGTCCGCATCGACCGCCGCCGCAAGATGCACGCGACGGTGCTCCTCCGCGCGCTCGGCTACAGCACGCAGGACCTGCTGAACTACTTCTACAACACCGAGACGGTGTACCTGGAGAAGGGCGGCAAGTACTCGAAGTCGGTCGAGTACGAGCTCATCGCCGGTCAGCGCTCCACGCGCGACATCAAGGTCGGCACCGAAGTCATCGTCAAGAAGAACACCAAGTTCACCAAGGCCGCGATCAAGAAGCTTCGCGACGCCAAGGTGGACCGTCTTCAGGTCGACCCCGAGGAGCTCACGGGCAAGGTGGCCGCGCACGACGTGGTCGATCGCGAGACCGGCGAGGTCATCCTCGAGGTCAACGAGGAGCTCTCGCCCGAGAAGCTCGAGCGCATCCGCGAGGCCGGCGTCGACGAGATGAAGATCCTCTTCATCGACGGCCTCAACGTGGGCGCGTACCTCCGCGACACGCTCCTCGCGGAGAAGGTCAAGACGACCGAAGACGCGATCATGGAGATCTACCGCCGTCTCCGCCCGGGTGATCCGCCGACGCTCGAGACCGCGAAGAGCCTCTTCCACAACCTGTTCTTCAACCCCGAGCGCTACGACCTCTCGAAGGTCGGCCGGCTCAAGTTGAACTACAAGTTCTACCGCGACCTCCCCGAGGAGCAGCGCCCGCCGATCGACACCCAGGTGCTCACGCCCCAGGACATCCTCGAGACGGTGCGTCACCTCATCGAGCTCAAGAACGGTCGTGGCTCGGTCGACGACATCGACCACCTCGGCAACCGCCGCGTCCGCGCGGTCGGCGAGCTCATGGAGAACCAGTACCGCATCGGTCTCGTCCGCATGGAGCGCGCCATCAAAGAGCGCATGAGCATGTCGCAAGAGATCGACACGCTCATGCCGCACGACCTCATCAACGCGAAGCCCGTGTCCGCGGTGGTGAAGGAGTACTTCGGCAGCTCGCAGCTCTCGCAGTTCATGGACCAGACGAACCCGCTCTCGGAGGTCACGCACAAGCGTCGCCTCTCGGCGCTCGGGCCCGGCGGTCTCACGCGCGAGCGCGCGGGCTTCGAGGTCCGCGACGTCCACCCGACGCACTACGGCCGCATCTGCCCGATCGAGACCCCTGAAGGTCCGAACATCGGCCTCATCGCGTCGCTGTCCACGTTCGCCCGCGTGAACGAGTACGGCTTCGTGGAGACGCCCTACCGCAAGGTCGAGGACGGCCACGTCACGCAGGAGCTCGGCTGGTACTCGGCGCTCGAAGAAGAGGGCAAGTACATCGCCCAGGCCTCGGCGCCGTTCGACGCCAAGGGCAAGTTCACCGAGGGTCTCGTGTCGGTGCGCCTCAACGGCGACTTCCACATGGTCACGCCCGACATGGTCCAGCTCATGGACGTGTCGCCGAACCAGATGGTGTCCGTCGCCGCCGCGCTCGTCCCGTTCCTCGAGCACGACGACGCGAACCGCGCGCTCATGGGCGCGAACATGCAGCGTCAGGCCGTGCCGCTCATCCGCTCCCACGCCCCCTATGTGGGTACGGGTATGGAAGGCCGCTTGGCGATGGACTCGGGCGTGTGCATCGTCGCGCGCCGTGACGGCATCGTCGACAGCGTCGACGCGTCGCGCATCGTCGTGCGCGCCGAGGGCGACAAGGCCGAGATCCCGGACATTTACTCGCTCACGAAGTTCCAGCGCTCGAACCAGTCGACCTGCTTCAACCAGAAGCCGGTGGTTCGTGCGGGCGAGCGCGTGAAGAAGGGCGACGTCCTCGCGGACGGTCCGTCTTGCGACATGGGCGAGCTCGCGCTCGGTCAGAACGTGGTCGTCGCGTTCATGCCGTGGCAGGGCTACAACTTCGAGGACTCGATCCTCATCTCCGAGCGCATCGCCAAGGACGACGTCTTCACCTCGATCCACATCGAGGAGTTCGAGTGCGTCGCCCGCGACACGAAGCTCGGAAAAGAAGAGGTCACCCGCGACATCCCGAACGTCGGCGAAGAGGCCCTGAAGGACCTCGACGAGAGCGGCATCGTCCGCATCGGCGCCGAGGTGAAGCCGGGCGACATCCTCGTCGGCAAGATCACTCCGAAGGGCGAGACCCAGCTCTCCCCCGAAGAGAAGCTCCTCCGCGCCATCTTCGGCGAGAAGGCGGGCGACGTCCGTGACAGCTCGCTCCGCGTCCCCCCGGGCGTCGGCGGCATCGTCATCAACGCGCGCATCTTCTCCCGCAAGGGCACCGACAAGGACGAGCGCGCCCAGGCGATCGAGGACTCGGAGAAGCAGCGCCTAGAGCGCATGCTCCGCGAAGAGGTGAAGATCCTCCGCGACAGCTTCTTCCGCCAGATCAAGAAGAAGCTCGTGAACGAGACGACGACGGGCAAGCTCGTCGACGACAAGGGCAAGGTCCTCCTCCAGAAGGGGCAGAAGCTCGACGAGGCCGCCCTCGACGAGGTTCCGCACAAGTACTGGGGCGAGCTCCCGGTGAACGACGCCGACGAGATCGGCGGCAAGCTCTCCGAGCTCGAGGAGATCATCCGCGTCCGCGAGGAGCACTTCCGCGACAAGATCGACCGCCTCTCGAAGGGCGACGAGCTCCCGCCCGGCGTCATCAAGATGGTGAAGGTCTACATCGCCATCAAGCGCAAGCTCCAGGTCGGCGACAAGATGGCCGGCCGTCACGGAAACAAGGGTGTCGTCTCCCGCATCATGGCGGAAGAGGACATGCCGTACCTCCAAGACGGTCGCCCGGTCGACGTCGTCCTGAACCCGCTCGGCGTCCCCTCGCGTATGAACGTGGGGCAGATCCTCGAGACGCACCTCGGCTGGGGCGCTCGCGTCCTCGGCTGGCAGCTCCAGCACATGCTCGAGTCGAAGTTCTCGCCCGAGAAGATCCGCGAGCACGTGCTCAAGATCTACGAGGGCGACAAGGCACTCCACTCGTTCCTGAGCAAGCTGTCGGACGACGAGATCCGCAAGGTCGCGGCCAAGCTCCGCGGCGGCGTGCAGTTCGCGAGCCCCGTCTTCGACGGCGCCCCCGAGCGCTCGATCAAGGACACGCTCTCGATCGCGGGCCTCTCGGAGTCGGGTCAGTCGATCCTCTTCGACGGCCGCACCGGCGAGGCGTTCGATCAAGAGGTGACCGTGGGCGTCATGTACGTCCTAAAGCTCCACCACTTGGTCGACGACAAGATCCACGCGCGCAGCATCGGGCCCTACTCGCTCGTCACGCAGCAGCCCCTCGGCGGTAAAGCCCAGTTTGGCGGCCAGCGTCTCGGCGAGATGGAGGTCTGGGCCATGGAAGCGTACGGCACCGCGTACGCGCTCCAGGAGTTCCTCACCGTCAAGAGCGACGATGTCATGGGACGTACGCGTATGTACGAGGCCATCGTCAAGGGCGAGCACACGCTCGAGCCGGGGCTCCCGGAGAGCTTCAACGTGCTCATCAAGGAGCTTCAGGCGCTCTGCTTGAACGTCGAGCTCCTCGAGCCCGGGCAGGTCAAGCCCCAGACGGACCACGCCGCGGAGGAGTGAGGCCCGCGGGAGCCGAGGGTCTTCGGGCCCTCCGCTCCCCACCTCGTTTTCCGTGCATCGTGCACCCATTCGACCGAGGTGTGGCGCTCCCGCGAGCGCCCCTCGCTCCCCCAAGTTCCAAGCTTCGATTCGAAACTAGAAAGGCATCTCCATGCGCGACATCTTCTCCTTCTTCGAGAAGCCCAAGGATCCGCTCTCGTTCAGCGCGATCCGTATCTCCCTCGCGTCGCCCGAAAAGATTCGTGAGTGGTCCCACGGCGAGGTCAAGAAGCCGGAGACCATCAACTACCGTACCTTCAAGCCCGAGCGTGACGGCCTGTTCTGCGCGAAGATCTTCGGGCCGGTGAAGGACTACGAGTGCAACTGCGGCAAGTACAAGCGCATGAAGCACCGTGGCATCGTCTGCGAGAAGTGCGGCGTCGAGGTCATCCAGTCGAAGGTCCGCCGCGAGCGCCTCGGCCACATCAACCTGGCCACGCCGGTCGCGCACATCTGGTTCCTGAAGAGCCTGCCGAGCCGCATCGGCAACATGCTCGACATCACGCTGAAGGACCTCGAGAAGGTCCTCTACTGCGAGGCGTACATCGTCATCGACCCGAAGGAGACCGGCCTCCAGCGCGGTGAGCTCCTCAGCGAGGACCGCTACATGCAGCTCCTCGACGAGTACGGCGACGACAAGTTCCACGCGGGCATGGGCGGCGAGGCGATCCTCGAGATGCTCAAGCAGATGGACGTGCACACCCTGTCGGAGGAGCTCCGCCAGGACATGCGCTCGGCCACGAGCGAGGCCAAGCGCAAGAAGGTCGTCAAGCGCCTCAAGGTTACCGAGGCCTTCCGCGAGTCGGGCAACCGCCCCGAGTGGATGATGCTCACGGTCATCCCGGTGCTCCCGCCGGACCTCCGCCCCCTCGTCCCCCTCGACGGCGGCCGCTTCGCGACGAGCGATCTCAACGATCTCTACCGCCGCGTCATCAACCGCAACAACCGCCTGAAGCGCCTCCTCGAGCTCAACGCTCCGGAGATCATCATCCGCAACGAGCGCCGCATGCTCCAAGAGGCGGTCGACGCCCTCTTCGACAACGGCCGCCGCGGCAAGACCATCACCGGCCCGAACAAGCGCCCCCTCAAGTCCCTCAGCGACATGCTCAAGGGCAAGCAGGGCCGCTTCCGCCAGAACCTCCTCGGCAAGCGCGTCGACTACTCGGGCCGCTCGGTCATCGTCGTCGGCCCGACGCTCAAGCTGCACCAGTGCGGTCTCCCGACCAAGATGGCGCTCGAGCTCTTCAAGCCGTTCATCTACAACAAGCTCGAAGAGCGCGGGTACGTCAACACCATCAAGTCTGCGAAGAAGATGGTGGAGAAGGAGCGCCCCGAGGTCTTCGACATCCTCGAAGAGGTCGTCAGCGAGCACCCGGTCCTCCTGAACCGCGCGCCGACGCTCCACCGCCTCGGCATCCAGGCGTTCGAGCCGGTCCTCATCGAGGGCAAGGCCATCCAGCTCCACCCGCTCGTCTGTGCGGCGTTCAACGCCGACTTCGACGGAGACCAGATGGCCGTGCACGTGCCGCTCTCGGTCGAGGCGCAGATGGAAGCGCGCGTGCTCATGATGAGCACGAACAACATCCTCTCGCCCGCGAACGGCAAGCCGATCATCAACCCGACGCAGGACATCGTCCTCGGGCTCTACTACGCGACCCGTGAGCGGAAGTACGCGAAGGGCTGCTACCGTGAAGGTGCGCTTACGGTCGACAAGGCCGGCAAGATCGAGGGTCACCTCCGCGGCGTCTTCTCGTCGCCCGAGGAGGTCCGCATGGCCTTCGACAACCAAGAGGTCACGATCCACACGCAGATCCGCGTGCGCGTGATCGACCCGGCGACGGGCAAGCGCATCAAGGTCAACACGACCGTCGGTCGCTGCCTCATCAGCGAGGTCCTCCCCGAGGGGCTCTCGTTCAGCCTCGTGAACAAGGCCCTCGACAAGAAGGCCCTCACGGCGCTCATCGACGCGTGCTACCGCAAGCACCGCAACAAGGCCACCGTGCTCCTCGCCGACCGGCTCCGTAGCCTCGGCTACGAGTACGCGACGAAGAGCGGCTCGTCGATCTGCATGGATCACATGGTGATCCCGGACGCGAAGAAGGTCCTCCTCGGCGAGGCGCAGGACGAGGTCCAGCGCGTCATCGACCAGTACCAAGAGGGCCTCATCACCGACGGCGAGCGCTACAACAAGATCGTCGATATCTGGGCCGGCGTCGCCGACAAGGTGACCTCGGAGATGATGCAGGTCATCGGCAAAGAGAAGATCAAGGATCCGGAGACCGGGACCGAGAGCGTCGAGCCCTCGTTCAACCCGATCTACATGATGGCCGACTCGGGCGCCCGTGGCTCGACCCAGCAGATCCGCCAGCTCGCCGCCATGCGCGGCCTCATGGCCAAGCCCTCCGGCGAGATCATCGAGCAGCCCATCACGGCGAACTTCCGCGAGGGTCTCTCGGTCCTCCAGTACTTCATCTCGACGCACGGCGCTCGTAAGGGCCTCGCCGACACGGCGCTCAAGACGGCGAACTCGGGTTACCTCACCCGCCGCCTCGTGGACGTCGCGCAGGACGCGGTCATCACCGAGTTCGACTGCGGCACGCTCGACGGCATCCGCGTCACGAAGCTCGAGGACGCCGGCGAGGTCATCCAGCCCCTCGGCGATCGCATCCTCGGCCGCGTCACGCTCGAGGACGTCATCGACCCGCTCACGGGCGAGGTGCTCGTCGCGGCGAACACCGAGCTCGACGAGGCCCTCGTCACCCGCATCGAAGAGGCGGGCATCGAGGAGGTCGTCATCCGCTCCGTGCTCACCTGCGTCACGCGCCGCGGCGTGTGCGCGAAGTGCTACGGGCGCGACCTCGCCCGTGGTTACAAGGTCAACATCGGCGAGGCGATCGGCATCATCGCCAGCCAGTCGATCGGCGAGCCGGGTACCCAGCTCACGATGCGTACGTTCCACATCGGTGGCGCGGCCGCGCGTGGCAAGATCGAGCAGTCGTCGCTCGAGGCGCGCAGCGAAGGCCACGTGGTCATCCGCAACGCGAACATCGCGACCAAGAAGGACGGCACCGTGAGCGTCATGAACCGCCACGGCGAGGTCGTCATCGTCGACGACTCGGGCCGCGAGCGCGAGCACCACCGCCTGGTCTACGGCGCGGTGCTCAAGGTCAAGGAGGGCGACAAGGTGAAGCCCGGCCAGCTCCTCGCGGAGTGGGACGCCTTCGCCATGCCGATCCTCACCGAGGTCGCCGGCGTCGTGAAGTTCGGCGACGTGGTCGAGGGCGTGACGATGGTCGAGCGCCTCGACGAGGTCACCGGCCTCTCGCGCAAGGTCATCATCGAGTCGCGCGCGGCGGACCTCCGCCCCCGCATCAGCATCAAGCACAAGGAGACGGGCGAGACGCTCAAGCTCCCGAACTCGACGCTCGAGGCGCGCTACCTCCTCCCGGTCGGCGCCAACATCGTCGTCCAGGACGGCGACATCATCGAGGCCGGCGAGGTCATCTCCAAGATCCCGCGCGAGACCACGAAGACGCAGGACATCACGGGCGGTCTCCCGCGCGTGGCCGAGCTCTTCGAGGCCCGGAAGCCCAAGGATCACGCGATCATCGCCGAGATCGACGGCGAGGTCTCCTTCGGCAAGGACACGAAGGGCAAGCGCAAGGTGCTCATCACCCCGTTCGCCCACGACGGCACGCAGCTCACGGATCAGGCGCGCGAGTACCTCATCCCCAAGGGCAAGCACGTGCAGGTGCAGCCGGGTGACCGCGTCCGCGCGGGCGAGCCGCTCATGGACGGCCCCGCGAACCCGCACGACATCTTGCGCGTGAAGGGCGAGAAGGAGCTGGCCGCGTTCCTCGTGAACGAGATCCAGCAGGTCTACCGCCTGCAAGGCGTCGCCATCAACGACAAGCACATCGAGGTCATCGTTCGTCAGATGCTCCGCCGCGTCCGCCTGAAGGACGTGGGCGACACGAGCTTCCTCGTCGACGAGCAGGTCGAGAAGCACGTGTTCGAGAAGGAGAACCAGCGGGTCATCGAGCGCGGCGGCAAGCCGGGCATCGCGGAGCCGCTCCTCCTCGGCATCACGAAGGCCTCGCTCTCCACCGAGTCGTTCATCTCGGCGTCGTCCTTCCAGGAGACCACCAAGGTCCTCACGGAAGCGGCGATCAACGGCAAGACCGACACGCTCCGCGGCCTCAAAGAGAACGTCATCATGGGGCGTCTCATCCCGGCCGGTACGGGCATCCCCGCGTACAAGGCGCTCAACCTCATCGTCGAAGGCGGCGAGACGTACGAGCGCCCTGCGCCTCCGCAGGCCCCGCGCGCCCCCGAGTCTCTCTCGGCGGTGAACGAGGAGTGACGAGCCGCACGGCCCAAGGGTCGTGACGACTGGCGAAGGCTCGGGACGACCTCCCGGGCCTTCTGCTTTTCGTGGGCACGACGAGGCCGCCCGAGGGTCGTGGCGCGGCGTGAGAGGGCCTCCGTGCGTCTCGGTGAACGTCGTCGGCGCCTCGCGTGCGCGAAGGCCAAGGCGCCTCGCGTGCGCGAAGGGCGAGCCGAGGAGCCCTCCTCTTCGTCCCTTCGCGCGGGTCGGGTGCCGTGGGGCGATGTGGGACGGCGCGTCGCCCTTACGGGCGTGAAAACCGTCCAGAATCGCCGAAAATCCGCGAAAATTGGCGGGTGCGTGTCTCCCTCACGGAGGTGTCGCAGGGACGAGGTGTAAGGCGTGCTCCGCTCTTTGGCGACCAAAACGACGGTTTACCGCAACGGCATGTGGACAGCCCTAAGGCACGCACTTAACGTTAGCGCTCGTGCTCCGTTCGAATGACGAGCTCTTAACCCGATGCGTTGGGGGATGTGTGGCCGAGGAGTTTGCCAAAAGCCGAGTCGTGTTGGTCGACGACGATCCGTCGCGCTCCGAGAGGACCTCGTCGGTCCTCGCCGCGGCCGGATACGAGGTCGTGGCCGAACGATCCGTCGAGCACATCGTGCGGCTCCTCGAGGACCCGAACCCCACGGTCGTGCTGTTCGACATCTCCTCTCCCGGAGCCGCCCGTAACATGAGCGAGCGCCACTCCGAGCTCGCGGACGCCATCGCCGATCGGTGGCCCATCGTGCTCTACGGCGACCGCACGGAGACGCCGCGCACCGAGCCTCCCGCCGGGCCCTACGACAGCCCCACGAGGGACGGCCTCCTCGATCTCATCGCGGGCCTCTTGCCCACGCCCTCGTTCGACGATCCACCCGCCGAGTCCGACCGGCCGACGAACCCCATCGCGATCGGCGCGCCCGGGAGCGCCCACCACATCTCGCTCCCTCCGGACTCGCTCCCGCGTTCGGTCCCGGCGAGCGGCGCGATGCCGAAGCTCTCACCGAGCCAAGGCGACTGGGAGCGTGTGCGCCTCTTGTTGATCGACGAGAGCGAGATGACCCTCGAGCTCATGCAGGAGCGCCTCGCGCACGAAGGGGCGGACGTGCGCATCGCCGTCGCTCTCGGCGAGGTCGACTCGATCGTGGCGAACTGGTCGCCCAACCTGGTCGTGGCCAACGTGAGGCGCGGGGACCTCGCGGGAGACGCCCTCTGCATGCGGCTCCGTCACGCGGTGGGCTCGCAAGAGCTCCGCATCTTGCTCTGCTCGACGCTCCCCGACGCCGAGCTGCGTGTGCTCGCGATGGCGGCGGGAGCCGATGGATACGTGTCGAAGAGCCGTGGCCTCGATAGCTTCGTCCGTGAGGTGGTCGAGATGGCCATGCGGCTCACGCCGCCGAACATGGCCTTGGGAAGGGCGCAAAAGGCATGACGACGATACCCTCCGTGAAACCGAGCCCGCTCCTGCGCGCCGAGGCCGATCTCCCCGACCGTCGGGTGACGTCGTACGCGACCGAGCTCGGCGAGTCGTCCGTGTTCCTCGTGAGCGACGTGCTCCCGTCCGTCGGCTCCGAGGTGACCATCCGGCTCTCTCTCGCCCGGGCCGTCGCGCCGATCCGCGTGAGCGGCGTCGTGTCGGAGGTGCGCCTCTCGAGTGGCCCGGGTGTCCCCTCCGGGTTCTGCGTACGCTTCGAGGCCGACGATGCGGCGCGTGACGCGCTCCGCAAGTTCGCGCAGCGCATCGCGGAGCCGCGTTCGTTCGCGAACTGCCCCGAGCTCTCCGTGCTGCTCGTCGAGGACAACCGCCTCATTCGCGACATGTTCTCCTACGCCGTCAACAAGTACTTCCGTGAGCGAAAGGGCTCGCTCCACCTCGACCAAGCGGACGACGCCGCGACGGCCGTAGAGAAGCTCGCCGAGCGCAGGTACGATCTCGTGATCGTGGACTACTACCTCCCGGCCCAAGACGGCGCGTCGTTCATCGCGAAGCTCCGCCAAGACCCGAAGAACTCGGAGGCCTCGGTGGTGGCGATCAGCGTGGGAGGGAGCGACGTTCGAGAGGCCACGCTCTCGGCGGGTGCGGATATCTTCTTGTCGAAGCCGCTCGTGCTTCGCGACCTCTTCCAGACCCTCGAGCTCTTGATGGCGCGGGAGGACCTCGGTGTCGCGTAAAATTCTCATCATCGACGATAGCCCCCTCATCCTCGAGCTCACGAAGAACGCGCTCACGGACGAGGGCTACGACGTCTCCGTAGCGACGACCCTCGACGAGTTCGAGGCGCTCCGCCAGTCGGAGCCGCCGGATCTCATCTTGGTCGACGTTCAAATGCCCGAGGCGTTCGGCGACGATCTCACGGCGCTCCTCCGCGGGGCCTACTCGGTGAGCGTGCCCATTTTCTTGCTCTCGAGCCTGAGCGACGAGGAGCTCGCGGCGCGGGCCGCGGCAGCCGACGCGACGGGCTTCATCTCGAAGCGAGCGGGGCTCGATCGCCTTGTGGCGCGTGTGCACGAAGCCGTCGGAGGAGCGAAGACGTGATAGCCGATTTGCAGCGCAAGTTCTTCCCGAGGTTCGCCAAGTCCGCGCGCGAGCGTGTGGCCCTGGGGATGCAAACGGCCAACGCCACGGAGGGAGACGGCGCGCTCCAGCTCGCGCGCCACATGCACTCGCTCGCGGGCGAGGCGGGGCTGCTCGGCCTCGGTGACCTCGTCGTGATCGCCCGCGCGGCCGAAGAGGCGGCGACTCAGCTCCACGCCGACGCCACGCAAGGGCGCCGCGAGGGCCTCTTGGCGGCCCTCGGTGAGCTCGAGAGCGCGATCGGGCGCATCGAGTCCTCGTTCGACTCGTCCAAGTGACCTAAGCTCTGGGAAGGGGAGCCACGAAAGGAGAATTTCGCATCGCGTCTAAGCAAGATGAATGTTCCACGCGCAGTTAGGGAGGTAGTGTGATGGACGAACCCCATAGAGCGACCCGTATTTATAAGCCTTTGCTCATGGTCGTGAGCCTTTCGACCCTCGTCGCGTTCGCAGGCTGTGCGAGCGACGAGCTGACCCAAGTGCCCGAGACCGGCGAGGCGTCCCAAGCGCTCGGCTGCGACGAAGGGCCCCCTGCGGTCGGCCTCGCCCTCGAGATCGAGAACGGCGCGGGAGTGCCGCTCAAGGTCAAGAAGGGGCAGCGCTTCTACGTCAACCAGCTCGACATGCGCGCCTTCGTGAACACGACGGTCGACCAAGGGGTCGCCGCGCTCGACACGACGGGGGATTTCGCGAGCCTCGGTTGGCAGGGCAATCAGCTGGTCGATCAGGAGTTCGTCCTCCTCTCGAACCCGGACGGCACGTTCACCCGGCGCCGGTTCTACCGGGGCGCCAAGTGGATGGAGCAAGACAACACCTTCATCGTGCGCCAAGAGACCGCCACCGGCGCTCCCCTCGGCCCGCCCGTCGTGCTCAAGGCCGGCAAGGACGACAAACGTCGCGACTCGGACGACTTCTTCGCGCGCCGCTACGGCGCCATCCAGTGGACGTACGACTGCCCCACGGCGACGAACTGTTCGGGCGCGCACACCTTCCAGGAAGAGGCGCTCGTCGAGCTCCGCTACACCCGGAGCCCCGAGAAGACCTTCACGATGCACCCGGCGGCGGCCCGCCTGCGGGTCGTGTGGTCGCAAAAGCCGAACGCTCCGTACATCGTCCCGGTCACCCAAATCGAGACGCCCACGTACGCCTACGGCTTCAAGATCGACCTCGACGCGCTCACCCCTCCGCGGCCCGACGGAACGTACGCGCCGGGTACCGACATTCGCTGGCGCATCACGCTCCGCGACGGCCAGGGCAACCGCCTCCACCCCGAGGGTAGCCTGCCGACGTACAACGAGGTCGTCTTCGGTGCGAACGAGCCGGGCATCCAGTACTACCGCGCGTTCTTCGACCCCTCCACCACCTACTACCGGCGTAAGCACCGTGAGCGCATGCTCATGAGCCAGATCATCGGGCCTGCGCAAGACATCAAGCCGGTGCGCTCGATCGCCGAGCTCGCCCAGTTCGTCGGCACCGAGGACGTGCAGACCGTGGCGACCTTCGCCCGCGACGACGTCTACGCGCAGTTCCGCCTCTTCCCGACGTCGAGCGACCTCTTCGGTGGTGCGTTCGATCCGATCCACGCCGGCTGGGCGCGCACGCCGCCGGACAACTGGATCTACAACATTCCGGCCGACGCGCGGCCCGGCACCTACCTCGTGACCGTCAAGGGGCGCCGCACCTACATGGGTGAGGACGTCCCGTACTCGAAGACGGTCGAGATCCAGGTCGGGACGGCGGCGCGCACCACGGCGACGCTCTCGACCGGCCCCTGCACGAGCTGCCACTCGGCTGGCGGCGAGCTCTCCAAGGTGCTCCACGCGAACGACAACCGCGCCGCGTGCAACGCCTGCCACGTGCCGCTCGGGTTCGAGCTCGAGGGCCCCATCGCCGTACGCACGCACTTCATCCACTCGCGCTCCGGGCGCTTCGACGCGCCGCTCAACAAGTGCTCGAACTGCCACCTCAACGCGGCAGGCATCCAGCGCACCAGCAAGGCCGCCTGCCTCTCGTGCCACAAGTCGTACCCGCAGAGCCACGTGGCTCAGTTCGGTCCGATCGAGAGCATGTACGTGGGCGGTGGTCGCGAGTCGTTCGACCAATGCACGGGGGCGTGCCACACGACGCACCCGGGGAGCGGTCTGAACTGACACGAGCCCCTCGGGCGATGCCCGATTCATGATCGTGGTGAAGAAGAGCGCAGGGGGGCGCTCTTCTTCCGTTCTTTGTCCCCCTCGAACCGAACCCGGGGAGACTCGTTCGTCTCCCACCTCGTCAAGCCAGGAAAATCGCACATGCCTAGCGTCACCCTGAAATCGGCCAGGACCGAGGAGCGCGACCCGGTCGCCGCTCTCGACAAGCTCGTCGCCCAGCTCGAAGGGGCCGAGCCCAAGCTCATCACGCTCTATGCCCCGCGCTCGTTCGATCACGTGGGGCTCAACAAAGCCGCGCGCGCGAGGTTCCCGAGAGCGCGCCTCGTCGGCGCGAGCACGGCGGGCGAGATCGATCGCGAAGGCATTCACCAGAACAGCGTGCTGCTCGGCGCCGTGAGCGGCGATTTCGAGGTCGGCCTCGGGCTCGGAAAAGACCTCTCGGCCTCGGCGGTCATCGCGGGCGACACTGCCGTGACCACGGCGGCGCGCGAGCTCGGCGCACGCGACGACGCGCTCGGCACGAAGCAGTACGTGGCCCTCATCATCGACGACGGCTTCCGCTACAAGAAAGAAGAGTTTTTGATGGGCGTCATGTCGCGCAACCAGGCGCTCGTGACCGTGGGCGGAGGCGCCGCCGACTACGAGCAGGACCCGGCCAAGCAGTCGGCGCTCGTGCACATCGACGGCGAGGTCGTGACGGACGCCGTGGCGACCGTGCTCTTCAAGACCGACGCGCCGTGGGCCGCGTTCCGCGCGCACTGGTACCACCCCACGGGCCGGACGCTCCGCCTCACGAAGGTCGACGTGCTCACGAACCGGGCGATCGAGATCGACGGAAAACCCGCGGCCGAGCGCTACGCCGAGATCCTCGGGGGCACCGTCGACGATCTCGAGTTCGGTAAGCCCAAGGGGTTCGGCGTCATGCCGACGGCGCTCAAGGTCGGCCGCGAGTACTTCATCCGCGCGCCGTGGAAGCCCTTGCCCGACGGCTCGATCCTGTTCGCCAACATGCTCGAGGAGGGCGTCGAGCTCGAGCTCGTGCGCATCGGAGACCCGGCGGGAGACACCGAGCGCTTCTTCCAGACGGAGGTGCCGGCGCGCGTCCCGAACCCGTCGGCGGCGTTCCTCTTCCACTGCTCGGGTCGTATTTGGCAAGCCTCGCAGATGGGCGTCATGGAGAGCCTGTCGGCCACGTTCCATAAGGCGCCGCCGTGCGTGGGCTTCAACGTCTACTTCGAGACGTACTGCGGCTTCCACATCAACACCACCTTGACCTCCTTGGTATTCGGAGCCACCTCGTGACCGACACTGCGCTCGAAATCGAGCTGAAAGAAGCTCGAGAGACGATTGACCGGCTGAAGAGGGAGCTCGAATCGAGGGCCATCGTGGCCGCTCGTGCGATGGCCACCTTCCAGCAGCGCGCCCTCTTGATGGAGGTGACACGCCAACAGAACGAAGACCTCGACCGCCTCGCGCACGAGCTCGCCCGCTCGCGAAAGCTCGAGGAGCAACGTGCGCAGGAGATGGAGGCCGCCGCTCGGCTGAAGAGCGAGTTTCTCGCGAACTTCTCGCACGAGATCCGCACGCCCTTGAACGGAATCATGGGCTACTGCGACCTCGTCTTGCGCGAGGAGGGGCAGCGCCTCACGCCGCACGGTCGGCGTGACCTCAACGTCATCAAGGCGAACGCCAAGACGCTGCTCGCCCTCATCAACGACATCCTCGACCTCAGCAAGATCGAGGCAGGGCGCGTCGAGATCGTCCACGAGAACGTGGAGGTCGAGCCGATGCTCGCCGAGTGCACCTCGACCGTGCGCGAGTTCCTGCGAGGGAAGGACGTCGAGCTTCGGACGGTGGTCGGCCGCGGGGCCGAGGTCGCGTTCACCGACTCGCTCAAGCTGAAGCAAGTGCTCTTGAACCTGTGCTCGAACGCGGCCAAGTTCACCGACACGGGCGAGATCGTCGTGACGGCCGAGGCACGCGATCGTGCCCTCGTCATCACCGTCGAGGACACGGGCTCGGGCATCCCGAGCGACCAGCTCCCGCACATCTTCGACAAGTTTCGGCAGGTCGACGGCTCGCCGAGCCGAAAAGTAGGCGGCACGGGCCTCGGGCTCGCGATCGTCAAGGAGGTTACCCAAATCCTCGGCGGCAACGTGAAGGTCACGTCGAGCCTCGGGCGCGGCTCGACCTTCGTCATCACGCTCCCTGGTGTGCTCGGGCACGGCTCGAAGGAGAAGGAGCACGTCATCGTGCAGCGCGCCGACTCGGCGCCCCCGGAGCTCAAGGCCTCGGTGCTCGTCATCGACGACGACCCGATGATTCACCAGCTCTTGCGAGGTCACCTCGAGGAGGCGGGGCTCGAGGTGCTCTCGGCGTCGGACGGCGTCGAGGGAGTGTCCATGGCGAAGGATCAGCGTCCTTCGATCATCCTGCTCGACCTGCACCTCCCGAAGCTCGACGGCTGGGGCGTGCTCGCGCGCCTCAAGGCCGATCCGGTCACGTCGGGTATTCCGGTGGTCATCCTGTCGGTCGAGGAGCAGCGCGCGCGTGGCTTCTCGTTCGGCGCATGCGACTACCTCGTCAAGCCGGTGGAGCCCGAGGTGCTCGTGTCGGTCGTCAAGAAGTCGGTGCGTCCCGAGGCCGGCGACGTGCTCGTGGTCGACGACGACGCCTCCATGCGCGAGCTCGTGTCGCGGAGCCTTCGCCGCGTGGGCTTCACCACGGTCGAGGCCGCGAACGGCGAAGAGGCGCTCCTCCGGGCACGTGTCGTGAAACCTGCGATGGTCATCCTCGACCTGCTCATGCCGGGCATCGACGGGTTCGAGGTGCTGCGCACGCTGAGGAGCGAGGGCAGCGACGTGCCCATCCTCGTGCTCACGGGCAAGACGCTCTCGGACGGCGAGGCGCAGAGCCTGAAAGAGGGCCTCGCGCACGTGGTCGCCAAGGGAGGCGTGGCGCTCGACGAGCTCGTGCGGCAGGCGAAGGACCTCGTGGCGGCGCGGCGCTCGATCGAGAAGATTCTGCCTCGGATCCTCTACGTAGAGGACAACCCGCAGAACCGCGACATCATGCGCCGCTACCTCTCGAAGGACTTCGAGCTGCTCGAGGCCGAGGACGGTGAAGCGGGGGTGGAGCGCGCGGTGCGGGACATCCCGGACCTCGTGCTCATGGACCTGTCGCTGCCGCGGATCGACGGGTGGGAGGCCACTCGGCGCATCAAGGCCACCCCAGCCGTGGCTCACGTGCCGGTCGTTGCGGTGACGGCGCACTCGGGCCCCGAGGAGCGCGCGCGTGCCAAAGAGGCAGGGTGCATCGAGTACGTGACGAAGCCCGTCGATCGTGATTCGCTGGTCTCGTTGATTCGGCGTCTTCTTCCCCAAGGGCGTACGCGGTGAATCCTCTCTCGGTCCTCTTCGTCGACGACGATCCCATGCAAGTCGAGCTCCTCGGCCGCGCTCTCGCCTACGAAGAGGTCGAGGTTCGAGGAGTTCCTTCGCTGTCGGAGGTGGGCATCGCGCTCGCCCAAGGCCGGGTCGACTTCGTGCTCCTCGACGCGAGCGTGCTCGGCGCCGATCCCCGATCTTCGGTGATGGTCGTCCGAGCGCTCTCCGGAGGGCCGACGAAGATCCTCCTCTTGTCTGCGGCGGACGAGGGCAAGCTGCGTCGTATGGCGATCGAATGCGGAGTCGACGGGTGGCTTTCGAAGAGCCTGCCCGTGCCCGACATGGCCAAGCAGCTGCGCGCGATCGCCGAAAAGGCCACCTAAGGGAGGCGGAGCCGGCGAGGTCGAGGCCCGCCGGCTCCGGAGCCCCGCGGCGCGCCCGAGGCTTTCGGCAGGCCGCGGGGTGCGCTAGAGGTCGCCTCGTGAAGACGAAGCTCAAGGTCGGCGTGTTGGGTGCGACGGGCATGGTCGGTCAGCGCTTCGTGGCGCTGCTCGCCGAGCATCCGTGGTTCGAGGTGACGGTCGTGGCGGCCAGCCCGAAGTCGGCCGGGCGCGCGTACGAAGAGGCCGTCGCGGGGAGGTGGGCCCTCGGCTCTCCCACGCCCGAGGCGACGAAGAAGCTCGTCGTGAAGGACGCGGGTGACGTGTCGGGCATCGCGGGCGAGGTCGATCTCGTCTTCTCTGCCACCGACATGACGAAAGAGGAGACCTTGGCCCTCGAGGACGCCTACGCGGCCGCCGAGACCCCGGTCGTCTCGAACAACTCGGCGCACAGGGCGACGCCCGACGTGCCCATGATGATCCCCGAGGTGAACGGGGCGCACGCGGCGGTCATCGAAGCTCAGCGAAAGCGTCGCGGGACGACGCGTGGCTTCGTGGCGGTGAAGCCGAACTGCTCGCTCCAGAGCTACGTGCCCGCGCTCGCGCCGCTCATGGGCTACCGCCCGAGCCGCATCGCCGTCGCCACCTACCAAGCGATCTCGGGCGCCGGGAAGACCTTCGAGACGTGGCCCGAGATGGTCGACAACCTCATCCCGTACATCAAAGGCGAAGAAGAGAAGAGCGAGCGCGAGCCCCTCAAGATCTTCGGCTCGCTCGAGGGAGGTCGCATCGTCGACGCGTCGCGCCCGGTGATCTCCGCCCAGTGCATCCGCGTGCCCGCGTCGGACGGGCACATGGCCGCCGTGTTCGCTTCGTTCGACGAAAAACCGAGTGAAAACGACATTTTGGCGGCCTGGAAGGGGTTCGTCGGGCGCCCCGTCGAGCTCGGTCTGCCGAGCGCGCCGAGCCCGTTCCTCACCTACTTTGAGGATCCCTCGCGGCCGCAGACGAAGCTCGATCGTGACATCGGGAACGGGATGGGCGTCGCCATCGGGCGTCTGCGCCCGGACTCGCTCTTCGACTATCGCTTCGTCTGCCTCTCGCACAACACCGTGCGTGGCGCGGCGGGCGGCGCGGTGCTCACCGCAGAGCTGCTCGTGGCCGAGGGGTACATCGCCGCGCGCTGAGCAACGCTCCGCCAGAGCATCAGGCCCGACGTGCGCCGAGCCGGGCGACGATCGCGACGAGCTCGGCCTGGCTCATGTCGACGTGCTCGAGCACACGCCCGTAGAGCATGGGGAGCGGCAGCGACGCGCCCGCACGTTCGCCTTCGAGGCGCGAGAGCACCGTGAGCACGACACGCTCCTTGCGGGTGAGGCCGTCGCGCACGTCGGGGAGATCGCTCACACGACGAGCGTACACGCGCCAGGTGTGCATCGGACCGCCGTTCTGCTTCGATGGAGGCATGAGAGGCACGATGCTCACGCTCGCGCTCGCGGCCGCCGCCTGTACGCCCAAGACGCACGCGGGCACGGAGGACGTGACGCTGCCTATGTCGACCTCCACGCTGCCCGCGCCGAAGGTCGGTGATCCCAACGTGCGCATCGTCTCGTACGGCCCGCGTCGTGGCCTGCTCGTCGACGGGGCCGTCGTGGTCGGCCCAGCGTCGCCCCTCGGCGGGGCACCTCCGGGGGGGCTCCTCGTCCCGGAGCTCGTGTCGGCGATGGGCACCGGGACCCCGAGCTCGCGGCGCGTCGTGCTCGCGGTGGACGCGAACATGCCGTACGAGGTGGTCGCGCGGCTCGTCTACACGGTGGGGCAAATCGGTGTAGATTCCATGGAATTCTTGGTGCGCGGCGCGGACGGCGCGCGGGTGCTCGCCCTGTCGATGCCGCGGTCGGGGGAGCGTGTATGTGTCGCGCAGATGGTGGACGACGCGGCTCCCGCGCTTCGTGCGGCGCTCGGGGTGGATGCGGACGGTGGCTCTCGGCGTGACGCGTCTCGTGGCGATGCGGGGGCCGCGCTCGGCGAGCCTGCTCTTCGTGTCGGTGCGCTCGATCCGTCGAGCGAGGCGCTCTGCCTCACCGTGCACGTCTCGTCGCGTGGGGTGCGGGTCGCCTCGGCCGGGCGAGCGCTCACGGCGACGTGTGACGGTGCGAGCAGCTCCGAGGCCCCTCCGTTCTCGACCGCACGCGATCCGAGGCTGCGTGCGTGCATGGCTCGCCTGGCGTCTCACCCTGCCGCCTCCGAGGGGAGGGTGACGGTGGCCGCGGACCGCGACGTGCCCCTCAAGGATCTCGTGGCCGCGCTGGACGCCGTTCGGGTCGACGGAATGGCCGAGCCGGCGCTGGGGATGGCTCGATGATCCACCCGGCCCGCGTTAGAAAGTTTCGTTCGGAACGGTACTTCTGCGCGGGAAAAACCGGCATGCTAGCCCTTCGTCGTGATGGCTCGTCCGACGTCGTCCGTGCCGCGCATCGTCGTCTTCGCCCTCGGGGCCGTGGGCCTCGTGACGGTCTCCGTGGTCGCGTACGCCGTGCGCGGGGGAGAGCGCGACGCGAGCGCCACGACGCCGTCCGGCTCGGGTGAGCCCGCGCACCTCGTGGCGTCGATCTCCGAGGGCCCGAGGGTCGCGCCGCAGGGGGTCGCCACGTCGACGGTCTCGCCTCCGGTGGTCGCCGCAGCGCCCGCCCTCCAGGGCGACCCTGCGACCGCGGTGACGGCGGCGCTCCGCGGAGAGGACGACGTCGCGAAGATCGCCGCGGTCCAGGCGGCCGTGGATCGAGGCGCCGTGAAGGCGCTCCCCGCGCTCCTCGCGACCGACCTCGCGCGCGAGCCCGAGGCAGCTCCCACCATCATTCATGGTGTCGCCAAGCTCGCGAAGGAGGCCGCGCCGAACGAACGCGCCGAGGCCACCAAGACGCTGGCCAAGTGGCTCTCCGAGGAGACGAAGCGCCACGAGCCCGACGCCGAGGGCAACGTCCCGAACCTCGTCGAGGCGCTCTCTTCCGTCGGGGGGCCCGAGGCCCGCGCCGCGCTCGCCGAGACGCTCCGCGACGGCAAGGTCGATCTCTCGGTGCAGACGCTCATCGCGCAGGAGCTCGGAAAGAGCGCCGATCCGGCCCAAATCGCAGCGGCCCGCGCGTTCCTCGCCCGCGTCGCCGCGATGCCGCAAGCCGATGGCATCGACGAAGAGCTCCGAAAAGAGGCCATCGAGGCCGCGAACCAAGCCATCCGATCCATGGACCCCGGAGGAACGAAATGAAAGCCGTCGTCGTCGCTCTGACCGTTTGCGCGTTGGCCGTGGTGGGCTGCTCCGCCGAGATCGAAGACCCCGAGGAGACGGCGGACGAGTCCGGTGAGGCCCTCTCGGCACCTACGTGCGCGCCCTCGATCGCGTCCGGCGCCGTCCCCTCGAAGCACCGCGCCATGCTCGACACGATCGCCTTCACCGAGGGCACCGCCGGCTCGTGTGGTCAAGACGGCTACAACACCGGATTTGCGTTCAACTGCTTCGCGAGCTGCAACCGCCACCCGTCGAAGGTGTGGCGGGCGAGCGGATACTCGTCGAGCGCGGCGGGGCGTTACCAGTTTTTGACGTCGACCTGGAACGGGCTCGGGTATTCGTCGTTCAGCCCGAAGAACCAAGATCTCGGCGCGATGAAGCTCGTCGCGCGCCGCGGCGTCACGCTCCCTACGAGCCGCGCGCTCACGGCGACCGAGTTCACGAACGCCATGAAGAAGCTCTCGTACGAGTGGGCGAGCCTCCCGTACTCGCCTTACGGTCAGCCGCGAAAGAGCCTGTCGGCGACTCGCGCGAAGTACTGCTCCAAGGCGGGCTGCTAAATCAGCTGTCATGATCTTCGATCGAGACCGTTGAGTTCGCCTGACCTGCCATAGGAGGACGCTGTCCTCCGCCCCACTGGAGCTCCCCGACGGGGGACGGGAGTAGATCAACGGGCTGCTATGGGGCGAAAACGAAGAGGCCGGCCTCCACGAGGGAGCCGGCCTCTTTTCATGGGGCTTTTGGGTCTCGGTCTACTTGGTCGACGGGAACGAGAAGATCGCGCCTTCGCGGACCCCGGCCGAGGGCCAGCGCTGCGTGATGGTCTTGCGCTTCGTGTAGAAGCGCACCGCGTCGGGGCCGTAGCCGTGGAGATCGCCGAAGAGCGAGCGCTTCCATCCGCCGAACGAGTGGTACGCGACCGGGACGGGTAGGGGCACGTTCACGCCGACCATGCCCACGAGGATGTGGTCGGTGAAGTGCCGGGCGGCCTCGCCGTCGCGGGTGAAGATGCACGTGCCGTTGCCGTACTCGTGGGCGTTGATGAGGTCCATGGCCTCCTTCAGCGTCTTCACGCGGACGACCCCGAGCACGGGCCCGAAGATCTCTTCTTGGTAGGTGACCATGCCGGGCTTCACGTGGTCGAAGAGGCACGCGCCGAGGAAATAGCCGTTCTCGTGGCCGGGAACCTTCACGCCGCGGCCGTCCACGACGAGCTTCGCCCCCTCCTTCACGCCCTGGTCGACATATCCCTTCACCTTCTCGAAGTGGGCCTTCGTGACGAGCGGGCCCATGTCGTTCGAGCCGTCGGTGCCGGGGCCGACCTTCATCTTGGCGATCTCGGCCTTGAGGCCCGCGACGATGGCGTCGGCCGTCTCGTCGCCGACCGCCACCACGATCGGGATCGCCATGCAGCGCTCGCCGCAAGACCCGTACGCCGCGCCCATGAGCGCGCTGACCGCGTTCGGGATGTCGGCGTCGGGCATGACCACGGCGTGGTTCTTGGCGCCGCCGAGGGCTTGGACACGCTTGCCGTTCGCGCAGCCGCGTGAGTAGATGTATTCTGCAATCGGTGTCGAGCCGACGAACGACAGCGCCTGCACCCTCGGGTCGTCGAGCAGGGCGTCGACGGCCTCCTTGTCGCCGTTGACCACGTTGAGCACGCCCGGCGGCAGACCCGCCTCGAGGGCGAGCTCCGAGACCATCATGGCGCTCGAGGGATCACGCTCGGAGGGCTTGAGCACGAAGGTGTTTCCGCAGGCGACGGCCATGGGCCACATCCACAGGGGCACCATGACGGGGAAGTTGAACGGCGTGATGCCGGCCGTGACGCCGAGGGCCTGGAACTCGCTCCACGAGTCGATGCCGGGGCCGACGTTTCGGCTGTGCTCGCCCTTCAAGAGCTCGGTGACGTACGAGGCGTACTCGACGTTCTCGATGCCGCGCTGGAGCTCTCCCATCGCGTCGGGCGCGACCTTTCCGTGCTCGGCGGTGAGGGCCGCGCAGATCTTCTCGGCGTTGGCCTCGAGCAGGACCTTGAGCTTGCTCATGACCCGCGCGCGCTTGAGGGGCGGGGTGTTGCGCCACTCGGGGTAGGCCTTTTCGGCGGACGCGATGGCCGACTTCACGGTCTCGGTGTCGGCCAAGAGGACCTTGGCCTCGGCCGTGCCTTTGGCAGGGTTGAAGACCTCCTGAGAGCGCCCTTCGCGCGTGACTTTCTTGCCGTCGATGAGGTGACCAATGGTGGGGAGGTTCGACATGGTGGGGGCTCTCTCGGTGAGGGAAAGAGCGCCAGTTTTCCACATGTTGCGGGCGGTGTCGAAGCGGACGATGCCCGCGCGAACGACGCACCACGTCGAGACCCCCTCGGCGCCCGCGGGGCTCGTGTCGCCGCGGTGAAGGCCGCTCATTCGGCCATGGCGAGGTCGTCGGTCGGCTCCGATGCCGCGGGTCGTACGGCGGTCAGGACGAGCCGCCTGCTCGAAACGGTCGCGACGTGTGTCCACGGGAGCACCTCGGCGCCCCCGAGCGCCGCAGTCGGTGGCCCGACCGGCGCGAGGCGAACGCGCCCGCCGCACGCGCGGACCGGGACGAGCTGCACCTGCTTTTCGAGCTGCGTGACCCGGAGCGGACCGCCCTGCTCGCCCGAGAGGAGCACGAGCCCCGCGAGCCAGCCCCCTTCGTCGGAGCTGCACGAGAGCGCCGCCACGACGTCGTCGAGGCCCGCACCGGTGCGCGAGACGAGCGCGGCGCGGTCGACGCCACAGTACGCTTGGGACCCGAACACCGCGGCGTAGGAGCGCCGAACGGCCTCGGTGGCGCGGCGGAAGACCTCCTCCTCGTTTTCGTTCGCGGCGACGTCGCACGGCTCGTGCGCGCCGCGAGGACCGACGCCCCGTACGCCGTGCTACGCACCGCGCTCCGCGGGACGTGATGGAGGTGCGGGACATCGGCCGTGAGCATGACCGCCCCGAGCATGGCCCCGACGAGGCCTGCCCCTGCGGCGAAGGGCGCTGCGCCATGGGCGCGCTCGAGCCACGCACGGCGCTTCGTCATCCGCCCTTCGACCCCGCGGAAACGCGGAGCTTGGGTCTCGCGCTCAGCCCGGCGGGACGGGGGGAGGTGTGCCAGGACCTCCGGGGCTCCCTCCGCCCGAGCCTCCGTCGGGGCCAGGGGGCGCTCCGGCGTCGCGGGGAGGTGTGGTCGGGGTGGGCGGAGTGGTTGGGGTGGGCGGAGTGGTCGGGGTGGGCGGAGTGGTCGGGGTGGGCGTGGTCCCGGAGGGCGTCGGCCCCGGAGGATCCCCGGGCGCGCCTCCGGACGGGGTCGGCGCGGGGGAGCCCGGTGCGCCTCCGGAAGACGAGGCGGCCGGGGTCGCGGCGCCCGTGCACGGGTCGTCCTCGTTCGCGCTCGACGCCGAGCTCGACGCGCTCGCGCCCGATCCGGAGGTCGAGTCCTTGACCTTCCACGTGCAGCCCTTTACGCGCTGGCAGGCGAGCTTCGACGAGCGCGACGTGCACGACGGCGGATACCCGCGGCACCGATCGTCGGAGGGATCGTCGTACTTGCCGATGTCGACCGAGCAACCCTCTTGGGAGCAGCCGAGCCCGCTGAACGAGCCGCACGATTGCGGAGAGCCGAGGCAGGTGCCGTCATCCAAGGCCTGCTGGGTCTTCCCGACGAGCGACGTCGAGGCTCCTGCCGTGGTGGGATCGCTGCACTCCTTGGTTTCGCAGGCGACGAGGGCGATGGCGAGCGAGGCGGCGAAGGCGACGGTGGCGCGGATCATGAGGACCTCCCGCCACGCGTTGTAGGCCGGAGGTGGACACGAGGCATGTCACCCCCACGGATGACGGCTGCCCGGGAGCCCGCTCGGCAAAATCTGCGGTCTGCTGCGGGCGCCGACGCACCCCTCGCCGCCGAGGTCGTCGGCCCCTCACGTCCACACGATACGCTCGACCCCGGTGTGGAACGCGAGCCTTATGGCGAGTCGCGCGCCCGAGCTCGACACGGGGTTCGCGGCGAGGTCCGTCACGCGCTCGCCGAAGATCGTGTCACCGAGCCCCACGAGGCGAGCACCCCCGACGTACACCCCGAGCGTCTCGTCGGCCCGCGCGCCGAGCACGACGTACCCCGAGGGGCCGCCATGAAGGATCCCTCGGACAGAAGTGAAGAGACGTGCCTCGAAGACCCTGGACGGCGCCATGCCAGCGCCGAGGTGCAGCGCCGATGTTGCCCCGTCGTCGAACGTGGCCGCCACGAGCACGTCGCCCTCCCCGCGCGCGCTCGGGAAATTCCCGAGCGAACGCACGCCGCCCTCTCCTTCACGCACGAGCGTCGTGGTCGGGTGGCCCTCGCGGCACACGAGGACGATCCCTCTCCCCGCGCCGTCGTCCGCGCGAACCACGACGGCGCCGTCGTCGGTCACGACCGGGAGCCCACGAAACGCCGAGAGGTGCTCGCCGGTTCGAGCGAGACAAGCGACATGACCGCCCCTCGCGACGAGGACCGCGTCGTCTCCGGAGGCGAGCCTCGCGCGGAAGGCTACGTCGCCGAGTGCGTTTACGGTGGGACCGAGGGGGCCTACGGCGAAGAGCGCGTCGTCGGGCCACGAGAGCCGTGTCAACGAGCCACCGCGAGTGAGCACGTAGGCACCCACGCCGCCGTCCGCCGTCGCGGCGTAAAACGCGAGAGTCTCGCCGTCGTCCGAGAGGTCCGGGTGGCTCACGATCGTGGCCAAGCCGAGGTCACTTGCGCGCACGCGCTCTCGGAGCTCGCCGCCTCGCGCCTCGACGACGAGGCTCGCGCCGCACGACGCGGTCGCCTGAAACACCACGTCTCCGCGCGCCGTCGCTGCGGGAACGTAGGGGCCGAACGTCGCCAACCGCGAGCCCGTGCGCGCGCCCTCGGCGAGGTTCACTGTGGGCACGCCGACAGTCCGCGGACGAAGCCTTCGAGGACTCTCGCGCCGGCCTCGTCGACCTTCCGTGAGCCGAGCGGTGGCATGCGGCTCGACGTCGTGGAGCGCATGCGTCGTACGAGGAGAGAGCTCGGTGGATCTCCGGGCGCGACGAGCTTCGCGCCCGCGATCCCGAGATCGCTCCCTGTCGGTGTGATCCCGCAGGTCTTCGTGGCCGCCAGAGAGGTCGTGTAGCGAAGGTCCATGGCGACTGGGGAGCCGCCGCCTGGCCTGTGGCAGTGCGAGCAGTTGGCGTGCAGGTAGGCGCGCGCTCGCGCCTCGATCGGGGCCGTGCCGTCGGGCGAGGGGAGGCTCGGCCATGTCGCCGCGGGCCCGACCGGGGTCGTGAAGAGCCCGAGGTGGCTCATCGTGGCGATCGGGTTCGCGATGCGGTTCGTGCGTGTGTAGAGCGCGTCGACGTTGAGCTGCGCGAGCTCGAGGCCGAGGCTGCGACCGGCGGCGGCGGTGTGGCACCGGAAGCAGTCGCCTCGCGAGGGGAACGTCCACGGGACCCCGCGAAACGTCGAGGTGCGGCCGTTCGCGCCGACGAGGGTCGCGTCGCGCTCGTCCTCGTCCCAGGCGTACGAGTAGCCACCCCACTCGCCGTCGTCGTGGCGGACGAAGAGGCGCGTCTCGACGAGGCGACCGCCGATCCGGAAATGCTTCGCCAAGACCGAGCGGGGCGGAAAGTCGAGATCGCCGTCGGGCTTCACGTCGATGGTCGTCCCGTCGGGGATCGCGAAGAACCGCTCCTTCGTCGCGTCGTCGGACCAGAACGGCGCGGCGACGTCGTACGGGATCATCGCCTCGACGGGCGTTCGGGGGCTCGTCGCCGAGAAGCACCCCGTCTTCGAGAGCTTGTCGGGGAAGAGGCTCGGCGCGACGGGATCCTCGGACGCGTCCTCGATGCGGTACACTCCCCCGAGCAGCGAGACGGCGTAGAGCTCGTGGTCGTCACCCTCGGCGATGTCGTCGATCAGGTAGGTCGTGCCGAGCTCGGCCTGCAGCGTGGACACCGGGGCCCCCGTGCGCGGATCGGCGCCGAGCGTGAAGAGCTTGGTCGTCGAGAAATCCCAGTAGACGAGCTCTCCCTTGTGGCTCGGCATGGCGTCGCCGCGGTAGACGGGGCCGGCCATGATGGCAAACACCTTGTCGTTCGTGTGGTCGTGCTCGATGACCGGGTCGATGAGGCCGGCCGTCTTGCACCCTTGGACCTCGGGCGGGTAGCAGTTTGCGCCCTCACGCTCCGCGAACCCGTAGTTTCCGCCGGCCACGGCGAGGTCGAGCTCCTCGATGGCGCCTTCGCCCACGTCGGCGACCCACACGTTGCCGTTCGCCGGATCGATCGAGAAGCGGAACGGGTTCCTGAAACCGTACGCGAACGTCGAGGGCTCCCCTCCGCCGGACTTGAACGGGTTGGTATCGGGGATGGCGTAGGGAGAGGCGCTGTCCACGTCGATGCGGACGAGCTTCGACTGGACGCGGGTCGTCTTCTGGCCGTTCGTCGGATCGCTGTCGTCCCCGAAGGAGGCGTAGAGGTAGCCATCGGTGCCGAAATGCAGGTCGCCGGCGACGTGGTGATCCGTGGAGAAGCCGAACGGTCCGTAGATCGTCGTGGCCTCGCCGAAGCTCGAGCCCCCGTCGGTGCTGCGCATGCGGACGATGACGGCCTCGGCGACGAGCGGCGCGGGCGCCGGGCGAAAATAGAGAAAGTACACGTACCCGTTCTGCGCGAAGCGCGGATGAAACGCGAAGCCGAACATCCCGAGCTCACCGACCGTGGTGACCGGGTCGGGCATGGTCGCGACCACGCGCTTCGTGGGCGCGCCGCTCGTGGGGATCGAGACGAGCTTCCCGGCGCGCTCGATGAAGAACATGCGTCCGCGATCACCCGGGAGCTGCGCCATTCCGGTGGGCTCGTCGAGGCCCGCGCCGACGAAGACCTCGGTCAGCTTGAAGCCGCGGCGCGGGGGAGGCGGCCTCGGTGGCGCGAGGCACGTCGGGTTCGCGGGGCGGGTGTCGATCCCGGTCTTCGCGCGCACGGGGGCGCCGTCGTCGCGAGGGGTGGCGTCCGTCACGGGAGGAGGCGGTGGGGCGGCGGCCTCGGGAGCTCGTGCGTCCGCGAGCGGCGGGCCTTCGGGGAGAGTGTCCTCGCCGCACGCGGCGAAGGCCGCGACGGCCGTGAGGACGACCCCGACCGCCATGGGACGCTTCGCGGCGCTCTTCATCCCTCGAGGATCCCACTCCTCGGGCCGTCGGGGAAGGGGCGCGTCCGGCCGAGCTCAGATGCCCTTCGCGGCCGCGAACACGATCCAACCGAACACGAGCAGGAAGAAGTAGCCGAGGCCCACGAGCACGACGTTCCTCGAGCGACGGTACGGCGCATCGATCCGCAGGAGCAGGAGGGTGAGGCCTATCACGCCGACCGGCGGAGCCCCGCGTTGCCGCCCGAGGAGCCGCACGAGGTGCTCTAGGACCACGAAGAACGGGAGAAAGAGGACGACCTCGATCGCCGAGACGACGAGCGTCGGTGCGAGGCCGAGCCACGTGCCCCCGAGCGCCTTCGTGTGTACGGCCTGCACCGCTGGGTCGAGGTTCACGCCGAGCACGACGGCGAGCAGCACCGACGCGACGACGCGGCCGAGCGTACGTGGGCTCGGCGGGACGCGGGGTGGGGTGTCGCGCTCGATGCGACGCACGTCACGATGGGCGAGCGCGGCGAAGAGCGCGAAGAACACGAAGAAGCCCCCAAGGAAGAGCGGAGCACGACGACGGTTGCTCGCGGCCTCGGCAGCGGCGACCTCACCGTCCTTTCCGGGGCGCGAGAACGAGGGATCCTCCGGGAGCACACGCACGGGGAACGTCGCGCCGGGAGGAAAAGGCGCCTTGGCGTACAGGGTACTCGAGGTGTGGACGCCGCCGAGGTAGGTGTAGGCGTAGGTGGTGGCGTTGTCCGGTTGGACGCGGGTGGCGGTCGCCTCGGCGCGCACGCCGTGGTCGACGAGGGCGTCGAGCCGGTGGATTTGCCGCACGAAGAGCGCTCCGAGCATCGCGGGGAGCACGACGGCGAGTGTGGCCATGATCGCGCGCACCCTCGCAGCGGACGTGCGCTTCCTCTGCCGCTCGAGCGCGGCGGCTGGATCCGGGGCCCGCTCGCCGGGAGAGCGGTACGGGGTGGTCATGTCGGGGGGAGACACGGCGAGGCTCGATGTCGCACACATTCGTGCGGGTGTCTCCGCGACTCGACCCGTTTCGCCGCCGGCCTTGCCGAGGAAGGCCGTTGCGCTAGCGTCCACGGCCATGGGCTACGTCGATCGCGCCACCTTGATTGTCCTCGCCGAGACGGCCGAGATCGGCCTGCCCGAAGCGACGAACGTGCCCGCGCAGGCGTTCGATCCGCTCCTTCGTGGGAGGATCCGCGCGCGCGCCGCGGAGGCCGTGGCGAAGGCCGAGGCCCGAACGCGTGTGCGGGAAGGGGAGCACGTCCTCAGGGTCGCGTTCTTGCTCACGCACCCCTCCGGGCTCGAGGGGATCGACGCGGACGACGTCGGCGCCGTGACCGCGTCGTTCGACGCGCGGGTCGTCGCGATCGCGCCCTACCTCGAAAAAAGCCGGGCTCGCCGCGTGACGGCGTACCGTGAAGCGGCACACGATCGCACCCCCGAAGCGCCCCTTGCCGCGCCTCCGCCGCGCCCGCGAAGAGGGTGGCCCGTCACCACGGCGCTCGGCGTCGGACTCACGACCTTCGCGCTCGGCGCCGCGGCCGTGCTCGTCGGTCCGTCGCTCTTCCCGGGAAAGGTCGAGCGGTTTCGTCGCACCGCGTTCGGCGCGGCCCTGCGCGATCCGCTCACCGAGGTGGTCGCGGCCAACGGCGCGAAGAGCCCGTCTCGCGAGAAGCTCACCGCACCCAAGGTCGAACGCCAGATCGGTCCTGCTGCGCACGCTCGGCTCGACGATCTCCTCTCGAGCCTCGGGCCAGCGTCGCGGTCGACCGAGCCCGTCGACGTGGCCATGGCGGCCGTGTTCGCGAACGTGAACGCCGTGGACGCGGCCCTCGTGACGGCCAAGGTCCCCGCGCATCTTCACGCCTACGCGCGTGGGCCCGTGGGGGAGCGCTCGGTGTGGCTCACGGCGTACTACGTCGAGCGCCGGAGCACGGTCACGATCGACGGCGACGCTTCGCCCACGGTGTGGGGGCGCAGGCTCGACACGTTGAACCTCGCCGACGTCGGCGTCACCAAGGCGAACGCCGAAGACACGACGCTCGTCAGCTTGGACGTGCTCGAGGCGACGTTCGTCGACGCGTGGCTCCCGTCGCTCATGCAGGAATTCTCCGAGCCGGAGGCCGATCCGTCCCCTCGGATGCACCTCCGCGCGCACGCGGAGCGGCAGGCCGCTCGTGAGCTCCGCGACACGACCCACGTCACGATCGCCGACGCCCGCGCGCTCTCGGAGGCCATCGCGCGTCGCAACGCCGCGCTCGAGCGAGCCGGGCGAAAACCCGAGGGACGCATCCACCTCGGGCCCGATCAACGCGCCGCGCTCGAGGCCCTCGGAGGCTCACGCGCCTCGGAGGCGCTCTCGCAAGACGCGCACATCGACGGGGTGCGCGAGAAGGTGGACCCGGCGATCGCCGAGCTCGTCACGCTCGTCGAAGAGGGTTTCCTCGTCCGTGTGCGCGACGAGAAGCGCCTCGCCACGAGCTCGTTCCCCAAGCTCGGCGTGGCCGATGGAACGCCGTGGACCCGCGCCCGCGCCGCCGCGGATCTCGGCCTCGTGGCCCGGGCGCGTTGCCCGCACGTGGCGCTCTACCTGCTCGCCGACAAGGTGCTCTCGCCCACCTCGGGCGCCGACCGGATCGCGGCCGAGGTCGCTCTCGGGCTCATCGTGCGGGCGCTCGGAGGCGCGCTCCCCGAGGGGACCTTCACCGAGAACCAGCTCTTCTCGGCGCTCGACGGCGTGCTCGCGCAGAGCGGCGACCGGGTGCGTTCCGCCGCGCGGCAGGTCTACGAGACCGTGCTCGTCGACAAGGTGCCGAGCGTCGTGCGCACGCCGCGGTGACGTAGCGCCGAAGGGCCTTTGTTTCCCTGCGCCGAGGTAGACTGCGCGGCATGCACCTGCCTCCCGCATTTCGGCTGGACGATCCCGAGGCCATCGACGCGCTCGTCCGCGAGGTGGGCCTCGCGACGCTCGTGGGCGCGCGTGACGACGGAGCCCTCGAGGTGACCCACGTCCCGCTCGTGCTGCGTCGGGGACCGGGCGACGGGGCGACGCTCGTCGGGCACGTGGCGCGCGCGTCGGACACGTGGCGTGTGCTCGACGGTCGGCCCGTGACGGCCATTTTTCAGGGGCCGCACGCGTACGTCTCGGCCGCGACGTACACGAGCCCCGCCGACCAGGTGCCCACCTGGAACTACGTGGTCGTCCACGTCGAGGGCACGCTCCGAACGACGACGGGCCCCGAGCTCCGCGCCGACCTCGAGGCGCTCGCGTGTACGTTCGAAGGGCCAGAGCCGCGCTGGTCGCTCGGCACGCTCTCTCTCGAGCTGCTCACCGCGCTCGAAGCGGCCATCGTGGGCGTGCGCGTGGAGGTCACACGAATCACCGCGAAGGCTAAGGTGAGCCAGAACCGCAGCCCTGAAGATCGCGCCCGCGTCCGCGCCATGCTCGCCGCCCGGGGCGACACGGCGAGCCTCGCGCTCGTGGCTCACATGGACGCCGCCGAGGCCCGGAGAGCGTCTCGGTAGCGTGTCGGCTCGAGCCCGAGGACAACGAAGGCCCGGGTGCTTCCCCAAGGGAAAAACCCGGGCCCCGCGAGCGCGATGCGCCTTCTGGCTCAGTACTTGAAGGTGTCTTGGGCGATTGCCGGGGTGGCCGCCGGGATGGTGCGAGCGGGCTGGCCGGGGAACGTGCCCGGCTGCGTCTGCTCGCCGGGGCTCACACCCGCCGCACCGTGCGCAAGCTGGCACTGGACCTGAGTCGGAACGGTGGTGTCGTGGACGATGGCGATCGAAGGACCTCCGGCGCCGTGACCCGACGCCCCCGCTTGGACCCCCGGAGCCCCAGCGGCACCAGCGCCCGCACCGGCCTGACCGAGCGTTGGAGCCGACCCAAAGCTCCCCCGGCCGCCGTTGCCGCCGTTGCCCGCGCGCAATACCGTCTTTTCGAGGCGGAGCGGGCTGCGCGTGGTGAGCACGGCGATGCTGGCCCCTCCACCCCTTCCCGGCGTGCCGGCGCGGCCCGGGCACCCTCCAGCGCCTCCACCTCCTCCAGACGAAGCGAACGTCATGAAGGGCTCGGTTGGCACCGGTACGAGCGCGGCCGAACCGAATCCTCCCGCCCCTCCGGCGCTTGCCGTCGCCGCCTGCCCCCCTTGGGTCCCGTCGCCGACACGATATTCACCCTCGCCAAAGGTCCCGCCGAAGGAGGACGCCCCTCCCGCAGGCTGCGCCGGCGTGACATCCGGAACTCCAGGCTTGCCGGGGGTTGGAGCCGCATACGGGACGGCGCTACCTTGGCTGGCTCTGTAGAGCCGGCCCACGCCTCCTTCCCCTCCGGCTGCGGTGAGTGACGCTCCGGCTGCTTGGCACGTGACCTGGCCGCCTTGTGAGAGCCCAATCTCGGGCCGAGCGTTGACGAGCGCGCCCCCCTCGGAATACCGGCATGGACTACCCGCGCCGAGGCCAGCAATGCACGCTGAGTTGGCGCGCGGCGGTTCGGCTGTGCGCACGACATTGGCCAGGAAGCCTTCGGGGGCCTCTCCGTTCTTCCCATTCGCGCCGCTTTGGGCCTCGATCTTTCCCCCGACGAACGTGAGGCCCGTGGAGTTGACCGCGAGCAGCCCGATGCTCGACGGCTCGGTGTCGTTCCCGGCGGGGGCGATCACGTCGAGCCCGTCGATGCGCGTGGGCACGTTGATCTCACGGGCCGTGATCGCCGGAGACGTGGGCGAGGCCACGATCGTGTTGGCCTGGCTGATCGTCCACTTCGTCGGGTCGGTCGCGCAGTCCATGTTGCCGACGATCGAGACGCCCGGCAGAAGCTCGAGGGCCTCGGCGTACGTGCTCGCGCAGACGTAGACGCGCTTCTTCGCGGCCTTGGCGAGCGTGATGCCCTCGCTGATGGTCGAGACGGGCGCGGCGCGTGTGCCCGCAGCACCCGGCGCGCCGTTCGCCGACACGAAGATGCCGAACTGCTCGGTCACCTCGTCTTGCTTGGGAGGTGGTGGCGGAGGGAGCGGGGGAATCGCCGCGTCGGCCGCGTCGGCCGCTGCGTCGAGCTCGGGCAACGGCGGCGGCGGAGTGGTGGGCGTGGGCGTCGACCCGTCGGGGATCGGCGGCATCTCGGCGGTGTCCGAGACGCAAGCGCCGAGGCCGATGGCCCCGATGACAGTAAAGAGAAGACCCGAAGCGATGGCGGTGCGGTGGTGTGTCCCCATATGCGGGGGTTCTTTTGCGCCACTCCGTATCGAGCGCAAGCCAAAAGGGACGAGGCTGTCCAGAAAGGCGTGCAATTGTGCCACAGGACAGGACCTGACGGCCCTAAGCGGGCCTCGCGGGCGAGAGGACCTCGCGGGGCCTCACGAGGAGGCCCCATCGAGGCGTGTGGTGAGGTGGCGCCGTCACGTGGTCGCGCGGCGCCGCGGTTCGCTCCGTCGTCCTCTTTGCGGCTAGGGGTGGTCGCGCGGGAGCCGCTCGCGCTCAGCCCGCGCGTTGCACGCGGATGGGCACCTTGCCGCGCTCGAGCTCCTTGGCCTCGGCTTCGGTCAGGAAGATGTCTTGGCCGAGGCGGACCGAGCCGTCGGCGACCAGCTCGGCGAGGTCATCGACGGGGGCGCCGTCGCTTTGGCCAGACCTTGCGCCTTGCCCCGGGCGAAAGCACGCGGGGGGCCTCTTCGGCGTGGCGCTCTCCCGGAAGGAAGAGACGCGTGACGGTGGTGACGAAGGAGAGATCGAGGCCTTCGCCTTCGATCGCGGTGGTGAGGTGGTATCGCATGCCATCCCCTATTGCGATCTTCGGGCCAGCCGTATTCTCGGGGTTTTCTCGAGGTTTTCGCGTCGGCCAGGTGGCCTGGGCCACATTTCGGGTGGCCTGGGCCAGGCCGCGCGCCTCCCTCTTGCCGCGGTCGCTCGGGCGGGGCACGGTCGTCGGAATGGACCGAGGCCATGTCACGCGCGTCCCGACGTCTCCTGCGCTCGCGAGGGTCGTCGAGCTCGGGTGGGCCCAGGCGGCCTCGCCGTCGAGCGGTGCGCGGTGGGAGCGGGTGGTCCCCACGGGCAAGCTTCATCTCGTCGTGCGGGACGGCGCGCCCTTGCGGCTCGCGACGGGAGGTGCGTCGCTCGGGGCGGCGATCGTGGGAGGCCCTCGCCAGACCTCGTACGACAAAGACGTGAGCGCGCCGTCGTCGTCGGTCGGCGTGGTGCTGGGGCTCGGGGTGACAGGCGCGCTCTTCGGGGTGCCGGCGAGCGCCCTGGCCGAGCAGCACGTCTCGCTCGAGGATCTCGTTGGCGCCGCGGAGGTGTCGCGCCTTCGGGATCGTGTCCTCTCTCGGCACGAGCCCGCTGCGCGCCTCGCCGCGCTCGAGGCGTGGCTCGAAGCGCGTGTCGCGGCGTCCCGGGAGGCGCTCGTCGACGTGCGTGTCGCGCGTGGCCTCGCGAGGCTCGCGCTGTCCCCCACGGCCACGGTGTCCACCATGGCCGCCGCGAGCGGGCTCGGTGTGCGCGCGTTCGGGCGTCGTTTCATGGCGTCGGTCGGCCTGTCTCCTCGCGCGTTCGGTCGGGTCGTGCGACTTGGGCGGACCGTCGCGAGGCTCGCCGAGACGAGCTCGGGGAGCGACGCGGCCCTCGCGCTCGAAGCCGGATACGCCGACCAAGCGCACCTCTGCCGCGACCTCCGCGTGTTCCTCGGCATGACCCCCTCGGAGTACCGCGCGAGCCGCGCCCGACACCCGAACCACGTGCCCCTCCGCGACGTGCGACCGATTCGTTCAAGCCACGCGTCCACGCACGAGGCATGCTCGGCTTCCGCAGGGGCGGTCCGCGCCCACCCACGAGAACGAGAGAGGTGAGCCCGATGATCCACGAGGTGTTCGCGTACCTTCGCGTCGAGAGCTGCGCCGCGGCCATTCGTTTCTACGAAGAGGCGTTCGGCGCGAGAGAAAAGTTCAGGCTCGTCGAGCCGGGCGGGCGCATCGGTCACGCCGAGCTCCTCTTCGGAGACGCGACCGTCATGCTGTCCGAGGCGTTCCCGGAGCACGGCATCTTCGCTCCCGAGGGCGGGAAGACGTCGGTCGGCGTTCACCTCCACGTCGACGACGCGGACGCCGTGGTCGCGCGCGCGGTCGCGGCGGGGGCCGTGATCGTGCGCCCCATCGCCGACCACTTCTACGGAGAGCGCTCGGGCGCGGTGCGCGATCCGTTCGGCCACGAGTGGCTCATCGGGCACTCCATCGAGGACGTGTCGCCCGAGGAGATGCAGCGCCGCTACGACGCCCTCTTCGTGCCGAACGCTCCCTGAAGCGCACGCGTCGCGGGCATCGTCGGTCCATGCGCGCCCTCCGACGCCCGGCTCGAGAGGGGGTCACCCACGTGACCATGAGCGAACCCTTCGTAACTCCACATGTTCGTGCGGGCTCTGTTTTTTGCGATTTTCTTCGACAAAAACCCGTGGAAGGCGCTCAACGCGACATGGTACCGTAGGTCGTTGTTCGAGAGCTCGGCGGGCGGGGGCCGTGTCGTGACTCTCACGCGCTACGAGCGAGCCCCGGGCTCGAGGAGAACGTCGTGAGCCACAAAGGTGTCGTCGGGCGGGTGCTCGCCTCGATTCTGGGAGTCGACGTGTTTTTCGGCCTCCTCATTCCGATCGCCTTCGTCGGCAGCTTGGGGGGCCCCCTCGGGAAGGTGTTCGCCATCCACTTCGCCGTGCTGGTGGTGCACGTCGCGGTCAGCGTGCTCCACGTGTCGAGCCAACTCGCCCCGGTCGATCTGTGGCTGCGCACCGAGCCGGCCGATCGGACGGACGTGATGGTGCGGCGGGCCGCTGTCGCGCTCCAGGTCCTCCCGAAGCGTCAGACCCTCGTCGACACGAGCCTCTTCGCGCTGGCGGCGGTCGGGACCCCGGTCGTCCTCGTGACGATCCTTCACGACGAGGCGGTGAGCGCGCGCTACTACCTGCCATCCCTCGGGGCCGCGGCGTCGATCGTTTGTGGTGGCAGCGCGCTCCTGTTGCCGCTCGTCGAGGCGCTCACGTCCGACCTGCACGCGGAGATCATGGCGGAGTCCGCGGCGCGCAAGCTCGACGTGACCCCGGCGCCCGCGTCCATCCCGGGGCGCATCGCCGCGCTCGCGCTCGGCTTGGCGCTCGCCCCGCTACCGTGGATGGTGGGGATCGGGTACCGCACCGCCAACGACGACGCACGCGACGTCGCGCTCGAGGAGGCCCGCATGGCCGCCGCCGTGAGCGCGCTCGGCGGCGCCGTGGGGACCGTGGCGACCGAGTCGGCCGTGCGCGTGGTCGACGCGGCGGACACGAGCCGCTGTGTCTCCGCGGCGCGCGAGAGCTCGGGGGTCAGGCTCGCGGGGTACGTCGACGTGCCGAACGAGGCGGCGACGGCGTGCATCGAGCGTCGCGACGGCCGCTACGCGATCGCGGTCGTGCCCGTGTCGGGGAGCCGTACGACGGGCTTTTTGGTCTCGTCGTCGGCGTTCCTCGTCGTGGTCGGGTTCTGGGCGCCGCTCGTGGCGTTCTTCTTCGGGCGTTGGATCGGGCGGCCCGTCGGGCGCCTCGCCGAGGCCACGCGGCGGCTCTCGGAGGTCGGCGATATCGGCGCCATGGGTGCGTTGCCCATCCCGTACGACGACGAGCTCGGCGCGCTCACACGATCGTTCAACGCGTTCCTTGGGGACCTCAGGAACCTCAGCTGGGGGGCGACGTCGGTGGCTCAGGGCAACCTCAAGGTGACCATCTCCGGGCGCGGCGATCTGCCCGACGCGTTCCGCGGAATGCTCGAGCGCCTCCGGGACCTCGTGCGCCCGCTCCGCGAGACGTCCGTCCAGATCGCGAGCGCCGCGGCCGAGATCTACTCGGCCTCCCAGGAACAAGAGGCCGCCGCGACCCAGCAGTCGGCCGGGATGACCGAGGTGTCGCGCACCATGGAGTCGCTCTCCGGCTCGGCGGCGCACATCGCCGAATCGGTCCGCGGGGTCTTGGCGGACGCGGAGCGCACGCGCGAGAACACCGACCAGATGGCGAGCCGGATCGCCGAGCTGAACGCCCACGCCACGCGCATCGGCGAGCTGCTCGAGGTCATCCGCGACGTGGCCGACCGGAGCGATCTCCTCGCGCTGAACGGGTCGCTCGAGGCTACCCACGCGGGCGAGGCAGGCAAGGGTTTCTCCCTCATCGCGGGCGAGATGCGGCGGCTCGCCGAGCGCGTGACCGCCACGGTCGATGGCGTCCGCACGCTGCTCGCCGACATCCGCGCGTCGGGCTCCTCGGCGGTCATGGCGACCGAGCAGAGCCGCAAGGTGGCCGAGAGCACCACGGAGGCCGCGCGGCGCATCACGCTGGTCGTGCAGCAGCAGCGCTCCGCGACCGACGCCGTGAGCGCGAGCGTGCGCGACGTCACCACCGTGGTGGCGCAGGCCGCGGTCGCGACCACGCAGACGCGCGTCTCCGCGGAGGACTTGAAGACCCAGGCCGACAGGCTCGAGACGCTCCTTCGCCGCTTCGTGATCGAGGCGTCGGCGTGAGCGCGAGCTTCCTGCCCGTCCGCCTCGGCGGATCGTGGCTCGTCCTCGAGGCGCGGTACGTCCGCGAGGTGTCGAAGGCCATTCCGTGGCTCGCGATCGGCGGCGCCCCCCGCGGGTTTCCTGGCGTGCTCGCGTGGAACGGCCGCGCGGTCGCCGTGTGCGATCTCGCGAGCGTGCTCGAGGTGGACGCGCCCCCGCTCTCGCCGAGTGAGCTCCGCGCGCGCACCGTGCTCCTCGCGCTCGAGGACGACGTCGTGGCCCTCCCGGTCGACGGGGCCCGCGAGGCGTTCTCCGCGACCGACGAAGGGGGGCGCCGCACGCCGGTCGAGGGGCGCCCTCACGTGACCGAGCTCGTCGAGCACGAGGGGGTGCTGATGGGCAAGGTCGACGTCGAAGCCATCGTCCTCGATGCCCACAGAAGGGCGCGCGGCACGTGAGCGAGGCCTTCGCCCCCTCCGAGGTGGTGGTCCTTGCGCTCGCCGACGGGCTCGTCGCCGTCGACGCGCGGATCGTCTTGGCGGTCGTACGCGCCGAGGTCGACGAGGGCGCGGTGGTGGTCCCCCTGGCGGAGTCCCTCGGGCGCAGCGAGGCTCCCGGGCCGCCGTATGGCGTTCGTGTGCGGACGCCTCTCGGGCCGCGCACGCTCAAGCTCACCGGACGCGCCGAGATCGTCCCGGTGGCGGCGAAGGGGTACATGCCACTGCCGGACCGCTTCTCCGGCGTCTCGGGCGGCGTGTACACGGCCCTCGTTCGGCTCGATCGCCAGGACGACGCGCTCGCGCTCGCGCTCGACGCGTCTCGGCTCGGTGTCGGCCGTGAAGGCCCCGGAGCGCTGGTATGAACGAGCGCCGCGCCGCCCTCGTCGCGCGCTTCCGCGTCGGCTCGATCGAGCGTGCGCGCTCTGCGATCTCGGTGCTCTCGGCGAGCGAAGCGCCGGGGGCAGCGGCGATGCGCGTCTTGCTCGGAGATCTCCACACGCTCAAAGGCGAGGCCGGCATGCTCGGGTTCGCCTCGCTGAGCGAGCTCACCCACGTGATCGAGGGGCGCCTCTCGGTCGTGCGCAGCGCGTGGCCGCCTCCGGGGCACGAGGCCGTGCTCGCGGCGCTCGACGCCATCGTCCTCCACGTGCCGGGGGAGCTCGGCCCGGGCACCATCGCGGACGCCGCCTTCGTCGCCGCCCTCGCGGATCTCTCGAGCGCCCCGGAGCCAGAGCCCGCGCCGGAGCCGCAGGGCCCGTCGAGCGACGCGGCGCCCAGCGCTCGAGGGGGCCCCCCGTCCTCGGAGGAGCCGAGGTCGCGTCCCGAGGTCGCCCCGGCGTCGGGGGCTGCGGGCGTGCCGGCGCCGTCCGCTGTCGATCCTGGGTACGCGATCGTGCGCGCCGCGCCCATCGAGGCGTTGTGCGAGCGGATCGACATGCTGCGCGCGAGCTTCGGCCTGCTCGGCGCGGCGCTCGGCGCGGACGCCTCGGGGGCCGTGGTGGATGCGCTGGCGCGCGTGCGGCTCGACCTGGACGACGTGACCATGCGGGCGTGGAGCTTCCGCCTCGCGCCCGTCGAGCCGTTCCTGTCGCCGCTCGCAGATCACGCCCGCCGCCTCGCGCGGGGCATGGGCAAGCCGCTCCGCGTGGTCGTCGAGGCGGCGAGGACCGAGCTCGAGCGATCGGTGCTCGCGGCGCTCGAGGAGCCGCTGCTGCACATCGTCCAGAACGCGGTCGACCACGGCATCGAGCCGCCCGGCGAGCGCGGCGACAAGCCGAGAGAAGCCCAGGTGACCATTCGCGCCGCGGCCCTCCCCGGGTCGGTCGCGATCACGATCCAGGACGACGGCCGCGGCATCGACACGGAGGCCGTCGTGCGCGCCGCGGTGCGCTCGGGGCGCATCACGCCGGCCGCGGCCGCCGAGCTCGGGGAGCACGAGGCCCTGGACCTCGTGTTCGATCATGGGCTCTCGACGCGGGAGGCCGTGAGCGAGGTGTCGGGGCGAGGCGTAGGGCTCGACGTGGTCCGCGCGCGCGTCGAGGCGCTCGGGGGCACGGTCGAGCTCGCGTCGTCGCGCGGAAAGGGCTCGACGTTCACCGTGCGGCTCCCGACCAAGGTCTGGCGAGAGCGCGTGCTCGTGATCGAGTCCGGCGGGGTGCTGTTCGGCTTCCCGGCGCGCCTCGTGTTGCGCGTAGTCGACGCCGGCGACGTCGTCGACACGGCGGTCGGGCCGCGCCTCGTGTTCGAAGGCTCGCCGCTCCCCGTCGTGTCGTTCTCGACGCTCGTCGGCGCGCAGGTCGACGTGGAGCCCAAGGCGCTCGTGCTCGACGTCGGGGGGCGCCTCCAGGCGATCCGTGTCGAGCGTCATCACGGCGAGGTCGACCTCGTGCGCCGCCCGGCCGATCGCCTGCTCGGGCTCTTCCGGGTGCTCCAAGGCAGCGCCACCCTCGACGACGGTCGCCTCGTGCTCCTCGTCCAGGCGGCAGAGCTCGCCCGCGAGTCGGCCCGCGTCTCGGGCGCGCGCCCCGTGAGGCGAAAGGTCGAGGCCGCCCGGAAGCTCGCCCTCGTCGTCGACGACTCACTCGTGGTGCGGACGCTCGTGGCCGAGCTGCTCACGGGGCTCGGGCTCGAGGTCGAGACGGCCTCGAGCGGCGTCGAGGCCCTATCGCGCGTCGGGCGTCGTGTCCCCGACATCGTCCTCTCGGACGTCGAGATGCCCGAGATGGACGGCTTCGAGCTCCTCGGCAAGCTGAGGGAGACCCACGCGCACCTCCCCGTGATCATGGTGACGACGCGCGGGTCGCTCGCCGATCGGCAAAAAGCGGCTATGCTCGGGGCGGACGCGTATCTCGTGAAGACAGACTTCCACTCGCGCGAGCTCGCCGAGACCGTGCGCCGATTCGTAGGGCCCCCATGAAAGTTCGTGTGTACGTCGTGGACGACTCGGCCATCAGCCGAGAGTGCCTGCGCGACGTGCTCGAGGCCGGGGGAAACATCGAGGTGGTGGGCGAGGCGGGCGACGCGAACGTCGCCCTTCGGGAGATCCCCACCCTCGCGCCCGACGTGGTCACGATGGACCTCCACATGCCCGCGATGGGGGGGCTCGAGGCCATCGAGCGCATCATGGCGACTCGTCCCGTGCCCATCCTCGTCGTGACCGAGCGCCCCACGAGCGCGGGGACCGACGTCGTGTTCGAGGCCACGAGGCGCGGCGCGCTCGATCTCGCCGCGAAGACGGGAGATCCGCGGTCCGCCGCGGGCGAGCACCTGCGGACGCTCGTCGCGCGGCTCGCCAAGGTCCCGGTCGTGCACCATGTGGCGGCGCCGAAGCTGCGTGGGATCGACGGCGGCGTGCGGCGTGGCGCGCCGGGCGGGCGCCCGGAGGTCGTGGGTGTCGGGGCGTCGGCGGGCGGGCCGAGCGCGCTCGTCGAGCTCCTCGCGCCGCTCGCGGGCGTCGGGGCGTGCTTCGCCGTCGTGCAGCATTTGCCCGAGGGGTTCACCGAGGGGTTCGCGCGCTACCTCGGCCAGGCCACGGGGCTCCGCGTGGTCGTGGCCAACGTGCCAGTGCAGCTCGCGCCCGACGTGGTGGTGGTCGCCCCGGACGGCGCGCATCTCGTCGCGTCGGGGAGCAGGCTCGCGCCCGAGGTCGGTCCTCCCGTCGCCGGGCACCGCGCCTCGGTCGACGTGCTCTTCCACTCCCTGTCTCGGGTCTTCGCCGCGCGCGCCGCGGGTGTGCTCCTCAGCGGGATCGGCCGGGACGGCGCCCAGGGGCTCTTGGCGATGCGGCGCGCCGGCGCTCGCACGTTCGCGCAGGACGAGGCCTCGTCGGCCGTGTACGGGATGCCGCTCGCGGCGTTCGAGGCCGGGGCTGCCGAGGAGGTCCTCGCCCCGCGCGCGATCGCCGCCCGCCTCGCCTCGTTCATGGGCAAGGCCATCGCGTGACCGGCATCGCGGGGGTGCTCGCCTGGATCGAGGAGCACCTCGGCATCGACGCCGCAAAAGGGGGCCTCGCCGACGCGGTGCTTCGCCACGTCAAGGAGCGCTGCGCCGAGCTCCGTGTGTCGCCCCAGTCCTTCCTCGCCCTCGTCGAGCGCGACACGACCGAGCAGGAGGGGCTCGTCCGCGTCGTGAGCGTCGGGCACACCTGGTTCATGCGGGACCGCGAGCAGCTCGAGCTCGTCGTGGGGCGCTTCGCGGGCCGCGGCCCGGGGGCACCCGTGCGGATCTGGGTGGCGGGCTGCGCGACGGGGGAAGAGGCGTACTCGATCGTCTTGCTCGCGGACGCGCGCGGGATCCCCGTGCGGGTGCTCGCGACCGACCTCAACGAACGCTCGCTCTCCTTCGGGGCGCGTGCGCGCTACGGCGCGTGGACCGTGCGTGGTCTCACCGCGCCCGAGCGCGAGAAGCTCGCGACGCCCTCGGGCCTCTTCGAGATCCCCGAACGCCTCAAGTCCCTCGTGACCTTCCAGCGCCACAACCTCGTCGACCCGCCACCGAGAGGGGCCACGGGGTTCGACGCGATCGTGTGCAGGAACGTGCTCCTCTACTTCACGAAGCCTCGCGCGCTCGATGCCCTCCGGCGCATGCGTTCGGTGCTCGCGCCCGGGGGGGCGATCGTGACGGCCGCGAGCGACGTGCTCGCCGACGGGACCCCGTCCTCCGACTCGGAGCTGCCGAGAGCCCTGGCGAAGTCGCCCACGGCGCCGCCGACGCCGGTGGTCGCCGACCTCACCCCGCCGGCACCATGGGGCGCCGAGCCCGCGCCGCCGACGAAGGCCGCGGACGCCGCGCCCGTCTCGGACGCCGCGCCCCGCGAAGCGCCCGCAGAAGATGGGCACGGGGCCGTCGAACGCGCGCGTTCCGCGCTCGACCGAGGGGACGTCGACGAAGCGCGAGACCTCCTGAAGGCAGCGCTCGAGCGAGACCCCCTGTCGATCGAGGGCTACGTGCTCCACGGGATCGCGTGCGACGCGTCAGGGAACACGTACGCCGCGATGGCCTCTTTCCGGAGCGCGCTCGTGCTCGATCCGAGCCTCTGGATCGCGGAGCTCTATCTCGGCCTCGGCCACGACCGCCTGGGCGCGAAGGGCGATGCTCGTCGATGCCTCGCGCGAGGGCTCGAGCTCCACGCGAAGGCCCCTGGCCTCGCGTCCCTATCCTCTGCGACGCAGGCGATGCTCGCCGAGGGACGCGCGCACCTCGTCGAGGCCGCCGCGGCGAAGCTCGCCTCCCTCTAGACTTCGACCCCGTAGGCGCTCATCGAGGTCTCGACCTCGTCCCAGCCGCGCTCGCTGGCGATCTCGAACGATGCCATGGCGCGCGCGATCCGCTCCTCCTTGTCGGAGAAGTCGCGAAAAAAGAAGGTGTCGGTGAGCCCGAAGTACGCAAATCGCACGACGGGCCGCATGCATAGGCCGCGGAGGATCGGGCAGTCGAACCTGGCGAGCTCTCGCGCCACACCGGGGGCCACCGTGACCTCTTGCTCGCAGAGCAGCGAGGTCTCGAAGACGTGGCGTTTGCGCTCGAGGGAGAGCTCGGTCCCGCGTGTGCTCGCGTGGTGCACCTCGGCCAAGGCCTCGAGGAGCCGAGGTGAGAGAATGGCGTCGGCGCCCGGGGTCTCGCCGTGGCGCGCCGTGAAGTGGAAGCTCGTGAAGGTGTCGACGAAGACCTCGCGGTTCACCGCCCGAAAGCCCTCGGCGAACGAAGCGACCATCGCGAGCCTGCGCGCGCGTTCGTCGTCGTCGAACGCGTACCGGTACGAGACGATCTCTCCGAGCGTGCCCGTGACCTCGAAGAAGCGGTAGGCCCACAAAGCGCCGTGGAGCGCGAGCAGGGGAAAGACGTGGTTTCGGGCAGAGGCCACGTAGACCCCGTGGTGTGCACGTACGCGGGCGAGGATGTCGGCTGGAGAGCCCGCGAGGGCACGCGCCCGTGCGCGGATCGTCTCGTACTCCGCGCGGAGGTCCATGGTGCGATCGTACGTCGAAAGCGCGTCAGCCCGCGCGCCGGATCGCCTCGGCGCTCCGCGGCACGACCCGGCACGCCCCGCGGCCGGGGTAAAACCGCTTGTTCGCGCCGGGCGCGGCGTACCCGTTGATGAGCACACGCCGGGGCTTGGTCGACACGTTCGGCAGGCTCCCGTGGATGGCGTACGGCCCGAAGACGAGCACGTCGCCCGCGCGCCCCGTGACGGGCACGGCCTTGGAGGCGTCGACGCGGAGGCCGCTCCCGTCGTGCACGATGCGGCCGCGCGCATCGAGCACCGCCGCGCTCTTCGGCACGAACTCGAGCGGCCCGTTCTCCTCGGTCATGTCGTCGACGAGCAGGATCGTCTGCACGTACGATCCGCGGCCGGTCACGTCGCGCCAGGTGTCTCCGCCCTTGTCGCGGTGTTGGATGTCTTGGTGCCAGTCGAACGCGACGCCGTCGTTCGGCATCTTGAAATGGGCCTGGCAGATGAGCTGCTCGGAGCTCTCGGTGCCGAGGAGCTCGAGCGCGGGCTCGACGAGCCGCGGGCTCTCTCCGATGTCGAGGAGGTCGGGCTCGGCGCCGCCGGCCCACACGACCCGCTGTACGACCACGTCGCCCGCTTCGGGGGCCGAGAGCACGAAGAACGCGCCGTCGTGGTCGCCCGTCGCGCGGAGGGTCTGCGCCTTCGCGTAGAGGCGCTCGAACGCGAGCCGCGCCCGCGTGATCTCGTCGTCGCGGAAGAGCCCGCGGAAGACGAGGTATCCGCCCTCGTCGAAGGTGCGCTTCTGGTCGTCTGTGAGGGGCATCGTGGACCTCGCGATCGAACGATACCGAGCCGCCTCGGAGGACGGAAACTTTCGGCGGTCGCCGCTGCCCCTCGGGTGTCAGTTGTTCGGAGCTCCGTTGCAGATCCAGGTCGAGATCGTGGCGATGTCGGCCGCCGGGAGCAACCCTCCGGCCTTCGGCATCGGCGTTCCCGAGCAGAGCCGCTGGTTCTCGATTTTGTTCATCAGGTAGCTCCCCGCCGGGTTCGACGGCGCGACCCGGAGGCGCCCGTCCGCGCATTGGCTCGCGGGCACGCCGACGAGGCCGCCGTAGGCGTTGCCTGGGGTGAGGCGGAGGCCCTCCTTCGGCGCGGTGTTCCCGTGGCAGCCCGCCGACGTGCACTCGCGCGTGAGGATCGGCTGCACGGCTGCCGCGAACGACACGCTCGCGCCGCACGAGCACACGCCGCCGCTGCAGGTCTGTCCAGCCTGGCACGGGCGGTCGCAGTCGCCGCAGTGCTGGGCGCTCGTCTTCGTGTCGACGCAGCTCCCTCCGCACACCTTGCCTCCCCCGGGGCAGGAGCACGTGCCGCCCGCGCAGACCGAGCCGCCCTCGCACTTCTTCCCGCACGCGCCGCAGTTGTTCGGATCCGTGTCGGTGGGGAGGCACGCGGTCGGCGCCCCGTCCGGGCATGCGCGCGTCCCCGAGGGGCAGGTGCAGGTCCCGCCTTGGCAGGTGGCGCCGGCCGGGCACTCCTTCCCGCAAGCCCCGCAGTGAGCGAACGACGTCTGCGTGTCGACGCACGACGACCCGCACTGGGTGAGCGCCCCGCAGCTCGCGGCGCATCCTTTTCCGATGCAGACGGGCGTCGCTCCCGTGCACGTGGTGCCGCAGGTGCCGCAGTTCGCGCCGTCACTCGTGAGATCCGAGCATTTCCCGGGAGGCGCCCCGCACGCGGCCATCGGCGCGCCGTCGGAGCCATCGGGGCAGACGCACGCCCCCGCGACGCAGCGCGCGCCCTTCGCGCAGGCCTTGCCGCACGCGCCGCAGCTCTCCGCGTTGCTGGTCGTGTCGACGCAGAGCGCGCCGCACGCGGTGAGCCCATCGGGGCACGCGCACTTCCCGCTCGAGCAGGTCGCTCCGGGCGGGCACACGTTCCCGCAGGTCCCGCAGTTCGCCGTGCTCGACGTGGTGTCGCCGCAGTCGACGTCCGCGGCGGCGTCTTTCCCCGCGTCGGGGGCGGGCGGGAGCGCGCGGATCCACTCGGTGATGCACGCCTTCTCGGCAGGCGAGAGCTCCGCGAGGCCGAGGGGCATGCGCGCTCCGCACGCGCCGTCCGAGAGCTTGCGTACGAGCACGGAGGTGTCCGGGCTCCCGGGGCTCACGCGGACGCCGTCGCAGGTCCCCGCGGCGCGCCCGACGAGCTCCGCCTCCGAGCGCCCTTCGGTGAGCACCAGGGTCGCCGCGCGGGCCGACTCGTCGTGGCACCCGCCGGTCGCGCACTTCGGTCCGAGGATTCGGGCCTGGATCGACGGGAGATCGTTCGTGCATGGCGCGGGCGCGGCCTCGTCTTTCGTCGAGGCGCAGGCGGCGGCGAGGGCGATGATCACAGCGAAGGTCGACCACGAGGCGGCGCGGGAGATCGAGCTCATCCTACCGATCGTCCCACCGACGGATCCCGCGCGCAATGAACCGCCGACTGACCGCCGGGCCGTCCTCGGTGGTCGCGGTCTCACGCGGGCGAGGTCGACGTGGTCACCCGAGCGGCCACGTCGACTGGCCCCCCGCGTTGCCGGCTCGCGAGCCCCCGAACATGTCGCGCGCGGTCGGAGCGCGTGCGCACCGGGATCGAACCGACGGACGCGGACCCCCGCGCCGTCACGGGCCGTCTTGCTCCACGATCGAGAAGAACCGGAGGGCGCGGTAGCGGTCGCGCACGAGGTTCGCGTAGGCCTCGGAGTAGTAGCGCCCGGCGAGGGCCGCGACGCCGCCGCGGAAGGGCGTGAGGGGGACGTCGGGCAGGAGCGAGCGGATCGCGATCGTCTGCGGCTCGCCCTGGGGGACGACGTGGACGCGAAACGTGGGGGATGCGCCGCTCTCGTCGAGGAACGCGTCGAGCGTGGCCGTGACCTCGCGGATGGCGAGCCCCTCGCGCGTCGAGACCGTCCGATCGGCCTCGGCGAGGCGGGCCACGATCTCGCGGAGGCGCGCGACCTGATCCCGCGGCGGGCGCAGGCCCACGTAGCGCAGCGTCGCTCTCTGGAGCTTCACGGGGTCGGGTCTTCGCCCCGCCGCGGGCTCGACGAAGGGCACGCCCCACGCGGCGGCGAAGGTCGACACGAAGGCCCGTTCGCGCTCGTCGAAGGCGCCGTCGACGAGGGCGATCTCTTGCAGGATGTCGACGAGCAGCGCGCGCCCCTTGGGGCGAAACAGCGAGGCGACGAGCTCGCCGGCCTCGGCCCCCTCGGAGCGGAGGGCGCGCGCGATCCTCGTCCGGAGGGGCTCGCGGCGCGAGGACGGCACCCACACGCCGAGCGCGATCATCGTGAAGAACACCGTGAGCGCGAGCCATACGAGGCCCACGGCGGCGTTCTTCGGCTCGCCGTCCCTCACGTACTTCACGATCCACGGGACACTCGTCGCGAGGCCGAGCGCGTTCGAGGCGAGCGACTGCGCCTCGCACACGGCCACCTCGTGCTTCCTGCGCCACACCTTGTTGACCACGAGGTACGCCTGCACGATGGCGAGCCCGAGGGACGCGGAGGTCAGGAGCTCGAGGGCGCGCGCGAAGCTCATGGATTCGCCTCGTCGCCCTCGTCCGCGGGCGGAGGGGCGACGGTCGCTGCCTCCTCCTCGGAGACCACCACCGTGAGGAGGCCGCTCGTGCGGTAGGCCTCGGAGATCTTCTCGGCGTATGCGCGGGAGCAGAACGTGCCGAGGGCGTACGCGACGCCGCCGGCGCGGTGCCCACGCTTGGCCTCGGGGACGAGCGCGACGATCGCGTCCTCTTGCTCGTCGCTCTGGGGCACCACGAGCACCCGGAAGGAGGGGGAGGGGCTCCCCGTGAGGTAGCGGTCGAGCAGCCCGAAGATCTCCCCGAGCACGACGCGCTCTTCGCCGTGCTCGACGCCGTCGATCCGCACGAGGTGATCGAGCACCCGGCGGAGCGCACGCGCCTCGTCGGCGGGCGGCGCGAGCGAGACGTACCGCTCGACGTCCCGGCGGAGCGCAACGGGGTCGGCCGTCGCCTCGCGGCCTCGGCCGGGCTCGTAGGGGACGCCCCACGCGCGCGCGAACCGCGAGATCTCCTCGCGCTCCCTCGGGTCGAGGACGTGGTCGGAGGCCGCCACCCCGTGCATGATCGCCACGAGCAGGTCCTTGCCTCGCGGGAGGGCGAGGCTCTTCAGGAGGTCCGTGACCTCGACCCTCTCGAGCTTCAGGGCGTTCACGAGCCTCGCGAGCATCGTGGGCCGAAGCGGGTCGGGCACGAAGAGCCCGATGCCGACGACGAGCATGGCGACGTTCGACAGGAGGAACACGAGCTCGTTCAACGAGCCCTTCATGTCGTGACGGAGAACGTTCTTCGCGAGGAACGGGAGGCTCGTGGCGAGCGAGAGGAGGAGCGCCACGACGGAGATGCTCTCGGCCACGCTCCGCTCGTGCTTGCGCAGCCAGAGCCGGTTCAGCATGAGGTAGCGCCGCACGACGCCCGTCCCGAGGGACGCGAACACGAGGAGTGAGAGGACCCGATCGAGCATCGCCTAGCCGCTCAGGGGAAGGCTTGCCCCTCGGTGCAGCCCTCGATCGACGATGCAGGATCGGGGACGAACATCTGCACCGTCGCCGCGGCGGGGTACACCGTCCCGTCGGCGCATTTCGCGCTCTGACCCGTGCCGAGCACGACCTCGGCGCCGGCCTTGACCTTGCATGTGACGCTGCGGTTGGCGGCGCTCCACTCGGGGCAGATCGCGTACGCCTTCCGGTAGTCGGAGGTGGTGCCCTTCGGGGCCTCGAGGGCCCACCAGCGCCCGACGCGAGACTCGGGCTTCGCGCCGTCCCACACGCGGTGGACGGTCAGCGCCGTCCTCACGCGGAACGCCTTGGCCTCGCAGAGGCGCCCGTCGCCCGCCTTGCCGATGGCCTTCTCGGGGATCGTGGCCTTCGGGGAGGACTCGAGCTCGGCGATCGTGGGCACACCGCCGACACACGCGGTCGGTGCGTCGGGCGAGGGCATAGCTCCCGAGGACGAAGGGAGCGCGGCTCTTGGCGCCGTGGGGGGCGCGACCGTCGTGGGGGGCGCGGCGCACGCGATGACCGTGGCGCCGACGAACAGAGCCGAGGCAAAAAAGGAGGATCGCATGATCCCTTCAGCGTCGCATGCCGCGGCCTTCGGGTGCCGGAAAAGGTTCGGGAGGTGGGCGTGCGTGCGTCTCCCACCTGGGCGGTACGTCGATGCGGGGCGCGGGCGCGGAGGCTCGTCGAGTGGTGGGCCCCCGCGCGCGCTCCGACGTCCGTCAGGGGAAGTGGACCTCGAATGGCATGAACGAATACCCCTTCAGGTACCGGAAGCCTCCGGCGCGGAAGTGGTGGAGCTTCTCTCCGTCGTTCTTGAAGACGTGGCACTCCCGCCAACGCCGGAACCACTGGTAGTAGGAGTCGTACTCGACGACGTCCCCCGCGTTGCCGATCACCGAGTAGGGCGTGTACCAGCCCTTCTTCGTCTTGTATTTGTAGTGAAACGAGAGCGGGCCCTCGACGGGATCGACCCGGCACGCCATCGCGTCGACCTTCATCTTGAGCTCGGTCGTGCCGTGCTGGTTCGGCCAGCACCGGATGAACGGCTCTTTGCCGTAGATCGACTCGGGCACGATATCGCAGAAGTTCGAGGGGACCGGCACGTCCGCGGCGGCGGCCGTGACGTTCGGGGCCGCGATCTCCTCCTCGCCCTCGTCCGACGCGTCCGCCTCTCCTGGCGCGGGTGCGCTCGCGAGCTTCACGGCCTCGAGCAGCGCGGGCGGGGCGGGCTGCCCGGTCAACGCTTCGTAGAAGGCGAGGGGGCCCCCCGTGGCGCGCGCGCGCTTCGCCGCGTCGAGCACCGTGTCGACCACGCCGCTCGGGCGCAGAATGGCCATGCCGAGCTCGTGGCTCTCCCCCGCGACGAACCGTACGACGCTGCCCGCGCGGGTCGTGACGCTCGCGACGATCCGGCCATCGCCCCCTTCGACCCACCTCGACCCGGTCGCCGTCGCGTGAGACGTCTCGCCGACGGCGGGGCTCGCGCCCTCCTCCCCCGCGCAGCCGAGCGCGCCGAGCGCTACGACCCCCACCATTCCCACGACGGACGGCACGAACGACACGTTGCCAAGCTTCTTCATCATCGAGGCTCCTTCTGCGGCGCGCTCGGCGCCGCGCGAGACCTCGTTTGCAAGGGGGTGGCCAACGCCCTCCCGGCGAGAAATCCCCTGAAAATCCAGGTGCCGGCGCGCTCCTCGGGCCGTCCCTAGGCAACGCCTTGCTCGAAGGAGCAAAGCGCCGTCAGGGACACCCTTCTGCCCCTGGGCTCAGCCGAAGGTCTTCTTGATCCCGAGCTCGCGGATCTTGTGCGTGAGCGTCCTCAGCGGGAGGTTCAGGGCCCGCGCGGCGACGGTCTGGTTGCCTTGGGCCCTCGCGAGCGCGTCCGTGATCATCTTCGTCTCGATGCGCTGGAGCTCGGCGCGCACCCGATCGCGGTAGTCGCCCGGAGCGCCGTCCGGCACGTCCGATTCGGCGGCCGAGGGGCGGGCCGCGGTCGACGACCTCCGCATCTTCTCGGGGAGATCGCGCGGTTCGATGGTCGGCCCCTCGGCGACGACGGCGGCGCGCATCATGGCGTTCTTGAGCTCCCGCACGTTCCCGGGGAACGGGTAGGCGAGCAGCACCCCGATCGTGTCGAGCGCGAGCGCCTTCTCGGGGAGGCCGTCCGAGACGCACGCCTCGGCGACGAACCGTGTCGCGAGGGCCTCGACGTCCTCGGGTCGCTCGCGGAGCGGAGGGACGGCGAGGGTCGCGCCGTCGAGCCGGTACAGGAGGTCCTCGCGGAAGGTCCCGTCCCGGGCCATGAGCTCGAGGTCTCTGTGGGTCGCCGTGACCACGCGCACGTCGACAGCGATCTCTTCGTCGCCGCCGACGCGGACGAGCCGCTTCGTCTCGAGCACGCGAAGGAGCGCGGCCTGGGCCTCGGGCGAGAGCTCCCCGACCTCGTCCAGGAACAGCGTGCCACCGTCCGCGAGCTCGAACGCTCCCTTGGCGGTCTTGTTCGCGCCCGTGAACGCGCCGCGCTCGTGGCCGAAGAGCTGCGCCTCGAGCAGGGACTTCGTGAACGCGCCGCAGTTGAGCGCCAAGAAGCGCGCTTCGCGACGGGGGCTCGCGTCGTGGATGGCCCTCGCCACCACCTCCTTCCCGGCCCCGGTCTCGCCGCGCACGAGCACCGGGAGTCGGGACGCGGCGACGCGGCGCGCCTCGGACATGAGGGCGAGCATCGCCGGGGAGCGCGACGCGGTGAGTGGCGCCCCGGCGCTCTCCTCACCGAGCGCCTTCGCCACGAGCGCGTCGGCCGTCGTCACGTCCCCAGGGAACGTGGCGGAGCCGGCGAGGCCGTCGCGCCCGAGCTTCGTGACGAGACGCGCGGTGTCTCTCTCGGAGGCCTGGGCGAGGCCGAGGAGCACGAGCCCCTTGTGGTGCTCGGCCGCGCGGACGAGGGGCCCGAGGACGGTCCGCGCTGCACGTGCCACGTCGTTCTCTCGGCCCTTCTCGGCTCGCCACGCCATGAGGCTGACGCGTCCCCCTCCTGCGCGGGCTCGGGCGATCTCCGCCTCGAGCCATCGAACGAGGTCGTCGTAGCTCGCGAGCAGAGGTGAACGCGACGCCCGCTGGACGAGGACGGACGTCCCGTGGCCGAGCCGGGCGGCCGCTCCGAGAGGGAGCTCGGCGCGTACGACCTTCTTGCCATCGACGAACGTCCCGTTCTTCGAGCCGAGATCCTCGAGGGTCAGGGTCCCGTCCTCGGAGACGACGAGAGATACGTGGCGCCGTGAGAGGCTCGTGTCGCTCGGGACCACCACGTCCGCCGGGTGCGAGCGCCCGACGACGACGCGCGCTCCTTTTGCGATCGGCATGGTCTTCGTCGTCTCTCCGTGAACGAGGACGAGGCGTAGGGCCGCGGCCTCGAACGGATCCTCTGGGGTCACGGTGGTGGTGTCGCCGTCCCTCCGGGGCTCGTTCATCGCGCCGATATTCCGATCGTCGGCGTCCGGCGGCAAGGCTTCGCCTTGACAGGCTACGCCGCCGTCCCGAAAGTGCCGGAATGCCGGGCCTCGTCCGCCGTGGAACCGTACGCGCCGGAGAGCCGAGGTGACCTCGGTCGAGGCTCCGCCGAAGCTCGAGCGCTACGAGCTCTTCGAGCCGCTCTCACGGGGAGGCTTCGGCGCCGTCTACCGCGGGTGCCATCGTGTGACGAAGCGCCCGGTCGCCATCAAGGTGCTTCGCGAGCACGCGCTCGCGCTCGGGCAAGGCGAGGACGATCTCGTGCGCGAGGCCCGCGCGCTGGCGGCCGTGGATCATCCGAACGTGGTCGGTGTGCTCGACTGCGGTGTCGAAGATGGCCGCGCCTTCGTCGTGATGGAGCTCCTGACGGGGGAGACGCTCGCCGCGCGCATCGAAGAGCGAGGGACGCTCCGCTTGGGCGAGGTGCTGCCCACGGTCCTCCAAGTCCTCGAGGGGCTGCGGGCGGTCCACGAGGTGGGCATCGTGCACCGCGACGTGAAGCCGAGCAACGTCATGATCGACCGGCGCGGTGTCGCGAAGCTCGTCGATTTCGGCCTCTCGTCGTCCACCTCGGGGATCGCCTCGTGGGAGGCCGGGCGACCGAGCGCTCCGGGCGCAGGCACTCCGGGGTACATGGCGCCCGAGCAGTACGACGCGGACGTGGTGCTCGACGCTCGTGCCGATCTCTACGCTGTCGGAGCCACGCTCTTCCGCGCCCTCACGGGGCGGGCGCCGTTCGTCGGGACGATGGACGAGGTTCGGGCCCGGGTGACGACCGTCGCGGCGCCCCCGGTCGCGACACTCTCGCCGGGGCTCCCGCCGCACGTGGCATCGGCGATCGATCGTGCGCTCGCGCGAGACCGAGACGCTCGCCCCACGACGGCGACCGAGCTCGCCGCGGAGCTTCGCGGGGCGGGCGCCAAAGAAGAGGGCTCCACGCTGCCGGCCCTCAGTGCTCCCACGGGGGAGGCCCCGCCGGAGCCCGGGGGCCGGCGCACCCCGGAGACTTCGAGAGGGCCGTCTCGGGCGCTCGTCGGGATCTTGGTGCTGTTCGCTGCGGGAGGGCTCGCGGCGCTCGTGGCGAGCTCTGCGGCTCGCACGCCAGCGCCCGGGCAGGCCGATTCCAGCGCCCCATCGGCGGCCGCGGTCTCCGCGTCGGGCCCTCTCGACGCCGCCGCTCGAAGCGCGGTCTCCGACGAGGCCGACGCGGAGCCACGCGTCGAGGCCGCGCTCGAGGGAGGCGCGAAGACCGCGCCGAAGTCGTCGCCTCCTGCGCCGTCGAGCTCCGCAGCCTCTCCGTCGCGCGTGCTCACGCTCACCGGGCAAACCCTCGAGCCGTTCGGCCTCGCTCACGCCCCCGCGAGGGCCGCATTCGTCGCGGCGATGCCCAAGCTCCGAGGGTGCGCGAGGCTCGCGTGCCTCGCGGTCGACAAGGTCGTGCGCCCGGATCCCTTCGCGAGCCTCGAGGTGGCGTACACGGCCGACGCCGAGGGGCACGTCACGTTCGCGGGCGTGCGCGGAGCCCTCCCGCGAGGAAATCCTTGCCCCGCGTTCGAGGCATGCGTCTCCGCGGCCGCGCGTGACGTCGCCCTGCCCAAGGCGGAGCGGCAGGGCACGTGCGCGTTCCACCTCCGGGTCACCGAGGCCCACCCTTAGCAGCCCGTTGATTTTCTCCCATCAGCCGCTCGCCGCCGCATCCCGACCGCCTTCGTTGCGATCCTGCGGTGCGTCCTCACCTACAATAGTAGGCTCCGGGCGCTCCTCGGATCGCGCCTCGGCGGGTCGGGCGCGGACGTCGAACGGCCTCGGTCCGAAAATCAACAGGCTGCTAGCAGCCCGTCGGTTCTCTCCCGTCCCCTCGGGGACTTCCAAAGGTCGTCGGCTGCTTCCCCGTCGGGGACTTCCAAGGGTCGTCGCCGCTGCGTCCTTCACCTTCGGACGGACGGCGCCCGCCGCACGATCATCTCTCGTGGAAGCCCCTCCCCGCGAGGATCTCGGGGACACAAGCTTCGGCGCGTCGAGCGCGGGTCGCGGTCTGTTTCGCACCGCCGACGTGGATGGCGTGGCTCCGTCGTCGGCCCGGCGTGAGCGCCTCGAACGCCGCGGCGAGCTTCGGGTCTTTCGCGAGGAGCGCTGCGAGCTCTTCGGGGAGCTCCTTCGTAGGGGTAGGGGTGGTCTTCCCTCCGGCGCGGGAGAACACGATCGCCTCCGTGAGGAGCGAGCGCAGCGCTGCGGAGTGGCGCGTGACGTCGGCGGCCTTCGTGACACGGAAGAGCCGCGCGTGCTGCGAGTGGGGGCCGGCGCTCTCGAGGATTCCGTCGGGATCCGGGAGCGCGGCCCCTTGCAGGAACGAGAGCGCGCAGCTCTCGCGAAACGACTGGATCATCACGACGTTCTTGCCGGCGAGCGTGTACGTCGGTGAGCCCCACTTCAGGGTCTCGACGAGCTCGGTCTCGCGCACGAGGGCACGCAGCAGCGCGAGCGGCTTCGTCCAGAGGTGCACCTTGCACTCCGGTGTTCGATAGTGCGCGCAGCGCCCGCAGCCGTCACGAAGGTAGCTGTCCACCGAGTCGCGGTTCATGCGAGGGAGGGTACGACAGCGAATCTCCCGGGCCCAAAGGTTCTCTTCCCCACGGTCTCCCGTGGAGACAGGACTCTCGCGGCGGACGCCGAACGCAACGGCCTTTCGCCGCCACGAGGGGGCCGGGGCGCGCCGCGCGTCAGGGCAGGCCGTACACGGCGCGCACGAGGTCGGTCACTCGGCCCGCGCCGGTCGTGGTCTGCCGTTGCACGCGGAGGGCTTCGGTGGGCGGGCTCCCGCACTCGACGTAGAGCTGGCACGCTTCGGTGTCCATCTTCGCGGGCTCGTTCGCGGACCGCACGTCGGCGGGAGTCACCGACGTCACGAGCGCCTTGAGGCGCGCGCAGTCCGTGGGAGGCACGGGCATCGGCGGTGGCTCGGGCACCTTGGGGGGCTTCGCGCTGCTGGGCGGAGCCATGGCCAAGGGTGTCGTGTCGTCGGGCCCGTTCTTCCACGGCCCGCTCGAGGCCCACGAGGTGCGCGTGCACGCCCCGAGATCGACGCGCGTCCCCCGCGCGCTCGAGCCGAGGCCCGGGTGGCTGAGCGAGCAGGAGTGGCTCACCGAACAGGTCGCGACCTGCGAGGCGTCGACGAGCGGCGCGTTCGGGCGTTCGGGAGGAGCCCCGTTCGTCGCCGCGGCGCCCGTCTCGTTCGCCGTCGTGCCGGTGCCCGCCTCTCCCGCCGTGGCCCCGTCGCGGCGTGAGCACCCGAGCGTCGTGACGAGAAGGAGAGCCCATGCCCAGCGTAGGACCATCATCGATCGTCACCGTACCCGACGGCCCGTGATCCGGCTTAGCAGCCCGTTGATTTTCTCCCGTCGGCCGTTCGCCGCCGCATCCCGACCGCCTTCGTTGCGATCCTGCGGTGCGTCCCCCGTCGGGGACTTCCAAGGGTCGTTCTCACCTACAAAACGACCCTTGGGAGTCCCTGACGAGGGAGTAGGCTCCGAGCGCTCCTCGGATCGCGCCTCGGCGGGTCGGGCGCGGACGTCGAACGGCCTCGGTCCGAAAATCAACAGGCTGCTAGCGAGTGGGCTAGCGTCCCGGAGCCGACCTCGGGTTCGGGGGCCGGCCCGGAGCGGGCGCAGCTCGTGCGCCAGAGTCGTGACCGCCGATGCCGTTCACGGCCCGAGCCCGCCCGTGCGCGCGAAGCCGGCGACGAGGACGGGCTTCTTCACGCGGTCGTTCGTCGCGCGGACCGCGACGAAGGAGGCGTCGTCGAACCGTACCGAGAGGGTCTCCTTGCCGTCCTCCGAGATCGTGCGCTCGGCGTCGTCGACGTAGTCGACCTCGCGCCCGGGCCCTCGCTCGAGGATGGCGTACCGCAGCTCCAAGGCCTTCGCGGGCGTGAGCGCGGCGGCGCCCTGCGCGCGCAGCGTGTCGAGCGGGATACCCTCGAGCGACACGCCGAGCGAGCGGACCGTTCCCATGGCGACGCCGAGGGGCGACCAGAGCAGCCAGCACGCTTCCTCGACCGCGCTCTTGGCGGTGGGCCACGGCGTCGGGACGCAGGCGCCTACGAAGGTCTCGGGCTTCGTCCCCGGGCCGCGGTTCCCGTGAGCCTTGTCGTAGAGCGCGAGATCCGCGCAGGCGCGCGCCGTCGCCGGGAGCCCCTCGCCGCACCCGAAGTCGTAGTCGCGCGCCTGTCGAACCGCCGTGAACGCGCCCGGCTTGGAGACGAACGGCAGGGCGCTGCCCGAGCCGCCGCGGCCTCCGCGAGGGTAGCCGGGGACGCCGTCTCCGAAGCCTCGTCGCTCGTGGAGGGCGAGGGGGATGGCGTTCCCTTCTCCGACGACGATCGCCACGACCGAGCCTCGGCGCAGGATGTGGCCGACCGGCAGCGCGTTCGCCGCGCTCGGATCCGCCGGCAGGACGAAGTGGTGGGCGTAGTGGAGGAGCGCGCGCTTCGCGAGGGGCTCGTCGCCGTAGTCGACCGCCAAGAGCACCACGGGCTTCTTCCAACACTCGAAGCCGAAGCGCTTCCGTGCCCGCTCCGGTATCGGCGTCGGCAAGGCCACGAGGATCGCCTCGAGGGCAGGGCTCGCCTTCGCGGAGTCGTCGACCGAGCAGCTCCGATCCGTCACGGCGGAGGGCAAATCCTCGAGCGCGACCGCGGGGAGTGTGCTGGCCAGGGGCGCCGCCCCCGAGGGGACCGCGCTCGGGGACGGGGAGGGCCCCTCGCCCATCGAGCGGCACGCGACGAGCGCGACGAACGCCGCCAAAAGACCGAGCGTCGTTGCTCCCCCAGGTGTCCGCATGGGCCTAGCGTATGCCGACGTCGGCGGTTCGGAAACCGACAACGCTCCCGTTTTCCGGGGGGAGAGGTCCGCCATGACCTCGAAGATGATCCCGGGGCGCGAGCCCGTGCTAACGAACATGGCATGCAGGCTCGAGAGGGCGTCGCCCGTTCCCAGCGCGTGTCGTGGAGCACGGCGCGAGGCGTCCGCCACGTGGCGGGGCTCATGGTCCTCCTCGGGCTCACCGGGCTCGCGTGTGGAGGCCGGTTGGCCGCGGGCGACCCCATGGACGGCGGCCCCGACACACGCGCGGCGACGGCGCCCTCGAGCGAGCCTCGCGACGGCGACGTGCGCCCCTCGGCCTCGGCCGACGCGAGCGACGGGGCCGTGGACGCGAGCCCGAACGATCCTTGCGTGTGCACGGACGACCTCGTGCAGGTCGAGGGCACCTGCGACTTCGAGGTCGCGGGTCGGCCGATCCTCTGCGTGAAAGACGTGACCGACCCCGCGGCCCCCGTGACGCTCGACCTCTTTCGGAGCTGCATCGTCGACGCGCCCCCCTCGTGGACACCCGGGCTCTCTTCGACGCGCATCGAGCAGTGCGATTGTGCGCCCGGCGACGTGCGCCGGCTCTGCGTCGCCTACCGGTGACGGCCCGTATCTCGACGCTCGCCCGCGCGGTGCCAGGGTGCTACTTCTACCTACGCTCCGCGCTCCGGGGCGAAGGGGGCCGACCATGATTCCTGCCGTGTTCGCCGATCTCTCGTTCGACGCCGCGCGGAAGCGGGCGAACGACGAAGGGCGCGTCTTTCTCGTGAGCGTCGGCGCGAAAGGCGATGCCGCGTGCGACGAGATGGATCGCGCGACGTGGACCCATCCTTCCGTCGTCGCTCGCATCGAGCAGGGCGCCGTCGCGATCCGCATCGACATCGAGGCCGACGCGCCGATCGCGCGGATGCTGGTCGTGGACGCGGCGCCCGCGATCGTGGCCCATGACCGCGGCGGCTACGTCGGCCACGTCGACGGTCCGCTCACGGCCGAGGGGCTCCTCGCCTGGTTCGACGAGATCGGGCTCGGAAAGAGCTTCAAGGAGCGCCGTGAGAACGAGGTCGCGAAGAACCCGCAGGACACGTTCCGGCGGCTCCAGCTCGCGTCCACGCTCCATCGCGAGGGCTCGCTCGACGCGGCCACGGCCGAGTACGTCTGGCTGTGGGAGCACATGCTCGAGCACGACCCGAAGATGGCGCCGATCCGCCACTCCACGTTCGTCGACTCGCTTTCGCGGCTCGTCCGCGCGCACCCCCCGGCGCGTGAGGCGTTCGTCGCGCTCCGCCCCGCCTCTCCGCCGAGCCTCGACGCCGAGGACACGATCGCCTTCGCCGACTGGTTCTCGCTGAACAAGGCGCTCGGCGACGACGCACGCTCGCTCGCCTGGTTCGACGGCCACGGCGCTCGCGCGCTCGCCGCAGAGTGGCTCGTGCCCGCGCTCGAGGCGCACGTCGAGCCGCTCCTCGTCGCGGCCGAGCGCTGGTCGGACGTCGCGCGTTTTCACAAAAAGGGAGACGTCGTCCGGAGGTTCCTCGAGCAGGTCGGCGAACGCGCGAAGGTCCACGCCGAGATCGCGATGGTGTCGTCCATGGCGCCCCCTGGCATCGCGGCCTCCACCTTCGCGTTCACCCGGATGGGCGCGGACGAGAAGCTCCGCGCGACGGCCCATAAGCTCTGTCGCGCGCTCCGCGCCGCCGGTCGCGACGAGGAGGCGGGCCACATCGCCGCCGCCGCGAAATCCGCGGACGACTCGCCCGAGATGGCCGCCGCGCTCGAGGGCCGCTACGTCGCTCCGTCCCCCGAGGAGCTCTTGGCCCGCGCCGGCGGGTAGGCCCTCACCGAAGCGTGCCGTCGAAGATCCCGAGTCGACCGGGATCGCCGGTCGCGATGACGTGGCCGATGGCTCGGGCGCGCTCGGGCGCGTCAGTCGCGTCGGGTGAGCTTTCCCGTGTAGAACAAGGCGCCACCGGTGCAGCTGTCGGTCAGGATCCGTGGGAGCGTCAGCGTGCGGCAGTCGTCGGAGAACTCCGCGGTGAACGTCGAGCCGCCAGAGAAGCCGCAGCTCGGGGCGTCCTTCCCGCGGAGGTCCTTCGTGGCGAACCCCTTTTCGCCGAGCGAGTAGCTTCCGTACCACTGGAACGCCGTGCACACGTCGGTCCCCGGCGGGCCGCCGACTGCGCGGCCTTGGTCGTCGAAGGACCACACCGTCTTGGGGAACCTCGGCTGCGGGTGCGAGCCGACCTCGAAGTCCCACGTGCCGACGAGCGAGCACGAGCCGATGCGGCCGCTCGGGCCGGTGGAGGCCGGGACGTTCGGTGCCTCCTGCCAGCACGCCGGTGCTCCGCCGTTGCCGCTCGCGCCGGGGGTGCCCGTGGGCGCGGGCGGCAAGAGGGAGATCGGCGGGGGCTCGGTCGGGTCGGGGTCGGTGCCCGGGCCGCCCCCCGCGGGGTCGATCCGGCCGAAGCACCCGGTGGAGGTGGCCGCGACGAGCACGAAGGTGGCGAGGCAGGTCGTACGCTTCATTCGAGTCACCTCTGTCCGTGGGGTGATGGGCGTAGAGCAAGCGTCGTACCGCGAGCGGCGCGCGCCCGGCCGCGCGAATGCGTGGGAACGTAGTGTGCGCCGGTGGCACAGCGCGACACGGGTGCCGCGGCCGACGCGTCTGCCTCGCGCCTTCGCCGAGGTGCGCGCGCGGATCGCCTCGCTCGCGAGCCCCGTCGATGGTCGGGATACCTACGCAGGTCGGGGGGCCAAGCCGAGCCCGAGGCCCCTCATGGTGGGCCCCGAAATTGACGCAAATGACGCAAAAGTCCGAGCGCCCGGACTTTTGCGTCAATCGAATGAAATCATGGGGATGGAAGGGGGTCGGCGAGAGAAAGTCGTCACGGGCCGGATCCGTTCGCGAGGCCCATTTCGGGGGCGCATCGCGTGTAGGATTCCGGGCTCATGACGACCCTCTCCACGCCGCTCACGAAAGACCAGAAGCTCCTCTTGGCGGAGGCGCTGCGCCGGTGCGAGCTCTCGCGGGACGCGATCGAGGACGCGGTGGTGGAGCTCGGGCGGTGGCTGCTCGTGCACGTGTTCGAGGACGACTCGACGGCGGCGCTCGAGGGGCGACGCGACAACGCGGTGTGGCGCGAGCTCTTGGAGCGCGCCGGTGGGCCGAGCTTGAAGTTGCCCAAACAGGCGCTGCACACGTCGGTGCGGATCGCGGCGTACGACAAGCGCATCCAAGACGAGGCGTGGCGAAACCTCGAGGCGGGGCGGAAGGAGCTGCTCTTGCCGCTCGGCACCGAAGATGCGCTCCGCGAGGGGGCGCAGCACGTGACGGCGATGAAGCTCTCGCACCGGGACACGAAGGCGTACGTGAAGGCGCACCTCGCGCCGAAGGAGCGCCCGCGGGAGAAGAAGACCTCGCGGTTCGTGACGAGGCGTGTCTCGTCGATGACGAAGCGGCTCGACGCGCCGTTCCGGAAGGCGGCGGTGCAGGCGTTCGCGAAGGGGTCGCCCGAGGATCGCGCGGCCATCAAAGAGGAGCTCACGGCGCTGCGGGATCTCGCGGCGCAGCTCCTCGCGGATCTCAAGGGCAAATGACCGAGCGAGCCACCCTCGGGGGCAAAACGAAGGCGTGGGCGCTCGTCGCCCTGCTCACCCTCGCGCCTCGGGCGGCGCTCGCCGAAGAAGAGGGCGCCCGCCCCGAGCCTCGCCCCAAGACCGAGACGACGACCCGCGGGGGCGTGCGCATCGACGCGGCCTACGGCAAGGGCATCACCGTGGGCTCGAGCAACGGCGACACCGAGCTCAACATCCGCGCGCGTGTGCAGGTGCAGGGCGCCGTCGAGGAGAACGTGCCCGACGCGAAGGGCGAGCGCGCGCCGGTGGACACCTCGTTCCTCGTGCGGCGCATGCGCCTCCTCTTTCAGGGGTACGTGCTGAAGCGGTCCGTGCGCTACTACTTCCAGCTCGGCTTCTCCACGCGCGACATGGAGCCGGACCTGCTCGTGCCGGTGCGCGACGCCTTCGTGGAGTGGCTCGACGTGCGCGACGCGAGCGTACGCGCGGGGCAGATGAAGGTGCCCTTCAGCCGCGAGCGCATGATCTCGTCGTCGGCCCTGGAGCTCGTGGATCGCTCGAACGTGAACGCCGAGATGAACCTCGATCGTGACGTGGGCGTCCAGCTCTTCAGCCGAGATCTGCTCGGGGCCGGCGGGCGCCTCCGGTACAACGCCGGGGTCTTCGGGGGCGACGGGCGTAACCGCATCGCGGACCGCGCGGGGCTCCTTTGGGCGGCGCGCGTGGAGATGCTCCCCTTCGGAGACTTCGACGACTACGTCGAGGCGGATCTCGAGCACTCGCACAAGCCGGCGCTCTCGGTCGGCTTCGCGACGGCGTACAACCAGAGCACGAACCGCGTGCGGAGCACGGTGACCGAGTCGTATACGACGGGCACCGTGGACTACCGTCACGCGGTCGCCGACATGCACTTCAAGTGGAGGGGCTTCTCGGTGCTCGGCGAGCTCCACTACCGCAAGGCCGACCGGCCGATCGTCGGCGAGAAGGTGGACGCGAGCGGCAAGACCGTGGTGGAGCGCGGACGCTCCGCGGTGGGCTACCTCGTGCAGGTCGGGGCGCCCCTCGCCAAACACTGGGACCTCGCGCTCCGTTACGGCGAAGTTCGCCCGCTCGACGGCGACGTGGTGCACCGCGATCGGGAGATCGGCGGCGGCATCGGCTTCTTCCCGAAGGGGCACAACCTGAAGATCCAGCTCGACTACTTTCACCTGATCCGAGACACCCCGACGGTCGACGACGTGGAGACGAACCGCGTGCGCGTCCAGACGCAGCTCTTCTTCTGAGGGGAGGCGCGCGCGACCGAGCGGAGCGCGGGCTTGGCGCGACGGCGGCGACGCAGGGCGCACGGCGTTCGCGAGCGGGGTGCGTCGTTCGTGACGCGGGCGGAGAGGCTGGCCTCGGCGTTTCCTAGGAGAACGTGAGGTGACGTCGTGGCACGTCGTGTGCTCCCCTACTCGGCATGAACATGCCTTTCTCCTCGTCTCGTCTCGCTCGTCCCGTCCTCGTCCTCGTGCTCTCCCTCGGCGCGCTCGCGACCTCCGCGTGCGACAAGAAGACCGAGAGCGCCGCGCCCGAGGGGCCCGCGAGCGCCGCGCCCGCGAAGGCCGGCGGTGAGAAGGCCGCGGCACCGACCGAAGGTGCCGCAGTGAACGTGGGCGCGCAGGGCGTCAACGTGGCGGCGCCCGGCGCTCAGGTCGCGGTCACGCCGAGCGGCGTCGCGGTCGGCGCGGCGAGCGCTCCGGGCAAGGGCGTCACGGTGCAGACGGGCCCGAACGGCGCGGCCTCGGTCAACGCCGGGGGCGTGAAGGTCCAGACGGGCCCGGGCGGCGGCACGAAGGTCGTGGTGCCCGGGATGGGCACGGTCACGACGCCGTGATCGTACGCGGCGCGGGGCTCGCGGGGCGCACGTGTTGCGGTCCCCATGAAAACCCCGCGCCCCCTCGCACACCGCAGCGGGGACGAGGTCAGCGCTTCACCATGCGCACCACGGTCGTCTCGGCGCCCGGCGCGGGGTCCGACGCGTCGGTCTCGATCCAGTAGACGCACGAGAGATCGGCCAGGTCCTTGACGACGTTGGAGGCGGTGATCGCGGCGACGGGGCGTCCGGTGTCGGCGAGAACCGTCGCGAACGTGCCGCCCGGGCCTCCGTGCGTGACGATCGCCTCGCGCGCGCGGAGCTCTTCGCCGCTCGCGACGGCCGCGTGGAACACGGCGCCCTTGTCGTCGGCGAAGAAGGCCTGGATCGTCGTGAACGCCGCCTCGGTGTACGGCACGGCGTTCGGCGGTGCGGGCGTCGGCGTGGTGGAGAGCGGGTAGTAGGTGACACGCGCTTGGTTGCACGTCGCCTCGGCGCACGTGAGGCGCTCGTCGACCACGAAGCCCGCGCTCGTGACGTGGCCCGGCCCACGCGCGCCGCGCGGCATGGAGATCACGGGATCTCCCGAGCCCGCGCCCTGGGCGACGCGGCCGTCGGTGAGCACGGCGCCCCACTCGTTGCCTCGGGCGGAGAGGCTCGCGGCCTCGCCGACGTACTTCGCGATCGTGCGGGGTGCGATGGTGATGGGGCCGAGCGGGTAGGCCGTGATCGTCGACTGCGGCGGGAGCGAGCGTGTGTCGGCCGTGGCGACGAGGATGTCGGAGCCGGTCACGGCGAACGGGCCGGCCGCGGCGGTGACCTGGCGGGTCTTGCCGGTCGTGAGATCGTGCTCGACGATCCCCGTGCCCTGCGCGAAGTAGACGAGCTTGTCCCGCGCCTCGACGGTGTTCGTGAGGGGCGACGCGGAGCCTAGGTTCTTCGGGGCCTCGCGCGTCCCGATGGGGACCATGTGCACGTCGCGCAGGGCCACGGGGGGGACGCTGGGGCCCGTGATCTCGGCGAGCACGGCGACGTACCCCGAGCCGAGCGCGAGGCCGATGGCGCGGCGCGAGGGGAGGGTCGCCAGCGTCACGGGCGTGGTCGTGCACGCGCCCGGCGTGGGAGGAACCGTCGGGGTGCTCCCGGAGGGCGAAGGCGTGGGGACGGTGCCCGAAGGCGTGGGAGCCGGGCCGCCGTCGGGCGATGGGGTGGGCTCGCCGTCGAGGAGGACGGTGCCGCCGCAGGCCGTGGCCAAGGCCGCGAGCGCGAGGGGGAGGGTGACGCGAGAGAGAGGACGAAGGAAGATTTTCATGGGGTGACCTCGGGATTCTCCGCGCCTATGTCGGGCTCTCGCCGAGACCTTCTATCGCCGCGAAAGAAAATTCGAGGACGCGCCGGCACGAGGCCGTGGGCCCGGATGCGAAGCTCACCGCGGCGAGAGCGCGCTCTCGGCCAACCGCGCGAACCGCCCTTCGGGGTAGCGCTCGAGATACGCCTTGGCGTGCCGGGGCGCGGAGCCGTCGCCGAGGCGAAGGCCCGCTTCGATGGCGAGGGCCGAGGCTTCTTCGTCGAGCGGCCCGCGGGCGTGTGTGGCGCGGTACTCGGCGAGCAGGCGGGAGGCCTTCGCTGCATCGTTCTCTTTGCGGAGCGCGCGCATGGCCGAGACCACGAGATCTCCGCCGTACGACGGGGGAGCTGCCGCGGGGCCCGCGGGAGCCTCGGGCGAGGGGGCCGGGGATGCTTTTGGAGAAGGCGCGCGTGGCGTCTCCGGTGCGCGAACGACGGGCGGAGGTGCTGGGACACTCGCTGCTTCGACGCTCACGAGCGGGCTCGGGGCGATGGCGGGCTCGGGGGCCTCGGGCTCCGAAGGCCGCGTGGGCACACCGGGCGCTCCTTGCACCGCCGTCGCCGTGGGGGTGGCCGCAGCAGGGATTTTCTCGGGGTGCGAGGGGCCGTCGTGCGCGCCCGACTCGAGGAAGGGCAAGCGCCGACCGATGGCGCCCGAGGCCCCGGCGACGGCCGTCGCGAGCAGCATCGCGGCCGCGAGCGCAGGGACGAGCCACCCGGTCGTCGTCTTGCGAGGGCTCCGCTCGGCGTCGAGCGCCTGGCGCACCCGGGCCTTCGCCGAGGGAGAGACGCGCGTCGCTCCGAGGGCGCCCAGCAGCGCGCGCGTGCGGGCCTCGTTCGGCGCGTCGCCGTCGAGGATGCGCGTCGGCTCGGCGTCGTCCACGGGATCCGTGTGTGCCGTCATCGTGGGCCCTCCTCGGCGACGAACGCCGCAAAATCACGCCGAGCGTGGTGGAGCCGTGTCCACACCGTGGCCACCGGGATCTCGAGCAACGTCGCGATCTCTTCGCCGGAGTACCCCTCGAGCTCGAAGAGCACGAACGGCACGCGGCGCTTCTCGGTCAAACGCTCGAGGGCGCGCTCGGCGAGGCGCATGTCCTCGGCGCGGGCGAGGCGCGCCTCGGGATCGGCGTCGCGGCTCACGAGGTCGTCGAGCGGCGCGGTCTTCTGCGGGGAGAAGAAGCTCAAGAGCCACCGCTTTCGGCGCTCGCTGCGCACCACGTGGCGGGCGATCGCGAAGAGCCAGCCTGCCTCGTTCTTGCCGTCGAAGCCCGAGAGCTTGCGCCGCGCGACGAGGAACGTCTCCTGGGCGAGGTCCTCGACGTCGGCCGCGCGCCCGCCGAGAGCCCTCACGAACCGGCAGGTGTCCGCGAAGCGCCGCTCGTAGAGGGCGTCGAACGTGGCCTCGGCCGAGCGCGAGCCCTGGCGCGACGAGGTCGCGTCGGAGTCGCTGTCGAGGACGTTCGAAAGGATGGCCACGGGGGTGGATGGCACCTTGGCCCCAAAACCTTCGAGCGGCCCGAAAAAAAAACGAAGAGGGCTAGCAGCCCGTTGATTTTCTCCCATCCCCCGTCGGGGACTTCCAAGGGTCGTCGGCCGCTCTCCGCCGCATCCCGACCGCCTTCGTTGCGATCCTGCGGTGCGTCCCCCGTCGGGGACTTCCAAGGGTCGTCCTCACCTAAAAAGTAGGCTCCGGGCGCTCCTCGGATCGCGCCTCGGCGAGTCGGGCGCGGACGTCGAACGGCCTCGGTCCGAAAATCAACAGGCTGCTAGAAAGCTAGGAATTTCGGGGGCTGAGCGCGAAGCGCGGCTCGCGTAGCGGGCCCCGTGGCCGGAGAGCGACGCCCGAGGGAGTCTCCTGGACCGACGGTAGGGGTGGTGCCGACGTCGCCGGCCTGGGCGCGAGCCGGTCGGGCGTGGCCGGCTACGCTGGCAGGTCCCGGTACGCCGCGACCATCGCGTCGCGGACCTCACGCGCGAGCCGCGGCGCGTCGTCGATCGTGAGGTCGTCCGTGCGGAACGGGTCGAGCACCCTAACGTGGATGTCGGCCTCGCGCTTGAACACGAGCGAGCCCTTGGGGAGCAGCTCCCGCGCTCCGGCGAGGACGATCGGCACGATCGGCCGCCGGTGGGCGATCGCGAGCTTGAACGCCCCGAGCTTGAACTCCCCGATCTCGCCGCTCTCGCTGCGCGTGCCCTCCGGGAAGAGCGCGACCGACACGCCTCGCTCGAGCCAGCGCCCGAGCGACTCGAGGGCGCCCCGACCGCTGTCCCGGTCGCCCCGCACGACGGGGACCTCACCGGCGATGCGCAGCGCCCACCCGAACACCGGGACCTCGAACACGCTCGCCTTACCGAGGTACTTCGTCGGGTGGTCGAGGAAGCACATCGCGATGAGGTCGGCGAAGCTCTGATGGTTGACCACCAGCACGAACGGCGCGCCGTGCGCGAGCTTCTCCTTGCCCTCCACGTGGAGCCTCCAGCGCGGGTTCACGCGCGCGAGCGCCTTTCCGAGGGTCCGGAAGTACCAGTCGCTGATCGCCCGGTTCGGATCGACGAGCACGAGGGGGTAGCCGATCACCATCGGAGGTACCGCCACCGCGACGACCCCGGCGATCCCCGCCCAGATCCCCGCGGAGCGAACGACATCGCGCGCCCGACCCATGGGATCTCGTATATCGCGAACCGCGAGGGCGCAGGAAGGCCTACCCACAGCGCATCGCTCGCTCCCGTCGTCTCCGTCGACTCCGAGGGCCAGGTCGCCGTCGCCCGTATCGAAGCCGCGAATCGTGCGAACGGCGCGTCGAGAGCCCGAAACGTCCGCGAGGCTCAGGGCCCCGTGGCCCGAAACCTCAGGCCGAGGGTGACCGCGAGACCGACGGCCGGGGTGGCGCCCACGTCGCCCGCCTTTCGGAGGGCGAGCCGGTCGGGCGAGGGGGTCAGGGTGGCCTCGAGACCACCCACGAGAGAGAGACGAGGGGTGAGGCCGAGGCCTGCCGTTCCTCCGAGCACGATCGCGATTTGAGCCCGCGAGGTCTCGGGCTCGGCGTTCGCGAGGCCCTCGGCCACGATGGTGACCCGGGAGAGCGCGAGGGCCGCGTCCGCAGAGAAGGCGAGGCTCCGTCGCGTCGCGAGGCCGCGGAGCCCGAGGGACACCGACTGGCGCGTGAGCGTGACGTCGGGCCCGCGTGTGCCGACCGTGTACGGGAGCACGACGCCGAGGCCGAACGTGCCGAAGAGCCGCCCGTTTCCGACGGCCGCGCCGAGGCCGAACGTCGGGGCGAGCGCGCCCCCGTGGGCCGAGCCTCCCGGAACCCCGAGGGCGCCGCCGCGGGCCTCGAGATCGAGCGCCAACGTGGAGCGCGCGGGGGGCGGGGGAGGAGGTGGTCTCGGGCTCGGGGCAGGAGGCGCCGGAGGTGGGACGGGCGGCGGTCTCGGCGGCGTAGGCTCGAGAGGCGCAGGCTTCGGCTCCACGCTCTCGGGGGGCTCGAGGCCGAGCGCGACGTACGCCGACACGAGGCGCGTGCGCTCCTCGCAGGAGCCGGAGAAGACCCGGGAGGAGCCGAACGCCGTGACGGTCACGTCGTCTCGGGTCGCCTCGAGCGTGACGTCGGCGTCGCCCGAGGTGGCGCGAAGCTCGGTCCGCACGAGGATGGAGCCCAGGGCGGCGAGCACGGCGTCGGCCGAGGGGCACGGCTCGCCACGGACCGCGATGGTGACGGGCGCGGTCGGGCCCGCGTGCGCCTCTCGGCTCCCACACGCGGCGGCGAGGGCGACCGAGAAGGCCACGGAGACACGGCGCGCGAGGCGGTGTTGTCGCAGCGTTTCGGAGCGGGCGAACGGCATCGTGGACCTTGCCAGGGGCGAGGAGGAGAGCACGCGACGTCCCCCCGTGCAAACGTGCTCCCGCGCCGGGGGGCCCGACGACCGTGGGGCGCCCGAGGACCTCGCGGAGAGGCCGACGACGGATCGTCGCCAGCCCGTTTCCTATCCAAGGCGCTTGCGGCAGCCTCTCGTGCTCGGCTTCGTGCGGGTCAACTCGCGTGGCGTCGGGCCCTCGGCGTCGGGCTTCGGGGTGGGAGCTTCGCCTTCGTGCCGGGGCGAACGGGGGCGCCGGGCGTGGCCTCCTTCACGACCCTCTCGGCGAGGTCGCGCACGAAGCGCGCGGCCGGCTCGTCGTCGAGCGCGCTCGGCCAGAGGAGATCGATCGTGCCTGTGACCGGCGAGAAGGGGAGGTCTACCGCGCGGAGCTTCGGCCGCTCGAGGAGGATCCTCGCGGCGACGACGGCGGGCACGGTCGCGAGGAGGGCCGAGCCCTCGACGATGGGGCCGATCGACGCGAAGCTCGCGACCGAGCAGCGAACGGTTCGAGTCTTGCCGAGGGCGTCCTCGACCACGCCCCGGAGATCCGCGTTGTACGACACGATCACGTGCTCGTGCGCGAGGTAGGTGCGCTCGTCGACGGCTCGGGCCCGCGGCGCGATGCGCGCGTGGCGAGGGTCGAAGAGGCAGAGGAACTTGCCTTGCGCGAGCGGCCGGCGTCGGACGCTCTTCGGGAGCTCGTCGGCGACCGTGATCGCGGCGTCGATCCGGCGAGACGCGATCGCCTCGGCGACGGTCCGGAACTGCACCTCGGTGACCACGAGCTGCATCTGGGGGGCCTCGAGCCGGAGGGCGTGGAGGAGCTTCGGCACGACCCAAGCCTCTAGTGCGTCGGACATCCCGAGCCGCGCGGTGGCGCGGCTCGAGCGTGGGTCGAAGGAGGGCGGGCTGAGCGCGGCCTCGACGAGCGCAGTCAGGTGAGGGGTGGCGGCCTCGGCGAGCTTCCTTCCCCGTGGGGAGAGCTCGAGCCCGCGCCCTTTTCGAACGAAGAGGCGAGCCCCGACGGCGCGCGTGAGGCGGGCGAGCGCGGCGCTCACGGCCGGCTGCGTGAGGTAGAGCCGAGCTGCCGCCGCGGTCACGCTCCCCTCGCTCGCGACGACGGCGAACACCCGGAGCAAGTTGAGGTCGAGGTCCCTCCCATAGACGCCGTTCATGTCACTCATCTATCCTATCGACTGGTCGTATGGCGCGCGCGCGTTAGCTTCTTCGCATGACGACGACCAAGAGAAGGCTCGGGGCCGAGGGCCCCTCGGTGTTTCCTATCGCGCTCGGCTGCATGAGCATGTCGGGCATGTACGGGCCGGCCGACGACACGACGAGCGTCGCGGCGATCCACGAGGCGATCGAGCGGGGCGTCGACCTGCTCGATACGGGTGATTTCTACGGGATGGGCGCGAACGAGCAGCTCGTCCGGCGCGCCATCGAAGGGCGCCGCGACAAGGTGAAGATCTCCGTGAAGTTCGGCGCGCTGCGCGGCCCCGACGGGGCATGGCTCGGCGTCGACGGGCGGCCGGCAGCCGTGAAGAGCTTCGCGGCCTACAGCTTGAATCGGCTCGGCGTCGAGGTGATCGACGTGTACAGGCCCGCCCGGCTCGACCCCTCCGTGCCCATCGAAGAGACCATCGGCGCCATCGCGGATCTCGTGAAGCAGGGCTACGTGCGGCATATCGGGCTCTCCGAGGTCGGCGCGGAGACCGTGCGCCGCGCGGCCGCCGTGCACCCGATCGCCGACCTCCAGATCGAGTACTCGCTCCTGAGCCGGGCCCCCGAGGCCAAGATCTTCCCGGTGCTGCGGGAGCTCGGCGTCGGAGCGACGCTCTACGGCGCCCTCTCGCGCGGGCTCCTCGGCGGCCGAACGCCGACCGGCGCGTCCGACTTCCGCGCCTACCTGCCGCGCTTCTCGGGCGAGAACCGCGCGAGGAACGACGCCCTCGTGGCGAAGCTCGCGGCCTTCGCCGAGGCTCGCGGCCAGACACCCGCCGAGACGGCGATCGCCTGGGTGCTCGCGAAGCAGCCCGACTTCGTGCCGCTCGTCGGGGCTCGCACGCCCGCTCAGGTCGCCTCGATGGTGAAGGCGCTCGAGAGGCCCCTCTCCTCCGCCGAGGTCGCCGAGCTCGAGGGCCTCGTCCCCGTGGGCGCCGCCGCAGGCACACGCTACGCTGAGGCCCAGATGGCCCACCTCGACAGCGAAGGCTGAGCCCCGCGCCCGGCGGATTTCGGGTGAGCGTCGCGCGCCGCCGAGCGAGGATTCGGCCATGCGACGGAGCCCCCGCACCGAGGTCACGAAGCTCGACGACTACCGCATCGAGATCGTCGGCGCCGACCCCACCTCCCTCGACGACCTCGTGCACGTGTTGCTCACGGTCTCGTGGTCTGCGTTCCTCGGCGTGATCGCGGTGGTCTACGTGGCGCTCAACGCGCTCTTCGGCCTCGCGTACTTGGCCGTGGGGGGCGTCGAGGGGGTGCGAGGGTTCGCGGACGCGTTCTACTTCAGCGTGCAGACCATGGGCACGGTGGGGTACGGCGCCATGTTCCCGAAGACTCACCCCGCGAACCTGCTCGTGGTGCTCGAGTCGCTGACCGGGCTCGTCGTCACCGCCGTCGCCACGGGGCTCGTCTTCATGAGGTTCTCGCGCACCCGCCCGAAGGTGCGGTTTTCCACGAAGGTGACGCTCGGGGAGCTCGAGGGCACACCTACGCTCATGATCCGCGTGGGGAATCGGCGGCGCTCCGGGATCCTCGACGCCTCGGCGCGCCTCACGATCGTGCGGACCTCGCGGGGGAAAGACGGGGTGGCTCACTACTTCTCGGAGCATGTGCCGCTCGTCCACGAGCGCACGGGTGTGCTCGGCCGCGCGCTCACGCTCCGGCACGTGATCGACGAGCGCAGCCCGATCTTCCGGGACACCCCGGAGTCCTTCGAGGCGGGGGACATCGAGCTTTCGCTCGCGGTCTCGGGCACCGACGAGACCACCCTGCAGCCCGTGCACGCCCGCGCGACGTGGTCGGCGAAGAACGTCGTGTGGGGGGCGCGCCCGGCCGACATGCTCTCGGAGCCCGAGAGCGACGTCGTCCGGATGGACCTCCGCAAGTTCGACGACGTCATCGCGACCGAGGCCCTGCCCGGGTTCCCCTACGGAGAGGCGCCTCGTTGAGCGCCGGGCGTCAGTTCACCCCGAAGCATATGAGCGAGTACTTCTGGAGCTCGGAGGTCACACACGAGTAAGCCGAGTCTTCGGTCCACTCTTTTCCGGGGCGCCCGGTGGCTTGGGTCCGGTGCCCCGTCATCCCACCCTCGAATTGCCCGTTCGTCGCCCAGCTCTGGCACGTCTTCGGATGTTTGATCCCGTTCGACGAGGTCCCGGTCCACCATCGCTCGGGCGCGACGTCCCCGTATTCGTCCCGGAGGAGCGGGGCCTCGGGGAACCCCTCGAACGACGCGCGCGTGGCGAAGAGCACCTTGTTCGTGCCGACCTCGAGCCACGGGCCCCCGTCCGGGACGCGATCTTTGGCGTCGGTCGTGGCGTCCGACAGCCACGCGCGGTAGGTGCCGGGGAGCCTTGCGGCCGTGGCCGAGGAGCGGCACCGCTGATCGGCCCCCGCGAGCCCCCCCATGTTCGCGTCGTACACCGAGCGGGTGACGAAGACGAAGGTGGACGACGCGGCGTCGACCTCGGGGCTCGCGTCGCCGCCCGGGCCCGCGTCGCCGCCCGGGCCCGCGTCGGGCGCCGGCCCGGTGTCGCCCGACGTTTCGCCATCGATCGTGGGTCCAGCGTCCCCCGCGAGGGCCGGGCCCGTGTCGGCGCCGTCGAGGCTGCCGCCGAGATCGATCGTACGAGTGCACGCCAGGGCGACGGTGGGCAGCACGACGAGGGCGGCGAGCGAGAGGCACGAGCGACGGGGCGGCACGCCCGAAGGTGTAGCCGGCCCACGTCGACGCGCCAAACAAATCAGAGCCCGTCGAGGCACGGCGTCGCGCGTTTGCAGTCGGGGCCCGCCGTGCGAACGCAGGCGACGAAGGTGTCCCTCGACGCCTTGGCCGTCGTGCATTTGGTGCGGCACGAGGCGAGCGCGGCCGCGTCGATGCACTCGAAGAAATGGAGGTTATCGCACGAGGACTGGCACTGCATGAGGCCGAGGTCCGGAGCCGAGGCGTCGCCTGTGCCGATCCCGCCGCCTCCGCCGCCCCCACCACCTTCGCCGCCCGACTCGAGGCTCCCGCACGACTTCGGGATGTCGCCGCAGGTGTTGCCGTTCACGCAGTCGATCTGGAACTGGTACGCGCTCTTCTGGCACTCGGCCTCGCACGCGGCGCGGTCGCCCACCTTGATGAAGCTGCACGAGACGAGCTTCGCGCAGGCGGTCTGGCACGTGGCGGAGGTCACGCCCGCAGGTCAGAAGCCCGAGGGCGCGAGCGGTCCACGGCGGGCACGAACACGCTCTTCGGGTGCGCCTTTCGGAAGCGGTCGGCTCGGGCTTTTGCCGCGCCGCCCTCTCCGCGCCGCACGAGCGCCTGGATGGCGACGAGCTCGCGTTCTTCGGTGAGGCGTCCGCGTGGGAACCTCGCCTCGTGGGCGGCGACGGCCTCGAGGCTCGCGCCGGTGTCCCCTCGGGCGAGCGCGCTTCGGGCACGGTCCACGAGGGCTCGCTCGGCGGCGAGGTCGGCGTCCCTCGCGTCTTGCGTGGCGGCCGGAGCCTCCGTGGCGACGGGTGGAGCCACCGACGTCGTGCCCCGCGCGGTCGCGACGAGCGGGAGCGAAGGGGCCGTGGTCGCGGACGGGAGCGGCTCGGGCGCGGACGGGGCCAACGTGAGGGCGGGCGGAGCGCTCGGGCTCGGGCTCGCGCTCGCGCTCACGGTAGGCTGCGGCGCGATGGGCTCGGGGCGGCGGGACCGCTCGACGGCGGCTCCCGTGCCTGCGCCCACGACGAACGCGAGCGCCGCGAGGCCGGCCGCCGTCTTGGCGGTCACTACGCCGAGGGGGAGCTTCGTCGCCGCGCCCGCCCCGGCTGCCAGGGGCGCCCCTCCCGCGGCCCCTCCCGCCGCGGCGTTAGCCGTACCTGCCGCGGCCACGCCGACCGCGCCCGCACCGACCGACAGCAACACACGCGAGAAGAGCTTGTCGGCCCGAGCCGCGTCGTGGGGCAGGTGCTCCCGTTCGGCCGCGAGCGCGCGGGCCGCGAGGCCTCCCAGGGGTTCGAGCGGTTCGTTCGCGCTCACGGCATCTCTCCGAGCTTTCGAATGTGCCTCTCGAACTCGCCGCGCGCCAGGCGGATCCGCGAGTAGGCCGTGTTGAGCGGGATCCCGAGGTGGTCGGCGATCTCTTGAGCCGTGAGGCCGTCGATGTCGAACATCACCAAGACGGCACGTTTCTCGAAGTCCATCGCGTCGAGGGCCTTGTGGCAGAGCGCGCGCGCCCGGGCGCCTTCGAGGTGCTCGTCGGGGAGGGGCGCGTCGTCGCGTGGGTCGATCTCGGGGGGGCTCGCGACCTCGTTTTTGTGGCGTGCGAGGCGGCGATGGTCTCGGGCCATGCGGTAGGCGAAACCGAACAGCCACGGGCGCATGGGGCGGGTCGGGTCGTACTCGTGGAGGTGGCGATGGACGGCGACGAACACGTCGTGGGCGACGTCCTCGACCTCGGCCGAGGAGACCCCGAGCCGTCGCAACGTCGCGTGCACGTAGTCCACGTTCGCGTCGTAGATGGCTCGAAATGCCGTGAGCGCGAGGTCGTGGCCCATGTCAGAAGCGCACCCCGACGGTGGCGCCGAGCCTGCCGACGACCGGAGAGGTCTCCCAGAGCGAGCGCCCGTCGATCCGAAGGTCGGAGCGCAAGACCGTGACGATGCCGTCGAGCGCGAGCCGCACGAAGAGCCGCTCCGTCACGTCGTGCGTGAGTGCCATACGCGCGCCGAGCCCGGCGTACGCCGAGAGGGCCGACCGTGGTGCGTCGACGTCGAGCGAGCGTGCGTAGAGAAACCCGAGCTGCCCCGTTCCGCACACCGCGACGAACGAAAAGCGCGCGCACGCCGCGACGAGGCCCGACGTCACGGCGCCCTCGGCCGTGCCCCTGCCGCCGCTCCCGATGCTCACGCCCGAAGGCAACGTGCTCGCGACCTCGAGCTCGAGCGCCGCGCGGCGGTAGGCGATGCGCGCCCCGAGGGCGAGCCCCAGGGTCGCCGAGGGCGTGTCGCCGAGAGAGCCCACAGGACCGAGAAAAACGCGGGCCTCCGGTTTCGGAGGAGGGGCGACGGGCTCGGATTTGGTCGGCTCGGATTTGGTCGGCTCGATCTTCTCCGGCTCGGGCTTCTGGTCCGGTTTTGGCTCGGGCTTTGGCTCGGGCTTTGGTTCGTGCTTGGGAGGCTCCGGGCGGAAGGCGGCGTCCGGATCGAGCCCAAGGGCGGCCGCCATGGCGAGCGCGTCGACGAGCTCGGCGCAGCTCTTGGAGTCGATCTCTTTCGTGCCCCCCATGCCGAGGCGGCCGACGAAGGCGCTCCCTCGACGGGCGAGGCTCACGGAGACGGACCTGTCGCCCTTCGTGACGAACGGGTCGTAGCCCAGCCGCGCCGCTACGGCGTCGACGAAGGTGCCGCGGTCGGGGCAGCTCGCCGCCTCCGTGGAGACGGTGTAGGTGAGCGTCGCGCGGACGTGCGGTGCGGGGTCCGCCGCGGCGGCGCTCGAGAGCGTGAGCGCGGTCCCGAGGCTCAGGGCGCCGCACGCTCGACGTGCCGTTGAGCTCGTGCGGGACGCTGCCATCGGACGCGCCAGAGATAGGCGTAGCCGCGACCCCACGCAAGCACGACGCGTCCCCGCGCGGCACCTCGAGGACGATCCACGTGCCGTTCCGGCCTGGAAAAACGGACGTCGATGCGGCAGTACTATCGACGAAGGTGGTCGCGGCGCGAAGGCCCGAGAAGGACGTGTGCATGCCCTCATTCGCTCGAAATCCTCGGGATCCGAAGCGCCTCCTCACGGTGAGCCTGGGGTCGCTCGCGCTCGTGTCGTGCGGCCTCTCGTTCGACGTGCAGGAGGTCTTTGGGCCCGACGACGGGGGGCCCTTCGTAGGGCAGGGTGGCGGTGCGGACGCCGCCGCGATCGACGCGCAGGTCGCGCCCGATGCGCCTGGCACGGACGCGCCGGTGGAGACCGATGCTGGCAGGGCGGACGCCACGGTCGACGCGAGCGACGCCGGCGGCTGCACGACGATCCTCAAGGAGGACTTCACCGTCGGGGCGGGGGCGTTCACGCTCGTCGGCTCTCGGACGGCCGTCGAGAACGGCAAGCTTCGCCTCCTGCCCGACGACGTGCTGGCGCTCTCGACCTTCGGGGTCGCCGTCTGGAACCCTCCGGCCGACGTCCTCGATTTCGACGCGACCTTCACCGTGACCACGGGCCGCCTCGAGGCGATCTACGTCACCGCGGACGGGTTCGCGTTTTCGTGGCTCGAGCGGCCGGTGCCCGGGAACGCCACGTTCGGCTCGGGCAACGACCTCGGCATGACGAGCTCCCCGGGTGGACAGCGGGGCTTCGCCACTGTGCTCGACATCTATCCGCAGGCCCTCGAAGATCGCTACTTCGCGCTGAACGAGATCGCCCCGAACGGCGTCCGGTTCGCGGCGGGTGGCGGCATCTTCGGCACGCTCGAGGCCACAGGTCCGGTGAAGCTCGGCTACCGCGTGTCTCGCCGAGGTAGCCAAGTCACGACCGTGATCGACCGGTCGGGGGCCGCGGTGAACGGTCCTGTCATGCGGACCACGACCCTCGGCGCGGCGACCACGCCGTACCGCTCGTTCGTCTTCTCGACGGCCGCCGGAGGTGCGCACTCGCCCGGGTTTTTCCTGGACGACGTCGAAATTCGCTCGTGTCCATGAGAGGAGCGTCGAGCTACGACGATCGCAAGAGCTCGAGCACGTGGTCGGCCGCCAGGAGCCCGCTCTCGTACGCGCTCTCGATGCGACCGTCGCCGAGGTAGTCGCCCGCGACCACCAGGCGCGCGTCGGGATCGACGAGAGCTTCCGTCTCCTCTTTCCGGTGCGTGCGGGCGTAGCGCCACCTGTGGACGAGCGCGAACGACGGGATCTCGTCGGCGCCGAGGGCCGCGGCGGCGAGGGGAACGAGCTCTTTCTCGACCTCGCTCGGGGATCGCTCGAGGTGCGCGCGTGCGAACTCTCGCGTCGTATGGAAGACCCACGTCTCGCGGTCGGACCCGAGCTCGCGCTCGGCCCGCTCGAACGGGCTCGGTAGGGTCGTGGGCGCTCGCCGCACCCGCGAAAACGTGACGACCAGAGCGAAACACGGCTCGGACCCGATCGAGGCGAGCCGAGGCTCGTCGGCGAGCGCGAAGCCTCGGAGGAGAGCGCGTGTTTGCTCGGGAGGCGCCGTCACGACGAGCACGCGCCCCGCATGGGTCTCGCGCCCGTCGCCGTCGCGGGTGACGTCGAGGCGAAATCCATGCTCGTCGCGGCGCACGCGGGTGACCTCGGCGCGCGATCGCACGTCGAGCTCGCGCGCCATGTGCCGGGCCAGGGCGCCCATGGTAGGCGCCGCGCGGTAGGTGGGGGCGCCGTTCGTGCTCTCGATCGGCACGACGATCCCTTCGGACTCGAGCGCGTGCACGTAGGCGCCGAACGTGGCGCGCCGGACGTCGAAGCGCCGTGCCCCGTGGTCGAACGTGCCATGCTCGAAGGTGCGCGTCGAAGCGCGCCCGCCCGGGGTTTTTCCCTTGTCGAGCACCGTCGCACGCACACCACCACGCGCGAGGGCCCGAGCGCATGCGAGGCCCGCGATGCCCGCGCCGACGATGACGACGGGGTGCTCAGAAGAAGCGCGAGACACTCGAGAACCCGAGCGCGCCGATCGGGAGGTCGACCTCGACCTCGTCCGTCGGGATGAAGGCAGGCCGGTCGATGCACAAGAAGCTCTGCTCCACGGGCGTCGTGTTCTCCCACCTGTGAGGGAACGTGCGTGGCCACTCGAACGCGGCGCCGGGCAATACCCGTTGGCCCTGCACGAGGAAACCCGAGCCGAGCACGAGCTCGGCCTCGTCGAGGTGGTGGTGCACGTGCGTGGGCAAGACGGTGTGCGGACGGATGCGCTCCCGGTAAACGCCGGAGTGCGCGTTTTCGTACACGACGTCGACGAACCCGAAGCCCTTCTCCTCGACGACGTAGGACTTCTCCCCGAAGAGGCGCTCGGTCTGCGACGTCTCGTGGGTGCTCGCCTCGGAAGCGCGTGCCACGGCGCGAGACACAAGCGGGCGCACCGAGTCTTCGGCGTTCGGGAGGAGCACGAGGTCGGCGAGCGCGTCGGCGATCTCGCCGAGAGACGTGAACCGGGCGTGGGCGAGCACGAACCTGGCTTCGCCTTCGAGACGCGCCGATTGGATGCGGCCTGGGCCTCCGAGCACACCCTCGATCTCGAACGTCACGAGGCGGAGGCGCCCACCCACGTGGCACGACGTCGTGGCCCGCGCGAGGCGCTCCACGTCCGGTCGCGGACGCGGGGGGGAGAAGCTATGAGCGAGTGTCATGACGCCCCCAGACCGCCGTCGACGGCGAGCACGTGACCCGTGACGTACGGGGCGCGCGCGAGGTAGAGCACCGCCTCGGCGACGTCCTCGGCGGAGCCTTCGCGGCCTAGCGGCGTACGGGTGAAGAGCTCGGTGCGCTCGGCGCTGGACGTCTCGCCGGCGATGGCGACCGGGCCCGGAGCGACCGCGTTCACGCGCACGTGCGGGCCGAGCTCGCGGGCCCACGCGAGCGTGAGCTGCTCGAGCGCCGCCTTGCTCGCGAGATAGTGGGCGAAGGTGTGCCCGCTCGAGTACGCGTGGCGGAGGCATGCGTCGGTCACGTTCACGATCGACGGCCGCTCCGACCGCCGAAGCGCCGGCAGGAGGCCTTGCACGAGGAAGAACGGCGCTCGGACGTTCACCGCCATCATGCGCTCGAAGGCCTCGGGGCCGATCTCGGAGAAGGGCACGTGCTCGTAGGCGGCGGCGTTGTTCACGACGAGGTCGACGGCGCCGTGGGCCTCGCGAATGCGGCCCGCGAGGTCCGTGACGGCGCGCACGTCGGCGAGATCGCAGGCCTCGACGCTCACGCGGCTCCCGAGCACCTCGAGCTCTCGGGCCACCTCGTCCACGGCCTCCCGGGACCTGTTCGCGTGCACGACGAGGTCGTACCCTGCTCGCGCGAGGGTCGTCGCGATCGCGCGCCCCACGCGGACGCCTGCCCCCGTGACGATCGCCTTCGGGCGGCGCTCGACCTCACGCACGGCCCACCTCGCACGTCTCGCCCTTCACGCAGCGGCCCGTGAGGCGCAGACGGTTCTTCGCGAAGAGCCGGTAGCCGAGCTCGAGCGCGTGCGACACCAGAGGGAGGCGGGTGAGCGCGACGACCGGGCCGAAGCCCACGGCCGCGTAGAGCCGGCGAAAGACCTCGACCCCTTCGATGGGGGTGCCGTCGGCGAGGCGGCCGTGGATGCGATCCATGAGCTCGGCGAACGTGAGCCCCGTCGACGCGGGGTCGAACGAGGGAGACGCGATGTCGGTGAAGCGAATCCTCTCGCGGCGCCGGTCGAGCCACTGGAGCATGCGGATCTCGCGCACGCAGAGGGGGCAGTCCCCGTCGTAGAACACCTCGACGTCCCAGGTTTTCATGGCCTAAACACTGATGCTCGCCGCGCACGGTGGGTTTCTCCCAAGGGAGCTTCGCCCGGAGGAGCCGGCCGCGTTTTCAATCGGGGGCCCGTGCGATAGGGTGGCTTCATGCGGAAATGGGCGTTTTTGCTCGTCTTGGTGTCGTGTACGAGCTTTGGGGCCGACCCTGGTGACGGGCCTTCGGTCGACGCGGGCGCTGCCGCGGACGCCCCGAGCGACGGCGCGGTCGTGGACGGCGCGGTCCTCCCGGATGGTGCGGTCCTCCCGGTCGACGCGGGTACGCCACCCCCGGCGTGCGCCGCGTGGGTCACGGTTCAGGGGGCCGCCGTCACGTGCCCCGGGGATGGCTCCGCGCGGGACCTCACGACCGATGCGCAAAACTGCGGCCGTTGCGGCTTCTCGTGTGGTTCGGGGGGCGCTTGCGAGGCGGGGCACTGCAAGGACGGCGACGCGGTCTCCGGCGTGCGCCTCCTCGGCGCCGGGCCGGGCGGCGCGATCGTCTACCGCCAGGGGGATCGGGTGCTCGGGACGTTCCTCCCGGGGGGTGCGGGGGAGGTGTTCTCCCCGCCGATCGCCAGTGGCGCCTCCGAACCCGTCTCGGCGATCGTACGGCGCGGTCGAACCTACGTGCGCACGGGCGACAGCGTGGTGCCGTACCCGGCCGTGGGGTCAGCGGTTCCCTATCAGGTCGGGCCACCCACGATCGCGGCGACCGACGCGGGCCTCTTCGTCCCGGGGGCCAATACCCTGAGGCGGTTCGCGATCGACACGCTCGTGTCATCCGCCGACATTTCGGTCCCGGGGATCACCGAGGTCGCCGCCGACGAAACCGAGCCGGTAGTGATCCAAGCTCAAGGGAGCTCCGCCTCGTTGGCCCGGGTAGATGGGAACGGGGCACTCCGTGGGCTCGTCGCCGATGCGGGGAAGGCGCGCTCGCTCGTGGCCCACGGCCGTGACGCGTTCTACGCCGACGGCTCGGCCCTCATGCGCGTCTCGATCGACGGGGGATCTCCCGAGCTGCTCACGCGCGCCCAAAGCGACATCGTGGCGTACGACGGTCGCCCGGCCGTGGCCGTGAGCCCCACCACGGTCTTCTTCGTCCGAAGCCTTGGCGTGAACGACGAGTATGAGGTCATGGCCGTCGAGCGCGGCTGCGCGAGCCCCACCCCGCGGCGCGTGGCCTTCGCGCAGAACCTCGCGGGCATCGCCGCCAACGAGGGCTATCTCTTCTACGTGGCGAACACGAACACCGTCCGGTCGCAGCGCATCGCGTCGAAGACCCAGTAGTCGCCCTGGCACGCCGCGGCGCCGTCTCGGCCCTCTGTCATGGTTCGGTCATGAACCGGCCAAGGGCGCGGCGAGCCCTTTTTTCATCGAGTAAGGATCGTCTCGATGACCCAGGTGCTCATGCCCTCGGCGCTGCCCGAGATCCCCACCCGCCGCCTCAAGTCTTCCGTCCCGCGCTACGCCGCCGGGTTCGGTCTCATCGCCGCCGTGTCGACGGTGGGCATGCCGCTCGCGCTGACGCTGCTCCCCTCGCGGGTCGCGCGCATCAAGCTCACGAATTTCTTGGGGCACGTCACGGGCCGAGCCATCACCTACCTTGCGGGCGCGAAGCCCGAGATCAAGAACCGCGAGCGCATCTCCGACGCGTTCCCGGCGATCTACGTGATGAACCACACCTCGACGCTGGACCTCTTCTTGTCGATCTGGCTCTGCCCGAGCGGCGGCTGCGGCGTCACCAAGAAAGAGGTCGAGCGCATCCCGTTCTTGGGGCAGCTCTACAAGCTCTCGGGGCACCTCATGCTCGATCGCGGCGACCGCGCGCAGTCCGTCGGGGCGCTCACCGAGGTGGCCGAGCTCATGAAGAAGCACCGCCTCGGCTGCTGGATTTTGCCGGAGGGCACGCGCAGCCACGAGGGCACGCTGAAGCCGTTCAAGAGCGGCTTCGTGCACCTCGCGATCGCCACGAAGCTGCCCGTCGTGCCGGTGGTCGTCCACGGCGCGAACCGCATCTGGCCGAAGAAGGGCGGGCTCCACGCGGGCGCGCTGCCGATCGAGGTCCTCGAGCCGATCGACACCACGGCGTGGCGCGCCGAGACGTCGCGCGAGCACGCCCACCACGTGCACACGCTCATGGCGAACGCCCTCGGGCAGCCCGCCGCCGAGATGCCCCGCCCGTCCTGACCGCCGCGCCCATGCAGTCGCCGAGCCGCGTCGCCCTCCGGGGCCGCGCGGCTTCGTCGTTCGAAAAGCGCGGCGCACCGGCGTGAGTCTGGCATCATGGCCGTATGGCGACGGTGGTGTCCGAGGCCCTCCGCCGAGGCGACACCCCGAGGGCGCCCGGGATGCGCTCGGCCCTCGTCGAGTTTCTCCTCGTGGGAGGGCTCACCCCGTTCCTCTACCCGCTCTCGTGGCTCGCGCGGCGCACCTTCGGGCTCGACGCGTCGGAGTACGCGATCGGGTTCTTGATGTTCCACGCCGCCCACGTCATCAACGACCCGCATTTTTCGGTCACCTACCTCCTCTTCTACGAAGACTTTCGCGCGCGCGCGTTCGGCGCGGCGTTCCCTCCTTCGCTGCGGGCGCGGTACCTCTTGGTCGGGGTGCTCGCGCCGGTCGTGCTGCTCGTGTGGGCAGGGTATGGCGCCGTCACACGCTCGGCGCCCGCGCTCGGTGCGCTCGTGCAGACGATGTTTTTGCTCGTCGGCTGGCACTACGTCAAACAAGGCTTCGGTGTGCTCGCGGTGCTCTCGGCGCGCCGCGGGGTCACCTACACGGGAGACGAGCGGCTCCTCTTGCTCCTCCACGGGTACGCGGGCTGGGCGTATGCGTGGGCGAGCCCCGCCGATCCGGGCACGCTGCTCGAGGAGAAGGGCGTCGTGTTCACGTCGTGGGCCCGCTCCGTCACGCTGGAGCGGGTGACCTTCGCCCTCTTCGTCGCGTCGTTCGCGGCGGTCGTCGTGATGCTCGCGCGGAGGGCGCGGCGCGAGCGCAGGTTGCCCCACCCGGCTCCGCTCCTCGCGTACCTGTCGAGCATCTGGGCCTGGTCGGTCTACTCGGGCATCGATCCGCTCGTGCGCTACGTCGTCCCGGCCTTGCACTCGATCCAGTACCTCGTGATGGTGCGGCTCCTCCGCGAGAACGAGGCGCGCGAGCGGGAGGGCCCACCTCGCTTCGAGCGCTCGGCCCGCGTGCGTGTCGGTCTCCTCGCGCTCTCGGCGCTCTTCCTCGGTCTCCTCCTCTTTCACGGCGTGGGGCAGGCGCTCGACGCCGTGCTCGTCACGAAGCGCGAGGCGTTCCTCGACAGCGGCCCGACGCCGTACTTCGCCGCGATCTACGTGGTGGTGAACCTTCACCACTACCTCATGGATACGGTGCTCTGGCGGCGCGAAAACCCGAAGACACGCTACCTGCGCGGACCGATTTGAGCTGGGTCGCCACCTGCTACGCTCGAGGGATGGCGCTCGTCGATCTTCGTAGGTTGCGCGTGGTCTCACCGTGCGACGCAGGGGAAGGGGACCTCGTGCGCGGCCCTCGCTCCGCCCAGTGCCGCCTTTGCGAGCGCGCTGTGGTCGACGTGGCGGCCCACACCCAGGAAGAGATGCGGCGCCTCGCCGACGAGGCTCGATCGCGCGGTGAGCGGCTCTGCGGCGAGCTCGTCGTGCGGTCGCGCGATGGCGCCGTGCTCTTCGCCGACGGCTACGTCGTCCCCGGGCCGACGGCGAGTGGCTCACGCGCCGTCGCGTTCGTGGCTGCTGCGTCGGTGGCGGTGCTCGCGTGCACGCCCGCTGCCGAGCCCGTGCCCGTGTTGGTCGCCCCGCCGCCGGTCCCTCCGAGCTTGCCGCGTGCCCCGCTCCCGGTGGCGCCCCCTCCGCGGGCCGAGGTCCCTCGCGAGGCCGTGCCTGCCGAGCCCGAGAGCGCCGAGGAGCCGTTGGCCGAGGACGTGCCGATCGTGGTGACGCCCGTCACGCGCGCCCACTCGTCGGCGAACGCGCCCGCCCCACCCAAGCCCGCCCCGCCCCGGAAAAAGCCGGGGCACGAGGTCTTCAAGGGCGACATGGCCTACTGAATCGTGGCGGGCCTCAGCCCTCTCCGCAGCGGAGCAGCTCGCCCCCGAAGACGTCGATCTTGTGCACCGAGCGGCCGAGCAGCACGCGCGCGCACTCTTGCACGCCCTCGGTGATCGCGGGGTGGGGGTGCACGCAGTGGTCGATGTCCTCGAGCGTGCCGCCCTTGTCGATGAGGAACGCGATGCCCTGGATGGTGCTCGACGCGTGCGGGCCCACCATGCGGAGGCCGAGCACGCGCTCCGGCTCGTCACGCGAGGAGAGCAGCTTGATGAAGCCCTCGGTCGCGCGCATGGCCACGTTCCTCGCGACCAAGCGGTTGTGGACGACGCCGACTCGGTACGGAATGCCCCGCTGCTTGGCCTGCGTCTCGTTGAGGCCGACCGCGGCGACCTCGGGCTTCAGGAAGTAGATGGCCGAGAGCGCCTCGTAGCGAATGGGCTTCGGATGGAGCCCGAACATGCGCTCGGCCGCGTGGCGACCCTCGAGCTCGGCCACGTTCACGAGGGCGACGTCCATCGTGGTGTCTCCGGCCGCGTACACGTGCGGGACCGTCGTCGAGCGGGTGCCCTCGACGTCGACGCCGCCGGAGGGGGTGAGCTTGACCCCGATCTCCTCGAGCCCGAGGCCGGCCGTAGCGGGGGCGCGCCCGATCGACACGAGCGCCCGCTCGACCGAGTACGTCTCTTCTCGGCCGTCCGCCCCCGCGACCACGTACTCCACGTGATCGCCCGTGCGCCGGAGCGACACGAGCCTCGCTTCTTTGTGGATGTGGATGCCCGCGCCCGCGAACGACCGCGCGACCACGTCGGCGACGTCGGCGTCCTCGAAGGGGAGGATGCGCGGCTGGCGGTCGATGATGTGGATCTTCGTGCGGCCGAAGTTCCCGAAGATGGCGGCGTACTCGCAGCCGACCACGCCCGCGCCGACGATCACCATGCTCTTCGGGAAGTCGCCGAAGGCCTCGACGTGATCGCTCGTGATGACGCGCTCGCCGTCGATCTCGATGCCCGGGGGCACGCGCGGCGTCGAGCCCGTCGCAATGACGAAGTTGTCGGCCTCGTAGAGCTCCTTCGCGCCGGAGGCGTCCGTGACCTCGATCGCGTGGGGCGAGACGAAGCGCGCCGCGCCTCGCCGGAGATCGACCTCGCCGCCCGTCTCGTCGGGCTCGGCCAACGTCTCGAGCTGGCGGGCGAGCACGGTCGTCCGCTCCTCGAGCGCCGTGCGCACCTGCCTCATGACGTCGGTGTAAGATACACGCAGCCCCTCGGCGACGAACCCTCGGTCGGTGCGGGCCGCGAGCGCGAAGTCGTTCGAGAGGTGCCACATGGTCTTCGACGAGAGCGCCCCGGCGTGGAGCCCCGCGCCGCCGAGCCGGCCCTTCTCGACGAGGAGCACCTTCTTGCCGAGGTCGTGGGCGCGCATGGCGGCGGCGAAGCCTGCGGGGCCGGCGCCGAGGATGGCGACGTCGTAGCGAGGTGGAGTGGGGGCCTTCGGCATGGCCGCAGCATACCGAATCGGACGCGCAGGTTCGCGGTGGCTTTGCGCGCCGGGGGGACGTTTGGCATGCTCGCGCGATGGAAATGTGCGCGCGCTGCGGCCAAGCCCCCGGGGACATGTTCGCGAACGACGGCGCCCCCGTGTGTAAGGGTTGCTACTACACGGCCGACGCGAACGCGCGCACGTCGGCGGGCGCGCAGCAGCTCGTCTTCGGGGGCATCGCCGGCATCGTGCTCGGCGTGCTCGTGATCCCGGTCGCGTTCGTGTCGACGCGCCTCGGTGGCGTGCTCATCGCCACGCTGCTCGGCGGCGGCATCGTGGCGCTCAAGCAGGGGCTCGCCCTGAAACGCAAAGGGTACTGACCGAAGGACGACCGGGGCGCGAGCGCTCGGCGCGCTGCACCCCGGCTCGTCGCCGACGCTCGGCTCAGTTGTCGTCGTTCTCGTCGACCTCGACGTCGATCGTCCCGTCGTTGCCGGTGTCGGTGCCGAACTTCATGGGCGTGCCTTGGCCCGTCCACGCGGCGTACTTCAGCACGACGGCGTCATTTTTCCCGAGCTGCTCGCCTGCGTGCGTGAAGACGGCCTCACCCGTGGAAGAGCGGCGGATGACCTCCACGTCGTACGATGCCATCGCGTCGGCCCCGCGCACGATGACGCGCAGCTCGCCGGTGACACGATCGAGCTTCAGGCGGATCTCCTGGCCCGCGGCCTCGCCGAACGCCTTGACGTGGAAGATGTAGTCGGCGGCGTCGGTGGCGAGCCCGATCTCGATCGTCGGGGTCTCGCTCCCGTTCGTCGTGTAGACGATCTCGTCGCCCGTGGCCGAGACCTGGATGGTGTCTTTCTGGTTCGGGTCGAGCTCGACGCCCAGCACGGCGAGCTCGTAGCCCGGGGCGACGAACGAGAGGTCGCTCGGCTCTTTTCCGGCGAGGGCGGTGCCGTCCAACGTGACCGAGTACGCCTGGCCCGTGGGCACGCGGTACACGGGCTCGTGGTCGTCTTGCCAGAGGTCGCGCGAGCGAGGAACGTAGGTGCTGCCCCCGGCGATTTCGCTCACGAACGCCCCGCCCACGTGGCCGAAGCGCTTGCCTCCCGCGTCGGTCACGAGGAGGTTCGCCTTGCCGTCGAGCCACACCTCCATGCGCCCGATCGTGTTGCCCTTGATGGCACCGTTCGGCTCCACCGTCCCGCAGAAGGGGCACTGCTGGGTGGCGACGCGCTTCGTGGTCGGCGTGAGCGTGAGCGTCTTCGTGGTCGCGTCGCCGAGGTACTCGCTCTGCGGCACGGAGGGGTTCGTCGACGCCACGTACTTCCACGTGTTCGCCTTGCGATCGACCTCCACGATGCGCTCGGTCTTCGGGTAGTTGTTGTCGTAGACGACGATGCCGACCTTGTCGCCGCCGAGGTCGCGGAGCTCGATCGGCGTCATGGCGTGGCCTTCTTTGTAGCCGGGCTTGTAGATGCCGATCGTGTAGGACTCGGTTGCGCCCGAGCGCAGGCTCGCGGCGAACGCGTCGACGATCTCGTTCGGCGAGGGCCCCTTGAGCTCGCCGCTCGCCGTCGGATCGAGGGCCTGCGTAACGAACCAATAGGCGATCTCGCGCTGGAGCTTGGTGTTCCCCTCGAGGGCGAGGGCGCCGGTCGTGGCCGCGCCGAAGTCTTGCACCGGGAGAGTCTTCTTGAAGAAGAGGAGCGCGAGCGCCGCCATGCCCTCGCAGTGGCCGCCGTCCATGCCCTTGTTCTGCTCGAGCAACCACCGCTGGGCCGAGGGCGTGAGCCCGCACGCGTCGCCGCCGGGCGTGGCGCAGACCGTGTCGCCGAAGAAGCGCCGGAGCTCGGCGCCCGTGAGGTTCGTGAACTGCGCGCCCTCGCCGTAGTTCTCGAAGGCGAAGCCGTCGTCGGCCACCTTGAAACCAAGGCTGCCGAAGCCCGAGCCCGGAGGTGCGTCGGGCGTGGAGCCGTCCGGGGGATCCGGGGTCCCGACGTCGGCCGTGCTCGCGTCCTGCGTGTCGGCCGGGCCCCCTCCGGTGGTCTCGGAGCACGCGACCGCCGACAACGCTCCCAACCCCAACGTCACGAAAACGGTAGAAAATCGCATGGTCTCACGGTACGCGAGCGACCGCTTAAAATGCAAGGAGGCCTTCGCGGGGCCGGCGCGCGCTTGCGGCGTGGGCGCGAGCATGTACGCTCGGGCCTCGTCGAAGAACGCCGTCTTGCCACCGAGGGGCCCCATGACCGACGCCGCGCGCGCGCAAACCATCGTGAACGAGCACGTCCTCTGGGCCGTGGGGGCGGGGCTCCTGCCCATCCCGCTGGTCGACATCGCCGCCGTGACGGCCATTCAGCTCGACATGCTGAAGCAGCTCTCGACCCACTACGGGATGCCGTACTCCGAGTCCGAGGGGAAGGCGTGGGTGTCCGCGCTCGCGGGGGGCCTCGCCGCGCGCCTCGGCGCGAACGCGATCAAGCTCATCCCGGGCATCGGGTCGATCCTCGGTGGGGCCGCGATGTCGGTCATGTCGGGCGCGTCGACCTACTCGATCGGCCAGGTGGCCGTTTCTCAGTTTTCGGCCGGGCGCTCGTTCTCGTCGATGGACGTCGAGGCCGCCAAGCGCGCCTACGAGGCCCACCTCGAGCGAGGCAAAGAGGTCGCGACGCGTATGTCGAAGGACAAGGCCGACGCCGGGGACGCGTTCGAGAAGCTCGAGAAGCTGAAGAAGCTCCGCGACCAAGGCGTGATCACGGAGGCCGACTTCGAGGCCCAGAAGAGCCGCTTGCTCTCCTCGATCTGAGCCGCGTCAGTGCTTCGGGATCCCGCCGCGCGGCGCGACCTCGACGAGCGCCTTCGAGGCGGCCTTGTAGCGCTCGAGCATGCCGTCGAGCAGATCCTTGCGGGTCTTGGCGAGGTCTTGGTTTTCGCCCGGATCGGCCGCAAGATCGTAGAGCTGGAAGCGCGCGTCGCGGCCGAAGGCGACGAGCTTCAGGTTCTCGTGCACGAGGGCGCGCCGCCGCTCGTTGTACTCGTCCTCGGGGAGGTCGACGATCACGTCGCGGGGCTCGGCTTTTGCGCCGCGGAGCTCGGCGACGAGGCTCGTGCAGGGCAGGGTCGTGTCGGCCTTGGCGCCCATGAGCTCGAGGAACGTGGGCACGAGGTCGGCGTGACCGCGCGGTGTGTCGATCGTGCGCGGCGTTCCCCCGGGCAGCAGCACGAACATGGGGACGTGGACGAGCGGCTCCCACACCTCGTGCGCGTGGCGGAAAAAACCATGCTCGCCGAAGCCCTCGCCGTGGTCGGCCGTGACGACGATGGCCGTCCTGTCGGCCCACGGCTGCGCCTTCACCCAGTCGAGCAACTTGCCGACGTACATGTCCGTGTAGAAGACCTCTTCGTCGTAGAGGTCGCGGGCGCGCTTGCCGAACTTGGGCGACTCGGCGTGGGGTTTGTACTCGTCGTGCGGGTCCATGTAGTGAAACCACGCGAAGAAGGGTTTGTCGCTCGTGGCCACCCCGGACAGCATCGAGATGGCGAGCGGCGTCAGCGCGTGGCTCGTGACGTACGGGTCCTTGTTGTAGTCGAACGGGATATTCGGCACGAGCCGCCAATCGCGGAAGCCTTGTTCGAATCCGGAGAGCCCCTTCTCCATGTACGCGTGCGCGTGGCCCCCGACGCAGGGCATGCCTTGCTCGGCGAGGCGCTCGCACATGAACACGTTCTCGTCGAGGTACTTCGTGAAGAACTTTCCTGTGCGCTCGAGGGTCGACGGGTACCTGCCCGACACGAACCCGACCACGCTCTTCGACGTGAACGACGACGTCGAATAGGCGCGGGCGTAGGTGACGCTCTTCGCCTGGAGCGCGGTGAGGTTCGGGGCGATCGGGCGGTCGTAGCCGGCCCAGGGCATGTCGGCGCGGAGGCTGTCGATCGTGACGAGCAGCACGTTGAGCGGGCCGACTTTGGCCTTCGAGGGCGCGGGCTCGGCCTTGGGCTCGGCCGAGGCGAGGGCGGACGGCGACGCGGGCACCGGGGCAGACGACCCCGCGGCGACGGCGTGAGGGGGCTCGGCGCTGGCCCGCGAGGCGTTCGGGGGCTCTCCTCCTTCGCGCGGGGGCTTCGCGCAGGCCGCAGCGGAGAGGGCGAGGGTGGTAAGCGCGGCCAGGGTCGAGGCTCTCATCGGCGCGGAACCTAGCCGCACGCGCGCCTCGCGCAAAGCCCTCGCGCGGGCGTTTTTTCGGGGTAGCCGAGCCGCCCGGTCGCGCGCGCCGATCCGGATCGCCGCGCTCGTGTCGACTCTGGTATTCGTGAGGCGTGGACGGCATCGAGCGGTTCTTCGGTCTCACGTCGTTCTTCGGCCTCGGGCTGCTCGTCGGCCTCGGGCTGCTCGTCGCCCTCGCCGTGCTGCTCCACCCGGGGGAGCGCAAGAAGCTCGTCGCGCCCGCGGTGCTCCTCGTCGTCCACGTGGTCTTCGAGGCCATCGTCGCGCTCATCCCGCCGTCGGCCGTGGTGATGAAGCCGCTGCAGGTGATCGAGGTCCTCCTCCTGCTCGTCGCGCTCGCCCGGGGCACGTTCGTGCTCGTGGCCGACGCCCTCCTGGCGGGGCGCCTCAAGCGGCCGCTCCCGCGCATTTTTCGGGACCTCCTCCAGACCGGGATGTACTTCGCCGCCGGCATCGCCACCCTGCGGGTGGCCGGGGTAGAGCTCTCGAGCTTGCTCACGACGTCGGCGCTCCTCACGGCCGTGGTCGGTCTCTCGCTCCAAGACACGCTCGGCAACCTCTTCGCGGGCATCTCGATCCAGATGCAGCGGCCGTTCGAGGTGGGCGATTTCATCCAGTTCGATCCCGATCCGCGCCTCATCGGGAGGGTCATCGAGATCAACTGGCGCGCCACCACCGTGCTCACCAACGACGAGATGGAGGTCATCGTGCCGAACGGCACGCTCGCGAAGGCCCCCATCCGCAACTACACGAAGCCGAGCCCGATCGCGCGCCGCTCGGTCGAGGTGTCGTGCGCGTACGCCGTCGCCCCCGAGACCGTGCGCGCGACCATCCTCTCGGCCCTCCACGGGATCCCCGACGTGCTCGAGTCGCCCGAGCCCTCGGTCCTCACGTGGCGCTTCGCCGACAGCGGCATCGACTACGTCGTGCGCTACTTCACGAGCGCCTTCGACTTGCGTGACACCACCGACTCGGCCGTGCGCGAGCGCATTTGGTACGCCCTTCGACGCGCCGGCATCGAGATCCCGTTCCCGAAGCGCGACGTGTTCGTCCACCAACCGAGCGCCGAGCGCGAGACACAACAGCGCGACGAGCGGGTGAGCGACATCGCCAGGCGCCTCCGCGACGTCGACTTCCTGGCCGTGCTCCCCGAGGGGACCTTGCGAACCCTCGCCGAGCGCTCGCCCGTGAAGGTCTACGCGCCGCGTGAGGTGGTCTTGCGGCAGGGCGAGCCGGGGGAGGCGATGTTCCTCATCGCGCGCGGCGAGGTGAGCGTGCTCGTCGGCCGCGACGGCGCGAGCACGGCCGAGGTGGCGCGTCTCAAGAAGGGGAGCCTCTTCGGCGAGATGTCCCTCATGACGGGCGAGCCCCGCGCGGCCTCGGTGCAGACGCTCACCGAGACCGAGCTCGTGGTGGTCGACAAGGCCGCCTTCGCCGCCGTGCTGGCCGACGCGCCCGAGGTGCTCACCGAGATGACGCGGGTCCTCGTGGCGCGCCAAGCCGAGCTCGAGAGCCACCTCGCCGCGCGCGCCGAGCGAGCACGCGAGGTGGAGCTCGACGAACGCACGAGCGCGCTCTTGGGCCGCGTCCGTGCGTTCTTCAAGATGACGTAACTACTTGGGAATCGCCGGCGGTTCTTTGTCGCTCTGCACGCACGAGGCGAGGTCGAAGAGCATGAACTCGAGCACGCGCTCTTGCGCCGTGAGCGGCTTGGCCTGGCACGCGCCGGGGAACGTGCCGGTGAGGCTCCGACCCGTGCCGATGTGGAAGCTCGAGTAGTACACGCGGCCGCACTGGTCCTTCTCGGCGGCGGTTGTGGGCGTGTTGAACGTGTACGCCTGGGTGTTGGTGGAGCCCGAGTAGAGCCAGCGCTGCGCGGGTGGGTTGATGATGCCCACGCGGCTGTACGTGTCCGTGAGCGAGAGCTGCGGACCGGTGGTGGCGCCGAGGCCCTGGAGCCAGTCGGCGAGGGCCTTGCCCTTCGGGAACGACGTGTCGATCTGGGCCGGGTTCGAGAACGAGCCCGGGTTCGTGTAGTTCCCGGTCTGCGGCCAATCTCCGCGCCCGGACGCGATCACGGGGTAGGAGAGGTCGGTCGCGAAGATGCGCCCACCCACGTTCGCGTAGTCGAAGAGGTTCTGCACCGAGGTCGCGTCGGACGGGTACGAGCTGCAGGGCAGCGCCACGAGCTGGTATTTCTTGAGCGTGGCCGCGTTCGACCAGAGCTCGGCGCCGGTCGTCGCGCCCGAGACCGTGTTGCCGTTGCCGCGGAAGACGTGGATTCGCCCGGGGCCCGAGGGCGCCGTGAACTCGGCCGCGTCGATGCCGATCTCGTTCAGGATGCACTCGGTCGGGTCGTAGGTAGACGTGACGATCGCGATGCGCGGGATGTCGCCCTCGGACGCGTTCTTCGGGAGGCGCAGGTCGCCGTCCTTGGCTTTGTTCTCGACGCACTCGTCGACCGCCGGGAGAGTCACCTTGCGGCGGAAGCGCCCGATCTGGACCACGATCGGGATGTCTTTCCCGGCGGGCATGTCCTTCAGCTCGAAGCGCCCTTGGGTGTCGGTGAGAGCGGTGGCGATGGGGTTGCCCGAGACCGACTTCTCGCACGTCTCGCAGGTGACCCCGTCGTCGAACGCCTTGAGGTCGCCGTTGGGGACGTAGACGAGCACGTTGTAGAGCGGGTCGCGCCCGTTCGGGGCGAAGACCTTGCCGGTGAGCGTCGTCGTGTTCTGGCCGCTGCACGCGGGCTTCGAGCACTCGAGGCCCACGCACCCGGCGGGCCCTCCGCCCCCGGCGTCGCCGAAGAGCGAGCCGTCGTTTCCGGTGGAGGTGGAGCCGTCGCTCCCGTTCGGGTCGCCACCGTCGTCGAACACGGCGGGGCGGTCGGTCGTTCCGCACGCGACGAAGAGCGCGGACGCGGAGGCGAAGGCGAGGCTCGGGAAGAGGAAGCGTTTCATAGGCAAGGACCTTTCGTACGGGCGACCTCATCCATTGTGAGGCGTGAGCGACCGTAAGGCCACCTTTCCGAGCTACGGCAGGCGCCGCGACGACCTTCCTCGCGGCCCTCCGACGAGGGCGTCAGGGCAGCATGTAACCCACGACGAGCGCGCAGCCCTCGCCGGTCATCTTCACTTGGATGGGTTGGCCCTTCTCGAGCTCCACTTGACGGCTGTCGGTCTGGAGCTCGACGGTGCCCGCCTTGGGGAGCTCGATCGACGCGGGCTTCGCGAGCGCGGTGCGCTGGAACGGAGACCGCATGGTGCTCGCCGCGGCCTTGCCGACGAGCACGTCGATGGAGATGTCTTTCGCCGAGAAGGCGAGAAATTGGGCCTGCGCGAGGCTCCCCTGGAGCGTGACCTCGACCGACTTGCCCGATGGCCCGAGCGCGACGATGCGGTTGAAGATGGGCTTCAGCGCGAGCACCTTGCCGTCGTCACCGGCCTTCTTGGGCATGGCCGCGTCGAGCTCCCCGCGGAGCTTCTCGAGCGCGGCTTGGTGCTCGGGCGTGCACGTGCCCGACTTGGCCTCTCCCGCCGTGATGGCGTCGAGCGCCGCGGCCTTCTCGGCCTTGCCGTCGTCGGCGGCTGCGGGGCCTTTGGGCGCCTGGGCCGACGGAGCCGAAGCGGCGCCCGGGGTGGGGGCTTCGGCCGGTTTCGTCTCGCCGCAGCCGACGAGGCACGAGAGGACGACGAGAGAGACGAAAGGAGCAGTCGCGAGGCGCATGTGCCGGGTTTCTCAGAGCTTTCGCCGAGGCGCAAGCGGAACTGTCTCCGACCGGGCGAAGCGACACGGTCGGCGTTCGTGCGCCCGATGGGTCGACGCCGCAGAAAAACGCGCTACGGTCGTGCCCCATGCGCAAGATCGGCGTCCTCCTCGCAGTCACCCTCGGCCTCACCCCGGTGCTCCTCCCTCGCTCGGGCTCGGCCGACGAGCACAAGGCCGCGCCCACGTGGGAGCGCATGACGGAAGACTCGGGCATCGTCGTCTTTCGCCAAGAGGTCCCGGGCAGCTCCGTCATCGCGTTCAAAGGCGTCGGCACGGTCGACGCTCCGCTCTCGCAGGTGATCGCGGCGGTGACCGACACCCCTCGCGCCACCGAGTGGATGGACGCCACGGTCGAGTCGCGTGTGCTCCGCAAGGTGTCTCCGCTCGAGCAAATCGTCTACACGCACATCAAGACGCCGCCAGGCCTCACCGATCGAGATTTCGTGACCGACGCGCGCGGCGAGCTCGACCCGACGGTGAAGCGGTTCACCGTTCACATCCGCTCCGTCACGGATCCGGCCGCGCCACAGACCTCGTTCGTGCGCGGCGAGATCTACAAGAGCTCGTTCGTGCTCACCGGCATCGAGGGCGGCAAGCGCACCCTGGTGACGACCGAGATCCACGCCGACCCGAAGGGCTCGATCCCCACGTTCATCGCCAACGCCTTCCAGAAGGATTGGCCCATCCACACGATCAAGAATCTCCGCAAACAGGCGCAGAAGCCCGACGTACACCCGTCGCCCGAGCTCGCCGCCGCGCTCGCGAAGGCCGGCTTCTGAGACGAGCACCACCGGCTGTGCTTCGGAGCACCACCGGCTGTGCTTCGGCGGACCGCTGACGCCGGGCACGGGCACGGGGTGCGCACGGGCACGGGGTGCGCACGGGCGAGAGCAGCGTCAGAGGCCCTTCGCCACCTTGTCGTCGAGGCGGCCGTCGAGCATGTCGATGCGGTTCTTCGCCTCGGCGAACTGTTCGGTGGTCAGCACGTTTCGCTCGACCATGACCGTGAGGAGCGTGCGGGCGAAGAGCGCGAGGGACTCGACGTCGTGGGAGAGCTCGGCGACACGTGCTTCGAGTGCGGCGCGGTCGGGGCCAAGGGCCTCCGCGCCTGGCATGCCTGCGTACGGAGACGGCGGAGACGGCGGCGCGTAGCCCTGAGGTCCCGACATTCCCTGGGCGAACGCGTCCCCGGGGAGGGGATAGCCTGCCGCGCCGCCCGCTCCGCCGATGGGAGCACCCGCGAACGGCGCCGCGCCGAACGGGCTGCCGATGGGGCCTTGACCGAATGGGGCCTGCCCGCCCGTAGGAGGTCCCATACCCGGGCTCTGTCCCGCCCCTCCCATCGCTCCGAACGCGGCGGCCGCGAGCGGTGCAGCCATTGGGCCGAGCCCGGGCCCGAGCCCACCCGCTCCCGGCATGCCGGGGGCTCCTCCTTGCGGTCCGAACGCCGACGGACCCATCACGCCCCGAAGCCAATCCATGGCACCCATTGTCGCGTACCTCCTCGAGAGAAGGATACACGGCCACGTCGACGTGGGGGATGCCGGCGCTCCTTGGCGCTCAACGTGTCTCGGTTCGCGCCTCGAGGCTCGCGCTCGCGACGCCGCCACGCTCGTTCACCCGCGCCAGGACGCGGCCCGAGGCGTCGAGGATCACCGAGTCTCCCTGGCCCGGGAGCCGAGGCTCGCCGGGGCCCCAGTTGGCGTTCACCACACCCACACGGAACGTGCGCGCGATCCCCTGGAGCAGCGGGATGCGGGTGCCTTCGTCGTCGACCCACGCGCTCGGGAAGACGAGCACGTCCGCGCGTTCGAGCGCCTCTTTGCCCTCCTCGGCGACGAAGTGGACGTCGTAGCAGGTCGCGAAGGTGAGGCGCACGCCGGCGAGCTCGACGACCGGGTGAGGCTCCCTCCCGGGCGTGGCCCAGCGCTCGGGGAACCACGGGTGCCGCTTTCGGTAGACGGCGCGCACCTCGCCCTCCGCCCCGACGAGCACCGTGGCGTTGAAGAGCGCGTGACCCTCGTCGAGCACGAGCGGCACGGCGAGGGCCGCCCCGGTCTCGCGCGCGATCCGACGTGCGGCCACGATCGTGGGGCCACTCAAGGGCTCGGCGAAGCGCGAGAGATCGGCGTCTCCGCGTGGAGAGACGTAGCCCGTGAGCGAGAGCTCGGGCAGCACCACCAGATCCGGTCCAAGGGCGCGCGCGAGCCGACCCACGTGCTCGAGCGTGGCTTCGACGTCCCCGAACCTCGCGGGGAGCTCGACGGCGTGGACGCGCAGGTGTGGGGGCGTGGGGGGCGGTGTCACGAGGGGATGGGCGACGCCAGGCTCGGGGCCGACGCCGCGACGCGCACCACGAGGGTACCCTCGATCACGTCGGGAGACAGCCCGGCCTCGCTCCGGGTATCTTACCCGGCCATGTTCCGTGTCATCGAGTGTGGGGCCGACGGCAAGGTGACGTTCCGTGAGGGCGAGGACGCGATGGCGCTCGCCTCTCCCCCGCCGGAGGGCACGGTCCGTTGGATCGACCTCGAAGGCCAGACGGCCGACTCACTCGAGCTCCTCCGATCCCGCTTCGACTTCCACCCGCTCGCGATCGAGGACTGCCTTCATCTCGACCAGCGCCCGAAGCTCGAGGAGTTCGGTCACGTCCTCTTCGTGGTGACCCATGGCTTCGTCTGCAAGAGCGAGAAGATCGAGACCCTCGAGCCGCTCGAGCTCCACGCGTTCCTCGGCCCGCGCTACCTGGTGACGGTGCATCAGGAGCCGCTCCCGGCCATCGAGGCCGCCCAACGGCGGCTCCAGAGCAAGCCCCAGCTCTTCTCCCGCGGTCCCGAGTTTCTCCACTACATCGTCGTCGACAAGATGGTCGACGACACGTTCCCCATCCTCGACAAGGTGGCCGAGGAGCTCGAGCACCTCGAAGAGGCCGTGCTCTGGACACCTGCCCGTGAGCACCTCGCCCGCATCTTTCACCTGAAGCACGAGCTGTCGATCATGCGCCGGGTGCTCTCGCCGCAGCGCGACGTCATGCTCGCCATGGCGAAGCTCGACGAGGAGCACGTGGCCCCGAGCAACGTCGCCTACTTCCGAGACGTGTACGACCACCTCGTGCGCATCTCCGAGTCGATCGACGCGAACCGCGATCTGCTCGGGAGCGCCATGGACGCGTACCTCTCGTCGGTCTCGAACCGCACGAACGAGATCATGAAATACCTCACCATCATGAGCGCCTTGTTCCTGCCGCTCTCGTTCGTGGTGGGCTTCTTCGGGCAGAATTTCGAGGATATGCCAGGTGTCCCGGGCTGGCAGCACTCGCACTCGCTCATGTTCACGATGCTCGGCTCGTGCCTGCTCGTCCCCATCTCGATGTTGGGATGGTTCCGCTACAAACGCTGGATTTGAGGGCCGAATGGCTCTCGTTCAGCCGAGGTAGTGCTCGGCGACCACCTTGACGCCGAGGAGCACGAGCACGAGCCCGCCCACGACCTCGAGGCGCTTGCCGAAGAGCACCCCGAGCCGCCTCCCGGCGAACAGTCCGACGGTGCTCATCGTGGCGGCCATCAGGCCGATCGACGCGAGGGACACGCCGAGCGGAGCCTTCCACATGGGGAGCGTGATGCCCGCCGCGAAGGTGTCGATGCTGGTGGCCACGGCGAGGGTCGCCATGACCGTCGCGTCGAAAGGGTCTTTTCCACGGGAGCGGGGGTCGTCGTCGTCGCCCTCGGAGCGGGCCTCGTGGACCATCTTCGCGCCGATGCCGGCGAGGAGGACCCCTGAGATCCAGTGCGTCCAGGCCTCGACGTGGGGGCCGATGCGCGCGCCGACGAGGTACCCGAGCAGAGGGACGAGGGTGTGGGAGCCCCCGAACCAGAGGGCCACCTTGGCGACGTGAGAGGGCAGCACCTTCGGCACGGCGACCCCCTTGGCTGCCGAGACCGCCGTCGCGTCCATGGCCAAGCCGAACGCGAGCGCCACGACCGTGGTGACGTCGAGGGCGGTCACCCGAGCCCCACGGCTGCGCTTCGACGAGGCGGGAAGATCATGAGGGGAACACGTGGTGGAAGAGCTCTGCGCGGCTCGACACTCCGCACTTCGTGTACACCGACGAGAGGTGCTGGCGCACGGTTTTGTCCGAGATCCCTAGCACCTCACCGACCTCGGAGCTCGGCAGGCCCTTCAAGACGAGCCTCGCGACCTCGGCCTCTTTCTCGGTGAGCTCGGCGCGGCGGAGCACCTTGTCGACGAGGTGCCCCGTGTCCTCGGCGTCGTGGAGGGCTCTCTCGAGGGCGAGGGTGAGGTCCTTCGCGCCGAAGGGCTTCTCGAGCAGGTACGCGGCGCCGTCGTTGAGGGCCTTCTTGACGAGCGCGAGGTCCGCGAAGGCCGTGATCACCACGACGACGAGGCCCCGGAACCGCGCGCGGAGAGGCGCGACGAGCTCGATCCCCGGCGGGCCCTTGGGGCCGAGGCGCACGTCGACCACGGCGGCGTCGAGCACGGCCTCGTCGTGCACCGCCGCGAGCGCTTCGTCGACCGAGGCCGCCTCGAGGCACGTGTACCCCGAGCGGCGCAAGGACCGCGCGAGCGCCTCGCGTGCGTCCAGCTCGTCCTCCACGAGCAGCACGACCCGCTTCATCGAGGGAGCCTCAGCTCGACGCACGTGGTGAACCCCTCGGCTTCGGTGAGGACCACGTCGCCTTGCATGGCCCGCGCGAGCGCACGCGACACCGAGAGCCCGAGGCCCATCCCGCCCGTTTTTCGGGTCGACAGAGGCTCGAAGAGCGCCGCTCGGTCGTGGGCGTCGAAGCCTTTGCCGTTGTCGAGCACACGCACCACCGCACGATCGCCCTGCCGCTCGGCCGTGACGCGCACGCGCGGGGAGACACTCTCGAGGGCGGCCTCGAGGCCGTTCTGCACGAGGTTCTCCACGATGATGCGCACCCACGCGTGGTCGCCCTTTGCGCGCACGTCGCTCGGCACCTCGAGCTCGATGCGCCCGCCGCGCGCCACGACCTCGGCGTCCCGCGCCACGTCGTCGACGATCCGGTAGAGGTCGACGTCTTGGAGCTTGGGGGTGAGGTGACCTGCGACGTCGCGGAGGGAGCCTATCGACGTGTCGATACGCTTCATGTGGGCGCGGGCCTTCTCGAGCAGCTCGGGACGCGAGGGGGAGCCCTCCGGGGCCTCGCCGCCTTCTTCCAGCAGGGTCACCTCGTCGAGCAAGAGGCCCAAGGCGTGGAGCGGGTTCTTCACCTCGTGCAACGTGGCCGTGGCGACGAGCCACACGGCCTGGTCGCGCTCGGTGTGCTCGAGCCTGCGGCCCAGCGCTTCGGCGCGGACCTCGGCCTCGCGCGCGAGCTCGGTACGTAGGCGAAAGTAGTGAAGAGTCACACCGAGCAGGGCGCCGGCGAGGAGCGGCACCCCGCGGTCGACGAAGGCGTGCACGGCCGCGAGCGTGGCCACGAGCGGGGTCTTGCGATCGAGGATGTCGAAGGCCGTGTTGGCGGCCGCGTAGGCGAGCCCGAGGCCGAGCCCCATCGCGACGTACACGCCGAGCGGGAAGGGGCGGCGGGCTCCTCCTTTCGCGCGCGGGACCAAGGCGTTCGACATCGTGGCGAGACTACACCACGGGCGAGACAGGCCGATGATCCGGCATTTGTCGGATGCTGCGGATCCGCGCCTCGCGTAACGGTTGGGCGTGGCCCGAACGCTCCCCTTCGTTGCCGTAGCCCTCGTGGGCGCGCTCGTCCCGCGTCTCGCCTCCGGGGAGGGTCTCCGCATGTCGCTCCACGACGCGCTCGTGGCCGGCGCCGCGAAGGGCCCGGGGGTCGCCGTGGCCCTCGCGCCGCGCGCCGCGAACGAGCGTGCCCGCGACGCCTCGCGTGCGCTCTTGGTGTCCCCTCCCACGCTCACGGTCTCGGCGGGGCCTCGCTTCGGCGCGGGCACCACGCTCGACCTCCAGGTGGGCGCCTACGTGCCCATCATGCTCCGCGACGTGTCGGGCTCGAGGCGCGGGGTGGCCGAGGCCTCGGCCCGTGTGACCGCCGAGGACGTCGAGCGAGCGCGCGGGGACGCCGCCCTGCGCGCCGGGCTCGCGTGGTCGCGCGCGATGGAGGCCACGCGCATCCTCGAAATCCGAAAGGCCACGCTCGGGCGCGCCGAGGAGCTCGTCACCCTCGCGCGGAGGAGGGTCGGCGCAGGAGTCGGGCGCCCGTCCGAGATCGCGCTCGCGGAGGGGGAGCGCGCCTATGCGGCGACGTCCGTCCTCGACGGGGAGGGGCTCCTGGTCGACGCGCTCGTCGAGCTGCGTGTGGCGTCGTCGCTCGCGCCCGGCGAGGACGTGTCCCCGGCGGGAGAGCTCGCGCGGGAGCTCCCCGCCGTCTACGCGAAGGCCCACGCGCCGAGCGGCGCCACCGTGAGCGACAGCCCGGGGGTCCGGCTCGCGGCGGCGAGCGAGGCCCGCGCCCGGGCTCAGGTGGCGCTCACCCACGCGACGGAGGGCCCGCAGCTCTCGGTCGGTGGCATGTTCGCCCGCGAGGGAGACGGCTCCACCATCGCGCTCGGGTCGGTCATGGTGCCGCTCCCGTTCGTCGATCCCGCGGCGTTCGACAGGTCGCGGGCCGAGGCCGACGCGCTGGCCGCGAACGCCGAGAAGGGGCGCGTGAGAGCCGAGCTCGATGCCCGCCTCTCCCTCGTGCTCCACGAGATGGACCACACGCGCGAGGTGCGGGACAAATTCGAGCGCGAGGTCCTCCCACCGCTCCGTGAGGCCTTGCGGCAGTCGCTCGTCGAGGTCTCGGCCGGCACGACGGACATCGGTCCCTCCGTCGTCGCGCGGCAGCGTCTACTCACGGCCGAGGAGGCCGCGGTCCGCGCGAGCGCCGAGGTCGTGCGCGCCGATCTCCGCTACCTCCACGTCACGGGCAAGCTCGCCTCGGAGGCCCGATGAGCTCCGGCACGAATCGCCTCGTCGCGTCGCTCTTGGTCTTCGCCCTCGGCTGCACGCGCGACACGCCCAAGGACGCCGCACCGCCGGCCCCGGCCCAGCCCGCGCCCTCGAAGGGTGGCGCGCTTGAGGTGAGCCTCGCCCAGGTCCTCTTCGACGAGGGGCGCGTGGTCGTCGCCGCGGCCACGAAGGGCAAGGTGCTCGGCGCCCGGCAGGTGCCCGGAGAGGCAGTTGCCGACCCGGCCGGGAGGGCCGAGGCCGGGGTGCTCGTGCAGGGACGAATCGTGAGTCTTTCCGTGGACATAGGTGCTCAGGTGAAGGCCGGGGACGTGCTCGCCTGGGTCGACTCTCCGGAGGCCGCGCGGGTTTCGGCCGAGGTCGTGCGCGCCGACGCGAAGCTCGCCCTCGCCGAGCGCAAAGAGGCGCGCCAGAAGGCGTTGATGCTCGAGGGCGCCACGAGCCAGAACGCGCTCGACGAAGCCGTGGCCGAGGCGACCCTTGCCCGCGCGGAGAAACAAGCCGCGTCCGGGCTCTTGCGCTCGCTCGGCGGAGTCGGGGGCTCCGGGCGGGTGGCGGTGCGGAGCCCCATCGACGGCGTCGTTTCGAAACGTCAGGGCATCGTCGGCGCGTCGACGAGCCCCGAGTCCGCGCTCTTCGAGATCGTGCGGCGTGCGCCTCGGCTCGTCGTCGCGCGGGTGCCCGAGGGGAGCACCGTGAGGCTCCTGAACGGCGCGCGCGCTCGTGTGCGCCCGCGAGCGGCGCTCGCCGAGGTAGGGGAAGGGTGCTTCGGCACCGTGCGTGCCGACGTGGGCGAGGTCGATAGGGAGACCCGCACCCGGGCGACGCGCGTCGAGGTCGACGAGGGCTGTACGTGGCTCGTCGTCGGCGCCTTCGTCCGGGTCGAGCCCGCGGACGGCTCGGCCTCGGCCGGGCCGGGGCTCGACGCGGTGCTCGTGCCCCGGGACGCGCTCGTCGACGTGAAGGGCATGTCGGGGGTCTTCGTCCAAACGGCCCCGAAGGGCCCTGTCGTGTTTCGGCCCGTCCGCGCGAAGGCCGGGGCCGACGAGCGCGCGGAGGTCGAGGAGGGGCTCGCGGAGGGGGAGCGTGTGGTCGTCGTCGGGGCGAGCCTCGTCAAGAGCGAGATGCTCCGCGCGGAGCTCCACGAATGATCGAGAGAGTCGTCGCGTTCTCGCTCGCGCACAGGCTCCTCGTCGCGTTCGCGGTGGCCGTGCTGGTGGTGCTCGGGATCCGCGCCTACGTGGACCTCCCGGTCGACGCCGTTCCGGACATCACCAACGTGCAGGTGCAGGTCCTCACGAACGCGCCCGGGCTCGCGCCGCTCGAGGTGGAGCAGCTCGTCACGCGGCCCGTCGAGCTCGCCATGGCGGGGCTCCCGGGGGTCACCCAGGTGCGGTCCACGTCGCGCACGAGCGTGTCGGCCGTGACCATCGTCTTCACCGACGACACGGACCTCGCGTACGCACGCTCCCTCGTGTCGCAGCGCCTCCCTGCGGCCCGCGAGGCCATCCCACCCTCGGCGAATCGCCCCGATCTCGGCCCGCTCACGACGGGGCTCGGCGAGGTCGTCCATTTCACGATCGAGTGGCCCGGGCACGAGCCTCGCGAGCTCCGCACCGTGTTCGACTGGGAGATCGCGCGCGCGCTCCGTCAGGTGCCCGGCGTGGTCGAGGTGAACGCGTGGGGCGCCGGCGCACGTCAGATCGAGGTGCGCCTCCGCCCGGCCGACATGCAGGCTCACGGGGTCACTCAGCACGACGTCGAAGAGGCGCTCTTGTCGGCGGGGCAGAGCGGCGGAGGTGGCGCCCTCGATCGCGGCCAAGATCAAGTGCTCGTCCGCTTCGATGGCCAGTTCCGCTCGGTCGACGAGGTGGGGCGTCAGGTCGTCGCGGCGCGCGGCTCGGGCACCTCGGTGCTCGTGCGCGACGTGGCCACCGTGCGCGACGGGGAGGGTTTTCGCGCGTCTGCCGCCACGAGTGATGGCCGCGGCGAGACACTCAACGCCATGGCGCAGATGGTGGCGGGGGGAAACGCACACACTATCGTACCTTTGGTCGAGGCGCGGCTCCGCGAGCTCGGCGAGCGCCTCCCGAAGGGCGTCGTGATCCGCCCCTTCTACGTGCGCACGCACCTCGTCGACCGTGTGCTCGCGACCGTGGGGCGCTCGCTCGTCGAAGGCGGGCTCGTCGTCGTCGTCGTGCTCTTCGCCTTCTTCGGGGACGTCCGCTCCGCGCTCGTGGTCGCGACGACCATCCCGCTCGCCATGCTGGGGGCGTTCTTCGGGATGCGCGCCATCGGGGCTACCGGGAACCTCATGAGCCTCGGGGCGGTCGATTTCGGGCTCGTGGTCGACGGCGCGGTCGTCGTGGTCGAGGGCATGCTCGCGGCCATGGCGCTCCGCTCGATCTCCGCCAAAGACGCGCTCGTCCGCGAGGGGCGCGAGGTCGGGGGCTCGCTCGCGTTCGGCGTGGTCATCATCGGGATCGTGTACGTGCCCGTGCTCCTCCTCGAGGGCGTGGAGGGCAAGATGTTCCGGCCCATGGCGCTCACTGTGCTCTTCGCCCTCGCCACGGCGTTCGTGCTCACGTTCACCTGGGTCCCGGTGCTCGCCTCGGTGCTCGTCACGAAGGCCCACACCGAGGACGGCGTCGTCGTGCGGCTCGCCAAGCGCGCGCTCCTCCCGGTGTCGTCGTGGCTGCTCGCGAGGCCCTGGGCCGCGGCGGGCGTCTTCGTAGCGATGCTCGCCCTCGGGCTCACCGCGTCGGTCGGGCGCGGCGCCGAGTTCGTACCGCGCCTCGAGGAGGGCGATCTCGTCGTGCAGCTCACGCGGCCCGCGAGCATCTCGCTGCGTGAGTCGATCGCGGGCACGTCGGCCGTCGAGAAGGCCCTCGTGAAATTCCCCGAGGTCGTCCGCGTCGTGTCCCGGAGCGGCAGCCCCGACGTCGCGACCGACATCATGGGCATCGAGCAGAGCGACGTGTTCGTCATCTTGAAGCCGCCGGCCGAGTGGAAGACGGCGCGCACGCGCGAGGGCCTCGTCACCGCCATGGAAGACGCGCTCCGCGAGGCTCAGCCCGGCACGCTCTTCAACTTCACCCAGCCCATCGAGATGCGCTCCCAGGAGCTCTTGGGGGGAATCAAGGCCGACGTCGGCGTCAAGGTGTTCGGCGAGGACATCGGGGAGCTCACGCGCCTCGCGAACGCCATCGCCTCGGCGATCGAGTCCGTACCGGGCGCCGCGGACGTGCGGGTCGAGGCCACGACCGGGCTCGAGATGATCTCGGCCCGCCCCGACAGCGAAGGCCTCTCCCGGCACGGCGCCAAGGCCGACGACGTCCGCGTCATGCTCGAGGCCATGCGCGCGGGGCGGCAGGCCGGTGTGCTCGTCGAGGGAGAGAAGCGGTTCGACGTCGTGGTCCGCCTCGATGGTCCCCCGCCGCCGAACGTCGCGGCGTTCCTCGACGTCCCCGTCCCGGTCTCCGGCAAGCGTGTGGTGCCCCTCGGCGAGCTCGCCCACGTGCGCACCGAGGAGGGCCCCGCGCAGCTTAGCCGCGAGGGTGCGCGTCGTCGTGTGCTCGTCGAGGCCAACGTGCGCGGGAGAGACCTCGCGTCGTTCGTGGGAGACATCCAGAAGAAGCTCTCGGCCATCGAGCGCCCGCCGGGGTACTACGTGGAGCTCGCAGGGCAGTACGAGAACCTCGTCCGCGCCGAGAAGCGCTTGGCCGTCGTCGTGCCCCTCACCCTCGTCGCCATCTTCGCCCTGTTGTGGCTCGCGTTCCGCGAGGCGCTCCCGTCGGTGCTCGTGTTCGCGAACGTGCCCGCGGCCGCGAGCGGAGGCATCGTCGGGCTCGCGTTGCGGGGAATGCCGTTCTCCATCTCGGCGGCCGTGGGCTTCATCGCGCTCTTCGGCGTCGCCACCATGAACGGGGTCGTCTTGCTCGGTGCGGTGCGTCGCCTCGAGAGGGAAGGGCACTCGGCACGCGAGGCGGCGCGGCTCGGCGTCGAGGAGCGCCTCCGCCCCGTGCTCACGACGGCGGTCGTCGCGTCGCTCGGGTTCTTGCCGATGGCGCTGGCCACGGGGACCGGGGCCGAGGTGCAGAGGCCGCTCGCCACGGTCGTCACGTTCGGGCTCGTGACGGCCACGTGTGTCACGCTAGGCGTGCTCCCGGCGGCCTACGCCGCCCTCGCGCGCAGGCGGACATCGGATGGCGCCATCGCTGACGCATAGGCGCCCGATTGGCCGGCACAAGAGCCGACCGACGTTGGCGCTCTAGACCACGACCACGTCCAGTGGACTATTCGGACTAGACAAGATGGTGGGCCAGTGCGCCTGAGGGCGCGGATTCCGCCGCGTCTTGGGAAAGAAGCGGCGCAGAGCCGCGTTAGCTAGGGCGTCCCCGCCGTCATGCACAGGTTCTCGGGCTCCTTTCGGTACTCGTCTACCAGCGCCATCGCGCCGTTCGCCTGAACGTGAACACGCAGCTCCGTCGCGCCGTCGTTGCACGCGCGTCGAGCCGAGAGGAGCACGTCGTAGCCGCCATCGATGGCGACCGCGTGGTTCTCGGAACAAGAGGCGCTCGCCTCTCGGTAGGCGAGGGAAGCCAGGAGCACGGCTTCGGCGGGGGTGTCTATCGGGCCAAGCGCGGCTGCCACTTCGGCAACCGTCCCCAAGGTAGAAACCACACCCGCACGCTCGATCACGAAGTAGCCGCGGCTCGGTGTGGAGCTCGCGCCGCCCGATACGGTCGTGTCCCATGAGTTGGAAGGCGTGGCGCTGGCCACGTTGGCTTCGCACGCTGCGAGGTCGGGTGCGGACGCACACTTCTCACCAAACACTCCGTAGGCCTTCGAGAAGCCAACGGCCACAATGTAGGTGCCGGCTTGCGCTGGACGAACGCCCGAGAGGATCGTGCCGCCCTGGCAGGTGTTGGTCGTGAAGTCATCTCGATCGATCGGGCCCGAACATGCAACGAGCGCGAGGAGAAGGGCGAAGCGGGGGCTGAGGCGAAAAAGATCGGTCATGCCGACTCGCGAAGCAGATTTTGTGCCTCGTAGATGGCGCGGACGCGTACGACTTTCGCCGATCTCCAGCGCACAGATAACCGCAACCTTGGCCCAACATGGCACGCGCCTCGCCGGTGTGGCTGGAGTCGGCGCCGAGCAGATGCTTGCAGAGTGCAGCCTCCCAGAACTTGCGACGCGCGTGCGAGAGGGGATCATCACCGGCCTCCCTGCAAGGCTCGAAACGACCTCCAGGACCACCGCTCGGCACGCGAACCCGTGTCTCCGCCAATTCGACTACGACCTCCGCCGCCCGCGAGGCCGTCGTGCGTACCCGAACGGGCACCATTTCGCGGCACGGGTCCGTCGTCGGCCTTCACGCCTGCGCGCCTCTTGGCGACCCGAGGCTCCGTCCCTTCAGCCGCTCCCGCGAATCCTACTTTTGTGGGTGAGCACGACCCTTGGAAGTCCCCGACGAGGGACGCACCGCGGGACCGCAACGAACGCGGTCGGGATGCGCCGGCGAGCGGCCGACGGGAGAAAATCCACGGCTGTTAGTGCTCGACGCGGGGCTCGCCGCCCTCGGGGCGGGGCTCGTCAGCTTCGTTCTCCGCGGGGCCCGGCAGGTCGAAGAGCGCCCGCGCTGCGCGCACGAGATCCCCACCGCCGTCTCCCTTGAGGCGCGTCGTGGGCCCGTGGAGGAGCTTGTTGAGCGCCGCGTCCATCATCTGCGCGAGGGCCTTCTGGTCGTCTTGGCCGAGGTGCCGGAGCTTCCCCGCGAGGCTCCGCTCGAGCTCGCCGTGCAGCACCGCGCGTGTCTTGGCGCGGAGCCCGACGATGGTCGGCTGGACGTCGAGGCCTCGCACCCAGGTCTTCCAGTCCTCGAGCTCGCTCGCCACGATCGCCTCGGCGGCCGCGGCCTCGCTCTTGCGGGCGCGGAGCCCCTCCGCCACCGTCTGCTCGAGGTCGTCGACGTTGTAGACGAAGCAGTTGTCGACGTCCTCGTGAGCTGCCGGGTCGACGTTGCGCGGCACCGAGATGTCGACGATGAAGAGCGTGCGCCCGCGCCGCCGCTTCATGACGCGCTTCACGAGGTCTTTCGTGATGACGTAGGTGCGGCTCGCCGTGCTCACGACCACGATGTCCGAGAGCACCATCTCTTCTTCGAGCTGATCGAGGGGCGCCGCCGTGCCGCCGAAGGTCTGCGCGAGGGCCGCGGCGCGCTCGAAGCTCCGGTTGCACACGCGGATCGAGCGCGCGCCCTTCCCGAGGCTCTTCGCGGCGGCCTCGGCCATCTCGCCCGCGCCCACGAGCAGCACGGTGTGGCCCGAGAGATCCCCGAAGATGGATTTGGCGAGGTCGACGGCGACGCTCGAGATGCTGACCGTGCCGGCGCCGAGGGCCGTCTCGGTGCGAACGCGCTTCGCCACGGAGAAGGCGCGCGTGACACAGCGGCCGAGCAGGTTCCCGAGCGCCCCCGACGAGGTGGCCACGTCGTACGCCTCTTTCACTTGGCCGAGGATCTGCGGCTCGCCGAGGACCATGCTGTCGAGGCTCGCCGTGACGCGGAAGATGTGGCGGACGGCGTCCTCTCCCTCGCGCTCGTAGAGGTAGGGCACGATCTCGTCGCTCGAGCTGACGTGGGCGTGCTCGCGGAGGACGTCCCGCACGGCGCGCAGCGCGTCCTCGTGGCGGCCCCCCTCGGCCCTCGCGAAGATCTCGACGCGGTTGCACGTGGACAAGAAGAGCGCCTCGGAGATCTCGGGTTTTCCCGAGAGGCGAGCGAGCAGGGCCGGCATGGCGCCATCGGCCACGGCGAACTTCTCGCGCACGTCGACCGGGGCCGTCTTGTGCGAGAGCCCCACGACCACGATGCCGTCGCTCGGGGGCGGCTTCTGCGGCTTGTCGGCGCTCACGCGGGGGCCCTCTCGGCGCTCGTCGTCACCGCGCGCAGCACCTCGGGCTTGGGGGGGCTCGCGCGAAACGTGTAAAGTGCAAGAACCAGCAGCGCGAAGCCGAACCCCGCGATCGTGCCGTAGGCGGCCCGCCTGCCGCGCCACCCGGCCGAGGCGCGGAGGAAGAGCACGCCCGCTGCCAAGAGCCACGTGGCGTACCCGAAGCCGGTGCGCGCGACGTCGGCGAGGGTCACCCCGTCGACGTGGCGCACGAACACGGTCCCCGTGACGATGCCCAAGGTGAGCAGCGGGAAGCCCGCGAGCAGGAACCTGTGCTCGGCGCGGTCGAGCGCATCGAGCGGGGGGAGCCTCCGAAAGAGGCCCGTCGTCTTCTTTTGTTTGAGCAAGCGCTCTTGCACCAAGAAGAGCGCGGCCGCCGCGAACGCCAGGCTGAAGAGCGCGATCCCGAGCACGTTCATGGTGACGTGGAGGGGCAGCATCGCCGATCGGAAGCGGGGCGTCGGGTCGAGGGGGCCGGTGCCCGAGAAGCGCAGCGTAAGGTGCGCCGTGAGCGCGAGCGGCGCCACGAATGCGCCCAGCACCTCGAGCTTCCAACGCTTACGAAACGCCGCGTACCCCACGGCCATGAGCATCGTGGCCACGCTGATCGGGAAGTGCACCCCGGCGACCGGGCACACCCTCCACACGAGGGACGCCGCGACGATGTGCGACGCGTGGAAGAACGCCCCGAGCGCGACGAGGCGCGCGGCGAAGAGCTCCTCTTTTTCGTTCGGCTCCTTCGCGAGCAGATAACGAACGAAGAGGACCGTGGCGACGAGGTAGTCGAGCGCGGCTGCCGCGAAGAGCACGTCGGCCAGGTGCGGGCTCATGGCGCCTCAGCCCCCCGCGAGCGCGCGGAGCAGCTCGAGATCGCTGCCCGCGGCCTGCCCCGCGCTCCGTGCGTGGTCCTCGTACGGGACGGCGGGGATGGCCGTGAACCCGGGTACCACGTCGTAGGCGTTGTCGCCGATGAGCATCGAGCTCTCGAGGATCTCGGCCCCGAGCTCTTGCAGATAGGCAAGGCTCTTTACCTTTCCCACGAGCTCGTTCGCGTCCTCGGAGCCCGTCACCTCGGCGACCACGCGCACCGCCTCGGCCACGCGGTAGACGCGCTTCTCCGACATGACGGTGAGCTCACCCGAGGCGAGCTCGATGCGGCCGTCGACGATCCATTCGTCGAGCGCTTGCTGCGGAAAGAAGATGCGGTTGTGCATGGATGCCGATCCGGGAGACGTACGCGCGAGGGCGCCCTCTGGATGAGCGCGCTGCTCCGCGTAGCCTACCAAGATCCGCCCCCGCCCGCGAGGACGCGGTTTCCCCGGCCTATTTGCCCTTGCAGTCCTCGATGAGAGTCTCGAAGCCCTTCCGGGTCTCCTCTTCGGTGTAGTACTTGAAGCCGTCAGGGCTGGGCCCGTGGGTCACCCGGTCGGGGTTGCCTCGTCGGCCCGGCGTTCGGCGCTCCTCACCCGGAGCTTTGGCGTCGTTGAGGGCCTTGAAGGCTTTGTAGGCCGCGCCGCAGTCGCCCGCTTTTGCGAAGCACGCCGGGCCGAGCATGCCAAACGCGACGAGGGGCTTGTCCGGAACGCTGGCGTCGTCCGCTTTGGTGATCTTCGTGCGGAGCGCCATCATCGTGTCGAACGCGCCCTGGCACTCGGCCACGGTGTGGCGCTTCACCCCGTTGCCGCCCATCGTCAACACCCCTCGCGCCGCGGCATACTTGGTTTTGTCGTCTCCGCCGCCGCGGCAGTACTTCGTGAGCTCGGCCGTCACGATGCCGTCTGTGTGCTCCGCCGTGCTCGAAGGATCACGCGCTTCCCACGCCTTTCGGATGAGGTCGCGCCCGGGGCCGCACTGCCCGGTGAGCATGAGGCATTTCGCGCGGGTCATGGCGGGCACGATGCTCGAGCCGAGCGTCGACAGCCCGCCGGGCCGCGGATCGAGCTGGTCGTGGAGGTCGAGGTCCTGGAGGCACCCCTTGCCGTCTCCGCTCTCCATCTTCTGCTGCGCGCTCTCGTAGAGGGCGAGGCCCTTCTTCTGCGCGTCGGTCTCGGCCTTCAAGAGGCCCGTCGCGTTGAGCGACTTGTCGCTCTGCTCGCCCTTGAGCCCGGCGCTCGCAGGGTCGCTGCCCGCCGTGATCTCGCGCAGCGTGAGGCGCACCGGAACCTTGCACGACTCGACCTCCTTGGCCGACTCGCCTTTGCACGCCCCGAGCTCGCCGCCCTTCTTCTCGGTCTTCGTCTCGTTCGCCTTGCTGCCCCCCGCGCCGAAGCCGAGGTACGAGCCGTGGACCTCGCCCTTCAGGTTCGACTGCGCCGCGATCGCGAACGCCCCGAGGTTGTACGCGTAGACGAAGTGCGTGGCGCCGGCGCACTTGGGGTTCTTGTCGAGGTCCGCGCGGTAGAGGGCGTCGCGCGTGGCGGTGCGTGTACCACTCACGTAATATTCCATGTGCAGCTTCTCGCCGCTCTGCACCTTGCCGTTCAAGGTCGCCGCGCCGAGCGGGAGCTTCGCGTAGAGCTCGCCCTCGTCGTGGATGTCGATCGTCTCGACGCCGCCGCTCGTCCACTGCACGGGGTTGTAGGTCCCGTTCTTCCCCTTGGCGTTGTCCTCGCGGCAGCCGTCGAGGACCTTCATCTCGCAGCCCTCGTACTTCACGACGACCACGTCGCTCGCCGCGTAGCTCTGGAAGCTCGACTGATCGGTCGCGTCCCACTCGATGATGAACGGGCGGTCGTGGCTCTTCGGGTTGCAGCGGTTCTGCCCGGCGAACGTCTTGTCGGCGAGCTTTCCGGCGCCGCCGGGCATCGCCGGGGTGCCTCCGCACGCGGACACGGCGACCGCGGAGGTGAGCGAGAGAGCGAAGGCGAGGGAGAGGCGGGGAGACGAGGCGAGCTTCATAGGGGGCGCAATCTTCGGGTGGATTCTTCGAGGTGTCGAGCCCCGGAAGGTGCGTCCCCCCGGGAGGGGAGCCATGCCTTCGGGGCAGAGGAGGGGGGGCCGTTCGTCGAGATACGCGGAAACGCTCCCGATCTTCCTCGACCTCTGAGAGACTCGCGACGCGTGACCGTCTCCCCCTTCGTCGTCTACGAGAGCTTGCTCGCCCTCGCGGGAGAGCCCCAGCACGACGTGCGCGTCGGAGAGCTGCGCGCCGAGTTCTTCCGGCGGACCGGCGCCTTCTCGTCGACCGATTCGTTCTACGAGCGCCGCACCCGTGCCTTCTGGGATTTCGCCCTCACGACGGGGGGCCTCGCCCGGGAGCTCTCGGCGCGGCTGCCCGAGGCCGAGCGGCGCGTCGCCCTCACGTTCTCTCGCGCGCACCGCGGCCTCTTCGAGGTGACGCCCGAGCGTGGCACACGCGTCCACTTCGAGGACCTCTGGTCGGGCGCGGCGTTCTTCGTCGACGCGTTCGACGTGGCCACGAACGCCGGCATCTTCCACCACGAGGGAGGCCTCGCCGACGCGCGCCTCGTCGCGAGCCCCGAGGGCGTGGTCGCGCTCTTGTCGGGCGTGTTCTTCCACCCGCACGACGCCACCCCCCACATCGTGAAGGTGCTCGACGAGGCCCGCGCGCGCGGCATGACCCGAGACGCGACGCTCGACGCCCTGCTCGGGATGGAGCTCCGGCTCGCGACGCTCTCTCGGGTCAAAGCGGGCTACGCCTACACCTTGCCCAAGCGCTGATTCATTCGTGGTTACGGCACGTTGCGAGGGAGACTCGGTCCCCCTGGAAGACGCTCTCGTCCGTGGTATGAGGGGCCCATGCAGCCCATCGAAACGTTCACGGCCAAGCTCGTCTCGCACCGCGAGCTCGGCCCCGGCGTGCGCGAGCTCACCTTCGCGCGGACCGACGAGAAACCGCTCACGTTCGCCGCGGGGCAGTGGCTGAACTTGGATCTCACGCCCACCCCGGGCGAGCTCCGCCGCGCGTACAGCATCGCGTCGGCGCCGAACGGCACGGGCACCTTCGAGCTCGCCGTCACGAGGGTCGAGGGTGGCCCCGGCTCCACGAAGCTCCACGCGCTCGCCCCGGGCGACACCGTGACGTGCACGGGGCCGCAGGGCATTTTCTACCGCAAGGAGCTCGGGCCCTCGCTCTTCGTGGCCACGGGCACCGGGTTCACCCCGCTCCGCAGCATGATCCACGACGCGCTGGCGAAGGGCGACACGTCTCCCATGCGGCTCGTGTTCGGCGTGCGCCGCCCCGAGGATCGCATCTACATGGACGAGCTCGCCGAGCTCTCGCGGCGGCACCCGAACTTTACTGCAGAGTACACGTTGTCGCGCGCGCCCGAGGGCTACGTGGGCCGCACCGGGTACGTCCAGACCCACGTGCGCGAGCTCTACGAGGCCCTCGCCGCGCACGGCAAACCGAACGTGTACATCTGCGGCCTCCAGAAGATGGTGAGCGCCGTCCGCGACCTCCTCCGGAAGGACATGGGCCTCGACCGCAAGCAGGTGCACTCCGAGCGCTACGACTGAGCCGTGGGGGCGAGCTCTTCCTCGCGCAAGCTATCGATTCTTTTGCAGAAGTTGCCTTGGTGAAGCCCGCTCGCGGGCGGGCTCGAAAAAAGGGGCTCGGGCGCGCCGAGGACGCCGGTTACCCTTCGAGTTTCGGGGGTGGAAGGACCGACACGTGAGCACGACGAACAGCACCATCTCGAGCTGGCGCGACTTCTGGAGCGCCCCTTTGGCCCACGACTTCCAGACCGAAGCGAGCTGGAACAAAAACGCGAAGCTCTTCGCCGAGCGCTCGCACACGATCCTCGGCTACCGCGACGACGACGTGGTGCTCGACGTGGGCAGCGGGCCTGGGGCGACGGCCGAGGCCCTGCGAACGCGCGTCGCCGAGGTGCACTGCGCCGAGGTGTCGGAGGCGTACATCACGGCGGCGCGTAAGCGCTTCCAGGACAGCCCGAACGTGACCTACCACGAGCTCGGCGCCGACTACACGAGCCTCGAGTTTCTCGCGCCGCGGAAGTTCTCGCTCATCCTCTGCAACAACGTCGTGCAGTACTACCGGAGCGTCGCCGAGGTCGAGAACCTCATCTTGAGCGCCAAGAAGGTCGCCGCGCCCGGTGCCCGGATGCTCATCGGCGAGATCCTGACCGACTCGGGCGTGGCCCTCCGGTACTTCCGCGACAGCCTCCGCGAGGCGCGGCGCGAGAAGTACCTGGGCCTCCTCGTGGGCGGGTTCATGCAGCTCGCGAAGATCCGCTACATGAAATACAGGAACACGTTCCGCACCCTCGAGCTCCCCGAGCGCGAGCTCCGCGGCATCATCGACCGCCTAGGCCTCGACGCCGAGATCCTCGACACGCAGCTCTCGTTCTTCCCGCACCGCGTCCACTTGCTGATTCGGTTCTGAGCGTCGCGCGTCAGCCCGGCGGGGCGACCTTGTCGGCCGTCTTCGTGTCGAAGTCGGAGGCGTCGTGGCGCTCGCGGAGCTGCGTCTCCGGTGCGCCGAACGTGCGGTTCACCATGGAGCCACGCTTCACCGCGGGGCGCGCGGCGAGGCCGTCGGCCCAGCGCACGACGTTCGTGTACGAGGCGACGTCGAGGAACTCGCCTGCATTGTACAACTTTCCCTGGGCGAGCCACCCGTACCAGGGGAACACCGCGACGTCGGCGATCGTGTACGCGTCGCCGCCGAGGTAGGCGCTCTCGGCGAGCCGGCGGTCGAGCACGTCGAGCTGGCGCTTCGTCTCCATGGCGAAGCGATCGATCGCGTACTCGATCTTGGTCGGGGCGTAGGCGTAGAAATGGCCGAACCCGCCGCCGAGGTAGGGAGCGCTGCCCATCTGCCAGAAGAGCCACGAGAGCACCTCGGCGCGGGCGGGGCCAGAGCTCGGGAGGAGCGCCCCGAACTTCTCGGCAAGGTAGAACAAGATCGCGCCCGACTCGAACACGCGCACGGGCGGCTCGGTCGTGCGATCCACGAGCGCCGGGATCTTGGAGTTCGGGTTCACCGCGACGAAGCCGCTGCCGAACTGATCGCCCTTGCCGATGTCGACGAGCCACGCGTCGTACTCGGCGCCCTCGTGCCCGAGCGCGAGCAGCTCTTCGAGCAGGATGGTCACCTTCACGCCGTTCGGCGTGCCGAGCGAATAGAGCTGGAGCGGGTGCGCTCCCACGGGCAGCTCACGCTCGTGGGTCGGCCCGGCGACGGGGCGGTTGATGCTGGCGAAGGTGCCGCCGTTCTTGTCCTTGTTCCAGGTCCACACACGTGGGGGAGTGTAGGTCGAGTCGCTCACGTCCGGCCTCCGAGGTTCGTGCGCTCGCGCGCGGGAGGCCGAACGGTACCGCGGGTCCCGAGCTCGGTCACGAGGTCACCGAGCACGTGGCGGCAGAGCTCGCTCAGTACCCCTTGCGCATGAAGACCTTGTCGCCGATCTCGATCTCTTTGCGCGAGCTCGTGAAGATGCACATCGCCGTGTTCTTCCCCACCGTGACGACGCGGAGCTCGCCCACGACCTCTTCGGGCAGCTTGCTCTCGTCGCGCGGCTTGGGCACGGGCTCGATCGCCGCGGGCGACTCGTTCTCGAGCGCGATGCGCGGGACGGCCTTGCGGTTCGTGAAGCTGTCGTGCCAGGCGTCGCCCTTGCGGAGCACGAAGAGCCGGTTTCCGGGCTTGATCTTCGCGTCCTCGCCCTTGTCGATGAAGATGACCTGCTCTTGGCCGTAGAAGCTGTGCGATCGCACGCTCGCCACGACCTGCGCGGCCACCTCTTCTTCGTTGCGCTGCGGCGGCACCACCTCGAACCTGCGCTGGATGGGCCCGATGCGCGCCCCGCGCTCGATGACGTCGGTCGCCTCGACGATGCGCGCGCGCGCCGTGTGATCCTTCGGGCGCCAGTTGTCGATGCGCACGGTGCCCTGGATGCCGATCACCTCGCCGCCGCGGACCGACTTTTGCGGGCGGTACACGGTGAGGAGCTGGCCCTCCTTCACCTCGCGGTTGTCGGCGAAGCGGATGTAGACCTCGTCGCCCTCGGAGAGCAGCATCTTGTCCTCGGGCGAGCCGTTGATCTCGCCCCAGTTCGTCGACTTGTCCTCGACGTAGCCCTCGTTCCGGAGGAACACGGTGCCGTTCGGCACGGTGCGGCTCCGATCGATCATGCTCGGGCGCGCGCCACCGCCGCGCGGCTCTTCGGCGCCGAGGCGCAGGCGCACCTGGTCGCCGGGGTAGATCCAGTGAGGGTTCTGGATCTCGGGGTTATAGGACCAGATGCGAGGCCACTGGTACGGGTTCTGAAAGTACTCGTCGCAGATGCGCCAGAGCGTGTCTCCGCGCCGCACCGTGTGAATTTGCGCGTTCGAGCTCCGGCTCATGCGCGTCCCACCGAACACGAACGGGGCGTCCTCGCGGCCGCGCACGGTGCCACCCGCGCCGCCCTTCGGACCGAGATCGAACCCGTCACGATCGTTGGGGCCCGTGAGCGGCTTCGACGACGAGCCGGTCACGTTGCCTCCGCCGAGCACGCCGCCTTCGGGGACCGGGGCCACGCTGCCAGGGTACTGCGGGAGGACGAAACCGCCGCCCGCGCTACCGCCGGAGCCACCGCCGGAGCCACCGGGAGACGTGCCGCCGCCGGAGCCGCCGGGGGACGTGCCACCGCCGGAGCCACCCGGGGCCGCACCACCGCCCGCGCCGGAGCCACCGCCCGCGCCGCCGGGAGCGACGCCGCCACCCGCGCCGCCGGGGGACGCTCCGCCCGACTGCGCGAGCGCGCCGCTCGAGACCGTGACGAGGCCGAGCCCCACGAGGAGCGCGAAGAGCCTGGATTTTGCCGAGAAACCGGTGATGCGGAGGGAGCGGGTCATGGGACGTCCTTGGGCCTCTCGTGCCCACGATCGGAGGATTTGCGTGCGCGGCGCTTGGCCGCGTCGCTCTTCGGGAAATCACGCTCGAGGCGATCCGATGCGGCCTTTGCCTTGGCCGCGTCGCCCTGTCGTTCGTAGAGGAGGGAGAGCTTCGACAGCGCGTCGGGGACCTTGTTGCCGAGCGGGAAACGCGACACGAGGCCCTCGAGCTCGGCGATCGCCTTCTGAGGCTCACCGAGCGCGGCGAGGCACTCGGCACGCCAGTACATCGCGTTGTCGGCGTAGGGGTGATCGGGCCACTTCACGAGGAAGGCCGACATCTTCTCGAGCCCCTCGCGATGCCGCCCCGAGCGAGCCTTCTCGAGGGCCTCGTCGTAGGCTTTTCGTGCGGCAGGATCGAGCGCGCTCGGGCGGGAGCCCGACGGATCCGCGGCCGCGGCGAGGTCGGGTTGAGGGTCGTCGCGGCGCGAGCGAGCTTTGCCGAAGCCTGGCTGCCCCTGGACCTTGATCGACGGGCGCGGGGAGCCGTCCTCGGGGTCGTCGGACGTGGGGGGCGCCGACGGATCGACCCGCGCGCCCGGCGAGTCCTGGGCGTCGTCTCCCTTCGGACGTGGGGCGTCGGTGCGCGCGCCTTCGAGCGCGGTGAGACGCTTCTCGAAGCCATCGCGTTCGCTGGTGAGGCGCCCCATGTCTTCTTGGAGGCGCGCGAGCTGCCGATCCGCGGCCGACTCGTGTGCGCATCCGGCGACGGAGACGAGCACGAGCGCGAGCGCGGCGCGGAGCGCGGGAGCAAACGGGGAGCCGACTCGGCGAAGGCGGGCCATCGCCTGAAAGGGTACGGCGCACGACGCCCGGGGGCCAAATTCCGGGAGACCGGACCCGACGTGCCGCGGTCTACTCGCTTAAGTGCCCGAAACCAGACTACTTTTTCTGCGGGTTCAGGTCGTCGACGAGGTAGCTCAGGATCACCTCGTCGAGCGATTTGTCGCCGACGAGGTCGTCGCCGAAGATGGAGGTGCTGGGCGCCTGCGACTGCCCGAAGATGGCGGCCGGGCGCGCCGGCGCGTACCTGCGGCTCTGAGCGGGGTCGTCTTTTTGGGTGGGGGGAGGCAGCGAGACGGCCGGCTGAGGTGGCGGTTTGAGGCTTGGCGCAGGCGGACGAGCTGCGGCGGGCGCAGGGGCGGGTGAGGCCGGAGGCGCCGCGGCCGGGACACGCGACGGAGGGCTCGGCGCGACGGAGGGCTGGGTCCGCGCGAGCGGGTTTCGTTTGTCGGGTGCGGGCTGCGAGCCGTGCCGCTCGGGAGGGGGCCGAGAGCCGGGGCGCTTCTGTTGGGCCGGCGTGGGCCTCCCGGCCTCTTCTTCGTCGACGCGGGTGGAACGGTACCCGATGTTGCCCGTGAGCTCCTTCTGGAAGAGGTTCTTCGGGGGCGGTGGGAGGTCGTTCGGCATCACGAGGGCAGCGTGCTCGCCCGTCGTGAGCGACGCAGCCTCGAGCGCCTGCATGTCGATGGGGCTCTCCGTCCGTGAGGCCGCCGCGGGCTTGGGCGGAGGTGCCGCGGCCTGTGGGGGCGCGGCCGGCGCTGCGGGAGCGGGCGCTGCGGCCTGCGCGGCCTGAGCGGCCTGAGCGGGGGGCGCCGCCGAAGCCTGCGCCGGGGCAGGGGGCTTCGCGGCTTGAGCCGGGATTCCGGCCGTAGAAGCGCGCACGGCGCCTTCGAGCAGATCGTCGTAGGCGCCATCGCGCAGCGCGATGAACATCTGCTTGTGCTGCTCCTTCATCATCTGGCGAACGGTCTCGCTCAGGTTGTCGGAGCCGAGATGCTCGGCGTAGCTGCGCTTCACGCTCTTCAGGATGCGGCCGCCGTCCATGAAGAGGTGCGTGATGATGTGCGGGTGCTTCACGCCCGAGTCTTCCGTTTGGATATGGAAGACCCGGTTCTTGTGCCGGACGTTGTTGTTGTAGCCGAGGAGCGGCGATTGAGTTTTTGCCATCGTCCCGGTACCCGAGCCCCGAGGTCAGGCTATCGGGGCTCGTAGGCCGAGCGCAAGCCTGCTCCGAGCCCTCGGGTGGCCTTTTCGGTGGCCTCGCCCGGCTTCGAAAGCGAAACACCCGCGGCAAGCCCTGCCGCGGGTGCTCGTGTAGGCATGCGCCCTACGCCGAACCTACTCGGCGTTCGACGTGGTCTCTCGAGGGACCGGGTACGGCTTCACGATCGGGCACGCGGGGCCGAACTTGGCCTCGTCCCAGAAGAGCGGGTTGAACACGTTGGCCCGCTTGTGGTGGTTCCCGTGCATGTAGATGCCGAAGAAGATGCGGTTCCCGAGCCAGTAGTACCCGCTGTCGAGGTTCACCGGGTAGTAGTTGCCGTCCTTCGCGAGGGCGTTGTGCGTCACCCAGTTGAAGTGCATGACGAACATCCAGCCGAGCACCTGGGCCGGCAAGAACCACGTCACGAAGCCGGCCGGGCCGAGGAGCTTGTAGAAGAACGCGATGAGCACGAAGTTCGTGCTGAAGCTGATCATGGCGCGCGTCCGCTCGCGGGCGCGGTTCTCCTCGGTGTCCCCGTAGACCTCGAGGTACGCCGTCTGGAGCTGCTTCTCGACGTTCGTGATGCCGCGCCACGTGAACTCGAAGTAGCCGGGGAGGAGGGGGTGCGGATCTTTCTCCTGGTCGTCCGAGTACTTGTGGTGACGCTCGTGCACGATCTGCCACGACGCGAACCGCGAGAGCACGATGAAGCCGCAGATCTCGCCGACGATGCGGTTGATCGAGCGCGGGAAGCTTCCGTGGCACGCGTTGTGGACGAAGAGGTTGCAGACGATGTGCACGTAGAGCACGAGCGGGAACGCCGCGAGGTGCCACCACTGGAACGTCGGCATGAGGGGCGCGACGCCGCCGAAGTGGAGCGCCGCGATGAGCGCGAGGCCGAAGACGAGCCACTTCGCGTCGTACCGACGGTAGAAGTTCTTGTCCCGGCGGAAGTGCAAGTGAGGCAAGCTCCCGAACGAGGCAAACCACGAGGGGCGTGCGGCGGCACCGGACATCGGACCCATTCCTCCTAGACGGGTGGCCATGACGCGACCTCCCGAACCGGGCGTGTTCTAGACCTCAAGTTTCCGATCGGCAACGTCCTTGTGAACGTTGCCCGAAGGCCGCAAAACCCGCGAATCCGCCTTCGCGGTGATGCACCCCGTGCACCTCGACCTCGGGGCCCGCGTAGCGGATTTCGCAGATGAACGCGCGGGTTGACGCGCGGCCAACTCCGGCTCAAGAAAGGTCGCCCGCATGTCCGCGCAGACCCTCCCCACGAGCCCCAAGAGCACGGCCGAAGAGCTACCCAAGGCCCGCCGCGAGCGCCCGGCGCCGCAGGTCGTCCGCGATCTCGGTCCGCTGAAGAACGCCCACGACCTCCGCCAGGTCGGCCTCATCACGGCCTACATGGGCCTGCTCTTCACCATGTATTTCGTGCCCGCGGCGCGGAACGTGCCGTGCCTCGTGCTCGCCTGTTACCTCGCGTTCCTGAACTCGGTGGTCATCCACAACTCGCTCCACGCCGGGCCCTTCAAGGCCACCTGGATGAACGACGTGTGGCGCATGATCCTCTCGTTCGGCGTGCTCTACCCGGCCTCGGCCAACATCCCCTCGCACAACCTCGTCCACCACCACTTCGACGACGACGGCCAAGAGGATTGGGCGGCCCCCGAGCACGTCAGGTTCAAGTGGAACCTCTTGAATTTGCTCCACTTTCCTAACGTCGCTGGGCCCCGCACCTTCGCCGGCGTCACGCGCTGGTCGAAGCTCCTCGGGCGCGGCGATTTCCGCGCGCAGTACGTCCGCGAGCAGGTGTTCGCGTTCGGGCTCACGGGTCTCTTGCTCGCGCTCGACTTCTGGACGGCGCTCTTCTTCGTGGTCGTCCCGCAGCTCTGGGGCGCGCGCGGCATCCTCCGCATCAACCTCATCCAGCACGACGGCTGCGACATCACGTCCGAGTGGAACCACTCGCGGAACTTCGTCGGCAAGGCCTTCAACTGGATCATGTGCAACAACGGCCTGCACACGATCCACCACAACCGCGCGGGCCTCCACTGGTCGGCGCTCTTCGAGTGGCACGACAAAGAGGCCGCCCCGCGCATCGACCCGTCGCTGAACGAGCCGTCGATGGTGCTCTACCTGCTCCGCACCTACCTCTTCCGCTTCTCGCGCCCCGAGCCGAAGGCCGTCGCGCTCGCCGAGGCGAACCTCGAGAAGGCCGACATCGCCTCGCGCGAAGACCGCAAAATCGAGGTCGAGACCAAAGGGAACGCCGTCTGATGCTCGGCCCCATCCCGTACCCGTTCCTGGGCATCGCCCTCCTCGCCGTGGTGTGGACGGCGGCGCTCCTCTGCGCGCTCGCGTCGGTCGACTACGCACGGAAGCTCATGGCGCGCGCGCGGGAGCTCCGCGGCGTCCGTGAGGGGACCGTGGCCTCGGGGGAGGGCCCCGGCGGCGCGCTCGCCGTGCACGAGGTCGAGCAGATCGGCCGCGCCATGGACGGCGAGCCCCCGGCCATCGTGTTCTCGGACAAGGCCTACCGTGGCGAGGTGTACGGGGGCACGCTGACCGCGTCGGGGGAGACCGTCGAGGTCACGCACCCGGGCGAGCTCGAGGTGTGGCCCGACATGGAGGCGCAGGTTGCGCGCGCCGCCGTCCCGAACGACGCCGAGCTCGATGCACTCTACAAAGATGCTCGCAGCGCCAAGGGAGCCCCACGCGTGGTCCGGGTGCCGTTCGCCGTGGGCAAAAAGGTCTACTTCGCGAGCGGCCCGGACGGTCGCCTCACGTTCCTCTCCGCCGAGGACCCGGCCGCGTTCCTGTCGGGGCGCGTTCGCGCGCACATCGCCTTCGCGTTCGTCGAGCTCGCCATCTGTGGGGCGCTCACGGCGCTCGCGCTCCACGCGCCCGTTTTCGGCAAGGTGAGCACCCTCGGCGGTGCGGGGCTCCTCGCGTTCTTCCTCATCGTGCAGCCGGTGGGCGTGTCGGTCGAAGAGGCCTCGCGTGAGCCGTTCCGTCGCTTCTTGCGCGGGGTCCACAAGAGGTCGGCCCCGTTCCCGGGAGGGGTCGTCCCCGGGCGCACGACGACGCGCGTCGAAGGGTGACGGTTGGATCTTCTCTACTTCGTCCTCTTCGTGAGCGTGCTCATCTTCATCCACGAAGCGGGGCACTTCGCGTTCGCGAAGATCTTCGGGGTGAAGGTGCTCACCTTCTCGGTCGGCTTCGGGCCGAAGCTCGTGAAGATCCGCGGCCGCGAGACCGAGTACTGCATCGGCATCCTCCCGTTCGGCGGGTTCGTGAAGATGCTCGAAGAAGGCAAGAGCCGCGAGGCCATCTTGCCCGAGGACAGGCACCGCACGTTCGAGTCCCAGAAGCTCTGGAAGCGCATCGTCATCGTCATGGCCGGGCCGGGCATGAACGTGCTCTTCCCCATTTTGCTCTACACGTCGGTCTTCTACGAAGATCGTGAGTTTCTCTCGCCGGTCGTGGGCTCGGTGCTCCCGGGCAAGCCCGCCGACGGGAAGCTCATGCCCGAGGATCGCATCGTGTCGATCGACGGGCACCCCGTCGCGTCGTTCCCGGAGGTCCAGGACCTCGTCGCGAAGCGCGCGGGCAAGGTCGTGCGGGTCGTCGTCTCCCGCGACGGCGCCGAGAAGGACGTCGATCTCCAGCCCGTCGAGGAGATCGAGGAGCTCGAGCCGCTCGAGCTCGAGATGGTGCAGAAGGTCGCGCGCATCGGCATCAGCCCCACGTTCGCGGCCCCGGTCATCGGCGTCCCACGGATGGACTCTCCGGCCTACCGCGCGGGCCTCCGCACCTTCGATCGCATCACGAGCGTCAACGGTCGTCGCATCGACAGGTTCGTCGATCTCGTGCGCATCTTGACGAAGAGCCGCGGCGACACGCTCACCATCACCTACATGCGCCCCACGCGCGCCGAGCCCGAGCTCTTCGAGCTTGCGGTCATGGACATGGGCGTCGCCACGCTGACGCCGGCCGCGCGCGAGGACACGGGCTCCCAGGTCGACGACTGGGCCGGCCGAGAGCGCGACGTGCTCACGCGCACGGGCATCGAGGCGAGCGACATGTACGTGGCGTTCGTTCCCGAGGGGTCGAGCGAGTGGCGGGCGGGCCTCCGCGCGGGCGACAGGATCGTGGCGCTCGACGGCGTACCCCAGCGGCTCTTCGCGGGCATGAAAGCCGAGCTTTTGCACGACGCATCACGCGTGCACGAGCTCGTGTGGACGCGCGACGGCGAACGGAAGAGCGGCACCTTCCAGCTCCGCAAAGAGGTCTGGCAAGACGAGGTCGGTCAGTCGTACGCGCGCTACGTCTTCCGCACGACGCACTGGGTCCCCAAGGCCAAAGACGAGACCGTGCCGAACGAAAATCGCCTCTTTTATGCGCTCCGAAAGGGCGTCGAAGAGACCGTGTCGGTCATTCGATTCATCGGTGTCGGGTTCCTGCGCGTGACCCAGGGGCGGGTGAGCCTCGCCACCGTGAGCGGCCCGATCACGTTGTACGACGTGGCCGGTCAGGCCGGCGCCAAGGGCACGCGCTACTTCGTGTGGGCGATGGCCATCACCTCCGTGAACCTCGGTCTCATCAACCTCTTGCCCATCCCCGTGCTCGACGGCGGGCACCTCGTGTTCTTTTTGTTCGAGGGCATCCGCCGCAAGCCGCTCTCGCTACGCACGCGCGAGGTCGCGAGCCTCGTCGGAATGAGCGTGCTCATGTTGCTCATGCTGCTCGCCTTCAAGAACGACGTCGCGCGGAAGTGGGACACCATCAAGGCGCACGCCCACGAGCTCGTGAAGACCTAGGGAGCTCGTGCCAAGGGCCGCGTCAGAGCCCGGTGCCCTTCATCCCGATCGCCGCGGAGAGGACCATCCCGGCGCCCGCTCCGCACACGAGGCCGAAGAAGAGCCCACGAGCCTCTCCCACGAGCCCGGCGTTGCCTCGCGCGAGCGCGCGTTGACCGACGAAGAACACGGGCACCGAGATCACGACGAAGGCCTTGGCCTTCCCGACCGTGCCGGCCGACATCTCGAGCAGCCCTCCGAGGAAATGCATCGCGGCGAAGGTGCCGAGGGCCATCGCGACGAAGCCCACCACGAAGCCCCCGATGAGGCTGCCCTCGTCCTTCTTGGGGGGCCTCGGGGGCGTGAGCGGAGAGAGGTTCGGTTTCATCATGGCGAGAACGACCGCGCCCCGCCCGGCCGAGCCGAACGAGGCGCCGTTCTTCGAGAGGTTACCGTAGGTTACGCGCTCTTGCGACGGCGTCGTGCGGCGCCGAGGACCGTGAGCCCGAAGGCCGCGGCGAGCACCGTGCCTGCCCCTCGCGCGGGGGCATCCGGGCCGATCGTGCAGCCGCCACCTTCGAGCGAGCCGTTGTCGTTCCGGAGGTCCGCGCCGCCTCCGTCGCCCTTGCCGCTCCCCCCGTTCGGGGACGAGGCGTCGAGGAAGTCCGGCTTGCCGTTCGCGTTGCGATCGCTCGCGCCGTCCTCGCCGTCGAGCACACCGTCGCCGTCGGCGTCCGAGTCGAGCCAGTTCTTCTTGCCGTCGCCGTCGACGTCGTCGGTGAGGTTCGCGCCGCGCGTGAGCGAGACCTCGTCCTTCGTGAGGATGCCGTCGCCGTCGTCGTCGGTGTCGTTCGCGTCGATCTTGCCGTCGCCGTCGGTGTCGAGGGGCTTCTGCGGGTCGGGGCCGAGCTCGGTCCCGTCGAAGATGCCGTCGCCGTCCGTGTCGGCCGAGTCGGGGTTCAGGCCGAGCTTCGCCTCGACGTCGTCGGGGACGCCGTCCGCGTCGCGGTCGTTCGCCGCCGCGTCGACACAAGCGCCGACCGTGCCGTCGGTCGACGTGCACCGTTTGCCCGAGGGGCAGCCGTTGCCGAGCGTGGTGTCTCCGCGGCAGCCGTCGGCGCACTTGCTCGCCGTGCACACCTTGCCCGACGTTTTGTCGCCGCACTCGGCGTCGATCGCGCAGGTGTCGGTGCACGCGCCCGTGCCGACGTCGCAGCGCGGCTTCGCGGAGCCGCAGTCGGCGTTGGTCGTGCACTTGCCGCAGGCCCCGGTCTTCGCGCCCTTGGTGAAGCACGTCGGCGCCGCCGCGCCGCAGGCCTCGGTCGCGCCCGAGCCGGAGTCGCCGTTGCACGCCTTGCACGTGGCCTTCGGGTCGCCGGCGGGGCGGCAGAAGGGCTGGGTCTCGGTGCACGCCGCCGCGCCCGCGGTGCCGAAGTCACCGTCGCACGGTGGGCGGCACGCGCCTTTGTCCGCGCCGGTGGTGATGCAGAGGGGCGCCGCCGCCGTGGGGCACGCGCGGGTCGCCCCGGCCGTACCGAAGTCGGCGTTGCAATCCATGCACTTTGCATTCGTCGCCGCCGAGCCCTCGACGCACACGGGCGTGGTGCCCGCGCAGGGCGTGTGGGGGGCCATGTCGGCGGGAGGCGCGGCGGGGCAGGTGCCCTCGACGAGGCGAATGTCGTCGAAGTCGGGGCCGTCGGTGATGCCCGTCTGTTGGGCGCCTCCGCACGACGCGGACCCGCAGAAATGCTCGTACTTCACGTACGCGTACATGCCGGGCATGGCCGCGAACGCGGGCGTGCGGAACCCACGACGTACCCACGTCCACGCGGCCGGTGTGGCGGTCGGCACCGCGCCCGTGTCGGGCGTGCCGCCGATCGTGTTGACACCCGGTGGGCAATAGAAGCCCGCCGTGGCCGCGTTGCTGAAGGCCGCTTGGCCGATGAGCCAGCACTCGTTCGTGGTGGAGCTGCCGACGCCGGGGGTCTGCGCGTCGGGCTCGAAGTTGATCCCGAGGTAGGGCTGCCCGGCCGCGTTCCTTCGGATGAACGCCATGAGGCAGTAGTCGGTGTTCTCCTTCAGCAAGATGCCGGGCTTGGTGAACACACGCCCACCCGAGGTCGCCACGGTCTCCCGCGCGTATTTCCCCGCGCAAGCGGCCGTGGGGCCGTCGGTCACGGAGCTTCGCAAGACGGGGGCCGAGCCGGTCTCGTTGTACGTGTTGACCGTGCTCGAGGCGACCCACTTGGTGGTGGTGCCTTGCTCCCACGTCTCCGAGAGGAGCTGCGCGCGGGCGCGCCCGGGGACGGCCAGCGTGGCGGTGGCGAGCAGCGCGGCGACGAGGGGGCGGGTGGGGATTCTGTGGAGGAGGAGGGCTCTCATGGCGGTCTTCTTCGGGTTCGGGGGCAGCCATGCGGGCGTCGCACGCACGGAGTCTCCAATTTAACGCAAAAGACGGGCCACGAGCACGTGCGGCACGTTCGGCGGCGATGGGCTCTCCCGGGATGCCGCCCTGGCGTCTCGGGCGAGGTCGTGAGGCCGCGACTGTCGCACCGACCCCGCGAACTTCTTGCGTAGCGGCGCCGGGGGCGGCCGTGGCAACGGGGAGGAGAATGTGGCATAGACCGCGCTGGAGCTTTCGATGAACGCTTTTTCGGGCGCGCGGCGCCGAGGTCTCGCCCTCTTCTTCGGTTCGGTGCTGGCGCTCGGCGGCGCTTTCTCGGGCGCGTGCTCGAGCGAGCCCCCCGTCGTCGAAGGGCCCGACGCGGCCCCCACCGGCACGGCGACCGGCACGGCGACGACCACCGCCCCTCCCAAGCCCACCGGCACCACCCCGCCCGACCCGGACACGGCCAAGGCCCCCGTGGTCACGTCGGTCACGCCGGACAAGGCCCTCGTCGGGGACGTGGGCCCGGCCATCGTGATCACCGGCAACAACTTCGTCGCGCGTTCGGTCATCCAGCTCGACGGCGCGCCGCTCGCCACCACGTTCGTGTCGGCGACCGAGCTCCGCGGGGCCATCCCGTCGAACAAGCTCGCGGCCGTGGGCACGCTCCGCATCTCGGTCGGCACGGCTCCGCCCGGCGGCGGCGCGAGCAAAGAGCTCACGTTCGAGGTGCAGAACCCTGCGCCCATCCTCACGCAAATTTCCCCGCTCTCCGTCGTCGCGGGCTCGGCCGCCCAAACGCTCACCCTCACCGGCACGAGCTTCGTCCCGGGCGCCAAAGTGGCGTTCGGCACCACCGACCTCACCACCACGTTCACGAGCGCGACCGAGCTCAAGGCCACCGTGCCGGCGAACCTCCTCGCCACGTCGGGCAGCTTCCCCGTCAAGGTCACGAACCCGGCGCCCGGTGGTGGTGTGTCGAGCCCCATCGCGTTCACGGTCACGAACCCGAACGTCGTGCTCACGCAGGTGACACCCTCGATGGCGACCGTGGGGAGCTCTGCGGTCGACGTGGTGCTGCGCGGAAGCGGGTTCCTCTCTACGACCCAGGTGCTGTTCAACGGCGCGCCGGTCACGAAGACGTTCGTGAGCGCCACGGAGCTCTCGGCCACGATCCCCGCGGCGTCCCTCCTCGCGGCCGGAGAGTTCCCCATCACCGTGCAGAATCCGCCCCCGGGCGGAGGTTTGTCGAGCCCGCTCGTGTTCCGTGTGCAATACGCGGCGCCCGTGCTCTCGTCGGTCTCGCCGACGCAGATCGGGGTGGGCTCGGCCGCCACGCAGGTGACCGTGACCGGGACGAGCTTCTACGCGGCCTCGCAGGTCACGTTCGACGGCGTCGCCGCGACGACCACCTTCGTCAACGCCACCACCCTCCGCGCGACCTTGTCCGCCGCCGCGCTCGCAAGTGCGGGCGCCGTGTCGGTGCGTGTGGTGAACCCTACTCCCGGTGGCGGCACGTCCACGGCCCAGAGCATCTCGATCCAGAACCCCGCCCCCGTCATCACGAGCCTCTCTCCCGCCTCGGGCACGGTCGGCTCGGCCGATCGCCCGCTCAGCGTGATCGGCACGGGCTTTCAGCCCACGAGCGTCGTGCGCATCAACGGCGTCGCCGCGGCGACTACGTTCGTCAACACGACGCAGCTCACGACGACCGTGCAGTCCGCGTACATGACGAACCCCGGACAGCTGGCCATCACGGTGCTCACTCCGGCGCCCGGCGGCGGGACCTCGGCCGCGTCGACGTTCACCGTCGGTTGCGACACGACCGGCGTCGACCTTCAGCTCGGTGCCGTGGGGAACACCACCACCTACTCGACGCTCTTCACCGCCGCCCCCACCGAGACGGGCTTCCAGAGCGCCGGCGCCTGCCCGGGGTTCTTGTCGGCGACCTCGATCCTCCCGGCACGCTACTGGGTCGTGCAGAACACCGCGAACGCTCCGGTGACGCTCTCGGCGTGGGCCGTGTGCACGGGCGACATGAGCCGCTCGGACGACGCGTTCATCTCGCTCTACAAGCGCCCCACGAAGCCCGTCACCACGTCGGAGCGCGAGGGGTGCATCGGCGCCATCGCCGAGGGCAGCGACGGCCCGGGGGCCTACAGCGCGCCCGAGCCCGATCGGGGCGGCGCCATCTACTGCCCCGGCCTCACCAAAGCGAACGGCGGCGGGATGCTGCTCGCCGTGTGCGAGAAGGCCGTCGTGCGCATCCAGCCCTACAGCATGACGAACCCCACGTTCACGCCGCCGCCGCAGATCCGTATCCGCCCCGAGTGACGTGAAGCCCCCGACAGCAAAAGGCGGCCCTCGCGCCGATCTGCGCCCCACCGCGAGGCTCTCTGCGGGAAGGGTCGTCGCGCGGACGCTCCGTGACGGGGCCTTCGCGTCGGCGGCGCTCTCGTCCGAGCTCGATCGCGCCGTGCAGCTCGAGCCACGGGACAAGGCCCTCGCGACCGAGCTCGTCTACGGGGCGCTGCGCTACCGATCGTTCCTCGAAGGGGAGCTCGCGCGTGCGTCCTCTCGGGGCGAGGTCGATCTCGATCCGGACACGCTCGCGCACCTGCTCGTCGCCGGCTACCAGCTCTTCGGGCTCGATCGGGTTCCGCCCTTCGCGGCCGTGAACGAGGCCGTGGCGCTCGTCTCGGCGACACGAGGGGACCGGGTCGCGGGCTTCTGCAACGCGCTCCTTCGCCGCCTCGCCGAGCGGGCCCTCGTGCTCGACGAGCCAGGTCGTGTCGAGGCGCTCTTCGCGTCCACACCCGCGTGGCTCGCCGAGGCGCTCACACGATCGCTCGGAGCCGAGGGCGCGCGCGCCTTCTTGGTCGCCTCGCGCGAGGCCCCGCCGCCGTGTTTCGGTGTCCCCCGGCCCGAGCTCCGCGACGCCGTGATGGCGCGCGCCGCCGAGCTCGCGAAGGGCGCCACGGTCACGCCCGGGCGTGTCTCTCCGCTCGCGTTCACGGTGAAGGGAGGGGCGAAACCCGCCGCGCTCGCCGCCTCACTCGGAGAAGGCACGTTCGTCCAAGAAGAGGGCTCGCAGCTCGTGGCGCTCTCCCTCGGCGCGACCCCGGGCGAGCGTGTGCTCGACGCGTGCGCAGGCCGCGGGAACAAGACCGCGCTCCTCGCCCTCGCCGCCGGCTCGTGCGACGCGGCCGACGTGCACCCGAAGAAGCTCGATCGCCTCCGTGAAGAGCTCGCGGAGCGTGGGGCGCACGTCGGCGAGACGTACGCCGTCGACTGGTCGCTCGGCAAAGGAGACGCCGAAGGGGCCGAGCCGTACGACGCCGTGCTCGTGGACGCGCCGTGCTCGGGCACGGGCACCTTGCGACGCCGCCCCGACATGTGGCTCCGACGGAGCCCCGAGGGCCTCGCCGAGCTCGCCGCGCTGCAGCTCCGGATCGTGTCGGAGGTGGCCTCGCTCGTGCGGCCAGGGGGCAGGCTCGTCTACGCGACGTGCAGCGTTCTGACCGAAGAATGCGAGGCGGTGGTTGAGCAGTTTCTCGAGCAAAATCGAGAATTTGCGCTCGCGCCTTTTGCGTCCGAGGTGGCTCGTGAGGTCTTCGGGGGCGCGACGTCCGGGCGGCTCCTCCCTCACGTGCACGGCGCCGACGGGTACTTCGTGGCGAGCCTCGTGCGAACGGCGTAGCGCCTCGAAGTCCGCGCGTGGCGACTGAGGTATCGGTCGGCGTCCGGGGACGTAGCGTCCGCGCCAGTCCTCGGCGGCGGAAGGTGGAACGAAAAAAAGCGGATCGCCACGCAACGTTTCGCACGGTCGCGCCGACCCCCCACCATGAACGTTCGCGGAACATGGGAACGGGGGCTCGCAGAGGCCGGGGCGACGACCGGAGTCCACGTCCGATGGACGAGCGCCCCATGGACGCACCTGCGTCGCGAGCTAACCTTGGAGTCGGCTGAACTGGAGCCCACTTCGCCGGTCGCTCTCTCCCCCATCGAGTGACGGAAATACCCCATGAGCCATCGCCCCCACCTCCCCGTGCTCGTGCCCTTTGCCCTCGCCGCGGGCCTCGTTCTATCTGCGTCTCCGGCCATGGCCACCGGCTGGCCGGAGGAGGTCATGACGCCGTGCCGTTCGATCGACTTCCACGCGGGTTGTGTTCTGCAACCGATTCCCGTTCCGTTCGGCAACCTGACCGATGCCGAGCAGGACGCGATCGCGAGCCAGCTCATCGGAAACGAGATGCGCGCCATTCCAGAGCGTGAAGAGTACGGCCGACGAGTCGAGGCCTTCGAGAAGGCCGAAAAAGCGGCCGAGAGAGCGGCCCAGACACCGGCGCAGGAAGAGGCGCGAGAAGTCGAAGCCCGCAAGGTGTTCCCTTCCACCTCGTACCCGAGAATCCAGGTCGAATCGGCTCGGCCGCTGCGGGTCACGTGGTTATCCTTCAGCGAAGAAGCCGTTCCTCGCGTGCAGCGCGGCACTCCGCACGAGGTCGCCGTGGTCCAAGAGCTCGCGAAGAAGATGGGGTATGCAGTCACGGTCGACGCCAAGCTGCGTCAGAAGCCGTTCTCGAACGGCGCCCTCTGCCTCGGTTGCAGCGCGGGCCCCTGGTACCGCGGCCGCTACGGGGAGATGCGCACGTTCGGCCACTCCTTCATCTTGAGTACACCTTGGCTATCACGGCGCCCCCGAACGACGGCGGCGGACGCGGAACGAGCCCTCGCCACCCTTCGCGCCGTTCGCCCGCGCGATCCCTCGAGCCGCCCGGATCCCCCGAGGCTCGTGGTGTTCAGGTCGTACGACGGGAGCGCCCGGCTCGCGTGGGCGGTCCCGTACGTGGCGGGCCTCGTGTGCCTCGATACCCGCACCCCTCGCGGGTACACCGAGCACGAGAGCACCATCGTTTACGCCCTCGACGTGGAAAATCTCTCGATCCTCACCACGCTCTCTGCGTCCGCGTATTACGCCGCGTTCGAAGAGGCGGAGGCCAACCCCCAAGGCCAGCAGACCGCTGATTTTTCGGACCGAGGCCCTTCGACGTCCGCGCCCGACCCGCCGAGGCGCGATCCGAGGAGCGCGCGGAGCCTACTCCCTCGTCAGGGACTCCCAAGGGTCGTTTTGTAGGTGAGCACGACCCTGGGAAGTCCCCGACGGGGGACGCACCGCAGGATCGCAACGAAGGCGGTCGGGATGCGGCGGCGACGACCCTTGGAAGTCCCCGACGGGGGAGCGGCCGACGACCCTTGGAAGTCCCCGACGGGGGACGGGAGAAAATCAACGGGCTGCTGGGTCGTCGCCAGCGCCGCCCCATGATCCCTCGCGTCGCGCCTTTCGCCTCGTCCGCACCTTGGCGCGTCCGTGTGACGCCCACGAGCCGTGGCCGAGCGTCTCCGAGGTGCTTCGTGGCGCTCCGTCGGACTGCGAGGCCTGGCTGCGATCGCCGCACACGTGGCGAGCTCGCGGTAGCGTTTTGTATAGTGAAATCGGTGGTTTAGTGCCACGCTTCGTCGTGGCGCGAGGTGCGGTGGTGGCCTTCGGGGCGCCTCCGTGGAGTCTCCTTCTTCGTCGTCGACGCGGCGACGGTACCTTCGTGACGAGCGACGTGCGAACGTCCGAGGGCCGTGCCCTCCCTCGAACCCGCCGAGCCTCCGACCTCGATGACCGAGCCCGTGCCCCGTGCCGAGGCCGAGCCCCCCGCGCCCTCGCCGAAGAAGAAGAAGCCGTGGGTCCGCCTCGTCGTGCTCGCGCTCGTGCTCGTCGCCCTCTTCGGCGTAGGGCGTGCGACGGGCCTCACCGACCACCTCTCGCGGGCCGAGATCCGAGGGCTCATGGAGCGCCTCGGGGTGGCGGGCTTCTTCGTCTTTCTCGCGCTCTTCGCCCTGGGCGAGCTCGTGCACGTGCCGGGTATCGTGTTCGTGCTCGCGGCGCTCCTCGCGTACGGGAGGCTCTTGGGAGGCGTAGCGGCGTACGTGGGTGCGCTCGTGTCGGTGTCGATCGCGTTCGTCTTCGTGCGGCGTGTCGGAGGGCAGTCGCTCGCGACGGTCGAGCACCCTCGGATCCGCAAGGTCCTCGCGCGGCTCGACGCGCACCCCGTCGCTACCGTCGCCGTCCTCCGGTTGTTCCTCTTCCTCACCCCGGCGCTCAACTACGTGCTCGCCATGACGAACGTGAAATATCGGCACTACCTCGCGGGCTCGGCCCTCGGGCTCGCCGTCCCGATCGGCGTGGTCGCCGTCGCGTTCGAGTGGGTGCTCGCGCACGTCGGGTGACGCGCGCCCCGACCCGCCCACGGCGCAGCGAAGCGTGCTACGGAGGCGCCGTGCGCGTGAAGCTCCCGAGGATGGCCCTCGCCTTCGGTCTCGTCGCCCTCGGGGCGGTCGTGGCGCGGCCGGCCCATGCGCAAAATGCCGATTCGTTCCACTACTCGAACGAGGCGGCGCTCACCGCCGGCGCCATGGTCGCCGTCCCCGGGGACGACGGCGCGACCTTCTACAACCCGGCGGGCCTCGGGAGCTTGCATCGAACGCGCCTCAACGCGAACGGATCGGTCTTCGGCGTCCGCGTGCGTCCGGTTCGTGGCGGCCTCGTCTCGTCCTTCGCCGGCCAGAGGAGCGCCATCGATTTCGGTGGAGCCGACTTCGTCACGACGCCGACCACGGCCTCGGCGAGCTTCTCCCTCTTGCCCCACGTGACCGTCAGCGGCGGCGCGTACCACACCGCGAACGACGTGCGCGCGGCCTCCGGCATCGAGCGCGTCGAAGGGCCCGATGGGCGCTCCCTCGCGCACCGCCTCGACACGCTCGACGCGCTCCGCAAGATGCACGTGGGCGGCGCGTACGGCATCGATCTCGGCCGCGGGCTCCGTATCGGCAGCGCGATGTTTCTCGTGTACTCTGCACGCAATGCGGCGGTCGACTACGCGGTCGGGGTCGACGAGGGGGGCGCCGGGCGTCGCGAGGTGGCGGCGCTGGGCGTCACCCAGGGCGGCGCCGCGTGGGGTCTCCAGCCGACCTATGGCTTTCAGTGGGACGTCACGCGGAGGCTCCACGTGGGCGTCGTCTTCCGCTTCCCCGAGCTCCAGCTCACGAGCTCCGTGCGGACGGCGCTCCGCGAGATCGGGTCAGGCTCGGGGGAGCCCACGTTGGTGCTCGAGGAGGTCCGCACGCGGGCCTCGCGCATCCGCTACGCCGACCCGGCGAGGCTCTTCTGGGGGGTCGCCTACGACGTGTCCGAGAAGGCGCGCGTGGCCTTCGACGCGGACGTGGCGTTCCCGCTCGAGGCCGACACGTGGGGCGTCGCGCACCGGGCGATGGTGCGGGCGCGCGCGGGCGTGCTCTTGAAACCCCTCGACGCGCTCCACGTCGGCTTCGGAGCGTTCGTCGACCCTTCGTCGGCGCGGACCCTTCCCGAGACGCTCGGGGCGATTCGCGTGGACTACGTGGGAGGCACTTTCGGCGTCGTGCTCCGCACGCGAATAGGCGAGGGGACCTCCCCCGATGCTCCGGTGGTCACGCTCGCCACGGCCGTTCGTTACGCGGTCGGCTTCGGTGAGGCGCGCACCGTCACGCTCTCGGACGCGGGGGAGACCCCGGGCACGACCGACGTACGCGTGCACGACGTGATGCCCTACGTGGGCTCGTCGATCGCCTTCTGAGCCCGCGACGCGGCGCGTCCTCACACGTTCTTGATGCCGATGCTCCCCGCCTTGACGTCGGCCGTACGCCGCGCGGCGGAGAGTCCGAGGTATGCGCATTTCCGGTGGCCATGCTGGCCGTGCTCCTCTCCTCGCCTTGCTCGTGTGTCTCGCCGCTCTCACCCCGCGCCTCGCGCGCGCGGACGACCCGCCGCCCCCGACCGCGCCCGACGATTCGGGGGACGGCGGCACACGAGCTGCGGAGCCACCGAACGTCGCCCCTCGGGCCCCGGAGGACCCGCCGCAGCCCAAAGGCGCGCCTGTGGCATGGCCGACGCCGCCAGCGGCCCGTACGCCCGCGCTCGTGGAGGAGAGCCCGTACGCGCCGAGAGGTCCGCAGCCCTTCGCGTTCGCGGACTTCTCGTGGGCGCCCGCGAGCTACGGGTCGAACGAGCGGCCCCTCGCGTGGGGCCCTTTCACCGGCGAGCTCCGCGTCGACACCGCTTACCACTTCAGCTTCAACCGGCCCAAGGACAACACCCTCTCGGGCTCGAGTGAGGTCTTCCGCCACAACGAGCTTCAGCTCACGCAGCTCGGCGTTGGCGGGGACTTCTACTACAAAGGCGTACACGCGCGCCTCATGACCCAGTTCGGCATGTACGCCGTGACGACGCCGCGGAACGACGCGAGCCCAGGGCGAGGCCAATGGCGGCTCGACGACGCCTACCGGTACATCTCCGAGGCCTACGGGGGATACCACATCGACGCCCTAGGGGGCATCAACGTCCAAGCCGGTATCTTTATGTCGTACATCGGACTATGGAGCTACTACAACTTCGACAATTGGACGTACCAGCCCTCGTACGTGTCGTCGAACACCCCTTGGTTCTTCAACGGCGCGCGCGTCCAGATCTTCCCGAGCGAGAAGCTGAAGCTCGAGCTGTGGCTCGTCAACGGGTGGCAGTCGTACGGCAAATTCAACGACGCTCCCGGCGTCGGCCTCCAAACGCGCTGGGCGCCGAACGGCGACGTCGTCTTCATTGGCAATCAGTACGTCGGCACGGACACGCTCGGTATCGCCGACCGCAAACGCATCCACACGGACGACAGCGTGGCGGTGAAGTACTACCAGCGCAAGGGTGGGGCCTTCAGCAAGGCCGCGGCGTCGCTCACGCTCGACGCCGGGTGCGAATTCGGCGGCGACGTGAGCTGCGGGGATCAGTACTTCCTCGGGCTCATGGCCTATCACCGCGCGTGGTTCGCGGGGGACCACCTCGGCCTCACCGTGGGTGGGGGCGTCATGACGAACCCTGGGCGGTATCTCGTCCTCTTGCCCCCGGTGAACGGCGCGACGGCCACCTCGGGGACTCCCTACTTTACGGCGGCTCCCGGCGATCGATACGCCGCGTGGGACGTGCAGGTCGCCGCCGACGTGATGCCGCGCGACTGGATCACCTTTCGCCTCGAGCTGAACCACCGCGCAGCCAACGTGCCGTATTTCTCGGGGCGAGAGGGCCTCACCCCGCCGGGCGGCAACCAAGGGGCGCCCGGCTCGGCCGTGCCCGGGTGGGCGCCCGACCTCGTGAAGTCCGAAGATAGAATCACGGCCGCCGTCATGGTCAAGCTCTGACCCGACGGCGACCGCGGCCCTGGGCGCGTCAGATCTCGACCTGCATGCCGAGCTCGACGACGCGCCCGGGGGGGAGCTTGAAGAACGTCGAGGCCGTCGCGGCGTTCTGGCTCAGGAATTTGAAGAAGACCTTCCTCGGGAGGCTCAACGTCGAGGCTCCCTTCGTGAAGACGAGCGACTCCCGTCCAAGGAAATAGGACACTTCGTCGGGCGCCATGGTGATGCCCCGCGAGGCGAGGAGCTCGAGCGCCTTCGGGATGTCGGGGGTCTCTCCGAAGCCGAACGCGAGCGTGCAGAAGACGATGCCGTCGCCCAGGTCGTCGAAGGCGGCGATGCGCTCCGCGGCGGGGACCTCGGGCACGGGCGCCGTTTGGATGGTGAGGAGCACGACCTTCTCGTGGAGCGTCCGCGCGTGCTTCAAGAAGTGCATGAGGCAGGGGGGGGCGCCGGGGTTCGAGGTCATGAACACGGCCGTCCCTCTGACCCGCGTGGGCGGCTCGAGCGCGAGGCTCGGGAGGAAGACGTCGAGCGGCATCGCGGCCTTCTGGAGCGCGAGCGAGAGGAAGTGCCGGCCCTTCCGCCACGTGAACATGACGAAGGCGACCGCGATGGCGAGGGCGATGGTCACGTAGCCACCCTCGAAGAACTGCGTCGCGTTGCTCGCGAAGAAGGCCAAATCGACCAGGATGAGAAGCGCGCAGACGGGCCCGATAGCGTACGTCTTCCAGCCCCAGACCCGCGTCGCGACGAAGAAAAAGAGGATCGTCGTGAAGGCCATCGTGCCGGTGACGGCGAGCCCGTACGCGGGCGCGAGCGCGTGCGAGCTACGGAAGCCGAGCACGAGGGCGATGCAGAGCGCGAGGTAGGCCCAGTTGACCTCGGGGACGTAGATCTGGCCCTCGACCTCGTGGCTCGTGTGCACGACGCTGGTCCGCGGGAAGAGGCCGAGCTGCACGGCTTGCTTGATGAGCGAGAACGCACCGGAGATGAGCGCTTGGCTCGCGATGACCGTGGCGAGCCAGCTCACGATGACGAGGGAGTAGACGAAGCCGGGCGTCGAGGGGACGAGCGCGTAGAACACGTTGCCCTCGGCGATCGGGGTGGGGTCGAGGAGCCGCGCCCCCTGGCCGAGGTAGTTCAAGACGAGGGCGGGCCACACGACGAAGAACCAGGCGCGGCGTACGGCCCTGCGGCTGAAGTGGCCCATGTCGGCGTAGAGGGCCTCGCACCCGGTGATGCAGAGATCGACCGAGCCCACGACGAAGAGCGTCGCTTTCGGGAAGCGGAGCATGTACGAGGCGGCGTACACCGGGTTGATGGCAGCCAAAATCTCGGGGTGTTTCGCGAGGTTGCAGCCGCCCATCGCGGCGAGGCAGGTGAACCACACCGCCATCGCGGGGGCGAAGATGGCGCCGACCTTGGCCGTGCCGAAGCGCTGGATCCCGAAGAGCGCGACGAGGGTCACGACGGAGAGCACGGGGATGTAGGGCGTCCACCTGTGGGTGACGACCTCGAGCCCCTCCCACGCGCTCATGATCGAGAGGGAAGGGGTGATGACGCCGTCGCCCAGGATGAGCCCGGAGCCGATGACGGCGAGCCCGACGACGACGGCCATCCCCTTCTTCGTGAAGCTCCCTTTCGCGCGGTCCTGCAGAAGAGCGAGGATCGAGAAGAGGCCGCCCTCGCCCTTATTGTCGGCCCGCATGATGAGCACGACGTACTTGAGCGTGACGACGATGGCGATCGCCCAGAAGAAGAGCGACGTCCAGCCGAGGACCTCGTCTTTGCCGTAGTGCTCGCCGATCCGGAGGGCGACCTTGTCCTTGATGCCGTGCACCGCGGAGAGGTGCGACGAGACGGTCTCGCTCATCGCGTAGAGGGGAGAGGTGCCGACGTCGCCGAAGACGACGCCGAGGGCGGCCCAGACGAGCGTGCGGAGGGCGGCCGTGGGGTGATGTCCAGTCGGGGCTTCCTCCGTGGGGGAAGCGGATGCGGAGACGGTCATCCGGGGATATCTAGACCCGAAAGCCCACGATCTCGCGAGCGCGCCCCCAATCTATATGCCTTCTTGATGCTCGCGTACGGGCGGGCGGGGCCTTGATGGTTTCTTGATGCCCGCGAGAGCGGCCTTGACGGTCGACGGAGGCGCGAAGGCGTAGACACGGGGCATGGAACATCCGGTGATGGCGCTCCTGCGCGGTGGACGCGGCGAAGACGTGGCGCGTGGTCCCGAGGGCGTGACGCCAAAGGCCTCGGTGGTCGGCGTCGTGGTCGTCGTGCTCGTGTTCGCTGCGCTGCTCTTCGTCCAAGCCGCGTCGCGCCAGCTCCGAGGGGAAGACGCGTTAGGCCAGCTCTCGGCCGAGGAGCGCCGTGAGCTCGTGACCACGACCCAGCGCGCGCTCGTGCTCGGCTGCCCCCGCGACGGGATCGTGTCCGTCCGCTGCGTCGAGCAAGCGGAGCTCCTCCTGTCCCTCGAGGAGTGCGACTCGGTCTGCCGCGATATTGCGCGCGCGTTCGTCGCCCGCCCGACCCGGTGACTCGAGCGATGGTGCGCGCTCGACCCGAGCTGGGCCTGATAGACTCCCCGCGCTGGATGGCCTCGCTCGACACCCAGAGCCCCTCGGCGGACGCGGTCGTGAAGGAGCACGTCCTCGTGTGCGTCGGACCGGCCGAGACGTCGCGCCGGCTCATTCGTGCGGCCGCGCGCATGGCGGCGGGGCTCGGGTGCGCGTGGACGGCCGTGTACGTCGAGCGCCCTGACGGGCCGGCCTTGGCCGACGTGGACGCCGAGCGCCTCGACGAGCATCTCCGTGTCGTCGAGGCGCTGGGGGGGCGCGTGAGCCGAGTCGCCGGGGACGACATCGCGGAGACGGTGCTCGACTACGCGCGGCGCATCGGCGTGACCCGAATCGTGCTCGGGAAGCCGACCCACCCGAGGATCCGCGATCTCGTACGAGGCTCGCTCCTCGACGCCGTCGTGCGCGGGAGTGGCGACATCGACGTCCACGTCATTCGCGGTGAGCCAGAGGCGCCGGCGCGCCCTACGCGCGTCCCGCCGAGCGCTCACGAGCCGCCGCGCAAGTACGTCGCCGCTTCTGCCCTCGTCGCGCTTACGCTTGCGATTTCCGAGGTCCTCCGGAGGATCCTCCACCTGCCGGACCTCGAGATGCTCTTCCTCTTGGCGGTCATGGTCGCGGCGTTTCGCTACGGGCGCGGGCCTTCGCTGCTCGCCGCCGCGCTCGGCGTCGCGTGTTACGACTTTTTCTTCGTGCCGCCGCTCTACACGTTCTCGGTCGCGGATCGAAAGTACGTGCTGACGTTCGGGATGATGTTCGGCGTCGGGTGGGTCGCGAGCGCGCTCGCGAGCCGTCTCCGCGTCCAAGAGCATCGCGCGATCGCCCGCGAGCAGCGGACCCTCGCGCTCTACGGCCTCGCCAAGGCGCTCGCGTCGACGGAGGGCACGGCGCCGCTCGCCGAGACGGCCGTGGCCCAGGTCGCGGAGGTGCTGGGGGCGCCCGTGGAGGTCTGGCTCTCCGAGGGCGGAGGTCGGGCGTCCTTGGTCGCGGCGAGCGCCGTGCCCGCGACGCGTCTGGCAGCCGCGCGCGACGCGATCGAGGGCGTGGTGCTCTCCAAGGCTCCCGTCCCGACCCGTGCGCTCGCGGCGTCGCCCGGGACCGTCGTCGCGCAGCTCTCCGTCGCGGGGAGCCCCTTCGGCGCGCTCGTCGTGGACGTCCCTTCGACGCTCCCGCACGAGCAGGTGGCGTTCTTGGACGTCCTCGCGCGGCAGATCGCGGTCGCGCTCGGTCGCGCGCGGCTCTCGGAGGAAGCGCGGGCCCTCGAGCTCCGCGCGCGCACCGAGGAGATGCGCGCGTCGCTCCTCTCGGCCGTCTCCCACGATCTCCGCACCCCGCTCGCGTCGATCACGGGCGCCGCGACGACCCTTCGGGACGAGCCCAAGCTCTCCGAGGCGACCCGTGCGGACCTCGTCGACGCCATCGTCGATCAGGCGGAGCGCCTCGAGCGGCTCGTCGCGAACTTGCTCGACATGACGCGGCTCGAGGCCGGCATCGTGTCCCCGAAGAAGGACTGGGTCCCGGCCGAGGAGGTCGTGGGCGCCGTGCTCACGCGGCTCGAGGGCAGGCTCGCCCGGAGGACAGTGGACGTGCGCATCGACGCGGCCGTGCCGCTGCTCTACGTCGACCCGGTGCTCTTCGAGCAGGTGCTCGTGAACCTCCTCGAGAACGCCGAGAAGCACACGCCGCCTTCGGCCTCCGTCGTCGTCGGGGTCGAGCGCCGCGGGGAGACGATCGTCGTCGAGGTGCGCGACGACGGCCCGGGCATCCCCGAGGGCGCCGAGGAGCGCATCTTCGAGAAGTTCGAGCGCGGTGCCTCCGCGGCATCGGTGGGCGCGGGGCTGGGCCTCGCGATCTGCCGCGGGATCGTGCACGCTCACGGAGGGACGATCGTGGCGAAGAATCGGAGAGAGGGGGCTTGTCCGTGGAGGTGACGTTGCCCGTCGTCGCCGGTCCCCCGTCGCTCGAGCCAGCCGAGGAGAGCGCGCCGTGACCCAAGCAGCCCTCGTGCTCGTCGTCGAGGACGAACCGCCCATGCGGAGGTTCATTCGGGCGTCGCTCGAGTCTCACGGCTACCGCGTGCTCGAGTGCGATCGTGTCGCCGAGGCGACGAAGCTCCTCACGAGCCACAACCCGGAGGTCGTGCTCCTCGACCTCGGCCTCCCGGACGGCGACGGCATCGCGCTCACCCGACGTGTGCGCGAGTGGAGCCGCGTGCCCATCATCGTGATCTCGGCGCGTGGCCGGGAGGAGGACAAGGTGCTCGCGCTCGACGCCGGCGCCGACGACTACCTGACGAAGCCCTTCGGCGTGAACGAGCTCCTGGCGCGCATGCGGGTCGCCCTTCGGCACGCGAGCCTCGCCGCCGCGCCCGAGGCGCCCCCCGTCGTCGAGCTCGGTGACGTGAAGCTCGACCTCGTTCGCCGCGAGGTCACTCGGGGAGGCGAGCCGCTCCACCTCACGCCCATCGAGTACAAGCTCCTCGTGCTCCTCGCGCAGCACGCGGGCAAGGTCCTCACGCATCGGCAAATTCTGAAGGAGGTCTGGGGGCCTACCTACGTCGCGCACACCCACTACGTGCGCGTGCACATGGCGGAGCTCCGGAAGAAGATCGAGGCCGAGCCCTCTCGCCCGAAGCTCATCGTGACCGAGGCCGGCGTGGGGTACCGGTTGAGGGACAAGACGTTCGATTCCGGAACATGAGCGCGCGGGGGCGTCGGCATGGCGGCAGGGGCCATCTTGACTATTCAAGGAATGGGTTGAATAGTCCTCGGGTGACACCCCATCGCCGCTTCAAAGATCGTGTCTACGGGGAGATCGCGCGTGTCGGAAAGGCGCTCGCGGCTCCCGCGCGGCTCGAGCTCGTCGACCTCCTCTGCCAGGGGCCGCGCACGGTCGAGGCGCTCGCGGCCGAGGCCTCGCTCTCGGTGGCGAACGCGTCCCAGCACCTCCAAGTGCTACGCGCCGCTCGCCTCGTGGATGCCGAAAAACAAGGCCTCTACGTCGAGTACCGGTTGGCCGACGTCGAGGTGTGCCGTGTCTTCCTCGCGCTCCGGGGCCTCGCCGAATCGCGCCTCGGCGAGATCGAGGACGTGGCCCGTGCCTACTTCGAGCGGCGCACGGCCCTCGAGGGCGTCGGCGACGAGGAGCTCCTGCGGCGGATCCGCGCGGGCGAGGTCACCGTGATCGACGTGCGCCCGGCCGAAGAGTACCGCGCGGGCCATATCCCCGGAGCCCTCTCGATCCCCGTGCCGGAGCTCGACGCACGTCTCGACGAACTGCCCGAGGGCCGCGAGATCGTCGCATACTGCCGCGGTCCGTACTGCGTCATGGCCGTCGACGCCGTGGCCCTCCTCCGCAAACGAGGGCTCGTGGCTCACAGGCTCGAGCTCGGCGTGCCGGAGCTCCGCGCACGTGGGCTCCGTGTCACGACGGGCGTGGGCAAGGTGTCGAGCGCGCCTCCCGGGCGATCTCGAGGGTCCGGGCCGAGGCCCACGAAGCCCCGAACGGCCTCGAATAGGACATCCTCATGAACGACCTTCGGCTCGGGATCCGAGAGAACCTCGGGCAGTTCTCGCTGCTCGTCGTGGTGAACGCGTTCGTCGGCGCCGTGGTCGGCATGGAGCGCACGCTCCTCTCCCCGATCGCCGAGCAAGAGTTTCATCTCGAGGCCAAGGCGGCCGTGCTCTCGTTCATCGTGGTCTTCGGCGTTACGAAGGCCCTCACGAACTACCTCGCGGGGCGGCTCTCGGATCGCTTCGGGCGGAAGCACGTGCTCGTCGCGGGTTGGCTCGTGGCCGTGCCCGTACCGTTTTTGCTCATGTGGGCGCCGAGCTGGGCGCTCGTGCTCTTCGCGAACGCGCTGCTCGGTGTGAGCCAAGGCCTCACGTGGTCGACGACCGTGATCATGAAGATCGACCTCGCCGGCCCCACGAAGCGCGGGCTCGCGATGGGCCTGAACGAGTTCGCCGGGTACTTCGCCGTCGCCGGGAGCGCGCTCGCCACGGGATTCGTCGCGACGCACTACGGCCTCCGGCCCCAGCCGTTCTACCTCGGGGTCGTGTTCGTGATCGCGGGTCTCGGCCTCTCCGTGCTCGCCGTGCGCGAGACGAAGCACCACGTCGCCGCCGAGGGCAAGCTCGCGGGGACGGCAGAGGCCGCGCGCATCCCGAGCCCGCGCGAGGTGTTCTTGCGCACTTCGCTCCTCGACCGGAACCTCTCGAGCGTGAGCCAGGCCGGCCTCGTCAACAACCTCAACGACGGCATGGCGTGGGGCCTCTTCCCGCTCTTCTTCGCGGCGGCCAAGATGTCCCTCTCGCAGATCGGGACGCTCGCGGCCATCTACCCGGCGACGTGGGGGCTCTCGCAGCTCGTGACTGGCGCGCTCTCGGATCGCGTCGGGAGGAAATGGCTCATCGCCGCGGGCATGTGGGTGCAGGCGGTGGGCATCGGCGTCGTGGTGGTCTCACGCGGGTACGGCGGCTTCGCGGCGGGCGCGGCGCTCCTCGGGGTGGGCACGGCGATGGTCTATCCGACGCTGCTCGCCGCCATCGGCGACGTGGCGCACCCGTCGTGGCGCGCGTCGTCCGTGGGCGTGTACCGCTTGTGGCGCGATCTCGGGTACGCCGTGGGCGCGCTCCTCGCCGGTCTCACGGCCGACGCGCTCGGGCTCGCCGAGGCCATGTGGCTCGTGGCAGGGCTCACGTTCGCCTCGGGCCTCGTCGTGGCCGTCCGCATGCGCGAGACGCGCGTTCTGGAGTCGGTCGCGATTGCGCCCACGGGCTGCGTCGAACCTAGCGAGCTCGTTCGCATGCCGGGCGTCGTGGTCATCGACGTTCGCAGCGCCGAGGAGTACGCCGAGGGTCACGTCGAGGGTGCGATCCACGTCCCGGTCGACGAGCTCGCGTCGCGCGTCTCCGAGATCCCCAAGGGCGTGCCCGTCGTGACCGCCTGCGGGAAGGGCGGGGGACGGTCGGACCGCGCGGCGGAGACGCTCCGTGGGCTCGGATTCCCGGACGCGCGCGCCTTGTGCGGGGGGACGCGCGCCTGGCAAGAGCTCACCGCGCGCGGCATATGAGGGGCGGAGGCGACCGTGGCCCGTAGGCCCGAGCGGGCACGGCGTCTGCACGCTGGAACAGAGCGCCGTCCGAGGTACGACCGCAGGCTCGTGACGCCCGAGCCACCGAAAGCGCAGCCCTGCCCTTGGAGCCCTCCCATGCCCAACGCCACCCCCATCTACCTCGATCACAACGCCACGACGCCGATCCTGCCGGAGGTCGTCGATGCCATGCTCCCGTACCTGCGTGAGCACTTCGGAAACCCCTCGAGCTCCCACCCGTACGGCGCCGCGGCCCGTCGCGCCGTCGCCCTCGCGCGGGAAGATGTGGCCCGCCTCCTCGCCGCGGAGCCCGACGAGATCGTGTTCACGTCGGGCGGCACCGAGGCGAACAACCTCGCCATCTTCGGGGCGATGGAGGGGGCTTCGCGCCGAGGGCTCGTCACGTCCGTCGTCGAGCACCCCGCGACCTCTCGCCCCGCGGCGCGGCTCGAAGCGTACGGGGCGAAGGTGACGCGGCTCGGCGTCGACGACGCGGGGCGAGTGCACATGGGCGAAGCGCGGGGCGCGATCGACGTGGCGACGCGGCTCGTCTCGATCATGCACGCGAACAACGAGACGGGCATGCTCCAGCCCATCGCGGAGCTTTCGACCCACGCGCGAGCTCACGGGGCGCTCGTGCACACGGACGCCGCCCAGTCGGTCGGCAAGGTCGTGGTCGACGTCGGCGAGCTCGGGGTCGACATGCTCACCGTCGCCGGGCACAAGCTCTATGCTCCGAAGGGGGTAGGAGCTCTCTATGTGCGCAGGGGTGTCGCGCTTGCGCCGTTCGCGCTCGGCGCCGGGCACGAGCGGGGGCTGCGCCCAGGCACGGAGAACGTGGCGTCGATCGTCGGTCTAGGGACCGCATGTGCCATCGCGCGGAGGGAGCTCGCGAGCGAGGCGGCCCGAGTGCGCGCGCTCCGCGACAGGCTCCACCAGCGCCTCGCCGCGCGCGTCTTCGGGCTCGCGCTCAACGGAGGCGTCGAGGGGCGCTTGCCGAACACTCTGAGCGTCAGGTTCCCCGGGGTGCGCGGGAGCGTCGTGCTCGCGGGTGCGCCGGAGATCGCGGCGTCGACGGGCTCGGCATGCCACGAAGGTGGCGAGGAGGCCTCCGCGGTCGTCCTCGCCATGGGCATTGCCCCCGAGGATGCCCTTGGAACCGTTCGGCTCTCGCTCGGCCGAGGTACCACCGAGGACGACGTGGACCGAGCTGCGCACGCCCTCGCCTCGGCCTGGGAGCGGGCAGGGGGTGCGACGACGGTCACCGGCCCCACGGGCCTTTGACCCAGCCCGTGGAGGTCCCCGCCGCCCGCGTACCGAGCCTCGAGACCAGTGGGTAAGAAGATGTAGGTGCCCTCGAGGCCGAGCCGACGAAAAAAATGTTTCGTAGGGTGTCGGAAAGGGACGGGGCCCTTCGCTCTCCCCCTGAAGGCGCGACGAAGCGCCCCGAAAGGACCTGACATCATGAGCAAGAAGTTCCTCCTCCTCTATCGCAACCCCCTCGCCGCCGAGTCCGCGCCCCCGTCGCCGTCCGAGATGCAGGCGGCCCTCGCGCAGTGGCACGACTGGAAGTCTCGGTTCCCCGCGATCGTCGACATGGGCGACGGGCTCCTCCCCACGGGGCGCGCGCTGAAGGGCGGAGTCGTGACCGACGGGCCGGTGGTCGAGGCGAAGGAGCTCGTCTCGGGCTACTCGATCGTCGAGGCGGCCGACTACGACGCCGCGCTGGTCGTCGCCAAGGCTTGCCCGATCACGTTCATGCCGGGCGCGACGATCGAGGTCCGCGAGCTCGCGGGGTACTGAGGAAATCCGCGGGGAGCGACCATGACGTCCGCCGAGACATCGGTCGGCCTCGTGCTCCGGCACGAGTACGGGCGCATCGTGGCTTCGCTCCTCCGTGAGCTCGGCGCGCACAGGCTCGCGCAAATCGAGGACGGCCTCGCACAGGCGATGCTCGAGGCGACCGTGGGGTGGCGCGCTCGCGGGGTGCCTCCGAACGCCGCCGCCTACCTCCACAGAGCGGCGCGGAACCGCGTCATCGACGAGCTACGCAGAGAACGCAAGACCGAGGGGCTCGAGGCCGCCCCCGAGCCGAGCCTCGAGCCCACGGAGGTCTTCCTCGCCGACGAGCTCCACGACGACGAGCTGCGAGCGCTCTTCGCGTGCGCCGATCCCTCCATCCCGTTGCCTTCGCAGATCGTGTTCGCCTTGCGGGCCCTCTCGGGGTTTTCGACCCGCGAGATCGCGCGGCGGCTCGTGACCTCGGAGGAAAACGTCCAAAAACGCTGGGAGCGCGCGCGTGACGCCCTCGCCCAGGTCGACCTCTCGGCCGAACAGGCCGCCGACGACCGGGCCGCGCGGGTCGAGTCCGTGCTGCGCATGATCTACGTCGTCTTCACGGAGGGCTATTTCGCGTCGTCGGGCGAGCGTGTGCTGCGCCTCGAGCTGTGCCAAGAGGCCATTCGCCTCGCGGGCCTCGTCGCTCGGAACCCTCGCACCACGTGCGGCGCGGCGTGGGCGCTCGTGGCGCTTCAGCACCTTCACCACGCCCGCCGCGACGCCCGCGTGGGCGCCGACGGGATCCCCGTGTCGATCGAGGACCAAGATCGCGCGCTCTACCGCCGCGACGAGCTCGCCGTGGCCCTCGACGCGCTCACGCTCGCGGGGCCCGAAGGGCGCGCGTCGAAGTACGGCCTCGAGGCCGCGATCGCCGGGGAGCACGCGTTCGCGCCGACGTTCACCGACACACGGTGGGGAGAGATCGTCGCGCTCTACGAGGCACTCGCCCGCATCGACCCGTCCCCTCTGCACGAGCTCCACGCCTCGATCGCGCTCTCGTACGCCGAGGGGCCCGAGGCCGCCCTCGCGAGGCTCGCGACCCTCAGGCCGCCGACGTGGCTCGCCGCCTCGCACATGTGGCTCGCCACCTACGCCGATCTCCATAGACGCCTCGGTCACGAGCGTGAGGCCGAGGCGTACTACGCGAAGGCCATGGCCCTCGCGCCCCCCATCGAGCGCGAGATGCTCGCGCGCCGCATGCGCCGCGAAGGCCCGCGCGGGGGCTGACGACAACCCTGACAGGAGGCTGTCACTCGAGGGCGGTACGTAGGGAGACATGAACCTCTACCGCCATCCGCTCTCCTCGTGTTCCCGCAGGGCCGTCCAGACCGTCCTCGAGCTCGGCCTCGAAGACCGGGTCGAGCTCGTCACCGTCGATCTCGCGAAGGGCGCCCAGCGCGCCCCCGAGTTTCTCGCCAAGAACCCGAACGGCCGCGTCCCCGTCCTCGTCGACGGCGACTTCGTGCTGTGGGAGTCGAACGCCATCATGCAGTACCTCGCCGACGGCGTGCCCGGGCAGCGGCTCTTCCCCGAGGAGCGGCGTGCCCGCGCGGACGTCGTGCGCTGGATGTTCTGGAACGCGCACCACTTCTCGCAGGGCGTCTCCACGTTGAACCGCGAGCGCATGGTGAAAAAGATCCTCGGCCAGGGTGAGCCCGACCCGGCGGAGGTCGCGCGCGGCGAGGCGATGGTGCGCACGTTCGGCGCGGTGCTCGACGCGAGGCTCGAGGGGCGTGCGTACCTCGTGGGAGACGGGCTCACGCTCGCGGACATCGCCGTCGCCTCGGAGCTCTCGTCGTGGGAGCGCGCCGCGTTGCCGCTCGAGGGCTTCGGCAACGTGAGGCGCTGGTTCGACGCGGTCCGCTCACGTCCCTCGTGGGCCCGCTCGGGCGGGTGAGGGGCGCGGGGCACGAAAGCTGCTGCTCGCGCGGCGCGTTCTGCGCCATCCTGTGGCATATGAGGGTGCGTTCTCTCGGCGTAGGGCTCGTCGTGCTCAGTCTCATCGTGGGGTGCCGGAGACGAGAGCCGGGGGGCGGCGTCGACGGGGCTCCACCGCTCCCCGGACCGTCGAAGCCCGCGATGTCGGAACCGTCGCCGAGCGTCCCGGTCGCGGCAGGCCTGCCGGCATTCCCGGGCGCCGAGGGGTTCGGCGCGGCGGCCAGCGGCGGTCGTGGGGGGCGCGTCCTCTACGTGACGACGCTCGCCCCGCGTGGGCCGGGCTCGCTTCAGGAGGCGCTCGACGCCGAAGGGCCTCGCACGATCCTGTTTCGTGTGAGCGGCCGCATCGAAGCCGTGCCCATCCTGTCCCGTGGCGACGTGACGATCGCCGGCCAGTCGTCGCCCGGAGGGATCACGCTTCGTGGCCTGCTCGTTCAGGGGGATGTCGTGTGCGAAGGGCCTTCTGCGCCCGAGTGCCCGACGCCGAAGCTCGCCCCGAAGAACTTCGTCGTTCGCCACCTCCGGATTCGTCCTGGCAAATTCGACGACCCGAACGGCGCCGGGGACGGGCTCCGGCTCCACCACGCGAAGCTCGGCGTCGTCGATCACGTGTCGATCGGGAACGCCGCGGACGAGGCCGTGCAGATCTCGTTCTCGAGCGACGTCACGATCCAGCGCTCCATCTTCGCCGAGACCTTGGGTGAGCACGCGGAGTTTGGCGGCATGCTCGTGAACTACTCGGACCCGGCGCGCGGCGCGCCGCTCACGCGCCTCACCCTTCACCACAACGTGTGGAACCGCATTTTCGGCAGGCTCCCCGAGGTGAGCCGCGAGAACGTGCCCGATGCGACCACGATGGACCTCGAGGTGTCCGCGAACCTCTACTGGGACGCGCGTCGGCCGGCGTACGTCGCCGCGTCGAACCCGCAGGATGGCAAGAAGCTCCACTACCGCTTGAACTGGATATCCAACTACAGCGCCCAAGATCCTGACCAGTCGCGGAGCTTCGGCGTGCTCGGGATCGAAGGCGGCCCTACCCCCGCGCGGCCAGCGTTCTTCGAGGGGACGACGGCCTTCGTCTCCGGAAATCGGATGTCTCGCACGACGCGGACGGACCTCGAGCTCGTCTTCAACAATGACGACTACGTCCCCGAGGAGAAGGCAGGCTCCCTCCCCTGGGGCAACTCCGGGGCCGCCCGGCCCGCGTGGGCACGAGCTGCGCGGCACGACTTCCCGCCCGTGAGCTACCCTAAAGACGCCCGCGGGCTCGCCCCCGAGCTCTACGCCACGGCGGGCGCGTTCCCTCGCGATCCGCTCGATCGACGTGTCATGCGCTTCGTCAAAGAAGGCACCTTCGACCGCGCGCCGCTCGATCGAAACCCCGCCGGCGACACGGATGGTCTACCCTTCGACGTGGCCCCTCGAGCGCCCGCCGACACGGACGGCGACGGCATGCCCGACGAATGGGAGATCGGGAACGGGCTCGACCCGAAGAGCCCCGCCGACGGAGCGCTCACGACGCTCTCCACGAGGCGCCTCGGGATCGCGGGGTACACGAACCTCGAGGTGTACCTGGAGGAGCGCTCGCGCGAGGTCATGCGGGGGATGTGAGGCGCCGTGCGCGGTCGCTCCTCATTCGACGCCAAGCGACAACGTGGTCACGGCGACGCCTCCACGGTCGTCACGCAAGACCGCTACGAGGTGCACCACGCCGGGGGCTTCCGGGGCGAGCAGGTCGTTGTCCGACGTGCTCGCGGTGTCGTTCGAAGCGCGCCCCGTGCGCTCGTGGGACAGCGTTCCAGCCGAGGCGTACCACGTGACCCGGAGCGCTTCACGCCGCGTCACGAGGTCGTCTCCGCTGGGGGGCACGGCGACGTAGGCCTCGGCGCTCGTCGGTTCCCACGAGGCCCTCAGGGGGACGCGCGCTCCGCGCCGAAGGGTGCGGCGGGCCAGCGTGTCGCCGAGCGGCTCGAGGCGAAGGCCCGTGGGGTTCTCGTTCGGACGTGCCAAGCGCCCGAGACGCGCCGCGACCTCGGCGGGGACACGTGCGGGCGCACACGTGAGCCGGAGCGACGCGAAGGTCGTCGTGTCAGCCCCTCTCACGCGGAGCGGCTGATAGTGGCCGCCGGTGACGTCGGCGTCCCGAGGACGAAGATCGGCCGAGGTGACCTCGGGGCCGAACGTGAGGCACGCTTCGCGGGGCACGACGAGGGTCGCCTCCCCCGACGAAGTCGATCCGGCGAGCACGCCGTCGTCCCGCAAGCAGCTCGCGGGGGCAGCTCCGTTCTCGCCGAGCGCACGGGGGAGCGCGCAGAAGGCCAGCTCGACGGCGGTTCCCTCGACGATCCCGTCCCTGCTCGCGATGACGGGCGACACGCGCACCGTCGCGCCGGGAGGGGCCTCGGGAGGATCGAGCACGACGGCGACGACACGGGGCGAATCGAGGCGCGAGAGGCCCTCGTCGAGATCCGGACGGCACCCGAAGGCGAGCGTCGCGAGGAGGAGCGGAGCACGGAGCGCTCTCATCGCTCGATCCTCGCGCCCACGATAGCGAGCGTGGGGAGCCCCGTGATGGGCGCCTCGCGATCGAACCCCGCCGAGTACGCCATCTCTTCGACGTTCCTTGCCGCCGTCACGTTCATGACGTCTAGGTAAGCGGTCACGGTGGCCCCTCGGCCGAACGAGAACGTGCGGTCGAGGCGCGCGTCGAGCTGGAAGAAAGCCGGGAGACGCGCTGTGCCGGTGCCGCCAAGCACCGGATCGTACCTGTCGGCGAGCGCGTCGTAGGTGCGGCCCACCACCGGCGTGAACGGGTAGCCGGACGACGCGCGTCCACGAACCCCGAAGGTGAACCCCGCGAAGGTCTGCGACACGACGACGGAGAGGGTGTGCGGCTGGTCGAAGTCGAACCTACGGAAGGTCGCGTCCTCGAGGTTGCGCCGCTCGCTTCGGCTCACCGTGTACGCGACGAGCGCCGTGAGGCCGAACGACGTCCGTGCCCGCACGAGCCACTGCGCGCCGAGCACGCGGCCCTCGCCGTTCTGGGTGAGGGCGCGCGCGAGCTTGGGGCTCGGCAGGCGCGTCCGCACGGCGAGGTCGCGGAGCTCCTTGGCGAACACGACCATCTCGAGGGACACCCCTTCCGCGAGGCGGAGCGACTCCCCGAAGGTGAGGTGCGTCGCCTTCGCGAGCCCGAGCTCGGGTGTGCCGAAGACGGCGGACAGATCCTCGGGCCGCGGAGCCTCGTGGTACAGCCCGTACGAAGCGGAGAGCGCGAGCGCCTCGGTCACCGCGACGCGCGCCGACACGCGGGGCGCGAGCGCGGGCTCGAGCCGCGACAAGCCCGTGGGCGGTGTCTGCCCGATGGGGGGGACCGACCTCGAGCCATCGAGGAGGTACGTGTCGACGCGCAGCCCCGGGCTCAGCGTGGCCGGCCCGAGGCGAACGTCGGCGTGGGCGAAGGGCGCGACGTCGACTCCGTGCACGGTGAACGAGTCCTCCGCGAGGTCCCCCCCGGGCGGTCGCCCGAACACGTTCGGATCGCCCTCGCGCGCCGGGATGGTGAGCGAGCCCCGCCGCGTGACGTCCGTCGCGGTGCCGAGCACGTCGACGCCGGTCGTGAACGCGACCCACGACGCGGGGCGGGTGCGCGTCGATGCGCGGACGCCGTACACCGTGGCGCTCCGCGAGAGCTCGGCGGGCGCAACACCGAAGGACCGCTCGTCGCTCGCCGCGTCGCGCCCGACGAACGGCACGACGATGCTCGTCGTCTCCGCGGTCACCTTCGTGTACCGCGCATAGACGCGGCCGAACGAGGCGTGCGTCGAGGCCGTGCGGGTCACGGCGGGATCCGTGGCCGTCACGCTTCGCGCCGTCGCGCCGCTCGCCCCGAGCGCGACGACGTCGAGGGTCTCTCCGTCGGAGACGTCGATCGCCACCTTCGCCTGTGCGTCGCCGTAGCGTGGCACGGGGAAGACTTCGCCCACGTCGTCGGCCGAGACGAGCCTCACGAACGCGTCGAGCCAGCTCTTGCGAACGCCGAGCGAGACGCGGACGCGCGGCCCCAGACCGAAGCCGACCCGGGCCGAACCGTCGAGCGTGTCGAAGGCGACGCGCCCGCTCTCTCCCTTCGCGAGCGCGTGGGTCTCGAGACGGTAGAGGCCCCCGAGCCCGCGGCCGTACTCCGGGCCGTACCCGCCGGGGACGAGCTCGACGGCTCCGAGGAGATCACTCGGCACGACGCCCCGAACGCCGCTCGGGTGGAACACGAACGGCACCTCGACGCCGTCGATGGAGAATCGGGTCTCGGACGGCGCGGATCCCCAGACGATCACGTCGCTCGAGCCGAGCGCCGGGCGCGACACACCGGGCAGCACATGGACGACACGCACGGCGTCGTCCTGGGTCCCCGCCACGGTGCGCGCCTCGTCGGCCGCGAGCCTCACCTGCGTGGGCTCGTGACGCTCGCGCGGTCGACCTCGCACGGCGACGCTCGTGTCGGCGCGGGGGGGCTCGGCTCGCGCCGTCGCTGGGACCGTCGCCGCCGTGAGCTCGAGCGCGAGAGCGAGCGTGCGCCTCATGGGACATCGAGCTCGAGCGCGAGGGCACCCGCTCCGCGCCCGTGGTCTCCTCGGGTGTCGTAGGGCGTCGAGAGCCCACGTGCGGCCCCGACGAGGGCGCCGTCGAGCCACGCCTCGACCTCGTAGTGCGCGACGGCGGCCGAGCAGAGCGAGAAGGTGTCGACGCGCGCCGTGTAGCGCCCGGACGCCGGCCTGGACCGGTAGACGACGTGCTCGGTGCGGACGCCGTCCGGCGCGCACGACGCGAACGCGTCGACGTCGAGCACACCGGCGCTCGCGCCTCCGTCGGGCGCGGGTGGTGAGTCCTTTGCGACCTCGACGCCGGTCGGCCCGGTGACGCGGAGATCGAGATCGGCGGGCTCGTCCCACGTGAGCCGTACGACGAGGGCGCCTTCGGGCAAGCGGGTCGGCGCGATGACGATCGGGCGCGTGAGGCGCGCTCCGGGCCTACCCTCGCGGTCGACGCCCATCACCACGAGGGTTCGTGTCCCGAGCTTCGCGCGCGCCGAGATCCCGATCGACGCGGCGAACGTCGGCGCCTCGGGCGCCGTCACGTCCGGCGGTGAAGCGGTGAGCGTCCAGTACCCGACGTCTCCCTCGAGCGCGACGAGCACCCCCGTCGCCGCGCGCCCGAGCGAGCCCGACGCGGCGCCGACCGTACCCCGCGCCACGCGTGGCGCCGCCGACAACGTGAGCACGGGGGGCCCGTCGCCGTCCGTGGGGAGCGCCCCGCGCGTGAGCCGCGCGCCGGTCACGCGGAGCTCGGCGTCCGCGCCCACGTCGATCGTCGTGGCCGAGCAGGCCGCGGCGACGAGGCTCGCGAGGGCGAACGGGAGGGCGCGGCGGAGGGCTTCGCGCATCAGAACCCCACCACCGCGCGGAAGGTGAGCGAGTCGTCCGGCAGGGTGGTCGACGTCCCCGTGGGGCTCCTGCCGAAGGGGTTCTTTCGGTGATCGTACTCGACGACGAGGCGAGCTTTTTTCCAGCGGATCATCGCGAGGAGGGCCCACGTCGAGAGGCTCGTGTCACGCGGCACGCGCACGAACGGGAGGGCCTCGTCGGCGTCGGTGTCCGGATCGTAGGTGTCGAAGCGGACACCCACGAGGCCGAGCGGGGTGAGCTCTTGGGTGAGGCTGACGGTGGCGCCGAGCTCGCGGAGATCCCGGCCGGCGGCGACAGGATCCGCCACGAGCGTCCCACGTCCGAGGTTCTTCGCGCGTACGAGCTCGCCGCGCGCGGTGAGGTCGCCGAGGCCTGGGAGGGTCAGCGTCGCGTTCACGTCGGCGCCGAGCGCGAACCTCCGAAACCCTTCGGACGGCGTGCCGGGCGCCCCCGGGAGCACGCGGAGCTCGGGCACGTCCACGATTCCATCGCCGTTCTCGTCCCGCCATTGGACGGCGTCCTTCGTGGGCGGCGAGCCCGCGTGGAACCCTCGCCCGGTGAGCCCCGAGACGCCGGCGGAGAGCCGCAGCGCGCCGAAGATCGAGCCCGTCCCGCCGACCCGGAAGACGAGGTCTTTGCTCGTGTCGGGATCTTGCCCGGGGAACGTGCGGTTGCCGATCGGGGAGCCGTTCACGACGGCGAACGCGTAGCTTACGTGGCCGAAGCCACCCATGATCCGCACGCCGAGGTCGTACGACTGTGGCACGAGCTCGTTGGCGAAGGTGCTGCGCTCGAGGAAAGGCCGGACGTTCTCGCGCTCGGGCACCTCGTAGCCGAAGGGGGTCATGAGGAGCCCCGCCGACACGGCGAAGGTCGGGCGAGCGAAGGTGGCGCGCGCGAGCTCCGCCGGGCCGCGGTAGGGCTCGGACGCGGGCCACTTGAAGGTCGCCTCGGCGGCGAACGGGCGCACCTGGGGCCCCGCGATCGTGTTCGCGTCGAGCTCGAGGGCGCCGTGGAGGTACCCCTGATCGGACTCCGCCCGGAGGCGCGCGCGACGAAGCAAGAAGCGGCTCTCGTTGAGCGGCGCCCCCGTCGATGGGTCGAGCTGGCTCTCGGACGATTGCCGGAACGCGACGGCGTCGACGTGCACGTACCCCGAGAGCGCGAGCGGTCTCCCCTCGTCCGCCGCGCGCGCTCGCGCGGGTGGGAGAGCGAGCCCCGCCGCGACGACGACCCCGAGAAAGACCCGCCTTCGCGTCACGGGACCGGAGGGAGGCCCCCGTCGGGCAGGAGCTTCGGGAGCACGGGGTTCTTGGCGATACGGACCGCGGTCGTGCACGCGTTGATGATCTCGGCGTGGGTCTTCGGGTCGTCGAAGCAGTCTTTGGGTCCTCCGTCGGAGAGGCCGGAGTCCGAGGGCTCGGTGGTGGGTGACGTCCTCGGCGCCGGCGCGCGCGCGTCCACGGTCGACTCTTTGATGCTCGTGTCGTCGCACGCCGCGAGCGCGAGGCCCGTGAGCACGACGGGCACGACGAACATGAGAGGGGAGAGGCGCGTGTCGCGGTTCATCGGGCCTCGCAGTAGCCGTGTCGGCAGACGCCGGCGGCGCACGGGGTGGTGGCGGAGCACGCGGCGCACGTGGTGCTGCCGCCCGGGACCTTCGCCTCGAAGGCGCACGTGCAGGGCTCGGGTGGCGCGAAGAGCGACAGATCGCCCCCGTCGGCGGTGCGGGTGACGCGCATCGCGCACTCGGGCACGAGGCCGCTCGCGGTGACGGAGTCGAGGCCGTCGAGCCCCGGCTCCACGCGCTTCCCGAGGACGAGCTCGAGCACCCTGCGCGCGTTCGCGTCGATGGGGATGCCCGCGCCGTCCACGCGGACGATGTAGGGCGTGGGTGACCAGGGGAGGTAGTGACCGTCCCGCACGTTGCGTTTGTCGAACGCGGTGGCGCTCGTGTCGGGGAAGTAGGCGTACCGCTGGCCGAACGCGCGGAAGGCGAGGAGCTTCACGCGCTCCCGCACGGTGTCGTAGACCTCGGTCCCCATGAGGCCGATCGTCGCGCTCGGGTTCGGCGATGCGGCGACGAGCGCGAGCACCTCGGTCGAGGTGTTGTTCGGTGGGACCGTGCCGCGGAGCGCGCTCGCGCGGAGCCCCATCGCCGCGGCCAAGGTGAGCGCGGTGCTCGCCGTCGGGCCGCGCGAGAACCGGAGCGCCTGATCGAGCCACGGGTTGGCTGCCCCGTCTCCCGCGGGGAACCCGTACGCGAAGTACCCCTCCTCGGCCGTGATCGCGACCTCGGGGCTCGCGAGCGGCACGATGAGCCCGTAGGCCTGGACGGGGCCGTTCGTCACCGCGACATCGGCCGGCTTCGTCGGGAGGGTGGGGCAGCTCGAGAGGTACGTCGCGCCGATGCCGAGCCCAATGGGATGGCCCCCGGGATCGTCGGCCTCGCAGGTGGGCGAGGGCATCTTCGGGTCCCACGTCGGGTCCTCGCCGGGCATGGGCACGTAGCGGATCGGTCGCGCGCCCGTCGCGTCGTTCACGAGGGCCTTGCCGCCGTACATGTCCGCCGCGAGCGTGCACGTCGGCAGGTTCTTGTAGACGATGCGCAGGGGCGACCCCGACCGCGCGAGCGCATACCCGAGGCGCTTCAGGAGCGGCTCTTGGGTGTCTCCGTTCTCGACGTACACGACGGGCTGGGGTCCGAGCGTGCTGCACGGGGCGGCGAGCCCTTCGCGCGCGGCAGCCGTGAGCGCCAGGCCCACGAGCAGGCCCGCGAGAGGCCCAGGGCACCGGACGGGCGTTGGCTTCATCCCGTTGGCGTACAACGAGGAACAAGAAGGATCAATAAGGACAATTTGGGGAACGACGTTCCCCTTCGGTGCCCGGGGGGCTCCGCGGGCGGTTACGTCCCGTTCTCGTACCGGATCGCGCCGGCGTGCGAGGCGTCGTACCCGGCGAGACGGGCCAGGGCGCGCCGGAAGGTGGCGGTCTGGGCGACCTCGCACGTCGCGATGGCGGCCTTGGTGCCGAGATCTTCGGCGAAGAGGAGCAGCTCGTAGGGCTCGCGGGCGATCGTGAGGAACCGGAGCCCCGCGCGCTCCGCCCACGCGGCGGTCGTGAGGGCGAGGTCGGCCTCGCCGCGGTGGACGGCGAGCACGGCGTCCCGGTGCGAAGGGTAGGCGGTCTCGGCGAAGGCGAGGCGCTCGCGTGTGAGCGTTGCGTCGGCGAGGGCTCGATCGAGGTGCCCGCGGATGCCCGCGCTCGGAGGCCTTCCCGCGAGGTGCTTTCGTTCGAGGGCGCGGAGCGACGACGGCGCCTTCTTCGCCGCGAGCCCGACCTCGCGCGTGACCAGGTGGATGCGCGCGAGGCGCACGTCGGCGAGGGCGCGTGGCGGTGGGCCCCCGTGGTACGCCGCGAAGAGCACCTCGCGGCGTTCGAGGGCGGAGCGCGCCGAGGTCGCGTCGGCCTGGACGAAGCCGAGGTATGTCCCGCGCGCGCGGAGCGCTTCGAGGAGAACGTCCACCACGACGTCGCCGTTCGCGGCGAGGAGCGGCGGTGGCCCTGCGCGGAGAGCCATGGTCTCGGGCCGCTCGGGCGCCGGCTCGGTCCGCGGGGCAGGCGCGTCCTTCGCGACGGGCTCGCCGGCCCACGCGCGCACCTCGGCCTCGACGAAGCGCCACTCAGAGCCCACCCGATGCGCTGGCAGCCCACGCGCGAGCAGCCGATACACCTGCTTCGGGTGCACCCGGAGGAGCTTCGCGACGTCACGCGTGAGGAGCAGAGGGCGAGAGGTCACCGAGACAGGGTAGACGAGGTGCGAGCTCTCGCGAACGGTCAACGGCTCATCGCCTCGAGGAACCCGAGGTGCGGGAGGTGCTTCGAAGACGACTGCGCGGCGAGGTACTTCCGAAGGGCCGGCTTCCCGTGCCCGTAGCCCTGTCGGTGGGCGTTCTCTTTCGCCGTCTCGAGGGCAACCTTTCGCATCCGCGGAAGCTCCGCGCCGTTCAGGCCAAGGGTCTCCTCGACGTCCCTGCGAACCGCGGCGTCGTCGGACGTGATGTAGATCTCGGAGACACCCGGAGCTGTGTCCCGGCGCTCGTAGCGCACACGGTTCACACTCACTCTGCTCGTGGGGTCGACCGTGATCACCGTCTGGTGTTGCGCGGAGTCGCACGTGCGTGAATCGTTGCAGGACCCGAGCAGGTTCTCCCACGTGAGAGCCGAGCCCGGCGCTTCGTCCAGCGGCGTTCGATGCGCGATCCGCATGTTGTGGGTCGTGGTCTGGGTAGCACCTTCACCGAACGTTCGGCCGGGCTTGCCCGTTTGGATGCGTCGCTCGCAGAACGCGCAGAGGTAGCCCTGCTCCTTCGCGAGCGACAGACGCACTTCGTCCTTGTCTAGGCTGTTGAAGGCCGCGCGCGCCTTCTCGGTCGTGTCGAGCTCGGGCTTGTCGCGACAGGCCTGCGTGATGGTTTCGGGGGCGGGCCCCTTCTGCACGTACCTCACGACGCCGTCTCTTCCCCGGTTGGCTCCTCTTCGGGCGGAATGAACCCGGCCTGGAGCTCGACCTCGGGATCGAAGCCCTCGACCTCGTCCCGAAGCTCCGCAACGAGTGTGCGCGCCTTGGCGAAGTCGTCGGCGTCGACGGCTCGTTGGAGCGCGATGATCTTCGTCGCTACCTCGCTTGGGCGACCGCTGTCTCCGAAGGCGCTCTCGAGGATGCTGTTCGTGTCTCGCTTCCAGGTCCCCGCGTCGAGCGGCTTCTGCGCGAACCCCTCGAGGAGCCGCACGCTGCGTCGATGGACGCTCGAGAGCACCTGCGGCGAGTGAGTGGAGACGACGAGCTGCGCGTTGGGGAAGGCCGCGCGCAGGCGGCCGAGGATCTGGCGCTGGAGGCCCGGGTGGAGGTGCAGCTCGAGCTCGTCGACGAGCACGATCACCTCGCGCTCGAGCGGCGCCGGATCGTCCGGGGCGATTTGCACCATGCGCCGCGCCAAGTCGCCGGCCATCGCCACGAGGCACTTCTCGCCGTCGGAGAGCTGTGAGACGTCGAGGGTCTCTCCGCCTCGCTCGATCACCATGCGCTGCGGGCGCCGCTCGATCCGAAGGCTCTTGCCGCCCGGAAAGAGCCTCTCGATCGCCTCACGGACGAACGAGAGGCGCGCGTGGAGGACGCCGTCCGCAGGTGGGCGAAGTCGCTCCTCGTTCTCGAGATCCTCTTCACGGCGGTACCACTCGAAGAACCCGCGGAAGTTGCTCGCGCCGTCCTCGAGCGCGCCGTCGTACGCGGCGAACGCGTCGAAGGCTGTCTCGTCCTCACTCGCGTGGATGCGCGACGGGATGTCGAGGGCGCTGCGGTTGGTCGGGAAGTAGAGGGCGAGCGGAGGAGATCCCGACTTTGCTGGGATCGCCCCTTGGATGCTGGCGCTCGGGTCGGAGGTCGCCGTCCACGATCCAGTCTCGTTCCCTTGTGAGACTCCGACCGTCACCCTAGCGACGGTCGCGCCGAGGCGCACGTCGCGACGCCTGGGGTGAGCGTCGGTCCACGCTCCCTCGCGGTGCAGGGCGTGCACCTGCGAGAGCATCATGGCGATCGCGTCGAGGATGCTGGTCTTGCCGGCGCCGTTGACGCCTACGAGCACCGTCACGTCCGGCTCGAAGGTGAGGTCGAGCGAGGCGAAACCGCGGAAGTCCGTCAGCGACAGGGACGTGAGGCGCATGGCCTCGACACGCTACCAGAGGCCGCGCACGCACTCCGCGGCCCTCGCGAGAGGAGCGATCTGGCGACCGGAGGCGAGCCAGAGAGGGGCGGTCCAGCCATCTCTCGCTCCACCCAACCCCGACCGCGTCCCTCCCCAAAAATCTCCCCACCCACCCGGTCGCGACCGGCCCTCGACCCAAAAATCTGCCCCTTCACCCGGTCGCGACCGCCTCTGTGCGCAAAAATCTCGCCTCCAACCCGGTCGCGACCGGCCTCTGACGCAGATTTTTCGCCTCCAACCCGGTCGCGACCGCCTCGACGGCCAAAAATCTGGGCTCGGACCCGGTCGCGACCGGCTTTTTCTGCGGAAATCTGCGTGTTGGCCCGGTTCGTGGCGGGCTGCTGAGCACCTGCCGGCGTCTCCGTCCCCATGTGCGCGAAACGAAACGAGGCGGAGCCCTCGCGAGCCCCGCCCCGTCGTTGCCGTCGGCAGTCGGTCAGTCGGTGGGGCCGGGCTCGCCTTCGGGGGCCTTCTCGGGGGCGGCGGCCTTGGGGCGGCGGGCCTTGGCGGTCTCGGCCTCGAGCGGGCCGAGCACGTCGGCGCGCGTCTCCGCGGAGGGGGCCGAGAGCTCGAAGACGGTCGTCAGCGCGGACACGGCGGCGATCCACGCGTTGCGCGCGGCGACGGCGTCGGTGCCCTTCGACTCGGCGGGCGTGGCGGCGAGGCGCGTGCGTTCGGTCTCGGTGCGACCGAGCTCCTTCGCGATCTTCTTCCAGCGCGCGACGTCGTCGGCGAGGGTGCCGTCGGGCGTGGAGATCGAGGCGAGCGTGGCGAGGTGCACGTCGGTGAGGCGCTGGTCGACGAGCGTGGCCTGGCCGGCCTCTTCTTTGTAGCTGGCTTGCGCGGCGGCGAAGCCTGCAGGGAACACGGCGCGGCCGGCCTCGAGGTACGCCTCGGCCTGCTCGGGGGACTGGGACGCATCGGAGAGCGCGGTGCACACACCGAAGATGCGGCGCACGTACGCGTCGTGATCGCGATCGAGCTCGACGCACCGATCGCTCAGCGCCTTGAGCTGGGCTTCACGGGCGCCGTTGCCCGTGCGGCCCTCGATGGCCTCGAGCGCCTCGTGGGCCGTGGCGACGAGAGGCACGAGGCCGGCCGTCGAGGGCAGGGCCATGAGCGCGGTGTGCGCCTTTCGCCGCGGCGTGACCATCTCGGCCGAGATGTGGATCATCTCGGCGCTGCTGAGCGACTTGAAGTTCATCGAGCACCGTCCTCCCGTGGAAAAAAGAAGGGGCGATGTCCCTCACCACCCCCCTTGGGCTCGAACATTAAGCGTGGTGAATAGGCGTGTCGAGGGGGAAAAGGGCTCGGGTGGCCCGGGAGGCAAGCCGGTCGCGCCAGTGTCGCCCGTGACTGAACCCTGGCCCTCCAAGAGGGCCGAGCACGCGATAAGGTGGCGCCATGGTCCTCACGCGGCTTACGGTCGAGAACTTCACGGTCTTCGGGCCCGGGCGGACGACGTTTGACCTCTCGAGCGGGGTGAACGTGCTGGTCGGCGAGAACGGCACGGGCAAGACACACCTGCTCAAGCTCGTGTACGTCCTGTCGCGTGTGAGCGAGGAGCACGGGCGTCGGCAGGTAGCGGCCGCACCGCGACCGCATACGAACCTCGCCCGACCCGAGTCGAGCGACCCCGATCAAGGAGCCACGCAGAACGAGGGAATCGACCGGTGGATCGCGACTGATTTGAACGAGGTCTTCTTGCCCGATTCGCTAGGAAGCTTCGCACACCGGAGCGGCGAACCTTGCGTGATCTCGGCGGAGTGGGGGCGCGACGTGGCCGTCTGGATCAACATCGGCAAAGACGGCCGGATCGGGGCGACGCTCCGAGGCCAGCACCGTGGTGCGCAGCCCTCCCTGTTCTTGCCCTCGCGCGAGCTGCTCACGATTTACCCGGGTTTCGCGGCGGCTTGGCTCCGTCGTGAGTCGTCCTTCGATCGGACGTACCTCGATCTGTGTTTGGCGCTCGGCCTGCGCCCCCTGCGGCCCGAAGCTCGCGCGGGGGCCATCGAGGACCTCGCGACCGTGCTCGAAGGTACGTTGAAGGGCCCCGTGACCATGGAGGGGGACCGCTTCTACCAGCAGCAGCCCAGAGGCCCCATGGAGGTGACCATGGTGGGCGAGGGCGACCGGAAGATCGCGATGCTCGCGTACCTCTTGCGGAACGGGTCCCTCGCTCCGGGAGGGCTCCTCGCGTGGGACGAGCCGGAGGCGAGCCTTAACCCGAAGCGGGCGAACCTGATGAGCAAGGTCGCGTTCGACCTCGCACGGGCAGGGATTCAAGTCGTCCTCTCGACGCACGACTACGCGCTCTGCTCCGAGCTCGACCTCGCGGCGAAGAGAGGCTCCGAAGAGAAGCTCGCGTTCTTCGGTTTGAAAGAGGGCGACCGTCACGTCGAGGTGGAGCGCTCCCCGAGCTTCCTCGGCCTCAAGGGGAATCCCATCCTCGAAGCCTTCGCGGACATCTATGACCGCGAAGAGGCATGGCACCGAGGCGAGGGCGCGCCGTGAAGCGACCGTTCGAGGGGGATGGGATACGCTTCGAGGTCGACGACGCAGAGTGGCAGGCCTTCGAGAAGTGGGACGCTACCTCGGCCTACCGCGCGGGGCTCGCGAAGCTCGACGGGTCGGCCGCCGTGGACTTTGTGGGGGTCAAGGCGGGCTCGATCCACTTCATCGAGGCCAAGGTGTACACGGGCACACCGAGCGAGCCCTACGCGCACGCCATCGAGAACAAGAAGGCTCAAGTCGAGTCGCTCCCGCACAAGGTCGCGTGCAAGGTGCGCGACACCATCGCAGGGCTCGTGGCCGCACATCGCTCAGCCGAGCCTCCCGAGAGGTGGCTCATGGCCTGCGTCGAAGCCATGAGGAACCCTGCGCGCGCCATGCGCGTCGTCGTGTGGATCGTGGAGCCGGACCGTCGGCCCGGCGAGCCCGAGACCAAGCGAAAGGCGAACCGCAAGAACCGAGACGACCGGATCCGAGCGGCGCTGAGCTGGCTCAAGGCGAAGGTGACCGTGCTCGACCCCTCGCGCGAGACCTGCGTTACGGAGCTCGACGTGCGTCGGTTGCCGATGTCGCCGTAAGTCCGCGCCCCGCGCTTCTCACGCACGCGTGACGCGAAGACATGGCCGCTAGCGCATACGTTGCGCGCGGGAGTCTCGCCGTCTCCCCGTGGCGCATTTCACTTGCGACCTTACATTCCACTTCATGAAGGTCCGAATCCTCCTTGCGGTGCTCGTGGGCCTCGCGCTCGTCGCCGTAGTGGGGTCCGCGTCGGCCGAGCCCACGTCGGCGAAATACGTCGAGGGGAGGCTCCTCGCGCCGTGCTGCTACCAGCAGACGCTCGACATCCACGAGTCCGAGCTCGCCACCGCGCTGCGCGTCGAGATCGACGGCCGCGTCGCGCGGGGGGAGAGCGCCGCGGCCATCGAAGAGGACATGGTCGCCCGCTACGGCGAGCGCGTGCGCGCCGTGCCCAAGGGCGCCGAGCCGCGCGGGGCCATCACGATCGTGGGAGGCCTCGCCGTGCTCGCGTCGTTCCTTGGTATGCTCGGCCTCGTGCGCCGATGGTCGCGACGTGCGTCGAAAGAGAGCCCCGAGCCTGCGCGCTCGCGAGCATCGAGCCGCACGACGGATGTCGCGCTCGACCAACGCATCGACGCCGATCTGCGCGCCCTCGACGACGCCAGCGCGTGACAGGCACGCGAGGGAGAACCGACGGCCCGCCGTTCGCCGCCCTTTGGGCTGGCACCCCCCACCTCCCTCGACCAACTCTCAGCGCTTTCTCAGGGGAGCGGCCCCTCGGGGCGGCCGTACCTCGCGTCATGCGCCACGCACGGAACGACGTCCCGAACCGAACCGCCCTCGCTCTCGCCTCCACCCTGATCGTCGTGTGTGCCCTCTCAGGCTGCGGGACCGCCGGTGACCCCGTAGGCCCGCAGACCCCGTGCGTGGGAGACGCCACCCCGTCGCCGACGGGGCCGACCTCGGAAGCGCCCGCGCCTCACCCCGGCGCGAGCACGACGGATGGCGGTGACGCTGGGGCGGCCGAACCGGAGGCTGCCGATGGCTCCGAACCGGGCGTCGGCGCGTTCAAGCCGTGGGCGATGGCCGCGGGGGATGCGCGGCTCGAACCTAGCCTCACCCACGATGCCGTCGTCGTCGTGCGTCCGGGGGCCTCGATCACGCTCGAGCTTCTGGCATCTTTCCAGGCAGCGTCGAGCTCCTACCGCGTCGTCACGGCCCTCCGCCCGGTCACCAATCCGGGCTCCGGCGCCCCGTGGGAGACGTCGCGCTGGGCGGTCGGGGTCAACCCGACCACGCCGAATCCGCTGTCGATCGTGAGCGGTGGGGCGGTCTCGATCTACGTCGACGTGGGGTGCCCCTCCGGCGCCGAGTCCGAGGAGGTCGACCTCGTCGTCTCGCTGGTTCGGGAGGGCGCGTCGACCGGCACGCCGCGGAGCGTCGTCCTTCGCTTCGCGAAGAAGGCGATGTAGCCGCGACCCCCGCGACGATCGTGTCACCCGCTCGCGAACACGAACCTGTACCTGTCGGCACCCTTCACGCTGCGCGTGAGCTCCGCCAGGGGCACGCCAGTGAGTTCGACGGGTGTCGGGCTTTGCGGAAGCGCCTCGAGCCCGATCGCTCCGAGCCACGCCTGCACGGCGACCGTGAGCGTCACCGTGCCGTTTCCTTGCACGTCGGCCGTCGTGAAGGGGCAGCCTTCGATGGCCGCGACGCCGTTCGTGACGAGCTCCGCGGCCGGCACACGCGCGCGGAGCTTGCGCACCTCGGCGCCCTTTTTTGCCTCTCCTTCGAGCAGCACCGCGGACCCCACAAGCTCGGGCGACGGGCCTCCGGCGGGGGCATCGACGAAGGCGACCCGCGCGCTCCTGTACATGCCGGAGACGCCGCTGCCCTCGCCGAGGGTCGCCCCCGCGAGCAGATCGACGACCGTGGGCACGAGGTACTCGCCGCGCGCCTCTCCGGCGACGTAGTGACCGGGGTGCGCGTGCGCCACCGGCACGAGCCGCGCGAAGGGCGATGGTCTCCGCCTCGGGGCGTGCGCGGCGAAGAGGGTCTCTCCCTCGAAGAAGGTGAGCGACGCGAGCGACACGAGCGCCCGCGAGAGGGAAACTTGCCAACCCTCCTTCGTGACGAACGTCGGCTCGACGCGGGCGACGCGCACCGCGAGCACGACGCGGCGCCCCGTGGTGCTGTCGGCCTCGGCCTCGCACGCGGCGAAGAGCGGGGCCGTGAGCGCCGCCGCGAGGAGCGATCGACGGGAGAGGGCGACCTTGGGCGGAGCGCTCATCGGGCCCGCGCGATGCACTCGCCCTCGCCTCGAAAGTGGCCGACCGTGCGCGTGAGGCCCGTCACGAAGGCGCCGAGGTCGGTCACGTCGGCCGCGCTCCCGGTGCCGTAGGGGCCGTTCTCTTTCGGGAGGCGCGCGAGCTTCACCGCCGCGAGCTCCGCGAGCGTCACCTCGCCGTCCTTGTTGGCGTCGGCGTCGGCGAGGTTTTGGAAACGGAGCTTCGCGTCGGGCGATTGGAGATCGTCGTAGAAGAAGTGGTCGCCGTGGATCGTGAGCTCGGCGTCGAGGCTGCCTCCGCTCGTCACCACCACGCCGAGGACCTCTTGTCCCGACTCTTCGACCTTGCAGTCGTCGAAGAGCGTCTTCGTCGAGAAGCCCCACGAGAAGCGCTTCTGCTCGGCGCCCTTCTGCGCCTTGCCCTCCACGTAGATCGAGTAGCCGCCCTTCGTCATGAGGGCCTTGTCGGCATCGGTCGCGCCCTGCCCGAGCTCCGTCTCGGCCGTGACGGGTGTGATCATGAAGCTCACCTTCGTGTAGGCCTGCGCGGGAAGCGTGCCGGCTGCGAAGACGGGCTTGGGCGCGGGCACCACGTGGTTGAAGAGCCTCGGCTTTGGCATCCTGGCCTTCGAGGTCGTGCCATCCGAGACCTCGACCCCGTCGAGCACGACGAGGAACTTGTCGAAGGTGACACCCCAGCCATCCTCGAGCTCGGTCGAGGGGATGCCCTTCTCGATGTACTCCTCACCCCACGTCGAGAACGTGAGCTCCCCCTCCGCGGTGGAGCAGGCGAGGGCGGGGAGAAGGAGCGCGACCGAGGTCGCGGCGTGTCGGAGGAAGCGCATGGGTCTTCGGTAGCACGAAGTTTTGAGTTCGTGTCACGATCTCGGATGCGCCTGCCCAAAAGGGAAGCGAGCTCGGCCATGAGGCGTGGCGCGACCCGACCGCGACGGGGCACGGGAGAACAACGCGCCACCCGGCCGGGCGGTTGCACACCGTGCGTCTCTGGCGTCGCCCCACTACGCTCGTCCGCGCGCTCTGCGCCTTCCGGCCGCGGGGCACCGGGGGCGCGGGCTCCCTGTCAGAGCAGGATCTTCTTCCAGGTGCCGCCGCGGAACTTCAGCGTCATCACCGTACACGCGCCGATGGCGTAGAGCACCGCGGCCGACCACATGCCCACGAGGCCCACGCCCGCGTAGATGCCGAGCACGAAGGCGAGCGGCACGAGCACGAGGAAGATGAGGCAGAGCTGCGCGATGGCGACGAACACGGTGTTGCCCGCGCCGAAGAGCGCCTCGCTCAAGATGAGCGCCACGGCGATGAGCGGCGTCACGAGCGCCATCATGCGCATGGGCATCATGGCGGCGGCGCGCACGGGCTCCGAGTGGGTGATGAACCCGACGATCTGCGGGGTGAACAGCACCCCCTCGCAAAGCGCGATCACGCCGAAGATGGCGAGCCCGAGGCGCACACTGCCCCACCCGAAGCGCTCGGCGTCCTCGGGCCTTCGCGCGCCGAGCGACTGGCTCACGAGGGTGGCCGTGGCCGTGCCGAAGGCGATGCACGCCGTGAACGTGAGCTTCAAGATGGCGACGATGTTCGTCGTGGCGGCGCCGTTGATGGCCTCGGCCTTGCCACACGCGGCCATGGCCGCGCTCTCGACGGCCACGCTCGACGTGGCCGCGATCTCGTCGAGCCGGCCCGCGACGCGCGAGAACGCGCCGAACCCGACCATCATCACCACGGTGGCCGCGGCCGCCGGCAACGACAGCTTCAGGAGATCGAGGGTGAGCCTGCCCGAGAGGTTCGAGAGGCGCAGGGGGACGTAGGTCTTGCGCTCGGGCAGGGTGAACGCGAGCACGATGAGGAGCCCGATCCACGTCGACACGAAGGCCGAGAAACCCGCGCCCGGCGCGCCCATCTTGGGGGCGCCGAGGTTCCCGAAGATGAACATCCAGCAGAAAAGAACGTTGAACACGTTCATCACGAGCGCCGCCACGAGGTGCACGTGGGTCTTGCCGATGCCGTCGAAGAAGGCCTTCACCCCGACGGTCATCGCCATGCTGATGATGCCGAGCAGGCGCCAGCGCGAGTAGGCGAGGGCCACCGAGTGCACCTCGGGCCCGAGCTTCATGAGCGAGAGCAGCGGACCTATCGTGAAGGCCCCGAGCACCGACATGACGAGCCCGCCGACGAGGCAGAAGAACGCCGCGTTCGCGAGCACCGCGCCCGCCTCGTGGGGCTTCTTCTCGGCGTACCTGCGCGCCGTGAGGGCCTGCGTTCCTACGCTGATCGCCGAGAGCGAGCCGCCGAAGAGCCACACCAGGATGAGCGAGGGCAAGAGCGCCGCCTGCGCCGTGGAGGCATCGCACCCAGGGAGGCGCGCGAAGAACACGACGTCGATCTCGTTGACCGCGCTCTGCGAGAGCATCGCGATCACGGTGGGCATCGCGAGCTTCAGGATGGTCCGGTACGTCGGGCCTTCGATCAGACGCAAATCGACGGGTTTTTGCTCATCCATGGGGACCGGCCGCTCGCCGGAGGTGCGGACCCAATACCGCCCGCGAACGCTCGTGACAAGAAATCCGGCGTAACGGCCGGGGGATCGGGCTCGCGAGGTGCCTCAGAGGGGGACCTCGCTCGGGGGCGCGTTCGGCTTCGGGGGCTCTTTGGTCCGGGGCCTCGTCGAGGGTGGGGGCGGGGGAGGCGTCGGCTCGACGTGGGTCGCCTCCTCGGCGGAGATGTGGCCGTTCCACCACATGAGACCGATCTGGACACCGAAGAACGGCGCGACGCTCGGCCGCGTCAACCGGGCGTCGAGCTCGGCGAAGGGGCCGAAGGTGAGGATCACGCGCTCGCGGCGGTGCTCGTCGAAGAAGCGCCCGGGCTCGAAGCGGTCGTGACGCTCGAGGTCGACCCCGTAGAATGCCGATGCGTACGGTCCGAGCCCCACGAGCATCCGTTCGTCGTACCGTTCGAGCGCGAAGTGAAGGCCCCCGTCCACGAAGAGCATCCCCGAACGTCCCACGTCGTGGGCGAGGAAGAAGCCCTCCCCGAGCGCCAACGCCTGCGAGCGCCCGGTGAAGTTCCCGCGGAGGCCGCCCGAGACCCCGACCGCGCCGCGACCGTCGTCGGTGGGCGCGCCGAACCCGCGCTGCGCCATCACGCCTACCCCCGCCGACACGGGCTCCGTTGACGTGGCAGGCATCAAGGTCGGCCCCGCCGAGACCCTCCCGAACGACGTGCAGCCCGAGGCGAAGGTCGCCCCGAGGCTCGCGAGGAGCAGCGCGAAGACCTTCGTGCTCGGGCGCGCCGACAGGGGCATTTCAGCGTCGCGTGGGCTTACGCTCGCCACCGAGGCGGGCGCGCATGCGCTTCACCTCGGCCGAGTCGGGGTGTTTGGCGAGGTACTCGTCGAGCACGTTCTTCGCTTCGGTGCGCCGCCCCGAGGACTCGAGCACGGTCGCGAGGAAGATGCGGGGCTCGGGCGAACCGTCGTGTGCGGCCCAGGCGCGGCCAGCGCGGCGAGCCTCTTTCGAGTCACGCGCTTGGTACGCGGCCTTGGCCCAAGCCTTGAGCGCCTGGGGATCCTGGGGGCTCGCGTCGGCCTCGCGGCGCTTCTGCTCGAGCTCGGCGAGCGCGTCGGAGCGCGACTCGCGGGCCGTGGCGCGTCGGAGGAGCGAGCCACCTTCGTGCTTCGGGGCGGGCTCGGCCTTCGTGGGCGTGCCTTGCTCCTCGCGCTCCTTCGCCGCGAGCTTCTCGTCCTCGCCGGCACCCTTCGGCGCCTCTTCGGCGGGGACGCCGGTCGCGGGGGCCCTCGGCGTGAGCTCGGCGCTCGTCGTCTCGGTGGTCGAGACAGGCTTTCCTCGCTCGCCCTCGGCCTTCTCACCCTCGGCCCCTGCGCTCGCGGTCGGCTCGCCCTTCTCGGGCACCTTCGCGGGCGAAGGCGTCGCGGGGGCCACGGCGACCTTCGGGAGGTCGTCCACGGAGACCGGCGTCGGCGGAGGCGCGGGGGGCTCGCCACCGGAGACGAGCGGGAGCGAATCGACGCTGATCGTGGGGATGACCGCGGCGTACGAGCCCTTCTTCTGCTTCGTGTCTTTCACGTAGGCCACGCCGCCCGCGAGGAGCACGGCGAGCGACGCGAGCCCCGCGAGGCCGAAGATGACCTTGCCCACGCCGCGTCGGCGATCGGTCCGCGCGATGGCCTGGGTCATGGCCTCACGGAACGCCTTCGCGTCCTCGAACCTGTCCTCGCGTGCCTTCGACAGGGCGCGCATGACGACGGCCTCGAGCGCCGCGGGGATCACGCGGTCCTTCGCGATCTGCGACGGCAGCTCGGGAGTATCACGAAGCTGCCGCCCCATGATGGCCACTGCAGAAGGGCCCTCGAACGGCGCCGAGCCCGTGAGGAGCTGGTAGAGCACGCACCCGAGGGCGTAGATGTCGCAGCGGCCGTCCACCGGCTCGCCTGCGACCTGTTCCGGAGCCATGTACTCGGGCGTGCCGAAGATGGCGAACCCACGGGCGCGGATGGTGTCGTCGCCGGCCACGTCGCTCACGCACATGGCCACGCCGAAATCGAGGAGCTTTACCGCACCGTCTTTGGTGACGAAGAGGTTCTGCGGCTTGATGTCGCGGTGCACGAGCCCGGCGTCGTGGGCGACCTCGAGCGCGTGGGTCACCTGCGAGACGAGCGACACGGCCTCGCGGTACCCGAGGCCGCGCTTTTCGCCGTCGCCCGAGTCGTCCCCGAGGTTCGCGTACGCGTCGAGGGTCTGGCCGTCGAGCAGCTCCATCGCGAGGAACACGCGGCCGTCGAGGGACTTTCCGAAGTCGTGCAGGTGGACGAGGTTCGGGTGGGTGAGGTTCGCGACGACGCGCGCCTCCTTGCGGAAACGGTCGACGGAGCTGGCTGCCGACGAGTGGGTGGGCGCGAGCACCTTGACGGCGAGCCTGCGACCGAGCTCCACGTGCTCGGCCTCGAACACTTGACCGCTCGCGCCCTCGCCGATCTTCTTCCCGAGGCGGTACGGCGTGCCCGAGAGCACCGCGGGATCGTCGGAGACCTCGCGTTGAGCGAGCTCGGCGACCTTGCTCGACGACGGGGTCACGGCCTCGGCGCGGAGGTGGCGTGCCTCCTTCAAAAGCTTCGCGAACTCGGCGCGCGAGCGCGCGGGCTCACTCGGCCAGAGGGTCTTCATGAGCGAGGCGATGCGGCTCCGGAGGCCGCGCTCTCCGCCCTCTTTCGACGGGGCGAGCTGGAGCACCTTGATGAGGTCCTTCGCGGCGGCGCCCGCGCCCGAGTAGCGCGCCTCGGGGTCGTTCGCCATGAGCTTCTGGAGCACCACGTCGAGCTCCTTCGGGATGCCGCGCGACTTGGCGAGCTCGGGCACGGTGAAGCGGCCCTGGGCCACGTCCTCGAGGTGCTTTTGCGGGTCGCCGGTGAGCAGGCGCTTGCCCGCGCAGAGCTCCCAGAGCATGACGCCCATGGCGTACACGTCGATGCGTCCGTCGCCGACCTCTTGCCGCGCCACTTCGGGGGCCACGTAGCCGGGCTTCGCGAACACGACGCCCGCCACCGTATGGCAGCGGCGGTTTTGCCCGCGCGCCGTGCCGAAGTCGATCAGCTTGAGCTCACCCGAGAAGCCGACCATCACGTTCTGCGGGGAGAGATCGCGGTGAACGATACCGAGGGGCGTGCCGTCGGCGCCGGAGCGCTCGTGCACGTGGGCGAGGGCCTGTCCGAGCTCGATGGCCATCGCGACGGCCTCGGGCCACTCGACGCGCGCGCCGAGCTGGATCGCGCGCTGCCGCACGTCGGCGAGCGAGCGCCCCTCGACGTACTCGACGACGGTGTAGGGCTCGCCGTGCTCGTCGCTCGCGGCCTCGAGCACCTGGGCCACGCCCGGGTGATTGAGCTGCGCCTGCACGCGGGCCTCGTCGAGGAAGCGCGCGAGGAAAGAGCCGTCGTGGATGTGGTCACGGCGCACCGTTTTCACCACACACGGGCGCTCGGCGCCTTCGATCCCCGTCGTGGCGGCGAGGTAGACGTCGCCCATGCCGCCCCGGGCCAGGAGGCGCAGGAGCAGGAGACGCCCGAACACCCGCGGAAGCGGGATCGCGATGTTGCCCGAGGAAAACCCCGCCTTCGTCTCTTCTGCCGCGCTCATGGCCAGGATGCATATGGAACCGCGAGGAGAGGGGCCAAGTTTCCGGCGCGCGCCGCGCGATTCGGCAACGAAGACGCCGTGACCGGCCCGCGTCGAGCGGGTACTTTGGGGAGATGACCTTCTCCCAAGCTTCTCTCCGCCGCTCGGCCGTCGTCGTGTCCTTCGTGTCGCTCGCGCTCGTCGTGGGCGCCTCCGCGTCGGCATGCAGCTCCTCGGCGACCCCGGGGGACGGCGACGCGTCGACCCCGACGGACGCCTCGACCCAGACCGACACGTCGACCCCGACCGACAAGGACGCGAGCGCGACGCCGGACTCGTCCACTCCCGATGCTGCGACGCCGGGCAACTGCACGAACAACGGCTTCGTCTCGGTCGCGACCGACGGCATCGCCAAATCGGACGGCTCGGTGCTCATCGCCGGCCAGACGACGCTCGCGACGCCGGTCGACACGCTCGAGGTGGTGCTGCTCCCGCCGAAGGGTGGGCAGGTCGCGGTCGGAAAGCGGACCCTCACGGCCGCGGACGCGAGCTACGCCGATTGCGAGACGTGCATCGTCATCCGCACGAAGTGCGACGAGAACCTGTCGAACTGCGCCAAGGCCTTCATGCCGACCTCGGGCACCGTCGACATCACCGCGTTCTCGGGCAAAACGAAGCCGTTCGAGGCCACCGTGAACGCGAACCTCGTCGAGGTCACCATCGACGACAAGAACGTGACGAAGCCCGTCGCGGGCGGCCAGACCTGGTGCCTCTCGGGGCTGAAGGTCTCGGTCGCGAGCATGCAATAGACGCGAGCGGGGCGGTGCGAGCGGCTCTGCGCGACACGCAGGGCCGCTCATGGAACTACGCCGGCCACGGAGCTCGAAGAGTTTGCCTCGCCGCGGTCGGCCCGGTAAGCGAGTTTCATGAGCCCCGTGCGCGTCGCTCTCGTCGTGTCTCTCGCGGTCCTGTGCGCCTTGTCCGGCTCGGTCGACGCTGCTCCTCGCCGCCCGAAGGTGCGGCTCGTGGGGAAAGTCGCGCGCGGCCAGAAGGTCGTCGTCGAGCGCGGCGGTCGCTCGAAGGCGATGTTCGAGCTGCCCCCTTGGGTCGCTCCGGACGAGATGTCGGTCTCTCCGTCCGGCAGGCACGCCCTCGTGTTCGCGAAGCTCCGGCGCGGCGAGCCTCGTACCGCCATCGTGTTCGACGTGTCGGAGGTGGACACGGCGTCGGAGACGGGGCGCTTCCGACCCGGTGTGGGGGGCACGTTCACCTGGACCCCGAACGACGGGCTCTCGCTCGTCGCCGGCTGCGGCACGGGCTGCGCGACGGTGCAGGCGTTCGACGTTCACGGGCGCAAGCTCGCCAGCCTGCTCTGCGACGGCTTCGACGACGCGAGCGAGAGGTCGCGCGATCGCAGGTACGTCGCCTGCTTCTCGACCTCTTCGAGCGGCAACGCGGGGGAGCTCGAGATCGTCGACACGACCGACGGGCACGTCGCCGCGAAGACGCACCTGCCCTGCACGAGCACCGCGGGCGTGAACCGCGCCGACGTGCGCTTCGACGAGACGCGCAAGGCGCTCCGCTTCTCGTGCGACGATCTCGTGCACCGCAAGGAGCTCGCGGTCGTCGTCTCGTGGGAGCCTGGCGAGCCCACCCTCGTCAAGAAGGCCACGAAGTCGCTCTGATTCTCTCCCGCTCCGTCCCAAGTTCGGTACGCTCGACGTCGCACCCAGGGGAGAACGAACGACGATGAACCGAACGACCACGAGGACGAAGGCCGGGATTGTGCTTCTTTTCTGCGCGATGGCGCTCGTCGCCTGCAAGAAGAAGCGCCCGCCGCCCAACACCGGCGTGCCCGAGTGCGACGAGTACATCGTCGCCTACGAGGCCTGCATCGACAAAATGGGCGCCATGGCCCGCTCGGCGGCCGAGTCGGCCCTGAAGGCCCAGCGCGACGGCTTCGAGAAGGCTGCCGCCACCCCCGAGGCCAAAAAGGCCCTCGGCCCGCAGTGCAAGCAGCTGAAGGAGAGCATCAAAGCCTCCTGTCCGTGACACGGCCGTCTCCGATTCGTCACACGCGGGCAGCTCGGGCTGCCCGCTGCCGTTTGGGCCTCCCGGGTTTCGGTCGCTGACGCATCCTCACTGGTTTGGCGCGCCCCACCCTGCTACACGCGCCCCGATGCCGCGCCGCGACGACCTCAAGAAGATCCTCCTCATCGGTGCTGGGCCCATCGTCATCGGGCAGGCCTGCGAGTTCGACTATTCGGGCACCCAGGGGGCCAAAGCCCTGGCTCGCGAGGGGTACGAGGTCGTCCTCGTCAACTCGAACCCGGCCACCATCATGACCGACCCGGAGATGGCCGTGCGCACCTACGTCGAGCCGCTCGACGTGACGACGCTCACGGCCATCCTCGAGCGCGAGCGGCCCCAGGCCATCTTGCCCACGCTCGGCGGCCAGACCGCGCTGAACCTCGCCCTCGCCCTCGCCGCGAACGGCACGCTCGACCGCCTCGGCGTGGAGCTTCTCGGGGCGAAGCCCGAGGTCATCGAGAAGGCCGAGGACCGCAAGCTCTTCAAAGACGCGATGACCAAGATCGGTCTCACGTGCCCCGAGGCGGCCGTCGCGCACTCGGTCGAAGAGGCGCGGGCCATCGTCGAGCGCGTCGGATACCCCGTGATTCTGCGGCCGTCGTTCACGATGGGCGGCACGGGAGGAGGTATCGCCTTCACGCCCGACGAGCTCGACGACAAGGTCGCGTGGGCTATTTCGCAGTCGCCCACGCGCGAGGTGCTCGTCGAAGAGAGCGTGCTCGGTTGGAAAGAGTACGAGCTCGAGGTCATGCGCGACTCGGCCGACAACTTCATCGTCGTGTGCTCGATCGAGAACCTCGACCCGATGGGCGTGCACACGGGCGACTCGATCACGTGCGCCCCGGCCATGACGTTGACCGATCGCGAGTACCAGCGCCTCCGCGACGCGGCGAAGGCCATCATGACCGAGATCGGCGTCGAGACGGGCGGCGCGAACGTACAGTTCTCGGTCGATCCGAGGTCCGACAAGTTCCACGTCATCGAGATGAACCCGCGCGTCTCGCGCTCCTCGGCGCTCGCCTCCAAGGCCACGGGCTACCCGATCGCGAAGATCGCCGCGAAGCTCGCGGTCGGGTACACGCTGCCCGAGCTCGTGAACGAGATCACCGGGACGAGCGCCGCCTTCGAGCCCGTCATCGACTACGTGGTCGTCAAGTGGCCGCGCTTCGCGTTCGAGAAATTCCCGGGTGCCGACGACACCCTCGGCACGCAGATGAAGAGCGTCGGTGAGGCCATGAGCATCGGCCGCACCTTCGCCGAGGCCCTCCAGAAGGCCGCACGTTCGCTCGAGACCGGCCGCGAGGGCATCGACACGCTCGTCGGCAAGGTGGACCACGCCGCGATCGTCGCGCCGAAGAAGCCTCGGGATCTCGTGATGGAAGCAGCGCTCCCCGAGGGGCCTCACAAGATCCCCGAGCGCTCGACGGACGAGCTCCTCGCGGCTCTACGCGACATCGTTCGAGTGCCGCGAGCCGACCGCTTCTTCCACGTCGCCGACGCCATGCGCCTCGGCATGAGCGAAGAGGAGGTCTACGCGCGGACGGGCATCGATCCGTGGTTTTTGGCTCAGCTCCGAATGATCCTCGACGAAGAGAAGAGCCTCACCGCCGGAGACGTCTCCCCCGAGGCCATTCGCCGGGCGAAGCGCATGGGCTTCTCGGACAAGAAGATCGCCGAGCTTACGTCCGGCTGCGAGGACGACGTCCGCGCCTTCCGTGAGAAGCACGGCATCTTGCCCACGTTCTTGCGCGTCGATACGTGCGCCGCCGAGCTCGAGGCGGACACGCCGTACCTCTACTCGACGTACGAGTCTCGGAGCGACACGGCGAAGTCGACCGGCAAGCCCAAGGTCATGGTGCTCGGTGGAGGCCCGAACCGCATCGGGCAGGGCATCGAGTTCGACTACTGCTGCGTGCACGCGACGATGGCCCTCCGCGAGGCGGGGTTCGAGACCATCATGGTGAACTGCAACCCCGAGACGGTCTCGACCGACTGGGACTCGTCTGACAGGCTCTACTTCGAGCCGCTCACCCTCGAGCACGTGCTCGCCATCTGGAACGAAGAGAAGCCCATCGGCGCGATCGTCCAGTTCGGCGGCCAGACGCCCCTCAAGCTCGCGAAGGCCCTCGAGGCCCGTGGCGTCACGATCCTCGGCACCTCGGCCGACGCCATCGATCGCGCCGAGGAGCGCGGCCGGTTCGACGCCCTGCTCGAGAAGCTCGCTTTGAAGCGGCCGCGGAGCGCCATCGCCCGCGGCGCCGAAGACGCGCTCGCGAAGGCCGAGGAGCTCGGCTACCCCGTGCTCGTCCGCCCGAGCTACGTGCTCGGAGGACGCGCGATGGCCATGGCCCACTCGAGGGAGGACCTCGAGCGCTTCGTCCACCTCGCCCTCGAGGCCGCGAGCGAGACCGACGCGAAGACCATCTTGGTCGACGAGCTCCTGGAGAACGCGATCGAGGTCGACGTCGACTGCGTGTCCGACGGCAAGCGGGCGGTCATCGGTGGGGTGATGCAGCACATCGAAGAGGCCGGCGTGCACTCGGGCGACTCGGCCAGCGTGCTGCCGCCGCACTCGCTCGGGCCGGAGATCGAGCTCTCCATCGAGGAGCAGACCCGCATGCTCGCGCTCGAGCTCGGCGTCGTCGGGCTCATGAACGTGCAGTTCGCGGTGAAGGGCAGCGACATCTACGTGCTCGAGGTGAACCCTCGCGCGAGCCGCACCGTCCCGTTCGTGTCGAAGGCCACGGGCCGGCCGCTCGCCAAGGTCGCCGCGAAGGTCATGGCCGGGAAATCCCTCGATGATCTGGGTATTTACGACCTCCCCACGCCCCGCCACGTCGCCGTCAAAGAGAGCGTCTTCCCGTTCGCCAAGTTCCCGGGCGTCGACACGATCCTCGGACCGGAGATGCGCTCGACGGGCGAGGTCATGGGCATCTCGGCCACGTTCGCGCGGGCGTTCGGCAAGAGCATGCTCGCGTGCGGAGTCGCGCTGCCCAAGGCTTCGGCACAGACCCGCGTGTTCGTGAGCGTGAAAGACGCCGACAAGCCGCTCGCGTGCGTCCTCGCCCGCAGGCTCCGCGCCCTCGGCTACGAGATCGTGGCGACCCGCGGGACGGCCGCAGCCCTCGAACGCGCGCGTGTGCCCGTCGAGCACGTGCGGAAGGTCCAAGAGGGCTCTCCGCACGTCGTCGATGCCATCCGCGAGGGCCGAGTCTCGATGGTGGTCAACACCACGGTCGGGGCCGATGCCGTCCGCGACAGCTACTCGCTCCGCAGGCAAGCCCTCCTCACGAACGTGCCCTACTTCACCACGATGGCCGCGGCGATCGCCGTGTGCGACGCGATGGAGGCCTCGCGCGTGGGCGCGTCGACCGAGGTGCGTTCGCTGCAGGAGTGGGCCGCCGACTGACCCTGCGGACGTCATCTTCGCGAGTCGGCCGACTCGGCCTGACGTGTCCTCGGAGGACGTCGCTCGTGATCAGGTCGTAGGCGGTAGCTTTCGCCGTCGCGCGACCTCTTCGAGCTCCTCGAGCTCCTCGCCTGTCGGATCGAGCTCGGGGAAGATGGCGACGCGGAGGCGTTTCTGCGTTTCGGTCTCTCGCACGGCCGACACGATGTCGCCCACGCGAACGCGCACTTCGGGTGCGGTCTCGGCCTTCACGAGCATGCGCCCGGCAGCAGCGCGTAGGTCCTCGGGGGCGTCGGGGTCGCGGAGCAAGAGCCAGAGGTCGTCCCTCTCGATCGTGCTCCCCCGGTAGCCCGAGGCTCCGAGCGCGCTCGCGGCGACGTCGATCCGCGCGAGCCAGTCGCGCGCACGCTCGTGCCCGCGGCGGAGGGTGTCGACCCGGGTCCTCGCCTCTTTCTTCTCGGGCCCGAGCCCCTTCGCACGTCCGACGCATGCCGCCAGCTGCGCGCCGAGGATCCGCAGCGACTCGTCGTCGACCGAGGCGCCGGCGAGGCCGCCGACGCGATGGGACGCGCGAATGGCGTGTCGACCGACGCCGAGCTCGAAGAGCCCGTTTTTCGAGGCGATCCCCGAAATCGCCTCGAAGGGCACGCGGCTCGGGGCAAACCCACGGAGTGCAACACCGTCGGGCTCGAGGGTCAGGGCGTGATTCGTGTGCCGCGCGAGCGCGCCCAAAATCCCGAACGACGCAGGCATCCACGCGAAGACGAGCATCATCCACCCGAGCACGACGTAGGCCGTGCCCTCGGCCGCGAAGAGCGAGCCCACGCCGAACGCGAAGGCCGCCATCGTCATGAGCGCTGCCACGGCCCGAGCCGTCGGCGCCCACGTCTCGGCGGCGCCCGGCCAAAGCGGCCAGGTGATCGTCCCGAAGCCGCCGTGCCCAACGCCGAGGGCCTCGCGCGCGCGCTCGAGCTCCTCCTCGGACGCGAACACGAGCGTCGTCGGGCTCTTGCGGCTCTTTCGGGCGAGGGTGAGCGCGATGCCCTCGGCGACCCTCGCGGTCGACGCCCCGGTGAGATCGGCCGCGGAGATGGTCTGATTGCGGACGCCCGCCCCTCGGAGGTGGAGCGAGCCGCCGGACGGGACGACCTCGACCTCGCGCGCCGGAAATCGAAAGAGGACTCCCGGGAGGCAGAGCCCGAGCGTCAGGATCGCGCCCGTGAGGAGCGCCGGTGCGCCGAGCACCGCCATGAGGATGCCGACCGGGAGCAACACGAGCGGCACGAGGCGGTTTCGCGCCGGGCCTTCGGAGTCGTGGAGCACCGCCCGCATCCCCCTCAGGATACCGAGAACTCTCTTGGTGGGAACGTGCCCGCCTCGTGTTCGTGCCCGAAACGGCGTTTTTTCACCGAGGCCCTTTTTGCCAGCCCATGCTTCGTGCGATTCGGCCCGCGCGGACGCAGGTCTGCGGCCCGAGCGTTCCGGGGTTTCCATGAGGGGCCAATTGGCTATGCTGCGTCGGGTGAATCGGAACGAAGACAGCTCGCTCTCGGCGCTGCTCGAGGTGCGCAAACACGACGTGGAGCGCGCTACCCTCGGGCTCCGCGACGCCGAGCGTGCGGCCGAGGTCGAGCGCGCGCAGGTCGCGGCGGCCGCGAGCGATCTTCGGACGGCGACGGAACAGCGAGACTCTGCCCGCGTCGCGCCCCTCCCCGGGACGTTTCGCTCCTCGGACCTCGTACAGCGTGAAGCTCACCTCGCCGCGCTCGCGGCCGTCGTCGCTGGGCACGAGTCGCGAGTCGCGTCCCACGAAGCGCGTCTCGCCGCTGCCGAAGCGGTGTGCACGGAGCGTCGTACGGCCCTCGCCCGAGCGCTCGCCGAAGAACGGGCCGTCGCCGTCGCGCTCGAAGGTCGCGCTCGCGTCCGAGCCGTCGCCGCCGAACGTCGAGCCGACGACGACGCCCTCGAGGTGCACGCTCACGAGACGAGGCGCTCGTGAGGCTCCGTCGGGTCGCGCGAGGCATGGGGATGCTCGTCGCAGGAGCGCTCCTCCTCGGGGCTTGCGGGCGCTCAGGCTCCGAGCCTCCGCGCCCTCCGCCTCCCGCGACCGACGCCGACGCCGACGCCCGCCTCCCGGACGCCTCGTCGCCGCGGGCATCCGGCCCGGCCCTTCGGCCATGGATCGACGACCCGCGGCTCGTCGAGGCCAAGGCCGCGCTCCGTGCCCGCGACGTACGGAGGGCCGCGCTCCTCGTCGACGAGCTCGCGGCCAAGGCGGGGCTGCCACAGCCGGAAATGTGTCTCTTTTCGTATGTTTCCGGTCGCCTCTTCGCTCAGTCCGGGGAGCCCTCGCGAGCCCTCGTGGCGTTCACCCGTGCGTCGGTCGATGGGTGTGTCGTCAGCGCGTACGCGCGCCTCGGTGCTGCTCGCGCCGCGCTCCTCACGCAATCCCCGGGCGAGGCCGAGAAGCTCCTCGCGTCCGTCACGGGGACCGCCGCCGACGACGAGGCTCGCGTCCTCCGCGCCGACGCGCTCGCGCTCCTCGGGCGCCGCGCCGAGGCCGTGCCCCTCTGGAGAGCCGTCCTCGAAGGCGCGCCCCGTGGACCCCATTGGGTCGAGTGCGCCGGCAGGCTCGCGTCCGCGCTGGCTGATGGAGAGGCGGGCGCGCCGCCCACGGAGGCTTCGGCCAAAGAAGCCTACCGGCTCGCCACCCGTGTGCTGCTCGAGGTTCCGTCGCGCGCCGACACCTACGGCGCCAAAGCGTCGCGGGCGCGCGCCGCGCAGGTCGCGAAGCTCCCGTCCGAGCTCACCCGTGAGGAGCGTCTCGTGGAGGCCAAGGCGCTCGTCGACGCGGGAGATCCGTCGCGCGCGCTCGCTCGTGCCCAGGCGCTCGCGGCCGAGCCCGGGCTCGACCCGAAGCTTGGGTGCGGCGCTTCTCTCGTCCGCGCGCAAGCCATCGCGAAGACCTCCAAGAGCGCGCCCTCGGCCGACGCGTGGGGCGACGCGATCGGCAAATGCGACGCCGATCCGGAGCTCGTCACGGCGCTCTACTCCGGGGCGAAATCGAGCGCGTCGGCCAAGCGCCCCCAAGAGGCCCTCTTCCGTTTCGCCGAGGTCGAGCGACGCTTCCCCGCCCATCGCCTCGCCGACGACGCCGCGCTTCGAGCGGCGGCCGTGCTCGAAGATCAGGGCGACCGTGCGCAAGCCATCGACAAGCTCGCGCAGGTGGCCGATCTCTATCCCGAGGGGGACATGCGCGGCGAGGCGCTCTTTCGCGCCGCGCTGCTCGCGCAGAAGAACGGAGACACGGCCCGCGCCAGCACGCTGCTCACGCGCATCGACGCGCTCTTTCCCGACGATCGCCACTGGGCCTCGGCGGGGCGCGCCACCTTCTTTCGGGCGCGGCTCGCCGAGCGCGCAGGCGACACGAAGGGCGCGCACACGCTCGACGGGGACGTCATCGCTCGAGCGCCGCTGTCGTTCTACATGGCCCGCTCCTACGCGCGTTTGGCCGAGGCCGACCCGGCGGCCGCCAAGGCCTCCCTCGATGCGCTCGTCGCGCGTGACGCGAGGTCCGAGGTCCCGGCTCCGTCCCCCGAGGTGCTCGGCTCGGCGCCGTGGAAGCGCGCGCAAGCGCTGCTCGAGGCGCAAGACGTGGACGGCGCCAAGCGCGAGCTCGTGCTGGCGGGTGCGCTGGCCGAAGGGGCCTCCTCGGAGCTCGTGTGGGCGTCCGGGGCGCTCTTCGTCGGCGCGCGTGCTTGGGACGTCGGTCATTCGTTCTCGCGCGGCCGCGTCAAAGACCACCTCGCCCGTCTCCCCGAAGGAGGTTTTCGCACCCTGTGGGAGACCGCCTACCCTCGCGCCTTCGACGACGAAGTGGCTCGCGCCACGGCCGCGCACGGGGTCATGCCCGCGCTCGTGTTCGGGATCATGCGCGAAGAGTCGAGCTTCATGCCCGAGGTCCGTAGCCCGGCGAACGCGTACGGCCTCATGCAGCTCATCCCTCCGACGGCGAAGTGGGTCTCCGACGGTGTGGCCGTCTCCGAGGCCGATCTGAAGAAGCCCGAGGTCTCGGTCGACCTCGGGACGAAGCTCCTCGGAAAGCTCTTGGGGACCCACAAACACCCTGCGCTGGCCATCGCCGCCTACAACGCGGGCTCGGGTGCCGTGCATCGTTGGGTCGCGGCCAACGGCGCCGACGAGCTCGAGCCGTTCGTCGAAGGCATTCCGTACGAAGAGACACGAAACTACGTGAAGCGGGTGCTCGCGAGCACGGTGACGTACGCGTACCTCTACGATCGCGCCCACCTCGACGAGCTGCTCCGGCTCCCGTCGAAGGTCACCCGGTGAAGAAGCGCGCGACCCCTCAGCTCGCGTTCGACTTCGTCGCCACGCCCCCCGCGGAACGCGAGGCTCCGCCCACGTCGCCCCCCTCGGCAAAGGCCACGTCGGCGCCAGCCGCGGCGAGCGCGCGCGAGCACCCCCTCGAGCGCTTCCCTGCGTCGGCGTCTCCGGAGCCCTCCGCCGCCATCGTGTTCGTGGTGCCCACGGCGAGGCACGTCGAGCGCTTTCTCGTCGCGGGGTACTCGGCGCTCACGTTCGGCTCTCTCGAGGAACGTCTGCTCGCGTCTCTCTCCGGGCTCTCCGTCGCCACCCGAGCGCACGAGCGTCTCGCGCTCGCCGAGGCCCTCGAGGAGGGGCGTTTCGCCATCCCCGGCGGGACGACGCGGCTCTCCCGCTACGTGACCGCCGTGCTCGGCGCGCTCGACGACCTCGCGCGCGACGTGGGGCCTCTCGAGGCGGCCCGAGGCAGCGCGCCTCCCGTGTTCGCCGGTCGCATCGCCGAGCTCGCCCGGCTCTCGTCACGCTTCGACGCGCGCCTCGAAGCGCTCGGCCTCGTCGCCGAGAGGAACGTCGCCCGTTCGCTCGCTCGTTCGGTCGCGCGTGCGTCGTACGGCGAGGTCGTCGCGGCCCTCGGCGCCCGCGCCGTCGAGTCACGGCTCGTCCTCGAGCTGTCCCCCGGGCGCCTCACGCTCTTGGCCGAGCTCGAGAAGAAGCTCGCCCCCGAGGGAGGGCGCGCCACGGTGTGTTTGCCGATGTTCGATCGACCGTTCGATCCCGAGAGGGTCCCGGACCCGCTCGAGACGGTCGCGACGTGGGTCTTGCCGCGGCTCTCCGACGCCCCGAGGACCGTGCCCCTCGAGCCACGGCTCGGCGTGCTCGACGGTGTGACGTCGCCGTCTCGTGAGCTCGCGGCCGACGTCGACGTCGTTCTCGCGGCGTCGCTCGAGTCCGAGGCGCACGCCGTGGCCGCCGAGGTGCGCGCCGCGCTCGCGTCCGGGGCGCGCGTCGAGGCCGTGGCGGTCGGGTACGGGGCGCGAAACGAGGCGTTCCTCGCCGAGCTGGGGCGCGCCTTCGAGGCCGCCGAGGTCGTCGCTCATGGGGTCCCCGAGACCCGCTCGCTGCTCCCGGCCATGGTCGAGGATCTGCGGCGCGCCCTCGAGGAGCCGTCGTCACGCGCGCGCGCGAAGGTCCTCGCGTCGCCCTTCGTCGATCTTGGCCTCCCGAAAGGGGAGGGCGGGCGTCGCCTCGCCAGCGTCGCCAAGGTCGTCTCCGCCGCTCCCGACGTCCGAGAGGAGCATGGCCTCGCGGCGAAACGCACGATCGAACGCGCTCGACGACCGGGCGCCGCCGGAGACTCGGCGCGTGCACGCGACCTTCGCATCTGGCAGCGCCTCGCCGACGTCCTCGACGCCTTCCCGGCGGAGGGGTCGATGGCGGAATTCGTCACGGCGTTTGCCCGTGTGCTCGGCGAGCTCGGGGTGGGGCGTCGCGCCGTACGCGCGCGTCGCGACCTCTTCGAACGCGACGACCTCTCGCCCCACGACAGGCTCGAGGCACGCGCGCTCGCCGCCGATGCTCGGGCCTACGCGGCGCTCGAGGCCGCGCTCACCGAGCTCGAACGCGCCTGGCAACGAAATGTGCAAGTGTTCGATAGTACGAGGTTTTTCGACGAGCTTTTTGCGGTCTACGACCCCGCGCCGAGCCTCCCCGGGGCCTCGCGGACCTTGGCAGTGCGCGTCGCGAAGCTCGCCGATCTCGCCGACGAGGACCTCGATCTCTTGGTTGTGCCCCTCGCGACCTCGAGGGGGCTCGGTGGCGGCGGGCCTCGCTCTCCCTTGCTCTCCGTCGAGCTGCTCGGCGCGCTCGGTCACGACGCGAACGCCGCTTCGGCGCGGTCGCTCGGCGCGCTCGCGCTCGCGGCATCACGGGCCTCCAAGGTCGTGCTCACGGCGACGGCCACGACGGACGACGAAGGCGACGACGAGGTGCACCCGGCCGTGACCGCGCTCGTCGACGCCGGCGCACGGAGGCGCTCTTTCGGGCACACCTCGCGCCTCTCGTCGCCGCTCTCGCCCCTCGATGCGCGTGTCCTCGCGCTCCTCGAAGGCGGAGAGCCGAACGATCCGGCGCTCCGTGCCCGGGTGGACACCGAGCGCACGCGGGAGGCGTTTTTCCTCGACGAGAAGCGGCCCGTCTCTCCCCCGATCGGCCTCGTGGAGGGCGCGCCGCTCACCGCCCTCGAGGCCGACACCGGGGCGCACAAGCCGCTTCCGCTCACGGGGCTCGAGCGTCTCGCCGAGTGTGCGTTCCGCGGCTTTTCGCACGTCGTCCTCGGAGCGCGCGAGCCCGTCGAAGGCGAGGATCTGCCGACCGCGCGCGAGGAAGGCACACGGCTCCACGGTGCGCTCGCCGAGGCACTCACCGCGGCGAGGCCCCTGCTCGAGGCACGCCCCCCGGTCCCGTCCGAGGTCGTGCGCACCGGGCTCGCGCGCGCCGAGGCCTACCTCGCGGAGGTGCGCACCGCGGCGCCGCTCGAGGCTATCCTCGACGCGCGTGTGCTCGACGTGGCACGCCGAGTCCTGGAGGACGCCGCCGCCGATCCGGACTGGGTGTTCGCCTTCGCGGAGAAGGCCTTCGGCGAGAACGAGCCGCTCGCATGGCCGGCGCTCTCTCTCGGCGAGGGGGAGCTCCTCTTGCGTGGGCGGATCGATCGCGTCGACGTCGGCCGCGTGACGGCGTCTGCGCGCGTGGTCGACTACAAACGAGGCTCGCTCGAGGGCATGCGCGCCAAGGTCGGCTCGACGGCCCTCCAAGTTCCGCTCTACGCGCTCGCGGCGCGCGAGGCGCTCGGGCGCGCCGACGTGACCGGCATCTATTTCTCCCTGCGCGACGAGATGCTCGCGCGGCCGAACGAGAAGGACCGCTGCGCCGACGAGGTGGCCCAGCAGATCGAAGGGGCGATCGAGGTCCGCGCCCTCGACGTCGTCCGCCGGGTGCGCCGAGGTGACGTCACCCCTCGCCCCGAAGACGAGCTCTCGTGCCGCACGTGCCCGTTCTCCGGCGGGTGCCGGAGGCCGCGCTTCGCGATGCCTGCCGAAGAAGACGATGGGCGTCCTGGAGGCGAGGCGTGACCGCGTTCGCCTTCGAGAGGAACACCGTGCTCGTCGCGAGCGCGGGCACCGGCAAGACTCACACCCTCGTCGGGGTGCTCGTGCACGTGCTCCTCGGCGAGCACGCCGACGGCGAGCCCGTGAGCCCCGCGCGTGTGGTCGCGACCACATTCTCCCGAAAAGCCGCACACGAGATTCGGGAGCGTCTTCGAAGCGAGCTCACGCGGCTCGTGGGCGAGCCCGAGTCGTCGCTCTACTTCTCCGCGATCGCCGACACGCGCCGCGCGCTCGGGCGCCCTCCGCCGAGCCCGAGCGAGATCTCCAAGAAGGCGCGTCGTGCGTCGGCGCGGGTCTCCGACGTCACCATCGGGACGTTGCACGGCTTCTGCCTCGGCCTCCTCCGAAGCTTCGGCGTGGAGGCCGGGCTCCCCTACGGCGTCGAGGTCGCCGACGAGGCCGAGGTCCGAGCCCGCGATGCCTCGGCCATCGTGCGCGCCGTCGAGCGGTTCGCGGCTGACGGTCACGCCGACTTCGTCCGAGAGCTCGTGGGGCGGTCCTCGGGGCTCGACGGCCTCGTCACGCGTCTCCGGCAACACTTCGAGGCGACGAGCGAGCTCGGCATCCGCGCCGGCTCCCTCGTCACGTCCGACGACGATCGGAGGCTCGTCGAGAGGCGCTTCGACGACCTCCACCGCCGCGTGCACGCCGTCGCGTCGCTCCCCCGCTACGAGCAAGCGGCGGGGGCCTTCCTCTCGGCGATCAACGCCAAGAACGACGTCCCGTTCGAGGTCGTCGAGGCGGCGCTCGTCGCGCTCGCCAAGGTGAAGCGCGCGTCGAACGGCCCGCCCGCCGACGTCGCCCTCCAGGAGCTCATCGAGACTCTCCCCAAGGTGTCCGACTCCAAGGCGACCCGCCTCCTCCGCCTCTTCGCCACGTACGAGCTCCGCGAGACGTTCGGCCCGCGCCAAGACGCCCTCCGCGGTCTGCTCGTCGCGTGCGAGGAAGAGCTCTCGGCCGAGCGCGAGCGCGCGCCGGGGCTCGGCTTCGGGGAGGTCTTGGGTCGCGTCGCGCGGCTCCTCGCCTCGAGGGACGACGTGGCCCGCGAGGTCGGGAAGCGCTTCGACGTGCTCCTCGTGGACGAGTTTCAGGACACGTCGGCCATCCAGAAGCGCATCGTCGAGCTCGTGTGGGCGGAGCCGTCGGCGCATGGTCTCGTGCCAGCCGTGGGCCTGCGCGACGTTCGTCCGAAAGGGCTCTTCGTCGTCGGGGATCGCAAACAGTCGATCTACGGGTTCCGCGGGGCCGACGTGTCGGTCTTCGCGGAGCTCTGCATCGGCCTCGCGGGAGAGCGCGCCCGCGAGAAGCTGCGTGTGCCCGGGGGCCTCGTGTACGCGCCCGAGCCCCCTCGCGCGAGCTTCTTCCCCCTCCGAACGAACCGGCGGAGCCGCCCCGAGATCCTCGCGTTCGTGAACGCCTTCTCGGCACGCGCGTTCGTTCCCCAAGAGGCGACCCCCGAGCTCTTCGACATCGAGTACTCGGCCGAGGTGGAGGACCTCGAGGCCCCCGAGGGTGCCGCGACCGAGCCCGCGCGGGAGCGAGTCGTCTGGGTGAAGCCCCCGTTCCGACAGCGCACCGGGAAGAAGCCCACCGTGACCACGCGTCGCGACGAGGCCCGCGCCATCACCCGCATCGTCATGGAGCTCGTCTCGGGCGCCCGCGCGGCGAACCTCGGCGCGGGCCGGGCGGCCACCTACAAAGACTGCGCGGTGCTCGCGCTCACGAACGAGATGCTCGACGAGATGGCCTACGCGCTCGCCGAGGCGGACGTGCCCTACGTGCTCGCCGGGAAGAGCTTCTACAAGGCTCGCGAAGTGCTCGATACTGCTGCGCTTTTGTCGCTCTTGGTCGACCCGTCCGACAGGCTCGCCGCGCTCACCGTGCTTCGCGGTCCGTTCGCTGCCGTGAGCGACGCGACCTTGCTCGCGCTCTCGGAGGAGGGGCGAGGGCTCCTCCCGATCTCTCCTTCCATGTTCGAGGGGCCCCGCGCCCACCTCGCCGTCGACGAGGCCGAGCTCGCTCGTGTCCGGGAGGTCGTCGAGGTCGTCGAGCGGCTCTCTCCCCTCTTGTCGCGGGTGGGGCCGGGGCCCGCGCTCCGTGCCGCGTGCGAGGCGCTCCGTCTCGAGGAGGTGCTGGCGGCGCTGCCACGTGGACGTGCCCGTGTCGCGAACGTACGGAAGACGCTCGCGCTCGCGGACGCCGAGACGCGCGCCGAGGATTTCGTCCGGCGCATCGTGTCGCGGGGGCAAGGCACGGACGACGAAGGCGAGGCCTCCACGTTCTCGGACGAGGACGACGCCGTGCGTCTGCTCACGGTGCACGCCAGCAAGGGGCTCGACTTTCCGATCGTGTTCTTCCCGCAGTGCGGCGCCATCGTGAACGACGCGTCTCGAACCGGGCCCTTCGCGGTCGACCTCTCGGGCGGCGGCGAGCCGAGGCTCGGCATGCGCATCGCGCACCCCTCGGGCATCGTGATCGAGAGCCCCACCATGGAGCGGGCTCGCCTCGTGGCCGTTCGGCGCGAGCGGGCCGAGCGCCGTCGCCTGCTCTACGTCGCCCTCACGCGCGCGTCGCACATGATGTTCCTCGTCGGGCAGCGGAGGGCGAAGGAGTCGGGTGAGGTCTCCAAGTCGGCCGAGACGGCCCTGGCCACGGTGCTCGCGGCCATGGAGAGCTCCGAGGCCACCCGCGCGCTCTTCGGGGTCGTCGAGCTCTCCGAGGTCGTGCCTCCCGAGCCCCGTGAGAAGACGGCCTCGGGCCCTGCGGCGGCCCACGAGCCGAGCGCGCTCGAACGCCGAATCGTTCCATCGTTCCGGGTACTTCCGATCGCCCCCACGTCCCTCCAAGACTTCCACGTGTGCCCCCGTCGCTTCGAGCTCGTCCACCTTTTGGGCCTGCCGGAGCACGTGACGGCGCGCCCCGGAGCGCACGCCGCCTCGGGCCCCCTCGAGGAGGCGACCGGAGCGGAGAAGACGACGGTCTCGGCGGCAGCCGACGAGGGCACACGAATGCACAAGGTCCTCGAGCGCCTCTCCGCCGACGCGCTCGGGCGCCTCTCCCCCGAAGCGACGTCGGAGGCGGTGGCCGAGGGGCTCACGCGCGAAGGGTACCCGGAGGACCACCCTCGCCACGAGGTCCTCCGAAAGCGCATCACTCGGTTCGCGACGGGCCCGTGGCTTCGTGAGGTCATGTCCCGCGGGGCGGAGGCGCGTCGCGAGCTCTCGTTCGCGGTCGAGGTGCCCATCGGCGAAGATCGTCGTGTCCTCCTTCGCGGGGCCATGGACCTCGTCGTCGTCGCGGGCGACGAGGTGCACGTCGTCGACTACAAACGCGCCCGCGGGCCGGGCCTCGAGCCTTACGCCTTTCAGCTCGAGCTCTACGTGCTCGCGGCCCGCACGCTCTTCCCGAGCGCGAGGCGCGTCCGTGCGGGGGTCGCGTTCCTGGGTGGAGATCCCGAGACTCCGCTGTGGCTGCCCGACGTGGACCACGAGGTGTCGGAGCGTCGCGTCCGAGACGCCGCGACGGGGCTCTCGGAGGCGCGGGCGACGGGGCGCTTCCCGCGGGCCTCGCGCGCCGTATGCGACGCCATCCACTGCGGCTTCGTGGGTCGCTGTTATCCGAAGGCGCGCGAGCACGCCGACGAGTGAGCTTGCTCCTCACGCGCGGGGGCGTCTCCTTCGAGGCGAGGTCTCGCGTGGACGCGCGGCCACGAGGGTTGCCACGCGGGTCTCCCCATCGGCGGGGAAGGGCACCGAGGCGTACCGAGGGCCCGCGACGACCACGTGGTCGAGCAGGGGGACCCCCACGATGGCCGCGGCCTCCGCCACGGCGCGTGTGAAGGTCGCGTCGGCGTCGCTCGGCGACGGATCTCCGCTCGGGTGGTTGTGTACCAGCAAGAAGCCGCGCGCGTTCTCACGAAGGGCGCACGCGAGCACGTCCCCCGCGCGGATCGAGAGCGCATGGCCCCCTCCTCGTGCGACGCACCGCGCGGCCCGGAGCCGATTGCGCCCATCGAGCGCGAGCATCCATAGCTCCTCGTGCTCGAGGTGCGCGAGGCGGCTCATCGCCCACGCGTGCACCCGTGACGCGTCTTCGATCGTGACCGGCGGGGGCGGGGAGAGCGCCCTCCTCCCGAGCACGAGCGCGTTCGCGACCCGGTGCGCGCCCTCGGCCCCGAGGAGGCTCGAGAGCTCGCCGAAGCCGAGCCTCGCCAAACCGAGCACTCCCCCGGCACGCTCGAGGGCCTTCGCCGCAGCCTCCATGGCCGCCCCCTCGGAGCCTCCGAGCACGCTCGCCAGGACGTGCGTGTCGGGGAGCACGTCGAGCGAGCCGGGGTCGACTACCGTTTTTGGGATGGCCTCGTTCGAGATCGTTCGCATGCCCGCCAAGAGCAGGCCGCGTGCCTAAGCTTCGAACGCGAAACTCTTGGGTTTTTCGACCAAGACGGGTGGCCCGGCCGATTTTCCTGGTGGCCCCGGCCATCTCGATCGGAGAGCGTTCATGGGCTCGGACGTCGATGCCGACTACGCGTCTGGGCTGACGTTCTGAGCGGCCGAGCCGTACCTCACGGCTGCGTTGCGGCTGCCGGTGGTTCTGAATCATTTCCGTAGGTTGGCGCCAACGTCGGTGGGATCTCCGGACGGATCACGGACGGCGACAGGGCCGGCGCGCGGGCCGGATCACGTCTCACGTCGCACGGCCGGCTCGCCCGTGCGCCCCGATCTCGTCGCCGGCTCTCGTGCTCAGCGGCCCTGGCAGAGACCGATGGCCGTATCGCGGATGAGCGAGCTCGGCTTGCAGACGAAGTCGCCCGTGCACGACGGCGCGCTCACGCGACACAACTGGAAACACTTCCTTGCGCCCGGCTTGCCCACGCACGTGAGGCCCGCCCCGCAGTGGGTATCGTCGCACGCTTCGCCGGCCTTGGCCTGCCCCACGCGGACGCAGCTCGTGGTCCCGTCGTCGGCGGCGATGGCGCACGTCTCGCCCTGCTCGCACTGCCCGCTCGTGAGGAGCTTGCAGGCCTTCACGGGCATGCACACCGGAACGATGACGCTCGCCTCTTCGTTCAGCTGCACCACGTCGCAGAAGGTCGCGCCTCCGCTCGGCGAGCCCACGTTGGAGCACGTCCCCCCGCAGCAGTACTTTCGGCACTGGCCCATGCCGTCGGCGCGCAAGATGCAGTCGGACCCCGCGGCGCAGTCGGACGAGCTCGAGCACATGTCGCCCGGGGCGCCCTTGCCCGAGGGGGTGCACGACGGACCCCCCAACGTGACGCGGCAGGAGTCGACCTCGAGGTTCCCCCCGTCGATGGCCCCGGCGTCGGCGGCAGGCGCTCCCCCGCAGGAGACGGCGCCCTCGTCGGGCCAGCAGGTGGTCTTGGTGGCTTGGCAGAGCGGGCTGCCGCGGAGAGGCTCTTTGGCGTCGACGTCTCCCGCGCCTCCGTCGCTCGTGAGAGACGCGGAGCCCGTCGGGATAATCTCGGGGGGGGCGCTCCCGTCGGCCGACAGCGCGTCGTTCGACGCCGAAATCGAGCAACCACCGACCGCCGACAGGGGCAGCCCGAGCATGGCGAGGACCGCGAGCGCTCCCCCGAGGGCCGGCGAGCGGGGCCTTCGAGGCAGGGAGCGTGGAGCGGCGGGAGTGTCGGCCATGGCTTCGGCGATTCTCTTATTCACGCCCCATGCCGCGCCTAAGGGCGCCTGGTCGGGCATTCAACTGCCCGAATTTATTAGCTATTGCGGGGCGGTGCGGGCACGCCTCGGGCGTGGCCCATGACTTCGGTGTCGCGATACGACGGGCGAAGGCTGCTACCCGAGCTGCCTCCGGGGCGCAAGAAAGGAGCGCGAAGGCCCCTCGAACCGGCCCGAGGAGCCCTGCTCGCACCTCTACTTGGCGTCGACCTCGCGGCTCGTGGCGTTTCCGGCGGCGTCGTAGACCCGCACCGTCACGACGTGGGCGCCGGGCGGCACGAGGGAACCGATGTCCTCGTCGATGGCCTCGTCGGACGAGTCGAAGATGCCGTCTTGGGGGCTCACGGGGCGGAACTCGGTGCGCCCGTCGTACGCGACCTCGACCCGGACGACGTTCGACACCGTGTCGCGAGCGCGCAGGCGGAGCCGACGACCCGCGAGCTGGAGATCGGCGATCTGCGGAGGGGTGTTGTCGATGGTGAAGGCGTCGCTCTCTTTGGCGTGCTTCTGCGCGTCGCGAGGGCCGTTCGAGATCTCGTCGCTCGCCTCGACGCGCACCCGGTACTTGCCCTCGGGGATCGCCTGCGTGTCCCACTCGAGCTCGGTCTTGGTGAAGGTCTCGTCGGGCTTGGTCACGTCGTAGAGCGTGCTCGCGCCTTCCTTGCGGAACGAGACGCGGTAGCGGAGCGCGTCGGAGTCGGGGTTGTCGACCTTCCACGAGATCTTCACGGTCGCGTCGCGCTTCGGGATCTCGCCGCCCGAGGCCACGATGCCGTCGCGAGGCTCTTTGGCGGGCGCGTTCTTGGGGCCCGCGCTCACGTCGAGCACCACGGGGCGCACGTTCTCGGTCACGAAGGGCAGGGTGACGTCGGTGAGGGTGGCGCGTGGGTCGACGAAGCGCGCGCGCACTTGCACGTAGCGCCCCATCGGGCTCGAGACGCCGAAGGTCTGGGTCTGGCCTGCGCTCCACGCGCTCCACGTGCCATCCGGGGTCTGCGTGTTGCCCGTGCGCGTCGACACCTCGAGGCGGCCCGTGCCGCGCCACGAGAGCTTCCCGAAGCGTGCCCGCAGGGTCGTGTCGAGGACCTTGCTCGTCCACACCGCCTCGCCGCCGCCCTGGCCGAGCACGCGGTGGAGCACGGGCGGATCGCTCGTCGCCACGAAGCCCTTGCCGTTCGCGATCATGACCGCCCCCACCGAGCGCTCGTCGGTGTCGACCTCGAGCGTCACGGCGTGCGTGTCGTCGACCGTGTACACGCGCCCCTCGGCGCCCGTGCCCACGTGCGGGAGCCCTCGCTCGTCCACCCAGAGCGCCGTGTAGTGGTGCTCCTTGTGGTCCATGAGCTTCTCGGGGCGGCCCTGCGGATCGAACTTGTAGAGTACACCCTTGCCGGCCTTGGGCCTCGCGCTCGTCGTGGGCCCTTGCGGCGACCGACCGACGGCGACGGGGCTCCGCTTGGGCGGCTCGGGTGGCTCGCCGTACTCGTTCGCGCAGGCGAAGACGGTCCCGTCCTTCGCCACGGCCACGGCCTTCACCTCTTCGCCGGGGAAGTCGTAGAGGACCTCGGCGCGCCCGGGCCCCTTGATTTTGTAGAGGATGCCCTTGCCGCTCGAGCCCGCGTACACGTCTCCGTTCGGGGCGAGCGCGACCGACACGAGGTGCGGCTCGTCGCTCTTGTAGACCACCTCGGACGACCCGGCCCGTACGTGCAGCACCTTGCCCTCTTTGCCGCCCGTCGCCGCGTAGACGCCCGTGCCTTGCGCGTCCACCGCGAGGGACCACACGTAGGCGACGTCGTCCAAGGTGGCGAACGGCGTGACCTTGCCCTGCGTGACCTTGAAGAGCTTGCCGTCGGGGATGGTGGCCGCGATCACCGTGCCGTCTTTGAGCTCGGCGAGGGCCGTCACCGCGAGGCCACCCGTGTCGGCGTAGGGCTGCGCGGCGTCCCCCACGACGCGCACGATCTTGCCCTGGGGGCTCGTGCCGACGAGCACGCTCCCGTCCTTCAGCGCGAGGGCCGCGAAGCTGGCCTGCACGTCGCTCCCGAGGGGCGCGTTGCCGAGCGTCAGCCCCGCGCGGACCACGCCGTCCGAGCCGACGGCGACACCCTTGAGATCCCCGCCCGAGAGGCGCTCGATCGAGTCGAGCACGAAGGTGCGGGTGCCGACGGCGTGCGCGGGGAGCGCGACGAGACCGGCGGTAGAGGCCGCGAGGGAGGCGAGCACGAACGAGCGAAAGCGAGGCATCATGGGGGAGGGCACCAGGGAGAGAGAAGAGGGGAGGGCGGCGCGCCCGGCGAAGCTCAACGGAGGACGGACCGCACACGCACACGCACACGCTCGCTGCCGTCGACGTACTTCTCGATGGGGACGATGGTGCGCGCGTAGGACGCGACGGCCTCGGGGCCGACGTCGCTCGTCTGCGGGCGGAGGAGATCGAACGCGAACGACGGAAGCTCCGGGGCGACCTTGCCCGCGAACGCGACGCCGTTCTGGCGCACGCGGTACTGCACGACGAGCGCCTTGGGCGTCACGTACTGCTTCTGCGAATTCGCCAACAGATCCGAGAGGTTCTGAGGTGCGGCCACCTCGGGGGAGACGGCGTACCCCGGCAGGATCTCGAGGTCTACCTCTTTGCCCTCGAGCCCCTCGCGCAGCGGCACCTCGACGACACGCGACACCTCGGCGCCGTACTGCGGCTGGAGCTTCAGGCGGATGCGCGCCTTGCCCCCCGCGTCGACCTGCGGGTCGAGCAGCTCGGCGCCCTTCAGGCGGTAGAGATCGCGCGAGTAGTCGAGGGTGAGCACGCTCTCGATTTTGTCGATGTGGGCGATCTCCCACGGGTTATTGAGCACGTCGCCGACGAAGCGAATCACGCGGGTAAAGTCGCCTCCTTCGGGCATGCCGCCGGTCGCGACGCCGAAGTCCTCGAGGTCGAAGGTGCCGCGCCCGCGCACCGTCACCTTGGACGTGAGCTTCCAGGTGACGTCACGACGCTCGTTCGCGGTGGCCTCGATGACCGCCCCGAACACGGCGGCCGTGAGCTGCGGGCTCATGAATTTGTCGGCAGAGACCTCGGTCTTCCAGGACGTCTTCGGCGCGCCCACCGCGCCCTTCACCTCGACCGAGAGCGGGAACACCGGGGCCACGATCTTCTCGTCGAGCACGACCGAGCTCATACGATCCTGCACGAGCGTGCCGAGCGGCTTCACGAGCTCGCCGATCTTGGACGAGTGCTGATCGCTCGCGAAGATCCAGAGCACCTTCGCCAGCGCCGTGGGCAGCGCGCACGTGCCGGCCTCCATCATCGGGTGCCCGAAGCCCGTGGCCTTCGAGCCCTCGACGTGCGTCACCGTGCCGAGCCCCATGAACGACACGTCGCCGCGCACGAGCGCCACGCCGAGCGAGCCTCCGTCGACGAAGTGCTCCCTGCGTCGGCCGAGGGCTGCGCTTGCCCGCCGCCCGCCTGCATCGGCTCGAGCCCGAGCGGGGCGAACACCTTGCGGAGGTAGGCCGCCGTGCGATCGCCCACGCCGCCCATCATGAGGGGCGTGGCCGCGGGCACGAGGGGCCGCGCGGGATCGGGGGCGAAGCGCGCGTGCATCTGCTTCGTGTGCGCGGCGAGGTCGTACTCTCCGGGGGTGCCCTCGTACGAGGTCTGTGTGCGCTCGGGCCGCGTGACCTCGGCGTGGGCCTCGCGCTTCTGGCCGAGCGCCAGAGGAGCGCGCCCGTCGAGCGGCGAGAACCCTGGCGGGATGGGCCTCCGGAGCTCGGCGAGCATGGGCGCGATCGGCGTGACCCCGGCGACCGGCTCGGTCTGGAACATCGCCCACGAGTACGCGTACGCGCCGGCGAGCCTGCCGTCGAAGTAGATCGGGCTCCCGCTCATGCCGCGCACGTTCTTCGTGACGTTGAGCCGCGGGTGCGGCGTCTTCACCAAGATGAGCTCCTGCGACGGGCGGAAGTTGTGGAGCACCCCCACGACCTCGACGTCGAACCGCTCGGGCGTCATGCCCTTGAACACGGTGAGCCCGTAGCCCTTCATGCCCTCTTTGATCTCGCTCGGGGCGATGGTGCGTGGGCGGTCGTCGCCGTTCGCGAGGGCACCGTGAGGGCGAGCGACAGCGCGAGGCCGGCTCCGAGCGCGCAGGTGGGCGCATGAACGTGTCGCATCGCACGATGCTCTCAAGGCTTCCGGCTTTCGTCAAAGCCCCTCGCGCGTGGATGAGGCCTTTCTTCCGGCCAAAGTTTGGTAGGCTCCCGCCTCATGCCGAACGACCGTGAGCTCGACCACCTGCTCGCCTTGGGAGACCGAATCGTCGCCGACGCCAAGAAGGGCGGGGCCGACGTGGCCGAGTGCATCGTGCGCAGCGGGGCCGAGCTCTCGGTCCGTGTGCGCCTCGGCAAGCCCGAGCTCGTCGAAGAGGCCGGCACGAGCTCGGCCGGGCTCCGGGTCATCAAGGGCGGCCGCGTTGCCAGCACCTCCACGAGCGATCTCTCCGACGCGGGTCTCCGCCGCTTCGTGGCCGACGCGCTTCGAGCTCGCCGACCTCTGCCAGCGCGACGAGTTCGCCGGCCCCGCCGATCCGAGCGAGCTCTGCGATCCCAAGGCCGCCCCCGACCTCGACCTCTACGATCCCGCGGGTGGCTCGATCGACGCGAAGACCGCCCTCGACTTCGCCACGCGCGGCGAGAAGGCCGCGCTCGAGGTCGACCCCCGCCTCACGAACAGCGAAGGTGGCAGCTTCAGCCGCGTCGCCGGCGGGTCCGCCATCGTGCTCTCGAGCGGGTTCCGTGCAGCCTACAAGGGCTCGTACCAGAGCCTCAGCGTCGTGCCTCTCGCCGAGGACGAGGGCGGCAAGAAGCGCCGCGGCTACCACTGGACCGCGAAGCGCCACCTCGCCGAGCTCGACACCCCCGAGTCCGTCGGCAAAGAGGCCGCGCGCCGCACCCTCCGCAAGCTCGGCGCCAAGACCGTGAAGACGTGCGAGGTCCCCGTCGTCTTCGACCCGGACGCCGCGCGCTCCATCCTCGGCCTCCTCGCCGGCTGCGTCATGGGCAGCTCGATCTGGCGTAAATCGAGCTACCTCGTCGGCCGCGAAGGCTCGCGCGTGGCGAGCGATCTGATCACCATCGTCGACGATCCGCTCATCGTGCGCGGCCCCGGCTCCCGCCCGTTCGACGGCGAAGGCCTCGCGAGCCGCAAGAACCTCGTCGTCGAGGCCGGCATCCTCCGCACGTACCTGTGCGACAGCTACTCGGCGCGCAAGCTCGGTCGCAAGAGCACGGGCTCGGCGTCGCGCGGCGGCTCGGCGGGCGTCTCGGCGACCACCTCGAACTTCGTGCTCTCCCCCGGCAAAGACTCGGCCGAGTCCATCGTCAAGGGCACGAAGCGCGGCCTCTACGTGACCGACATGATGGGCTTCGGCTTCAACGCCGTCACGGGCGACTTCTCCCGCGGCGCCTCCGGCTTCTGGATCGAGGACGGCGAGATCACGTACCCGGTCTCCGAGGTCACCATCTCGCTCAACGTCGACGAGCTCTGGAAGACGATCGACGCCGTCGGCTCCGACCTCGACCTCCGCACGTCCACCGCGTCGCCCACGTTCCGCGTCGCCAAGATGACCGTCGCGGGCGGCGCCGAGGAAGAGTAAGCGCGCGAGCGCAGGAGAGAGAGCACGAGAGAGCGAGCCAGGGTGCCCCCCACCCGCGGGTGCTCGGCCTAACGGCCTGCGCGCCCGCGGCCTCCCCAAAGGCCGTTCTCGGCTTCGCGCCCCCGCGACGCCCGAGTCACCCCTCGCGCGAAGCCTCCGAGCGGCCAGGGGAGGCCCCCGTTGCCCTGGCCTCAGTCCCGAGCCGCGTCGCGTGCGCCCAACGGCACCTCGGGGTCGTCATGCGAACCCGCGCCCTGGGCTGCAGGTCATCGTGTAAATCGCGTTCGGACGCCGTTCGCTGCGGAGGGCGAAAGGTGCCGGCGTCGAGGTCGAGCGTGACACGCGTGTACGTGCTCATGTCGAAGTCGCCGCCTGGCACGTCGGCGGCCCGATAGACGCGGAAGAAGCGTTCGTACGCCGCGAGCGAAGCCCGCCACGAGCGAGGACGGAGGCCGCGGCGTCGTACGTCTCTTCGGTGTTCGTGGGAGGAAAGACCTTGTACTCAGGACCGGGCATGGCCGCGAAGACCCGCCCGTTCCATACTAGCACCCCGCTGTCCACGTCGAACGTCACGGGCACCGGCACGTCCGCGACCGATGCGTCGGCGCCCGTGATGCAACAGTCGACGCCGTTCTCCTGAAAGGGGGTCGTGCCAGGCGCGCACGCCCCACCCTCCCTCGGCTCCGCGAGCGTGGTCGAGAAGCTCACGGAGGTGGGAACGCAGCCGAACACCACGCTGCCGTCTTGCATGAGCGGCCCGGGCGCGCACGCGAGGGAGACGTCGGGGCGGCGTCGCGCGGCTCTCCGTCCGTGCCTCCATCGGCGGGGATGGGGCCGTCAGCGTCGGGAGGTGGCGAGACCACGTCCGGCCCGCTCGCGTCGCGGCTTCCAGCGTCGTTCTCGTCGAGCAGAGGGAGTGTCGCGGAGCACGCGACGAAGAGGATGGCCGGCGCCGCCCACGTGAGGCAGAGTGAGGATGGGACGAGAGATCATGGTGCCTCAAATGTAGGTGAACGAAAAGAGTTATCGTATCCTTGACCGCCCGGGCCAAAAACCATGAAGTAGACGACCGCACCAGGAAAGGTGGGCATCTCGACTTCCAGCGCGGTGTCACTCACCACGGCAAAGTTCGCGGCTTCCACTGGCCCACCACCGTTAAACACGTAGACCCCGAGGACTCCTTGAGCGAAGCCTGTCCCCGTGATCGTTGTGACCGTCGAGGTCGGCCCTGTCGACGGAGCGCACGATACGATAGTTGGACTTGGTGGAATTGCCTCTCGATTTATAGTAAGTGTGGCGCGATCGAATGCATTTCCACTCGCACGGACTATTCTGTTCTCGAACACCGCTAGTGCGTCGGCGTGGGTCCCTAGCCCCGCTCCCCATGCGATATCATTGAAATGGAACCATGTTTCGCAGTTGTCATCTGACGCCGCGATTCCCCAAACACTTCCGAGCCCGATGTTGTTCGCGGGGTCCAGTGCAAACCCCCTACAATCCAGACTCGTCCGTCGGGAGTCCGCAGTACAGAGTGGTAGTAGCGGCCTGCGGTTTGCCCCGCACCGCTTCCGAATGGAATCGGCGACGTGCCATCGGCATTTATCGTGTACCATGCCGCGCCGTCAAACGCGAAAACGCCGTCGAAGCATTCGTCCGCGTAGACTCCCCCAGACACCAAAAAGATTCGGTCTCCGATGAGCGGCATTCCGTACACCCCTGCCCTCGGAGACCACGGAACCGCGATGTTCATTTTGTCCAGGTGGCACCGCCGTCTGCTGACTCGTAGACGTCGTTCTGGGCCGAAGACGGCGTCTCGACGTCGAGCATTCCGCCCATGGCGTACAGAACTCCGTCCAGCGATCCGGCTATGCCAAGTGCCTGTCGTCCCAGTCAGCGTGGAGCGTCGCAGTGCGCCGCTCCCAAACCTCGCCCGTGCCCGCTAGGGACGTGCGCCATACCTCAGAATGAGGAGTTTGGGCATCGCTTCCAATTAGGTAGAAGTATCCGTCGCAGGCCACAGCCGCTGGAGTGTGAACTGGACGAAATCGAGCGCCCGCTCCGGACGTTGGCGGGGTTTGGTTGTGGCTTAGTAGTAGTTCCCATGTCTTCCCGCCGTTGTCGCTCTTCCATATCTCGTTGGTGCTTTCCGTGGCCCACTGGCCTGGATTCCAGCCCCCTATGAGAAGAATGCGCTTTGAGTCGAGCACGCACATGGTCGCGCCGTCGCGGTGCGACCAGTCGGCCTCCCCGTTGATTACGCGCTGTACCCATGGCCCCCGCCGTTGCCAGCCTGAAGGAAGGGGAAACTCACGGTACACCAAAGTTGCTCTGCGCGTGTGCGTAGGTGCCGTCAAGGGTAGCGTCGCTGAGGCGGTGTTTGTGCAGAAGATGCGCGCTACGCGCCCGTCAAAGAACTTGGTGGAGTCGTAGTTTACTCCGGTGCGCATCTGGCGATAGCCTGGGATGTCGCAGCTATCGGCCGTTGGGTTCTCTGCCCATGGGCCTCCGTTTACGCGAATGCCGATAGTGCCGCCGCCCGAACCGTACCTGAATGCTGGTTTTGGTTCCAAGGGCAGGTAGCGCCACTCTCGGAGTTGCCAGGTCCCGCTCACAGAGTTGAAGTGCCCCGCTTGGACGCCGGATGTTGAGACGGATATGTATATTTGCGAGGTTCCGCCGAAGATTAGCGCCTCGTCGTGGATCGCGCCAGAGCCGAGCAGTCCCCCCGATGTCGCACACGACCTCCATGGTGTAGGCCGTCGCCGAGAGAAAGTCGTCGGCGTCGAGGGCACTGTCTAGGTATTGGGTGGTCCCGTTGAAGGCCGCGGACGGATGAGTGCCGAAGTTTGGCCCGACAGAGGGAACCGTGCCAGCGACCAAGGTCCGCCCTCCGCTCGCGCCGGCGCTTGCAGTCCCCGTCCAGGTGCCTCCGGAGTAGTTGAGCCAGTAGCCCGTTAGGCTCAGCGTTGCCGGGTCGATTCCAATATTGGAATTGAGCGGAGTGTTTGACAAGATGTGCACGTTGACGCTTGCCGACCAGTCGACGTCAACGCCGTCTTCACCCGTGACCTTAAGGAGTACCGCGGACCCGACTCGGTCGAACCGCGCCGCAACGGTTTGCGGGAAGACGCTTCGAAACTCATTCCAGGCCCACGGTGCCTCTATTGTCGTCAAGTGCCTGACACTTGATTGTATGGCCCGGAGATCTGCTGTGTACGTTCGCGTTCCGTAACGCCCGAGTACGGTAGCGCGAAACGAGTAAGTGCGTTGTTTGGCGGCGTGACGCTCAGTAGCGTGGTTTCGGTGTCGTCCGCGGTCGCGACGTGCACCAGGCTTGATTCGGTCCGGGTCTTGGTTGCTCCTGCTGGGCTCCAAGACACAGAGTCATCGGTCCTGGGTTGATGAATGCCATGGTCGACGTGCCTTTCGAGTACGAGACGACTGTAGTTGCGACATGTCAGCGTAGGGAGTGCCTAATGGCCTGGGACGGTTCGGTGCTGCCGACCCGCCAACACTCTGCGGTCGTTCGATCTGGATGCGCCCCTTCGACCGCCCCTAGCGACGTCGAACCCTCCCCCTTATGCGAGACCTATCCATACCCTGCGTTGCCGTCGGGTCAAGGCATGCCGGGGCGATTTCTTCGAGGAGGCAGCATCATCAGCGTCGCGCTCAGAACTGGTGCTTGACGGTTCACGACGGTGCCCGGTACCATCCGAAAGGTGGGAGGTTTAATCATGGCGAGGACGAAGAAGACCACGGAGCGGGGTGGGGTCGAGGAAGCGGTTTCCGAGGCGCGTCGGGCGCTGGGGCTCGTGAAAAGCGCGCTCGCGGTGGTAGGCCTGGCCAGGTTGACGGCGGAGGAACGTCGGTGTCGCCGGGCCGCCTTCGCGAGGACGAAACCAGTGCGCTTGCGACCATTCTGGACACGGTGGACGCACACCCGGAGCTGTTCGTCTCGCTCGCGGACCGCGACGGCGGCCAGGATCCGCACACGCTCGAGACCGCGCCTGCGAGGCTGCGCTCGCGCGCCTCGCGTCATTCGAGCCGCTCGCCGCCGATCTTGAGGCGCTCCTCACCTCCGTGTCGGACGACCGCCTCGCGTCAGCGGCATTCGTGAAGAGCGTCACGGTGCCGGCCTATGGCATCGCCAAGGCGAACGCCCCGTGAACCCGAAGCTCGAAAGTCGATCGCGGGGCTCTTGACTTCTATGGGAAGGGCGCGCGCACCCGCGCCGCGAAGAAGACGAAGTAACGGCGAAGGTATCTGGTCCGCTGAGCACCGGAAGCGGCGGGCGGGCCCGCTCGAAGGCTCGAACGACCCTTGTGGGAGCGCGCAGCGATGCGCGCGAAGGGTCGAACGACCCTTGGGGGTGCCCTCAGGGTCATCCCGAAGGGTCGAACGACCCTAGGGACTGCGGTTCCGGGCGCTCCGGAAGCGTCGAACGACGCTTGGATCTTTGCGACGGTGGTCTCGAAGGTGCGCGAGGCTTGGTGCTGCGGCGATGGTGGTCTCTAAGGGTCGAACGAGGCCTTGAAGGTGACCGGAGCCTGGCGCGCGCGGTTGAGTAAAGGGATGCGCCTCTTGACCGCGACCCGGTCGGGTACGACGGGGTGCGCGATGCAACTACACGAGCTGCTGCACATCAACCGGCGAGTTGGCCGGGAACGACTTCAAGTCGCAACGTAGTGCAGGGGCGTGGGGTCGGGCACTAACTAGCCGGGTTTGGGGGCGGAATTGGTAGGGTCAAGAGGAAAATGCATCAAATCGACCTCGTCCGGGACGTGAACGCCACATCGATGAAGGCTCTGGGGACCGACCACGTATGCCGGTGCGTCGAAACGAGCTAAAGAGCGCTGGCGGGGCGCAAGTGCGGACGAGCCCCAGGTCGGCGAAGGCGTTGCACGTGCAGGTCGAGCCATGGCGGGAACGTCGGTGGCGCTTGGGCTCATGAGCGCTCTCCGCCGCGCGACAGACGGGCACGCCATGACGAACCGCCGCCGGAATGGGAGCGCGACTCTCGCAGAAGCTGCGAGGAGTCGGCACTTGTTTGCCGTTGGACGCCAAACGAAACCCATCGCAGATCGCGGAATCAGAGCTGGTATCCGTACTCGCGGGGTACACCGAGGAGTTCACGCGAGGCGTCTCCGCAAACTCGGGAGGGTGCGTCGTTGACCGTATTGGACCCGTGGAACGGCAGTGGGACGACGACCCGCATCCTCGAGATCGGGCACCAGGCCGTCGCGGTTCGACCTCAACCCGTTGCAAACCTCGTCGCGTCGGCGACGATTGTGCACCCGGATGACGCCGCGCACGTCACCGGGCTGCAGCGGCTTGCAGAGGCGAAGCTTCGGATCGCGGACGAGGATCTCGTAGACGTGCCATCGATGGCCCGCTCGGCCGTCGTGCATGCGTCCTGGGCCCGACTGCGCGGCGTTGCACGTCGAGCGCTGCGGCGACCGGGGTGACGCTCGCGCTCCTGCACGCGCCGTTACCTGGCGGCCCAGCCGGACGCGGGCTACAGTACACGCGCGTTCTGCGGTCGCTACCGAGGCGTGGCAAACGGCGCTCCACACCGTGATGCAGCAGGTGCACGCACGTCGCCGGGCGACAGTCGTTGAGTCGACTACGCCGGGATGCGTCCGCGATTCGTGGACCGAGACGGAGAGGTCGTCGAGGTCGAGCTGTTCGTCTCCGTTCTCGGGGCGAAACCTTCACGTACGCCGGGCGACGCGGACTCAACAGGTGCCCGGCTTCGTCGCAGGCGTTGCGCGGGCGCTCACGTTCTTCAGCGGTGTGCCGCGCGCGATAACGTGCCCGATCAACTCAAAGCGCCGTGGTGAAGGCGTGCCGCTACGACCTGGGGTGCGACGCCGCCGAGACCGCGCCGCACAGCACCACGGTTTTGCCGGCGCGGCCGAAGTCGCGCAACCAAGGACGAAGATCGGAGGTCAGCGTCCGGTTTGCCGAGCGGTGGTTGCTCGCGCGCATCCAGGACGAGAGGTTTGCTCGAGCCTTGGCGAGCTCAACGCGCCGCCTGCGTGAGCTCGTTTCGGAACTCAACACGCGGACGATGAAGACGCCACAAGGCGAGCCGCCACCAAAGCTCGAAGCGCCTCAGCAAGCCTGCCCCTCGGGCCGCTCCCCAGCAGGGTTCGAGACGCAGACGTGGAAGGAAGGTTGGCCTCAACGTCGACTACCACGTCGCGTTCGACGGCTTACTTTCACTCGGTCCCGCACGGCCTGCGTCATGGCGACGTCGAACCCACAGCTGAGGCGACGCCAAGCGCGATCGGGGAGTCTTCCACGGGCGCGAGCGCGTTGCCGCGCACTTGCGAACTACAACACCGGAAGCTTCACGACCACGACCGAGCACATGCCGAGCAACCACCGTGCTGCAAGGCCAGGTGGACCCCCTCGCGCATCCTCGACTGGGCCGATGGGATCGGCCCTCACACCACCCTCGCGGAAGCCATCCTCGGAGGGCGTCATCACCCGGGCTGGGCTACCGGCTCGTTCCTCCGGACTGTTTCGGCTCGCGAAAAAGTGCGGGAACGAGCGACTCGCCTACGCCGTGAGGCGCTCTACGTGGGGGCGAAGCGCCGCTCCGTGCTGACGGTCAAACACAACCTCGACGCAGCCCTTACCAGCGCCCCCGCCGCGACCGGTCCAGTCCACGAAAACTCCGCGGCGCCGACTACCACTGAGAGAAACAGGGAAGACATGCTGAGAGAACAAACTCTAGAAACTTCACCCGCATGGTTGGGCGTGCTCGCCTCCGCCCGGCTCGACCGAACAAGTCTCCGGCACCCTCGCGATGGCCTTCGACAATGTCCTTCGCCTCCTCGTCAAGCCGAGATGCTCGCTCATAGCTGCTCACGGCCGCGAAAAAATCTCCGCGACGCCGGCTCCGGATCACCGACGCGTGCATCAGGGGAATCTCCGCCTGTGAGCGTCAGCTCGACAAGCGTACCAGGTGCGCCGGCTCGCGACATGTCGTTGAGTGCCAAGCAGACGGCGATCGTCACGGGAACCACCGGGACGGGCAAGGCGACTACCTCGCATGCGCCCTCGCCCGTGAAGGCGTGCCGCAAAGGCTTCCGCGGTCTGTATCGACGCGTGGCGCGGCTCTTCGACGAGCTCCGCATCGCGCGGACTGGCACTACCACCGCGTCCTGTCTCTCGGATCGCAAGGCGGACGTCCTCGTGCTCGACGACTGCGCGCTCAGGCACCCCTTACCGAGGAGGCGCGCAGGGATCTACTCACGATCCTCCCGAAGACCGCTACGGCCTTCGCGCGACCGTCTTCACGGGACCAGATCGGACCCGACCGATGGCACGCGTACCTGGCCGACCCCACCGTCGACGGACGCCATCTTACGATCGTGTGCTCCCGGCGCTCACGAGATCGCGCTCACCGGGCCCTCGCGCCGCAAGACGCAGGAAAGAATCGAAGTCAAACTGGAGCTCCAGCAAGTGGCGGGCCGCTTACCCTGCTCGCGAGCCTGGAACCGTCATCGAGGCCTCAGGAGACGTCG